>NZ_JAUYQD010000062.1 GCF_030697375.1 Rhodoferax sp. | reverse complement strand
TTTGGGCTGATTCCCTTCTTGGTACGTGTGACGGATTCGACACCCGCATAGTACCGAGTTGGAGTTTTCAGCCCAACTTCTTTGCGCTGCTAAGCCGTTGTTTTCATTGAACTATCGGCTTAAAGTAGTGCCATTGGAGCCCGGCCCCTTTTCTCTTGGCCCCTTTTCTCTCTTTTCTCTCTTTTCTCAAGGCCGGCAGTGACGCCGCAGGCAAGATGGACATGCTCAGTGTCTTGCTCCACGAATACGGCCACACCGTGGGCCTGGAGCACAGCGCTGACAGTGGCAACTACATGGCAATAACCCTGCAGCCCGGCCAGCGTCGCCTGACCCTGGGGCGCAGATCCGAGGGCAGCGGCTCCGCACAAGGCAACCAAACACAATACTTTTTCTGCTGACGATTGCAGGTAAAAACTGCCTCCTGACCTTACAGGGAGTGCGCAAGCAGCTACATAAACAATAGCAAAAATTGAATGGTGCCCAACATGAAATTCCAAATGCAGCGGTTGAGTTCACATTTAATTCGAGCCTGGCCCCTTTTAAAAGGCCTGTCTGCCAAAATCACCCTAGACGCCACCACCGCAGGCCACATCTGGGATATCGCTAGGCCGTTACCAAGAACCGGCCGCCTAGGGATGCCTGCATGACCTGGAACGCCTCCCTCTCCCTCGACTACACCCAAGAAGCCCACCGCAGTGTGGTGCGCTATGTACACAGCGGGCCGCTGCGGGTGTTGCAAAGTCTGTACCCGGAAGGCGACGCGGTGTGCCATAACGTGCTGGTGCACCCGCCGGGCGGGCTGGTGGGGGGCGACACCCTGGACATCCGCGTGACGGCAGGGGCTGGCGCGCATGGGCTGGTCACCACGCCGGGGGCCACGCGGTTTTACCGCTCCGAAGGTGCGCCTGCCGTGCAGCGTGCGCACCTGTCGCTGGCGGCCGGTGCCCGCATGGAGTGGCTTCCGCTGGAGGCGATTTTGTACAGCGGCTGCGTGGCGGAAAACCACCTGAGCTTGGACCTGGCCCCGGGCGCCGAGCTGATCGGCTGGGATTTGACTGCGCTGGGCCTGCCCCATGCGGGCCAACCGTATGAACGGGGCACCTTTTGCCAGCACATCGAGATGCCCGGCGTCTGGCTGGAGCGGGGTGCTATTGACGCGGCCGATACCCGGCTTTTGTCCAGCCCCCTGGGGCTGGCCGGCCAAACCTGTGTGGCGTCGGTCTTTTTTGCCAGCGGCAGCGCTCTGGGGCGCGAGCGGCGGGAGCTGGCGCTGGAGAGTGCCCGGCAGGTGCTGCAAGGCCATGCGCTCGCACCCTGGGCCGGGGTCACCAGCCCGAACCCGCAGGTGCTGGTGTTGCGCGTGCTGGCCCCGCAGGTGGAGCCGGCCATGGACTTGCTGAAAAAAACATGGGCCGCGTGGCGCGAGGCCTTGTGGGGTATGCCCGCCACCCGTCCCCGCATCTGGGCCATGTAATTCCACTTAGAGGAAGATGCCGCCCGAGGCCTCGATGCGCTGGCCGTTGATCCAGCGGTTGCCGTCGGACAGGAGCGAAGCGATCATTCCGCCAATGTCGTCGGGCAAGCCCACCCGGCCCAGTGCGGTCTGGGAGGCGATGAATCCGTTGAGCTGGGCGTTGTCGCGCACCATGCCGCCGCCAAAGTCGGTCTCAATCGCGCCGGGTGCCACCACATTGACCGCAATGCCGCGCGGCCCGAGTTCCTTGGCCATGTAGCGGGTCAGCACCTCCACCGCGCCCTTCATGGACGCATAGGCGGCGTAGCCGGGCAGGGAAAACCGGGCCAGACCGGACGACACGTTGACGATGCGCCCGCCATCGGCCACCAGCGGCAGCAGCTTTTGCGTCAGAAAAAACACACCTTTGAAGTGGACCTGGTACAGGGCGTCCAACTGTGCCTCGGTGGTTTCCATCAGGCTGGCATGGGTACCCTCGCCGGCGTTGTTCACCAGATAGTTGAAGTGCTCGCGCTGCCAGTGCCGGGCCAGGGCTTGGCGCACTTCGCTGGCAAAGGGGTCAAAGCGGGCGCTGTCCGCCATGTCCAGCGGCAGTGCCACGGCGCGGCGGCCCAGGGCCTCAATTTCGGCCACCACGGCCTGGGCCTGTGTGGCTTGGCTGCGGTAGGTGAGGAGGATGTCGGCACCCTGGCGGGCCAGGTGCAATGCGGTGCTTTTGCCTAGGCCACGGCTTCCGCCGGTGATAAGGGCAATGGGGCTGTTGGGGTGGCTCATGGGAATCTCCTTGGGGGGTGGGTTGCAGATGGGAGAAGTTTATTGAGCGATATGAATTGGATAAATAGTCTTAAATGCGTTTGTTTGTTCGCAATAATTGAACAATGAGCCATTTAGACCATATGCACATCTTCACCCGCGTGGCCGAGCTGAACAGCTTTACCCAGGCGGCCCTGGCGCTGGGGCTGCCCAAGGCCAGCGCGTCCACCGCCGTGCAGCAGTTGGAGAGCCTGCTGGGCACCCGGCTTTTGCACCGCACCACCCGCAAGGTGCAGCTCACCCAGGACGGGCAGGTTTTTTACGAACGCTGCAAAGACGTGCTGGCCGATGTGGACGAGTTGCAAACCATGTTCCAGCAGCAAGGCGCACAGGCCCTGCGCGGGCGGGTGCGGCTGGACATGTCCACCGGGGTGGCGCGCAACATCGTCATTCCCCGTTTGCCGGAGTTGCTGCAGCTGCATCCGCAGCTGGAGGTGGAACTCAGCTGCACCGAGCGCCGGGTGGACCTGGTGCGGGAGGGGTTTGACTGCGTGCTGCGCGCCGGGGTGGTGAGTGACCCCGGCCTGATTGCCCGGCCCCTGGGTCAGATGCGCATGGTCAACTGTGCCAGCCCGGCCTACCTGCAAGCGCACGGCACACCGGGCTCGCTGGCCGATCTGGCCGGGCATTCCCTGGTGCACTACGCCAGCACTTTGGGGGCCAAGCCGGTGGGCTTTGAATACCTGGATGGTGCTCAGGCGGGTCAACTGCCCATGGCGGGTGCCGTCACGGTGAACAATGCGGACGCGTATACGGCGGCTTGCCTGGCGGGTTTGGGCCTCATCCAGGTGCCGTGGTTGGGTGTGCGTGACCTGCTGGCCCAGGGGCGGCTGGTGGAAGTGCTACCCCAGTATCCGGTCCCCGCCATGCCGCTGGCGCTGGTGTATGCCAACCGGCGCAATGTGTCCCAGCGGGTGCGCGTGGTGATGGACTGGCTGGCGGGCGTGCTGTCGGTGCATTTGACGCGCGTCAATGAGGTGCATGCACCAAAAGCATTTGAATAAAGGGTAAATACCTATTGTTTTCTGTTGGTTGAGTGAGTTTTGCAGTGGCATGGATCATGCTAATGGTGTAGGCATTGCTACTTTGGAACGCACCATGCATGAGACCGCAGGCCACGCTTCATTGGCTCTCCGCAATGCCGGAATTTCACCCCGCCTGTCCTTGGCTGTGCGGCAGAACACCGCACCGGCGGTGCTGGAGGAGGCCGCTGCGTTTGGACGCTGGTGGTTTGACCCGGAAACCTCGCAGATGGCGCTGTCCCGGGCTGCCGCCGGGTATTTGCATGTAGAAGCGGGCTTCCACGACCGCATGGACAACTGCTTTATTGCCGTGGTGCTGGACGACTTGCTGCCCCTGGTGTCTTACCTGTCTGGTAGACCCCATCCGTCTACCTCTCTTGATTTTCGGGTGATCAGCGCGGTGGATGGGCTGCATTGGCTGCGCATGACGCCTTTGCCGGCGGATCCCGCCCATCCGCACATGGTCAGCGGCATTCTGGTGGACATCACGCCCATCAAACACGCCAGCATGCGCGAGCGCCTGGGCTTTGAGTTGACCGAGTTTCTGGGGGGCTCCCACACCCTGGGTGATGCGATTACCAATGTGATCCAGTTGATCTGCAAAAACCTGGGCTGGGACTGGGGGGCGTACTGGTCCACGGAGCCCTCGCCGCAGGGTGCCACGCGCCTGGCCTGCAAATACTTTTGGCACCAGCCCGAGCTGGACCTGGCCTCTTTTGGCCAGGAAAGCTCCTCCATTTTCTTGGCACCCGGGGAGGGCTTGGTCGGCAGCGTCTGGAAAAGCGGCAAACCCGACTGGGTGGAGGACATGGTGAATGACCTGCGCTTCTCGCAGCGCACCAACGACCGGGAGTGCCGCCTGTGGTCGGGTTATGTGTTTCCGGTGACCTATGTGTCGGCCGACGGCCACCAGCACAGCCCGGGGGTGCTGGAGTTTTACAGTTGCCTATCGCGCCAGCAAGAGGCGCAGTTGCCCAAGCTGTCGGCCACCATAGGCGCATTGATTGCCCAGATGGCGCGTCGGCTGGAGCACCAGGCCACCATCCTGCATCTGGCACAGGTGGATGAGCTGACCGGACTGTCCAACCGCAGCCATTTTTACGAGTTGGTCACCCAGGCCTGCGCGATGTCCGCCAAGGCCAAGACAAGTTTTGCGTTGGCCTTCATCGATCTGGACCGTTTCAAGCCCATCAACGATGGCTTTGGACACGAGGCCGGCAATGTGGTGTTGCGTGAATTTGCCTACCGCCTGCGTGATCTGGCCCCCGCGGGCGCCAGTGTGGGGCGCCTCGGAGGGGACGAATTTGCCTTGCTGATTCCCGGCGACGCTATGGCGAATGCCGCAGGACTGGTGGAAGATATTTTGCGGGCGGCGAGCACCCCCTTCGCCTTTGAAGGCGTGGAGCTGACGGTGTCGGCCAGCGTGGGGGTCAGCACCTACCCGCAGTGTGGCGAAACCTGTCCGGCACTGCTGCAGAGCGCGGATGCGGCCATGTACCGCATCAAGAACAACGGACGCAACGGCTGCTGCTTTGACTCCGTCAGCAGCCCCAATGCGCTGGCCCAGCAACAGTCATCCATCGCCCAGCGCTTGCAGTTGGAAACCGATTTGCACCACGCACTGCAGGGCGATGAGTTCTTTTTGACCTACCAGCCGATTTTCAACACCTTCAGCCAGCGCATGGACGCGGTGGAAGCACTCATCCGTTGGCGCCGCGCCGATGGCACGCTGGTGCCCCCCGATGTGTTTATTCCCATCGCCGAACAAAGCCATTTGATCGTGCACATCGGCAAGTGGGTGGTGTCGCGGGCCTGCCGCGACTTGGCCACGCTGCGTGCGGCGCACTTCAAAGACCTGAAGGTCCACGTCAACATGGCGGCATCGGAATTTGCCAACAGCGCCTTGCCCGACGAATTGCAGGCCCAGGTGGCCGCCTTTGGCTTGGCCCCGCACAACCTGTCGCTGGAGCTGACCGAAGGCATGCTGATGAAGCGCCCGGACCAGGTCATTCCGGTCATGCGGGCCTTGCGGCAACTGGGCTTTGGCATCAGTCTGGACGACTTCGGCATGGGGCATTCTTCCCTGGCGCTGTTGAAGAACCTGCCCATTTCCTCACTGAAGATCGACCGCTCCTTTGTGCGTGACCTGTCGCAGCAACGCAATGACCGGGCCATCGTGAAGACCATTGTGGACCTGGGGCGGCACATGGAGTTGGAGGTGATTGCCGAGGGGGTTGAAACCGCGGCGCAATTGGAAATCCTCCAGCAATCGGGCTGCAGCCTGATCCAGGGCTACCTGCTGGACCGCCCCATGGCCCTGGCCGACCTGCTGACCAAATACCCCGCAGGGGGCTGAGCGCCCCCGCCCCCGGTCGCCGATCCATCGCTTTTTTAAAGGAGAACTCCATGTACTTAGCCGTGACCGACCGCTCCACCTTGGCCGTGCCCACCAGCACCCCAGAGCTTTCCGGGGAAGTATTTGCCACTCTCATCAACCTGTCGGGGCGCCGACGTTTCACTTCGCAGCGGGTGGTGCTGTACGCGGTGCTGGCGGCCGGCAAAACCCCTGGCGCGCTGGACGTGGCCAGGGAGGCCTTGAAGCTGTTCAGCGAGGCGCACGCCAGCCTGATGAAAGGGACCAAAGGGGTGCCCGGCCTGTTCAGTCCCGCGTTGCAAAACGCCTACTTTGGTCCACCCCAGGGGAACGAAAAAATCATGGGGTTTATCGGCTTGGCCGACCGCGTATTGCACGGCATCGAGGCCGGCTGGCGCTACCAGATTCCGGTGATGCTGGAGGAGTTGATCGAAAGCACCACGCCCCTGCTGGCCACGCTCAACAGTCTCACCGCGATTTACGAACAGGAGGCCCGCGCCCACGCCAAGAAAATGGAGCAGCACTTGCACGCGGCCATGGACGAGATCAAAAGCATCTCCAAACAAGCTCAGGTGGTGGCCATGAATGCCCGCATCGTGGCCGCCCGGGCCGGGGACTCGGGGCGCGAGTTTGCGGTGGTCGCCACCGAACTCATCGCCATTACCGGCGATATCGACACCATCTTGCAGACCGCCATGGCCAAGTCCGCTTGAGTGTGCAAACACGCGTCAGGTGGATGACATCGGCTCTTTGCAAAAGGGCTCCCTTGGGGTGGAGGGCAGGTGTTTAGGCCGAGGATTCAAGTGGTTTTGGCCTCCAGTCCTGATGGAATGTGCGTGGATAGCTACCAATTTGATAGCAAGTGTTCGTTGCACGTTCAACGGCTGAATTCATGCAAGACCTTCTTGCGGTATTGCTCCACCACGCCTTCTTGCTTCATTTGTTTCAGGACAGCGGCCAGGCGGAACGCCATGTCTGCGTGTTTGGGGTTCAGGTAGGGGTACAGGGGGGCGGGATCCCCGATCTGCATCAGCGTGCGCAGCGCGCCCACTCCGGGCAGAGGGGGGCCGTACAGGACGTTCAAAACCGCCAAATCGATATCGCAGTACACGTCCGTGCGGTCCCGCAACAATTTCTCCACGCCTTGCCGGGTGGTGGCGATGGTCGAAAGGCGCTCACCCGATACCGCAGCCTTCATGGCCGCTTCGCAGCTGAGCACACCCAGGCGGTATTCCACCCGCAGGCTACTGGTGAGCAGGTCCTTCAGGTCGCCCAGGCGCAACTCCGGCTTGGAGGTGTACAGGGCAAACGCACCCACCAGCACGGATTCGTTGACGCGAACCAAGTCCGGGTGCAGCTTGCCGTAGACCAGGGCGCGTGCCATTTCGCCGTCGATCAAGCCGCGCTCCAGCAGCAGCGGCAGGCGTGCGGTGGGGTAACTGGCCACTTCCAGGGGAACCCCCATGCGCCTGAACGCTTCCGCGTAGATCAGCCGGAGCAGCTTGACAGAATACGAGCCCTCGGAACCACCGCTTTCGTCATAGGCCAGGACAAACGGGCGTTCACCGATGGCCTGGGCCTGGGCCAGCGGTGCCCCCCAAACACAGAAGGCGAGCCAGCAGGCGGTCAGCGCGCTGCGGACGTTAGCGCCACGATGGACAGGGGGGCTGATGGGGTGTCTCATGGGGTGGAGCATACCTAAGCTTGCCTGGCCCTGCCGCAGGCGCCGGCCTGTATAGTCGCCCGCATGCTCAATACCCTTCGTTCCCGTGATGCCGCCATGCCCTTCATCATGCTCACCGTGCTCATTGACATGGTGGCCATCGGCCTGATCATTCCCGTCTTGCCGGTGCTGGTGGGCAGCTTCTCCAGCAGCCCGGCCGACCAGGCCTACTGGTATGGCGTGGTGGCCTTCAGCTTTGGTGTCTCCAACTTTCTGGCCTCGCCCGTGCTGGGCGCCTTGTCCGACCGCTACGGGCGCCGCCCGGTGTTGCTGCTGGGCTTTCTGGGCCTGGGTCTGAGCTTTTTTGGCACGGCCCTGACCACCACGCTGTGGGGCTTGATTGCGGTGCGCACCCTGGGCGGCGCCATGCAGGCCAATGCGGCCATCGCCAATGCCTATGTGGCCGACATCACCCCGCCGGAAAAACGCGCCAAGCGCTTTGGCATGCTGGGCGCCATGATGGGCTTGGGTTTCATCATCGGGCCGGTGATGGGTGGGCTGCTGGGCGCCATCAGCCTGCGCCTGCCCTTTTTTGCGGCCGGCGGCCTGGCCATGGCCAATCTGCTGTACGGGTATTTTGTGCTGCCCGAGTCTTTGGCTCACACCCAGCGCAAGGCCTTTAGCTGGCGCGCAGCGAACCCGGTCAACTCTTTGCGTGCGCTGGCCCAGCTCAAGGGCGTAGGAGGTCTGGTGGGGGTGGTGGCCTTCAGCGGGCTGGCGCAGTTTGTGCTGTACACCAGCTGGGTGCTGTACACCACTTTCAAGTTTGGCTGGGGGCCCATGGAAAACGGCTGGTCGCTGGCGGCGGTGGGGGTGGTGTCGGTGGCGGTGCAGGGTTTCTTGATGGGGCGCTTGCTCCAGCGTTTTCCACCGCAGCGCCTGGCCATCATGGGCCTGGTTTCTTCCGTGCTGGCCTATGCCCTGTGGGGCGCGGCCAGCGAGGGCTGGATGATGTACGCCGTGATCGGCGTCAACCTGCTGGGGGGCACCGTGGCCGCCTCGGTGAACAGCCTGATTTCCGCCGCTGCCGACAGCCGCAGCCAGGGCCAGACCCTGGGTGCGGTCAACGCGCTGAGCAGCCTGACCGCGGTGCTTGCGCCCATGCTGGCGGCCCCGCTGTTGGGCATGGTGTCGCACCTGCCCCAGGGGGACTGGCGCATTGGCGCCCCTATGTACTTTTGCGCAGCCTTGCAGTTAGGCTCTTTGTGGCTGGCGGTCGCCTACTTTCGCAAGCACCACCGGCGGGTTGCCGCATAGCAGGGTTTGCCCGTCCTCGGGCACTTGCAAACGCGCGCCCAGCCCTTCCTGGCGGGCCGCAGCCCGGAGTTCACTGCGTGTCACCGGGCAGTGGCTGATGGCCTCCAGGTGGTTGGCCACCACCGTGCCTTGGCTCAGGCGCGTGAATTCCAGCACCTCGTCTTGCCCCATGATGATGTCTTGCCCCACATCAAACCGGGCGCCGCCCGCAGGCACCACGCTCACCTGGGGCTGGTGGCGCAAGACGAAATCTCGGATGCGGGGCGTCAGCACCGTGTCTCCCGCCAGGTACAAGGTCGGCTCCCCCGGCATGGCAATGAAATAGCCCACGCCATGCTCCATGAAGCGGCCCACCACACCTTCGCCGTGGGTGCAGCGCACGGTGGAGATGCGGCCTTCAAAAAAGGGGCTGGGTTCTTCATGTCCGTCTGGCAGCGGCTGCACATTCAGGCCCCGTTGGCGCAAATACGCCGCGTCGTGGGGCGTGCAGATCACGGGCGTCTGGGTTTCCCGCAGCCACTGTTTGCCATAACCATCGAGGTGGTCAAAATGGCCTTTCTGGCAATGGGTGATCAGGCAATGCGTCACTTGCCGCAGTACTTCATCGGCCTGGGCGGGCAGGCCAATCACTGGGTTGCGCAGGCGTTTGCCGTCCAGCAGGCGCAAGGGTGGCAGCGCCCCGGCAGGCGCCAGCATGGGATCGACCAGGATATGGCGGTTGCCCAGGTGCACCACGATGGTGGCGTTTCGTAATTGGGTAATTTGCATGGTGGGTCCGGTGTGGTGTGGTTGGGGGTGTTTAAAACGGAGTGCTCAGTTGCGCCAGCCGCTGTGCAGCACTGCTCTCAAAGGCGCGCACCTTGGCCTGTGCCGTGGCGGGAGCGGTGTCGGGCGTGCCGTTGCCAAACGGCGGGCGAGGGTAGTACTCAATGCCCAGTTGGAGGGTTTGGGCCAGGGACTCGCCGCCGATCAGGCCCGCCAGGTACAAGCCCGCGTCGATGCTGGAAGACACCCCGGCTCCAGTCACAACCTTGCCGTCGCGTTGGTAGCGCTCGGTGGTCACTTTGGCGCCCCAGGCCGCCACCCGCTCGCGGGCAAACCAGTTGGTGGTCACCTCCAGACCGGTGATCACCCCGGCCGCGCCCAGCAGTTCCACGCCGTTGCAGATGCCCACGGTCCAGGTGGACGTGGCGTGCAGGCGGCGGATGGTGTCCAGCAGCGCCGGATTTTGCAAGCCGGCCTCAACGCCGGGACCGCCGGGCACATAGAGGATGGTGGTGTGCTCGGTCTGCGCAAAACTGCGGTAGGCCTGCAAGGCCAGGCGCCGCGTATCGGCCACGACCAGCCCGGTGTTCTCGGCCACGAACTCGGTCTCGATGCCGGGCACATTGGCCAGCACTTCATACCCGCCCACCACGTCGAGCGCAGTGAAACCATCAAACAAAAGAATAGACAGACGCATGGTGTTTCCTTGGTGAATGTGCTGCAGATTGTCCAATGGCACCGTCTTGGCTTACCATGTCGTTATTGCCATATTTGATGGCAATAACGACACATACACCAGATAACACCATGACGGATCCCAAACCCCTGCGCATTGCCCTCCTGGCCTACGAAGGCTGCATGGGCACCGAGATCTTTGGCGTGTCCGACGTGCTGCTGATCGCCAGCCACATCGCCCGGGCGCTGCACGGCAAGCCACAGACCCCTTTTGAGCTGCAGGTGATCGGCCTGGGCCAGCGCACGGTCCAGGTGGCCGGGGGTATTCCGGTGGGCGTGCAGCGCCCCAGCGGCCGCTACGATTTGCTGATCGTGCCGGGCCTGGAGATAAGCCGCCTGGACGAGTGGTCCGGCAAGCTCGCCCCGCTGGGGCGGGAGCTGGCTTTTATCCGCAAGACCTTTGCCAGCGGTGTGGCGGTGGCCTCGGTGTGTGTGGGAACGTTTTTGTTGGGCGAGGCCGGTTTGCTGGCAGGCCGCCAGGTCACCACCGCCTGGCTGTGCGCGGCCGAGCTGGCCAGCCGCTACCCCGCAGCCCGGCTGAACGCCGATGCGGTGCTGGTGGAGGACGGCGCGGTGACCACCACCGGCGCGGTCAGCTCGGCGTTTGACCTGGCCATCCACCTGGTCAAGAAAATCCTGGGTGCCGAAGTGGCCAGCGCCACCGCCCGGGTGGCCTTGCTGTCGGGACCGCGCGCCAGCCAGGCGCCGTTTGTGGACACGGCCCTGTTGGCGCCTGGGCGGCCCAGCTTCTCTCACAACGTGGCGCAGTGGCTAGAGGCCCGGTTGGCGCAAACCTATGACCTGGAGCGGGCCGCGCAGGCTTTCCATGTGAGCCCGCGCACGCTGCTGCGCCGGGTGAAAGCCGAAACCGGACAATCTCCCCTGGCCCTGCTGCAGCAGGCGCGGGTGGAAAAAGCCAAACACCTGCTGGGCAGCACCACCTGGAGCCTGGCGCGTATCACCGAGGAAGTGGGTTATGCCGACGTGGCCACGTTTTCACGCCTGTTTGCCAAGCGGGTGGGGGAGTCGCCAGCGCGGTACCGTCGGCGCTGAACCATAACGAATGGGAGTGTTCAAGCCGACTGCGGGGGCTGCGCCGGCATGGGGGGTGGTAGGCGTTTAGGCCAGGGCAATTGCCGGAATTCACGCTGCAGCGGACCCAGGGCCAATGGGTTTGCCGTACTGTGGGCGGCGTAGCGCCATGCCTCCAGGCGCAAGAGCCAGTCGTGCACCGAGGCCAAGCCGGCGTCGGTGGCTGGAATACGGACCTGCAGTAGCGCCGCCATTTGGCGCGGTGGCGTGTTGGGCGGCAGCACCAGCCCGGCGCTTTGCAGGCGCAAAGTGGCGCGGTGGTACAGCCGCAGCCAGGGGTCTTGGCGGTGGCGCTCCCACAGCGTCCAGGCCGCGCCCAACAGGCTGGACAGCACCACAATGGCGATCAGCACGTAGCTCAGGTCTTCCCAACTGGGGGACTCAAAGCCCAGCTTGCGCAGCATGTCGAGCTGCCGGGCTTGTGAGTAGTTCAGCACCCATTGGTTCCAGCGGTTGTTGGTGGCCTCCCACAGGGCGCGCAGGTTGAGCGCAAATCCGGGGCTCACGGTGACCAGCGCCTGGGTAAATACATTGCTGGGTGCCTCCAGGCGCTGCAGGCTGCCGGTGCGCCCCGGCGCCACGGCGGAGGTCGGGTCCACCCGCACCCAGCCCTGGCCAGCGATCCAAACCTCGGTCCAGGCGTGGGCGTCGCTCTGGCGCACGGTCCAAAAGCCATCTACGCCGTTGAGTTCCCCCCCCTGGTAGCCCGTCACCACCCGCGCCGGCACATTCAGCGCACGCATGAGCAGCACAAAGGACGATGCGATGTGTTCGCAAAAGCCCTCTTTGCGGTCAAACCAAAACTCGTCGGCGGTGTGGGTGCCATACACGCCGGGCTCCAGGGTGTACTGGTAACCGCCGGTGCGCAGGCGTTCCATCACGGCGTTGACCAGGGTGCGTGTATTGGCCTGGGCCAGCTTGGGGTCGCGCCGCATCTCCAGCGCCAACTGCTGGGTGCGCGGATTGAAGCCGAAGGGCTGTCGAAGGTAGTCGATCAATGTCAATGCGCTTACTTCGCGCAGCGGGCCGTAGCGAAAAACCGGGAAGCTCTGGGCGCGGTAGCGCACCAGATCGCTCATCGGGCGCTCGGTCACCCACTGCAGATCGGGCGTCATGGCGGGGGTGTAGCCTGTAAGGGCCGGGCGCTCTGGCGTGGCATCCAGCACCAGCAGCCAGGGGCGGTTATTGGCTTCCAGGGTGACCTGGTATTTGACCGGATCACCTTGCACCTGCAGGTCGGTGGTGGTTTGCACCAGCGGGGGAAAACCCATGTACAGCGGCCGCCATTCGCGCCCGTCAAAGGTGGACAACACGGGGCCGCGAAAGTACATGCTGCTTTGCTGTGGGGGCGCGCCCTCGAATTTGATGCGCATGGCAATGCTGCTGTCCAGTGCCAGCTTGGCAATGGTGCCCACTTGCATGCTGGCCGAGAGCCCGCTGCGCCCGCTCATGGCGTCCGAGGGTACGCCCCACAGCGGCGCCAACCGGGGGAACAGAACAAACAGCACCGCCATGATGGGCGCACCCAAAAGCGCCATCCATCCCGCTGTTTTGGCCGCCTGCAGCAGCGGGGGGCGACCCACCGGCATGTGGCTGTTGACCAGCGCAGTCAGCAAGCCCAGGAGTGCCACCAGCATGCTGGCCGCCGTGAGCAGGCTTTGCGAGAAAAAGAAGTTGCTGAGCATGGTGAAAAAGCCCAGGAAGAAGATCACAAAGGCGTCGCGCCGCGCCCGCATTTCCAAGGTCTTGAGGGCCAGCAGAACCACAATAAAGGTGACGCCGGCGTCGCGGCCCATCAGGGTGCGGTGGGAGTAGAGCGTGGCCGCGATCGCCAGCAGGAGCAGGCCCATGAGCCACCAGCGTGAGGGCAGGGCGGCCGAGCGCAGCGCGATCATGCCACGCCACAGCAACAACGCCGCCGCCATGGCGCTGCACCATACCGGCAGTTCACCCACCAAGGGCGCGATGATCCAGGCGATGACGGCCAGCAAGAAAAGCGTGTCACGCGCTTCACGGGGGAGGGTGTTGAGTGGGTGCAGCATGGGCGGGTGTATTTCAGTGCACGGCCAGTGCCTGCAGGCAGGCGCGCTTATGGGCTTCGCCGCTGCCGGGTGCAATCTCTTGGCCACCCAGGCGCAGGCCATAAATCAGCCCCTGTTTTTCTGCCAGCAAGACCCAGGCGCACAGCCGGGAGAGCTTGTGTTCCAGTGCGTTGGACAGCCCGGCGCCAGTGTGGGCCAGGTCCAGCCACAGCTCAAAACGCTGTACCTGCTGGGCATCCCGGCTGACGAGTTCATCGGCCTTGGCGGCTTTTTTCCAGACCACCAGCTTGAGCGGGTCGCCCCGGCGGTAGGCGCGCACGCCGTCAAATTCTCCCGTGCTTTGCCGTTGCACGCTGGCGGCGCCGCCCGCGCGGGGTTCGCCCGGGGGCAGCGGCGGCGGATGGGCTTCGGGCGCGGGGTACACCAGCACCTTGGCTGCGGGACGCCATACCGTCCACACCCGAAACGTGCCTAGCGGAAAACGGGTCTCGGCGGTGAGTGTCGGCAGGGCGTGTAGGCCACGCCGCTCGGGTTGGAAGGCGATCTGCACCCGGGCGCGGCCTTGGGCTGGCACGTCCGTCCAACTCCAATGCCCAGACCCCAGCACCGCCAGACCAATGCCATGGCGAACGGCCCGCCGTTCGCTGACGATATTGACATTAATGGTGGCGCTAGCCCCCGCAAACTGTGCGTCAGGCGCTACTAAATTCATAGTAAGCCCCCGCAGGGTGCCGTGGCACACATGCATGCCGACCACGGCGCTTCCAGTGAGCAAGAAGGTCAGCACATAACCCAGGTTGAGCTGGTAGTTGATGCTGGACACCAGCAGCACGCCCAAGGTCAGGGCCAGCATCCAACCCGGTCGGGTGGGCAGGATGTAGACGTTGCGCTGGGTCAGGGTGGTGCTGTCGCGCAAGGGGAGGCGCGACTCGAACCAGGCCTGAAATCGCTTGCGCAATCCCATCAAGGCAAGGGTACGGCTGCCAGCATGGCCCGCACCTGCTCCACGGAACCCCGCCCGGAGTCGCCCACTGGAATCAGGCGGTGGGCGATGGTTTGGGGTAACACCGCCTGCACGTCGTCAGGCGCCACGTAGTTGCGTCCGCTCAGCAGGGCCTGTGCTTTGGCTGCGCGCACCACGGCGATGCCGGCGCGCGGACTCAAGCCCTGCAAAAACCATTGGCCTGAGCGGGTGGCGGCAATCAGGTCTTGCACATAGTCCAGCAAAGGGTCGGCCGCATGCACATCCAAAACACATTGCTGGAGCTGCTGGAGTTCGTGCAGTGACAACAAGCTCGGTAGCTGCTCCACCATGGCGCGCCGGTCGCTACCCACCAACAATGCGCGTTCTGCGGCACGGTCGGGGTAGCCCAGGGAGATGCGCATCAAAAACCGGTCCATTTGCGATTCCGGCAGGGCGTAGGTGCCCACTTGGTCCAGCGGATTCTGGGTGGCGATCACAAAGAAGGGCTGCGGCAGAGGGCGGGTTTCTCCTTCCACCGTGACCTGCTTTTCTTCCATGGCTTCCAGCAGCGCACTTTGGGTTTTGGGGCTGGCGCGGTTGATCTCATCGGCCAGCAGCACCTGCGCAAAAATGGGGCCGGCATGGAAGACAAAAGCCTCCTTGCCACGCTCATAAATTGACACCCCCGACAGGTCGCTGGGCATCAGGTCCGAGGTGAATTGCACCCGCGAAAACTGCAGGCCGAAGGTGCGGGCCAGGGCATGGGCCAGTGTGGTCTTGCCGACGCCAGGTACGTCGTCAATCAGCAGGTGGCCACCAGCCAGCAGACAGGCTACACAGTCTTGGATTTGTAAGCTTTTGCCAACAATGACCGTGTTAAGCTGTTGAAGAAGGGTTTTGAGCTTTTGTTGTGCGTCCATGCCACAACGTTAACCGAAAAATAGAAACGTGAGTGCTTAGGTGAATTCGACTGGATACTTTACCCACCGCGATTGTCACAAACATGAAATGGGCCCAGGACACCCCGAATGCCCGGAACGCTTGGATGCCATTGAGGACCGCCTTTTGGCAAGCGGCGTTGGCGCCGCTCTGGAGCACCGCGAAGCGCCTGTGGCGCCTATCTCAGATATCGAATTGGCCCATGGGCGCATGCATGTGGCGGCGTTGCGCGGCTTGACAGACGGGTTGCGTGAAGAAATCAATGCGGGTGGCCCTACGCATGCCCAGATCGATCCTGATACGTCCCTCAATGTGTACACCTGGGATGCCGCCTTGCGTGCCGCGGGTGCCGCATTGGCCGCCACCGATGCGGTGTTGGCCGGTGAGATGGAAAACGCCTTTTGCGCCATTCGCCCACCGGGTCACCACGCTTGCCGCGACAAGGCCATGGGATTTTGTTTTTTTAACAATGTGGCCATTGCGGCGTTGTACGCGCTGGAGCGCCACGGTCTGAAGCGCGTGGCCATTGTGGACTTTGATGTGCACCACGGCAACGGTACCGAGGACATTGTGAAGGGGGACCAGCGCGTCCTGATGGTGAGTTTCTTCCAGCATCCGTTTTATCCCGAAGGTGGTTCGGTTTCCAATGCCAGCAATCTGGTCAACGTACCTGTGCCAGCCTACACCAAGGGTGCGGAAGTGCGGGCTTTGATTGATGCCCACTGGATTCCCCGACTGGAGGCTTACCAACCGGAAATGATTTTTATCAGCGCCGGATTTGACGCCCACCGCGACGACGACCTGGGCCAGATGGGCCTGGTGGAAAGCGACTACGCCTGGATCACCGAACGTATTAAAAACGTGGCCCGCCGCCATTCCCAGGGGCGTATCGTCTCTTGTCTGGAGGGGGGCTATGACCTGAATGCCTTGGCACGCAGTGTGGAAGCACATGTGCGTGTGTTGGCTGATCTTTGAGAGCAATAGGCGATGGCAACTTTCCCTAGACTTCCTGCGCCCAAGCCCATAGACGACTTTGCGGGCTGGATGGCGGCTTTTACCCAACCCACCGTAGTGGTGGAAATGCTGGTGCTGGCGGTGTGTGTGGCGCTTTCCTGGGCATTGGTGGGCTTTTTGCGCAAAGCCTTGAACTTGCAAGGCGAGCGCTCTATCTGGTTTGGCACGCGGGTCGTGGACGGTGTGTTATTTCCGCTGGCCTTGTTGTGTCTGGCCTATGCAGCCCGCGCGGTGCTGGAAATCTATGTGCCGGTGGCTGTTTTCAAGGTGACCATACCGGTGCTGGTCTCGCTGGTGGCGATTCGGGTTGGGGTCAAGGTGCTGCAGGCGGCCTTTACCGAGGCGCCTTGGGTGCGGGCGTTGGAGCAAACTATTTCCTGGATCGCCTGGGCCGCCATGGTGCTGTGGGTGAGCGGTTTGCTGCCCGTCATCCTCAATGAGTTGGACCAAATCACCTGGAAGATCGGTGGAACCACACTGTCAGTGCGAAACCTGATTGAAGGGCTGCTCACGGCGGGGGTGGTGTTGATCATCACGCTGTGGATTTCTTCTGCCATAGAGACGCGTTTGTTGCGCTCTGCCACCGGTGGAGAGTTGTCCTTGCGCAAAGCGGTGAGCAACGCCAGTCGGGCGCTGTTGATGTTTGTGGGCTTGATTCTGGCGCTTTCCGCCGTGGGCATTGATCTGACGGCCTTGTCGGTGCTGGGCGGCGCGGTGGGGGTGGGTATTGGTTTTGGCTTGCAAAAGCTGGCCGCCAACTATGTGAGTGGTTTTGTGATTCTTGCGGAGCGCAGCATGCGCATCGGCGATGTGGTGCGGGTTGACAATTTTGAAGGGGTGATCACGCAGATCAATGCACGCTACACGGTGGTGCGCTCGCCCACCGGGCGCGAATCCATCGTGCCCAATGAGTTGTTGATCACCAGCCGGGTTGAAAACATGTCTTTGGCAGATTCCAGGGTCAGCCAGAACACGACGGTATCGGTGGGCTATGACAGTGATGTGGACCAGGTGATGCAGTTGTTGTTGGACGCCACGCTAGCGCAGGAGCGTGTACTGCGCGAGCCTGCGCCCTCGGTGAGTTTGGCGGCCTTTGGTGCGGACGGTCTGGAGTTCACCGTGGCCTATTGGATCAATGATGTGGAAAGCGCCCAGGTCAACCTGCGCTCCACGGTCAATTTGGCCATATTGAAGGCGTTGCGCGAAAATAAGATCGAAATTCCCTACCCGCAAAGGGTGGTGCATACCCGCTAAGTCGACGGTATTTCTACCCAAAACGCTCTTTTGGGCAAAGCAGCTTCAACTTCCAGTCGTTATATCACTTGCCATTGCATGCAGAACTGCGGCTATAATCCAAAAAAAGCACGATCGTTCTATTTTGTGTTTTTTGCAGAGATGTCGCACAGGTTTAGTGTGTGCAGGAGATCGCGGCATAGAATCGAACAGTTGACGTGTACGTCAAGTAAATAGCCCCATTTGTAACCCTCTGGAGTCGAAGCAATGAAAGTCCTGGTCGCAGTCAAGCGTGTGGTGGACTACAACGTGAAAGTCCGCGTCAAGTCGGACAACACCGGTGTAGATATCGCCAACGTCAAAATGAGCATGAATCCCTTTGATGAAATCGCCATTGAAGAGGCGGTGCGTTTAAAGGAAAAGGGTGTGGTCACGGAAGTGATCGCCGTCTCCTGCGGCGTCACGCAGTGCCAAGAAACCCTGCGCACAGCCATGGCCATTGGTGCAGACCGCGGCATTTTGGTGGAAACCACCGAGGAATTGCAGCCTTTGGCAGTGGCCAAGTTGCTCAAGGCCCTGGTGGACAAAGAGCAACCCGGCTTGGTCATTTTGGGCAAACAAGCCATTGACGACGACTGCAACCAGACCGGCCAGATGCTGGCTGCGCTGGCAGACCTGCCCCAAGCAACATTCGCCAGCAAAGTCGAAGTGGTGGACGGCAAAGCCCAAGTCACCCGCGAAGTGGACGGCGGTCTGGAAACCCTGGCGGTGTCCCTGCCAGCCATCATCACCACCGACTTGCGCCTGAACGAGCCCCGGTATGTAACTTTGCCCAACATCATGAAGGCGAAGAAGAAACAACTCGATATCTTCAAGCCCGAAGACCTCGGTGTGAACGTGGCCCCCCGTGTCAAGACCCTCAAAGTCACCGAGCCACCCAAGCGCAGCGCCGGTATCAAGGTTCCTGATGTGGCCACATTGGTCGCCAAACTCAAAAACGAAGCAAAGGTGCTCGCATGACTTCCCTCGTAATTGCCGAACACGACAACGCGTCCATCAAGGGTGCAACGCTCAACACCGTGACTGCTGCTGCCCAGTGTGGCGGTGATGTGCATGTGTTGGTGGCGGGCGCCAATGCCGCCGCTGCCGCCGCTGCCGCTGCGCAAATCGCCGGTGTGACCAAGGTGCTGCATGTGGACGACGCAGGCCTGGCCCACGGTCTGGCTGAAAACGTGACGGCCCAGATTCTGGCTGTTGCTGCCAACTACAGCCACCTGGTGTTCCCCGCAACCGCTTCCGGCAAAAACGTGGCCCCCCGCGTGGCGGCCAAGCTGGATGTGGGCCAGGTGTCGGATATCACCAAAGTGGTCAGCGCCGACACTTTTGAGCGTCCCATCTATGCAGGCAACGCCATTGCCACCGTGCAAAGCCTGGACGCCACCAAGGTGCTGACCGTGCGTACCACGGGCTTCGATCCCGCCGCTGCCACAGGTGGCAGTGCTGCCGTGGAAGTGCTGGCGGCAGTCGGTGCCAGCGCCGCTGTGAGCTTTATGGGCTCCGAAATTGCCAAGAACGACCGCCCCGAGTTGACCGCTGCCAAGATCATCGTCTCCGGTGGTCGGGCTTTGGGCTCCAGCGAGAAGTTCATGGAAGTCATGACCCCGCTGGCCGACAAGCTGGGAGCTGCCATGGGTGCATCGCGCGCTGCGGTGGATGCAGGCTACGCGCCCAACGACTGGCAAGTGGGCCAGACCGGCAAGATCGTGGCACCCCAGTTGTATGTGGCCTGCGGTATCAGCGGTGCCATCCAGCACTTGGCCGGTATGAAGGACTCCAAGGTGATCGTGGCCATCAACAAAGACCCCGAGGCACCGATTTTCAGCGTGGCCGACTATGGCCTGGAAGCGGATTTGTTTGTGGCGGTGCCCGAACTGATTGCTGCGCTCTAAAGCAGACATGAAGAAGGGCATCGCTTGCGGTGCCCTTTTTTTTTGCTTTGTCGATTTGTTTTCCCTGTTTTAAGATTTTTTCGGAGACTCCCATGAGCTACGTCGCACCCGTCAAGGACATGCTGTTCAACATTCAGCATTTGGCCAACATCGAACAAATTGCCCAAATTCCCGGCTTTGAAGACGCTGGCTTGGATACGGCGCAGGCCGTGCTGGAAGAAGCTGCCAAGTTCACCGAAGGCGTGCTCGCACCGCTGAACGTGGAGGGTGACAAAAACCCTTCCAGCTGGAAAGACGGCGTGGTAACGGCGACTCCGGGTTTTAAAGAGGCATTTAAACAATTCGCAGAAGGCGGCTGGCAAGGTTTGCAGCACCCCGTGGATTTTGGCGGCCAAGGGCTGCCCAAGACCATTGGTGCGGTGTGCGGTGAAATGGTGAACAGTGCCAACATGAGTTTTGCGCTGTGCCCCCTGCTGAGCGACGGTGCCATCGAGGCACTGCTGACCGCAGGCTCCGACGAACTAAAAGCCACTTACCTGGAAAACCTGGTCAGTGGCAAATGGACCGGCACCATGAACCTGACCGAACCCCAGGCGGGCAGCGATTTGGCCATGGTGCGCAGCCGTGCTGAACCGCAGCCCGACGGCAGCTACAAGGTGTTTGGCACCAAAATTTTCATCACCTGGGGTGAACACGACATGGCCGAGAACATCGTCCATCTGGTGCTGGCCCGCGTGCAGGGCGCCCCGGAGGGGGTGAAGGGCATCAGCCTGTTTGTGGTGCCCAAATTCATGGTCAACACGGATGGCAGCTTGGGTACGCGCAACGATGTGCACTGCGTGAGCATCGAACACAAGATGGGCATCAAGGCCAGCCCCACGGCTGTTTTGCAGTTTGGCGACCATGGCGGTGCCATCGGTTACCTGGTGGGCCAGGAAAACCGGGGCCTGGAGTACATGTTCATCATGATGAATGCGGCCCGCTACGGTGTGGGTGTGCAGGGTATCGCCATTGCCGAGCGGGCCTACCAGCAAGCGGCGCAGTTCGCACGCGAGCGCGTACAAAGCCGCCCGGTGGATGGCTCCATTGCCGCCAGCGCCCCCATCATTCACCACCCCGATGTGCGCCGCATGCTGATGACCATGCGCGCCTATGTGGAGGGTTGCCGTGCTTTGGCCAGCGTGGCCGCCAGTGCGTACGACGCAGCCCACCACCACCCCGATGCCGAGGTGCGCAAGCCGAATCAGGCGTTCTATGAATTCATGGTGCCACTCGTCAAGGGCTACAGCACCGAGATGAGCCTGGAAGTGACATCGCTGGCAGTGCAGGTGCACGGCGGCATGGGTTTCATCGAAGAAACCGGCGTCGCCCAGTACTACCGTGATGCCAAGATTTTGACCATCTACGAAGGCACCACCGCCATCCAGGCCAACGACCTGGTGGGCCGGAAAACCGCACGTGACGGCGGCCAGACGGCCAAAGGCATTGCCGGGCAGATCGAAACGACCGAAGCCGAGTTGCTGAAATCGGGCACCGCCCACGCGCTGGCCATGGCCAAGCGCCTCAAGGCAGGCCGGGAGGCCTTTATCGACGTGGTGGACTTTGTGGCCGGCAACACCAAGGCCAGCCCGAATGCCGTGTTTTCCGGCAGCGTGCCCTACCTTATGTTGGCGGGCAACCTGATGGCCGGTTGGCAGTTGGGCCGCGCCATGTTGGTGGCGCAAGACGCGGTGGCCGCAGGGACCGACGTGGCCTTCATGCAGGCCAAGATCACCACCGCGCGTTTTTATGCCGACCACCTGTTGAGCAAAATCCCCGGCATGCGCGACAGCATTGTCGAGGGCTTTGACAGCGTGACAGCCTTGGCGTTGGACGCATTCTGATTTTTTGACCTCGGCACTTTTGCTATCAAAACTGTAGCTACTTGCGCACGAGATGCGGGGGCTACAGCCTGATTTCTTATAAATTTCGACAGGAGACACCATGTCCAAGCTTCCCACGCCTCTTGACCGCTTGCCCTTCCCGGTGATCGGCTCGCCCTTGTTCATCATCAGCAACCCCAAACTGGTGATTGCACAGTGCATTGCCGGGGTGGTGGGCTCCATGCCGGCACTCAATGCGCGCCCGGCGGAGCAGTTGGAAGAATGGTTGATCGAAATCACCGAAGCGCTGGCGGCCTACAACCAGGCCCACCCGGACAAGCCGGCAGCGCCCTTCGCCATCAACCAGATCGTGCACAAGAGCAACGATCGGTTGGAGCACGACATGGCCTTGTGCGTGAAATACAAGGTGCCCATCATCATCACCTCCCTGGGGGCACGAGAAGACATCAATGCCGTCGCCCACTCGTATGGCGGTGTGGTGCTGCACGACGTTATCAACAACAAACATGCCCGCAAAGCCATTGAAAAAGGCGCGGATGGACTGATCGCCGTGGCCGCCGGGGCAGGGGGGCATGCCGGAGTCAAGAGTCCGTTTGCACTGGTGCAGGAAATTCGCCAGTGGTTTGACGGCCCCATCGCCCTGAGTGGCGCTATCTCCACGGGCGACGCGGTGCTGGCGGCCCAGGCCATGGGGGCCGATTTTGCCTACATTGGCTCGGCCTTTATCGCCACCGAGGAAGCGCGCGCGGTGGAGAGCTACAAACAGGCCATTGTGGACAGCGACTCCGATGAAATTGTCTACAGCAATCTTTTCACCGGGGTGCATGGCAACTACCTGGCGCCCAGCATCCGTGCAGCCGGGCTGGACCCGCAAAACCTGCCCGAGAGCGACCCCAGCAAGATGAATTTTGGCGGCGCGTCCGCCAAGGCCTGGAAAGAAATCTGGGGCTGTGGTCAGGGCATTGGTGCGGTCACCAAAATCCAAAGCACAGCAGACTTTGTGGCCCAACTCAAGCGCGAATACACAAGCGCCCGCAGCCGGGTGATGGCACGCGACTACTGTTGAGTGTTATTTGTCTGACGGTGGTCAAACTATGCTGCCGACCCCCTCCGTTAACCCATGGCATGGGCCCCTCCATTGTGTGTATAGTCTTTGAAAAAGCGGCGTTGCGTCGGTAGGTAATACCGGTGCAACTTAAGGTGTCATGGTGTGGAGAAGGGACGCTATGCGCCGTAGGTCAGTGGCCAAGCCGGGAGTGACGATCAATGACTTTCGACAGAACACCTCTTCGTGCCTTTCTCAATCCGACCGGTATTGCCCTGTTTGGCGCCAGTCCGGTGCGCGGCACATTGGGCTATGGCTTGGTCCAAAGTCTGGCGGACGGGGAATTTTCCAAGCGCGTTCATTACGTCAATCCCAAACATGTACAAATTGGTGGCAAAGCTTGTGTTGCCTCGCTTGAACAGATAGCAGGCCCGATTTCGCTGGCACTGATTGCAACGCCATTGGCTGCGGTGCCAGCCATTCTTGACGCCTGTGGCCGACGCGGCATAGGCTCTGCCATTGTTTACTCTTCAGGTCTGCACGATAGCGCTGCACAAGACACGGAAAGCCTTCGTCTGATCCAAGCCGCCGGTGTGCGCGCCAAGGTTCGTTTGCTGGGGCCGCGTGCAATGGGGTTCGTGCTGCCACATACCGGACTGAATACGACCCCCATCCCCAAAACAGTGCCGCGAGGTAATCTCGGATTTGTGTCCCACTCCAACGCGATTTGCGCTGGCATTTTTGATTGGAGCCATAACGACGAGTTTGGCTTTTCCGGCGTTTTTTGCCCCGGTGAAAGCCTGGATCTGGAATTGCCGGAAATTCTTGATTACCTGACCACCGATGCGCGCACCGAGACGATTTTGTTGTACCTCGAAGGCATCCGCGATGCGCGCCGCTTCATGAGCGCGGCGCGAGCCGCAGCCAGTGTCAAGCCAGTGATCGCGGTGAAGGCCGGCTACCTGCCTGGTTCTGCGCGCTTTGCAGCGTCGCACAGCGGTGGCGCCAGCGGGGACGATGATGTGTTTGATGCTGCTTTGCGCCGCGCTGGCGTGCTGCGTGTCAAATCCATCGGTGACATGTTCTCCGCTGCACGCGCACTGGGCAACCCGTGCAAGCCACGCGGCAACCGCCTGGCTGTGGTATCCAACGGTGGTGGACCGATTGTGATGGCGGCCGACTGTGCCGCTACGCTGGGCATTGATCTGTGTGCACTGACCAAACCTACCATGGAGCGCCTGAACGGCTTGCTGCCTGCAACCTGGGCCAGTGCCAATCCGGTCGATGTTTTGTTTGACACGGGCCCTGAGCGATTCGTCGGTGCTTTATCGGCCTGCATAGACGATCCCCATGTGGATGGGGTGTTGGCGGTGTTGTCCCCCAACACGTTTGTCGATCCCTGTGCATTGGCGCATGCCACCATCGAGGTGGCACAACGCTCCAACAAGCCATTGTTGACCTGTTGGCTTGGGGAGGTGGATGCGCGTCCGGCGCGCGCCGCCTTTGCGCATGCGCGCATACCGACGTTCCGTTGTGCAGAAAGTGCGGTGGCCGGTTTTTCATTCGTGGTCAACTGGGTGCGCAACCAAGCTTTGTTGCAGGAAACCCCGGCTGCATTGTCGAGCTACCAGGCCCCCAACGCTGAGTTGGCTCGCAGTGTGATCGCGCAGGCCTTGGACGAAGGCCGTAGCGATTTGACCGCCATGGAAGCCAGGGAGGTGCTGACAGCATTTCACATTCCTTTAGTGCCGGCGCAGTCGGTCTTGCCGGGTGCACGCAAGCTGCGCGTGGCGATTCGACCCGATGCAGTGTTTGGCCCGGTGATTTCTTTGTCGGAAGGGGGTATCGCAGACGAGATCTACCGCATGCGTGCTACGGCTTTGCCACCCTTGAATCCGCGCCTGGTGCAGGACATGATGGGCGAATCCCCTATCGCGCGTCTGCTGGGCCCGCTCGGGTCCGCTCCCGGTGTGGCGCTGGGGCCATTGCGTGACATCTTGCTGCGCGTCTCTGAAATGGCCAGTGAGCTGGCGTGTTTGCATGCCCTGGACATGGCTTCACTGATGGCGGATGAAGAGCGGGCTGTCGTGCTTGACGCGCTGATTGAGGTGCGCCCATGTATTGAAGGGGCCCGCTACCAGCATATGGCGATTTGTCCTTATCCGACCCAATTCACCCGTGATTGGTGTTTGAAGGATGGTTCCTCCTGCACCATCCGGGCTATTCGCCCGGAAGATGCGGTTGCGCTTCAGGGTTTGGTGCGCCAGCTTTCGTCCAAGAGCAAGTATTTTCGTTTTTTCAACATGGTCAATGAGCTGCCGCAAAAGCTGCTGGCGCGCTATACGCAAATCGACTATGCCCGCGAGCTGACATTGGTAGCGACCGGGTGCCACGAAGGCAGCGACGTGATTCTGGGTGAAGCCAACTACAGTATCTTGGCGGACGCCAAAACCTGTGAATTTGCGTTGGTGGTGGCCGATCACATGGCAGGCAAGGGTTTAGGTGCCCGGCTGATGCGTTGCCTGATGGCTGCAGCCCGACAACAAGGGCTTGAGCGCATTCAAGGCGAGGTCATGAATGACAACGAGCCGATGTTGGCACTGATGGAGGCATTGGATTTCATCATTAGCATGACCGACGATGGCGTGTTAGAAGTATCGCGTCGACTTTAGGCGCCGCACAAGGCTGCTGCCACTTTGGCACCTTGTGGGAGAGCAGCATGCATTTCAAGGGAGAGAACCTGTTCTTGGCGAGTTGTAGGCCCAGGAGTGGGGAACATCACTGCAGGCTGCTCTGGATGCCATGCTGCATATTTCCCCATCACCTGTTCAAACAAGGCTGAGGTTTCAAAGGCGGTAAGCCAGTGTTGCAGTGCTGGCCAATCCTGGTTGGCAAACCAGACGGGATCAACGTGCGCAAATTGGCGCACAAAAGGCGCTATCGCCATGTCGGCCAGACCGGCGTATTTGCCCGCCAAAAAACCGTGTGCAAGCAATTGCAGGTTCAAACGGTTCAGAAAACACGCCCCTTGCGTTCTGTATTCCAAACCGTCTGGCAAGCCGTGGCGCTGCGGGTATTTGTAACCGTCCAACTGGCGCTTGAAGGAGCCGTCGCACTGGGTGATCCATCGCATGGCGTCTTGTAAGGAGGCCTCGTCGCCGGGGAGCCAGTGCAGCGGATCGTTGCCGCGCAGAGCCCAGAGCATGATGTCAAGACTTTGCTCCAGAACCGCTCCGTCAACCTGGATGAGCACGGGCACCGTGCCTTTGGGGGACGCCTGCAGCAGGCCTTGGGGTTTTTGGGCCAACACCACTTCACGCAGCTCGCACACCATGCCGCTGGCAGCCAGGGCCAAACGGGCGCGCATGGCGTAGGGGCAGCGCCGAAAGGAATACAGGAAGGGGTAGGGCGCTGGCATCACGGCACGGGATCGTTGCTGCGTGGTTTGGACAATTGGGCGCCAATATGGGTTTGTTGACGGGTCTTGGCCAACTCCCATTGGCGTTGGCGTTCACGCGCGCTGTTTTTTTGCGTTGCGCTGGTACTGGCATGGCAGCGGGGGCAGCTCACGCCCGTTTCAAACAAGGGGGAGTGTTGTGCGCCGTCCTCCAGGGGCTGGCGGCAGGCGCGGCACAGGTGGTGTGCCCCAGGAATCAGGCCATGGCCCACCGACACCCGCTCATCGAACACAAAACACTCTCCTTGCCACAGGCTTTGCTCGGGGGGAATCTGTTCCAGGTATTTCAGGATGCCGCCTTCCAGGTGGAACACCTCGTCAAAACCTTGTGCCCGCAGCAAGGCGGTGGACTTTTCGCAGCGGATGCCGCCAGTGCAAAACATGGCAACTTTGGGCTTTTTACCCGTGGTCGCCTGGAGTTGTGCGGCTTGTTCGGTCCAGGCGGGCAGTTCGGCAAAGGTTTTGATGTGGGGGTTGATAGCGTTCCTGAAGCTGCCGATCTCCACCTCGTAGTCGTTGCGGGTGTCAATCAGCACCACCTCCGGGTCCGCAATCAATGCATTCCAGTCGGCGGGTTGGACATAGGTTCCCGCCATTTGCGTCGGGCAGATACCGGGTATGCCCATGGTGACGATTTCCTGCTTGAGCCGCACTTTCATGCGGTAAAAAGGAGCTTTGTCTGCGTAGGATTCTTTGTGTTGCAAGTCTGCCAGCAAAGGGTCTTGGCGCAGGTAGGCCAAGACCGCATGCACATTGCTTGGAGTACCGGCAATGGTGCTGTTGATGCCTTCGCGGGCCAATAAAATGAGTCCTTTGACCTGGCGCTCTTCGCAAAACGCCAGCAGCGGGGCTTTGCGTTGCGCGTAGTCGGGGAGGTCAATAAATTTGTAAAAAGCAGCGGTCAGGAAGGAATGGTCGGGCATGTCAATATTGTGCCTGCTCAAAATTTGGCAAAAAAAATGCCGCGAAAGAATGGGTTTCTTGCGCGGCATTCGGCATCAGCTCACTGACGGGGTTGGATTGTGATCAGCTGAAAAAGCTTTTCAATCGATTGGTCCAGCTGTCACCACTGGGGGAATGTTTGCTCCCCCCTTTTTTCAGGGAATCGTCGAGTTCACGCAGCAGCTTGCGTTGGTGCTCGCTCAGCTTGACGGGGGTTTCCACCGTGATGTGGCAGTACAGGTCACCGGGGTAACTGGAGCGCACGCCTTTGATACCCTTGCCACGCAAACGGAATTGCTTGCCGGTTTGCGTGCCTTCCGGGATATCAATCGCGGCTTTGCCCGCCAGGGTCGGTACATCAATCTCGCCCCCCAAAGAGGCCGTGATGATGCTGATGGGTACCGAACAATGGATGTCATCGCCATCACGTTCAAAAATATCGTGTTTCTTGAGACGAATTTCGATGTACAGGTCGCCAGCGGGGCCACCATTGGTGCCGGGTTCGCCATTGCCTGCGCTGCGAATGCGCATGCCGCCGTCGATGCCGGCGGGGATTTTGACTTCCAGTGTTTTCTGCTTCTTGATCTTGCCTTGGCCATGGCAGGCCATGCAGGGCTCAGGAATCACCTTGCCGGTTCCGCGGCAGGTGGGGCAGGTTTGCTGCACGCTGAAGAAGCCCTGGCGCATCTGCACCGAACCCGAGCCACTGCAGGTTCCGCAGGTCTTGGCCTGGGTGCCGGGTTTCGCGCCGCTGCCGTGGCAGGTGTCGCAGGAATCCCAGCTGGGGATGCGAATTTGCGCGTCTTTGCCACGCGCAGCCTCTTCCAGCGTGACTTCCATCGCATAGCTCAGGTCGCCGCCGCGAAAGACTTGACGTCCACCGCCAGCCCGGCCGCGTTGCTGGCCAAACATGTCGCCAAAAATATCGCCAAAGGCCTCGGCGAAGCCGCCATATCCCTCAGCGCCAGGGCCGCCGCGCATGTTGGGGTCAACACCCGCAAACCCATGCTGGTCATACGCCGCCCGCTTCTGCGGGTCCGACAGCATCTCGTAGGCTTCCTTGGATTCCTTGAATTTCTCCTCGGCCACCTTGGATGCATCACCCTGATTGCGGTCAGGGTGGTGCTTCATCGCGTGTTTGCGATACGCCTTCTTGATTTCTTCGTCTGAAGCGTTCTTGGGAACGCCTAGAACATCGTAATAGTCTCTTTTAGCCATGGTCTTTCAGTACCCGTTTCAACACAAACGCCGCGTGAACATCTGTGGTGTCCAACGCGGCGCCCGATAACAGTGTTCAGCGCAAGCGCTTAGCCTTTTTTGACTTCTTTCACTTCGGCATCCACGATGTTGTCGTCAGCGGCCTTGCTCGATGCGGCCTGTGCGCCAGCAGGGTTGCCATCGCCCGCCTCACCACCGGCGGCTGCGGCCGCAGCTTCCTTGGCCTGCATGTCGGCATACATTTTTTCGCCCAATTTCTGGCTCACAGCCATCAAAGCAGTGCTCTTTTCATCGATAGAGGCCTTGTCGTCGCCCTTGAGCGCTTCTTCCAGGTGCTTGATGGCTTCTTCAATCTTGGTTTTCTCTTCGCCTTCGAGCTTGTCGCCGTAGTCGGTCAGGCTCTTCTTCACGCTGTGCAGACTGGCATCTGCCTGGTTCTTGGCTTGCACCAGTTCCAGCTTCTTCTTGTCCTCGGCCGCGTTGAGTTCGGCGTCCTTCACCATTTGCTGAATCTCAGCTTCGCTCAGGCCGGAATTGGCCTTGATGGTGATCTTGTTTTCTTTGCCGGTGCCCTTGTCCTTGGCGCCCACGTGCAAGATGCCGTTGGCATCGATGTCGAAGGACACTTCAATTTGGGGCGTACCACGGGCTGCAGGAGGAATGCCTTCCAGGTTGAACTCACCCAACATCTTGTTGCCAGCGGCGATTTCACGCTCGCCCTGGAACACCTTGATGGTCACGGCAGGCTGGTTGTCGTCGGCTGTAGAGAAGGTTTGGGCGAACTTGGTCGGGATCGTTGTGTTCTTGGTGATCATCTTGGTCATGACACCACCCAGGGTTTCAATGCCCAGGCTCAAAGGTGTCACGTCCAGCAGCAACACGTCTTTGCGGTCACCCGACAGCACCTGGCCTTGGATCGCTGCGCCAACGGCCACGGCTTCGTCCGGGTTCACGTCCTTGCGTGGCTCGCGTCCAAACAATTCCTTGACCTTTTCCTGCACCTTGGGCATGCGGGTCATACCGCCGACCAGAATCACGTCGTGAATGTCGGCCACATTGACGCCTGCATCCTTGATGGCCGTGCGGCAGGGGGCAATCGTGCGCTCGATCAACTCTTCCACCAGCGATTCCAGCTTGGCACGGGTGAGCTTGATGCTCAGGTGCTTGGGACCAGACGCATCAGCCGTCACGTAGGGCAGGTTGATGTCGGTTTGTGAGCTGCTGGACAGTTCAATCTTGGCCTTTTCAGCGGCTTCTTTCAGGCGTTGCAAGGCCAGCACATCTTTGCCCAGATCCACGCCTTGTTCTTTTTTGAACTCGGCAATGATGAAGTCGATCACGCGTTGGTCGAAGTCTTCACCACCCAAGAAGGTGTCGCCATTGGTGGACAGCACTTCAAACTGCTTTTCGCCGTCGACATCGGCGATTTCGATGATGGACACGTCAAACGTACCGCCACCCAAGTCGTACACAGCGATCTTGCGGTCACCCTTTTCGTTTTTGTCCAGACCAAAGGCCAAGGCAGCAGCCGTGGGTTCGTTGATGATGCGCTTGACGTCCAAACCAGCGATGCGGCCGGCGTCTTTGGTGGCTTGACGCTGTGCGTCATTGAAATAGGCGGGCACCGTGATGACGGCTTCGGTCACCTCTTCGCCGAGGTAGTCTTCAGCGGTTTTCTTCATCTTGCGCAGCACGTCGGCGCTGACTTGCTGGGGCGCCATCCGGCTTCCGCGCACTTCAACCCAGGCATCACCATTGTCCGCTGCAGCAATTTTGTAGGGCATCAGGTCGATGTCTTTTTGCACTTCCTTTTCGGAAAACTTGCGGCCAATCAAGCGCTTCACCGCATACAGGGTGTTCTTGGGATTGGTCACGGCTTGACGCTTGGCGGACGCGCCAACCAAGACTTCACCGTCTTCCTGGTAAGCAATGATCGACGGTGTCGTACGCGCACCTTCGGAATTTTCGATCACTTTGGGCGTGTTGCCTTCCATGATGGCCACGCAGCTATTGGTGGTTCCGAGGTCAATACCGATGATTCTTCCCATAATTTACTCCTGCTAGATTCAAAAATTTGATGTAAATGATTTGCGGGTCGCCCCGCGAATTTCAAGTGCCCGTTTGGCGGCGGCGATTTTTACTTGGGGGCAGATACGGTGACCAAGGCGGGCCGCAGCACGCGATCCGCAATGGAGTAACCCTTTTGCAACACGCTGACAACGGTGTTCGCGTCAAGTTCAGACGGTACGACGCTGATGGCTTGGTGTTGGTGGGGGTCAAACTTGGTACCGGCAGCCGGGTTGATCGCCATCACCTTGTTGCGTTCCAGTGCGGCCACGAGTTGGCGCAAGGTGGCTTGTGCGCCTTCGCGAATTTGTTCGGCCGTAGCGTCCTTGATGATGAGCCCCGCCTCCAGGCTGTCGGCCACGGGCAGCAGGCTTTCGGCAAAACTTTCCACTGCAAATTTGCGGGCTTTGGAGATTTCCTCTTCTGCGCGTCGGCGGGCGTTGTCGGATTCTGCTTTGGCGCGAAGGTACTGGTCTGCCAATTCACTGCTTTTGGCCTGCAGGGTGGCCAACTCCGCCTGTGCTGCGGCCAACGCATTGGCTTCGTGGGCGTTGGCGGCCGCGACCATTTCTTCGGTGCTTTGGAAGCTGGTCTCAGTGGGGTTTGGATTGGATGAAGATGGGGTGTCAGACATGCGGATACGTCAAGTTGTCAATTGCTATCCCCGGAAATGAGGATAGATCGTTGCAATTCAAGGGGCCCGCGCAGCATTTTGCTGCGCGTGGCAGGGGGCTATGGTGAATTTCAGCCCGAAGTGCCCAGCAATTCAACGTCAAACTTCAAAGTGGCGTTGGGTGGAATAACGCCGCCCGCACCACGGGCACCATAACCCAGCGCGGCAGGAATAATCAGGGTGCGAGCGCCGCCGACCTTCATACCCGCCACGCCTTCGTCCCAACCACGGATGACCATGCCGCCCCCGAGGTGAAACACAAAAGGCTCATTGCGGTCCTTGCTGGAGTCGAACTTGGCACCCTGGGTGCCGTTGTTGTACAGCCAGCCGGTGTAGTGAACCGTGACGCTTTGGCCCTTGGTGGCCACGGGCCCGGAGCCTTCCACTGTGTCTTCGTACTGTAATCCGGTGGATGTGGTGTGCATGTGTATTCCTTGTGCTATGAAATTGGTAGCTGGCTGCGCCCGTTGACCTTGCGCTGCGTCCAGCAAACCCCAAATTATGCCGCAGACAAAAAAAGACAGGCAAGGCCTGTCTTTTGTGCTGTGGGGCCAGATTGTGGCCGTGAACCGGGGGTTATTTGGCCTTTTTGGCTTGGCTACTGGCCCATTTGCCAGCAAACGCTTGCAAGTCATTCAGGCGCTTGAGCAAATCTCCGCCGATGGGGGTGACGGCGTAACCTTCGTCGCCGTGCACCAGAAGGCCTGCTTCACGGAGTTCTTTGATACGGGTGTTCAGGGTATTGGGTGTGATTCCGCCCACGCTGTCTTGCAGCAATCGGAACGTTTGTCCGCGACCATCACGCAAGGCCCACAAGACACGCATGGCGTACCTGGACTCTAATAGACCCAGCAATTGGCCAATGGCGACTGATTCTTTCAAGCTCATTAACTACCTCTCGTCGATTTGATTTTTATTGCCAGTGGCCCGTGCGGCCATTGGAGTTGCTATTGGTTTGGCAAACAGCAGGTGAATCCAGGCGAAACTATATCGCAGTTTCGGCTCTGCTACAAGTTTCATAGCTGATTTAGCACAATCGCAGGCAGGTCTGGCGTCGTTCCATCATTCGCCAGGGAAGGATTTGAGGTACTTGGGGACGTCGTCAGCGAGGCATGCTGCAGGTTCGTCCAGGCAAAATAATCGCTGGTTTTGCAATTTCGGCTGCTACTTGTCAGGCTGGGGATGAGGTGCTAAGGTCGCACCGTGTTGGCCTATTTGCAGGGCACATTGGAGCATTACATGGTATTTAATTTTGAGCAGGTTCACAACTACTACGAACGCCTCATCTTCGAAGATGTAGCCCGCAGGGCTACGAAGTACCCCGACTTTACAATGGACATGCTTGCCGATGTGGCCTGCGTGGCACTGAACCGCTTGCCCGCGCGGTATGTGCGCCACGACGTGGACATGATGTTTTACCTGACCGAGCAGGAACGCCATGCCATTGAACTGTCAATGGACGAGGTGTTGAAGTTCGCGTTCGATTTTGTGCAGGAGCGCGCCAACAAATCGGTGTTTTAAAAAGTCGCCTGAACTTTGGCGAGCAGCTCCGGGCTGATGTCCGGGCGCACACCAAACCAAGCCTCAAAGGCTGGGCGTGCTTGGTTAATCAGCATGCCCAGGCCGTTGACCACGGTGTTGCCCCGCAATTTTGCGGCCGCCAACAGCGGTGTCTCCAGCGGCACATACACCACGTCCGACACCAGTGCACCGGCAGGGAGCTGTTCTAGCGAAAGATCCAATGCGGGCTGGCCGTGCATGCCTTGGTTGGTGGTGTTGACCAGCAGTGCCACATCCGCCAATGCATCGTGTCGGTCCTCCCAGGCCACTGCGCGTACGGGAAGGCCAAACTCTTGGGCCATGTCATGCGCCTTGGCCCCACTGCGGTTGGTCAAACGTATGTCGGTGGCCCCGCGTTCTATCAAACTGACAATCACGGCGCGCGCGGCGCCGCCTGCACCGACCACGGCAATAGGGCCCGCATCGGCCCGCCAGGTGGGTTGTGCATCCAGCAAACTCTGGATGTAGCCATAGCCGTCCGTGTTCAGCCCTGTCAAAGAACCGTCGGCCTCCACCACGAGGGTGTTGATGGCCCCGATGCGGGTGGCCAACGGGTCCACTCGGTCCACCAGGGGCATGGCCGCCACTTTGTGGGGAATGGTCAGATTGCAGCCCGCAAACCCCAGTGCGGGCAGGCCGCGCAGGGCCAATTCCAGCTTTTCGGGTTGCACCGGCAGCAGCACGTAGGCGCCGCGCAGGCCGTACTGAGTGATCCAGTGGTTGTGCAGGGTCGGCGAGCGCGAGTGCGCCACAGGCCAGCCCATGACGCCGGCCAAGGTGTACTTGTGTGGTGCGGTCATACGAAGGATGGTGTCTAGTTGCTAGCAAAAAAATAGCGCCCTGCACCCGCGATACGGGCACAGGACGCCATTGTGCAGACTTTTAAAGCGTGTCGGTGAAGCTGCGCAGCTTGTCCGAACGGCTGGGGTGCTTGAGCTTGCGCAGCGCCTTGGCTTCGATCTGGCGAATGCGCTCGCGGGTCACGTCAAACTGCTTGCCCACTTCTTCCAGGGTGTGGTCGCTGGTCATCTCGATACCGAAACGCATGCGCAGCACCTTGGCTTCGCGCGGGGTGAGGCTGTCCAGAATGTCCTTGACCACATCGCGCAGGCCGGCCTGCATGGCGGCGTCCATGGGCGCGGTGTTGGCACCGTCTTCGATGAAGTCACCCAGGTGGCTGTCGTCATCGTCACCAATCGGGGTTTCCATGGAGATGGGCTCCTTGGCGATCTTCATGATCTTGCGGATCTTGTCTTCCGGGATCTCCATGCGCTCGGCCAACACGGACGCATCGGGCTCGAAACCAAACTCTTGCAAGTGTTGGCGGCTGATGCGGTTCATCTTGTTGATGGTTTCGATCATGTGCACCGGAATACGGATGGTGCGCGCCTGGTCCGCGATCGAGCGGGTGATGGCCTGGCGAATCCACCAGGTCGCGTAGGTGGAGAACTTGTAGCCGCGACGGTATTCGAACTTGTCCACCGCCTTCATCAGACCGATGTTGCCTTCCTGGATCAAGTCCAGGAATTGCAAACCACGGTTGGTGTACTTCTTGGCGATGGAAATCACCAGGCGCAAATTCGCCTCGATCATTTCCTTCTTGGCGGCACGGGAAGACGACTCGCCTTCGTTCATGCGTTTGTTGATGTCTTTGAGCTGGTCCAGCGGCACGACCACTTTGGATTGCAGGTCGGCCAGCTTTTGCTGCAGGTCCTGCACGGGTGGAATGTTGCGTGCCATGACCGCGCTCCAGGGCTTGCCGGCAGCTGCCTGTTTTTCGATCCACTTCAGATTCAGCAACTGGCTGGCCACCTTGTTGCCCATTTTGTCGCGGCCGCTGAAATCGGCAATGAAGTTTTCCTGTGAGTAGCCGCACTTGTCCACAATGATGCGGCGCAGTTCGCGCTCTTTCTTGCGGATATCGTCCACCTGGGCACGCACCATGTCGCACAGCTTCTCGATGGCCTTGGCCGTGAAGCGGATCGACATCAACTCTTCGCTCAGCAGCTTTTGCGTCTTGAGGTAGTTGGGTGTGCCGTAGCCTTCCTTCTCGTAAATCTTGTGGATTTTTTCAAAGTACTCACGCAGCTTGTCGAAGCGGCTCAGCGCTTCGCGCTTGAGTTCTTCCAGCTTCTTGGTCAGTGCTTTGGAGCCGCCCTTGCCATCGTCGTCGTCGGCGGCGTCGAACTCGTCAAAGTCTTCTTCGGCCACATAGTCGTCGGCCTCGTTGGGGTTGGAGAATCCGTCCACGATGGTGGTGATGACGACCTTGCCTTCGCGGATGTCTTCACCCAGGCGCAGAATTTCGGCAATGGTGGCGGGGGAGGCCGAGATGGCTTCCATCATGGCCATCAAGCCGCCTTCGATGCGTTTGGCGATTTCGATTTCGCCTTCGCGCGTCAGCAGCTCGACCGTGCCCATTTCGCGCATGTACATGCGCACGGGGTCGGTGGTGCGGCCAAACTCGCTGTCCACGGTGGAGAGTGCCGCTTCGGCCTCTTCTTCGGCCTCTTCGGCGGTGGCTGCGGTGGAGACATTGTTGTTGAGCAACAGGGTCTCGGCGTCGGGGGTTTGTTCGTACACCGCCACACCCATGTCGTTCAACATGGAGATCACGACTTCCAGCGTTTCGGCATCGACCAGCTTGTCGGGCAAGTGGTCGGAAATTTCGCCGTGTGTCAGGTAACCGCGGGTCTTGCCCAGGGTGATCAGGGCTTTGAGGCGTGCGCGGCGCTTGGCCATGTCTTCCTCGGACAGCACCGTCTCGTCCAGGCCAAACTCCTTCATCAAGGCGCGTTCTTTGGCCTTGCTGATTTTCATGCGCAAAGGCTTGACCTTTTCGCCGGGAGCGGCCGCGACTTCGGGTTCGCCGACCAGATCCGACTCAATGTCCGACATGTCCATGTCGTCGCCGGTGGACTCGGCTCCGGCGGCTTTGGGCTTGCGGCCCCGCTTGGCGCCGGTGCTGGCTGCGGGCGCTGCCGTGCCAGCGTCGGCGCTGGCTGCCTTGGGGGGACGTCCGGGCTTTTTCTTGGCGGTTGCGCCTGCGTTGAGCAGGGCGTCCGCCGCTTCCTTCAGTTGTTGGGCTTTCGATTTGACGACGATGGGCTTGGATGCGGGCACGGTGTTGGCTTTCTAATCGGACTGAGGCGGAAGGCGGGCAAACGGATAAACGTGGCCGATGTTCTCTGCGTCGCTGGGCCGACGGGTTCAGTGAACAGGGCAGGGAACCAGGTTCCCAATAGGCAAGATGAGAGGGCGAACATTTGGGATGCAGTCCTTGCGGTAAGGCGGCCTGGTGTGAACTGTGTCAACGTGTGGCCTGGCCCGGAGGTGCTGCTGTCGCTCTTGCCGAATCAACCGCGGATTGTACCGCAGAACCCTGGGGATTCCAGGGAAGTCGCGGACGCAGTTCGCTAGCCCTCAGGTTGGGCCAATGCGATGGTTTGCTTGAGTTGACGCCAGCGTGCATCCAATTCCCGGTAACGGGCAAAGGCGGCGGGATCGCTGGCGGCGATAACACTGGCCTGGTCTTTCTGTTTCTCAATCTGTTCCAGCAGCATGCGGTTGAGCAAATCGCGCAACTCAGAGGCCGATTCACTGGCCGGCTCGGGGGGCACGGGCGCATCGGCCATCAGTCGCAGGGCCTGTGCTTCTTCGGCATGGCCAGGCAGCGCCTCCTTGAGCGCACCCCAAGGCAAGGGGCCATGTTCATGTAATTGGGCTTCCAGCCAGGCCAGCAGGGGGCCGTGCGGTGCGGGCAGTTCACACAGCAGGTGGTGGTCTTCGTTGGACAATGTTTCCCAGAGTTCGCTGTGGCTGAACAAAATGCGGGTGGCATGGTCGGAGCGGCTGGCCAGGGGGCCGCGCTGTGGCGGGCGACTAGGGTTGGGACGCTTGTTGTCCCATTTTCCTTTGCCTTCCCACTTGCTTTTGCCTTCCCATTTCCCCTGGCCTTCCCATTTGCGCTTGCCCTTCCAACTGTCTGGGTTCTGCCCGTCAAGCGGGTGGCTCCAGTTGGCGGTGTCGTGGTCGTGGTGCTCTTCCACGTAGTCATCAGGTTGCCAATCGCTGTGCCGTGCGGCAGAGGGGGCGTGGGTTTGGGGCTGGGCTTTGGCACCGTTGTTGGCCCACAAGGCGCCCAGTTCCTGGCTGGGCAGTTGCACCTGCGTGGCGATCTCGCCGAGCAGCTGCAGTTTGAGGGCCCCTTCGGGCAGCAGGTTCCACAGCGGCTTGGCATTGCTGGACATGTGGGCACGGCCCTCGGCGGTATTCAGGTCGCAGCCTTCGTGCGCCGCCTCCACCAAAAAGCGGCTCAGCGGCGTGGCTTCTGACACATAGCGGGCGAAGGCGTCTTGGCCGTTGGCGCGGATGAAGCTGTCGGGGTCGTGTTCCTGGGGCAGGAACAGGAATTTGATGGAGCGCACATCCGTTGCATAGGGCAGGGCGGCGTCCAGCGCCTTGCGCGCGGCGCGCCGGCCGGCAGAGTCGCCGTCAAAGCTGAACACCACAGAATCTGTGAAGCGAAACAGCTTGTGCACATGGTCGGCGGTGCAGGCCGTGCCCAGCGTGGCCACGGCGTTGGGGAAGCCCAGCTGCGCCAGCGCCACCACGTCCATATAGCCTTCGGTCACCAGCACATAGCCGTGTTCGCGCAGGGCGTTGCGCGCTTCGAACAGGCCGTACAACTCGCGTCCCTTGCTGAACACCGGGGTCTCGGGGGAATTGAGGTACTTGGGTTTGTCGTCACCCAGCACCCGCCCGCCGAAACCAATGCACTCGCCCTTGATGTTGCGGATGGGGAACATCACGCGGTCGCGGAAGCGGTCGTAGCGCTTTTCTTCCGTGCTGCCTTCCTCTTGGTTGGAGATCACCAGGCCGCTTTCGACCAGCAGCGGGTCGTCGTAGTGGGGGAAGACGCTGGCCAGGTTGCGCCAGCCTTCCGGGGCGTAACCCAGGCCGAATTGTTTGGCCACTTGGCCGGACAGGCCGCGCCCCTTGAAATAGGCCACCGCCCGGGGCGAGGCTTTGAGGTGCTGGCGAAAGGCCTCACCGGCTTTTTCGAGCACGCTGGTCAGTGTGTTCTGTTTTTCACGCTGCTCCTGGGCGCGGGCGCGGTCCTGCGGGGAGGCGTCGTCCTCGGGCACCTGCATGCCGTATTGCTGGGCCAGGTCTTTCACGGCCTCGATAAAGGTCATGCCGGCGTGCTCCATCAGGAAGCCGATGGCATTGCCGTTTTTGCCGCAGCCAAAGCAGTGGTAGAACTGTTTGGTGGGGCTGACGGTGAAGGAGGGGGATTTTTCTCCGTGGAAAGGGCACAGGCCCATGAAGTTGGCGCCGGCCTTTTTGAGCTGCACGTAGCGGCCCACGATCTCCACCACGTCAGCGCGGGAGCTCAGTTCCTGGATGAACGATTGGGGGATTGCCATGGGGTCGATTGTAGAAACATCGGTGGCCGCAGCCGGGCGCCCCGGTGGACCGGGTCACCGCGTCCAAGGACGTGCGGAGCGGCGCCAGGCCCCTGTATTTGCTACTGAATTAATAGCTGTATACGCATATTCCACGGGGGCTATAGGCCTAAATCGTTCCCAATATCGGCCAGGGTGCGCAAGGTTCGCTGGCTTTCGAATTTGCGGGCAACCCCGCTCAGGGGATCGATAAATTCAATCGACTGGGCCAGCAATTGCAGGGGGCGGGCGTAATCCATCTGCCCTTCGGGCGTCAGCGTGGGGTAGATGCCGTCGCCCACCAGCGGCAGGCCCAGGGCTGCCATGTGCACCCGCAACTGGTGGCGGTGGCCGGTGACGGGCCTGAGTTCGTAGCGGGCCCAGCGGCCCCGCACTTCCAGCGGCGCCATATGGGTGAGGGTGTTGGGCGGGCCGTCCACCTCTTCTTGCTGCATGAAGTGCGCGGCCGGCGCGATGCGGCTTGCCCTTTGCAGGGGCCAGGGCAGTTCGGGGTTCCAGCGGGCGATGGCGTGGTAGGTCTTGTGCACGGTGCGGTCCCGAAACAAAGCCTGGTAGGCATTGCGGGTGGCGCTCTGGACGGAGAACAGCACCAGCCCCGCCGTGTCGCGGTCGATGCGGTGGATGGGGGACAGCGCGTCCAGCCCCAATTGGTTCTTTAGGCGCACCAGCACGGTCTCTTGCAGGTACTTGCCGGAGGGCAACACCGGCAAGAAATGGGGTTTGTCCACCACCAGCAGGTGCTCGTCTTGCCACAGCACCTGGGCCTCGAACGGGATGCGCGGCTCGGCCTCCACGGCGCGGAAGTAGTACAGGCGGCGCTTGGGGGTGTAGGCGCAGTGCGGGCTGACCGGCTGCCCCTGGTCGTCCACCACGTCGCCAGATTCCATGCGCTGCAGCCACACCGGCGCCGGTACGCCGGGGAAGCGCTGGAACAAAAACTCGGCCACCGTGGCCCAGCCGCCCGCAGGCAGCACCACACAACTGGCACCCACCCCGTTGCGACTAGGCGGCGGGTTAGGCCGATGCAGCGCCATGGTCAGCGTAAGGGTCAGAAGCAGAGCTACAGCGCAAGGGCTGGGTGGCAGTGGGTTTTGCGCAGGTAAAGGAGGAGCCCGCAAAGCGGGCGGGGGACACGGAGCAAAACCCGCTGCCGCCCAGCCCGTCGGTAGCAGGAAGCGCGGTGGCCATACCTCTATACCTATATCCGTTCAAACACCACATCCCACACGCCGTGCCCCAACCTGATGCCGCGGTTCTCAAACTTGGTGAGCGGGCGGTAGTGCGGCTTGGGGGCGTAGCCGGCCAGCTCGGGGTTCGTTGCCAGCGCGCGGTTTTTGAGCAGGGGCTCGGCGGTCAGCACTTCCAGAATCTGCTGGGCGTAGGGCTCCCAGTCGGTGGCGCAGTGCAGGTAGCCGCCGACCTTGAGGCGCGCGGCCAGCTTGGCAATCAGCGGCGACTGGATCAGGCGGCGTTTGTTGTGTTTGGTTTTGTGCCAGGGATCGGGAAAAAAGATGTGCACGCCGTCCAGGCTGTTCCGGGGAAGCATGTGGTCGATGACTTCCACCGCGTCGTGGGCGCAGATGCGGATGTTGGTGATGTTGTTTTCGCCAATGCGCTTGAGCAGCGCGCCCACGCCGGGTTCATGCACCTCGCAGCACAGGAAATGGGTGTCGGGCAGGGTGGTGGCAATCTTGGCCGTGGCTTCGCCCATGCCGAAACCGATTTCCAGCACCACCGGGGCGGCGGGGTTGGCCGGTGTTTGTGCATCATTTGTGCTACTAGCCCCCGTGGAATCTGCGTAGACAGCTACTAAATCGATAGCGGACGCGCGGTAGGGCAGCAAAAACCGGGGCCCCAGGTCTTCAAACGCCTTGGCCTGGCCGGTGGTGGTGCGCCCGGCGCGTTTGACAAAGCTCTTGATGGTGCGCATGAAGGGCTTGGGGGAGGCGTCGTCGGTAGCGGTGGTGGGGGCGTCGGGAAGAGGGGTGGTCATGGTGAATCGCGTGTCAGTGTGGCCTGCATTGTAGGCAGTGGGGACCGAGGTCAAGGGTTCCGCCCATGGCCAAGTGAGGCCACTGCCAGGTCCAGACTGCCAGTGCGTTCGCCACCGGGCCTGCCTGCGCTGGCAGGCCCAAGACCTGCGCGGCCTGGTTCAGGGCGGCCAGCGGGTTGGCCAGGTCCAGTGCCTGTGCGCCGTTTTGTTTGCTCAGTTTTTCGCCGTTGGCGCCCCGCACCAGCGGCGTGTGCAGATAGGTAGGGGTGGGCAGGCCCAGCGCTTGCTGCAGCAGGATCTGGCGCGCCGTGTTGTCGGCCAAGTCTTCGCCGCGCACCACATGGGTGATGTCCTGTGCACCGTCGTCCACCACCACGGCCAATTGGTAGGCGTAGCAGTTGTCGGCCCGTTGGAGCACAAAGTCGCCCACCTGGGCTTCCACGTCTTGCTGCTGGGCCCCTAAGCGGCGGTCGGTCCATTCCACCGGTCGGGCCACTTTTGCTATGCATTCAGGAGCAGCTTGCGCAGGTTCTACGGGGGCTGGAGGCATATTTTTCTGGTACATGTCGGACCGCAGGCGCCAGGCCCGCCCGACCTTGCCGTGCAGGCCGGTGCGGCAAGTTCCGGGGTAGACCAGCTCGCCGTGGCGGGGTTTCTCGCGTCCTGCGTGTTGCAGCGCCCCTTCAATGTCTTTGCGCGAGCAGGCGCAGGGGTAGGCCAACGCTTTTCGGATCAGTACGTCCAGCGCAAACTGGTACAGCGCGCTGCGTTGCGATTGCCACACGGGGGGCTCGTCCGGGTGCAGGCCACAGGCGGCCAGTTGGCGCAGGATGAGGCGGTCGGCGCCGGGGACGGTGCGCGGGGTGTCCACGTCTTCGATGCGCACCAGCCAGGTCCCGCCGTGGGCGCGGGCGTCCAGCCAACTGGCCAGCGCCGCCACCAGCGAGCCGGCGTGCAAGGCGCCGGTGGGCGAGGGCGCGAACCGCCCAATGTAGGGGACGCCCGGATTCACGCCATGGACAGTGCCAGCTCCAGGCCTGACACAAAAGCATCTTCCACCCGGTGGCCTATGCACCAGTCGCCGCACACGCCCAGATTGGACTTGGCATCCCACAGATGGGACTTGCCCAGGGGCACCTCGGTCTTGGCATTCAGCCAGCGTTGGGTGTCGATGTGGGAGGGTTCGGCGCGGATGCCGGTGACTTCTGAAAAGGCTTTCAACAATTTGGCCTGCACGCGGGAGGCATCGTCTTGCAGGTGTTCCGCCGACCATGCGGCATTGGCCTGGATGGTCCAGCGCTCCACGGTGCCACGGCCGGGTTTGCTCGATTCACGGGACAGCCAGGCGATGCGGTGGTGGGTGCTGCGCGCCGCGTTCCACTGGGGCCCCAGGGTGGTTAGACCCGGCTGCACGGCCTGGGGGAAGGCCAGCATCAAGGTCCAGCAGGGGGCGATGGTGACTTTGTCCAGTTTTTTGACCATGGCACTGGTCTTGGGGGCGGTTTTCAGCAGGGACTGGGCCTGCGGGGCGGGGATGGCCAGCACCACCGCATCAAAGCCGGAAAACACATGGCTGCTGTCGCCCGCACCGCTGGTGCGCAACTGCCACTGGGCTTTGTTCAGGCTGTCAACCTCGATGTGGGTGACGTGGGTTTCCAGCTCGACTTGCATGGCATCGACCAGCGGCTTGGCCCAGCGCCGCACCAGTGCATTCATGCCCGGGGTGGCCACCCAGTGGGGTTCGCGCGCAGGCAGGCCGGCGGCGGTCACGCGGCCCTGTTCGTCCAGCACCTGCACGGTGATGGCGCTCCAGCGCTTGCACACGGTCGGCGTGGTTTGCAGGGCCTGCACGAAGCGCGGGTCGCGCACCGTGAAGTACTGCGCACCCGGGTCAAAGGTGCCAAACGGACTGCTGCGCGAGGCCATGCGCCCGCCCACCCCAGGACTCTTTTCAAACACGGTGACACGGTGGCCCGCTTGCACCAGCGTACGGGCACAGGTGATGGCGGCGATGCCGGCACCCACGATGGCGATGTGTTTGGAAGTTGTCATGTGTACGTGCTCCAAAAGTTATTGTTCGTGTTCGCTTTATACACTTTGCGCGCACCGGAGCACTTATTCCAGATTCAGTTCCATCCGATAGGTGCTTGCTTTGCCGGGCCGCGCTCACGGCCCGCGGTGTTGCTCCAGCAAGGCCGCGCGGGTGGTGGCGCTGTCGAGCTGTTGCAGCCACCATTGCAGGGCGCGGCCCTGCTCGGTGGCTTTGCCGCCGCGCCACGCGTAGGCGATGGCCACCTGGCGTTGCGGGCGCTCGGTTTTCTTGACCACCAGGCGGCCGGTTTCGATGTAGCTGTCGGCCATGCAGCGCGGCAGGTTGCCGCCGCCCAGGCCGCGCAACTGGGCGTCGAGCTTGGCGCCCATGCTGGCCACGGTGAACACGTCCTGTCCGCCCAAGAGGCCAAAGGTCAGGCCATCCCCGCGCTGCACCGAGTCGGCCACAGCCACGGCGCGGTGTTTTTGGATGGTGTCGTCGCTCAATGGTTCGGGGGCGTTGGCCAGGGGGTGGTGGGGGGCCACCGCGTACACAAAGCTGACGGTGCCCAGGGGTTTGCTGTGGATGCCGGTGTGGGTGGCTGCGTCGGGGGTGATGCCGATGGCCAGGTCGGCCTGGCCCGAGGTCAGCGCCTGCAGCGTGCCCGAGAGGGCCTCGTCGCGCAGGCGGATGCGGGTGGGTGGCGCGAGGCTGAAAAAGCTGTCGCACAGCTCCATCATGGTGGGCTTGGAGATGATGGTGTCCACCGCGATGGTGAGCACCGATTCCCAGCCGGTGGCCACGCGTTTGACCCGGTTGGCCACGGCATCGATTTCGGTCAGCAGGCGACCGCCTTCGCGCAGCAACTCGGCCCCGGCCGGGGTCAGCTTGGCCTGGCGCGCGCTGCGGTCGTAGAGCAGCACGTCCAGCGCATCCTCAATCTGGCGCACCCGGTAGGTCAGGGCGCTGGGCACCATGCCCATCTCGCGGGCGGCTGCGGCAAAGCTGCCGGACAGGGCGATGGCCTGCAGCATGGCCAAGGCATCGGGGGTCAGAACATCGCGTGGAGTTTGCATGGAACAGGGGGTGTAAATTGAAATTATTTGAATGATGCCATCAAACAGGATGGACCGTAAAAACCACGGCCCGGTTCAAAATTCAATCCATGCAACGCAGGAAGTACGACTGGCTAGAGCCAGATGGCTTCCCCCAACCGAGAAGGAGTTTCTATGCTGACCGTACGCAAATCCAATGACCGCGGCTACGCCGACCATGGCTGGCTCAAGTCGTACCATAGCTTTTCTTTTGCCGGCTACTACGACCCCAAGCACATGGGCTGGGGCAACCTGCGGGTGATCAACGACGACTACATCGCCGCCGGGATGGGCTTTGGCACCCACGGCCACCGCGACATGGAAATCATCAGCTACGTGCTGGCCGGCGAACTGGCGCACAAGGACAGCATGGGCAATGTCAAGGGCATCCCGGCGGGCGATGTGCAGCGCATGAGTGCGGGCCGGGGCGTGCAGCACAGCGAGTTCAACCATGCACCCGACGCGACCACCCACCTGCTGCAAATCTGGATTGAACCCAATGTGCGGGGCATCGAGCCGGGTTACGAGCAAAAAAGCTTCACCACCGCCGAAAAGCAGGGCCGTTTGCGCCTGTTGGCCTCGCCCGATGGCGGGCAAGGCTCGGTGCTGATCCATGCCGATGCCCGGCTGTATGGCGGATTGTTCGACGGCGACGAAAGCGCACCACTGGCGCTGGAGCCCCAACGCAAGGGCTACGTGCACCTGGTGCGTGGCGAACTGGAAGTCAATGGCGTCAAGCTCACCACGGGTGATGCTGCGCTGCTGGAAGGCGAAAGCCTGATTACCCTGGCCCATGGAAAAGACGCCGAAGTGTTGGTGTTTGATCTGCAAGCCTGATTTTTTTAAAACCCTATCGAGGAGCATTTCCATGGCAAAAGTAGCAGTCGTTTTTCATTCCGGTTATGGCCACACCCAGCGCATGGCGCAGTCGGTGGCCGACGGCGCCGGTGCCGAGTTGGTCGCCATTGACGCGGACGGCAATGTGTCCGATGGCGGCTGGGCCACCCTGCATGCCGCCGACGCCATCATCATGGGCTCGCCCACCTACATGGGCAGCGTCAGCTGGCAGTTCAAGAAATTTGCGGATGCGTCCAGCAAGCCCTGGTTCAGCCTGGCCTGGAAAGACAAGGTCTTTGCCGGTTTCACCAACAGCGCCACCATGAACGGCGACAAACACTCCACCCTGCATTACCTGTTCACCCTGGCCATGCAGCAAGGCGGCATTTGGGCCGGCACCGCGCTGATGCCTGCCAACAGCAAGGCCGCGCAGCGCAACGATGTCAACTACGTGGGCTCCTTCGCTGGTGCCATGGCGCAGTCGCCCTCCGACGCCTCCGCAGCCGAAATGCTGCCGGGTGATCTGGAAACCGCGCGTTTGCTGGGCCAGCGCGTGGCCGAAGTCGCCGCCAAGTTCCGCGGGTAGTCGCGCGGGTAGTCTTTGGGGGGGGCTGGGTGCGTTGGTAAGATGTCCATTGGCATCGACTTCCTTTGTACAGGGCTCCCATGAAAACCACTTTTGCTACATATTTGATAGCTGCTTGCGCAGTATCTGCGGGGGCTATGGCCTCTTTTGAGGCGCAAGCCAAGACCGACGCCTCCGCCTTGAGCGCGGTGTCCGCCATGCCACTGGCTTCGGTGGTGGTGGGCAGCAGCGCAGTGGCGGGGGCGGTGGTGGCGGTGCCGGTGGCGTTCTCCACGGCGGGCGCCGTGCTGGTGGTCAAGAGTGTGGAACTCTCGGCCCACGGCACGGTGTATGTTCTGGAGCGGGCATCGGACGGCGCGCGCGCCAGTGTGGAAGTGCTGGGCAAGGCGGTGGAAGGTGTCTCCACCGCCGCAGGCACGGTGGTGAGCGTGGGCATCATCGCGGCCGGTGTGGTGCTGTCGGTGGCGGGCACCGTCATCGCCTTTGTTCCCAATGAGATCGGGCGCGCCCTGTTGCACAACCGCCGCGTCACCCCATGAAGTCCCCGCGCTTGCCCCGCCGGTGGGTGGGGGCCGCAGCCATGGCCATGGCGGTGCTGCTGGGTGCTCCAGCCGCCCATGCCGGGCGCCCCTGTGCCGAACCCCAAACCCTCACGCTTCCAACGGTGGAGCGCTCCCTGAACCTGGCCGTGCGCACCCTGCAGGCGCTGGATGCCAGTGGTGCCAAGGTGGTGGTGCTGGCGCGTGCCGGGCAGGACTTGAGCAAATATGGCTTGCGGTATTCCCATCTGGGCTTTGCCTACCAGCAGGCCGACGGGCAGGGCGGCCATGTCTGGCGGGTGTTACACAAGCTCAACCAGTGTGGCACCGCCGAGTCGGCGATTTACCGCCAGGGCCTGGGCGAATTCTTCTTGGACGACCTGTGGCAGTACGAAGCGGCCTGGGTGGTGCCCACCCCTGCCGTGCAGGACCAGTTGCTGGCGCTGTTGCGGGACGAGCCGCGTGCGGTGCGGTTGCACCACAAGCCCTATAGCATGGTGGCCTATGTGTGGGGGCAAAAATACCAGCAGTCCAACCAATGGGCGATCGAGACTCTGGCCTTGGCCCTGGCGCCCGAGATGGTGGGGCCGGGTGGCAGCCGCCAGCAGGCCCAGGTTTGGCTGCAAAACCAGGGTTACCAGCCCACGGTGCTCAATATCAGCGCCTTGACCCGGCTGGGGGCACGGGTGTCATCGGCCAATGTGGCGTTTGACGACCACCCCAACGAGAAGCGCTACAGCAGCCACATCGAAACCGTGACGGTGGATTCGGTGTTTGCCTGGCTGGGGCGCGCAGGCTTGGCGGCGGCAGCGCCCGTGGTGCTGCGTTAGTCGGCTAGTCTTTTTCTACGGTGGCCAGGTCCGGCCCCACCGCTCGGCGCTCGTCAAACACAAAACAGCCGCCGTGGTAGTGGGCACCGTCGGTTTCTTCAAAGTACTTGAGGATGCCGCCCTCCAACTGGTAGACATGCTCCAGCCCCACTTCGCGCATCAAAATCGCGGCCTTCTCGCAGCGGATGCCGCCGGTGCAAAAGCTCACCACGGTTTTGCCTTGCAGGTCGGCCTGGTGATCCCGCAGCGCCTGGGGAAACTCGGTGAATTTGCGGATGCGCCAGTCGATGGCGCCGTCAAACGTGCCTTCGTCCACTTCAAAGTCGTTGCGCGTGTCCAGGGTCACCACCGGGCGGCCTGCATCGTCCACCCCGGCTTCCAGCCAGCGCCGCACGGTGGCGGGCGACACTGCGGGCGCGCGCCCGTCGGCGGGGCGGATGGTGGGGTGGTCCATGCGGATGATTTCGCGTTTGACCTTGACCAGCATCTTTTTGAATGGGGGTGTTTCTGACCAGCTTTCCTTGGGGGCAATGTCGGCAAAGCGGGGGTCGGTGTGCAACTGGGCGACAAAGCTGCGCACGGCCTCGCCGGGGCCGGCCAAAAACAGGTTGATGCCTTCTTCGGCCAGCAAGATGGTGCCTTTGAGCTGCAGCTCCAGTGCGCGGCCCAGCAGGGTTTTTTGCAGGTCTGCCGCATCGGGCAGGGGGATGAATTTGTAGGCGGAGATGTTCAGTATGGTGTTCACACCCCCGATTTTAGAGCTCGGAAAACCGGACGGCATTGCCCCCCGCCTCTTTGGCCTGGTACATGGCCGCATCGGCGCGTTTGATGATTTCGTACTGGCCGATGTCCTGGTTGATAAACATGGCCACGCCAATGCTGGTGGTGCAACGGTGCTCGACCGTGGCCGTGGGTGCGGCATCCAGCGTGACATCCAGCACATAGGGGGCCGCCAAGGCCAGCAGGATTTTTTGGGCGACCACCGATGCAAGTGCCATGGATTGGGCTTTGTCGGTATCCAAATCGCTCAAAATCACCACAAACTCATCGCCGCCAAAGCGCGCCACGGTGTCGATCTCGCGCACGCAACTTTTGAGGCGTTGCGCCACCTCCACCAGCAGCAAATCACCTACTTCGTGGCCATGTGCATCGTTGAGGGGTTTGAAATTGTCCAGGTCCAGGAACATCATGGCGCCGTGGCGCCCATTGCGCTTGCTGAGCGCCATGGTCTGGCTCAAGCGGTCGCTGAGCAGGCGGCGGTTGGGCAATTGGGTCAAGGGGTCGTGGAATGCGATGTTGCGCACCTGTTCCAACATCTGCCGCAACAGCAGGTGGGTGCGTACCCGTGCCCGTACCACCGCTGCATTCACCGGTTTGGTGATGAAGTCCACCGCGCCCAAGTGCAGCCCTTGTGCTTCTTCCACGGGGTTGCTGCGGACGGTGACGAAAATGACCGGGATCTCGCGCGTACGCTCGTCGCGCTGCAGTCGGCGGCACACTTCATGGCCGTCGATGCCGGGCATCAAAACATCCAGCAAAATCAGGTCGGGCATGTGGCTGCTGCAAAACTCCAGCGCCTGTTCTCCGTCACTGGCCATGAAGACCTCATGGTCTTCACTGAAAATGTCATACAGCACCTGAATGCTGAGAGGGTTGTCGTCAACGATCAGTAGTTTGGGCAGCGTGCTGGGAGTTTTGGGATTGTTTGGACTTTTTTGATTTTTTGGGAGTCTCGGATCCATGGCGTCTCCTTTTTTCTCAAGATTCACTGTAGCGCATTCAGTAAAGCGTTGCATTCTTTCAGCGCCCGGGTGAAGTCCAGTCGGTGGATTTCGGCTTCCAGCGCGCCCAGGTCCACACCTGGCCTGCCACCAAACTGGGCACAGAGCTGTGAATAGACCTTGGTCGAGCGCATATTCTTGTCGCCAAGCAGGGCCGCCAAGGTGTGGAGCGATTGCAGCAAAATTTCCAGTTCGTGTGCATGCAGGGGCAACTGCGCCACGGCATGGGCGGGGCTGGGTGTGGCGGGTTTCACCGGCACCAGGGTTGCCAAATGCGTCAAAGTGTCGTGGACCTGTGTTTGCAGCGATTCCCATACACCGAGGTCCACCGGATTCGGCGTCTGGTCCGCAGCTTCGGTGTCGGGCGGGTCTTGTATGGTGGCTTCGGCGGCTGTGGCCATGGCAGCGAGGTCTGTGGCTCCCAGGGTGGCCGCCATTCCCATGATGGTGTGCAGATCGCGCTTGATATCCCGTATTTGCCCTCGCTCCACATGCTGCTTCAGTTGACGGAGCAGAACCTCGATGTCGCGGCGGAAGGACACCACCAGCGTACTGTAGAACGTGCGGCTGCCGCCAAGGCGGGCAATGGCGGCCTCCATGGCGATGCTGGATGCTGCCGGGGGGAGGGCCGCCGTGGCCACACCGTCATGCCGCTGCACTGCGGGTGCCAGCAGACGCCCGGTATGGCGCAGCAGCGTGGAGATGAGCTGTTCCAGGTCCACCGGCTTGCTGACGTGGTCCACCATGCCCACCGCCCAGCAAGCGTCCTTGTCGGAGGCCATGGCGTTGGCGGTCATGGCGATGATGGGGACTCCTTGCATGGGGGGATGGGTGCGGAGCTGGCGGGTGGCTTCGAAGCCATCGATGTCGGGCATCTGCAGGTCCATCAGCACCGCGTCAAAGGGTGGGTCGGCGGCCAGGGCCTGGTGTACGCCAGCCCGGCCATCCACCGCAATCTCTACCCAGGCGCCACTTCCGGTGAGCAGCTCCTGGGCTACCTGCTGGTTCAGCGGGTTGTCCTCCACCACCAGCAGGCGCAGGCCGGCCAGGCGCTGGCCATTGGGCGCCATACCGCGCAATGGCGGCAGGCCGGTGCGCGCGGACGTGGCTTCCTGCACCGCGTCGTACAGCGTGGAAGCGGTGACGGGCTTGACCAGGTAGCCGTCCAGCATGTCGGTTTGGTGTTTTGACTTTTCCGCCAACAGTTCTCGGCCCATGGCGGACACCATGATCACTACCGGTGCCTGATCGCTGCGCTGGAGCGCACGCAGGCGTTGGGTTGTTTCCCAGCCGTCCAGCCCCGGCATGCGCCAGTCCATCAAAATGACCTGGTAGACCGCTTGGTCGGGCTGCGCCAGGTGGGCCAAGGCCTCTTCGCCACTGGAAAGGCTGTGGCTTTCCCACCCCAGGGATTGCGCCATGCGCTGCAGAACCTGCCGGGCCAGCGCATGGTCATCGACGATCAGCACCCGCAGGGGGTGTTCCTTGGCGCTGAGGGTGGGCAGCGGCGGGGGGAGGTCGTCGGAGTGCACCTCAAAGGGCAAGGTGAAATAGAAGCGGCTGCCCTGGCCCAGGGTGCTTTCGACTTCCAAGCTGCCACCCATGAGCGCCACCAGGCGTTTGCTGATGGCCAGGCCCAGGCCGGTGCCGCCAAAGCGGCGGGTCGTGGACGATTCCGCTTGGCTAAAGCCCTCAAAGATGTAGCCGAGCTTGTCTGGCGGGATGCCGATGCCGCTGTCTTGCACCGCGAACGCGATATCGGCACTGCCGCCATCTTGGCGCACGAGCTGGATGGACACCAGCACCTCACCGCTGGCGGTGAACTTCAGCGCATTGCCCGCCAGATTGAGTAGCACCTGGCGCAGCCGCAGCGCGTCACCCCGCAGCACGGTGGGCACCTGCGGGTCCATGGCAAACAGAATTTCGAGGTGTTTGCTCCCTTGGTTGGCGGAGAGGATGACGGAGAGTTCACGCATCACATCGCCCAGCACAAAGGATTGGTTTTCCAACTCCAGTTTGTTGGCTTCCACCTTGGAGAAATCCAGAATGTCGTTGACGATGCCGAGCAAGGCCTTGGTGGCGGATTGGGTTTTGCGGGTGTAGTCCAGCTGGCGCGCCGTCAGATCTGTTTGTTCCAGCAGCCGAAGCATGCCCATGATGCCGTTCATGGGCGTGCGGATTTCGTGGCTCATATTGGCCAGAAATTCACTTTTGGTTTGGCTGGCCGCCTCTGCCATTTCTTTGGCTCTTTGCAAAGCCAGGGTACGTTCTTCGACTTTGTGTTCCAGGTTGAGCTGGTAATTTTCCAATTCGCGAATGTGGGTGCGAATCGCGCCCCGCATGCGGACCACGCCCCGCGTCAAATCGCCAATTTCGTCGTCCAGTCCGGGCGCGATGGAGGCATCCAGGTTGCCCGCTGCCACGGCATCGGTGGCATTTCGCAGCAGGGTGATGGGTTTCAGAAACAGGGCATTGAGCAAGGCGTAGATGGTGCCAATGCCCATGACCATGAAGAGCAGGGACAGCAGCACGACCTGGCGCAGCTGGTCTGCAATTTCCGCACTGATTTCTCGTCCGTCGATCCCCACGTCGATCGTTCCCAGAACGTGCTGGTACTTATCCCGCACCGGAATCAGGTTGTGAAAGACCCCGTCCACCTCCACCGTGTGGGGCTGCCGGTCCGCCAGTGCAGCCATCAGGGCGGGGTCGGTCACCGGCTGGCCGCGTTGGGCGACTTCGTTGTGTGCCTGCTGTATGCCTTGCTGGTCGAGCACCGCCACATGGCGCACCCCCCGGGCCGCCTCGTGTTCATACAGCTGGGCGGCGTTGATGGACTGCACGTTGAGCACCCAGTTCAGGTTGTTGGTGCTCAAGGACAGCGTGCGGATGTCGGCCACGATCCGTTCGGTCATGCCCTCGCTGCGCTGCACCATGCCCTTGAGGTACTCCTGCTGCAGGCGGGACACATGCAGGTAAGAGATGGCGCTCAAAACGAGCACAATCGTGCCGCTGACGATCAGCAGGATTTTGAACCGCAGGCCAGAAGTAAAAGCCGGTTTTTCCATGGCTGGTATAGGGTGCTATCCCTCGCCTACAGGCCCTTGCGGCTGGGGCCTTCTGCCATGATTCTTTCTGCCTTTTTGGCAGCTTCGTCCAGCGTGGCTTGCACGGGGGCACCGTAGAAAATCTCGCTAAAGGCTTTGGAGGCCTCCAATCCCGCATCCGGGAACTCGGCCACGCCCATTTGAAACGGGGAGTTCACCCCGCTGTCAAAAATCCAGGTGTAGGCTTGGGCCAGTCCGGGCGCCTGGAGCTTGGCCACATAGTCGGGCTTCCACACCGAACGGCGGGCAGGCCCCACACCGGCGCTGAGCAAGCTGGCGGTCTCTTGGGAGGCCGCCCACTGCATGAAGAGCCAGGCGGCCTTTTTGTTTTTGCTGCCGGAGTTCATGGCAAAGGCCCAGGCCCAAGGCGAGGTGAAGCGCCCGGCGGGGCCCTTGGGCGGCAGCGCCGCATCCCATTGGCCCACAATGCGGGACTCCTTGGGGTCGTTGAGGTAGTCAAAAATGTGCGAGGCAAAGATGCCGGAGGCCAATTTGCCATCCCGAAACAACTGGCGTTGTTCCACAAAGTGCTGCGTTTTGGATTCTGCGGGGTTGCCGTAGCCGGTGACCATGTCGCGGTACACGGAGAGTGCGCGCGCGGCCTGCGGCGAGTTGAAAATCGGTTTCCATTGCTTATCGAACATCTCGCCGCCGTAGGCCCGAATGGCCGGAATGATGGTCCAGGTGTTGTCCCCCGCGCCTACCGTGGTGCGGGTGGTGAAGGCGGCCATGTCCTGGTGCCCGTCGGTGTCCAGGGCGGTTTGCAGCTTCTTCTTCATGGCCACCACCTCTTCGTAGGTGTCGGGCACCGCAATTTTGTATTTGGTGAACAGATCCTTGCGGTAAAAAAACACCGGGGCCGAGAAGTCAAAGGGCAGGGACAGCAGTGTGCCATTCACCTGGCACAGGGAGATGACCTTGGGGCTGAAATCGGCGAAATTGAACCAGACCGGGTCGGTGATGGCCGAGTCCTTCATGTAGGGGCCAAGGTCTTCCAGCCAACCCGCATGGTGGGCTTCACCCAGGTCGGTAATGCCCTCGGGCACGATGTCGTAAATGCCGCCATGGGACGACAAATCGGTGCGCAGCTTTTTGCGCATTTCCTCCTGTTGGATCAGGATCAGTCCGACCTTCATGCCGGTGAGCTGTTCAAACGCAGGTAACAAGGGCTGCAGGGATTGAAATGCCCCCTGCGCGTCGCCCAGCACGGTCAGGTTGATGCCTTCGAACTGGCGCCAGTTGATTTGGGCCCGCTGCCAAGGCTTCAGGTCGAAGGCCGCTGCCGCCGGCGCAGCGGCTATCGCCGGAGTGCTGGCTTGGGGCGGTGCAGCTTCCTTGCGCGCATCACAGCCCGCCAGTCCCACGAGGGCCAGGCACAGCAGGGTGGGAGGGCAAGGGACGCGGACCCAACGGGAGGGGTGTTGCATGGGAAGTCCTTGGGGGAAGCGTTGGAAGGCCTGGGCCTGGCACATCATATTGAAGTTGTACTTTTTTGTATCAACAATTGCATGCTTGCCAAAGCCGCCCCAGGGTTTCGTGCTACACCGGTTTGGTCACCATCAGGTAAAAAATGGCCAGCATGGCCAGAAATGCGGGGTAACCCAAGCTTTCCCATCTGCGCGCGTAGCGCCTGTAGGTGTCAGCCAAGTCGGTGCCAGAGCGCACGGCTTCTTGCGCCAAGGCCGCCATGCGAATCTGCAGCCACACCACCGGCAACCAGCACAGGCCCGCAAACACAAACAAAGCCAGAGACAGTGCCACCCAGGGCGTGGACAGAGGCAGACCCGCCATGTAGGCCATCACCAAGCCGGTGGCAGGCTGGATGATGGCGGTGGGCGTGGTGAACCACCAGTCGGCCCGGACCACCAGCCGCGACACAATGGCCTGGGTTGCGACGCTTTGGGACCGGTTGGCAAAAAACATGAAATAGGCCGACCCAAAGCCGGTGCCCACCATCAGCACACTGGAGAGAATGTGAATCCATTTGATGACCAGGTAGGTGTTCATGGGGGTGTTTTCGCAAGAATCCAAAGCGCCGCTGCCATGGGAATATTTTTGGTCAACGGCCCCAGCGGGTGCAACCACAGGCTGGGGTCCAGCACGCTGGCCAGCAGCGTCATCAGCAGCATAGCCGCCAACGCCGCCAGGTAAGTGCGGTGCAGCGGGTACAGCCACAGGGCCAGGCCCAGCAGGGCATCCAATCCCGCACCCGACCACACCAGGCTGCGCACCAGCCAGGCGTCGTGCACTCCCGCCGCGTGCAACACCGCGCTGCTCTGGCCATTCAACTCCCACACGCTGACCAGCGCGGTGGCCAGCCAGACAAAAACCAGACTGAAGCGCAGCAGCGTGTGCTGTCCCGCCGTCATGCGCCGGCCCTTTCCTCATCCACCACGTCGGTGACCATGCCCCAGCGGGTGAACTCAGGCGCAAAGTCCGCCAGTGTCAGCAGGCCCATGCAGGCGCTTGCACCTACCGGCAGGCTCTGGTGGGGCTGGCCATGGGCCAGGCGGCGGGCCAGCAGCACGGCCGCCATGCAGGGAATTTCGGGGCCATGGTCGTGGTCGGCGGCGATGTGCCAGGCACGCCGGGCCGCACGGCCTGTGGCATCCAGACCTTCCACCCGCACCACCATGCCGCCCAGGGGTGTACCCAGAAAGTCCAGGGCGCGGGCGCTGGTGTTGAGCAGGCCGGCGAGTCGGGCGGGTCGGGCCAGGACACCCCAGGCGTGCAGGGAGGCCAGCAGCGCAAACGCACGTTGCGTAAAACCGACCTCCAGCGCCGCGCGGAACATCACACGCTGGCGCACGGCGTAGCGCGTGGGGAATAGTTCCAGGTCCGGGATGTCGCACAGGGCGCCGAGGCGGGGCCGCAGGCGCGCAAAGTGCACCTGTTGGGGGGCAGCCCAGCCGCGCTGCGCCTGCCAGCGCCCTTCGTCCCAGACCTGCAGCGCTTCACCGCAGTAACTCAACACGGCGGCCAAGGTGGCCTTGCCGCGCGGCGCGGTTTGGGCCGGTGCTATGCAGGTGTCTATGCTGTCCACGCGCTGCCACCCGGCGCAAAGGTGTTCCACCACGGCGGAAGACAGGGCGGGCACGGTGCTGGCTCCGCTGATGGCGCTGCGGCCCGCCGCCGCAAAGGCGGCCTGCAGGGCCTGGGGAAAGTCGCAGACAAAGCGGCGCCCATCGGCCAGGTCGATATAGTGCGCGCCGGCCGCCGCAGCCGCCCGGGCCACGCCGTAGTCTTGCTGCTGAAAGGGGCCGGCGGTATGGATGAGCAGCGTGACACCCAATTGGCGTAGGGTCTGTGCAAAGTCGGGCGCGCTGTGGTCGATGGCAAGGCCTTGGGCACCGTGGCCGAGTTCCGCCGCCAGGGCATCGGCGCGCGCGCGGTTGCGCCCGCCGACCAGTAGTTGCAAGCTGGGGTCGCCGGACAAGGCGCGGCAAATGCGCGCCCCAAAATTGCCGTAGCCGCCTAAAACAAGTGTTTTCAAGGGAAAGAACTCCTGTGCTGTGGGACTGCCGTGTGCGTGTGTCTGCCATTATCGGCCCCTCAAAATGGGTGGAAAACAGGGTTTGGTATGCGCGGCCTTGTGTGCCTGCGGGTGGGTGGGGCAGGCGGACCGGGTATCCCTTCTCTGGCCCACGCTCGCGGGCGGGCTTTTCTGGGTTGCCTGCGCTTTGGCGTGAACACCGCTATGGGTCAACCTACGCTGTGGCAACCGCGAATGGGGCCGACGAACGGACACCCGATCCACCTGCCCAGGGGCGTGGTGGGAGCCGAACGGGAAGACAGCGACATCGCAGCTGCAGGGAAGATAGGCAAGAGGGTTCCCCATGGCAGGTTCACCCACCTTGCGTGAGGTGGACGCCCGAGATCGCTCTCCAAAAAAATAATGGACCCAGCTCGCCATAGGTGCCAAAAGTGAACGCGAGTTCACACCGAAATAAGGCTTTTCGGCATAGTGCATATGCGGTAGCAGCTATTGTTTTGATAGCGCCTGAAGGCGGGGTCCGGTGGGAGCGCCACAGGGTGGGCAAACCTACAATACCGGCTATGTTTGTACACCTGCGCCTCCACACCGAATTTTCCGTCGTTGACGGTACCACCCGCATTGACGAAGTCGTCAAAGCCGCCGCGGCCGATGGCCAGCCCGCTTTGGCGGTTACCGATTTAAGCAATCTGTTTGGCGCCATCAAGTTTTATAAAGAGGGGCGCAAGCGCGGTGTCAAACCGCTGATTGGCTCTGAATTTTGGCTGGAAGGCCTGGGCAAGGACGAAGGCGCGTTGTCGCGCATGGTGCTGCTGGTGCAAAACAAGCAGGGTTACCTCAATCTGTCCGAATTGCTGGCCCGTGCCTGGACACAAAACGCGGGCAAGCTGCAAGCCACCATCAAGCTGGCTTGGCTGCAGGAGTTGAACGAAGGTCTGATTTGCCTCTCCGGCGCGCAGGCCGGGCCGGTGGGGCAAGCCCTGGTGCAGGGCGACACGGCGCGTGCCATGGACGTGGCGCTGCAACTGGCCGGCGTGTTTGTGCACCGCTTTTACCTGGAGCTGCAACGCGCAGGCCGGGTGGATGACGAAGCCCATGTGACTGCCACCGTGCAACTGGCCGCGCGCATGGGCCTGCCGGTGGTTGCCACCCACCCGGTGCAGTTCACCACCGAAGAGGATTTTGAGGCGCACGAGGCGCGGGTGTGTATTGCCGATGGCGAGATTTTGGGCAACGCCAAGCGGGTGCGCAAGTTCACCCGGGAGCAGTATTTCAAGTCCGCCGCGCAGATGGAGGCGCTGTTTGCCGATGTGCCTTCGGCGGTTGCCAACACGGTGGAGATTGCCAAGCGCTGCAGCCTGACGCTGGTGCTGGGCAAACCGCAGCTGCCCGAGTTCCCCACGCCGCTGGTGGATGGGGTGCGTATGTCGCCCGAGGAGTATTTCCGCTATGCCTCGCACGAGGGGCTGAAGGAGCGCATGGCGCATCTCTACCCGGACCCGGTGGAGCGCGAGGCGCAGATGCCACGCTACGTGGAGCGCCTGGAGTTTGAGTTGGTCACCATTTTGAAGATGGGCTTCCCCGGTTACTTTTTGATCGTGGGCGACTTCATTAACTGGGCCAAGAACAATGGCTGCCCGGTGGGGCCGGGCCGGGGCTCCGGCGCGGGCTCGCTGGTGGCCTACGTGATGAAGATCACCGACCTGGACCCGCTGCGTTACAACCTGCTGTTCGAGCGTTTCCTGAACCCCGAGCGGGTTTCCATGCCTGACTTCGACATCGACTTTTGCCAGACCAACCGCAATCTGGTGATCGACTACGTGAAGGCCAAATACGGCAAGGACGCCGTGAGCCAGATTGCCACCTTCGGGACCATGGCCGCGCGCGGCGTGGTGCGCGACGTGGGCCGGGTGCTGGACATGAGCTACACCTTTTGCGACGGCATCAGCAAGCTCATCCCCAACAAGCCAGGGGTGTCCGTCACCCTGCAGTTGCCGCCGCCCGACAAGAAAAAAGACGACAAGATGGTCTACGCCTCCGAGGCCGAGCCCATCCTGGCCGAGCGCGAGGAAAAGGAAGAAGACGTCAAGCTCTTGCTGGAGCTGGCCCGCAAGCTGGAGGGCATGACCCGCAACATCGGCATGCACGCCGGGGGCGTGCTGATTGCGCCGGGCAAACTCACCGACTTTTGCCCGCTGTACCAACAGCCCGGCAGCGACTCGGCGGTGAGCCAGTACGACAAGAACGACGTGGAGGCCGTGGGCCTGGTGAAGTTCGACTTCTTGGGCCTGGCCACGCTCACCATTCTGGAAATCGCGCGTGAATTCATCATGAAGCGGCACAAGGGACAGGAGAACTTTGCGTTCGAGAACCTGCCACTGGACGATGCCAAGGTCTACCGCCTGTTCTCCGAGGGCAAGACCGAGGCCGTGTTCCAGTTTGAAAGCCGCGGCATGCAAGGCATGCTGAAAGACGCCAAGCCCACGCGCCTGGAAGACCTGATTGCGCTGAACGCCCTGTACCGCCCGGGCCCCATGGACCTGATCCCCAGCTTTGTGGCGCGCAAACACGGGCGCGAGGTGGTGGAGTACCCGCATCCGCTGGTGGCCAATATGCTCTCCGAGACCTACGGCATCATGGTCTACCAGGAGCAGGTGATGCAGACGGCGCAGATTTTGGGCGGCTACTCGCTCGGTGGCGCCGACATGCTGCGCCGCGCCATGGGTAAAAAAGACGCCGACGAGATGGCCAAGCACCGCCAGATCTTCCGCGACGGTGCGCTCAAGAACGACATTAACGAGGCCAAGGCCGACGAGGTGTTTGACTTGATGGAGAAGTTTGCGGGCTACGGCTTCAACAAGTCGCACGCTGCTGCCTACTCCCTGCTGGCCTACCACACCGGCTGGCTCAAGGTGCATTACACCGCCGAGTTCTTCTGCGCCAATATGACGGTGGAAATGGACGACACCGACAAGCTCAAGGTCCTCTACGAAGATGCCCTGAAGATGGGCCTGAGCTTCGAGCCGCCCAATGTGAACCGGGGCGTGAGCCGTTTTGAGCCGATTTCAGACAAACAAATCCGCTACGGCCTGAGCGCCATCAAGGGCACGGGTGAGCAGGCCATCAAGGCCATCGAAGCCGCGCGCGAAGGCCGGGGTGTGGGGCCCAACGGCGACATGGTGGGCCCGTTCAAGAGCCTGTTTGATTTTTGCGCCCGGGTGGACCGCAGCCGTATCAACAAACGCACGGTGGAAGCGCTGATCAAGGGCGGTGCCTTTGACACCATTCAGCTCAATCGCGCTTCGCTCCTGGCCTCGGTGGACTTGGCCTTTGACTTTGGCGCTGCGGCCCTGGCCAACGCCAACCAGGGCGGCCTGTTTGATGACATGGGCGGCGATGACGCCCACGGCTCCAGCACCCAGGAACCCGATCTGGTGGAAGCTACGCCCTGGGGTATCAAGGAGCGTCTGGTTTACGAGAAGACCGCCATCGGGTTTTACCTGTCAGGCCATTTGTTTGACGAGGTGACGCTGGAAGTGCGCCGCTTTGCCAAGCGGCAGATTGACGATTTGATTGACACCCGCGAGCCCCAGTTGCTGGCCGGCATCGTCACCGATTTTCGCCAGATCAACGGCCAGCGCGGCAAGCTGGCCCTGTTCAAGCTGGACGACAAGTCCGCCATGATCGAAGCCCGGGCGGAGGAGGAGCTGATCAACGCCAACAGACACCTGTTCAAGGACGATGAACTCATCATCGTCATGGGCAAGGTGCGTGACGACCGTTTCTCCGGCGGCAAGCAGCTCACCATCACCCAGGTGTGGGATCTGGAGCAGGCCCGTTGCCGTTTTGGCAAGTATTTACACCTCACGGTCAACTCGGATGCGGGCGGCAAGGTGCCCGACCTGGCCCGGTTGCTGCGGGAGTTCCCGGCCCAGCGCGAGATGTCGGAGCAAGGCGAGCTGGTGCGCGGCATGGGTGTGCGTTTGCAGGTGCGGCGCATGCTGGAAAGTGCTGCAGACGGTGAGCCCCTGGGGGCTACAGCGGAACTGCAATTGGGCGAGGAGGCCCGTTTTTACCCCAGTGACGCTGCATTGGCGCAGTGGCGTGCCCAGGCCGACCAGGGGAAGGCGGTTATTTCCTACGAATAGGGCTCTAGCCCGCGTAGGTATTGCGCAGGAGGCTATTAAAAATGTAGCAAAAGTCGACCGTGCAGGTCAGGCCGCCATGTCGCGCTGGATGAGCCGCCCCACCAGGCAGACGACGTCAACGGCATGGATCAGCAACTGGCCGCCATTGGCCTTGATCAGGTGTTTCACCAGCGAGGTGTCGGGGTGCCCGGCAAAGGGGTTGGCCATGATCTGGGCCTCGCCGAATTCGGGTACGCCATGCAGCGCGTCGACCAGCAGGCCAAACGTTTGAGCGCCATAGCGCACGATGACGACTTGGCTGCTTTTGTCGATGGAAGTCGGCCGATGGTGGAGGAGATAGCCCAGATCGTAGACCCAGACCGAACCCTGGTTGGCGGCGTCGTGCTGCAAACCGAGCAGGCCAATGCGCGCTTCCTGGTTGCCCCGGGACACGGATGATATTTTGGAGGCCGGCAGGGCCTCCAGCACGTGTTCGGCGGGCAGGGCAAACAGGGTGCCGTCGATAAAGAAGGTTGCAAACTCGCGATTTCCACTGCCAATGGCGTGGGGCTTGAGCGTGGTTTTGCCTTTCAGGCCGGCCCCCAGGCGCTCGCGCACTTCGCCAAACGAGGAAAAAACAACCGCCAGCACATCCTCGCGGTAGCCGTCGGACACCTTGAATTCCCGGTAGCCGCGGGACACGGTGCAGCCCATGACCGCGTAATGTCCGTCGTGCAGCACGATGCGCGAGCCACTGCCGCCATTGGGCAGCTGGAGCAGGGCAGGGTCGATCTCCAGCAGCGAGCCCACTGGGCGCTTGGGGTCGGTGCTGGAAATCACGCAGCCCGCCCGGTCTATGAACAGGGCGTGGGAGTCTGCCTTGTGCCCCAGGCCGCCCCGGAGCATGGCCAGCAACTCGGTTTCGGAATCGAACACGATGCCTATGCCCCCCACCACCAGCGCATCGTCATCGGGGTGGCGAATGGCCGCGTGGTAGACGTAGGTGGGCCGCTCGCCATACAGTGGGGTGGGTGCGAAGGGCGTGACATGGTAGTGCTGCTCGCCCGCCAGGGCCTGCACCCGCAGCAAGGTGGCGCTGTCGATGTGCGAGCCGACCAGCGCGTCGCCTTGGGGATCGGCCTGGCTGCTGGCCACAATGCAGCCGCTGGCGTCGTACACAAAGATGCGGGTGTAGACCGTGTACAGGCGGTTGATGTACTGCAGTATGTCGGTGACGTGGTGCAGCGCCCGCGCATCCTCGCGCAGCGGGGCCGCGAGGGCGGCGCGCAGGTCTGGTGTCACGGCCCACCAGCGGCAGTCGTCGGCGCGCTCGTACAGATTGCGGTCCAGCAGGTCCACCAGCAGGTTGGAGACAAATTCGGAGTCGCGCAAGCTGGAGGCCAGCACGGTCTCGTACAGATCACCGATGGAGTTGGAAAACAAGGCATTGCTGCGCGCGCCGGTCTCGCTGATCTGGTCCAGGATGGTTTTGAGTTTCTGGGCATCGTCGCGTTTGCCCGCGGTCATGACCTGGCCGTTCCACACCACGCGCTGGATGGTTTCCACCGCCGTCATGATTTTGTACAGCGGTGGTGAAAAGGTCTGGGCATGCGACAGCAAGCCGTGGGCCACGCCCGGGTCCAGGGAGACCAGGGCGCTGCTGCTGCGCCCGGTGAACGCCACGTCCACCGGCACCATCACCTGCCCTTGCCAGCCCGGGGGGCCGGGGTAGCCCTGGTAACCCTCGGCGGCAAAGGTGCAGGCCAGGTATTCGCGCCCGGAAAACACCACCAACTGGGGTGAGGCATCGCGGTTCACCGGAACCACCGCGCCCAAAGGAACCCACAGGGCATCGGCACTGGCGACCACGCGGTCATCGCGGTCCAGCAGCAGCATGACGGAGCGGCCGGCCGGGTCGCCATGCGATGCAAAGATACCCGCCATCTCCTGCTCAAAGTTGAAGCACAGGCACAGCAGGCCCACCACGGCGCCGGTGTCGGGGTGCAGCATGCGGCGGGAGTAGATCAAAGCCTGTTTGCGGGCCGGGCGCAAATCACTGGCGCGGAAGGTTTCTACGTAAGTGTCGCTGGCCAGCGTTTGCGCAATCAGTGGGTCCACGCTGCCCTCCAGGGGCGTGGTTTCGTCAATCTGGACCAGTACATTGCCCGCAGCGTCCAGCAAAATGATCTCGTCGTATACCGTGTATTTGCTGCGGTAGGCGCGCAGCCGCAGGCGGATGGCGCTTTCGTTGTCGTGCAGACCGGCGACAAAGGCGCACAGCTCCTTGTCCGTGGCCAGAAAACCCACGTCCGCGGTGCGTTCGTACAAATTGCGCACCACGATGTCGATCACGTACTGGGCTTTGGTGCCAATCTCGTCGAGTACGGTGGCCACTTTTTCACCGACCAGGCTGGCGACCAACTCAGTTTCCAGGCGGTCAAAACCCTCGCGCGTGGCCGCCATGGTGGGCAAAATGGTCTTGGCCTCGGCCGGGCAGTTCATCTTGGCGGAGGACTCGATCATTCGCCACATCAGGCTCAGTTCGCGCAACGACTGCTCGCAGCGGATGACGTCGCGCATATAGGGCAAGAATTGGTCGATGGACAGTGCGGTGGCCGTGCTCATGGTGATTTCCCAGTGGTTACGGCATCACCCATGCATGTTCCGTGCCATGCTTGGCATGAATATCATGCAAAAAATGGCCTTCCGCCCTTGTAGGTATTGCGCAAGCAGCTACAAAATGTATAGCATTGGCACGTGGGCTGAGAGCTTGGTCGCTCAGTCTTTGGGGCTGTGCACTATCAGCATGGGAGAGGGGATCCTGCCGTCGGTATCACGCGGCATCACCCCCGCTTTGTCGATGGCATTGATCACGGCCTCGTCCCAGGATTTCACACCGCTGGATTTGAGGAGTTTGCGGCTGATGACGGTGCCGTCGGGTGAGGTGCGCACTTCCACTTCGGCAGTGGGATTACCCACGACGGTTTCGGTGTAGGTGGTATTGCGTTTCAAGAGTGCCCTGATGCGTCCCGCATAACCCGCCGAAGGCCCCGAGCTTTGTGCGGCCGTACCCGTGGAGCGTGCATCCCCATTGCCGCTGGCAGCGCCTGCCAGCCCGGCGATACGTTTGAGGTTTTGCTGGCGCAACTCTTCCAGTTGTTTGGCTTCTTCCTTGGTCTTAGCTGCTGCTTTTTGCTTCGCCACGTCCGCCGCCTGGGCGTCCTTGGTGCTTTGTTCTTGCAGCTTTTTGTCGCGTGCGGCTTTGTCCAGCTTGTCTTGCTTCTCTTTTTCGCGCTCCAGCTTCTCTTTCTCCAGTTTGGCTTGCTGCAGCTTGGCCTGTTTTTCCGCTTGTTTTTCCCGCTCCAGGCGTTCGCGTTTTTGCTTTTCCTGCTCTAGCTTGATTTGTTCGAGTTTTTCTTCGCGCAACTGCTTCTCTTTTTGCAGGCGAGCTTTTTCCTTGGCCAGGACAATGTCCGCGTCGGGGGTGTGCACCGGCGGTGGCGGCACCACCACTGGCCGTGGGGGCTCCACGGGGATGGCGGGCCGGACCGGTTCAGGGGGGGCAATCGGTTCGGGTGGCACCTCCGGTGCCGGTGGCGCAGCCTCTTGGGGCACCGCAGACCACAGTTCCGCTTCAAAGGCCACGGGTGTGGCGTCACGTTTCCATTGCACGCCGATAGTCAGCATGGCCACCAGCAGGCCGTGGGCCAGAATGGCCAACGCCAGGGCGCGCAAAAAACCCGGCGGAGGTGGCGGAGCAAATTCGTGGCGACCGCTGGCAATGCTCATGGTCCGGGTGCCTAGTTGACCAGTTGGACCGAGAGGCCCACCCGTTGGATACCGGCGCGCTGCAGTGTGTCCATGACCTTGACCACACTCTCGTATTTCACGTTTTTGTCGGCACTGATCACCACGGCAGAGCTGGCAGCCGCAGCGCTGTCTTTGGCGCCCTGGGCGCGTTTGACCGCGCTGGCCAGTTCCTTGAGGGGCAGGGTGCTGGTCTGGTCTTTGATCTTGACTTCCACCACACCGTCAGTTTTGCCCAGAATGATCTGGATGATCTGGTCGGGTTGTTTGGACGCCTTGCCGATGCTGGGCAGGTCGATCATGCTGGGGGTGATCAGCGGCGCGGTGACCATGAAGATGATCAAGAGCACCAGCATCACGTCGATGAAGGGCACCATGTTGATTTCGTTGATGGTGCGCCGTCCACGGCCACGGCTTACAAGGGCTGGCATGGGGTGATGGCCTTCAGGCGGTACGCGGCGTGGCGGCCTGGGCGCTCACGTTGCGTTGCAGAATATTGGAAAACTCTTCGATGAAGGTTTCCTGGTGGATGGCAATGCGGTCAATATCGCGTGCAAAACGGTTGTAGGCCACCACAGCGGGGATGGCTGCAAACAGGCCAATCGCAGTGGCCACCAGTGCCTCGGCAATGCCGGGCGCCACGGTGGCCAGTGTCACCTGCGTGAGTGCCGCCAGCCCGGTAAAGGCGTGCATGATGCCCCACACCGTACCGAACAAGCCGACATAGGGTGATACCGAGCCCACCGAGGCCAGAAACGACAGATGGGTTTCCACCACGTCCATTTCGCGCTGAAAACTGGCCCGCATGGCCCGCCGGGCCCCGTCCATCAGGGTGCCTGCGTCGGTGACACGGCGCTCGCGCATTTTTTGGAATTCACGCATGCCACTGGCAAAGATACGCTCCATGGGCCCACCTTCACTGGGGTTTTTGGAGGCGTTGGCAAACAGGTCGTTCAGGCTGGAGCCGGACCAGAAGTTGCGCTCGAACACCTCATTGAGCGATTTCACACGGTTCAGGGCAAATAGCTTTCTGAAGATGGCAGCCCAGCTGGAGATGGAAATCACCATCAGCAGCAGCATGACGGCTTGCACCACTACGCTGGCATTGAGTACCAAATGGAGAATCGAAAGGTCTTGGTTCATGGCAGGGTTGGGTAAATGAATTTACAGCAGCACCGAGCGAAGCCGCTCGACTGCCGTCTGTAGTTGTTCCATCGAACTGGCGGTGGAAAAACGTACAAAATGGTGGGTCTGGTCCAGCCCGAAGTCACGCCCTGGGGTGATGGCCACATGGGCTTGGTTCATCATGGCAAAAGCAAAGTCCCAGCTGTCTTGGATGCCGAGTTTGGCGCAGGCGTTGGAACAATCTGCCCAGGCGTAAAAAGCGCCATCGGGAACCACGGGAACGTTCAAGCCCATGGCGTTGAGTTGCGGAATGAAATAGTCGCGCCGCGCCTTGAACTCCTGGCGCCGTGCCTCGTACAGCGCAATGCTTTCGGGCGCAAAGCAGGCCAGGGCCGCATGCTGGGCAATGGTGCTGGGGCAGATGAACAGGTTTTGCGCCAGCCGCTCAATCACCGGTACCAGTTTTTCCGGCACCACCATCCAGCCCAGGCGCCAGCCGGTCATGCTGAAGTATTTGCTGAAGCTGTTGATGCTGATGATGTGCTCGTCGATGGCCAGTGCCGTTTGTCCAAACTGGGCATCAAAACTGAGTGGCAGGTAGATTTCGTCCACCACGGTGATGCCACCGCGCGCCTGCACCACCTGGTGGATGCGGCGCAACTCGTCCGGGTGGATGGAGGTGCCTGTGGGGTTGGACGGTGAGGCCAACAAGACGCCCCGTGTGCGTGGCCCCCAGGCGGCTTGCACCTTGTCGGCACTGAGTTGAAAGCGCTCTTGGGCGGTGGTGGGAATCAGCACGGCGCGGCCTTCGGCGGCGCTGACAAAATGCCGGTTGCAGGGGTAGCTGGGGTCCGGCATCAGGACTTCATCACCCGCTTCGATCAGCGCCATACACGCCAGGTGCAGGGCGGCGGAGGCCCCCGCCGTCACGATGATGCGGCTGGCAGGCACGTCAGCGCCGAAACGGCTGGCATACCAGGCGCTGATGTTTTCGCGCAAGGCGGGCAAACCGGTGGCGGGGGTGTACTGGGTATGGCCGTCGCGCACGGCCTTTTCTGCGGCCTGCTGCACCAAGGGCGGCGCGGTGAAATCTGGCTCACCGATGTTCAAAAAAACCATGGGCGCATCGGTGTGCGCAATTTCTTGACCCAGATTGGCAGCCGCCTTGGCCACCTCCATCACGTAGAAAGGCTCTATCTTTTGTGCACGGGACGATATCTGCATGGGAGGTGGAAGCGGTCGCTTCTTAGGCGCGGGACTTTTTGACGCGGTCGGATTCGACCTCCGCTGTGCGCAGGGAGGGGGCCATGCCGTTCAGCACGCCATTGACGTATTTGTGGCCGTCGGTGCCACCAAACTCTTTGGCCAGCTCCACACACTCATTGATGACCACGCGCCAGGGAACATCCAGGCAGTGCTTCATCTCGTAGGCGCCAATCCACATGACCGCATGTTCAATGGGGGAAATCTCGGTCATGGGGCGGTCCAGCAGCGGGAGAATCAACACGTCCAGCTCGGCGCTTTGCGCGATGCACCCGTGAAAGAGTGCGTCAAAGTGCACCGAATCTGCCTTGTTGAAGCCCGCGAGGTCGCGCGTAAAAATGTCGATGGCACCGGCTTCGTTACCCCCCACCAGGCTCTGGTACAGGCCTTGCAGCGCAAATTCGCGTGCGCGGCTGCGGTCCGACTTGGAGCCCGCCTTGCGCGCGCCCGTACTGGTCAGGCCGGTGCGTGGCTGGCGGGGCGGGCGGGTGGGCGAGGAGGGAGTATTGAAATCGCTCATTAAATAGACTCCAGCAGATTGGCCATTTCGACGGCCACACGGGCCGCATCACGGCCCTTTTCCTCTTGGCGGGCCACGGCTTGGGCCATGTCTTCGGTGGTCAAAATGGCGTTGGCAATGGGCAACTGGTAATCCAGCGAAATGCGGGTCACACCGGCGCCGGACTCGTTGGCCACCAACTCAAAATGGTAGGTTTCACCGCGGATGATGCAGCCCAAAGCCACCAAGGCGTCGTATTTAGACTTCTCGGCCATGGCCTGCAATGCCACGGGCACCTCCAGTGCGCCGGGTACGGTGACATGGTCGATGTCTTTGTCGGACACACCCAAGCTCATCAACTCTGCCTTGCAGGCCTTGGCCAGCGCGTCGGTGATGGGGGCGTTGAAACGTGCTTGCACGATGCCAATGCTGAGTTTTTTGCCGTTGAGACGGCTGTCGTTAGAGGCAACGTTGCCTTTGTCTGCACCAAACATGGGGTAAACCTTTATCAATTTTGATTATTTGCTGATGTAGCCGGTGATTTCCAGGCCGTAGCCCGTCATGCTGGGCATGCGCCGGGGGCTGCCCATGAGGCGCATTTTGTGCACGCCGCACAGGCGCAGGATTTGTGCACCAATGCCGTAGGTACGCAGGTCCATGCGGCCCCGTTCCGGGGCTTGGGCCGGGCGGGCGGTGCCGTCAAACTGCGACAGCAACTGTGCGCCGCTTTCACCGCAATTGAGCAACACGACTACGCCTTTGCCTTCTTGCGCCACAAAGGACAGGGCGGCATCCAGACTCCAGGAGTGCATGGTGCGGCCCACTTCCAAGGCGTCCAGCACCGACAAGGGCTCGTGTACGCGGGCGGGTACGGTGTCGCCTTCGGCCCATTGGCCTTTGACCAAGGCCAGGTGCACGCCGTGGCCCGTGGTATCGCGAAACGCGTGGGCGGTGAACTCGCCAAAAGCGGTGTGCACCGTGCGCGAGCCCTGCTTTTCAATCAGAGACTCCACGCGGCTGCGGTGTTCAATCAAATCGGCAATGGTGCCGATCTTCAGGCCATGCTGGGCTGCAAAGAGTTGCAAATCAGGCAGACGGGCCATGGTGCCATCGTCTTTCATGATCTCGCAAATCACCGAAGTGGGCGAGCAGCCCGCCATGGCTGCCAGATCGCAACCGGCTTCGGTGTGGCCAGCCCGCATGAGCACGCCGCCATCCACCGCCTGCAAGGGAAAAATGTGGCCGGGTTGCACCAAGTCGTCGGGTTTGGCGTCTTTGGCCACTGCGGCTCGGACAGTTTGTGCGCGGTCTGCCGCCGAAATGCCGGTGGTCACGCCTTCAGCGGCCTCAATGGACACCGTGAATGCTGTGCCTTTTTTGTCGCCATTGCGTACCGTCATGGGCGGCAATTGCAGGCGTTCACAGCGTTCGCGGGTGAGGGTCAGACAAATCAGACCACGCCCGAAACGCGCCATGAAATTGATGGCATCCGCAGTGACGTGGTCGGCCGCCAATACCAAGTCGCCTTCGTTTTCGCGGTCTTCTTCGTCCACCAAAATCACCATGCGCCCGGCGCGCATGTCGGCCACGATGTCTTCAACAGGGGAAATAGCCACGGGGGAGAGGGCTGTCATGCAAATGTCTTTCACAAAATAGGAGAGGAGGCGGGGCTCCGAGTTATGACGCGGGTTGTCCGGCTTGTTGTGGATCGGCGTTCAGCATGCGCTCGACATACCGCGCGATCAAATCGATTTCCAGATTTACCTGAGAGCCTGCGCCCAGGGTGCCCAAAGCGGTGTTTTGCACTGTATGGGGGATCAGGTTGATGCTCATTTCACAACCGGTGTCGGTATCTTGGATACGGTTCACTGTCAGGCTCACGCCATTGACCGTGATGGAACCTTTGTACGCCAGATATTTGGCCAATGTCCGTGGGGCCATGATGCGCAACTCCCAACTCTCACCCACTTGGGCAAAGTGCGCCACAGTGCCGATCCCGTCCACATGGCCTGACACAATGTGCCCGCCCAAACGGTCGTGCGCACGCAAGGCTTTTTCCAGATTGATGGTGCCCAATTGCCCCAGTCCCGCAGTTTTGTCCAGCGATTCAGCGGAGATGTCCACCGTGAATTGCTGTTGCGTACTGTCGAGCGTGGTGACGGTCATGCAAGCCCCATTGAGTGCAATGCTGTCACCCAGCCCCACGTCGTCGAGGTAAGTTGGTGGGCACGCAATGGTGAGGCGCTTGCCGTGCGTTGATGAGCTGCCTTGGGCATGAACGGCGACGATGCGCCCCACGCCAGTGATGATTCCGGTAAACATCCGGGTATTTTCGCAGGGTTTGGGCCTTGGGTTGGCCAAAGCCCCCAATTCTTCTGTTTTAAAAGCGGTCGCGCCCGTTCACGCGCGCCACTATCCGCAGGTCTGGACCCACCATGGTGGTGGATTTGAACTCCAGCGGCAGGGCCGCATTCAAATCGGTCAGAGGCCCAAAGTCGGCCATGCCAGCGCCCTGACCCATGAATTTGGGAGCCAGATAGACTAGAAATTCGTCTACCAAGGCCTCACGAATCAATGAACCATTGAGTTTGTGGCCAGCCTCTACATGCAGTTCGTTGATCTCGCGTTGACCCAAGTCCCGCAACATGGCAGCCAGATCCACTTTGCCAGTGGGGCTGCCGTCCAAGTGCATGCCGGGCAGGTAGATGACGGTGGCCCCCGCCGCCTCCAACGCCGCCTTTTTTAAGTCATTTTGGACTGCTGCGTAGATAAATACTGCGCGACCCGCTATAAAAAGAGGAGCGTCGATTGGGGTTTGAAGGTTGCTATCCACCACCACCACATGCGGTTGGCGCGGTGTATCCACCAATCGAACATCCAAACGCGGCGAGTCTTGCAGCACGGTACCAATGCCGGTCAGGATGGCGCAGGCGCGCGCGCGCCACGCATGACCATCGGCGCGCGCCTCAGGTGAGGTGATCCACTGGCTGATGCCGTTCAGCAGCGCTGTTTTACCGTCCAGCGAAGCGGCTACCTTCATGCGCACCCAGGGCGTTTTACGGACCATGCGGCTGAAAAACCCGATGTTGAGCTCGCGCGACGCAATGGCCAGTGGGTCATCAACTGGCAGTACTTCGACCTCAATGCCAGCAGCTCTTAGCTTTGCAAATCCTTGGCCAGACACCAGGGGGTTGGGGTCGGCAATAGACGCCACCACTTTTTTTATGCCTGCCTGGATCAGTGCGTCACAGCAGGGGCCGGTACGGCCGTGGTGGGAGCAGGGCTCTAAGGTGACGTAGGCGGTGGCACCCACAACCGAATGACCCTTGGACTGTGCATCTCGTAGGGCCATGACTTCGGCATGCGGACCACCAGCGCGCTGGGTGTGGCCTTGACCTAGGATGGAGCCTGCCGGCAAAGCGATTACGCAACCAACACTTGGGTTGGGTGGTGTGATGTTCTTTCCACTGTGTGCCCTGAGTAGCGCAGCTTTTAGCATGGGCAGCCCATTTTTGTATTCAACATTCAGGGTACATCAGCTTGGTATTTTGGAGCCGCACAGTGCTCAACGAGCCCAGCATTCCGCTGCTGTAACTCCGGCCGCTTGGTTCACGATAGTGCGTCGGTTCACGTTGTCAATGACAAAGTCGCCGCATCGGTCAGTAGCTTGCCCGCCGGCATTTCGTGTTGCCGTAATGGTAAAAAGCGCAGCCGGTACAGCCAGCGGGGCAGGTGACAGCACAGTCACCGTGTAACGGTTGCCTTCAACCGTCAGGACACCCGCAGGGACTGCAGCCGTCGCCGGGTAGTTTCCAGTTGATGTGGCTGCTCGCTCCATCCACTGTGCCACCTGGATCAACGTGTTGCGCGCATTGGCGCGTTGGCTACGCTGTATGTACTGGTTGTAATTGGGCCAAGCGATGCTTGCCAAGATGCCGATGATTGCAACAGTAATCATCAACTCAATTAATGTAAACCCTCCAACGGCCCGGTTGATTTTAGTGGTGGTTTTCATGGTGATTGGAATCAGAGTCCTCATTGAGTCTGACGCCAGTTTGCGCGTTTACTTTGGATACGACCCAAGTCAAGATCCAAAACGTCACGTGTATGGCTTCCGCAGTCTTCTCCCACCTGGCAACCGCAAGTTTGTCCTACCGGGCAACTGGATGAGATCACTTTGATTGTGTTGTTAATCCGTAATACCGCGCTGTCTCCTGCTTTACCTTCGATCGTTGTCGTATGGATATTTGACAAATTGATGTCTTCAAATTTAAACGCAGGGGTTGTTGGAGGATTGCCTGACATCAGGTCCAGTACGGTCAAGAAGCTCCTCTCTGCGGTAGCCGATGCTGAGCAAGTTTCACCATTACTTGCGCCGCCTGACTTTGGAATCAGGCTTGAAATCAATATTTTTTCACCGGAAAAGGCGCGAATATTTTGTATGACACGTTGACCCGGCAGTGACCAGTTCAGGTACCAACCTCTTTTGGTTGAATAGTCGACGGTGTTGGTCGACGATTCGTAATAATTAATACTCGTGGAATCCACCTGCGCGGCACTTGACACGGTTTGTTGAACCAAGGTAGTGGGAAGTGCGGCATCGGCTACAGTATTTATCGGTGTTGTGTCAGTAATAGACACCGTGGCGCCATTGGTATAGGTGCTGTTGTCCCACAAAGCATAGATGCTTTGAACCGTTGCGGTGTCCGATTGATCGTTGGTGGTTAAATTTTGCCCCGTACCAATTGCAACCATGATTCCCCCTTTGGGATGGGCTCCCCAAAACGGTGTAGAAGTAAAAGACTGTGCGGTGGATTGTTTGGCAACAAAAAAGGGTTGGCCGGCGAAAGAAACTTTCCAATCGGAGTCCGTGGCACTGGTCAAGTCAAACTTCCAAAGATTGCCTTTGATATCCCCCGCATAAGCAATGTCCATGGTTCCATCGCCGTTGAGATCAATCAGCTGTGGAGCCGATAAACCATTGCTCCCCTTGAAGCTACATGTTCCGCTGGTTGGCAATGCGCATGGCGATATCTTCTTGATGGACTTGTCACCATCCAGGTATTGAACCAGCAATACGGGCGCTTCGCTGGTGCTGTTGTAACCATTCCCCAACACGGCAGCCCAGCGGCCCCCATTCATTTTTACTATTTGACGTGATTTGTTTGAAAAGCTTTCGTCCATGACTGGTAGCGAAGTGATGTTTCCAATGTCAATATCCGCTGTAGCCGTGGTATCCATCATCACCAAGCTCGCGGCATTGGATTCTGAAAAATTGGCTGGATTTGTCACGTCCAGAACAAAATAACCTTTACCCCCGGCACCCAGTGTTCCGACTAAGACCGTTTTCCACGCAGGAGTCCCTCCAATGTAAGCGTCTCCGGTAAACGGAGACCCGTCCACAAAGTACAAATGACTGTAGGTGGTGTCCGTCAACTTGCGCAGATTGCCCTGCGCAATGCCCTGGGGAATGTAGGCTAGCAATTCTTTGCCGCCTGCATGGGTAATAGACGCGTCACTAGGCCAATTGGCGGCCACAAAACCGTGCAACATGCCATCGTTTGCGCCAATGTACAACATGGGTGTGCGCCCCCCCTGACCTCCGATGCCCGTAGATCGGAATGTTGCGTATCCGGTTGTCGAATAGCCGCTATTAGGTTTGCCGGTGTACCAAATATTCGAATTCACAACATCACCAAAACGCGAATCACGGTCCCGAAAAATTCCTCCTTGTTGGGCCAATTCCTTTGTGCGATTGCCCCGAATGTAGTCCACCCGATTTTGGCCATTGGAATCCACGGTTCCTGCGCTGTTCTGGTTCAACGGTGTTTGTTGTGCCGTGGGTAGGCTGGACCACGTCTTCCAAGGAATACCCGCCGTGCCGCTGTAAGACAGCACCACACGGTTTGACAGGTTGGCGGTTGAAATGGCATCCAGCAAAGAGACGGCGTTCCAAGCTTCGGTTGCCTGGACTGCGCCGGTCATGCCGTCAAGGGGACGTGCAGACAACGAGCCTGAATACCGTAGGGAGCTGTAGCCGGCAATATAAGCGTTCAGACCCGTGCGAAGATAGTTAGAACTGGTGGCGATAGACACCAAAGGGGTGGACGTGTCGGCAATGACGGTGTCCATAATGTCGGCAAACGCAGCGGTCAAGCCGTCTGCTGTCTTGACTGGATAGTATTTTCCACGGCCATTGAGAGCCCCATGCCAGAGTTCAATGGTTCGAATGGCGGGGGTGTGGGCGCTGTCCCAGGGTGCTACGTCGGGCCAAACCTTCGCCCCTTGCACCAGTTTGGGGAAGTCGCCGCCATAGTTGTCGCCGCTGGGATTGGGGGTGACGAGATCATCCCAATCCACTGGGGTGTTCGCAGTGCTGGGCCAGTTGACCGCACCCACGCCAAAGCCGATGGTATAGGTGTTTATATGCTGCCAGGTGGCGGGGTCGTTCTTAGGATTCCAGTATTCTTGGGTTGCTGTGCAGTTGCCAGCGTTGGTGCATGCGGTGGTCGCAAATGTTTCAGCCCCACTCTTTTTGATCAAAGGCTTGACGGTATTGGCCATGGCCTGGGTCGAGTTGGACCCATTCTGCAGGTCGGTGGCCCAGCTATTGAACGCAAAATCAGAAAATGTACTGGCGTACGTTGTATTTGTGTCGCCGTAAGAGTCGGTGTAAACCCTGGATGGCGTCGAACCAGTGCTGTAGCTGGTGCTATCCGGCAAGGTTCGGTTTTTACTGTCTCCCAAGGCCACTTTGTCGTTGGTATTGGATTGACTGTTCCACGCGCCATCCGTCAAGAAGACGTGGTATGTTCGCCGACAGGCTAGGTAGGGAGTGACTTGTGCCGTGCCGGGGGCGTCCGCCCACGGGCTATTGGTGCCCGCAGCGCTGCGCATGTAATTGTGGGCATTGCGCATCATTTTCAGCGACGGCGTACCGTTGTTTGCAACCAAGCCATCGACAAAGGTATTGAAGTTGACTCGGTGTGATCCTTCAAAAGACCGCATCGAATTGATGGCCCCAGCGGTTAATGATCCGGCACCTGGCGCGCCCCCATTGTTGTGCATGGCCTGCCAAGCCAACCGAATGCGCTTGTCGGGGGTTTTTCCCGAGTTTGCAGTTCCATTGCCGAATTGCGCTTTCAATGAATTTTTCAGCAACGTAATTTTTCGATTGGCTACGTTAGCTGTTTCTTGGTCAGTCGCCAAATCCCAACCCATGCTTCCAGAATCGTCGACCGTGATGATGACGTTGGGCGCTGGTGCTATACCGCCATTGCCTGCCGGAACTTGCGACAGGTCCAGCGGGGTCGCGTAGCTGGTTTGCGCCAGCGCAATGACTGTCATACAAGCAACACCTACGCAACTAACCTTAAATTGTCCCAGAATGTCATTTTTTTGCATTTGGACGGCACATGCGTATCTACGGTGAGTAATCATATTGATCTCCGGTGAAAGATTCTTTTTTAAATTACGCGATCACCCAAGGGGCTCAGGGATTCAATCCTTGGCGGGCTCCGGTATAAAAACGGATCTAAGAACAACTTGTGTTCCGGGCCTAAGCCCCTGCGCAATGGCGGTAATGCGGTATACAAGAGGGCTTTTCTGATTGGGGGTAAGCCCTAGCTCTGCTGCTGGTGATGCTACAGGGGGCGGTGAGGGCGAATAACGAAAGGCTTCAATCCAATACCAACCCCGAGCTTGGGCACCTGAAAGAATAGGGTTGCCAGCTGCGCCCGGGGCGGCTAGCCCGACGCGGGTAAATTGCCCGTAAGTTGCGCCTCTGGGGATCATGGCGGCCAAATTGGCCTCAATATTCGCCAAATCCGTCGAATTCACCGGAAAGCACAGGCCCTGCCAGCAACGGCTGGCATTCAACGCAGCAACCATATCCCCCACGGCATCAAAATCATCATTGGTGGGAATCCATGGATCCCCAATGGCTTGGTTGCGACAACCGCTAAAACCAGCTTGCGTCAGGAGACTTCCGGGTGCAACTGGGCGGCAGGGAAGTCCGAGCACTCCGTCGGCTTGCGCGACGTAGGGGGGGGTGCGGCCCCGGATGTCAATTTCGGCGTCTCTGATTAACGCCTCTGCTGCAGCATAGGTGCGGTTGTAGTCGCTGCTGTTGCCCAGAATGGATTCGTTCAGGTTACTGACCCGAAATGCCCCCAGTACCGCTGTCAAGCTGAGGAGAAGCATGACCAGCACCGTGAATAAGGATATGCCTCGTTGCGCTGTGTGGCGGCTGTAGGTGGTGGGTATGCGGTATTTCATAACAAGGCGTTGCGAAGCGCAAAGGTCCGTTGAAAAACTCGCCGCAATCTCCCATCACTGGCAACGTTTTGGCCCCGACAACCAGTCATGAGCAAGCCAGGCTGGGGGTTGCCGAGCGTGTCACCAATCAATTGCAGGCAAATGGAAACCGCTTGAATACTGGTCCAGTTCGGAGTGAGAGGAGCTGCAAGCATTTGATCTGCCCGATAGAATTGGTACTGGTCTGCGCCAGCCGCATCGGTCTGAACGCCGTAGGTGACCTGGAAATCCTCAACACCATCGGCAATGGATTGTGCTGCGGCAGCACTTGCCCCCAGGCACATGAGATCCGCGCCGTTCATGTTGAAGGTATTGTCCACACGGATGTTTACAGTGGCCGCAGCCGGTCGGTTCCCAAGGCAATCGCGCGCAGTGCCATTGTCTTGGTAACTTATGCGCAGTGTGTCGGGTGCATTTGCAGCTCCGTTGATTCCATGGATGGAGAAAATTTGACCCGGGGCACCTGTGGTGGCTGGATCGAAGCCTGTGTACAGGGGGCTAAACACCAGCACGGCTGGGTTTGTGGCTGCATTTGCTGGTGTTAACACAATGGCACCAGCTTGGGTCAGGTGAAAAGCGAGGTTGCGAAACACGGCGTCAGCCTTTTGCTGGAGGCGAGAACTGTCTCCAGTGACGGTCGAGGTGACTTGGGTGGCCACCAAACTACCAATGGCAGCCACTACCACCAAGAGTCCGATGGTAATGCCTACCATCAACTCAACCATCGACAGTCCGTGCTGCCGACGTTTGCACGACGAATGCTGTGGACGCCCAACGACCCATTCAGGGCGTGCTTCACACCCGCTGGTTTTAAGGTTGTACATAAACAATATGGCAAATGGAGTTGGCCGGGCAGGCAACTCCGCTATTCGCTACGGTCACTGAAAAGGGGGCGTTGTAAGCAACATCTGCAGCACTGCCAAGGGCGGCTTTGCTGCTTTCGTTTGAGGTCCAAGAGACTGCGATGCCTATTTGGCGGATGTCGTTCGCGGACACGAAAACGCTTGCGTCACTCCCGGGAAGTAATCTTGCCACAGCGGCTCGCCATTGGTTCAAGTCGGATTGGGCTAACTGGGCGCCATTACAGGTAGCTGTTACACAGTTTTGCGCCGCGGTAGCCGCTGCGGCCCAAGCCAAGTTGTAATTTCCGGCAAGCGATGCGGTGCGATTCAGTGCGATTCTATTGGTGAGGTCATCAATGAGCCCAATGGCGGTGGCGCGGTAGTTGGCTGTTCGCGTTTCAACTAGGAGTCGCGTTTGCACACCGGCCAAACCCAATATTCCAAGGGCTAGAACCAGCAGAGAAACCAGCGATTCAATTAGACTAAGTCCACTTTGGCCGCTCTTTTTTGCAGACCTGGATACTGACACTGGCCTGACTATATACATATTGCTTCACCAGATAGTTTTCGAATTCGGCCACCGCTATTGATACAAACAGTCGTTGTGGAGGGGCCTGAAATGCCTTCGGGTGGGGGGGGGGTAATCACCAGCCTTTGCCCGACACCCTGTGCTTGACCCCAAACATTAAGCTGTATGACGGAGCCAAGTCCGGTGTGCATCACACCATAGTCATTGGGTATAGTTGTAACTTGCAATACGGGTTCTCCGGCATTAACTGCACCATTTCGGTTGGTATCAACGACGATTTGCCAACCGCAACTCCAATCGTCAGTGTCGAGCAGTACAACGCCACATCCCGTGGTGCGTGCAAGTAGTACCGGAAACCCTCGCCGAATGGCCTCAGATCTGGCCAATTGAAACGATGCACTGAATTCTTGTTGAATTGAGTTAATCTGTGATTTTCGAATCGATTCTGTGAAGCTCGGTGCAGCGAGCGACGCAAGTCCAGCAAGGACGGCGACAACAACCAAAACTTCAACCAATGTAAAACCTGCTCTAGCACTTTTTCTAGATTGCGTGAGATAGCAGGACATGGCATTCATGGCGCTGAATATAGCGCGGCATCAATCAGTTGCGCAGCCGAGTAGATAAGCGTCTTCGTTTTGTCGATGAATGGTGCGATTCATGCTCGCCGCCGAATAAAGCGACTCTGTTGAGCGATCTCACAAATTCGATTGCAACCGATTGGGGGTAAATTACCGCCTCACCTCATCCACCAACGTTTTGAACTCATCAATATCCTCAAAACTCCGATAAACGCTGGCAAAGCGCACATAGGCCACCTTGTCGAGTTTTTTGAGTTCACGCATGACCAACTCGCCAATGCGGTTGGACTGCACTTCGCGTAGGCCGAGGTTGAGTAATTTTTCCTCAACGCGGTCTATGGCCGCACCCACTTGCTCGGTGCTGACAGGGCGCTTGCGGAGCGCCAACGAAAAGGAACCCCGCAGCTTGGATGCGTCGTATTCAATCCGACGGCCATCCTTCTTGACGATGATAGGGAAATTGACTTCAGGCCGCTCATAGGTAGTGAATCGCTTTTCGCACGACCCACACTGGCGCCTGCGGCGGATGAAGTTCCCGTCTTCAGAAACACGGGTCTCCACCACCTGGGTTTCTGTGTGACTGCAAAACGGGCACTTCATCGAATCAATGCCTATTTGTAAACAGGGAAGCGTGCGGTCAAAGCATTGACTTTGGCGCGTACTGTTTCAATGTTGGCTGCGTCGCGTGGGTTGTCCAACACGTCAGCGATTAAATTGGCAGTGGCGCGTGCCTCTTCGTCTTTGAATCCACGGGTTGTCATGGCCGGAGTACCGATGCGCACACCGCTGGTGACCATGGGTTTTTCTGGGTCATTGGGGATGGCATTCTTGTTGATGGTCATATGGGCGCTGCCTAACATGGCCTCGGCTTCCTTGCCGGTAATGCCTTTGGCCCGCAGGTCCACTAGCATGACGTGGCTTTGGGTGCCACCACTGACAATGCGCAGGCCGCGGCTGGTCAGGGTTTCCGCCACAATTTGTGCGTTCTTCAGCACCTGCTGCTGGTAAATTTTGAATTCAGGCGTGAGCGCTTCTTTGAAAGCAACTGCCTTGGCTGCGATGACGTGCATCAGCGGGCCGCCTTGCAAGCCGGGGAAAATGGCGCTGTTGATGGCTTTCTCGTGTTGTGCCTTCATCAAGATAATGCCGCCGCGTGGGCCGCGCAAACTCTTGTGGGTGGTGGATGTCACCACATCGGCGTGGGGTACCGGGTTGGGGTACACACCAGCTGCGATCAAGCCCGCGTAGTGGGCCATGTCCACCATGAAAATGGCACCTATGTCCTTGGCGACCTTGGCAAAGCGCTCAAAATCAATTGCCAGAGAGTAGGCGCTGGCGCCAGCGATGATGAGCTTGGGCTTGGTTTCGTGCGCTTTGCGCTCCATGGCGTCGTAGTCGATTTCTTCCTTGGCATTCAGGCCATAGCTCACCACGTTGAACCACTTGCCGCTGATGTTGAGTGCCATGCCGTGGGTCAAGTGGCCACCTTCGGCCAAGCTCATTCCCATGATGGTGTCGCCGGGCTTCAGAAAGGCCAGGAAAACGGCTTCATTGGCCGAGGCGCCGCAATGGGGTTGCACATTGGCAGCTTCCGCGCCAAAAATTTGCTTGACGCGGTCGATGGCCAATTGCTCGGCCACATCAACATGTTCGCAACCGCCGTAATAGCGTTTACCCGGGTAGCCTTCGGCGTATTTGTTGGTCAGCTGGCTCCCCTGTGCCGCCATCACGGCCGGTGAGGCGTAGTTTTCGCTGGCAATCAGCTCAATGTGGTGCTCCTGGCGCGCGTTTTCAGCCAGGATGGCGGCCCACAGTTCAGGGTCGGTTTGTTCTACGAGAATATTACGGTCGTACATGGCAGTCCTTAAAGACAATGGGCCTGTGTGGGTCTTGGAAATAACACAGGGCTGCCCAGGCGAACGGCTGAACGCAGTTTCCCGCAAGGGTTGTGCGGCACGCTTCCCGGTGGTTGTCCCACCTCGGCGCACAGAACCAAGCTGGTTCGGCGCCTATCGCCAGTCGCGTACGGGCTTGAGTTTACCCGACGTGGCTTATGAGTTGGAAAGACTGGCTAGGTTTTCAGGTGAAGCCAACGTTTTGCTGGGCACAATTGCCGGGACTGACGTGGGCATAGTGTGTGGCGTCGATATTGGAACCCCACGTCCTGCGGCCACCTGTTGCAATCGGTTATGTTCCGCCATTACTTTATTGGCGTACCCGCCGTCATCTTCTAAATTGCCAGCGCCTACGTAAAACTTGAGGCCGCCTTCGACGGAGCCTGCACGGCTAATGCATTCTTGCAACACCTTGGCTCCGACCCGCAGATTGGAGACAGGGTCAAAGGCGGCTAATTTGCCGCCAAACCCTTCGTATTTGTCGCTGTGGATTTTGGTCATCACCTGCATCAAACCCTGCGCACCCATAGCGCTTTGGGCAAACGGGTTAAAGCCAGACTCAATGGCCATGATGGCCAATATCAGCGTGGGGTCCAGTTTGGTGTGGGAGCCGATCTCATATGCTTCGGAGACCAGTGCGCCTACAGGTTCGGGCGCCACACTGTATTTTTTGCTGAGCCAATAAGCCACAGCCGCTTGTGGTTTGGGCAAGTCCTTGAGGTTGGTTGCGGTTGTGCGATCAATGGCTTCTGCATCCGTTGCCATGCCGGTGACGGCGATTTGACGGTTTTGCAGCCAACTGATCAACTGAACTTCACCGGCCTGACGGATTTCTGGGCGCGCAGTCAGGGTAACTACTGCGAACATGACGGCCAAACCCAGCAGGGCAAAACCGTTGTGTGTGATTTCAAAGAAGCCTTGGGCGATGTCGCTGAGAAATATGCGAAAGCCCTTGGTGAATTTTTCGGTCGCTGTCATAGCTCTTCCTTCTTTAGCGTGGGGCTTGGGTCATGCACTGGGGGCAGTGCGGCGACTTTGGGCGCCTCGTTTGGGTTGGTACGCTATCAATATCCTGCGGCGTCGACTCGACATGTGCAGCGATTTGAATATGCCGGGTTCGGCAGCGGGTGCGGGTTATCCCTAGATAGACTTCGGGATGGGCGGATTCTAGAGGGGTTGATTATGCCAGGTCAACAATATTAAATAGGTTTGTTATTCTATTTTTGATCGTAAGGGCGGCGTTTTCAGGCTGGATGCGGTATTGCAATGGTCTGCCAGGAACGACAAATTTGGCAATGACCATGCTCAAAGCCATTTAAAAAGTTGATTTGAAACGGACCCACTCCGTGACTAGAGTCTAGTTGCTTGAGATTTCAAGCGCTCTGTCGGCAGTAGCCAGTTATGCACCGGGATGGTAGCGTGATAAAGCGGCCCCGACATTCTCTAGGAGGCAATCCATTGCTTCGCGTGCATTGTGGGACTTTAATCTCCTGTAATGCCAGTCCTGACGGCATAGACTTGAGGTCAGCCGTCGAGCCCGGTGTCTGGACTTTCAAGTCTAGGCCCGGGCTTTTTGTTGGGTGCTGAATTTCAGTGGGTGTGGTGGTGCTATCTATATATAGTAGGTGTAGCTCTCGTAGTTGGGCCTGTGCACGGTGTTCAACCAGGTGCTTGATGCACCCAGTATTGCTATCATTTTGATAGCTTTCTACGCTTTGTTTATGGGGGTTTTGCGGGCTTTTTCGTTAAAAAATGCATGGTAGGCGGGATGGGTTGATTGAGACTTCTTTGTTGCCGGGATAAAAACCTTGGGGCATAGGTGAATTAGCAGCGAAAATACGCGGTTGTAGTTTCCTTTTCAATTTAATTCCGAGCCTACCGTGACGTCGCCATCTCCCGCTAAAAACAACGATATTGCCCAACTAGACAGTCTGACCGGCGGAGCCTTTACGGCTCTCACTTCGGGTGAGCGTGCTGCACGCGTGCGCGAGTGGCTGCAGGGTAGTCCCAATTCCGATCAGCTTACGGCCGTGTTCAAAGAACTCAGCGTCAAGGACAAAGGAGCTGCCAAACTGGTGCGTGAAAAGCTGGATGAAGCCAAGCGCTCCAAAGGCCAAGAAGCTTTGGTGGCCGAGTGGGCAAACAAGGCCCAGGTCCTCTTGGACACCGCCAAGCTCAATATTGCCGATGCCTTGGCTTGGCAGCGGGATGCGGCAAAAGCCGGCGCCCCTTTGAGCAAGGAGCCATTGTCCGTGTTCAAAACCCAGTTGGCCGACCGTGTGCGTGTCATTGAAGATCTGCAGCACCGGGTTCAGGTGCAACGCGAAGCCGCTGTACTGCTGGCGCAGCGTATTGAGGTGCTTTCCACCAAGTCTTGGCGCGATGCCCAAAACGCTTTGGATGCCTTGCGTGCGGATGTCGACCATTGGCAGGCACAGGCTGCGCAATTGGTTGCCGACCCCAGTTGGGCAAGTGTGGACCTTAAATTTCCTCCGTTGCTAGAAGCTTCGCGGGGCCAATTGTTGGTGGTGTGGGATGCGTTCCAGGGTGCATTGGCGTTGGCCGTTGCTGCCGCCCAAGATGCTGTCGCCGCTCTGCCTCCGGTGCCAATGTGGGCTGACGAGTTACGTGTGGCCCGCGGTGTGCCTGCCGAAGGCCTTGGCAAACAGGCTAAACCGAAAGTGGACCCACAGGTGCGTGCCAGTGCGACCGCTGCAGTGCGCCAGGCCTTGACCACGTTAGAGCAGGAAGTGGGCGAAGGCCACGGCAAAGCCAGTGCCGGTGCCGCAGGTGCATTGCGCCAGGCGCTCAAGGAATTTGGCAAGCTCATCGATGACAAGCTTGAAAACATGGCCCATTCCGCCCTGGCGGCAGCGGGTGAATTGGAGGGTTGGCAGCGTTGGCGTGCGGACCAGCTGCGTGAAGAGTTGGTGGCCAAGGCGGAAGGACTGCTGAAGCGGCCTGACGGTCAGGCCATTGGTGGCCGCAAAATGCAGGAAACCTTGCGCACCTTGCGTGACCAGTGGAAACAAACCGACCAAGGCGGCGTGCCCAACCACGCCATGTGGAAGCGCTTTGATGAAGCCTGCAATGAGGCTTATAAAGTGGTGGAAAGCTGGCTGGAAAAAGTCAAGGCAGAGTCGGCAGAGCACAAGGCCCAGCGTCTGGCACTGATTGAGGAAGTCAATGCCTGGGCGCTGGCCAATCGCACGGCCTTGGACGATGACTGGAAAGGCTTTAACCGTATCTTGCACCAGTTCGGTGACCGCTGGCGTGAGTCTGGACACCTGGGGGAAAAGGCATTTGCCGAACTCCAACCCCTGTGGAAGGCTGCAATTTCCAATGCCGCAGCCCCTTTGGAAGCCTTGCAGGCGCAGAGCTTGGCCTTGCGCCATGCCATGATTGACGAAGCCAAAGTACTCGGTGATGCGCCCACACTGCGCATCGACGCGGTAAAAGCCTTGCAACAGCGCTGGCAGGCAGAGGCGCACCGGGTGCCCATGGACCGCCGCCAGGAGCAGAAACTGTGGGATGCATTCAGAAAGCCCATTGACGACGCTTTCAACCGCAAAACCGCAGAACGCGAAAAAGCCGAAGCATCGCTGGGTGCACGGGACCGCATGGTGCTGGATGCTGCGAAGGCCTTGGAAGCAGCCAATGCTGCTGGTGATGCCCAGGCGATTCGTACGGCGATGGCCGCACTGGATGCCGCTTTGCATGGCCAAGCACAGGCGCAGGCTGAAGTAACCGCGGCGGGTGTGCAAGAAACGGCTGCCAAGTCGGCTGCGCAAGCATCGGGGGTAGCCCTGATTGCAGATGAAAATATGCCTGTAGCCCCCGTAGATACTGCGCAGACAGCTATAGAAACTGTAGCAATAGAAGGTGCGTCTGAAGCCGCGGCTTCAGACACATCTGCAGTGGCGCTGGCTCCTGCTGCGGCGCCCAAACCGACCAAACCTGTGATCGCTGTGCGGGGTGATGACCGTCCTGGTATGAAGAAAGAGACTCCGGCGCCGGCGGGTAAATGGGGTGAGCGCAAGGATGCCGGGCGAGGTGGGCGAGATACCCATGCGGGTGCCGGCGCCCGCGGTGCTGACCGTGCTCCACGCGGGAATGATCGCTTTGATTCCGCTGACCGAGGGCGCAACGTGGGTTGGCAAGACGCCCCCCGTTTGGGCGATGCGGCGTTCCGAGCCCAGCGCGAGGCCTTGGAAAACGCGCAGCATGCGCTGCGCACACTGGCGGCCCAAGCCCATGGCGAAGCTCTGACGCAGTTGTTGGCAGCATGGGAAAAGCACGACGCGAGTCTGGTTCCCGGTGTCCAGGAGTTGGGTTCCCGGGTGACCCCTGCAACCCGTGCGGCGTGGCTGCAAGCGCTTGCTGGTGAATCCAAAGTGCCAGCAAAAGGTGCAGCGGGTGCGGTCGATCCCCAAACGGCGTTGTTGCGACTGGAAATGGCGGCGGAGGTGCCCACACCTGCTGAGCACCTGACCGCGCGACGTATGCTGCAACTGCAACTGCTCACGCGGCGCAATGATCCGGCGCCGGCCCAAACCTGGGGGGTGGACGCTGCGGCCGTGTTTACGGGTGCATTCAATTCACAGGATGCACGCCGCATCCAAACAGTGTTGAAGGTGTTGCTTAAGCGGTAGAGGAGGGCAGGCGCTGCAGGGACGGATGTGGAACAATGGTCTTGCCGAGGAGTTTATTTACTGCTTTTTGAGCGAGGGAGTCACCGTGAATTCAACCGATGGCCTGCTGCGGCGCCTGGAACAGCTCAATTCCATTGGCGTTGCGCTGTCCAAAGAGCGCGACATTACACGCTTGCTGGAGCGCATTCTGGTGGCGGCCAAAACCATTACGCGTGCCGATGGTGGCACCCTGTACCGGGTGGCGGAGGATGGTCAAGCGCTGCGCTTTGAAATCCTGCGCACAGATTCGCTGGACATCGCCATGGGGGGAAGTTCCGGCAAACCGATCGATTTTCCCAATTTACCCCTGCGCGATGCCCGCGGGAAACCCAATGATTCTTTGGTGGCAGCCTATGCGGCCATTCACCACCAGACCGTCAACATCGCTGACGCGTATACCGAAGCGAATTTTGATTTCTCTGGCACCCGGCAGTTTGATGAACGCACAGGGTACCGGTCACAGTCGTTTTTGGCCATTCCCATGAAGGACCATGAGGGTGACGTGATCGGTGTGCTGCAGTTGATCAATGCACTGCATCCGCAGACGGGTGCGGTGGTGTCCTTTTCCACCGCAGACCAGAGTTTGGCCGAGTCATTGGCCTCACAAGCCGCCATTGCCATTTCCAACCGTAATTTAATGGCGCAGCTTGAAGAACTGTTTGAGTCCTTCATTGGCCTGATCAACTTGGCGATTGACGAAAAGTCACACTACACGGGGGGGCACTGCCAACGGGTGCCCGCCCTGACCATGATGCTGGCGGAGGCGGTGAGCGCTAATCGGCAGGGGCCCTTGGCAGGCTTTGCCATGGACGATCGTGATCGCTACGAACTCAAAATTGCGGGGCTGCTGCATGACTGCGGAAAGGTAACAACGCCGGTGCACGTGGTAGACAAGGCAACCAAACTGCAAACCCTGTTTGACCGCATCGAACTGCTCGATACGCGCTTTGAGGTTCTCAAGCGAGACCAGGAAATCGCTGCTTTGCGCGCCCAGTTGGCCTTGCGGGACCCCAGGGATTCTGCTGCCGAAGCACGGTTGTGGTCCGATTGCAGGAACCGTATTGAGGCCTTGGATGCAGACCGGGATTTTTTGCGTTTGACCAACCAAGGGGCTGAGTTCATGAAAGAGGCCGATTTGCAGCGCGTGCGCGATATCGGAACCGGGCACCGCTGGCGCAATGTCGAGGGTCTGGAGACAGAGTTCTTAAGCTTCAATGAGATTGAAAATCTGACGATCCGGGCAGGCACTTTAACGTCGGCCGAGCGCGACACGATCAATTACCACATTGTGGCCACCATCAAAATGCTGGAGCAGTTGCCATGGCCCAAGCATTTGAAAAATGTGCCGGAGTACGCGGGTGGCCACCATGAACGCATGGATGGCAAAGGCTATCCCAAGGGGCTTACGCGTGAACAAATGTCGGTGCAGGCACGCATTATGGGAATCGCTGACATTTTTGAAGCGCTGACAGCGCGTGATAGACCTTACAAGCAGGGAATGAAGCTGTCCCAAGCCATGGGAATCATGCACAAGTTCCGCATGGGGGGGCATATCGATCCCGATCTGTTCGATATATTTGTAAGCCAAGGCGTTTACCTGCGGTATGCCGAACAGTTTCTGGACCCATGGCAAATTGACGAGGTTAATCCGCAGGCTTGGCTGCAATAGCGTTGGCCAGTGACAGGCGTTGCACCAAGGCGTCGCCAGCAGAGCCGCATGCACCCAGTACCAGGCTGAGCCGCAATACTTCGGCGCGTGGTGGCCGGGCACTGAGATCCCAGTCGCTGAGCACCCATCGATCATGGTGGGCTCCCAGTGGGTGCCGTGCTGGCCGGTGTGTGTGCCCGTGAATCATGTGGTCGGCACGCAGGGTTTCCAGACTGGCTCGTGCAGCCGCAGTGTCTACGTCTGCATAGTTGGTTTCGCTCTGTTTGATGGCTTCGCTTTGCGCACGCATGTGCGAGGCCAAATTCAGGCGCTCGTTGAGCGGCTTTGCTAAGAAGTCACGCTGCCACTGTGCACTGCGTACCAGTGCGCGAAATTGCATATAGGCCTTATCGTCCAGACATAAGGCATCACCATGGGAAAGCAGCCAACGCTGAGAAGCAAACTCCAGTACGCATGGGTCTTCCAACAGGGTGCATCCACTGGCTTGCATCAAAGCCGGACCCATCAGAAAGTCGCGGTTTCCCGGCATGATGTACACCTTGGTGCGATCTGCCGTTGCGCGCAGCACTTGGGCACATTGGTATTCAAACCCAGTGCGTGCCCCAACTTGGTCCGTCAGCACATCGTCACCGACCCAGACCTCAAACAAATCGCCCAGGATGAAGAGTGCATCTGCGCTGGTTTGCTGGAGGTATTCACTCCAGGCCTGGAAGGTCAGAGGTTCATTGGCTTGCAGGTGCAAGTCTGAGATGAAATCGACACAACGCCAGTGGGGCGGCGCACGGAGTTCCATCCCGTTCGATGCTGCGTTTAAAGCGCTACGGCTTTTTCGATAACGACGTCTTCTTTCGGCACGTCGTCATGGTAGCCCTTGCGTCCGGTTTTAACGGCCTTGATTTTGTCCACGACATCGGCTCCCGCAACAACCTTGCCGAACACCGCATAGCCCCAGCCCTGTTGGGAAGGGGATGTGTGGTTCAGGAAACCGTTGTCTGCGACATTAATGAAGAACTGGGCCGTAGCCGAGTGTGGGTCCCCGGTGCGGGCCATGGCCACGGTGTAGTTGTTGTTCTTCAGGCCGTTGTTGGCTTCGTTTTCAATCGGTGCATCACAAGGCTTTTGAACCATGCCAGGCTCCATTCCGCCGCCTTGAACCATGAAGCCAGGGATAACACGGTGAAAAATGGTGTTGTTGTAGTGACCCTTGGCCACATAGGCCAGAAAATTAGCGGCGGACTTGGGTGCTTTTTCTTGGTCCAGTTCCAGGGTGATGACGCCGTAGCCTGTGACGTGGAGTTCGACTTGTGTATTGCTCATGGTTTACTTTGTAAAGAAGTGACTGATTTGATAACGATGGGAGTGGTGGGGACGTTTTGGAACATGCCTTTGTTGCCGGTTGCGGACGTGCGGATTTTGTCAACCACATCCATGCCGGTAACGACCTTGCCAAACACCGCATAGCCATAACCATCCGGCTGGGGTGCATTGAGATTGGCATTGTCCACCACGTTAATAAAAAATTGTGCGGTGGCTGAATTGGGGTTGGCTGTGCGCGCCATGGCAATGGTGCCTCGGTCATTTTTGAGACCATTGTTGGCTTCCAGTGGAATGGGGTCGCGTGTGGGTTTTTGGTTCATGTCCGCAGAAAATCCACCACCTTGAACCATGAAATTCGGAATGACCCGGTGAAAAACCGTGTTGTCGTAATGTTTATCTTTGACGTATTGGAGAAAATTCTCAACGGTTTTGGGGGCTTTCTCGGGGTAGACCTCCACCACAAACTCCCCCATGCTGGTTTGAAATTTCACCTTGAGCGCAGACTGTGCCTGTACCGGTGTTGAGAGAAAAATGCCTACACAGCAGGCCAACCAGACACGCCGGCTGGAAAGCGAAAATCGCAAAGACATGGTCAGAGCACTCCTTCAAAAAAAATTTTCCACTGGCTGTTTTGTCGCATCCAGTATTGGCGTTTGGTTAAACCTGTGCGAATTCCGTCGGCGACTTCACCAAATGTCACCACCATGGTGTCTGAGGTATCGGTCCAGCGTAACATCGATACATCTTTGAGCTGAATGGTTCGTCCTTGCACGGTAGCGAGTTCGGTCTTCAATGTAGGAGTCCATTGGGCCAGTGTCTTGCCATTGCTGCTGAAATCGGGCGTGTAAAAAGACAGAATCTGTTTGAGATCGCCAGATGTTTTGGCGTTGCGCCATGCGTGCAACGCATCTTCAAATGGTTTGCTTTCCGTGCGAACGCTGTGCGGAGCAACCCAATGCAGTTGGGTCGCAATGACCACGGGTGTGGTGCGCACCTCCACGGTTCTGACGAGGTGGGCTAAATCTGGATTCGCCAAAACCACGCAGCCGTCGGTTGCCAGGGGGGGGCGCGAAAACTGGCTGGGTGGCGTTCCGTGCAGCCAGATTCCACTTCCCGTTTTCCCTCGCTTCGCGTCCAGCATATTGGGATAGTTAATGGGAAGTGCACCAGATCCATAGAAATCTTTGAGTGATTTTCGGTCCAGATTGCTGGTGATGTAGTACACGCCCAAGGGCGTGCGCTGGTCGCCCTCCAGCGTTTTGGATGTACCCGCTTTGCCCACAGAAATGTAGTAGTCGGACACCAGCTTCAGACCGGTAGGGGTGTTTTCAAAGAGGTAGAGGCGAGATTTGGATGCATCCACTGCAATTGCGTGGCGCGAGCGTTGTGAAAGAGCCAAAAATTGAGAGGGAATGGCACCCGGTGGTGGCGGTTCACGTAGCGCATTGACGCGACGTTTGGACTCTTCCCGCAGTTCGGTTAGATTGCTTCCTGCGGCCTGTGCCATGGCGTCAGGCACGTCGCCAATGGCCTTCACCGGGCGGACATGTGCCGCCAGCAAGTCACCATAGACCAATTGAGCCAGCTGGAAGTTTGGCAAATCCTCCACCAGTTGCGTGGCTTTGGTCAATGCTTCGCGATTTTGGGCTTTGCCTATGAGTTTGTAGATCTCAATCAGGCGCGCTTCCGCAACTCCATCGCTATCCCGAATGAGGGGTGCTTCTTGGCGGGGCAGCTCCCGTTTGGGCACATGCTTGTTCGCAGCAGCATGTACTGGGTTTGCACCTAACAGTGAGAGCGCCACCACTATGGCGACCAGATAAGGAGGCCCCATTTCAATGACGGCGCTTAAGTGGGAGGGGGCGGTAATGCATTTCAAAGTGGATGGAAACAAAACCGGATCAGGAGCCCGTGAACTCTTTGACGATCAGCCAACGGTCACCGTTTTTTACCAAATTGAGGGTTTTTTTGCTGGAAACAGCTATGCCATCGGCCTTGTAGTCCTGGCGAAACTTGGCAGTTGCATTGCTGCCATTGACCGTAATGTTGAGGTTTTCCAATTTGAGGCTGATTTTGGACTTGTTGCTGATGCGCTCGCGGCGCTCATTTTCCCAGGCGCTACGTTTCATGGAGCCGGGGGGGGCAAAATCCCTTCCATATGCAGCCAGATAAGTTTTGACATCTTTAGCCGCCCAAGCACTGGCCCAAGACTTTACGGCAGCTTCAGCCTCTTTAGTGCTATTGCCGGAAGTAGAGGCGTTGGTGGTTGGGGGCGTGACTGGTGCAGGAGCTTCTGCCGTCACGGCAGCAGTGGGGGTTGCGGGCGCTGTTTGCGTCGTCGGTGCAGTGACGGGCGCCTTGGCTGATGCAGGGTTGGGCAGCGGAGGCGGGGCTTTCACTGCCACGGCTGCTGGCGTTGGAGTTGAATGTGCGGGGGCGCCTGACTTCTGCCCTTTGGGACTGGTTGGGTTGAAGAGTTCTCGGATCAGCGCCAGTTTAGGTGCCACAGCCGGATTGGTTGCATCGAGCTGCAAGGCTTTGTTGTAGGCTTGGCTTGCCAGTTTGGCATAGACATCCCCCAAATTTTCATGCGCGGTGGCATAGCTGGGGTTGGTTCGGATGGCCATTTCCAGCGCGGCACGTGCCTTGTCAAACTGGCTTTGTCCAGCATAGAGAACTGCCAAGTTGTTATAGGGTTCTGGAAGTTCGGGGTAGTCTTCTGTCAAGCGGGTAAAGGTGCCAATGGCATCGGTAGTTTTTCCTGCATCGCGCTGGATAACACCTTTGAGGAAGCGCATTTGCGGGTCCTTGGGCTTGCTGGTCAAGTACTGGTCAGCCTTGGACAGCGCCTCAGGCAATTTCCCGGCCCGCATGAGTTGGGATACATCGGTGTAATCGTCTGCGTGCGCGACCGAAAACATCATTGCCGCTGCCAAAGTCAGCAGGCGAAGTGGTTGGAACTTAGGTGAGCAGGCGTACTTCATAGAGTCTTTTGAATTTCGCACGTTGGATGCGCCCTGGCAGCGGGGCTTTATACTGCGCTGGATTGTAGCTGAGGGGTGGTGCGCCGCCCCTTGGACAACCCCCAAGACTTTCCCTAATCAGTTATGTATCGGCTGGCGACTTTGCCCAGGGCCTGTATCCCAGCGAAGAGGCCATGAATTACCCATGAGTTTGTGCATTTACAACACGCTATCGCGTTCCCCTGAACCATTCTCGCCCATTGAACCGGGCCATGTGCGCATGTACGTTTGCGGCATGACCATCTATGACCTGTGCCACATTGGCCACGCACGCATGATGATGGCGTTTGACGTCGTACAGCGCTGGTTGAAAATCAGTGGCTATCGAGTCACCTATGTGCGCAACATCACGGATATTGACGACAAAATCATCAAGCGCGCAGTGGAGCGCGGCATCACTATCCGTGCACTCACGGACGAAATGATTGAAGCGATGCATCTGGACATTGCCAAACTGGGCATCGAATCTCCCACCTTGGAGCCGCGTGCCACGGAATACGTGCCGCAAATGCTGGATTTAATCGGCCAATTGGAGGTCAAAGGACTTGCCTACAAGGCTCCCACTGGCGATGTGAACTTTGCGGTGCGCAAGTTTCCAGGCTACGGCAAGTTGTCGGGCAAATCCGTGGATGAGCTGCGCGCGGGAGAGCGCGTGGCCGTGCTTGATGGGAAAGACGATCCGCTTGATTTTGTTTTGTGGAAAGCTGCCAAGGAGTCTGAACCAGACGATGCCAAGTGGGACAGCGCGGCGTCGGGGCATGCGTTTGGCGTTGGGCGCCCAGGATGGCATATCGAATGCTCTGCCATGAGTTGCCAGACCTTGGGGGAGACCTTTGATATCCATGGTGGCGGCGCGGATTTGCAGTTTCCGCACCATGAAAATGAAATTGCGCAGAGCGAGGGGGCTCATGGCCAAGCATTGGCCCGATTTTGGATCCACAACGGCTTTGTGCGTGTGGACAATGAAAAAATGTCCAAAAGTTTGGGCAACTTCTTTACCATTCGGGAGGTCCTGTCCAAATACGATGCAGAGACGGTGCGATTCTTTCTTGTGCGCACCCACTACCGCTCTGCCCTGAACTACAGTGACGCCCATCTGAACGATGCCCGTACGGCCCTGAAACGTTTGTATACCGCCCTTGACCTGGTCCCCGTGCACCAAATACCTTCCATCGATTGGAGTGATTCGTTCGCAGCAAGGTTCAAGGTGGCGATGGACGACGATTTTGGCACCCCAGAGGCGGTGGCGGTGTTGTTCGATCTGGCCACTGAGGTCAATCGATCCAAGTCACCCGCAATGTCTGCATTGCTTAAGGCGCTGGGCGGCTGCCTAGGCATCCTCCAAGGGGACCCCAAACAATTTCTGCAAACCGGAGCCACGCTGGACGAAATAGCAATTCAAGCGCTGATTGCCAAGCGCAGTGCTGCTAAAGCGGCCCGTGATTTCGCTCTGGCAGATAACCTTCGCAAGGAGTTGCTGGCCTCGGGCATCGTGCTCAAAGACTCGGCTGCTGGTACCAGCTGGGAAGTGGTGCAGTGATGGTCGTCGCGCGAAAGGCTGTGACGCAACCGGTAACGCCTGCGTATTGGGCGGACGCATGTAAACATTTAATGAAAAAAGACCGGGTGATGAAGCGGCTCATTCCCCAGTTTGGAGACGCTTGTTTGCAGACCCGAGGCGATGCCTTTTCCACCTTGGCCCGCAGCATTGTGGGGCAGCAAATTTCCGTGAAGGCAGCCCAGACGGTTTGGGACCGGTTTGCATTGCTGCCCAGCAGTATGGCGCCAGGCAATGTGCTCAAGCTGAAGGTGGACGATATGCGTGCAGCGGGCTTAAGCGTGCGCAAAGTGGAATACTTGGTGGATCTGGCCTTGCACTTTGACAATGGTGCGCTGCATGTGGCCTCCTGGGAAACTATGGGCGACGAAGAAATCATTGCCGAACTGATCGCTATCCGCGGGATCGGCCGCTGGACGGCTGAGATGTTTTTGATTTTTCATTTCATGCGCCCCAACGTGCTTCCATTGGACGATGTGGGCTTGATCAATGGAATCAGCAGCAACTATTTTTCGGGTGAAGTGGTGAGCCGAAGCGATGCCCGTGAGGTCGCGGCCGCGTGGGCTCCTTACTGCAGTGTGGCAACTTGGTATATTTGGCGGTCGCTCGATCCCTTGCCGGTCGAGTACTAGTCTGGTGTTAACAAGCGGCAGACCCACTGCGGGTTGTGGCCGCGATTGAAGGAGAAAAACATTGGCCAAGAAAACTTTTCTGGATTTTGAGCAACCCGTTGCGGACCTCGAAAACAAGATTGAGGAACTGCGCTACGTGCAAAGCGAGTCCGCAGTGGATATTTCAGCTGAGATTGAACAGCTCAGCAAAAAGAGCCTGCAGCTCACCAAAGACATCTATAGCGACCTGACGCCTTGGCAAATCACCAAGATTGCCCGTCACGCGGAGCGCCCCTACACCCTGGACTACATCAACGAGCTTTTCACCCATTTCGTTGAATTGCACGGGGACCGGCATTTTGCCGATGACTTGAGCATTGTTGGTGGACTGGCCCGATTCAATGGCACGCCATGCATGGTGTTGGGCCACCAAAAAGGGCGGGACACCAAGGAGCGAGGGCTTCGCAATTTCGGTATGTGCAAGCCCGAAGGCTACCGCAAAGCCCTGCGTTTGATGAAGTTGGCAGAAAAATTCAAGTTGCCGCTGTTCACATTTGTCGATACGCCGGGCGCATATCCTGGTATCGATGCTGAAGAACGCGGCCAATCCGAGGCCATCGGACGCAATATTTTTGAAATGGCACAACTGGAGGTGCCCATCATCACCACCATCATTGGTGAAGGCGGTTCCGGTGGCGCATTGGCCATTTCAGTGGCGGACCAGATGGTCATGCTGCAATACTCGATCTACTCCGTCATCAGCCCCGAAGGATGTGCATCCATCTTGTGGAAAACCTCGGACAAGGCGCAGGACGCCGCCGATGCTTTGGGCATCACGGCGCACCGGCTCAAGGCCTTGGGCCTGATTGACAAAATCGTCAATGAGCCCGTGGGTGGTGCACATCGGGACCCGAAACAGGCATCCGTATTCCTGAAGCGTGCTTTGGGTGATGCGTATCGCCAGATCAGTGACCTGAAGGTCAAAGAATTGCTGGATCGTCGCTACGAGCGTCTGCAAAGCTATGGGCGTTTTACCGACACCAAAGCGGCGTCGAAGTAGGGCGCCCATCCCCTTGTTTGCATGACGCGGTCACTAGATGACGCAATGCGGGATTTCAACCCTGTGTTGCCGCTCGCAGTGGCATTCAGTGGCGGAGCCGATTCCACGGCGCTGCTGTTGGCGTGCGCGGAAAAATGGCCGAACCAAGTGGTCGCATGGCATGTTAACCATGGCTTGCAAGACGCAGCAGCTGCCTTTGCGCACCACTGCAGCACGGTATGTGCGCAATTGCGGGTGCCTCTGCATATTCAGAAAGTGGATGCAAAACACAGCAGCGGGCAGAGTCCCGAAGATGCCGCTCGGTTGGCGCGTTACAAGGCTTTTGATGCTCTAGCCCTTGTAGGTACTGCGCAAGCAGCTATTAAATCTGTAGCAATTGCACAGCATGCCGATGACCAGGTGGAGACGCTGTTGCTGGCGTTGAGCCGCGGCGCAGGATTGCCTGGCTTGAGTGGCATGCCGGCGCATTGGCAGCGCAGTGACCTGGATTTTTATCGCCCCCTTTTGTCGGTCAGCGGCCCGGATATCCGTCACTGGTTAGCGCAGCGTGGGAGGGCATTTGTTGAAGATCCTACCAACCGCGATGTGCGATTCACCCGAAATCGGATTCGTGCGCAGCTTTTGCCGCTATTGGAGGCGGTATTCCCACACTTCCGGGATACTTTTGGACGCAGTGCCTCCCACGCAGTGCAGGCGCAGGCTCTCTTGGATGAGGTTGCTGTGCAGGACGGATTGCAGGTGTGTGGTCATGGCGACCAGGGACTTCGCATCAAGGCACTTCAGTTGCTCAGTCGTGCCCGCCAGGCCAATGCCTTGCGTTACTGGCTTAAAAGCAGTTTTCAGGTGATTCCCAGCGCAGCGCAGTTGGCCGAACTGCTGGACCAACTCGCGGCATGCACCACCCGTGGACACCGTATCCATATCAAAGTGGCACACGGCTTTGCTTTGCGCCGTGGGGAATTCTTGACTTGGTACAATCCCTAGGTTTTGCTCACAAAAATTTGATCCAATGGCATTGATTGTTCACAAATATGGCGGCACGTCGATGGGCTCCACGGAGCGTATTCGCAATGTTGCCAAACGCGTCGCCAAATGGTCGCGCGCGGGCCACCAAATGGTGGTCGTTCCTTCCGCAATGAGTGGTGAAACCAACCGCTTGCTCGGGCTGGCCAAAGAGCTGGCTCCGTCCAAGAGTACCGATGCGTACAGCCGCGAACTCGATATGCTGGCCGCGACTGGGGAGCAGGCCTCCAGCGCTTTGCTGGCTATTGCGTTGCAAGCTGAAGGTATGGAATCGGTGAGTTATGCGGGATGGCAAGTGCCGATTCGCACCAACAGCGCTTACACCAAGGCCCGTATTGAGTCGATTGACGATGTGCGTGTGCGCGCCGACCTGGAGGCTGGGAAGGTGGTTATCGTGACGGGTTTCCAAGGTCTGGACGAGCTCGGAAATATCACTACGCTGGGGCGTGGTGGCTCAGATACATCGGCCGTGGCCGTGGCTGCGGCTATGAAAGCCGATGAGTGCCTGATTTTTACGGACGTGGATGGCGTGTACACCACCGACCCGCGTGTGGTGCCCGAGGCCCGGCGATTGCATACGGTGAGCTTTGAAGAGATGCTGGAGATGGCATCCATGGGCTCCAAGGTGCTTCAAATTCGATCGGTGGAGTTCGCCGGTAAATACAAGGTGCCCTTGCGCGTTTTGAGCAGCTTTACGCCTTGGGATATTGACATCAACGAAGAAGCCGCCTCCGGCACCCTGATTACTTTTGAGGAAGACGAACACATGGAACAAGCCATTGTTTCTGGCATTGCATTCACCCGCGATGAAGCGAAAATCTCCGTGCTGGGTGTACCCGACACCCCCGGAATTGCCTACCAAATCTTGGGTGTGGTGGCGGATGCCAACATTGATGTTGATGTCATCATTCAAAACGCCAGCAAGGATGGAAAGACGGACTTTAGCTTCACCGTGAACCGCGGTGACTATGCCCGTGCCATGGAGATTCTCAAAGAGAATGTGTTGCCAAAGTTGGGTGCCCATGAAGTCACGGGTGATGCCCGGATTTGTAAGGTGAGCATCGTTGGCATCGGTATGCGCAGCCATGTGGGTATTGCCAGTAAGATGTTCCGCTGCCTCAGCGAAGAGGGGATTAATATTCAGATGATTTCCACGTCCGAGATCAAGACCTCGGTCGTGATCGATGAGAAATATATGGAACTTGCTGTGCGTGCTTTGCACAAAGCTTTTGACTTGGACCAAGCGCCAGTTTAAAAAAGAGGTGCAACTCGTGACATAATACGGGTTGTTCAGGAAACGTGACCGAGTGGCCGAAGGTGCTCCCCTGCTAAGGGAGTATGGGGTGTAGAGCCTCATCGAGGGTTCGAATCCCTCCGTTTCCGCCAAGAAATAAAAATGCCACCTTCGGGTGGCTTTTTTATTTCTTGGCTCTTTGCGTTGCGGCGCAGCCTTGGTTCTCTGCTCTTGTCTGGCTTGGTAAAAGCGCCTTTGACTAGGTATGCGAGAATCCCGGGCATTGATGAAGCTGTCACAAATATTGAAGTGGTCCACACTGGGCGGAGTTTTACTCTGCTTTGCAACGAGTAGTTCGGCTCTGACACTGGGACGCGTCCGCGGTGCTGCCATTTTGGGGCAGCCACTGGAGTTGACTGTGCCTGTTCAAATCGCAGTCGATGAAGATGTTTCCGGCCTTTGTTTTGAAGCCGATGTGTTCTATGGCGAAAATCGCCAAAACGCAAGTCGTGTAGTTGTGACCAATGAGGCCTCTCGTTCAGGTTTGTCCGCCGTAGTGCGTGTAGTGGCGCATACACATGTGGATGAACCGGTTGTTACGGTATACCTTCGTTCAGGTTGCGGTCAACAGACGACGCGTCGCTATGTTCTTCTGGCTGACCTGGCCAGCGAAGTGGTTCCAACGGTTGTTCGCCCGCCTGCCGCATCTGAGCCCGCGTTTGCATATCCCCAATCTAGGGCCGTTAAACCTTTGGGGAGAAACGGTGCGGGGTCAGTGGCGCATGGCGCAAATCCAGAAACGAGCAAAAAAGCTGTTCCACCGCCCCAAGCTACTGGACCTGGGTTGACGCAGGCAATGGTGCATAGCCATTCAAAGCCAACAACTAAAAATCCTGTAGCAGGACAACCGCGTCTTAGATTGGCGCTGGTAGATCTCACGCAGGATTGGGAGCCTGCACTGAAAATTAGCAGCGAACTAGTCTTTTCCCCAATGGATGATGTGAAAAAGCGGGAGGAAGCAAAGGCACTCTGGCGCGCGCTCAATGCCAGCCCCGAAGATATTTTGCGTGACAATGCCCGCGTGCAAGACATGGAGAGCAATGTCAAATTGTTGCAAGATCAAACTTCAAAGAATCGGCTGACCATGCTGGAACTAGCAGGGCGTTTAGACAAGGCCCAATCTCAGCGGTATTTCAATCCTCTCATCTACGGTCTGATTGCGTTGTTGATAGCCTGTGGCGTGGCACTTGCACACCAGTGGCGACGCTGGCGTTCCGCAAGTGCGGGTGCCACTCCTTGGTGGCGAGACCAGCATGCGCCTGAGAATACTGGAGTGCGCGCGCCGGAGAGCCTGTTGAAAGGCGGGCTATTGCAACCAGGTGTGAATCCGGTAGTAACGAAAGTCCCTGCTTTTGCAGAAAGTCCCGTTGTGGGATTAACGGAAGTTGATATTGATTTGCAGTTGGCCGAGTCTGCTTTTTCGGATCTTGGGAAGCCAGCACCATTTCATTCCAAAAAAATACCTGGTATTTTGACCAGTCTGCCCAAGGACAATGTAGGCGGCCATCGGGACTTCACGCACAGCGTGCCAGGCACAATGGGTGAGATTCACAGCCAGGAAATGCTTGATGCGCGTCAGCAAGCGGATTTTTTCATGACTTTGGGGCAGTACGACGATGCAATTCATGTGTTGGAGGGGTGCATCCACGACAGTGGTGAATTCAATCCACTGGTGTATCTGGACTTATTGAATGTTTTTCACACGCTGAGCCGAAAAGCCGATTACGAACGATACCGTACCCAATTCAACCAACTCTTTACCGGGTTGGTTCCTGAATATGCTAGCTTTAATGACGGTGGCAATGGAATAGAGGATTACGCTGAGGTCCTTGAGCAAATTGTGGCACTTTGGCCTACCAAGGAAGCGTTGGAGCACATAGAAAAATGCATGGTACGGACGGCAGAGCCTGCTGCTGTACAGGGGGTTCGGTTGGATGCTTTCCGTGACCTGTTGATGTTGCACGGCGTTGTGAAGCAATTGACATCACATGTTGCGTCGGGGTTGTCGTCCTCCCATACCGCAGGAGAGCATGCATTTCCGGTGCCGCATGTTGCGGACCAACCCGGTGCAACTTTGCCGCAATTCTGCGCTTCGGGGCTGAGCGTTGACCTAGATCTCTCTGAGCCCATGAGCAATGGCATTGAATTCGATGCCGCTGGCAGCCCGAGTCGTCAACCAGTTTTACGTGCCCAGTCTTGACCAGATATTAACGGCGTACTTGCAAGGCTCCGGGATTGATAATGTTGGTGGGCGTGCCTTTGATGAAATTCGTGACGTTGTCAAAAGCGGCACTAAAAACCATTTCATAACTGTTTTGCTCTACATAACCAATGTGTGGGGTGCAAATACAGTTCTCTAGGCGAAGCAGGGCGTGTCCCTGAAGTATGGGTTCGGTTTCAAAAACATCAACGGCAGCCATGCCGGGATGTCCACGGTTGAGGGCCCCGATCAAAGCGTCAGTTTCAATAAGTTCAGCGTGTGACGTGTTGACCAACAGAGCTGTGGTTTTCATGAGTGCGAGATCGGACGGTGTCACGGTGTTGCGTGTTGACTCGCTGAGTCTTAAATGCAGTGATAAGACGTCGGATTGGGCAAACAAATCTTCCCGGCTCTGGGCTGCCATGTAACCATTTTTTCGGGCCTTCTCGCGTGATAACTCGCTGCCCCAAACGATGACATGCATTCCAAATGCTCTTCCGTAGCCCGCCACTAATTGGCCGACGTTGCCGTAGCCCCAGACACCCAAAGTCTTCCCGCTTAAAACGCTGCCTAAGCCGAAATTGGCTGGCATCGAGCCAGATTTCAAACCGGACTGCTGCCAAGCGCCGTGTTTAAGGTTCCCGATGTATTGAGGGAGTCTGCGCATGGCCGCCATAATCAGGGCCCAAGTGAGTTCGGCTGGAGCAATAGGGGAGTCCACCCCTTCCGCGACCGCGACACCACGTTCTGTACATGCCTGCACATCAAGATGGCTCCCTATGCGTCCCGTCTGGGAAATAAGTTTGAGTTTGGGAAGTTTTTCAACAAGTAACCGGGTAATTTGGGATCGGTCCCGAATCAATACAATAACGTCAGCATCTCTGAGTCGAACGGCGAGCTGCCCCTGGCCTTTGACCGTATTGGTGTACACCTTGGCTTGGTACGGATCCAGTTTGGCCGCGCAGTCAAGCTTGCGCACGGCGTCCTGATAGTCATCAAGAATCACGATGTTCATAGGCAGCATTGTGCCTTGTTCATACCCCCGCTTGCGCCTCTTGTGGGCCCTGCACTCAGCAAGCGCCGCACTTTCTATGAACCCATCCTCAAAGCAATGCTGTTTCGCGTGCTGCCAGTCGGTCGAGTTCTGCGCATACATCCGCCATGCGGCCGGAAATCACCATGCGCCCGACACTGCTTTGTGCTTGTCCGGCTTCCAAAACACGTACCATACGTAAAGGTTTATGTTGGCCGGACTTTTCGCCACCAGCGCTTACCGACGCTGTGTGAAAGTCTATCAATCTAGGCGAATTTGTGGGTTTTTGTGGCTCGTATTGAGTTACAGGGCTCGGCGCTGGTATTTTTGCAGAGACAAACCACCGGACGACATCCTGTAGCGCCGCAAAAATTTTTGATTGGGCCAATAAAGCGAGGTTCATAGTCATCTCCTCAATGTGTGCTTACATGAGCATGGTGTTGCGAATCAAACCCACAGCCAAGCCTTCGATTTCAAAGGGCTCCCCGGGTTCCACCACAATGGTTTGGTAATCTGGGTTTTCAGGGTGCAACTCAATCAGGTGTTTGTTGCGTCGGAAACGTTTTACAGTGACTTCGTCGCCCAGCCGCGCCACCACAATTTGGCCGTTTTTGGCATCTTTGCTGGCCTGTACCGCAAGCAGGTCGCCGTCCATAATGCCCGCATCCCGCATGGACATGCCACGCACTCTGAGCAGATAGTCGGGCCGATGCTGAAAAAGACTGTTTCCCACATAGTAGGTCTGGTCTACATGCTCTTGCGCCAAAATGGGTGAACCCGCTGCGACGCGACCGATCAACGGCAAGCTCAATTGCGCAAAACCCGGTAAGGGTAAGGAAAATTGCTTGAGGCGGGACTCATTGATGGAGCGCAGAGTGTCGGTCTTGAGTCTGATGCCTCGTGATGTTCCGCTGATTAGTTCGATGACTCCTTTGCGGGCCAAGGCTTGCAGATGTTCTTCCGCCGCATTAGCCGATTTAAATCCAAGTTCAGTGGCAATTTCGGCGCGAGTCGGTGGGGCGCCCGTGCGTGCGATAGCGTCTTGAATTAAGTCCAGAATTTGTTGTTGGCGTACGGTGAGCTTTGGCTTTTCAAGCATACTGACTCCTTTTTTCGGATGGGTATTGCTGGGAGTCTGTACATACTGTATTAACAACCAGTGACTGTATTTTTAACCAGTTTTAAATGAATTGCAAGTGAAGCGTACAAATATGACTAAAAAGTTGGTTTTTTTGGGGATGGGTGGCACGATTGCCGGTACGGCCGCTAGTGCAGCCGATAACGTGGGTTACCGCGCTGCGCAAGTGGGGGTTGATCAATTACTGCAAGCCATACCGACGCTTGGAACGGCACTTGGTTGTCATGAATTGGTGTCGGAGCAGGTGGCTCAAGTGGATAGCAAGGATATGGCTTTTACGCACTGGAAGGCGCTTGCACTACGCGTGTGTCACCACTTGGCCCAAGCCGATGTATCCGGTTTGGTGATCACGCACGGGACGGACACGATTGAGGAGACTGCTTTTTTTCTGTCGCAAGTGGTGCCCACTGCTTTATTGGCTAGCAAGGCCGTGGTGCTGGCATGTGCTATGCGTCCGGCATCGTCCATGTCGCCTGATGGCCCCAGAAACGTATTGGATGCTGTAGCGCTGGCATGCACAGAAGGTGCGAAAGGTGTGATGGTCGTTTGCGCCGGGACTATTCATACTGCGCAGCATGTTCAAAAAATTCACCCCTACCGGCTTGATGCATTTGATTCCGGGGATGCGGGGCCGATCGGGTATGTCGAGGAGGGGGTAGTCCGGTTGACATACCCCTGGCCCAAGACGGAAGACGTTCGCCGGCCCATCACCCTTGAAAAGATGGCACAGGCGGCGTGGCCACGGGTGGAGATTGTGACCAGCTATGTTGGCGCAAGTGGCGCAATAGTGAGAGCTTTGTGTTCCGCGCCGCAAGGCAGTGAAGGCCCGCTGCGGGGCTTGGTTGTGGCGGGTACCGGCAATGGCACCATTCATGCCGATCTTGATGTCGCCTTGCGAGAGGCCCAGGCTATGGGGGTCAAGGTGGTAAGGTCGACCCGCTGCGCGTGGGGGCAGATTGTTCCACCGTCGGTACTAGGCGATGGGTTTTCTCATTTCGAAGGACTCTCACCCGTCAAGGCACGCATTGCCCTCATCTTGGAGTTGCTGGCATAAAAAAGGCGGCCTGTGCCGCCTTTAGAAGCCTTAGGGGGCGTTAACTTGCCAATGCTTCAAACACGCTGGCGGTAATGGCATCCACATTTCCCATGCCGTTAATGGCGCGGTATTTTGGGGCACTCGCCGCGTCTTGTTTTGCCCAGTTGGAGTAATACTCGACCAAGGGACGCGTCTGCGCGCTGTAGACATCCAGCCGCTTTTTGACAGTCTCTTCTTTATCATCTTCCCGTTGGATCAGCGGTTCGCCGGTGATGTCGTCAAGGCCTTCCACTTTGGGTGGGTTGAATTTGACGTGGTAGGTGCGTCCTGAAGCGGGGTGTGAGCGGCGTCCACCCATGCGCTCAATGATGGCTTCGAATGGGACATCAATCTCCACTACGTAGTCCAACATGACACAGGCAGCCTTCATGGCATCTGCCTGCGGAATGGTTCTGGGGAAGCCGTCAAACAAAAAACCATTGGCACAGTCAGCTTGGGTCAGACGTTCTTTGACCAAGTTGATGATGAGTTCATCGCTGACCAGACCACCAGAGGCCATGACGGCTTTTGCCTCCAAGCCCAGCGGGGTTCCTGCCTTGACTGCTGCGCGCAACATGTCGCCAGTGGAAATCTGCGGAATTCCATATTTTTGGCAAATAAAAGTGGCCTGTGTGCCTTTGCCCGCGCCTGGTGCGCCTAACAGAATCAGTCTCATGGATGCCCTTGAATAAAACGAAAACTGGGGGTGGTGTCGGATGTCACGCCGTAGCGTTCTCCGACATTCTTTGACCGGCGAGAATAGCACGGGTCGCCAATCACCTAACTTACAGCGGTGGAGTCTTGGTTAAGAAGCAGATTTCGAACTCGCTCAAGATCTTCCACCGTGTCAACACCCGGTCCCGGCGCCTGACGGGTCACATGCACCGCAATGCGATAGCCATGCCATAAGGCGCGCAGTTGTTCCAAGGCCTCTGTCACCTCCAGCGGGGCTTGTGGCAGTCGGGGAAATTGACGCAAAAATCCGACACGGTAAGAGTAGATGCCGATATGGCGCAAAGGCGCCGGGTCTGGCAAAGTCTGTATTCCTTGGGCAAATCCATCACGCCACCATGCGATAGGTGCACGGCTGAAGTACAGGGCCATGTTCGCGCTGTCCAATACCACCTTGACGACATTGGGGTTGGCAAAATCAGTGACCTTGTCAATGGCATGGGCTGCAGTGCCCATGCTGGCCGCAGTGTGTGTGTACAGTAAATCGGCAACAGCCTGCACCAATGTTGGGTCAATGAGTGGCTCGTCCCCTTGTACGTTGACCACGATCTCGTCGTCCGCCAAGGAAAGTAACTCACAGGCCTCGGCCAGCCTGTCACTACCGGAAGGGTGGTCTTCGCGGGTAAGTACCGCCTCGATACCGTGGTTTTGGCAGGCCAGCAGGATGGATGGGCTATCGCCCGCAACCACCACACGGGTGCCTGGTGCGACCCCTGAGCGCACGCGTTGTGCCACCCTTACCACCATGGGTACCCCTCCCAGGTCCGCCAGCGGCTTGTTGGGCAGCCGGGTTGAGGCCAGTCGTGCCGGAATCAGGACGGTGTAACCCATTGGTGGGGCGCCTCAAAGACCGATTTCGGTGTCGGTGAGTGTGCGCGCTTCGTTCTCCAGCAGCACAGGAATACCGTCGCGCACAGGGTAGGCGAGCCGAGCGCTGCGGGAAATGAGTTCCTGTTTTTCACGGTCGTATTCCAGGGGGCCCTTGGTGACGGGGCATACAAGTAGTTCAAGAAGTCTGGTGTCCATGCGTAGATGATAGCGTTGGTGCAAGCCGCTCTGTTATGCAGGCGTCCAGCGTGTGGAAAAAGGCGGGTTCTGCGGTTTGTAGCAACGGTGAAGATACAGCGCCGGGCACGATTTTCCATAATTTCGCTGCATCTTTTTCGGTGCAAATCAGTTGATAGCCCTCGTAAACACTGCGTTGCAAGCTATCAAAATCATAGTGATCCGGCAGCGCCAGTGTTTTCGCCAAAGACAAACCGCGTGCGCGCAGCATGGCAAAGAACACGTCAGGCTGCGCAATTCCAGCAACCGCCATGAGGGGTTGAGAGCCAGCTGCGCACAACGTTCCGATAGGAACTATGCTTCCATCCAGACGCACCACGTGCGGGGCCAAACTGCGTTGTGCGGTATAGCCAGCGAATGCAGGGTGGCTACCGGTATGCAACACCATGAAGCGGTCCTGGCGTTGGCCCGCTTGAGGCAGCGGGATACGGGGCCAGCGCTCTCGCAGAGGGCCGGCAGGGAGCAGCCAATGGTTGCCACAGCCCCGGTCATCGAAAACGCAAATTTCCAAATCGCGGTACAGGCGGTAGTGCTGGAGGCCGTCATCGCACACAATAATGTCAGTCTGAGGATGCTGCTTGAGCAAGGCTTGGGCCGCCGCGCCGCGGCTTCGCCCGACGAACACCGGAACCTGGGTCGCTTGGCACAGCAGAAGCGGTTCATCACCCACCTCTTGTGGGCGAGAGTCTGGCCTGACTTCGCGGCAATCCTCGCCATCGCGGCCGTAGCCTCGTGAAATGACCCCTACGCGGCGACCCTGCGACTTCAGGTGTTGGACGATGGAAATTACCGTGGGGGTCTTTCCGGCACCACCGGCAAGCACATTGCCGACCACGATGACCATGGCATCAACGTGTTGAACCTTGAGCAGGTTCAAACGAAAAAGTAGGCGACGAAAGCCCACCAGAGCCAGAAAGAGCAAAGACGCGGGCCACAGCAACCAAGCAGCCAGCCCGCGTTGCGTCCAAGTGCGAAGCAGGGCGTGCTCCAACCGAAGCCGCCACGTAGAAGGCATTGCGCTACTTGCCACCTGACTGTGCAGTGGACTGTGTGGCAAAGGTAATCTGGTTCAGTCCAGAGCGCCGTGCAGCCTCCATCACGGTCACCACAGCCTGGTGTTTGGCGCTGGCATCGGCGCTGATGATGACCACGGTGTCCTTGCCAGCCTTGGCCCCTTCGGTCAATGCGGCCGCGACACTTTCCAGGCTACGTCCGGCCACGGGTAGGCGGTTGACGCTGTAGGCACCATCGGCGCCGACGGTCACAATAAGTTCTTTGGGGTAATCGCGCTGCGCATCCGTATCGGCGACCGGCAAGGTCAGCTGCATTTCTGTGAACTTGCTGTAGGTCGTGGACAGCATGAGAAAAATGAGCACAACCAGCAGCACGTCGATGAACGGGATCAGGTTGATTTCAGGCTCGTCCTGGCGTCGGGGGCGAAAGTTCATGGTGGTCAACGAAAAAACGAGGCGCTACGGCTTATTTGCGCAAGGCCTTCAAGTGCCGAGCCAAATGCCCGGCCGCAAGTTCCAGCGTGAGCAGGTATTCGTCCACCCGACCCCGGAAGTAGCGCCAGAAAATCAAGGACGGAATCGCCACAATCAGGCCAAATGCGGTGTTGTACAGCGCAATCGAGATGCCGTGGGCGAGTTGGGCGGGGTTGCCGCCGGTAGCACCTCCGGGTGCCTGTGATCCGAATATCTCAATCATGCCTACGACCGTACCAAAAAGTCCCATCAGGGGGGCTGCTGAGGCAATCGTGGCCAATGCGCTAAGGTAGTGCTCCAGGCGGTGTGCCACGATGCGCCCCGAACCTTCCATCACAGCGCGCAAGTCGTCTTCGGTGCACAGGGGGTCGGCGTTCAGGGCGCGCAAGCCGCTGGCGAGTATTTCCCCCATGGCCGAGTTCCGTCCCAATTGTGCGACCACGTCAGGCGCAGGAACGCTGGCGCGCGTTACCCCCAGTACCTCTTCCAATAGTCGCGGTGGTGCAACCTTGCTGGCCTTCAGGCTCACAAAGCGTTCTATAACGATGGCCATGGCCAGTATGGAGCAGGCAATTAAGGGCCATATCGGCCAGCCCGCGGCTTGTATGATGGAAAACAAATGGTCACTCCGCGCAGATGAGATGCTGTGCGATTATGGCGCAGCCTGTAGTGTCTGCAATCCACAAATCGTGTGGATAACTTTGTGTGTAACTTGAGGTGAAGCCACCCTGAGCCCGCGCCGGTGCGTCGTTTTGACAGATTGATGACAAATGAGGCAATAAAAAATTCAATGAAATCAAAGTTGATTCACAAAAGCGGATGGACTTGTCCGAACATTATTCGCCCCTGCATGGCCTCCTGGGGATTGTGGAAAAGGTGCCAGCCGCAGTTGGCCTTTCAATATGGGGTGTGCGGTGTTTGAGATCGCCTCACCAGCGCCTGCAGCACGGGTTTGGCAAGTGGGGGCCTTGTGCAGGGCCATTGCCGATAGCTTGGACGCACGTTTCAATCCCGTCAGTGTGGGGGGCGAAATCAGTGGGTTTTCGCGTGCGACCAGCGGGCATTGTTATTTTTCGCTGAAAGACGAAAGCGGCCAGATTCGTTGTGCCATGTTCAGGCGTGCCGCTGGCTTGCTGGATTTTCAGCCCCGCGACGGTGACCGAGTGGAGGTGCGGGGGCGCTTGGGTGTCTACGAGCCGCGCGGGGAATTGCAGTTGGTCGTTGAAAGCATGCGCAGGGCAGGGCAAGGGACCCTTTTTGAGCAATTCCTCAGGCTCAAGGCCAAGCTGGAGCACGAAGGGCTTTTTGATGCGCAGCGTAAACGCCCACTGGTTGTCATGCCGCGGGGCATTGGCGTCATCACCTCGTTGGGGGCCGCCGCCTTGCATGATGTGGTAACTGCGTTGCAAAGGCGGGTGCCGCACATTCCTGTGGTGCTGGCGCCCGCGGCGGTCCAAGGTGACAATGCGCCGCGTGAACTCAACCAAGCACTCGAAAGTTTATATGCCCTGGCCAATGGTTCCCATGGTGATCAGGTCAGCATCGATGTGATTTTGCTGGTGCGTGGTGGCGGCGCCATGGAGGACTTGTGGGCCTTCAACGACGAGCAATTGGCCCGCACCATGGTCCGCAGCCCTGTGCCCATCATCTGTGGTGTCGGGCATGAAACCGACTTCACCATTGCAGATTTTGTGGCCGATTTGCGGGCACCCACGCCAACTGCGGCGGCGGAGTTGGTGTCGCAGCCTACGCAGGCATGGCTCAATGCCGTTACCGTAATGGAAGACCGCCTGCGCGATGCACTGGTACGCAGCTTGGACCGGCAGGCCCAGCGGTTGGACTTTGTCGCGAGCTGTCTTGGTCGGCCGTCGGGGTTGGCGAGCCGACAGCGGTTAAGGTTAGGCTCTGCGGAACAAAGAATGGCGCATGCGTTCCAGCTGGGCTTGCAATCCAAACGTGCGGATTGGACCCGTGTGCAACAGAATTTTTCAGCGGCGTTCAGTCGTGCTTTGCAGCGTCAGAGCGAGCGAACCGCGCGCTCGGCCTTACGTCTGGATTTGCTGGACCCCTCGCTGGTTCTCAAACGTGGCTACGCTTGGCTGACGCTGGAAAATGGCCATGCGTTGAGCAGTGTGGCGCAGGCGCAAGTTGGTCTACGGGTTCATGCAACCCTTGCCGATGGTGGGGTTGACTTGACCGTTGTCAATCGAAAAGTCAATTAGTTTCTACAATCAGGCTTTTTTGCAAACCAACCTTGAGGATTTCATGGAACATACTTTGCCCGCACTGCCTTACGCAATTGATGCCTTGGCACCCGCCTACTCCAAAGAAACCCTGGAGTACCATCATGGCAAACACCACAATGCGTATGTGGTCAACCTCAACAACCTGCAAAAAGGTACTGAGTTTGAAAACATGGCGCTGGAAGAGATCATCAAAAAGTCCAGTGGCGGTATCTACAACAATTCTGCGCAGATCTGGAACCACACTTTTTTCTGGAATGGCATGAAGCCCAGCGGCGGCGGCGAGCCTTCAGGTGCCTTGGCTGCAGCAATTGATGCCAAGTGGGGTTCCTATAGTGCCTTCAAGGAAGCATTCGTGAAATCCGCTGTTGGCAACTTTGGCTCAGGTTGGACCTGGTTGGTTAAAAAAGCCGACGGTAGCGTGGATATTGTCAACATGGGCGCAGCTGGCACACCGCTGACGACCGCAGACAAGGCACTGCTGACCGTGGACGTCTGGGAGCATGCGTATTACATCGATTACCGCAACCTGCGCCAGAAGTACGTGGAAACATTCTTCGATAAACTGGTGAACTGGGGCTTTGCGGAAGCCAATTTCGCCTGAATTTGTTAAAAATAAAAAAAGCCACCTCTCGGGTGGCTTTTTTTTAGGCGAATCGGGCTGTAGCCCTTTAGCAATATGCGTGAACAGCTATTGAAAATATAGCATTACCTGGCTTCGAATGGCTTTCCACCTAGCTTGGCTCCTTCTTTGATTCCCTTTTTTCCAAACCAGCCCTGGTTCATTTCCAGCACATAACGCACCGGTTGTTTTGAACAGTGGGAGTCGGTGGTTTGCGGTTTCATGTCGGCCAGATTCACGATGGTGCCGTCGTCCGAGACAAAGGCAGCAGTCAATGGAAGTAGGGTGTTCTTCATCCAGAAACACTGCACGGAGGCTTGTTCAAAAACAAAAAGCATTCCCTCATGTTGTGGCATTTCTTTGCGGTACATCAAACCAATAGAGCGTTGTTCGGGGGTCCCGGCGATCTGGGTATCAATGAGGTGCATGCCTGCGGAAAGCTTGATCCGCTGCAGATTCATCTGGGGGGTGTTTTGGGCGTAGGCCGTGCCGCCCAGAAGAGCCACCAGCCCTAACAATCCGATTGCAAAATATTTCATTTTTTTAAAGTTGACTTAAGTGGCTGTTGTCGATTAGCAAAGAAAAATACCAACTTTAGCGGACATTTTCGTATGGCAGCCGCTTTTTATTCTTGCTGGCAGCAGAAGCTGTATGGGATGCTTTCAATCTCGCGGTTTGACAGTAATGAGTAATTTTTTGGGACTAGAATTCCCCACACTTCTAGAAGCGCCTCAATTGGCCTTTCTCAGGTAAATCCGATTCCCCCAATTCACGGAGATCTTTTTTTCATGTACCAGCACATCAAAGTCCCTGCCGAAGGCCAAAAAATAACCGTCAACGCGGATATGTCCTTGAACGTGCCCGACCAGCCGATCATTCCTTTCATTGAAGGGGACGGTACCGGTCTGGATATCACCCCCGTGATGATCAAGGTGGTGGACGCAGCCGTGGCCAAGGCCTACGCCGGCAAGAAGAAGATCCACTGGATGGAAGTCTACGCCGGTGAAAAATCCACCAACGTTTACGGCCCCGACGTCTGGTTGCCAGCAGAAACCTTGCAAGCGCTCCGTGAATACGTGGTGTCCATCAAGGGCCCATTGACCACACCTGTTGGCGGCGGAATCCGTTCACTGAATGTTGCCATGCGCCAAGAGCTGGACCTGTATGTCTGCCTGCGCCCCATCCAGTACTTTGACGGCGTGCCCAGCCCTGTAAAAGAGCCGCACAAAACCAATATGGTCATCTTCCGTGAAAACTCGGAAGACATCTATGCCGGTATCGAGTTCGAAGCCGAGTCCGACAAAGCCAAGAAAATCATCAAGTTTTTGCAAGACGAGATGGCTGTGACCAAAATTCGCTTTCCCAACACCTCCGGCATTGGCATCAAGCCCGTGTCACGTGAAGGCACCGAGCGTTTGGTACGCAAGGCTCTGCAATACACCATCGACAATGACAAGCCAAGCCTGACCATCGTGCACAAAGGCAACATCATGAAGTACACCGAAGGTGGCTTCCGTGATTGGGCCTACGCATTGGCGCAAAAAGAGTTTGGTGCCGAGTTGATCGACGGCGGTCCATGGTGCAAATTCAAGAATCCCAAGACTGGCAAAGACATCATCGTCAAAGACAGCATTGCGGACGCCTTCTTGCAGCAAATCTTGCTGCGTCCCGCCGAATACAGCGTGATTGCCACTTTGAACCTCAATGGCGATTACGTGTCTGATGCACTGGCTGCCCAGGTCGGCGGCATCGGTATTGCCCCAGGTGCGAACTTGAGCGACACCATTGCCTGCTTTGAGGCCACCCACGGCACCGCCCCCAAGTACGCTGGTAAAGACTATGTGAACCCAGGTTCCGAAATCTTGTCCGCCGAAATGATGCTGCGCCATATGGGCTGGTTTGAAGCAGCCGATCTGATCATCAGCTCCATGAAAAAATCGATCAACAGCAAGAAAGTCACCTACGACTTTGCCCGTTTGATGGATGGAGCCACGCAAGTCAGTTGCTCTGGCTTTGGGCAGGTGATGATTGACAATATGTAAACACGTGCGGTCGTTGGTCTGAAGGGTCAGATCGCATCGCCATTGAAACCGCTCTATGCCAGTAGGTATAGAGCGGTTTTTATTTGTGGCTTGACTTGAATGTGTAAATTTCGCTACTAATTTGGCTAGACGCAGCGTGACATCGGCACGCCCGATAGAATGAAATCATGGCAAGTAAACCCCCTGCAATTCCCAAGATACAACCGGCACTTCAACCTGACTTGGGAGAGGGCGACTCCGTTGTGTTGGAGAGGCGAACACAAAAAGCCAAACCCCCGCCGATGTACCAAGTTGTTATGCTCAATGACGACTACACCCCAATGGAATTTGTGGTGGTTGTGATTCAAGAGTATTTTGGAAAAGATTTGGAGGCGGCGACGCGGATCATGTTGAAGATCCATTTGGATGGACGAGGCGTTTGCGGTGTTTACTCCAGAGACGTGGCTGCGACCAAAGTAGACCAAGTTTTGGAGGCTGCCAACAAAGCGGGACACCCGCTGCAATGCATTAGTGAGCCTGTTGAAATTTAGAGAAATGATGGCATCTGTTGCGTAGTGGTATCGAAATCGGATTACAGTTAAGTATCAAAGCAAGGCTAAAGGAGATCACATGATTGCCCAAGAATTGGAAGTTAGCCTGCATATGGCATTTGTGGAAGCGCGGCAGCAGCGCCACGAATTTATTACGGTGGAGCACCTGCTTCTCGCGCTGCTGGACAACCCTAGTGCCGCCGAGGTGCTGCGGGCATGCTCCGCCAATATCGATGATTTGCGCAAGTCGTTATCAAATTTCATCAAAGACAACACCCCGCAAGTTGCGGGTGGTGATGACGTGGACACCCAGCCGACTTTAGGGTTTCAACGCGTGATTCAGCGGGCCATCATGCATGTGCAATCCACGGGCAGTGGCAAAAAGGAAGTGACCGGTGCCAATGTGTTGGTGGCGATCTTTGGGGAAAAAGATTCGCATGCGGTCTACTACTTGCACCAACAAGGTGTGACACGTTTGGATGTCGTGAATTTCATTGCCCACGGTATCAAAAAAAATGATCCCCCGGAGGCGACCAAAAGCAGTGAAAACCCCGCAGAAAGCGAAGAGGGCGGCAATGAAAAGAATGAAAAATCCTCGCCTTTGGAGCAGTACACACAAAATCTGAATCAGCTTGCAAAAGACGGAAAGATTGATCCCTTGATTGGGCGTGAGTACGAGGTTGAGCGCGTCATTCAAATTCTGTGCCGTCGGCGCAAGAACAATCCTTTGTTGGTTGGAGAAGCTGGCGTCGGTAAAACGGCCATCGCTGAAGGCTTGGCGTGGAGAATTTCGCAGGGCGATGTGCCAGAGATTTTGCTGGAATCCATTGTGTACTCCTTGGATATGGGCGCTTTGCTGGCAGGAACCAAATACCGCGGTGATTTCGAGCAACGGCTGAAAGCGGTTCTCAAATCTCTCAAAGACAAGCCCAACGCAGTGCTTTTTATAGACGAAATTCACACCTTGATTGGTGCAGGTGCGGCCTCGGGAGGTACTTTGGACGCATCGAACTTGTTGAAGCCCAGCCTCAGTTCTGGCCAACTGAAGTGCATCGGAGCTACGACCTTTTCGGAATACCGTGGCATTTTTGAGAAAGACGCCGCCTTGTCCCGCCGATTCCAAAAGGTGGACGTGGTTGAACCCACGATTGATCAGACGGTTGAAATTCTCAAAGGACTTAAGTCCCGGTACGAAGAACACCACAACGTGAAGTACGCCGTAGCAGCCTTGCAAGCGGCGGCGGAACTCAGCGCAAAGTATATTAATGACCGCCACTTGCCAGACAAGGCGATTGATGTGATTGACGAGGCTGGTGCGGCCCAACGCATTTTGTCGCCAAGCAAGCGCAAAAAAACCATTAACAAGGCCGAGGTGGAAGAGATTGTGGCCAAGATTGCCCGTATTCCCCCAGCCAACGTGTCCAACGATGATCGTAGCAAGCTCAAAACCCTTGAACGCGACCTAAAGAGTGTGGTGTTTGGGCAGGACAAGGCGCTGGATGTGCTGGCGTCTGCAGTCAAGATGGCTCGCTCCGGCTTGGGTAAGGGTGACAAACCCATTGGTTCTTTCTTGTTCAGTGGACCTACCGGGGTTGGCAAGACGGAAGCTGCCAAGCAGCTGGCCTACATCATGGGCATTGACCTGATTCGTTTTGACATGAGCGAATACATGGAGCAACACGCCGTAAGCCGGTTGATTGGTGCGCCTCCCGGCTATGTGGGTTTTGACCAGGGGGGGCTATTGACCGAAGCCATCACTAAGAAGCCGCATTGCGTGTTGTTACTGGATGAGATTGAAAAAGCGCATCCGGCGATTTTCAATGTTTTGTTGCAAGTGATGGACCATGGAACGCTGACCGACAACAATGGGCGCAAGGCCGACTTCCGCAATGTCATCATTGTCATGACGACCAATGCGGGGGCCGAGACCATGAACAAGGCAGCCATCGGATTCACCAATCCGCGTGAGTCGGGTGATGAAATGGCCGACATCAAACGTCTGTTTACACCAGAGTTCCGCAATCGCCTGGATGCGATGGTGAGTTTCAAGGCGTTGGACGAAAACGTTATTTTGCGGGTGGTTGATAAGTTTCTGCTACAGCTGGAGACCCAGTTGGCGGAGAAGAAAGTGGATGTCACTTTCACCGACAAGTTGCGTAAGCATCTGGCCAAGAAGGGCTTTGATCCACTGATGGGCGCACGCCCCATGCAGAGGCTTATCCAGGACACTATTCGCCGTGCCTTGGCGGATGAGTTGCTTTTTGGTCGTTTGACCGAAGGCGGGCGGCTGACGGTCGATTTGGACGACAAGGACGAAAGCAAGACCGAAGTGTTGCTTGATATCCAGCCACTGCCTAAAAAAGAAGGTAAATCGAAGCCAGAAGAAGCTACGGCAAGCTAGATGCGTAGGAGCGGGCTCAGTTCTGTGTGAACTGGGCCCGAATCGCTCGTCCCCGCACTCGGTTGACGTTAAAGTCACTCCTCCCCAGCCGACTTGCTGAACGCACTTGGATCACCCCGGCCGCTGGGTCAAGTCTGAACTCGATACTATCGGTGAAGTTCAAAGCGGGGTGCTGCTGTGCCCGCAGAAATAACTGGGCTCCCGTGTGATGACCAAGATCGGCTTTGATTTTTAATATCCTGGCGATTCGTGCCTTGGCTGCATCTCCCTCGCTTGTGCGCTTGAAAGGCCCAATCCATGAAGTTATTTTTTTTGTTTAGCGCCGCTTTACTCGTTGGTTGTGCCGCGACTCCACCACAATTACCTGTGGTTCCAGTACCGGTGGTTCCAGCAGAGGTGCCCGTGTCGCCACCCGTGGCCGTGGTGGTCAAGGTTCCTCCTCGTATTGGACTTGCCTTAGGTGGCGGCGCCGCCCGAGGCTTTGCACATGTGGGCGTGATCCAGGTGCTTGAAGAGGCGGGAATTCGCCCAACCTTGGTGGCGGGCACATCCGCCGGGAGTCTGGTGGCTGCTATCTACGCAAGTGGCAAGACAGGGGCGCAGTTGCAGCGTGTAGCAGAAACCATGGAAGAAGCGGCGATTGCCGACTGGACACTTCCCATCTTCAGCCGAGGCATGTTGCGTGGCGAAGCGTTGGCCAAGTATGTCAATGGCCAAGTGAATTCCCGATTGATCGAAAGCATGCCTTTGCCCCTGGGAATTGTTGCCACCGATTTGAACAGCGGCCAGAGCATGTTGTTTCAGCGCGGTGATACCGGAACGGCTGTTCGGGCCTCCAGTGCCGTGCCAGCGGTTTTCCAACCGGTCAAGATTTCCGGGCGTGACTATGTGGATGGTGGATTGGTGTCGCCGGTACCGGTGCGCGCAGCCCGTCAAATGGGGGCAGAGTTGGTGATTGCAGTGGATATATCGAGTCCCCCGGACGGCAACCTGTCGGGTGGCAGCCTGGAGATTTTGATGCAGACCTTCTCGATTATGGGCAAGAGCATCAATAGCCTGGAACTCAAAGACGCGGATGTGGTGGTGCGTCCCGCACTGCAAGGTATTTCGAGTTCTGACTTTGGCGCCCGCAAACGCTCTATTGAGGCGGGGCGGCAAGCCATGTTGCAAATGCTTCCCCAATTGCGGACTGCTATTGCCCTTAAATCCCATTAGTTGAAGCAAAAAAAAAGGCCTCGTTTTGCAACGAGGCCCTGAAGGGATCCCTGAACCTGATGGTTTCGAAAGGACCCGAGGAGACAACCGGTAGAAACACATGTGTTTCTGATTAGGGTGAATTATGTCAGGGTTTTCCCTTATTTGCTAGGGGGCGTTCTCCAAAACACCCGCTTAATTCCCCTAATGAATTTTCATTAACGCTTTTTAGCAGCTTGCTTGGTCACGTTGGTTGCAGTGGCGGCCACCGCATTGAAGTTTGCTTCGGCAACTTCAGTCGCTTGTTTGACCGCTTTTTGCACAGATTCCATAGCGTTGTTGGCGGACGATACTGCGCTTTTCATCATGGCAACAGCCGACTCGGAACCTGCGGGCGCATTCTTGGCAGCGCTGTCAACCATGTCCACAAACTTCTTTTGTGCATCGGCTGCCTGGCCTTCGAAAGCTTTGCTGAATTCAGCACCAGCGCCAGTTGCGATGTCATACAGATGACGGCTGTATGCAGCGGTCTTTTCAGCCAAGGGCTGGAGCAAGCCAGACTGCAGTGCGAGCAGTTCTTGTGCGTCTTTCACGCTCAGGATGGCCTTAGCATGGTCACCGGTTTCAGCCAGAGCCGCTTTGGACGCGGTCAGGTTGAGTTCAACGATTTTCTCAACGCTTTCAAAAGCCTTGGAAGACAAACCCAAGAGGGTTTCGATGTTTGCTTTGTGGGAAGCCATGACTTGTTCGACGGTCAGCATATTAAATTCTCCAAAAGTTGAGGTAAAAATTCACTATCTGCGCCGTAACCAAGCTTTCGCAGGATTCATGTTGCAGTGCAGCATAATTTGAATTATAGGGATATCTCGGGTCTGCGCAAGAAGTTTTTGTTGCGTTGCAGCAATTTAGTTGATATTTTCTAAACGCCACGAAATACATCATTTCGTAACAAGCACTTGACTGCAGTACAGCACGGGAGCAGACTGAAGTTATTAGTCGTATGACTAATAAAAAAGTGAGTTTTGTCGCCTCTATGCCCCGTCCGTCTCGCAATATTGACCAGGTTTTGCTCGCAAGCGGCAGAAGGTTGTTCCCTGAGCACGGCTGCGCGGGATTGTCCTTGCGCAGGCTGGCCGCGCATGCGCAGGTGAATGTGGGCATGTTTCACTACCATTTTCAAAGCAAGGACAACTTTTTGCGGGTGCTCCTGCAGCAGATGTACGACGAACTGTTCCTGCAACTCCAGGCGCAGGTCGCACAGGGGGGGACGGCCATCCAGCGTGTACGTCAAGCTTTGTGCCTTCTGGGCCGATTGATGTGCGAGCATGGTGCGTGGTTGGGGCGGGTGTGGTCGGATGCCGGGCAGCAGGAACCCGTCGCTTTGCAATTTCTCCAAAACAATGGGTCCCGCCATGTGCTGCTGCTGTTGGGCCTCTTGGAACAAGCCGCGCAAGAGGGTGATCTGGTCCCCATGGCGCCCATGCAACGGTTCACTTTTTTGATGGGTGCCGTGGTGGCCCCCATGCTGATTGCGCCCAGAGCTATTCAGCTGGGCATCGCTCCCCCGCAACTTTCCGTACAAGTGCAGGCCGACGTGCTCAGTGACCATGGGATTGCTGAGCGGGTCGATCGGGCACTTGCGGCATTGACCACACCCCATAAGGAATTGCAGCATGGCCAGACCTGACCCGAAAGCACAACCACGTTGGCTGCTGCTGCCTTTGCTATTACTGGCCGGAGCTTGCGCTGAGAAGCCGGCAGCCGACTGGTCTGGTTACGCCGAGGGCGACTATGTGTACATTGCCGCGCCGCTGGCCGGACGCCTGGAGTCGCTGGCGGTGCAAGCGGGGCAACACGTGCCCAAAGACGCGGTCTTGTTCACCCTGGATGCGGAGGTCGAGCGTGCTGCCAGTGATGAGGCCGCAGCCCGCTTGGCGAGCGCCCGTGCACAAGCGGCCAACGCGGAGAAGGGCCGTCGGAGCGACGAAATCGCCATCACCGAGGCGCAGCTCGCCCAGGCCCAGGCCCATGCCGCCCTGGCGCAGAGCGATTTGGCGCGCCAGCGGCAACTGGTGGCGCAAGGCTTTGTTTCCCAAGCGCGCCTGGACGACGCCACCACCGCCGTGCGCCAAGCGCAAGCCCGCGTGGCAGAGTTGACGGCGGCCCTGCGGGTGGCCCGCTTGCCCGCCCGTGTGGACGAACGCGTGGCCAGCCAGGCCACGGCCACGGCGGCGGCACAGGCCCTGCGCCAAACCCAATGGCGCGCCACGCAAAAACAGCAGTTTTCTCCGACCAGCGCCCTGGTGGCCGATGTGTTCTTTCGGCCCGGGGAATTTGTACCCGCGGGGCAGCCGGTTCTGGCTTTGCTGCCCCCCGCCAATATCAAAGCGCGGTTTTTTGTACCCGAAGCCGAAATCACGCATGTGTCTGCGGGACAGCAGGTGCTGCTAGGGTGTGATGGCTGCGGAGCGCCGATTGCGGCCACCGTGACGCGGATTGCGACCCAGGCCGAATACACGCCACCGGTGATTTACTCCAATGTGCAGCGCGCCAAGCTGGTGTTCATGGTCGAAGCGCAGCCGGACCCCGCGCAGCCGGGCCGATTGCACCCCGGCCAACCCCTGGATGTGCGCCCGGCGCCTGCGGGAGCCACACCGTGAGCCCATTGGCGATAGATGTCAGTGGCTTGACCAAGCGCTACGCGGGGCGGGCGGTGGTGGACCAGATCCAGTTGCAGGTGGGCGAGGGCCGGATTTGTGGCTTTCTGGGCCCCAACGGCAGCGGCAAAACCACCACCATCCGGATGCTGTGCGGATTGCTCACGCCCGACGCAGGCACGGGCACTTGTTTGGGCTTGGGCATCAGCACCCAGGCCGGCGCCATCAAGCGCCAGGTGGGTTATATGACCCAGAAATTTGGCCTGTACGAGGACCTGTCCATCCGCGAAAACCTGGACTTTGTGGCCCGCCTGTTTGAATTGCCGCGTCGCCGCGAGGCGGTGGACCTGGCCTTGGAGCGGCTGGGCCTCACGGCGCGCCAACAACAACTGGCCGGCGCACTGTCGGGCGGCTGGAAGCAGCGCCTGGCCTTGGCGGCGTGCCTGATCCATGCACCGCGCTTGCTGCTGCTGGACGAGCCAACAGCGGGCGTGGACCCCAAGGCCCGCCGGGAGTTCTGGGACCAGATCCATGTGCTGGCCGGGCAGGGCATCACGGTGCTGGTGTCCACCCACTATATGGACGAGGCCCAGCGCTGCGACGAATTGGTCTACATTGCCTACGGAAAAATCCTGGCGCAAGGCACGGCCGCGCAGATTGTGGCCGCGGCCGGGGCCGCCGACCTGGAAGACGCTTTTGTGCGCCTGGTGGGGCAAGCACAGGACAACTTCGCGTGAACAGCACACCATGAGCACGCCATGAACACCCGCTTCTCCTGGAACCGCATGCTGGCGGTTTTCATCAAGGAATTCCAGCAGATGATGCGCGACCGCCTGACCTTCGCCATGGCGGTGGGGGTGCCCATTTTGCAACTGGTGCTGTTTGGCTACGCCATCAATACCGACCCCAAGGGCCTGCCCACCGCCGTGGTCAGCACCGACAGCGGCCCGCTGTCGCGCAGCATCGTTGCGGCGCTGCAAAACACGGGTTATTTCCGTATCGACCACACCGGCACCAGCGAGCGGGAGGGCGAGGCCCTGGTGGAGTCCGGGCGGGTGCAGTTTTTGGTGGTCATTCCCCCCGATTTCACCCAAAAACTGGTGCGGGGTGAACATCCCGCCCTGCTGGTGTCGGTGGACGCCACCGACCCGTCCGCTTCGGGCAATGCGATTGCGGCGCTGAGTGCCGTGTCGGGCTTGGCGCTGCGCCACGACCTGGTTGGCCCCTTGCGCGCGTTGCAAACGGCGGCGCCCCCGTACGAGGTGCGCATCCACCGCCGCTACAACCCGGAGGGCCTGTCGCGTTACAACATCGTGCCCGGGCTGATTGGCACCATTTTGACGATGACCATGGTCATGCTCACGGGGTTGGCCATGACCCGCGAGCGCGAACGCGGCACCATGGAAAACCTGTTGGCCACCCCGGTGCGGCCCTCGGAGGTGATGGTGGGGAAAATCCTGCCCTACGTGCTGATCGGCTACATCCAGCTGGGCGTGATCATGGTGGCGGCGTTCTTGCTGTTCCAGGTGCCCATGGTGGGCAGCCTGGCGCTGCTCATGGCCATGATTGGCGTGTTCATTGTGGCCAATTTGGCGGTGGGGTTTACCTTTTCCACCGTGGCACGCAACCAGTTGCAGGCCATGCAGATGACGTTTTTCTTCTTTTTGCCCTCCATGCTCTTGTCAGGCTTTATGTTTCCCTTTCGGGCCATGCCCGAGTGGGCGCAGTGGATTGGCGAGGTGCTGCCGTTGACCCATTTCCTGCGCATCGTGCGCGGCATTCTGCTCAAGGGCAATACCGTGGACCAACTGCTGCCCGAGCTGTGGCCCATGCTCGCTTTCCTGGCCGTGGCGGGCACGGTGGCGCTCAAACGCTACCGGCAGACCCTGGATTGACGGCGCGGGCGGCATCGCGGCGCGGTGTGTCCGTGGATGGATGCATTTGATGATGAAATAGGCCTCCAGCCCCCGTAAAATAAGCGCAAGCAGCTATTAAAAAGATAGCGAAAGCATTTTTCTGAACTGTGGCCTGCGCGGTAACATCTAGGCATGAACCCGACCGACTCTTTACCCCGCGACGCCCAGAGCATTCTGGAGCTGGCCGCGCGCTCCATGTTTGGGCTGTTTGCCAGCGCCAGCGAAGGCATGATGCTGGTGGACCGGCAGGCCCGCGTGGTCTGGATCAACGACCAGTACAAGCGGTTTTTGCCGGCGCTGGGCTTTGCGCATGAAGACGAGTTTGTGGGCCACCCGGTGTCGGCCGTGGTGCAAAACACGCAGATGCACCAGGTGCTGGAGACTGGCAAGCCCATCCTCATCGACCTGCTGACCAACCGCGCGGGCACCTTTGTGGTGAGCCGCATTCCGCTGCGCGATTCGGCGGGCGTGGTCATTGGCGCGCTGGGCATTGTGCTGTTTGACCAGCCCGAAACCCATTTGCAGCCCCTAATTGCCAAGTTCTCCCTGCTGCAGCGCGACCTGGACGAAGCCCGCCGGGAGCTGGCGGTGCAGCGCATCGGTGGCAAACAGGGTGCACGCCAATCCAAATACACCTTGGCCAGCTTTGTGGGCACCAGCGCCGCCGCCGTGGAGGTCAAGCGCCAGGCGCGCCGCGCGGCGCAGTCCAGCAGCCCGGTCTTGCTGCTGGGGGAAACGGGCACTGGCAAGGAACTGCTGGCGCATGCCATCCATGCCCTGTCGCACCGCGCCCAAGGCCCGTTTGTGGGTGTCAACATCGCGGCGGTGCCCGACACCCTGCTGGAGGCCGAATTTTTCGGCGTGGCCCCTGGCGCCTACACCGGTGCCGACCGCAAGGGGCGCGACGGCAAGTTCAAGCTGGCCGACGGCGGCACCTTGTTTCTGGACGAAATAGGCGACATGCCCCAGGGCCTGCAGGCCAAGCTGCTGCGTGCGCTGCAAGAAGGAGAGATTGAACCCCTGGGCTCCAACCGCCTGGTGCCCTTCGACGCACGGGTGGTGGCTGCCACCTCGCGCGACCTGGCGGCGCTGGTGCGCGAGGGCAAGTTCCGCGAGGACCTGTTTTACCGCCTCAATGTGCTGCCGATCCGCGTACCTTCCTTGCGCGAGCGCCGCAGCGACATTCCCGCGCTGGTCGAGTCACTGAGCGAAGACATGGCCTTGCGCAGCGGCAGCGCCCAGCCCGAGGTGCTGCCCGATGCACTGGCCTTGCTGGCGGGGCAGAAGTGGCGCGGCAACATCCGCGAGCTGCGCAACGTGCTGGAGCAGGCGGCCCTGTCCTGCGACTTGCCCAGCATTGACGCGGCGCAGTTGGAGAAGATTTTGCGCGGCTCGGGGCTGGAAGACATCGCCCCCGCGCTGGCCCAGCCCAGCACGGCGGGCGGCGCCGACCTGCTGCGCCCGCTGGCGGAGCAGGTGGCGGAACTGGAGCAACGCGCCATTGCGGCGGCGCTGGTGGCGACCCAGGGCAACAAGCTGGCCACCGCGCGCTTGCTCGGCATTTCACGTGCCACCCTGTACGGGCGTATGGTAAACCCTGACTAATATTTGTACATATGTCTGATATTCAGGCATATTTATTGTCTGAATATTAGACGTTTTTGTTGGGGTGTTGAAAAATATCCAATGAAATCAAAGCCTATGGCTTTGGCACGATGGTTGCGTTAAGGCTTGCACCCTAAAAGGAGACTTTTCCATGCAACGTCGCAATCTGATCACGCTCGCAGTCTTGGCCACCGCTTTTGCCGCACCGGCATTCAGCCAGTCCAAAGAAATCAAAATCGCCCACATCTACAGCAAGACCGGCCCGCTGGAGGCCTACGGCAAACAAACCGCCACCGGTTTCATGATGGGCCTGGACTACGCCACCGGCGGCACCATGACCGTGGCTGGCAAAAAGCTGGTGGTGATTGAGAAAGACGACCAGGGCAAGCCGGACCAGGGCAAGTCCTTGCTGGCCGCCGCCTACGGCGACGACAAGGTGGATATTGCCGTGGGCCCTACGGCTTCGCCCGTGGCGCTGGCCATGCTGCCCGTGGCCGAGGAGTACAAGAAGATTTTGCTGGTGGAGCCCGCCGTGGCCGACTCCATCACCGGTGACAAGTGGAATAAATACATCTTCCGCACCGGGCGCAACAGCTCGCAAGACGCCATTGCCAATGCCGTGGCGCTGGACAAGGCCGGTGTGACGATTGCCACCTTGGCGCAAGACTCGGCCTTTGGCCGCGACGGCGTGAAGGCCTTCAAGGAAGCCATCAAAAAAGCCAAGCTGGTGCATGAAGAGTTTCTGCCCCCGGCCACCACCGACTTCACGGCCGGTGCCCAGCGCCTGATCGACAAGCTCAAGGACCAGCCGGGCCGCAAAGTCATCTTCATCATCTGGGCCGGCGGCAACCCGTTCAAGATCGCCGACATGGATTTGAAGCGCTACGGCATCGAGATCGCCACGGGTGGCAACATCCTGCCCGCCATGGTGGCCTACAAGCAGTTCCCCGGCATGGAGGGCGCGGCGTACTACTACTTTGGCATGCCCAAGAACGCGGTGAACGAGGCCATGGTCTCGCGCCACTACAGCCAGTTCAAGGCGCCGCCCGACTTCTTCACGGCCGGGGGCTTTTCGGCGGCGATGGCGGTGGTTGCGGCGCTGAACGCCAGCAAGGGGGATGCCTCGGCCAACACCCTGATCAAGACCATGGAAGGCATGAGTTTTGACACCCCCAAGGGCAAGATGACTTTCCGCAAGGAAGACCACCAGGCCATGCAAAGCATGTACCACTTCAAGATCAAGGTGGACCCGGCCTTTGCCTGGGGTGTGCCGGAGCTGGTGCGTGAGATCAAGGCCGAGGAAATGACGATTCCAGTCCGCAACAAGCGCTAAGCCGCGCACAGGTCTTGCGGGGTGCAGTGCCCCGACTCTTTGAACTCGCTTGACTCCCCCGCAAACACGGGGGCAGGGATTTTTTTGCCCCTAAAACCAGGAGACTGCTTGTATGCTTTGTTTTTCCATTCGTCTGAGCGCCAGCATGGCTGCGCTGGCCAGCGCCGGAGCCTTGGCTGCGGTGAATCTGCCGCCGCTGCATATCGATAGCAGCCAGACCTCGGTGTCCGGTTTGTCGTCTGGTGGATTCATGGCGGTGCAATTGCATGTGGGCTACTCCGCCACGTTCCAAAAGGGCGCGGGCATTGTGGCCGGGGGACCGTTCTACTGCGCGCAAGGGTCCATCACCAACGCAACCGGGCGCTGCATGGCCAGCCCGGCTGGCATTCCCACCAGCACCTTGGTCAGCACCACCAACAATTGGGCCAGCGCCGGCACCATAGACCCGGTGGCCCATTTGCAAAACTCCAAGGTCTACCTCTTCTCGGGCACGGTAGACAGCACGGTCAAACCCGGCGTGATGGATGCGTTGAAAACCTACTACAGCAGCTTTGTACCTGCTGCCAACACGGTCTACAAGAAAGACATTGCGGCAGAGCACGCGATGGTGACCGACGACTACGGCAGCGCCTGTTCCGTCAAAGGCTCGCCCTACATCAACGACTGCAATTTCGACCTTGCGGGCGCAATTCTTTCGCACCTGTATGGCCCATTGAACGCGCGCAACAGCGGCAGCCTGCCCGCCGGCAATTTTGTGGAATTCAACCAAAGCCAGTTTGTCACCAACCACGGCATGGCGCCCACCGGCTGGGCCTACATTCCCCAGGCCTGTGCTTCTGGCGCGCAGTGCCGTTTGCATGTGGTTCTGCACGGCTGCCAGCAAAACGTCACGTTGGTGCAGCAGCAATATGTGCGCAACACCGGCTACAACCGCTGGGCTGATACCAACAACCTGGTGGTGCTGTACCCGCAAACCAGCACGCAGGCCACCAACAGTTGCTGGGACTGGTGGGGGTATGACAGTGCCAACTACGCCCAGAAGTCCGGCCCGCAAATGGCGGCCATCAAGGCCATGGTGGACCAGGTTTCCTCCGGCGGCACGGTCACGCCACCGCCCGCCGCCTTGCCTGCGCCGGCCAATGTCACCACCTCGAACGCCAGTGCCAATGCCATGATGATCGGCTGGAGCGCCGTTTCGGGCGCCGCCAGCTACAACGTTTACCGCAACAGCAACAAAGCCAATGCCTTGCCCGTGATGGCCATGGCCTTCAACGATACCGGCCTGGCGTCTGCCACTACTTACAACTGGACCGTGAGAGCCGCCGACGCCAACGGCGCCGAGGGTGCCACCTCGCTGGCCGCCAGTGGCACAACGTCGGGCACGCCACCGCCTGTTGTAAGTTGCACCACCGCCAGCAACTATGCACACACCTTGGCTGGGCGGGCGTACCCGATCTTCGGTGTGGCCTACGCCAATGGTTCCAACCAGAACATGGGCTGGTGGAACATCTTCGTCACCACGACTTTGAAGATGACCGGGCCGAACTACTACGTGATTGGCACCTGTCCCTGAGCGCACCCACTGGCTGAACCGGAGAAAACAAGATTGTTAGTTACCCAAGACTTGACGGTCCGCTTTGGCGGGCACGTGGCGGTGAATGCGGTCAGTTGCACCTTCAAACCTGGCACCTTGACCGCCATCGTCGGCCCCAATGGCGCGGGCAAGACCACGTTTTTCAACCTGATTTCGGGCCAGATCAAGGCCACGGCGGGGGAAGTGCGGCTCAATGGCAACAGCCTCTCTGGCCAGAGCCCGTCCAGCCGTACCCGGGCCGGGCTGGGGCGGGCGTTTCAGTTGACCAACCTGTTTCCCAATCTGTCGGTGCTGGAAAACGTGCGGCTGGCGGTGCAGGCGGCGCGCCCGGGTGCGCATCTGCGGGGGCTGAACCTGTGGAGCATCTGGAGCGACCACAAGGCCCTGACCCAGCTCGCCGAAGAGGTGCTGGACGCGGTGGCCATGAACCACCAACAGCACACCCTGGTGGCCAACTTGCCGCATGGCGACCAGCGCAAGCTCGAAGTCGCGCTGCTGATGGCGCTGGACCCGCTGGTCTATATGTTCGATGAGCCCACGGCGGGCATGAGCCACGACGAAGCACCGGTCATTCTCAACCTGATCCGCGCGCTGAAAAACGACAAGACCAAAACCATTCTGCTGGTGGAGCACAAGATGGACGTGGTGCGCGAACTGGCCGACCGCATCATCGTGCTGCACAACGGCACGCTGGTGGCCGATGGCGAGCCAGCCACCGTGATTGCCTCGCCCGTGGTGCAGGAGGCGTACCTTGGGGTGAACCCCAAGGACGCCTCGGCGCAAGCGGACAGTGGAAGGAGCAAGGCACCATGAGCGCGAATCTTCTGACTTTATCGGGGGTGCACACCCACATCGGCGCCTACCACATCCTGCACGGGGTGGACCTGGTGGTGCCCAAGGGGCAACTCACCATGCTGCTGGGGCGCAATGGCGCCGGCAAGACCACCACCTTGCGCACCATCATGGGCCTGTGGCAGGCATCGCAAGGGCGGCTGGCATTCGCGGGCCAGGACATCACGCAGATGCACACGCCGCAGATTGCCGGCCTGAACATCGCCTACGTGCCGGAGAACATGGGCATTTTTTCCGACCTCAGCGTCAAGGAAAACATGCTGCTGGCGGCGCGCCAGGCCAAACATGCCGGCCAGATGGATGAGGCCCGCTTGCAGTGGATTTTTTCGCTGTTTCCGGCGGTCGAAAAGTTCTGGAACCACCCCGCCGGCAAGCTCTCGGGCGGACAAAAACAGATGCTGGCGGTGGCGCGCGCCATTGTGGAGCCACGCGAATTGCTGATCGTGGACGAGCCCAGCAAGGGCCTGGCCCCGGCCATCATCAACAACATGATCGACGCCTTTGCCCAGCTCAAGGCCACTGGCACCACCATCTTGCTGGTGGAGCAAAACATCAACTTCGCCAAACGCCTGGGCGACCAAGTGGCGGTCATGGACAACGGGCGGGTGGTGCACGCGGGCACCATGCAGGCGTTGGCGGACGACGAACAACTGCAGCAATCGCTGCTGGGCTTGGCCATATGAACGATTGGGAGTCAAAAGTGCCTCTAGCCCTTTATTTATATGCGCAAGCAGCTATGAAAAATGTAGCAACTGCAATAGGGAGGAACCCGTCATGAAGGCGCTCGATTTCGACTGGAAACCGCTGCTGCTGGTGCCCGCGCTGGCGCTGCTGGTCTTGCCCTTCATCGGTTCGCCGTCCACCTGGCTCACGCTCACGGTGGCGGGTCTGGCCATGGGCATGATTGTTTTCATCATCGCCTCGGGCCTGACCTTGGTGTTTGGCCTGATGGACGTGCTGAACTTCGGCCACGGCGTCTTCATTGCGCTGGGTGCCTTTGTCGCCACCACGGTGCTGGGCCTGATGGGCGACTGGACCGGCTCGCAGGACCTGTGGCGCAACCTGGTGGCGGTGTTTCCGGCCATGCTGGTGGCCATGGCCGTATCGGGCGCGCTGGGGCTGGCGTTTGAGCGCTTCATCGTGCGGCCGGTCTACGGCCAGCACCTCAAGCAAATCCTCATCACCATGGGCGGCATGATCATTGGCGAGGAACTCATCAAGGTGATCTGGGGCCCGGCGCAAATCGCCTTGCCCCTGCCCGAAGGCCTGCGGGGCGCGGTGCTACTGGGCGATGCCGCCATAGAAAAGTACCGCCTGCTGGCGGTGGCCGTGGGCCTGCTGGTGTTTGCGGTGCTGGCCTGGACCCTGAGCCGCACCAAGATTGGCCTGCTGATCCGCGCCGGGGTGCAAGACCGCGAGATGGTCGAGTCCCTGGGCTACCGCATCAAGCGCCTCTTTGTCGGTGTGTTTGTAGTGGGCAGCGCGCTCGCCGGCCTGGGCGGCGTGATGTGGGGCCTGTACCAGCAAAACGTGACGCCGCAGATGGGGGCACAGGTCAATGTGCTGATTTTTATCGTGATCATCATCGGCGGCCTGGGTTCCACTGGGGGCGCCTTGATCGGTGCGCTGCTGGTGGGCCTGATGGCCAACTACACCGGATTTCTGCTGCCCAAAGTGGCGCTGTTTTCCAACATCGCATTGATGGTGGCGATTTTGCTGTGGCGTCCGCAAGGGGTCTACCCGGTGGCCAATCGATGAACACCCCCCGGCTTGCCCATTGCATGTGGCCGCTCCAGGTGCCAGCCGCCAGAGGCGGGGCTCTTCGGCCTGTCCGAGCCTGCGCAGGCAGGCTCGGAGCCGCAGCCCTCAGCCCCTTGCAGGGGGCAACACCAGCAGCACGGCCAAGCCGGTTCTGCGGTGTTTTTGATTGAAGACACGCTTTATTCGAGGTTTCTGTATGTTGCAACGACTTCTCTCCAACGACTTCCCCCGCAGCCGCGTGCTGGCGGTCCTGCTGGTGCTGCTGCTGATCGCGCTGGCCGGTGCGCCGTTCATCTTCCCGGGCGTGAAGGCGCTCAATGTGGCCGCCAAGGTGCTGGTGTTCATCGTGCTGGTGGCCAGTTTCGATCTGCTGCTGGGCTACACCGGCATCGTCAGTTTTGCCCACACCATGTTTTTTGGTATCGGCGCCTACGGCATTGCGGTGGCGACCAACCGCCTGGGGCCGACCTGGGAGGCCTTGGCCGTGGGATTGCTGTCCTCCCTGGCCGTGTCCTTGGTGCTGGCCCTGCTGGTGGGGCTGTTTTCGCTGCGGGTGCGGGCCATCTTTTTCGCCATGATCACGCTGGCCGTGGCCTCGGCCTTTTTGACGCTGGCGTCCCAACTCTCGGATATCACCGGTGGCGAAGACGGCCTGAGCTTCAAGGTGCCCGAGATCCTCTCGCCCAGCTTCGAGTTCAGGGAAGAGCCGTTTCTGGGCGTGATGCTGGACGGGCGCCTGCTCTGTTACTACCTGCTGTTTGCGGTGGCGCTGGTGCTCCTGCTGGCCCTGCTGCGCATCGTCAACTCGCCGTTTGGCCGGGTGCTGCAGGCCATCCGCGAGAACGAATTCCGTGCCGAGGCCATTGGTTACCGCGTGGTGGTGTACCGCACCACCTCCAGCATTTTGTCGGCGCTGTTCGCCTGTCTGGCCGGGGCCATGCTGGCGCTTTGGCTGCGCTACAACGGGCCGGACACCTCGCTGTCTTTCGAGATCATGATGGACGTGCTGCTGATCGTGGTGATTGGCGGCATGGGCACGATGTACGGTGCGGCCATCGGCGCGGCGGTGTTTCTGGTGGCGCAAAGTTATCTGCAAGACCTGCTGCGGCTGGGCAGCGAGGCGGCCTCAGGGCTGCCCTGGCTGGCCGCCTTGTTGTCGCCCGACCGCTGGCTGCTCTGGCTGGGCGTGCTGTTCGTGCTGTCGGTGTATTACTTTCCCACGGGCATTGTGGGGCGCTTGCGTGCCAACGCGATAGGGGCCAAATCATGACCATGCCGTTCTCTTCCCATTACCTGCGCTGTGCAGGGCGCGAAATCCACTACACCGAATGGGGTGCCGGGAATGCGCCCACCGTGGTGGCTTGGCACGGCCTGGCGCGCACGGGGCGCGACATGGACGAGCTGGCCGAGTACCTGAGCGCACAGGGTTACCGGGTGATTTGTCCCGACACCATCGGGCGGGGCTTGAGCCAATGGAGTCCGCTGCCCGAGCAGGAGTACTGCCTGGCGTTTTATGCGCGCATTGCGGCTGAGTTGTTTGACCAGCTTGGCATTGAGCAAGCCCATTGGGTGGGCACGTCCATGGGCGGGGCCATTGGCACGGTCTGCGCAGGCGGTTTGTTGCAGCCGGGCATGCAGGCACGCATCCAAAGTCTCACGCTCAATGACAACGCGCCGCAACTGGCTGCAGCCGCCATTGACCGCATCCGCGCCTATGCCGGGAGCCCGCCGGCGTTTGACACCGTGCTGGAGCTGGAGGCTTTTTTCCGTGAGGTCTACAAGCCCTATGGTTGGCTCAGCGACGCCCAGTGGCGCCGCCTGACCGAAACCTCGACGCGGCGCCTGCCCGATGGCCGTGTCACCCCGCACTACGACCCGGCCATGGTGGCGCAATTTGTCAGCCATCCCGACGATTACCTGATTTGGGACCATTACGACGCAATCAGCGTGCCGGTGCTGTGCCTGCGCGGTGCGGAGTCGGACCTGGTGTTGCCAGAGACCATCCAGGCGATGGCGCATCGTGGTCCTGGTGCGGCGGGTTTGTTGGAGGTGATGGAGATTGCAGGCTGCGGCCATGCCCCGGCACTCAATGTACCGGAGCAGTTGGAGCCCATATTGGCATTTGTCGCTGCGAACGCCTGAGCCGGTTCTGGCCACTGAAGTGCGGTCCCAAGCCCCGTACACTCCCTCGCACGCCCGGTTCTTGGGGTAACAGGAAGTGATATGAAACTGAAGATGGCCAAAAATTCGTTGTTTGCAATTTTGCTGCGCTCACCCTGGTGGGTCAGCCTTCTGATCGTGGCGGCCATTGCTTTGGTCTCGGGTGCCTTGCTGTCCGCACCCTATGCGGCATTGGCTGTGATCGGCGGATTTCCTTTTTTGGTAATCGGAGCCATGGCGGCTTGGCGGCAAAGGCACACACCCAACCCAGACCGCGTGGCGCAAGTGCTGGCCGAGCTGGGTGCTATGTCCTGGCGCGCTTTTGCTGATGCGCTTGCGCAGGCTTTTGCCCACCAGGGGTATACCGTCACACGCCTGAACACCAAGTCGGTGGACATGCATTTGTGCAAGGACGCCCGCGTGACGCTGGTGTGCTGCCAACGCTGGAAAGCCGCGAGCCACGGTGCCGATGCATTGCGCGCGCTGGTCGCCGCCAAAGAGGCCCAGGGTGCAGACCAATGCATGTACGTGAGCTTGGGAAAAGTGACCGAGAACGCCAGGCGCTTTGCCTTAGCGCAAGGGGTGCACCTGGTGTGTGAGGATGAGTTAGTGCAGCTCATTTCTAGAGTCGGGGTTGGGCGTGATCTCCCGTAAATCGCTACCATGCGGGGTTGTCTTGCACTATGAGTTGCCCCGCTATGCCCAAGCCCGCTGTCAACCCCCTCTTCACGCCAACGGAAAGCACCGCTGCTGACGAAGTGGTGCCGATTCCAGCCGGGCAGTTCCTACACTTCCCCGGCTCACCGTTTGAGCTCTACCAACCCTATCCGCCCGCCGGCGACCAGCCTGCGGCGATAGACAAACTGGTGGAAGGCGTCACCGACGGCGAGGTGTTTCAAACCCTGCTGGGGGTGACCGGCTCGGGCAAAACCTTCACCATGGCCAATGTGATCGCCCGGCTGGGCCGTCCCGCCATCGTCTACGCGCCCAACAAAACCCTGGCGGCGCAGCTGTACAGCGAGTTCCGCGAGTTTTTCCCGAAAAACGCGGTCGAATACTTCGTCAGCTACTACGACTACTACCAGCCCGAGGCCTATGTGCCCCAGCGCGACCTGTTCATCGAAAAAGACTCGGCCATCAACGAGCACATCGAGCAGATGCGCTTGTCTTGCACCAAGAGCATCCTGGAGCGGCGTGATGTGGTGATCGTGGCCACGGTGTCGGCCATTTACGGCATTGGCCAGCCCGAGGCCTACCACCAGATGGTAATGACCCTGCGTACCGGTGACAAGCCGGGCCAGCGCGACCTGATCGCCCAACTGGTGCGCATGCAGTACCAGCGCAACGACATGGATTTTTCACGCGGTGCGTTTCGGGTGCGCGGCGACACCATCGATGTGTTCCCCGCCGAGCACAGCGAGGTGGCGGTGCGCATCGAGTTGTTCGACGATGAAATCGAGTCGCTGCAATTGTTTGACCCACTCACCGGGCGCATCCGCCAGAAGATTCTCCGCTTTACCGTCTACCCCAGCAGCCACTATGTGACGCCCCGTGCCCAGGTGCTGGCGGCGGTCGAAACCATCAAGGTGGAGCTGTCCGACCGGCTCAAGGAGTTTGTGGGCCAGGGCAAGTTGGTCGAAGCCCAGCGCCTGGAGCAGCGCACCCGCTTTGATCTGGAAATGCTCAGCGAAGTGGGGCACTGCAAGGGCATTGAGAACTACACGCGCCACCTCAGCGGCGCGGCACCCGGCGAGCCGCCCGCCACCCTGACCGACTACCTGCCCAAGGATTCGGTGATGTTTCTGGACGAAAGCCATGTGCTGATCGGCCAGTTTGGCGGCATGTACAACGGCGACCGCTCACGCAAGACCACGCTGGTGGAGTACGGTTTTCGCCTGCCCAGCGCCCTGGACAACCGGCCGCTGAAGTTTGAAGAATTCCAGACCAAGATGCGCCAGGCCATCTTTGTCTCGGCCACGCCGGGGCAGTGGGAGCAGGACCATGCGGGCCAAGTGGTGGAACAGCTGGTGCGCCCCACGGGCCTGGTGGACCCCGAAGTGGAAGTGCGCCCCGCCACCCACCAGGTGGACGACGTGCTGCAGGAAATCCGCATCCGCGTCGAGAAAAACGAGCGGGTGTTGATCACCACGCTGACCAAACGCATGGCCGAACAACTGACCGAGTACTTGACGGACAACGGCGTCAAAGTGCGCTACCTGCACAGCGATGTGGACACCGTGGAGCGGGTGGAAATCTTGCGCGATTTGCGCCTGGGGGCTTTTGATGTGCTGGTGGGCATCAACCTGCTGCGCGAGGGGCTGGACATCCCCGAGGTGTCGCTGGTGGCCATTCTGGACGCCGACAAAGAGGGCTTTTTGCGCTCCGAGCGCTCCCTGATCCAGACCATTGGCCGCGCGGCGCGCAACCTGCATGGCCGCGCCATTTTGTATGCCGACAAGGTGACGGATTCCATGGCGCGGGCCATCGGTGAAACCGAGCGCCGGCGCAAGAAGCAGGTCGCCCACAACCTGGAGCGCGGCATCACCCCGCGGGCCATCGTGAAGAAAGTGCGGGACCTGATCGACGGTGTTTACAGCGAAAAAGCCGGCAAAGAGGCCGAGCGCCTGGAGCGCGACGCGGTACAGCGGGCCAAGGTGGAGGATATGAGCGAGAAAGACATTTCCCGCGAAATCAAGCGCCTGGAAAAACTCATGATGGAACACGCGCGCAATCTGGAGTTTGAAAAAGCGGCCCTGGTGCGCGACCAATTGGGCATTCTCAAGCAACAAGCCTTTGGTGCACCGGGCTCCGATAATGTGCTGGGGGTCTTGTAGCGACCGGGAAAATGCGGCAATGGGCAGTTTCTCAGGGTATACCCGAGCAAAAGTCGGGGTTTCTTGCTATACTTGAGTCAGATAGTCAACCAAATATGACGGAAGGAGCATGCGATGCGTCTCACTACCAAAGGCCGATTTGCGGTCACCGCGATGATAGATTTGGGCCTGCGCCAAAGCGGCGGTCCTGTGACCTTGGCCGCCATCAGCCAGCGTCAGCAGATTTCGCTGTCGTATCTGGAGCAGCTTTTTGGCAAGCTGCGCCGCCATGAGTTGGTGGAGTCCACCCGGGGACCGGGCGGTGGTTACACCTTGGCGCGCAAGGCCAGCGATATCACGGTGGCTGACATTATTGTGTCGGTGGACGAGCCCATTGATGCGACCCACTGTGGCGGTAAGGAAAACTGCCTGGGCGAGGGTGCCCGTTGCATGACCCATGATCTGTGGACTTCGCTCAATGTGCGCATGGTGGAGTTTTTAGACTCGGTCACCTTGCAAAAATTGGTGGACGACCAGTTGGCCAAGGGCCACCAGGTGGAAGACCAGCCCAGCCTGAAGCGTGCGATTTCCGCCATGCCGGTGTCCAAACCCATTCGGATCAACGCACCCAATTCGGTTTTTGCCTTGGGCAACGCGTTTTCCAAATCCTGATTTTTTTCTTTTATTTCGTTTAGCCAGCATCGAGCCAGCCATGGACCAAACCCCTCACTTCCCGATTTACATGGATTACAGCGCCACCAACCCGTGCGACGAGCGCGTGGTGGATGCCATGGTGCCCTGGTTGCGCTCCCATTTTGGCAACCCTGCGTCCCGCAGCCACGCCTGGGGCTGGGAGGCAGAAGCTGCCGTTGAGAATGCCCGTGGGCAGGTGGCGGCGCTCATCGGTGCCGACCCGCGCGAGATTGTCTGGACCTCGGGTGCCACCGAGTCCAACAACTTGGCTTTGAAGGGTGCAGCGCATTTCTACAAGTCCAAAGGCAAACACCTGATCACGGTGAAGACCGAGCACAAAGCCGTGCTGGACACCTGCCGCGAATTGGAGCGCCAGGGCTTTGAGGTGACCTATCTGGATGTGCAGGAAGACGGTCTGGTCAACTTGGACGCGTTCAAGGCGGCCATCCGCCCCGACACCATTCTGGCCAGCGTCATGTTTGTGAACAATGAAATTGGCGTGATTCAGGACATCGCCGCCATTGGCGCTGCGTGCCGTGAAAAAGGTGTGCTCTTCCATGTGGATGCGGCACAAGCTACGGGGCGCGTGGAATTTGACTTGTCCCAATTGCCGGTCGATTTGATGAGCCTGACCGCCCACAAAACCTACGGCCCCAAGGGGATCGGAGCTTTGTTTGTGCGCCGCAAACCCCGCGTGCGCCTGGAAGCCCAGATGCACGGTGGCGGACATGAGCGCGGCATGCGCAGCGGCACCTTGCCCACGCACCAGATTGTCGGCATGGGCGAGGCCTACCGCATCGCCAAAGAAGAAATGGCGGCGGAAAACGTGCGTATCCGGGCGCTGCATGACCGCATGCTGGCGGGCTTGAAGGGGATTGAGCAGGTTTTTATCAATGGTCACGAGGATCAACGCGTTCCGCACAACCTGAACATCAGTTTCAACTATGTGGAAGGGGAGTCGCTGATCATGGGCATCAAGGGCTTGGCGGTCAGCAGCGGCTCGGCCTGTACGTCAGCCAGTCTGGAGCCCAGTTATGTGCTGCGTGCCTTGGGCCGCAGCGATGAATTGGCGCACAGCAGCTTGCGCATGACGATTGGGCGTTGGACCACCGAAGCCGAGATTGATTACGCAGTCGATACCATCAAGAAGAACGTGGCCAAGCTGCGTGAGTTGAGTCCTTTGTGGGAGATGTACCAGGACGGTATTGATATTTCCACCATCCAGTGGAGCGCGCACTGATTCCGGCGCACTGATATTTAAGAGGTATTGATATGGCTTATTCTGAAAAAGTGGTAGACCACTACGAAAACCCCCGCAACGTGGGTTCGTTCGAAAAGGGCGACGATTCCGTCGGTACCGGCATGGTGGGTGCGCCCGCCTGTGGCGATGTGATGAAACTGCAAATCAAGGTCAACCCGCAAACCGGGGTGATTGAAGATGCACGTTTCAAAACCTATGGCTGCGGTTCGGCCATTGCGTCGTCTTCTTTGGTGACCGAATGGGTCAAGGGCAAGACGCTGGACGAAGCGGCAGCGCTAAAAAACAGCCAGATTGCCGAAGAATTGGCCCTGCCACCTGTCAAAATCCACTGCTCCATCCTGGCCGAAGACGCCATCAAAGCCGCTGTGGACGATTACAAGAAAAAACACCTTTCCTGAAACTCTGCAGGGCCGACTTGGGCGCACATGCGAAGCTCTGCCCGAACTGATTAGAACCATGGCTGTTACTGTGACTGAAGCCGCTGCACGGCATGTAAACCGCTACCTGACCAAGCGTGGCAAGGGCGTTGGCGTGCGCCTGGGCGTGAAAACCACTGGCTGCTCTGGTTTGGCGTACCAGCTTGAATACGTGGACGAAATTGCGCCCGAAGACGTGGTGTTTGAAGGTTTCGGCGTCAAGGTGTTGGTGGACCCTAAAAGCCTGGCGTATATCGATGGGACGCAGTTGGACTTTGTCCGCGAAGGGCTCAACGAGGGTTTTCGTTTCAACAACCCCAATGAGCGGGACAAATGCGGCTGCGGTGAGTCTTTCCGGGTGTGAATCTCCAATCCAACGATTTTGAGCTGTTCGGCCTGAAGCAGCAATTTGCGCAGGAACGCGCGGCGTTGGACGACCGCTGGAAGACTTTGCAGCGTGAAGCCCACCCGGACAAGTTCGCGGTGCAAGGCGCCGCCGCGCAAAGGGTGGCCATGCAATGGTCGGCCCGCATCAACGAAGCCTACCGGCGCCTGAAAGACCCGCTCACGCGGGCCGCCTATTTGTGTGAATTGGGGGGCGCCCCCGTCAATGCCCACACCAATACTGCCATGCCTGCACAGTTTTTGATGCAGCAAATGGAGTGGCGTGAGGCGCTGGATGACGCGCGGGATATCGCTGCACTGGAGGTTTTGCGCCAAAACGTGGAAGTTTCCAAACAGGCCTTGCTGCAGCAGTGCGCCCAACTTCTGGATGTACAAAATGACTGCAATGCAGCCGTGCCACTGGTCCGCGAACTCATGTTCATTGAGAAATTTTCGCAGGACCTGGACCGCGGTTTTGATAAGTTTGAATAAATAACCCCATGGCGCTTCTACAAATCTCCGAACCCGGACAGTCCCCCAACCCGCACGAGCGGCGCATCGCGGTGGGCATTGACCTGGGTACCACCCATTCCCTGGTCGCAGCCGTGCGCCATGGTGTGGCTGAATGTTTGCCGGATGGCGAAGGGCGGGTGATTCTGCCGTCGGTAGTGCGTTACCTGGCAGGTGGTGGTCGTCAAATTGGCCATGCCGCGCAGGAGCATCTGGCGCTGGACCCCGAGAACACCATTGCTTCCGTGAAGCGTTTCATGGGTCGCAGCCTGGGGGATGTGCAGGGCGTGGGGAAGTTGCCCTACCGGTTTGCAGAGCACGCGGGCATGCTGGGGATTCATACCGTGGCGGGAGAAAAGTCGCCCGTGGAGGTCAGTGCCGAGATTTTGGCCACCTTGCGTTACCAGGCCGAAGATACCTTTAACGATGATTTGTACGGCGCGGTGATCACCGTGCCCGCCTATTTCGACGATGCGCAGCGCCAAGCGACCAAGGACGCGGCCCAACTGGCGGGTTTGAACGTGCTGCGTCTAATCAACGAGCCCACTGCAGCCGCCATTGCTTACGGATTGGACAACGCGAGCGAAGGCGTGTACGCCATCTACGACTTGGGTGGTGGCACCTTCGATATTTCCATACTGCGCCTGACCCAGGGGGTCTTCGAGGTGGTGGCCACGGGGGGGGATTCGGCCCTGGGGGGCGATGATTACGACCACGCGCTGGTGGATTGGGTTCTGGCACAAACGGGTATGCAGGCCGTTACGGCGGCCGACAAGGCGTCCCTCAAGGTGGCCGCCAGGGTTTGCAAGGAAGCACTTTCCGCTACAAAAAACGTAGCTTTCCACGCACAATTGACGGGGGCTACAGTCGATTTCGATGTCAAGGCGGAGCAGTTTCATGCACTGACTTCGCATTTAACCGCCCGCACCATTGCCGCCGTGCGTAAAGCCTTGCGGGACGCCAAATTGGCGGTGGCCGATGTGCAAGGGGTGGTCATGGTGGGAGGCTCCACCCGCATGCCCCAGGTGCAAGCCGCCGTGGCCGAGTTTTTTGGACGCGCACCGCTGACCAACCTCAACCCTGACGAAGTGGTGGCCCTGGGGGCCTCGATCCAGGCCAACCAGTTGGCTGGCAACAATGCCGAAGGGGATTTGTTGCTGCTGGATGTGATTCCCTTGTCCTTGGGCGTAGAGACCATGGGGGGCTTGGTGGAGCGTATTGTTCCCCGCAACCAAACCATTCCGACTGCCATGGCGCAAGACTTCACCACCTACAAGGACGGGCAGACCGCCTTGGCCCTGCATGTGGTGCAGGGGGAGCGTGATCTGGTGGCCGATTGCCGTAGTCTGGCCCGGTTTGAGTTGCGTGGCATCCCACCCATGACCGCAGGCGCTGCCCGTATCCGGGTGACGTTCACGGTTGATGCCGATGGCCTGCTGAATGTGTCGGCCCGTGAGCAGGTCAGTGGTGTGGAGGCGCGTATCGATGTGAAACCCTCCTACGGCCTGGGCGATGACCAGATTGCGCAGATGCTCAAAGACAGCTTTGCCACGGCGGAGTCGGATATGCGCACCCGCGCACTGGTGGAAGCCTGTGTGGACGCCGATCGCTTGGTGATGGCGACCCAAACGGCGCTTGAGGCCGATGGGGACTTGTTGGACGCCGTTGAGCGCAGCACCATCGACGGTGCTCTACAAGCCCTGGTGTCTGCCAAGTCCAGCAGTGACGCCGCCACCGTGGAAGCTTTCAGCAAGGCTTTGGCGCAAGCGACCGAGGCCTTTGCCGCCATGCGAATGAACCGGGGCATAGCGCATGCCCTCGCTGGTAAAAATATTGAAGCCCTTTGAGGCTGCATCAGGAATCTAGTCATGCCCATTATCAAAATCTTGCCGCACCCCGAGTACTGCCCGGCCGGCGCCGAAGTGTCCGCGCCGGCGGGCACCTCCATTTGTGAAGCCTTGTTGGACAACCACATCAACATTGAGCACGCCTGCGATATGAGTTGTGCTTGCACCACCTGCCATATCATCGTGCGCGAAGGCATGTCCTCACTGAATCCCTTGGATGAAAATGAAGAAGACTTGCTGGACCGCGCATGGGGCCTGGAGCCCAATTCACGTTTGAGTTGTCAGGCGTTTTTGGCGCAAAAAGACTTGGTGGTGGAAATACCCAAATACTCCATCAACCACGCCAAAGAGAACCACTAAAGGGAAAGGACAGCTCCCATGCGTCAAATTTTCCTGGACACCGAAACCACGGGTTTGCATGCCGAAGGCGGCGACCGTGTCATTGAGATCGGCTGTGTGGAGCTGGTCAACCGCAAGCTGACAGGTAACAACCTGCATTTCTACCTGAATGCAGGGCGCGACAGCCATGAAGACGCGTTGCGGATTCATGGAATTACCACCGAATTTTTGCGTGACAAGCCCAAATTTTCGGAAGTGGTGGAAGAGCTGTTGGCTTATCTGCAGGACGCGGAAATCATCATCCACAACGCGGCGTTTGACATCGGTTTCCTGAACAAAGAGTTGGAACTGGTTAAGCGTCCAGCGTTCCGGGAGCATGTGTCCAGTGTGGTTGATACCCTGGTAATGGCCAAGGAGATGTTTCCTGGCAAGCGCAACAACCTGAACGCCTTGTGTGATCGCTTAGAGGTGGACCGTTCGGGGCGGACCCTGCACGGCGCGCTTTTAGATGCCGAACTGTTGGCAGATGTCTATATCAACCTCACACGGGGGCAAGACGCCTTGCTTATGGAAGTGAGTGCGCCGGAGGATGCGGGCGGACCGGTGACGGAGCGCGTGGATCTGAGTGGGTTTGTTTTGCCGGTGCTGGCCGCCAACGAACAGGAAGTGGGAGCCCATGAGGATGTCATGAACCAGATTGATAAATCGAGCGGCGGAAAAACGCTGTGGCGTAAAGTTTCCTAAAATTTGTTGTATAATTTTAGGCTTACCTGAACAGAATTCAGGGCGGTTAGCTCAGGGGTAGAGCACTGCATTCACACTGCAGGGGTCACAAGTTCGAAACTTGTACTGCCCACCAAATTATTGGTGCACTTAAAACCTCGTAAATTTTTGATTTACGAGGTTTTTTTGCGTGTGTTGTTTTTGCTGTGTTGGTGAGAATTTTTTTTGGTTGGTTTATCGATTAAGCCTTGTATCGTTGATGCGGCTGCGGCGAGCTAACGCGCAAGAAACAGCTAACACGCAAGAAATAAGTGCTACGATGCCCTGGCAACGAAGGTTCGATTCTCCAAGGATTGCTTCAACCATAAATTCGGGGGGCCCATGAAATCACTTTCCCTTTCACTGCGTCTTGGTCTAACGGCTGTTGTCGTTTCACTTTTCAGTGCGGCAAGCTTTGCGAATTGGGTTCCTGTCACTGGTTCTGGTACGCCAGGGTATGGCGGTTATGTCCGATATTCGAACATGACACCTGATGGTCAGTATTGGGTTATGACCGATGGTGGTGGGCTGCACAAAAGTTCTGATGGGGGAGTCAACTGGACGGCGTCCAACAATGGGTTGGGGAGCCTTCGTGTGAGAGCTGGCTTGGTGAGTTCTGGAACGACCAGCAATACGGACCCATCAACGTACAAGGTATTTGCTGGAACCAGTGGCGGTGGTGTGTTTAAAAGCACGGACGGTGGCGCCAGTTTCCTTCCGATTAATGCTGGGCTCGGTTGTACCTATGTGACTGCGATACGTGGGTTAAGCACGCGGCTGCTAGCTGGCACCGATTGCCAATTGGCCAGCGGTGTGTATTATTCTGATCTGGGTGCCAGTTGGTCGCTGGCAAGCGGGTTGCCATCGAACGCTCGCGTAAATTCCATTAGTCAAGTGAATCCGGCAGGCACTGATTACCTGTTGGCCAATACCAATAGCGGTATTTACAAATCTATGGACGCGGGCAGCACATGGAGTGCGCTCCCTAGCAGCCCCAGCGGACCCAATGGGGCTGTAATTTACAGTGTCACATGGCTTTCATATACCAATAGCAGCAACGTAGCTACTTTGCGCTTGATCGCCACTGTCGAAGGTGCTGGTGTGTTTGTCTCTGAAAATGGCGGTGCCGATTGGATAGCTAGCAACACGGGTCTGCCCAGTAACCCGATCCCCTTGGGCGCAGTCAACTTTAACAATATTGATACTCTGTTTTTGTCGTTGGATGGTGCTGGCACCTACAAGTCCAATGATCGCGGCAACACTTGGACATTGTTTGCTGCTGAAAGTGCTCTGCCTGCGGCAAGATTTGTTTTTGGTAGTGCACCTACTTTTTACGCAGGCACAGTGGCCGGGCCTTTTAAGAGTGTCGATGGTGGTACCAATTGGGTTAAGGGAGGGGCAGGCCTGGCGGGGGGCATGATTAGCAATATTTCTGTAGACAACACTGGGAAATGGTACGCTGGTGCAGCCGATGGTGTATATGAGCGCTCCATTGCTACAAGTCAGTGGAGCAAGATGCCTGCTTTGCCAAGCATGGCACACGGTCATGTGCAGGTGCGGGGCACTTCTGTGTATGCGGCCACCAGCAGTTTTGGCATATTTAAATACAACGGTTCGCAATGGCAAACGATGAATGTCGGATTGCCGACGAATTTGGTTTACCGTAACCCCAGCCTGCGAATTGATTCAAGTAACGCCACTGGGTTATACGTATCTCTATATGGCGCTGGTGTGTACTACTCCGCCAATGACGGTGTGAGCTGGACTGCTCGCAATAGTGGGTTGAGTGGTGATGCGCTTAAAGTGCATCATCTCACTGCGGTGGGTGCACTGGTTTATATTTCTACTGAGGCTGGTGTTTATAAGAGTACTGATGGTGGTGAAAACTGGGTTTTTGCTTTTGCACCAAAAAATTCCTCTAATCAAAATTTGTCTGCCAGTCATGTGTGGATTGATCAGGCGACAACATCAACGGTGTATGCAGGAGCCTTCAATACCAATGCAGTAGGAGCACCCCTTTCATCTAATGGGGTTTATAAATCAACCGACAGCGGCGCCACGTGGACCCAATTGCCTGGACTGGCCGGGAAAATGATCAAGGAGGTAAAAATTGTTGGCGATGACAACACCCTTGTTGCTAGTGCTTGGGACAATGAGGGCAATGGTGGGATCTTTACCAGTAACGATGCTGGCGTGACGTGGAAAAACGACAGCGTTGGCCTGACAAGCAACTTGATCAACTCGGTCGCAGCAGCTGGAAACGGTGGTGGTGCGTTTGCGGCTTCGCGGGGTGCTGGTTTATTCTCCTATGTAGATGCACCTGCGGCCAATGAGTGGAAGTATTTTGGAGCTTGGACCAATGGTGGTCCGATTGGCTATGGTGTAAGTTACGGAGCGAAGGATATTGGGCAGACATTGTCTGGAATCACAGTTGTTGGCGGTGGGCAGTCGGCTATAGCCAACTACTGGTCAGACCAGTCATGGCATGCAGACTTGCAGTTTGGCAACTCGATGCCTACGACTGGCACTGTTTACACGGCGACCGTAACTCCTAAAGTAGGGGCTGTAACCACTACGATCTTCTCTATGCGGGCAAATGGGTACAACACCAAGTTCCCGACTAATATTCACCCCTCTGGTGGCGCAAATGTCACTGAAGCTACACCTGTATTTAGTTGGTCACCACCCACAGTTGCTGGCGCTCTCACTTATGGAATCAATGTGCAGACCGCTGCCGACAATGTGCACGTATGGTCGGCCTTCAATCTCACAGGGACATCGGTAGTTTACGGTGGCCCCACGTTGATTGCGGGCACGTTGTACAAGGTGTTAGTGCAGACGCAGGAACAAGACATCGCTACAAATACCACATATGGTGCAATGCGCGAAGAGTCGTTTTGTTTTCAATGCGCTGGAATCGTTGGTGTTGGCACCAATTTCGACCAGATTTGGATAAGTCGCAACAAGGGAACAGGTCCTGAGGACTTCGGTCTTGGTGTGCGATATCCAAGAAGCATAGGAGATGGGCATGCTTCATATCTGATTCAATGTCCCAATAATGCGGTGGCGTCTGGACAATTCAATTCAGCGATGAGCGCCGGGTATGAGTGGTTCAATGTGAATCTTGGGGGGGCACAACCGGCGACGCCGTTCACTTGTACTTCAACCGTGAGTTACAGCAATGGTGGCTTGCCTACGGTTGCCACTTTGACGGTAGACCGGTTTGCCGACGCCAGTAACTATCCAGCGAATATACCGATTGTCCCTGATGCAAGTGCTGCCTCGCTATCGGGCGTCTCCTTCACAGCCCCCGCACTTACGAGCGACATGCGAGTCCAGGCGAACGTATATTCCACCAACGCCAATGGAAGTATTGGTCAGCAGTTGTGGTTTATCGGGTCAACGCCATCTCCCATCAATTTTGCTGGACTCCCAACGCTAACAGCGGGTGCGAAATACGTATTGATGGTGGCAGTGGTAGATGGCAACAACACCATGCATGCGGCTCAGTCCATCATTCCCTTCTGTTATCAGTGCGGTGCTACTGGTGGTGGTAGCGGAAGCCTGAATGCTGTAGCTGGTTGGAATTTGCTTGGCAACAGCAATAGCGCTGCACTTGACGTGGCTGCTACTTTTGGCGATGCATCCAAAGTGATTACCGTATGGAAATGGGTTTCTGCAACTGGCAAGTGGGCCTTCTATGCACCAAGTATGGACAGTGCTGCTTTAGCCGCATATGCGGCAAGCAAGGGTTACGACGTGTTGACTACAGTCGCTGGTGGCGAGGGTTTTTGGGTGAATGCAAAAACGATTTTTAATGCGACACTGCCGGCAGGTGAAGCAATCACTTCTGCATCTTTTGCGTCCATATTGAATTCAGGATGGAGTTTGGCCGCTATAGGGGATAACAAGACTCCACGTGCATTTAACAATGGACTGAGCCTCACCCCGCCGAGCGCTGGAGTGGTTGCTGCTCCGGTACTCACCACCCTTTGGGCGTGGAACAGCGTTCAGTCGTCATGGTATTTCTATGCTCCATCGCTGGATAACACCAATGGGCTGCTTGCATACACTACAAGCAAAGGATATTTGGATTTTGGCGCCAACGTGCTCTTGCCAGGCGTCGGTTTTTGGATTAATAAACCATGATTTTCGGCAGCTTGGCGTTTGTTCGCCCGAAAACAGCAAACCGGCCGAAAGGCCGTTTTGCTGTTTTACGTATGGAGTCCAACAGAGGCTTCACACTACTTGAGCTTCTTGTAGTGATGGTCATTATTGGCTTGTTGGTGGGCTATGTTGGTCCTAGATACTTTGCGCAGATTGGCAAGTCTGAGGTCAAAGCCGCCCTTGCTCAGATCGATGCGCTGGAGAAGGCGGTCGAACAATACCGTCTTGATACCGGTAAATTCCCCTCCAATGAGCAAGGGGTGAATGCGCTATTTGTCCGCCCAACCACAGAGCCTAGGTGGCAAGGGCCCTACCTTAAGAAAATGCCGCCGCCTGATCCATGGGGCAATCCTTATCTGTACCGCACGCCAAGTGCAAATGGCGATTTTGAAATCATTTCTCTTGGCAAGGACGGAGCGCCCGGTGGCGAAGGTGAAGCAGCTGATATCAGTAAATGACAGAAACCTCAACTGGCGCGGTACGTTATCGTGCGCGCGTTTTTTGTGAGCAAAGCGGTTTCCGGTTTGTTGAAAGGGTAGCTACCAGTGTGGAGCAATTACGCATTGATTTAGTGGAGCAAGGCATAACACTTGTGTCTGCCGAAACAATGTCTCAGGGGGGGAAACGCAGGCAGACATCTCGTTTTCCCTTATTGGTATTTTGCCAGCAGCTACTGTCGTTGCTTGAAGCAGGATTGCAACTGGTAGAAGCGGTGGATACTTTGGCTGAGAAAGAGCTAGACACTAGCTACCATCAAGTATTGGCGCAATTGCAGACGGGTCTGCGCTCTGGACTCTCATTCTCGCAAGCATTGGAGGCCTATCCAGAAATATTCCCTCCGCTTTTTCAGGCCGCTATCGAAGCCAGCGAGCAAACTGGGGGCGTTTCAGAGGCACTAAAACGTTTTGTAATTTACGAAACGCAATTCCAGGCTTTGCGCAGTCGTCTAGTTGGTGCTTTGATTTACCCTGCCTTACTTCTTTCTTTGGGTGGGTTGGTGATTGCATTTTTGCTAGGCTATGTGGTGCCTAGATTCAGCGTGGTGTTTATAGATCGTTTGCATGACATGCCCTACCTTTCGGGAGTCGTCATTCGATTGGGACTTTCCATTGCCGAGAATCCCATGAGGGCGGGCCTTCTTAGTCTTGGCGTGTTGGTGGGGTTTGGGGTTTTGGTGGCCCATCCGATTGCTCGAAGCTGGGTCATGGGTATGGCATGGCGCTTCCCCTGGCTTGGCGAGCGTATTCTTGCATTTGAACTGGTGCGTATTTATCGCTCGCTGGGAATGCTGTTGAGAGGAGGGATACCTGCTGTACGGTCTTTGCAAATGATTGCTGGAATAGCACCCCTGCGCTCGCGTCATAGTATTGCACGCGCAATTTTGTCTGTAAGTGAGGGGCTGCCTATCTCCGTGGCTTTGCACCGCGAAGGATTTACCACCGTGGTCAGCGAGCGCTTGCTTGCAGTGGGTGAACGATCCGGGAAAATGGGTGAGATGATGGAGAGAGCAGCGGACTTTCTGGATACTGAACTGGAACGTTCTGTAGATAGAGCGGTGCGACTTTTGGAGCCCTTGATGATGGTAGTGATTGGGGTACTTATCGGCGGTATTGTCATGCTCATGTATTTGCCAATATTTGAATTGGCAGACAGTGTGAGGTAAGGACCACGACGTTGCAAACTAAGGTTTTGGTGTTTGTACCTTCGCCTTTTTATCGATATCTTTGCGTCCTACTCCTGCTTTGATCTCAGCATCGCGTGCTTGCTGAACCATTTCGTCAGTCGTCAGTGGCTTAGCAGGCTTTTCAAGCATGAAGCGGGGTACGGGCGGGGGGGCCAACATTTCCTCTGTAATCCCAGCGGGAAGAGCTACGGTTGATGCAGGCGGTTTGGTTGATTTAGCAGTTTTAACAGCCTCTTGCGCCAACGAACTGTTGACGCTGATCATTAAACTTGCGAACCATACGACCAATTGACAGGTGCGATTCATGGATTTCCTATAGATATGTACAAGAAGAGCTTTCAACAAACGGAAATGACAGCCATACAATGACGAAGCCATTTTAGCTGTCCGGGTAATTGGACTGGATAAACCACCCCTTGCATAATTAATACGTAGTCAGTGATTCGCAATTCTTCAATTCGTCATCCAGCAAGTGCTGGATTCACTCTGGTAGAGATGGTTGTGGTGGTCGCAATCGTCGGTATTTTGGCGAGTGCCGCTATTCCCTTTATCCGTTATGGAGAACACCGTTTGAAAGAGCGTGAATTGCGGCAGTCATTGCGCGAGATTCGTACGGCGATAGATGCGTACCGGAAAGCAACTGAGGATGGACGTATTGCACGCAAAGTGGATGCCACCGGCTACCCGCCCGAATTGGCAGCGCTGACTGAAGGTGTTGCCGATGCCAAGACGCCGGATGCCAGAAAAATATACTTTCTGCGCCGCATCCCGCGCGATCCCTTTGCGGTAGCGGAGTTATCGCCAAAGAAAATGTGGGGCCTGCGCAGTTACGCCTCACCACCGGACGCGCCGAAAGCGGGTGACGACGTTTTTGATGTGTATTCACTAAGTACAGGCACCGGCAGCAATGGCGTACCTTATCGTGACTGGTAAATTTTTTCGCCGTGGTTTCACGCTCATCGAGTTGTTGGTCGTCATGGCTATTATTGCCATGCTGCTTTCCATTGCGGTGCCTCGCTATCTACGCAGTGTTGACGACGCGCGTGAAGCGGCATTGAAATCGAGTCTTGCACAGGTCCGAGAAGCCATCGATCACTTTTATGCCGATCGTGGAGTCTATCCACAGACACTCCCTGATCTAATTGAAAAACGATATCTCCGGTCTATTCCTGTGGATCCTATCACCGACAGCGCCCAAACTTGGCAACTGATGCCACTCCCGGGTACTGAGGATGCGGCAGTGATCTACGACATTCGCAGCGGTGCCCAGGGGGTGTCCCGTTTAGGCGAGGCCTATGCTAACTGGTAGGCGATGTCAGGTCGGCTTCACCTATATCGGGTTGCTGATTGCAGTAGTCTTCTTTGGGATGGGATCAGTAGGCGCGGCACGTTTACTTGCATCCACCGAGCGTGCTGAGAGAGAGGACGAGCTGCTCTTTGTGGGCAACCAGTTCCGTCAGGCGATTCGCAGCTACTTTCAATCAGGGCCGGTGGCAGGGAAGTACCCGTCCACGCTGGAGGATTTGTTGCTTGATCCGCGCTCGCCCACTCCCCGTAGGCATTTGCGCAGGTTGTTCATTGATCCCATAAGCGGAAAAGCAGACTGGGCTTTAGTTTTGGCACCCGAGGGTGGCATCATGGGCGTCCACAGTCGTTCAGATCGTGAACCCTTGAAACGCGCCAACTTCGAACCCGAAAATAGCAATTTCGCAGCGGTGCTCCGGGTACCCAATCCCCTTGTCCAGCCAAGTAAATCTTCCGATTTGTCACCGCTTGTAGCCGCTTCATCATCTGTGCAACTCGCACCATTGGTTCCCGAATCATATAGCTATCGCGACTGGAAATTTATGTACCGTCCGGTCGCCTTAGGTGGGGGGCGACCCGCAGAATCAGGAGGGTAACGATGTTGAACGTGCATTTGATGCATATCATGATCCCGGCGCAATGCGTGCGTATCCCCCATTTGGGGGATATCTTTATTGTTTTAGCGGGGATATAGTCCTTAACGATTTATAAGTCGAATTGTTTAAAAGCCTAATTCTTCCGACTCCACCCATTTCAGAAAGCTTCCATGCGTTCAAACCTTATTCGTGCATTTCTTTTACCGAGTCTGCTTTTGCCGGGGCTTGCCAGTGCAGCCACAACAATCAACCTGACAGCGGGTTGGAATCTGGTGGGTAACGGTGATTCGACGGCAATCGATGTGGC
>NZ_JAUYQD010000034.1 GCF_030697375.1 Rhodoferax sp. | reverse complement strand
CGATGGAAAACGACCTCAAAACAACCGGAAATCAGCTCCAAAAGAGCCTGAGTTTCAAATTACGAAATCAGTCCCGAGAAATTCCGCTCACGCGGGAGGCAGGGCTGGCTTTGCATGCCAATATTTCAGCAGCCTGTTAGGGAGGTCGGAAGTTTTCCCCTGTTAATCTTAATTAGGAGAGATAAACATGAAACACCTTTTGGCGCCTTTTCTTCTCACTGTCGGCTGCCTCGCTGGCGGATCAGCCATTGCCCAACAGCCTCTAAAAATAGGGTCTTTTCCAATCCCCCTGATGGTTGAAAGCGCAGACAAGGGGGTCTTTATTGAGTTAACGAAGGAAGTTGCGAAGAGGGCTGGACTTCCGATTGAAATTGAGGTGGTCCCCACCAAAAGGACCATCGATAATTTTGCCCAGAATGCAATCGCAGGCTATTTTCCGGCACTTGATGTCGTCAATCCCGGACCGGTTTCGAAGTCAATTCGCATCTATGTCAAGAATGACTATGCGTTTACCAAAGAGGGTGCCAATCTCAAAACCATCAAAGATCTGGAGGGACAAAGTGTCGGCATCACGCTGGGCTACCCCTATGCGTCTGAGTTAACCGGAAACAAGAAGATCAATTTTCAGGTCGCCAAAGACGATACGACCAACATGAAAAAATTGGCAGCAGGCCGGATCGCGGCGTTTGTCGTCGAGGAACGCAGTGGCCTCAAAGCCCTGGAACAGAGCGGCGAGAAGGGTATTAGTTACGATCCCAAAGTCAAACTGTCAGAACAAAACGTGTATTACGCCTTCCAACCGACTCCCGAGGGGAAAATTTATGCAGATAAATTTTCCAAAGCGCTGACAAACATGGAAAACGACGGGACGTTGGCGGCCATCATGGGCAAGGCCAAGTAGACCACCCCCAGCAGGCTGTCTCATTCGATGCGCCGCATCCACGGGTCAGCCTGCACCGGGGCTTGCAGCAAGGCATGGTCTTGCAACTGCTCCACCCTAAAGTCCACATAAGCGCGCACCGGGGCACTCACATGGTGGCGGTCCTGGTAGCAGGCGTAAAACGCCTGCAGTCCGGCTTGTTTGACAAGGGTTACAACCGTGTTTATTCATCAACCAATGAAGGCCCTCCAAAAAATGCGGGTGCTCGCCGCCTTGGCGCTGCATTGCCTATGGCCCCATGCGGCGACCGCCGCCGAACTTGAGTCAGACACTTTTGTTTCGACCTCGATCGACGCGGAGAAACAGCGTCCCACTTTCACTTATTCGGTGATGTGCGACAGCGCGGATCGCAGCTGCCGGATGACACTCGACTTTTCCGGCGAAGTGATCCGTAGACCATTGGAACGCAGTGACCGACTCTTGCGACAAGTTGAAGGCACGCTCAAATGGGTCAAAGAGCACGCATACCCCGCCAAGATGGACCAGGAGTACCGGGCACTGGAAGGGCTGCAAGCCACAAGTTGCTGGGATGCCGGCGACCCCAGCGGTGTTGCTGGCCTGTGCCGATTCGAAGCGGCCAGCGGTGCCCTGACCTGGGTGGTTCTTTGGGGCGACATGTGCAGCGCAAGCTGCTACAGCGGTTTTGTCCCGCTGTACGCGGCCAGCCAACGCCTCGCGCCAACTGCCCCCAAGCCGTCTCCCGCCGCTTCACGCTGACGGGCGGCGGCAGTACGCACTGCATAAATTACTGGTCTACGGCGAGCGGCCCCAAGCCCAGCGAACCAAGGCGCGCAAGGACGTCGCGCAGGCCGCCGCGCTGATCGACTATTTACTGACCCACGACACGGAAGAAATGGGGGCCATGTGGATCGATGTCAACAGCCGAGGGCCGGGCTGGCGCAAACGCTTGCAAGAAGGTTTTGATGCCATGCACGCGTTGTACCCACAGTGCGATTTCCCCAAGCAGATACACGCGGCGACGGCATAGACGGATTTACTTTACGGCGCCCGCCCGAGGTCTGGATGAACCAAGCGGCTCTGCGCCAGCACCGGTTGCGCCAGCGCGATGAACAGCGCCTCCAGTTCGGTGGTCGGCATCGGCTCGGATTGCTCCACCCACCAGCTCAACAATTCCACAAACGCGGCCGACAGCCAGCGCGCCGCCGCCTCGCGTGGCAGCGCACCTGGCGCGGGTGGTGGCAATTCGTCGCTGACCAGGCGCATCACCATCTCGCGAAAGCGCTGGTGCACCACGTAGCCACTGCGCCGGCCGATCAAACCCCGGAAAATCTTGCGCTGGTCGTGGGCATGTTCGATCAGGCCCAGCACAAAGCCGAACCCCGGCGCAGCGCCCGCGCCGGGGACCGCCGCCTGCGACCGCGCGCGCGACTGACGCCGCAACTCGGCCTGCAAATTCTCCAGCCCACCGACCAATAGCGCATCCTTGCCCGTGTAGTGCGAATAAAAGGTGGAGCGGCCAATGTTGGCTTGGTCGCACACGTCCTGCACCGAGATATCGTCCCAGCCCCGTTCGGCGATCAGATGGATCAATGCACCGTTCAAGGCATTGCGGGTGCGTTGGCTGCGGCGGTCCAGCGTCGGCTGGGTGGGCAATGGGGTCATCGTCATCGTTCCTGAACATCTGTGCCGTTTGTGTCCACAACTGGGCGAAATTGCGTTTGCCGTGTCTGGACGCTCACGTCCGGCACGGCCAAGATGGACACCTGTCTACTATAGAACGGATGTCCCGATGATTGAACTAGTAAATCTGAGCAAGCGCTACCCGGGGCCCAACGGCGGCACTTGCGCCCTGCAAGCACTCAGTCTGACGTTGCCGACCGGTGAGTTTGTGGCCATTGTGGGCAAATCCGGCAGCGGCAAGTCCACGTTGGTCAACCTGATCGCCGGCATTGACCGCCCCACCGAGGGCGAGGTGCATGTGGCGGGCACGGCGTTGCAGGCACTGGACGAAAGCCGCCTGGCGGCCTGGCGCGGACGCAACGTGGGCGTGGTGTTCCAGTTCTTCCAGCTACTGCCCACGCTGACGATCCTGGAAAACGTGATGCTGCCGATGGACTTTTGCGCCACCTACCCCAAGCCGCTGGCACGCCAACGCGCGCTGCGCCTGCTGTCCGATGTTGGCATCGCCGAGCATGCCGACAAGCTGCCCTCGGCCCTGTCGGGCGGGCAACAGCAGCGCGCCGCCATTGCCCGCGCGCTGGCCAACGACCCGCCGCTGATCGTGGCGGACGAACCCACCGGAAACCTCGACACCGCCACCGCCGATGCGGTGCTGGCGCTGCTGGCCGCGCTGGCACAACGCGGCAAAACCGTGCTGATGGTTACCCACGAGCGGGACGTGAGCCGCATTGCCGACCGGGTCATCACGCTGGCCGACGGCCATCTGGTGGACAACGTGCGCATGTCCCCGGCCACCACGCCGCGCGTGCGGGAGCTGCACTGTGCGTAGCCCCATCAACGCCCCTATCCTGGCCATCATCCTGGCCCTGTCCTTGGGCGGCGCAACATGCAGCGCAGCGGCGGCCGATGCCCCCAGCAACGCCAACGCCAACGCCAACGGCGATTTGACCGTGCGTGCCAGCGGCTTTGCCCCCGCGCGCGGCCACGCGGTGGCCAAATTGTTCATCACCGGCGACAACGTATTGGAGGCCGGGCGCTGGCAGGTGGCGGCGCCTATCGACAACGGGTTGGCCGCATTCCATTTTGCGTACCTGCCTGCGGGCACCTATGCGGTCGTGGTGTTCCATGACGAAAACGACAACGGGAAAATCGACCACGGCATGCTGGGTCCCTCCGAGCCCCTGGGCTTTTCGGGTGGCTTCACGCTCAGCCTGTTCTCGGGCCGCCCCGATTTTGAACGCCTGAAATTTGCCTTCAACCCACCCGAACAAACCCTGGAAGTGAGGATGCGATGAGCAGCCGTTGGATCAAACTGTGGCGTGACGTGCAGGCCGAGCGGGGTCGCTTTGGCCTGATGTTGGTGGCGGTAGTGGTGGCCTTGGCCGCGCTGGGCGCTGTGCTGGGCGCCTACGCCGTGCTGACGCGCGAGATGGCGGACAACTACCTGGGCACGGACCCGGCCCACGCCACGTTGGAGCTGCGCGGTGATGTGACGCCCGAGGTGCTCGCCGCTGCGCGCAAGCACCCCGGCGTAGCGGTGGCCGAGGCGCGTGATGTGATTCCGGCACGCGCCCGCGTGGGCGACGCCTGGCTACCGGTGCTGTTGTTTGCGGTGGATGCATTTCCGGCATCGGGCGTGAGCCGTTTTTTTGCGCGCGAAGGCAGCAGCACACCCGCCACCGGCAGTGTGCTGCTGGAACACACAGCCACCGGCGTGCTGGCGGCGGGAATGGGCGACCGTTTGACGATCAAGACACCGAATGGCGTGCCACGCGCCGTCACGGTCAGCGGCCTGGTGCATGACCCGGGCCTGGCACCGGCCTGGCAAGAACGCACCGGTTATGTCTACCTGGACCGCGCCACGCTGCGCCAACTGGGCGAAGACGGCGCGCTGCATGAACTGCGCGTGCGGTTTCGCGATACGCCGGAGACCATGGCCGCCGTTCAAGCTGCAGCCGAATCATTGGCCAGCGCGCTACAAGCGCAAGGCTTTGGCGTGTTGGAGTTGCGCGTGCCCCCACCCCGCCAACACCCGCACCAGCGCCAGATGACCACCGTGTTGTTTCTGCTGCTGGCCTTTAGCGCCATGACCCTGGTGCTGGCGGCCGTGCTGGTGGCCAACACGCTGTCGGCCCTGCTGGCACGCCAGGTGCGCGAGATCGGTGTCATGAAAACCCTGGGCGCCACCACCCCGCAGTTGGTTCGCATCTACCTGGTGCTGGTAGCGCTGATTGGCATGGTGGCCTTTGTCGTAGCCTTGCCGCTGGGCGTGGGCGGCACCCGGCTGTTTGCCGTCGCCGTGGCGCGCTTGCTGAACCTGTCGCTGACGCAGTCCTATGCGCCGCCATGGGTGTTTGCCGTGCAACTGGCGGCAGCGTTGACCGTGCCGCTGTTGGTAGCTGCCGTGCCCATCTGGTCGGCCTGCCGTGTCACGGTGCGCGACGCCATCGACCAACACGGCACCGGTGGCGAGCGCCTGCGCCAGCGCATCCGCCGCTGGCCCACGGCACTGCGCAACGTGTTGCGCAAGCCCGCGCGCCTGGGCCTGACGCTGGGCCTGCTGGCCGCCGGTGGGGCGATGTTCATGACCGCGCTCAACATCTCCGGCAGTTGGGAGCAGACCATCGACAAGGTCTACCAGACCCGGCACTACGACGTGGAAATCCGCTTCTACGCCGACGAGCCGTTGCAGTGGCGCGAGCGCGTGTCGCACCTGGCCGGTGTACGTGCGGCTGAGGCCTGGGGCTACAGCCCGGCGGCCTTTGCACGGCCCGGCCAGTTGGACGTGTCGCGCGCCTACCCGGACCGCGGCCACGGCGCATTCACCGTCATGGCGCCGCCCCCGGACACGCGGATGATCGACTATCCGGTGCTGGCAGGCCGTTGGCTGCAACCCAGCGACCGCGACGCCGTCGTGCTCAACCATGCCGCCATGGCGCAACAACGGCAACTCAAATTGGGCGACCCGGTGCTGTTGTCCATCGGTGGGCGCACCAGTACCTGGCGCCTGGTCGGCATTGTGGAAGAGATCGGCGCAGCGGGCGTGGCCTATGTCAACGACCAGGCATTTGTCCAGGCCACTGCCAGCGCGGGCCTGGCACGCATGATCCGCGTCACCACGGACGCCACCAACGCGGCCGAGCGCGGACAGCGCATCACGCAGATCGAAGCCGCTCTGGTGGACGCTGGCGTGGAACATGTCCAGCCCCTGAGCGAACTGCGCACCGCCATGGGTGACCACATCGTGATCCTGATCCGCGCCTTGCTAGCGTTGGCCTTGGTGATGGCCGCAGTCGGTGGGCTGGGGCTGGCGTCCACGCTGGGCATCAGCGTGCTGGAGCGCACCCGCGAGCTGGCCGTGATGAAGACCCTGGGCGCCACCCAGCGTCGGCTGGTGGGCATGGTGCTGGGCGAGGCGCAAACCGTTGCGCTGCTGAGTGTGCTGCTGGCCTTTGCCCTGTCGCTGCCACTGACCTGGGTGCTGGATGTGATGATTGGCGGCCTGGGCTTCGTCGCACCCCTGCCCTTTGCAGTGTCGCCGCTGGCCCTGCTGGCCTGGGTGGCCTTGGTGCTGCTGGTCTCGCTGGCCGCCGCCTGGCCCCCGGCCCGGCGTGCTGCGCAACTGCCGATTGCGCTGGCGCTGGCGCAGGTGTGAAGTGCGGACGGGTGTCCGCCCACGCCCGACACGGTTACCCGAAGTCGGCTGTCTTTGCAAAGCCTCGTTGTTTCATTGCGGCGTCCCAAAAATTTCAGCGGCAACGATGACCTCCACCCCCAGCGTGGACAGCGCCTGCGCAATCGCGGCGGGAGGCTGCCGATCCGTCACCAGCACATCCACACTATCGAAGCCGCACATGCGGTGCATGAACGCCTTGCTGAACTTCGTGCTGTCAGCGACCAGGATCACCTGGCGGGCCTGGCGCATCATCGCCTGCTTCAGGGACGCCACGTCGTCCGACGGGCAGGTCAGGCCGAGCGGATCGATAGCGCAGGCGCCCAGGAACAGTTTATCGACCTGGAACTGGGCCAGACTTTGCCGGGTCTGCGCGCCTTCCAGGCTGCGTTCCCAGGGATTGAAACGGCCGCCAAGGACGTGCAGTTCCACGCCATCGGCCTGGCTCATGACTTCGGCCACGTCGATGGAGTTGGTCAGCACGTTCAGCGGCGACACGCGCACGGCGCGCGCCACTTCCGCAACGGTGGTGGAGGTGTCGAACAGCACGCGCTCCCCCGCGCGCACCAACGCGGCGGCGGCCTCGCCTATTGCCCGCTTGGCCGGCGAAGTCTCGCCGCGCTGGCCGTAATGCTCCACTTGCCGCGCCTGCGGCGGCAGCACGGCCCCCCCGCGCACACGCAGCACCCGGCCTTGCGCGTCCAGACGCACCACGTCGCGCCGGGCTGTGTCGCGCGTTACGCCAAACAGCTTGCAAATATCCTCGATGCCGATGCGGTAATGGTGGCCCAGATGCGCACAGATGGCCTCCAGCCGCGCTTGCTGGGACAGGTTGGCGTCGGCGGTCATGGCTGTGTTTCCACCCAGGCCCGCAGGACGGACGTCACCAGTTCATGGTCTTCCTTTTGCGGCAAGCCGGAGACCGTGACGGTCCCAATCGCGCCCGTGCCACGGATGATGAGCGGGAAGGCGCCACCGTGCGCGGCGTAGTCCGCCGGATCGGCCCCGCTGTCCGCCTCGAAGGTCTGGCCCTTGCTGCGGTACAGGGTGCCCACGTAGAACGAACTGTGGCCATAGCGCTGGACCACATTGTTCTTGCGCCGGACCCAGTTGGCATGGTCCGGCGTGGTGCCGGCCATCGCATGCTGGAACAGCTGGTGGCCGTTGCGGCAGATATCGACCGTGACCGCCTTGCCCAGTTCGCGCGCCCGCTCAACCAGGCGCAGGCCCAGCGCCAGCGCGTCGCTGTTCGAGAACGCGGCCAGCTGCAATGTCTGTTCCTGCCGGGCGAGTTCCGCCAGCAAGCGTGTGTGGTCTTCCTGTTGATCTTTTTGCATTGCGGCCTCCTTAAACGAAATCGACGGTGCGGCGCTCGCGGTGGCTGCGCTGGGCGCATTCGACCACGCGCACCGCATTGAGCGCGTCCTCTGCGGCGACGGGCACCGGCTGTCCGCTTGCAATGGCCGCGTGGACCCCCAGGTAGTACGCCTCGTAGCAGCCAGGGATGGTTTGCACCGTGCGGCTGCCCTCGGCCGCGGTGGTGATGGTGGCATGGTTTGCTGGAATGTCGTGGCCCCAGCCCCCATCGCCGGGGCGTGCGCCCTGCTTCAGCGCATCCTCCTGCGTGTCCACACCATATTTGACGAAGCTTCCCAGCGTGCCATGCACCTCGTAGCGCGGGCCGGGCGCGCAGACCTGCGTTCCCGCATGCAACACGGCCTTTCGCGTGCCATAGTCCAGCAGCAATTCGAAGCTGTCCTCGACCTGCGCCCCGGCACGCTGCACGGACAACTGCGCGGTGACGGATCGCGGTGTGCCCAATAGCACCAGGGCCTGGTCGATCAGGTGCGATCCCAGATCCCACAGCACACCGGAGCCGGCTTGGGGTTCCTCTTTCCAGCGCGCCTTGACTTGCGGCGAATAGCGGTCGAAATGGGCCCGGTAGGTGTGCACGGCGCCCAGTTCCCCGGACGCCACGCTGCGGCGCAGCGTCAGGAAATCGCCGTCCCAGCGGCGGTTCTGAAACACGCTGAGCAGCAAGTTCCGCTCGCGCGCCAGCTGAATCAACTCGGCGCCCTCGGCGGACGACAGCACAAAAGGCTTGTCCACCACCACGTGCTTCCCGGCCAGCAGCGCATCGCGCGCCAGCGCGTAATGGCTGGCGTTGGGCGTGCATACCACGACCAGGCGGATGCTTGGATCGTCCAGCATGGCTTGCGGCGCATCGTCCAGCACCGCGCCGGGATAGGCGCGCTGCACCTCGTCGCGGTTCGCGCTGCGACTCGAAATACGCGCCAGCCCCAGGCCAGGAGCCGAGGCGATCAAAGGCGCGTGAAAGACGGCCCCCCCCAGGCCATAACCTACGAGCCCCACGGAATATTGCTGCATAAATCCCTCCAAATCGCTTGCACTCTAATCGATATGACTTAAATGTAAGTGATTTGATGCATTCAAACAAGCCATATGACGCATGATTGCCGGCATGCCAGCCACTGGTGGCTGCGCGGAATTGCGGCGTGAAGTGGCTACCCATTGGACTCCCGCGCAGGAGGTGGGCAGGGTGCGGTGCAGCGAAGCAAGCGCTGGACCCGACAACATTCCGAACCCAGGGAAGATCGTCTCGCGAATACGAAGGGACTTCCCACTTCGCGGTAACGGCATCTAGTGCCAAGATTGGGTTGTTCATTCAATCTAAACCTTTTTGAAGGAGAAGTCCCATGAGCGAGATTACACCAAACAACGGCAATCGCAGTATCGTCCGTGTCGGTGCCGATTTGGCCAAGCGAGTGATCCAAGTCCATGCGGTGGATACAGCCGGCAAGCTAGTCACCAACCGTTCTTTACCCCGCGACAAGTTTGTCGATTGGTGTGCCCAGTTACCAGCCGGGTGTCTAGTCGCCATGGAGGCTTGCTCGGGTGCGCACCACTGGGCACGCAAACTGGTGGTGTTGGGTTTGGATGCCCGCATCATTCCAGGTCAACTCGTCAGCCCCTACCGGCTGCAGGGCAAGACCGGCAAGAACGACGCCAACGATGCCGCAGCTATCTGTGAGGCCGCATCGCGTCCAACCATGCACTTTGTGCCCATCAAGACGGCCTCCCAGCAGGGCATGCTGTGCGTACACCGTCTGCGTGAAGGTTTCAAACAAGAGCGCACGGCCTGCATCAACCGTATCCGGGGATTGCTGGCGGAGTTTGGCATCGTTGTGGCGCAAAGCACCAGGGCCTTGCGCGCGGTACTGAGTGAGGTACTGGAGGATGGCAGCAACGAACTCAGCGGCTTGGCCCGTTTGGCAATTGAGCGGGCACAGGATCAGTGGCGTGAGCTCGACGAACACATGGACTGGTGCGACAAGCGTATTGCGGCACACGTCCATGACGACACGCAGGCGCATACGGCGGCGCAGTTGTTGGGTGTTGGGCCAGTAACGGCATCAGCGACCGTGGCAACCGTGGGGGATTTCAAGCAGTTCAAGAACGGCTCGCAGTTTGGTGCCTGGCTGGGCCTGACGCCAAAGCAAAACTCCAGCGGCGGCAAGAACAACCTGGGTGCCATCACCAAGCGCGGCGATGTGTATTTGAGAACCTTACTAATTCAGGCCGCCCGCTCAATGGTGCTGACTGCGCACAAGCGCGATGATCCTATCTCTCAGTGGGTGTTCAAGCTGCGTGAGCGCTCGGGTTGGCAAAAGGCGGCTGTGGCATTGGCCAACAAGAATGCGCGCATTCTGTGGGCGGTGATGACCAAGGGCGAGGCATTTGATGCGCACCATGTCAGTGTGAAGCCGGCGATGGTGATGCCAGCCGTACCGGTAGAAAGTGTCCCGGTATAGCGCCCAGCCATCAACGCTTGAATCGAATATTTTTATGTTTCCTTGCGCAGACGTGATTTCGAAGATGCAGTAAACAGGTCAGACCGGCGGTGAGTAAGCCCGACTAACTGGTGGTGGCACCCGATTGGTGGTGACCACGTCGAGCGAATGGGGCCTCACCGAGCGAATGGGGCCTCACCGAGCGGTTCGTATCTGGGTCCGCAATCCAAGCGATTGCAACAAGGCCGTCTGTAGATGTGCAGTCTGTTCCATGTTTGAGCATCGCCGCTTTTTACGTGCCGCCAGGAATACCGTTTATCAATGAGGAAGTCATGAACTACCTTTGACAACCAAAATTTGTGTTGATTTATTGGGAAGTCCCTGTAAATCAGTTAGATGGCGAATGCATTTATACTACTATTCACAAAAAGGTAGTATAAATGTCCTTGTACACAGAATTTCCCCTGGCCACCCAAACGGCTTTTGCAGGCCTGAACGAAGCGGCTCGGCAAGCCGACCTGACCCGCAGCATTGCGGATCTGCCCGGGGGCTTTGCCAAAAAGACCGTATCGGGGCGGGCCTACTGGTACTACCAGATCAAAAACCCCGACGGCCAACTACGCCAGTCGTACGTGGGGCCCGATGACGCGGCGACGCAAGCCCTCATCCTGCGCCATGCCGACCCCCTGAAAAAACTCAGCAACCAGCACCTGGTGCGTCTGGCCCGCTCCGCACTGGAACTGGGTTGTGCCGAGATTCCGGCCAAACACGCACGGGTCATCGTGCGGCTGGCAGACACGGGGCTGTTCTCGGCCGGGGGCATTTTGGTGGGCACCCATGCTTTCCTGGCCTACCAAAACATTTTTGGCGTGCGCTGGAGTGCGGGTGCGGCCACGCTGGATTTGGATTTCGCGCACGCCGGGCGCAATGTGTCGTTGGCCTTGCCAGAAAACCTGACGCTCGACACCACAGCCGCGATTGATTCCCTGGAAATGGGGTTTATTCCCAACCAGGCCCACACCTCGTTTCGCAAAGCGGATGAACCGGATTTTGACCTCGATTTTTTGACAAGCCGGGGTAGAACGGGCGACACACCGGTGCTCGTTAAACGGCTCAATCTGACGCTGCAACCGCTTCGCTTCATGGAGTTGTCCTTGCAAGACCCGATGCGCGCCACCTTGCTCGCCCGCAGCGGCCCGATGGTGGTCAACCTGCCCCGCCCCGAACGGTACGCATTGCACAAATTGCTGGTCTACGGCGAGCGGCCCCAAGCCCAGCGAACCAAGGCGCGCAAGGACATCGCGCAGGCCGCCGCGCTGATCGACTATTTGCTGACCCACGACACGGAAGAAATGGGGGCCATGTGGATCGATGTCAACAGCCGAGGGCCTGGCTGGCGCAAACGCCTGCAAGAAGGTTTTGACGCCATGCACGCGCTGTACCCGGAGTGCGATTTCCCCAAGCGGGTGCGCGCAGCGACGGCGTAGGCAGGCTTACTTCAACACATCCCCAATACACAGGTACTTCACCTCCACATAGTCGTCCATGCCAAAGTGCGAGCCCTCGCGCCCCAGGCCCGACTGCTTCACGCCGCCAAAGGGCACATGCTCGGTGGCCAGAATGCCCACGTTCACCCCCACCATGCCGTACTCCAACGCCTCGCCCACGCGGTAGATGCGCCCCATGTCGCGGGTGTAGAAATAACTGGCCAGGCCAAACTCGGTATTGTTCGCTGCATCAATGGCTTCTTGTTCGGTGCTGAACTTGAACACGGGGGCAAAGGGTCCAAAGGTTTCCTCTTTGGCGCACAGCATCTCGGGCGTGGCGTCGGCCACCACCGTGGGCTCGAAGAACTGACCGCTGCCCAGGTGCGGCAGGCGCTTGCCGCCCACCAGCACGCGACCGCCCTTGGCCAGCGCATCGGCCACATGGCGCTCGACCTTGACCAGTGCGGCTTCTTCGATCAGCGGGCCCTGGTTCACGCCTTCTTCAAAGCCGTTGCCGATCTTGGCGGTTTTGACCTTGGCGGCAAACTTCTCGACAAAGGCGTCGTACACGCCTTCCTGGACATAAAAGCGGTTGGAGCAAACACAGGTCTGTCCGGCGTTGCGGTACTTGCTGGCAAACGCGCCTTCCACAGCGGAGTCCAGGTCGGCATCGTCAAACACGATGAAGGGCGCATTGCCGCCGAGTTCGAGCGAGAGCTTCTTGATGGTGGGCGCGCTTTGCGCCATCAGGATGCGGCCCACTTCGGTGGAGCCGGTGAAGCTGATGTGGCGCACCACGTCGCTGGCGCAAATGGCCTTGCCGACCGCAATGCTGTTGCTGGCATCGGCCGTGACCATGTTGAGCACACCGGCAGGGATGCCAGCGCGCATCGCCAGCTCGGCCGCCGCCAGCGCGGTCAGCGGTGTCAATTCTGCGGGTTTGATCAGCACGGTACAACCGGCGGCCAGGGCCGGGGCCACCTTGCGCGTGATCATGGCCAGGGGAAAGTTCCAGGGGGTGATGGCGGCACAAACACCGATGGGTTGCTTGAGCACCATGAGGCGGCGGTTGTTGTCGAACTGGGGCAAGGTTTCGCCGTTGACCCGTTTGGCCTCTTCGGCAAACCACTCGACGAAGCTGGCGCCATAGGCGACTTCGCCTTTGGCCTCTGCCAGGGGTTTGCCCTGTTCGGCGGTCATGATGCGGCCCAGGTCGTCCTGATTGGCCATCAAGAGGTCGAACCATTTGCGCAGCAGGATGCTGCGCTCCTTGGCGGTTTTGGCTTTCCAGGCCGGCCAAGCGGCATTGGCGGCGGCGATGGCGGCTTCGGCGTCCAGGGGACCGAGGTTGGCGACATCGGCCAGTTTTTCACCGGTGGCGGGGTCGCAGACGTCGAATCGGCTGGAGCCGCTGATCCATTGGCCGTTGATCAGCGCGTCGGTCTTGAGCAGGGTGGGGTCTTTGAGTTGGGAGAGGGGGGATGCGCTGGAGGGCATGGAAGGTTTCCTAAAAACGGGGGAATAAAAATCAGTTGTTGATGACGCGCCGGGCAAACTTTTCCAGGTAGTCCATGAGCTGGTCGGCGCCTTGCATGGCCGCGTTTTCGTCTGCGCTGGCGATGCCCTGGGCCAGGGCCAGGTGGTGGCGCGCGCCCTCGGTGATTTCGCCCTCGTGCTGGTAGGCGTACCAGAAGCGGCGGCATTTAACGATCAGGGGCAGCACACATTGGACGGCCGAATAGTTTTGGCAGGCCTGGTGGTTGATCTCGTCCAGCTCGTGGTCGGCGCGCATATAGGCATCGATCTGGCCCCCGGCGGCGGCCTCCACCATGCGCTGCCCCCTGCGCAGGATTTCCTGGCGCTGGGCGGAGGTGGCGCGGCGGGCGGCGCAAGCTGCTATCAGGCGTTCCAGCACGCGGCGGGTCTGGATCACATCCAGGTGGTCGGCCAGGGCGATGTGGGAGACGATCAGCCCCCGGCGGGGCTGCTGGTCGATCAGGCCGATGGACACCATGCGCAGCAGGGCTTCGCGCACGGGGGTGCGGCCCAGCTGGGTGAGTTCCACCAGTTCGGCCTCCACCACCGGGCTGCCCGGCTCCAGGCGCAGGGTGGAGATCAGCCCTTCGATGGCGTCGTAAGCCAGATCGGCGGCGCGCTGTTTGACCGGTGGGCGGGATGAGGGCATGGCGTACGGACTCGGAAGCTGTGGATCGATTTGATTATGGCGCGTGGGCTAGGGCTGGACGGGGCCAGACCCGGTATTCACCAGGGTGCCAATACGGGTGGGGGTGATCGGCATGCGGGGTGCCGGTGGGGCCCAGCCCCACAGGTGCTGGGTGGCCGCGCCGCACACCCGCCCCTGGCAGGCGCCCATGCCGCAGCGCGTGTGCAATTTGGCCTCGGTCCAGCTCTGGCAGCCTGCGAGCTGGCCCAGGGTCACGTCCTCGCAGCGGCAGACGAGGGTGTCGGGCGCGGCCAAGTTCTTGAGCTGGGGCTGCAGTGCAAAGTGGCGGTGCAACTGGGTCGCAAACGCCTCCCAGCGCTGGCGCTCGGGCCACAGCGCCTGGGCCTGGGCGCGCTGGCCTACGGCGGCGTGGCCGGCGATGGCGCCTTGCACCAGCGCCTTTTCACTGCCACCAAAGCCGGTGCATTCCCCGGCCGCGTAATGACCTGGCAGGCTGGTGGCCTGCCAGGCATCCACGGCGATGGCCTGCTGCGCGCTGAGTGCACAGCCCAGCGCCTGGCCGATGTGGGTGTTGGGAATGAGGCCAAAGCCGCAGGCCACCCGGTCGCAAGCCAGGTCCACGCTGTGGGCGCCTTGGCGCAGGCGCACCGACTCCACCCGGTCCTGCCCGGCCACCGACAGCACATGGCTGGAAGTGCGGTAGCCCGGATGTAGCAGACCCAGGCCCTGCACTGCCTTGGCGGGCCAGCGCCAGAGCGCCGCCGCAAAACCGGCCACCGCACCCAAGGACGCCTGCTCGGCCACGCGCAGCACGGTGGCGCCTGCGGCCTGGGCCGTGGCCGCCACGGCCAGCAGCAAGGGACCACTGCCCGCCACCACGATGCGCTCCCCACGCACCGGCATGCCGCCTTTGATCAGGGCCTGCAGTCCTCCGGCGCCGGTGACACCGGGCAGGGTCCAGCCCGGAAAAGGCAGGAGCAATTCGCGGGCGCCGGTGCACACAATGCAGGTGGCGTACTGCAGGCGCCAGCCGCGTGTGGCGTCTTCCAGCAGCACCTGTTGGGGCTGCGGCACGGCCACCAGCCGGGTGCCCGAGAGGATGCGCACATTGGCATGGCGCGCCAGGGCCGCACGGCGTTCCACCGCAGCGCTCGGCAACTGCACACCCGGCCCGTCGCGCCAGATCTGGCCGCCGGGCGCGGGGTTGTCGTCCACCATGACAATGCGCGCGCCGCTGGGGGCAGCGGCCAGCGCGGCGGCCAGGCCCGCCGGGCCGGTGCCGATGATGAGCACGTCGCAGTGCTCCAGCGCCTGGGGGCTCATATGCCCGCCTCCTGCGGTGTGTGCGTGCCGGTCTGCACCACCATGCCGGGGGCACACAGGGTCTGGCAGGCCAGGCGGCGCTGGCCATTGACCAGCACCCGGCATTCCTGGCAGATGCCCATGCCACAAAAGGCCGCGCGGGGCGCGCCGTGCACCGAGCGCCGGGTGGTGCCGTCGGCCAGCAGGCTCAGGGCCGCCACCACGGTGAGGCCTGCGGGCACGGTGTGCGGCGTGCCGTCCAGTTCGATTGCAATGTGCGTCGGTGATGCGTTCATGCCAATGCGCCAAAACGTTGCGCCAGGTAGGGCGTGGGGTCGATGTCAGGCGTGCACCCGGTGATGTGGGCCGCCAGCAGCTGGGCACTGGCCGGGGCGGTGGTCACCCCCAGGCCCTCGTGCCCCACGGCCAGCCACAGGCCGGGGTGGCGGGGGTGCGGCCCCAGGATGGGCAGGCTGTCGGGCGTGGCGGCGCGCAGGCCGGTCCAGCTGCGGATGGCGTTGAGGTCGGCCAGCCCAGGCAGGTAGGACAGCGCCCGCTCCAGCATGCGGGCCAGCATGTCCGCATCCACCTCACGGGAGGTGTCGTCGAACTGGCGCGAGGAGCCAATCAGCAGTTGCCCGGTGGGGCGCGGCTGCACATTGAAGGCCACCGAAGGGCCGGTGCTGTGGTGCGCACTGGTGACATAGCCCAACTCCACCAGCTGGTGGTGCACGGTGCCAGGGTAGCGGTCGGTGATGAGCAACTGCCCTTTCTTGGGCCGGATCGGCAGCTCCGGACACAGCTGCGTGGCATGGATGCCGTTGGCCAGCACCACAGCGGGGGCCTGCAGTGTGGCGCCCGTGGCGGTGCGCACGCGGTGGTCTTCCAGTGCCAGCACCGTGTGGGTCTGCACACGTATGCGCTGGGGCTGGCGCTGCAGCAGCCAGCGCGCGGCGTTGGGCGCATAGACCACGGCATCACCCGGCACCTGCAGCGCACCGGGCAAGCCGGCGCGCAGGGCAGGCTCCAGGCGCTGCAATGTGGGGGCGCTGACGAGATCGCAGTCCACGCCGCTGGCGCGCAGGCGGGCTTGTTTGTTCTGGGCCGCGTCCATTTCTTCCGCATTCGCGGCCAGCCACAGGGTGCCGCAGGGGTGCCAGGCGCAGTCCGCCGCCATCTCGCGGGACCAGGCGCGCCAGAGGGTCAGGGAGTGGCGGCTCAGGTCCAGTTCGGCGGGGTTGTCGTCCATGGCCACCAGATGGCCCATGCCGGCCGCCGTGGCGCCGCCCCGGCGGTCGTCCAGCACCAACACATCCATTCCGGCACAGGCCAGCGCGTGGGCACAGGCCGCACCGACGATGCCCGCGCCGATGACGATGGCGTCGGCATCTTGGCTCAAGTGCGGATACCCCAGCCGTAGGGGTCGTCGGCTTCGATCAGCAAGGTGGCTTCGGCGCTCATGTGGGCGCGTCCGCGCAGCGTGGGGATGATGCGTTCGCCATCGCGCTCATAACTGGCTTCAAACTGGCTGCCGATGATGCTGGCCTGGCGCCACAGCGCCCCGGGCGCGAGTTTGCCGTCGGCCGCCAGACAGGCCAGTTTGGCGCTGGTGCCGGTGCCGCAGGGCGAGCGGTCGTAGGCCTTGCCAGGGCACAGCACGAAGTTGCGGCTGTCCGCGTGCGCATCTTCCGCAAACAATTCGATGTGGTCGATCTCCGCGCCCTCGGCGCCGGTGATGCCTTGCGCGGCCAAGGCCGCGCTGACGGCGCAGCTGTAGGCCAGCAGCGCGGGGATGTTGTCGGCTGCCACCCGTTGGCCGTGGTCGTTGATCAGGAAGAACCAGTTGCCGCCGTACGCGATGTCGCCGTGGGCCACACCGTAGCCCGGCACGTTCACGGCCACCTGCGTGGCATGGCGCCAGGAGGGCACGTTGCGCACACTCACCGAGCGGTCGTCATGCAGGGTGGCGTGCACCGTACCCACCGGGGTCTCGATCGCGTGCACCCCGGGCTGGATGCGGCCCATGTGCGCCAATGTGGCCACCAAGCCGATGGTGCCGTGTCCACACATGCCCAGGTAGCCGCTGTTGTTGAAGAAGATGACCCCGGCGCTGGCGGCGGGGTCCACGGGTTCGCACAGCAAGGCTCCCACGATCACATCGCTGCCGCGCGGCTCCAGCACGGTGGCGGCGCGCCAGTCGTCGTGGTCGCGGGCCAGGCGCTGCAAGCGCTCGGCCATGCTGCCACGGCCCAGGTCGGGAAATCCGCCGATGACCAGCCGGGTGGGTTCGCCGCCGGTATGCGAGTCGATGATGTGGATGCGTTTCATGGTCTTTGCAGCTTGGGGTTACAGAGTTTGCATGGTAAAGAGGCGTGCAGGAACCCACCCGCTGGGGACTCCTGGTGGGAGTCCCCAGCAAAATGTGTCCTGCAAGCTGGGATGGGGAAAGGGGCCAGACCAGCACCACCGGGTGCGGTGCCAGCGGGCCCCTCACAGGGCTGGCTTAGTAGCTGGCCAGCGGCGTAGCCTGGGCGTTTTTGAAGGTATACACCGTGATGGGGGCTTGCTTCATATTGCCCTTGTCGTCGTAGGCATAGGTGCCGGCCACACCTTTGTAGCTGCCCTTGCGCAACTCGGCGGCCACCTTGACGGGGTCAATGGAACCGGCCTTGGCCATGGACTGGCCAATCAACTGGGCCTGGTCGTAAAAAGATGCGGCGTAGGCATCGGCATCCAGGTTGAAGCGCTTCTTGTATTTGGCTTTGAAGGCCGGGCCATCGCTGGTCTTGTCCAGCATGGAGCCGCCCTGGGCGCAGTACACCACCTCGTTCACCGCGTCTCCACCGAGCTTGCCCATTTCGGGGCTGCACAGGGTGTCGCCGCCCAGCATCTTGGCGCTGATCGCCAGTTGCTTCATCTGGCGGGCCATGGGCGCGGCCTGGGGCGCGTAGCCGCCGTAGAAAATGACGTCGGGTTTTTTGGACTTGATGGTGGTCAGGATGGCGGAAAAATCGGTCGCCTTGTCGGTGGTGTATTCCTGGGCCACGACGTTCAGGCCCAGGGCCTTGGCTTCCTTCATGAACTCAATGGCCACGCCCTGCCCGAAAGCGGTGCGGTCATCGATCACGGCGGCGGTCTTGGCCTTCATCACCTTGGCCGCGTACATGGCCATGCTGGAGCCGATCTGGTTGTCACCGGCAATGATGCGGAACACACCCTTGAAGCCGCCTTCGGTGACCTTGGGATTGGTGCCCACGGTGGACATCAGGGTGCCGCCTTCGTCGTAGAGGCGTGAAGCGGGAATCGCCACGCCCGAGCAGTAGGGGCCCATGACGTATTTCACGCCGCTGTCCACCAACTTTTGCGCCACCGCCACACCGGCCTTGGGATCGCACTGGTCGTCTTCGGATTGCAGCTCGAACTTCAGGGTTTTGCCTGCGACTTGCAGCTTTTTGGCATTGAGTTCTTCAATGGCCAGGCGCACGCCGTTTTCATTGTCCTTGCCGGCAAAGGCGTTGGGGCCGGAGAGCGGGCCGGTCTGGCCGATCTTGACGACCTGCTCTTGCGCCAGGGCGTTGCCGGCCAGTGCCAGGGTCAGGGCTGCGAACAGCGCGGAGTGCTTGAATGAACGTTGCATCATCTTTTCCTTGTGGGATGGTTTGTTGACGGAATGGTGGATTTCAGGCCACAGACCTGTATTCCTGCGGACGGCTTGCCAGCGCCTTTTGGACGATGGCAATGACCGTTTCGCGCTCGGATCCTACCAAAGGCAAGCGAGGTCTACGCATGTGTTCGGTGCTGACACCGGCCACCACGTCGATCAGCTTCAGGTTTTGCACCAGCTTGGTGGACACGTCCAGGTGCAGCATGGGCGTCATCCACTGGTACAGCTTGAGGGCTTTGGCAAATTCACCAGCCTTCATCAAGTCGTACAAGGCCACGGTTTCGCGCGGGAAGGTGCAGCCCACACCTGCCAGCAGGCCGTCGCAGCCCAGGGCCAGGCCTTCATACGCCAAATCGTCCACGCCCAGGAACAACTGGTAGCGCGTACCCAGCAGGTTGCGCAAATCGGTGATGCGCCGGATGTTGTCGGTGCTTTCCTTGATGGCCACAATCCATTGGCAATCGGCCAGCTCGGCCATGTGCTCTGGTCGAAGGTCCACGCGGTAGGCCACCGGGTTGTTGTAGACCATGATGGGTTTTTGCGCCGCTTCGGCCATGGTGCGCACGTTTTGCATGGCTTCGCGGGCATCGGCCACGTAGATGACGGAGGGCATCACCATGAAGCCGTCCACCCCCAGGGCGTTGGCGCCGGCGATGTAACGCAGGGCCTCGCGGGTGCTGGTTTCCGACACATTGGCCAGCACGGGTACGCGGCCTGCACTGGCCTTCAGGGCAATGTCGGCAACTTGCAGCTTTTCTTCCAGCGTCAGCGTGCTGGCCTCCCCCAGCGAACCGCAGGTCACCAGGCCATGGATGCCGTTGCGGATCTGGTAGTCGATGTGGCGGGCGGTGCCCTCGGCGTCGATGCTTTCGTCGGCGTGAAACTTGGTGGTGATGGCGGGGAAAATGCCTTGCCAGCGGGGATTGCTCATGGTGGTACTCGGGTAGTGGTTGCGGGTTGTGAAGCGAATTCTACTAATATATTAGAAAGATATCTACAAGATATTTATAGGTGTATTTCCCGATGTACAGAGAGGGGGGCAAGGCGTAGATGCGCCTGCGCGCTTTCCCCCCACAGACCCGGTCGCGGGGACCCAACGCCCAGGCGTCAGGGGTCTATCGACAAATACTTTTGCTACCTATTTAGGAGCTGCTTGCGCTCTGTATATAAGGGCTTGAGCCCGATTTGATTGCAAAAATCCATCCCCTTGCGTGACCGCGGCAGGCCTCGCCTCTTAAATTTGAATGGATGCCGTAAGAGTTTTTGGGTAATCTCCTGCATGACGCGGTCTTTAATGGGCGGAACATATGAAATTCGGTCGTTCGGCAGCCTTGGTGCTGTCTGGTGTCATGCTGGCCATCAGCGGTGTAGGGGCGCAAGAGGCGGGTGACCCCGCGCTACGCGATGCCGATACCTTGCTCCATGCGGGCAAGCCCGCAGAGGCCTACACCCTGCTGGAGCCCCTGGAATTCGCCCGCGCGGGCGAGGTGCGTTTTGACTACCTCTTGGGCATTGCCGCGCTGGACAGCGGCAAGCCCGACAAGGCCACGCTGGCGTTTGAACGGGTGCTGGCGGTGGACCCCAATTTCGCTGGCGCCCGGCTCGACATGGCCCGGGCCTACTACCAGCTGGGCGACCTGCCCCGCGCCAAAACCGAATTCCAACTGGTGCTGACGCAAAGCCCGCCCGAGGTCGCCCGCGTCACCATCCAGAAATACCTGGACGCGATTGCAGCCCACGAGCAGGCGCAGCGCACCCAGGTCTCCGGGTATGCCGAGGGGGTGGTGGGGCGCGACAGCAACATTGCCAACAGCACCACGCAGACCTTTACCTTTGCCTCCACCTCTCCTTGGAACGGTTTGTTTCCCAGCAACCAGTTGCCACCGTCCAGCACCCTGGAGGGCAACTATGAAGGTGTCAACGCCGGAGTGGACATCCGCCACCGCCTGGACGCGCGCTGGGGGGTGTTTGGCAGTGCCGATCTGCGCCAACATGGCAACACCACCTACACCGCCTACGACTCCACCGCGGTCGATGCCCAGGTCGGCGTCAGCCTGCAAGACGGGAACGCGGGCTACAAGCTGTCACTGACCGGCGGGCAAACCGACAGTGGGGGCACCATGCACCGCAACTCGCAAGGATTGGCTGGCGCATGGCAGTACACCCCCAGCCCCAGCCAGCAGTACAGCGCTTTTGGCCAATGGAGCCAAAACCGCGCCAGCGGCTACCCCGCCACCTCCCCCAGCACCGACGCCCGCATTGAGGGCGACACCGACCAGGTCGTGATCGGCGCGGGCGGGGTGCACCTGTTCACCGACACCCCGGGTGCGCTGTTTGGCAGCATTTTTATCGGGCAAGAAAAAGACGTGGCCCCGGTGGTCTCCCCCGGCCTGCCCAATGGCGGGCGTCTCGACGGACGCAAAGACTTTGTCGGCGTGCGCTTCGGCGTGCAAACCACCGTGTCCGCAACCTGGGATGGGACGGTCAGCCTGGGCTGGCAGTCCGCCAAATACGCCAACATCAACAATCTGGTGATGGACTACCGCAGCGAAACCCAGGCCGACCTGAATCTGGGCCTGGCCTGGCACCTGAGCAAGACCTGGACCCTCAAACCCCAGCTCAGCTTCACCCGCAAGGATTCCAACATCGCGCTGTACAGCTTTGACCGCACCGACCTGTCGGTCACCCTGCGGCACGATTTTCAGTAACTGAACGAGGTACTCCCCATGAACCGCATGACAACCCCCTTGGTGCGCTGGAGCGTCTCCGTCGCCTGCACGGCATTTTTGGGCCCGGTCGCCTACGCCGACGTGGCCGGACATGTGCAATTTGTCAACGGCAATGTGCAATTGAGCAGCGCCAGCGGCCCGGCGCGGTCGCTGCAAAAAGGCGATGCCGTCCGCGAGGGCGACACACTCACCTCGGCGGCGGCGGCTTCGGCACAAATTCGCATGCAAGACGGCGGCATGGTGGCGGTGCGCTCCGAGACGCAGCTGAAGTTCGACCAATTTGTCTTTAACGGCAAACAAGACGGCACCGAGCGCAGCTTTTTCTCACTGCTCAAAGGCGGCTTTCGCGCCGTCACCGGGCTGGTGGGGCAACTCAACAAGACCAATTACCGCATCGTCACGCCGGTGGCCACCATCGGCATTCGCGGCACCGACCACGAAACCTTTTTGATCGTGCCGGGCAGCGCCTTGGCCCAGCTCGCACCCGCCGGGGCCTACAGCAAGGTCAACGTGGGCGAAACCACACTGACCACCAACCAGGGCAGCATCAACGTGACGCCCAACCAGATGGGTTTTGCCGCCGGACTGAACCAGCCGCCGCTGGTGCAGCCCATCAACACCAAGGTCTTTACCGTGGCGCAGACCCCCGCAGCGCCCGCCCCCGGCGCCAAAAAGGAGAACGCGGTGGCCGGCAACACCAGCCCCGCTGCGAGCCCCACCGAAGGCAGCGCGCCAGCGGGAGAGGCACCCAGCCCCGGGACGCAAACAGCCAGCGCGCCCCCCACCGGCAACAACACGGAAAACCGCCCCCCAGCGGAGGAGGCACCCAGCGGGACCAGCCCCAACACCGCGCCCCGCCCCGGCGCCACCACACCCAACGCCGCCCCTGGCGCCCCACTGGCGGAACCCGCCGCCCCCCCCATCCTGCGGACCACCGCCGTAGTGGACAGCGTGGCGCCCAATGCCAACCTGATCCCCCTCTCCAACACGCCGCCACCGCCCCCGCCCAGCACCGCGCAAACCATCCTCACCGCGCCACCCACCACGAACACCACCGCACCGACCACCGCCACCGTAACGGGAGGCACCACCGTCAACCTGACCACGGCCGCCGCAACCACATCCAGTGGGCAGGTGCTTGCCGTATCCGATGGCCTGGTCGCCGCGCAGGCCCAAGCCGCTGCCAACGCCGCGCTGGCGGCGAGCGATGCGGTGGGCACGGCACGCACAGCCCTCATGGCCAGCAAGAGCAACTTGAGTGCTTTGGTCTTGGACATTTCTGCAGCCTCAGCCGCTGTGGCCCAAAGCAAGACCAAGACCGAGGAAGCGCAAAATCTGGTCAACGGCCTGGGCACCAGCGCCCCGGCCGACACCACACAGGCCAACACCACCGCTGCGAATGCAAGCGCGCTGAAAACCACGGCGGCAAGCCAGCTCAGCACGGCCAGCGCCAAAAACAGCGCCAACGGCAGCTTTGCCACCAGCGATGCCACCACCGCGCTGGCCACCGCGACGGAATACAAGGGCTACCTCGACACCCATGCCGCCAATGTCCAAAGCGCCAAGGACAGCGTGGTGAATGCGGTCAACGATTGGACCAGCGCCAAGAGCCAGGCTGTGGCCAACCTCTCCACCGCCAGTCCCAAGAACAGCGCTGCGGCAGCGGGCCTGGAAACGGCCCAGGCCAAAAAGACCACTTTTGACATCACCAAAGACAGTGCTTTGGCCAGCTACAGCACCCTGCTGGCCGAGGTGGACAGCGCCCTCAGCACGGCGCAAGCGGCCTCTGAGCAAGCCTCTGCCGCAGCCGCCCAAGCCCTGAGCCTGCAGCAAAGTGGTGATTTGGTGGGAGCCCAAGCACAACTTACGCTGGCACAGCAAGCCCGCGACACCGCGCAAGCGAAACTCACCCTTGTCCAAGTGAAACGCGACGCGCTGGCCACCGCGCTCAGCCAAGCCCAGACACTGGCCAGCGAGGGCAACACTGCGGCCGGTCTTGCCGCCACCAGCGCCAGTGCTGCCAGCACCGCGGCAGACAGTGCCTTCGCCGCCGCGACCCTGGCAGGCACCAAGGCAACGGATGCCAGCGCCGCCATGGAGCTGCTCGGCAGCGAATACGCCACGGTGGAGTACAAAGCCGGCGTAGTGGCCGAAAATGCGCCACTGGCCGCCTACAGCCACCCCCGCGCCACCACTGGCATTCTGGCCATGGCGGTGCTGCCGGTCGGCAGCGCCAGCAATTTCAACGCAGGCCAAGCCAGCAGCAGCTCACCGGTGGCCAACACCACCGTGGTGCTGGACGGCAACGGCAATCTGGTGGAGGCGCGCGACCTGGCCTATGGGGTGCGGGCATTCCAAAATGGCTCCGCCATAGGCAGCCCCATCGCCAGCGCCAATGTGAAATACACAGGCGGCACCGCGGCCGACACCTTCAAACTGGCCGACAACAGCATTTACGGCGGCCGCTGGATGGGTGCCACCGTCACGGTCAGCGACAACAACAATAGCACCAACACCTCCAGCGCCACACCGGCGGCAAGCCTGTGGGCCGTCATCCTGCCGCCCGCCCTCAACTATGTTTCCTCACTGACCGGAACCACCAGCTACAGCCAAGTCGCCGCCACCCAGCCCGTGGATGCGGCCGGCAATCTGGGCACGCTCAACAGCGCCACCCTCAGCGCCAACTTCACCGCCGGGACTCTGGATGCCAGCGCCAACCTCACCATGGGCTCAGGCACCATGGCAGGCACCTTCCAGCTCACATCCACGGGCATGGCCATTGGCCCACTGGGCGGGTTTGAGTCCAGCACGGCCAGCAGCGCCACCACCGCCTGCACCACCGGTGGCTGCAGTGCCGGGGGCTCCGGCTACAGCAGCCGCCTGGGCGGCGGGCTGGCCGGCAATGGCGCGGCCAGTGCCGGCCTGCTGTACCGGCTGTGGTCCATCCCCATGTACCCTAACGACCCGGTCAGCAACGCGGTGGACGGCCTGGTGGCATTCCAGGCGGGCACCGCGCCTACCGTCGATAACATAGCCGGGCAGGCCCAAACCGCTGCGACTGCGGCACAGGTCGCGGCCACCGCCGCCCAAAGCGCCACCACTGCATTGCAAACCGCCAGCACGCAAACGGCCGCCCTGGCGCCTGCCAACACGGCAAGTGCAGTGTCTGCCGTCAATGCCGCCACCTCGGCCATTGCGGCGGCGAACACCACCAATACCACGGTCAGCACCCTGGTGCCCGCCAACCTGACCACGGCCAATGCCAATGCCAGCACTGCCAACAGCATCGCCACCAGCATCGCCAGCCAACTCGCCGCCGCACAAACCCTGTACACCGCCCATGGCAGCTACCGCGACAGCAGCGCCAGCCCGGCACTCAGCAGCGCCCAAGCCACCAACACCGCTTTGCAAGCCGCAGCCACCGCAGTGCAGGACGCAGCCACCGCAGTGAGCAGCAACAACGACCTGCTGACACTCAAACAAATCCTCTCGCAATCCGAGTTGGAATCCGCCAACCCGGCCTTCACCAACGCCACCAGCAGCTTGGGCACCGCCAACACCAGCAACACGGCGTTGACCACCGCACAAAGCGCAGCCGCCAGCACCAACGCCACCCACCTGGCCAATGCCCAGGCTGCCACCACCGCCGCCCAAACGGCCGCCAACGCAGCCCAAGCGGCGGCGACCCTGGCGGCCTCCTTGCAGGCCAGCGGAGACCTGACCGGTGCCCAAGCCCAGCGCACCCTGGCGCAAGGCCAACTCGCCATTGCCCAGTCCAAACAAGCCCTGGCCGCAACCGAGCGTGCAGCAGTGGAGGCGACGCTGACCGCCATCCAGGCCAATCTGGCGGACGCGCAAACTGCGATCACCAACGCCATCGACCAGGCTGGCCAGGCCCAATCCCATGCCAACACCGCCAGCACCTATTTGGGCATTGCCCAGACCGCCTACACCGACGCGCAAACGGCCTTGGCGGCCACGTCCACCGGACTGAGTGGCATCAGCGGCAACGCCGCCACCGTGGCCTCCCAAAGCGCCATTGCCGGTTACCACAACCCAGCGGTAAGCCGCAATGTCCACGCCGTGGCGGTGCTGCCAGTGGGCAGCGCCAGCAGCTACAACGCAGGCCAAGCCAGCAGCAGCTCACCGGTGGCAAACACCACCGTGGTGCTGGACGGCAACGGCAATCTGGTGGAGGCGCGCGACCTGGCCTATGGGGTGCGGGCATTCCAAAATGGCTCCGCCATAGGCAGCCCCATCGCCAGCGCCAATGTGAAATACACCGGCGGCACCGCGGCCGACACCTTCAAACTGGCCGACAACAGCATTTACGGCGGCCGCTGGATGGGCGCCACCGTCACGGTCAGCGACAACAACAGCGTCGCCATCTCCAGCGCCACGCCTGCGGCCAGCCTGTGGGCCGTCATTCTGCCGCCCGCCCTCAACTATGTTCCCTCACTGACCGGAACCACCAGCTACAGCCAAGTCGCCGCCACCCAGCCGGTGGATGCGGCCGGCAATCTGGGCACGCTCAACAGCGCCACCCTCAGCGCCAACTTCACCGCCGGGACTTTGGATGCCAGCGCCAACCTCACCATGGGCACGGGCACCATGGCAGGCACCTTCCAGCTCACGTCCACGGGCATGGCCATTGGCCCGCTGGGCGGGTTTGAGTCCAGCACGGCCAGCAGCACCTCCACCGCCTGCACCACCGGTGTCTGCAGCGCCGGGGGCACCGGCTACAGCAGCACCCTGGGCGGCGGGCTGGCCGGCGATGGCGCGGCCAGCGCCGGCCTGCTGTACCGGCTGTGGTCCACCCCCATGTACCCTAACGACCCGGTCAGCAACGCGGTGGACGGCCTGGTGGCATTCCAAGCGGGCACCGCGCCCACCGTCAGCAGTGGCGTCGCCAGTTACAGTGCCGTCGGTACCGCCGTGGCGATGACGGGAAGCTTTTCCATGGGTAACAATTTCATCGCCAAGTCGGGCGACCTGACCTTGTCTGGCGATGCGCCCATTACCCTGGTGCAGCGCTACGCCATGGGTCTGGGCCTGCAAACCACCACCCTGATCAACCCCACCAGCAGCATCCCGGTCACGGCGCTCAGCGGCGGCATCAAGTACGGCATTTGGGAAACGGTCAGCAACGTGATCACCAGCAACCAGTTCACCCTGCAGCCCTCCCCCGAAAACCATTCAGTGAGCCCGCTTCCGGTCTACATGGTGGGCGCGCAAGGTTATGTGGATTCAGCCGTGGTGTTTGGCACCAACACCGGTCCGCTGGTGGGCAGCTTTAGCTACACCCCGGTGCTGCATGTGTCCAAAGACAGTGCAAGCTGGAGCAACAGCACCGCCACTTCGGCTTCCTTGAGCGCCAATTTCACCACCCAAACCGTGGATATGGCGCTGGCGGGAACCACCTCCGGCACGAACTGGTCGCTCAGCAGCACCGCCATGCCCTTGTCTTTCAACAGCACCAGCAATGGCGCTGGTGCGACCTTTAACGCCAGCAGTGCGGTGGTCAAGGTGGACACGGCCCCCCTCAGCGGCAGCACGCCGGTGTGCGTCACCTGCAGCGCCGATCTCAACGGCGCCTTTGTCGGCCAGAACTACGCGGGGGCCATCGTGCAATATACGCTGCAAACCGGCTCCTCCAGTGGCTTGAATTTGAATGTCGGCGGCCTGGTGGCCTATGACCGCATCGGGGTGGGCGGCAACCCGGTCGTCAGCGACGGTGTGGCCGCACCGACCGGTGGCAAGGTGCTCGCCACCAGTTGGGAGTTGAGCCAGTTGGCAACGGCCCCCGTCTTTGACGCCGGGGTGCTCCAATCCTGGGGCGAGAGTTCATTCAACACCAGCATCACCATTGGCGCTGGCAGCAGCGCGCAGACGCCCGTAGGCAGCGCTGGTTCAGGACAAATCGATTGGGGCATCTGGGCCGCAGGCAGCACCATGGCCCTGAGCGGGAGCTACCCCCCCGGCACCAACGAGTTGCTGTGGATTACCGCCCCGGAGCCTACCCCGGTGTACCTGTCCCAGGTGCTGACCAACACCGCCGCGGGCTACACGCTCTTGGGGGGCGATATCACCACCCTGTCCAACACCAGCCATGGCAGCTTCGACGGTGCCAGCACCTCCCTCACCGTGAACTTCAGCACCCAAACCGTGGGACTCAGCCTGAAAGCCAGCGTCAACGGCCACAACTGGCTTGCCAGCACCAGCAATGCTCCGCTGCAATTCGTCAGCAACAATGCACACAGCGGTTTTTATGCCGACAGCTACCGCAGTGCAGATACGCCCGGCTACCTGAGTGTGACGGTCGATGGCCAAAGTGCCAATGGCGACATCAGCGGGCAACTGGCGGGAACCGACTTTAACAACGCCATCCTCAAATTCAACCTGGGTGGCATGGTTGCGGGCCCCTCCTACGAACGGGTGCAGGGCGTGGCGGCCTTCGCCGCCAGCAGCGCCAATGACGCCAGCACGCCCTACCGCATGCTGCTCACCTCCCTCAGCGACCCCACGGCCAGCCAACCCGAAGCCAAAGTGAATGGCACTTACAGCGCAGCCAGCCGCACCATCCTGGTCGGCTCTGGTGACGCGCGCAAATTCGACCACGGCGAAAGCACCCTTGATTTCACCAGCGGCACGCACACCGAGACCGGCAGTGCGGTGATTGACGGCCTAGCGGTCAACTGGGGCCGTTGGATGCCGGGCAGCACCGCCGATGTGACCAAGCGTGCAACGGGTGCCGTGCAGAGCCTGACCCTGGCTGGCGGAGCGCATGTCATCACCGGTCCCTTAATGACGGCACCGGTGGCCTTGCCCACCAACGGCACCTACAGCTACACCATGGCGGGAAGCACCGCCCCCACCGACCACATGGGCAATGTAGGCACACTCAACAGCGCCAGTCTGAGTGCCAACTTCACAGCCCAAACCGTGGATGTGGGGGTCAATGTCACCGTGGCGGGCACCACGCTGGGCGCCAGCGCAACCGGTGTGCCCATCCAGCAGCGCTCCTTCTTCATGGCCGACAGCCGCGTCGGTGGTGCCAGCAACCTGGCGGTGGGCTGCAGCGGCGCCGCTTGCGGCACCACCAACCAAGGCACTCTGGTAGGCGGGTTTGCCGGGGCCAATGGCAAGGCGGCAGGGATGGCCTACGGATTCACCAAAGTGGGGGCCAATGCGGGGACTGTCAATGGCGTGGTGGTGTTCCAGCGCCCCTGATTTCAGCCTCAAAACGCTATCGAAATACTAGCTGCTGACGCTTGTTGCACAAGGGCCAGCAGCGCTTTTCGTTTATAAAACCGCGACCTCCGCAATGGCATTGGCCATGTACTCGATTTTTTGCTGCATGTCGGCCTCGGTGTCGGCAAAACGCAGCGCAATGAGGGCGAACTCGTTTTCAATTTCCATGAACACATCCACCAGATCGGGGTCAAAGTGGGCGCCGCGCTCGCTGAAAATGATCTGCATGGCGCGATCATGGGGCACGCCGCTCTTGTAGACCTTGCTGGTGATGAGGGCGTCGTAGACGTCGGCCAGTGCAATGATGCGCGCCGGCAGCGGGATGAGGGCCCCCGACAGGCCGCGCGGATAACCACTGCCATCCCATTTTTCCTGGTGCGACAGGGCGACTTCTTTGGCCATGGCCAACATGGGTGTGCTGCAGCCCAGTTTTTTCTCGGCCCGCACCAGGGCGTCGTAGCCCAGTTGGGTATGGGTGCGCATGATGCCAAGTTCTTCCGCATCCAGGCGACCGGGTTTGAGCAAGATGCGGTCGGGCACCCCTACCGTGCCCAGGTCGTACACCGGCACGCACTGGCACAGGGATGCAATGTAGCCAGGGGTGAGCACCGGTGCAAACTCGGGGCGGGTCTGCAGTTGCAGCGTAAGCGCACGCACATAGTGCTGCACCCGCAAGATGTGGTTTTCGGTGTCCGACTCGCGCAACTCCGCCAAGGAGGCGAAGGCAAACAGCATGGCCTGGAGCGATTGCAATTGCTGTTCAGGCGTGTCGTGTGGTGGTGTGAACGGGGTTTCCATGCTTGTTCTCCTCATGACAGCGCCAACGGTGTCTGGTAAAGCCACACCATTTTGCCACCGTGGCTACGGTAATGGGCACTGGCGGTGTGCTGCGGTACTTCAAATTCCAAACTGACCAGCCAGGCGCCGGGCTTGAGCTCCCTCGCCGCCTTGTCCCACGCGCGTGGCATGCTCTCCGGGCGCTGGAACAGGTACACCATGTCGTACACCGACCAGTCGGCCGCCCAGATGTCGCCCCGGCGGATCTGCGCCCAGGGGCAACGCAAGGCGCAGAGCCAGCGCAGCGGCCAGCTCCACTCCAGGCCATGCAGGCGGGCGTGGGGGTAGGCAGCATGCAACGCCTGCAGGCCGTGGCCCAGGCCGCACCCGGCGTCCAGCACCTGGGCATCGCGGCGGAGTATGGCGTGCTGCGGCAGTTCTTCCAGGGCATCGGATGGGGTGGGAAACAGGGGTGCGTCGCGCCAGGCATTCAAGGGGTACACCAGCGCCAGCAGCACCAGCGGCACCAGCCAGGCCCATGCGGGAAAAACCGCCAAGCCCAAGCTCGGCAGGGTCAAGACCAGCGACAAGGGAAAGCCCGCTGCAATCAGGCACCGGCGCCACCAAGTGCCGCCCCACACACTGAGGCCCACGCCCAGCGCACAGGCCAGACCCATGGCGTATGGCGCCGCCACGCCCTGCCCCATCAGCCCTTTGAAAACGCCCCAGGCCAGGGCCCAGGCCAGGATGGCAGGCAAGGGCCAGGACGCAAACCAAGGCAACTTCGGCACGTCCGCCCTTGGGTTAGCGGACGGTGCCCGGCGACAGGCGTTCGATCAGGCCATTGAGTTCGTCCAGCGAACCAAACTGGATGACCACCTCGCCCATCTCTTCCATGCGCCCATGGCGTTTGACGCGTTTCTTGACGTGGACATCGACCTGCGCCATGAGCAGGTCCGACAGCTCTTCTTCCACCCGTTTGAGGTCGCGGGATTTCTCGGCCTTGGGCTTGGCGCTGGTCAGCGTGAACTCGGCGCTGAGTTTTTTGACCAGGCTCTCGGCCTCACGCACCGACATTTTTTTGGCGGCAATCTGGGAGGACGCCGTGATCTGGGTGGCCCGGTCCAGCGCCAACAGCGCCCGGGCGTGGCCCATGTCCAAGTCGCCCGCCATCAGCATGGTCTGCACCGGGTCGGCCAAATTCAGCAGGCGCAGCAGATTGCTGGTGGCACTGCGCGAACGCCCCACGGCCTGCGCTGCGGTTTCATGGGTCAGGCCAAATTCCTTGATCAGGCGCTGCAGGCCCTGCGCCTCTTCCAGCGGGTTGAGGTCTTCGCGCTGGATGTTTTCGATCAGCGCCATGGCGGCGGCGGCTTCGTTGGGCACGTCGCGCACCAACACCGGCACGCTGTCCAGGCCCGCCAGCTTGGCGGCGCGGAAACGCCGTTCACCGGCAATGATTTCGTACTTGCCCTGGTTCACACCGTCCTTGAGGCGGCGCACCAGAATCGGCTGCATGATGCCCTGCACCTTGATGCTTTCGGCCAGCTCGTACAAAGCGCCCTCGTCCATGCGGGTGCGGGGCTGGTACATGCCAGCCACCATCACGCCCAGCGCCAGGGTGCTGGGCAGGTTGGTGCTGTCGGCTTGCAATTCCTCCGGGGTGCGGTCCTTCACTTTGGGACCCAGCAGCGCCTCCAGACCCATTCCCAAACCCTTGGGTTTTTTGGTAGCCATTATGTTTCGTCCTTCTCTTGCATCCATTGCGTCAAAATTTCGTGGCCTTGCGGCCAGTCGCCCAAGCCCGATTCGGCGTTGAGGTGGCCCGCATGGCCGTAGTCCAGGAACTGGGAACCCCAGGCACCGGCAAAAGCCTGCGAGCGCTGCAGGCTGCAGTAGGGGTCGTTGTGGCTGCCCAGCAAAACGCTGGGGAAAGGCAGTGCCTGCATAGGCACCGGCGCCCAGCTGGTGAGCACGGGGCGCAACTCTTCCCGCTCGGGGTCGCCAGGCGCCACCAACAGCGCGGCCTTCACCAGATGGGTGTTGCGGGAATGCGAGGCCCAGGCCGCAACCAGCATGCAGCCCAGGCTGTGGGCCACCAGCACGCTGGGGCCGCTTTGGCTGAGCAACACGTCTTCGAGCCGGGCGATCCAGTCACCGCGCAGGGGGCGCATCCAGTCGTGCTGGTCCACACGCACATAACCGTGCAGCGCCTCCCAGCGGCTTTGCCAGTGGGCAGCGCCCGAGTTCTGCCAGCCCGGCAGAATCAGGACAGAAGACGGGCTCATTGCGCCCCCTTGCTTTTGCTACTATTTTGATAGCTGCTTACGCACAACCTATGAGCGTCAGAGGCCAATTTCATTCGCATAGGGCCCCACATCACGCGGCAGCCTGGATACGCGCCACCATCTCTTGCGCAAAGCTCACAAAGGCCTGAGCCCCTTTGGACGCGGGATCAAACACCACACCCGGCACGCCATAGCTGGGGGCTTCGGCCAGACGCACATTGCGGGGAATCACCGAGTTGAATACCTTATCGCCAAAGTGGGCCTTGAGCTGCTCGCTCACCTGCTGCTGCAAGGTGATGCGCGGGTCGAACATGACGCGCAGCAAACCAATGATTTGCAGGTCGTCGTTGAGATTGGCTTTGACCTGCTTGATGGTGTTGACCAGGTCGGTGAGCCCTTCCAGTGCGAAGTACTCACACTGCATGGGCACGATCACCCCATGGGCGCAGCACAGGCCATTGAGGGTGAGCATGGACAGTGAAGGGGGGCAGTCGATCAGCACAAAGTCGTACTCGGCATCGACCGCAGCCAGTGCATTTTTCAGGCGCGTCTCGCGCCGCTCGACTTCCACCAGCTCCACCTCGGCCCCCGCCAGTTCGCGGTTGGCCCCCAGGATGTCGTAGCTGCAGCCGCCCTCGATGAGCTTGTCACTCTGCACCCGCGCCTCCGCCACCGAGGCGGATTCCAGCAACACGTCATAAATGCTGAGTTCCAGCTTGCGCTTGTCCACACCCGAGCCCATGGTGGCATTGCCCTGCGGGTCCAGATCGACCATCAACACCCGCTGCCCCACTTTGGCCAAACCCGCCGCTAGATTGACCGTGGTGGTGGTCTTGCCGACTCCACCTTTTTGATTGGCGACACAGAATATTTTGGCCATGGGGTACTTAACTGAGAGTAAATAAAAACCGAAGGGAGGGCGATTGTTTCACGTGAAACGATGCAAGCTGATCCGGCGACTAACGCGACAAGGCCAGCTTGGCGCCGAAACCTACCAGAAACAGACCGGCCAGTTTTTCCAGGGCGCGCGAAATCAGGGGGTTGGCCCGCAGGCGTTCAGCCAAAAAATGCGTCAGCAGCACCGATGCCAAACCATAGGCCAACGTGATGGCGGCAATGGTGAACGCCATAAAAGCATACGTTACCAAACCCTGGTGCCTTGCCGGGTCCACGAACAGGGGAAAAAATGCCATGTAAAACACAATCGCCTTAGGGTTGAGCAAGGTGATCATCAACGCCTGGCGCAGATAGTGGTGCGGCTTGATATGGAGGATGGGTGCTGCACCGGGTTTGGCCAACAGCATCTTGCCACCCAACCAGGCCAGGTAGGCGGCACCCAACCACTGCACTGCGGTGAATGCAGTGGGATAAGCCGCGAGCAATGCCGCCACGCCCGCGACGGCAAGCCACAGCAGCACCTGGTCTCCCAAGATCACACCCAGGGTTGCCGCCAGACCACCCCGGATACGCCCTTTGCTGGTGGAGGTAATCAAGGCCAGATTTCCCGGTCCGGGAATGAGCAGAAAAACAATGATGGCGGCAACAAAAGCGCCGTAGTCTGCTATGCCAAACATAGGAAATCCCTTGAAAATCTTTGCCGGTGGAAACGAGGAGTTTACGTTGGAAAGAGAGTGCTGAGGTTTTGCGGTTTTGACGGTTTTGCTATCGCCCGCAGGGTATCTGGGGTGCGTGCCGCCGCTCATGTCCCCCGGCCTACGGCCTCCTCCTTTACTTCGCTATGGCACGCACCCCAGACACCCTGCTTGAGGCTATGGTCCAACCCAGTTTTTTACAACCTCTTGCAAGCAGGCACGCCGCGCCGATCAGGCGGGTGTGTGCTCTGCGCAGTGAGGTAAAGGAGGAGGCCGAAGGCCGGGGGACACGAACGAAGTAGAGCACACACCCGCCTGATCCCCCATCACGAAAAGCAGGCAAAAAAGTTCAAGAACCCAAAAGCTTACGCATCCACACAATGCAACGCTCAGCATCCAACCCAGGCACCACCAAAGATTCCACGTGAAACACAGACACCGTGGCGGGCAAAGCGGCGATCTCATCCGCTGGATGCTTACCCTTCATCCCCATCCAGACCCCCTCCTCCGCCAAGGCTGCCCCCGACCATTGGGTGAAATCCACCAGGGACGCAAAGGCCCGTGAACTTCCCACCTAGTATTTGCTTGAGGCCATGGTCCAGCCCAACTTTTGTAGGAACCTCATAAGCGCCGCGCCGATCAGGCGGGTGTGTGCTCTGCGCAGTGAGGTAAAGGAGGAGGCCGCAGGCCGGGGGACACGAACGAAGTAGAGCACACACCCGCCTGATCCCCCATCACGAAAAGCAGGCAAGAGAAAAGCTTAAGCACCCAAAAGCTTACGCATCCAGACAATGCAGCGCTCAGCATCCAACCCAGGCACCACCAACTGTTCCACGTGAAACACAGACACCGTGGCGGGCAAAGCGGCGATCTCATCCGCTGGATGCTTGCCCTTCATCCCCATCCAGATACCCTCTTCCGCCAAGGCTGCCCCCGACCATTGGGTGAAATCCACCAGTGACGCAAAGGCCCGTGAACTCACCACCTGGTATTGGTCGGTCAGATTTTCGACCCGTGCATGCACACCACGCAGGTTGGGCAGCTTCAAGGTCGCCGCCACCTGTTGGATAAAGGCCGCTTTTTTTCCAACGGTGTCCACACAATGCACCGTGATGTCGGGGCAACAGATGGCAATCACCACCCCTGGCAGCCCAGCCCCAGAGCCCACATCCAACAGGCGCACCGCTGGCAGATCAAGTTGGACCAACTGCCGACGCAGAGGTGCAATGACCGCCAGACTGTCCAGCAGATGGTGCGTCAGCATCTCGGCCGGGTTGCGCACCGCCGTCAGGTTGTACACCTTGGTCCATTTTTGGATCAAGTCCAGGTAGGCCAGTAAACAGGCTATTTGCGCATCGCTTAACTCCAAACCCGGCAGACCCGCCACGCCTTCGCGCAGTCCATTTTCAAGTGCGTGCATCAGGCAGACACCTCCACGGAATCGGCATCCAGCTTTCCGGCAAATCCCCGAAAACCGCCCTTCTTCAGGTGGATCAGCAACAAGGAAATGCTGGCGGGCGTGATGCCGGACAAACGCGACGCTTGGCCCAGGGTCTCGGGGCGCAGCTTGCTCAAACGCTGGCGCGCCTCAATGCTGAGGGCAGACACCTGCATGTAATCCAGGTCAGCGGGCAGGCGCAGGTTTTCGTAGTGCGCGGCGCGTTCCACCTCGTCTTTTTGGCGGTCGATGTAGCCCGAATATTTGGCTGCAATTTCCACCTGCTCGACCACCGACCCCACAAAGACGTCGGCCTTCGGCGGTGGGCATACGTCGCCCACCACGGCACCCCGCATGCAAGCATCCAGGTCCAAGGGATCAAGTTCGGAGAGCGCCTCCGACACCACACCCGCCACCGGCAATTCCGGGTTGGCATAGCGGCCACCGTCCAGCGACATCAATCCGGCATAACTCACATTGGGGCGGCGCAGCAGATCAGCCAGGTTGTACTCGTGGTCAATGGCTTTGCCCAACACCCGCTCCGACTCCGCAGCCGCCAGGTTCTTGGGGCTCACCCAGATCGCTTTCAGGCGCTCTGTTTCACGTGAAACAGCATCGCGTTTGCGGCTGAAGGCATCCCAGCGCGCATCGTCTACCAGGCCCAATTTACGCCCGGTTTCCGTCAAACGGGCATCGGCATTGTCCTCGCGCAACTGCAAGCGGAACTCGGCCCGGCTGGTGAACATGCGGTAGGGCTCGGTCACGCCCTTGGTAATCAGGTCATCCACCAACACGCCCAGGTAGGCTTCGTCCCGGCCCGGCACCCAGATATCCTGCGTCCACGCCGTTTTGGCCCCAGACTGCAGCGCCGCATTGATGCCGGCAAACATGCCCTGCGCAGCAGCTTCTTCGTAACCCGTGGTGCCGTTGATCTGCCCGGCAAAAAACAGGCCTTGGATGGCCTTGGTCTCAAAGCTGCTTTTGAGGTGCTGCGGATCGAAGTAGTCGTACTCAATGGCATAACCCGGTCGCAGGATGTGGGCATTCTCCAACCCCGCCATGCTGCGCACCAGTTCGTACTGGATGTCAAAGGGCAGGCTGGTGGAGATGCCGTTGGGGTAGTACTCGTGGGTCGTCAGGCCTTCGGGCTCCAGAAAGATCTGGTGGCTGTCCTTGTCGGCAAAGCGGTTGATCTTGTCTTCCACGCTGGGGCAGTAGCGTGGCCCTACACCTTCGATCTTGCCGGTGAACATCGGGCTGCGGTCGAAGCCACTGCGGATGATGTCGTGGGTGCGTTCATTGGTATGGGTGATCCAGCACGGCATTTGTTGCGGGTGCTGCTCCACCTTGCCCATGAAGCTGAACACCGGCATGACCGGGCTCATGCCACCCGGCACACCGTCGCCGGGTTGCTCCTGGCATTTGCTGAAGTCAATGGAGCGGCCATCCAGGCGCGGAGGCGTTCCGGTTTTCAGGCGGCCTTGGGGCAGCTTGAGTTCTTTGAGTCGGGCACTCAAACTCACGGCGGGAGGGTCCCCTGCCCGGCCTGCGGCATAGTTGTTCAGCCCCACGTGGATCTTGCCGTCCAGAAAGGTGCCTGCGGTCAGCACCACGGTTTGCGAACGAAAACGGATGCCCACTTGCGTGACGGCCCCCACCACCCGGTCGCCTTCCACCATCAAATCGTCCACCGCCTGCTGGAACAGCCACAGGTTGGGCTGGTTCTCCAGCATGCGCCGGATCGCCGCCTTGTACAGCACCCGGTCGGCCTGGGCGCGGGTGGCGCGCACGGCGGGCCCCTTGCTGGAGTTGAGAATGCGAAACTGGATGCCCGCCTCGTCGGTGGCCAGCGCCATGGCGCCGCCCATGGCATCCACCTCTTTGACCAGATGGCCCTTGCCGATGCCCCCGATGGAGGGGTTGCAACTCATCTGCCCCAGGGTCTCGATGTTGTGGCTGAGCAGCAGGGTTTTACGCCCCATGCGGGCAGCTGCCAGAGCAGCCTCGGTTCCGGCATGGCCGCCGCCAACGACGATGACGTCAAAATTTTGTGGGTAGAGCATAGGGGGCGATTTTACCGGTCACCCCCCGATTGCGTGGCAGGCCGGAGCCTAAGCACTACTCCAGTGTCTGGGCCACCATGGCCGCCACGGCGCTGGACATGTTCCGGGGGTTGAGCTGCACCTGCGGGCTGCGCCGGGGGAAGACCCGAAACAGCTCGTCGGCGAAGGCCTGGCCGATGACGTCCACGCCTTCAAAATCCAGATCCACAGTGTCAAACGATTCCAGCCGCGCGGCGATGCGTTTGGCCTGCCCGCGCGACTCCAGCTTTTCCCCCTCCGCATGGGCCAGACGCATGGCCACTTCGGTGCGCGAAAAACTCAAATCGTCCGCCCCCTTGGCATGGGCGGTGAATACCTCTTCCAGCGTGCGCGGCGAATTCAATGACAAGGACATGAAGATGGCGGTACCGGGGGCCTGCGCCGGGCTCGCCTTGAGCCAGCCGCCCCGCTTCCAGTCGTTGCGCTGGTAGGTCAGGCCGTTGGCGTACAGGTCAAACACTTCAAACAGCCGCGAGGTAAAAAACAGCCCGCGCCCGGTGTGGAAGTCGGGCTGGGTGGTGAGTTTGCCCTTGCTCAGCTCCAGCAAGGCCAGTTGCGGATTGTCGATCTGGAACGCCGTGCGGATGCGCTCCAGCACGCCGCAGCCGTCGTCGCGCATCAGCAGGTGCAGGTGGGTGCGGTTTTGCCGCATGGACACGGACACGCGGGTGCCGCCGCTGTGGTCCACCGCATTGTTCAGCAACTCGGTAAAGGCGTAGTGCGCCAGGCGTGTGACGTTGGGGCTGAGTGAAAAACAGGGGGCAAAGTCGCGCTCCCACGGGGTCTGCTCATCCAGCCCCGCCAAGGCATAACTGCGGCTGACATCGCGCCACAGGCCGGGCCGGTAGACCGGGCGGGAGGTGCCCTCGCGCACCAGCCAGCCTTCGTCAATCAACAGGCGCAGCCATTTGCCCATGGTGGAGTGGCTCACCCCGTGCTGTTCGGCCAGCATCGCGCAAAGACGCTGGGGGTTGGCAACCGCCGCCGACGTGATGCCCGACTTGAGAACCTGCAACTGAACTTTCGCCATTCTTCACTCCACGCTATGAACGCTGACACACCGGCCGCAAGTGTGCCATGGACCGGGGCAAACGCGGGTACAAGCGTGCGCCAAGGCGCATAAATTCAGGCCAATGCACCACGAAGTTCCAGGGCCGCCAATGACACGATATCGATACGGCCGTAGCCCAGCACCAGCACACCCGCCTGCACCAACGCCTTGAGCTCTTTGGACAGCGTCTGGCGGGTAATGCCCAGCATCATCGCCAGCGCCTCCTGGGACACGGCCACGCTGGCACGGGCGTCGGGCGCCATGGTGGCGTCCCCCCGGCACAAGACCAGCAAACGCCGCGCGACCCGGGTGGCGGTGGAACGCAGCATGGCGTCCTCCACCAGGCCATACAAAACGCGCACCCGGCTGCACAGCAAACCCGCCATGGCGCAGGCAAACGCATTGCGCCGCATCAGCCGCGCAAAGGCGATCGGGCTGATCACCAGCACCTCACAGGCCTGCATCGCCGTGGCATCGTGGGGCCGCACCTGCCCATCCAGCAGCGACGCTTCTCCAAACCAGTTGCCCTGCTCCACCACCGACAAGATGCCCTCGCGACCATCTTCCCCCACGGTGGACACTTTGAACGCGCCCGACAGCACCCCAAAAAATCCACCCGCAGGGTCGCCCTTGCGGTACAGCATTTCCCCCGCATGCACTTGGACCAGCTCAGCCGCCGCCACCATCGCCTTGCGCTCCCCCAGCGGCAACCCCGCAAACCAAGGATTGTTTGACATGATTTGAAGCATTTCATTTTTGGAGTGCGGCATCCATTTCCACCCAGTAAATACCCTTGAATGTTAAATTTTTGACAGTTGTCAGTCAAGCGACGGGGTAAGGTTCAAGACAATGGCGCATCGCATGGACGCTGCCTGGGCACCACACCGTGCCAACGTCCCTGCCGCTGCTCCTCGTCGACCAACCAAAAGAGGTACCCCATGTCTGCCATCCCCCTGCACTCCGTGACCCCCCTTGACGTGACCCGCACCGCGCTGAAAGAAACCCTCAAGCTGCAACGGGCCGCCTACCTCGCCCACCCCTACCCCAGCTTTGCCGAACGCAAGGCCGATTTGCTGAATCTGAAAGCCTTCATCCGCGACAACCGCGACGCCATCGTGGACGCCATCAGCGCCGACTACGGCAACCGCTCGCGCCACGAGACCCTGTTTGCCGAGATTTTTGGTGTCATGGACGGTGTGGACCACACCCTCAAACACCTCAAAAAGTGGATGAAACCGCAGCGCCGAGGCGTGGACTGGCGCAACTTCTTTGGCGCGCGCAACCGCGTCATTCCGCAGCCCCTGGGGGTGGTGGGGTCTATCGTGCCCTGGAACTTTCCCATCAACCTCAGCTTCAATGGCCTGATTGCCACTTTTGCCGCTGGCAACCGTGCCATGGTCAAGATGTCGGAAAACTCCCGCCATCTGGCCAAGCTGCTCATCGACAAATGCCCTGCCTACTTTCCCCGGGAGAAACTGGCCTTTTTTGACGAGACCGGCGGGGTCGGCATCGAGTTCTCCCAGCTCAAGTTCGACCATCTGCTGTTCACCGGCTCCGGCCAAACCGGGCGCGCCGTCATGGCCGCGGCAGCCACCAACCTGTGCCCGGTCACGCTGGAGCTGGGCGGAAAATCCCCCGCTATCATTTGCGACGATTTCCCCTTGCGCAAGGCCGCAGAACGCCTGCTCTTTGTGAAGTGTTTCAACGCCGGCCAAATCTGCACCACCGTCGACCACGTCTATGTGCCCAAGACCAAGATTGCGGACTTTGTGGCCATGGCCAAAGAAATTGTGGTGGCCCGCTACCCCCGGCTGGATTCGCCCGATTTCACCGCCATGATCGACGAACGCGCCTTTAACCGCGTGGTGGCCGCGATGGAAGAAGCCGAACAGCGCGGCGCCAAGCTGGTGCAACTCATCCCGGGCAAAAAATGGGATGCCAGCACCCACAAGATTGCCCCGCACCTGGTGCTCAACGCCCCGGCCGATTGCAGCCTGCTGACCCGTGAAATTTTTGGCCCGGTGTTGCCGGTCATTGCGTTCAGCTCCATCGAAGAACCCGTCCAGGTCATCAACGACGGCCCGCGTCCGCTGGCGCTGTACCCCTTCAGCAACAACAAACGCCTGGTGCACGACCTGCTGCACAAGGTCATGTCCGGGGGCGTGAGTGTCAACGACGGTCTGTTCCACGTTGGTCAGCACGACCTGCCTTTTGGCGGCGTGGGTGACAGCGGCATGGGCCACTACCACGGCTACGAAGGTTTTGTCACCTTCTCCAAAATGCGCCCGGTGTTTTACCAAGCCCCCTTCAGCGCCGTGAAGTTTTTGTGGCCGCCCTACGGCAAGTTCGCCGACTGGTACCTCAATTTCCTCACCAAATAAGGCGCTGTTGTATGGAATTGCAAGAATTTGACTACGTCGTGGTGGGGGGCGGTGCGGCCGGCTGCGTGGTGGCCAGCCGCTTGAGTGAAGACCCGTCCGTATCGGTCTGCCTGCTGGAGGCCGGGGGACCGGACTCCTCGGTCTTTATCCATGCCCCGCTCGGATTTGCGGCCACCGCACCGGTGGGTGCCTTCAGCTGGGGCTACAACACCGTGCCCCAGCCTGGGTTGAATGGCCGCAAGGGTTACCAGCCCCGCGGCAAGGTCATGGGCGGCAGCAGTTCCCTCAACGCCATGGTCTACACCCGCGGCAACCGCGAAGATTACGACCAATGGGCCGCGCTGGGCAATACCGGCTGGAGCTACCACGATGTGCTGCCCCTGTTCAAACGGTCCGAACACAGCGAGTGCATAGCCGCCAACAAATACCGTGGTGAAGGCGGCCCATTGAACGTGAGCTACCTGCGCAGCCCCAGCGTGATCAACGACGCCTTTCTGGAGGCCTGCGCCACCCAGGGCGTGCCCCGCACACCGGACTACAACGGCGCCACCCAGTTCGGCTGTTCCCCGGCCCAGGTCACCCAAAAAAATGGGGAACGTTTCAGCGCCGCCAAGGCCTACATCACGCCCCACTTGAACCGGCCCAACCTGCGCGTCATCACCCGCGCCCACACCAGCCGCGTGCTGCTCGAAGGCAAACGCGCGGTGGGCGCACAGTACCTGCAAGGCGGCCAAGCCACCCAGGTGCGCGCGCGCCGGGAAGTGATTTTGTCGGGGGGGGCCTATGGCTCGCCCCAGTTGCTCATGCTCTCGGGCATAGGCCCGGCCGCCCATTTGCAGCAGCACGGCATTGCCGTGGCGCATGACCTGCCCGGTGTGGGCCAAAACCTGCAGGACCACGTCACCACGGTCCTGATTTACCGCACCCGGCGCAAGGACGCCACCCTGGGCTTTTCACTGTCCGGCGCCTGGGCCATCGTGCGCTCGATTTTTGAGTGGCGCAAAAAACGCACCGGCTGGGTCACCACCAATGTGGCCGAATCGCAGGCCTTTTTGTACACCGACAAAAACGAAAAAGCACCGGACATCCAGCTCGCGCTGTGCACCGGCATTGTGGACGACCACACCCGCAAACCGCACCTGGGCCACGGTTACACCTTGCACGTCACCCTGATGCGCCCCAAGAGCCGGGGCAGCGTCACCTTGGCCAGCGCCGACCCCAAGGCCGCGCCACTGATCGACCCCGCCTACTTCAGCGACCCGCGCGACATGGCCACCATGGTCAAGGGCACGCAGATCGGCTACGACATCATGCAGTCGGCACCGCTGGCGCCCTACCGGGGCAAGATGCTGTACCCCATGGCGCGGGACAACATCCCGGAAGTGGTGCAATTCCTGCGCAAGCACTCGGACACCGAGTACCACCCCAGCGGCACCTGCAAAATGGGCCCGGCCACCGACCCCATGGCCGTGGTGGACCCCAGCCTGCGGGTGCACGGCATCGCCGGACTGCGCGTGGTGGACACCTCCATCATGCCCAACCTGATCACCGGCAACACCAACGCCCCCACCATGATGATTGGTGAGAAGGCCGCCGACCTGATCCGCGCCGGGGTTTGAGTCACCGGCATTTGCTACTGTATTGATAGCTGGTTACGCACGTAGTACGGGCGCTAAAGGCCTAAAAGGCTCACGACTCTAAGCCAAGACGCAAGCGGAAAGCTCTGCGCCCGTAGCCACACGCTGGGCACCGCAAATTCCAGCAACTGTCACGGTGGGCATAGCAATCTCGTCTAATCAGACATGAGAAAGCAAAGCCCACCTGCCACCCGCCATCCCCAGGAAAGTACGGGCACGACGCACACCACCGATGAACGATTGGTGGAACTGGCATTGACCGGGGATGCCGCATCGCTGGATGCCTTGCTGCGCCGCCACCAGACCTGGCTGTACAACGTGGCGCTGCGCATGCTCCAGCAACCCCAAGACGCCGAAGAAGCCACACAGGAATGCTTGCTGAAAATCGTCACGCACCTGTCCACCTTTCGGGGGCACAGCGCCTTCGGCACCTGGGCCTACCGCATTGCCTTCAATCTCATGTTGGACCGCAAGCGCAGCCGCCCCGAGCTTGCGGTGCAAGGCTTTGACTGCTACGCCGACTACCTGGCCCAGGCCACGGACGAGGACCTGGGCGCAGGGTATGGCTCCGCGCCCGAGCGGCATTTGCTGGTGGAAGAGGCCAAGCTCAGTTGCATGATGGGCATGCTGCTGTGCCTGGACCGCAAGCAACGCCTGGTGTTTGTGCTGGGCGAGGTATTTGAGGTGAGCGACACCGTGGGCAGCCAGGTGCTGGACATCGGCAAAGCCAACTTTCGCCAGCGGCTGTCGCGCGCACGGCAGGAATTGGGGGCGTTCATGCAAGACCGCTGCGGCCTGGTGAACCCGCGCAACCCCTGCCGCTGCGCGCGCAAGACCCAGGCCTTTGTGCGCGACGGCGTGGTGGACCCCGCGCAACGGGTGTTTGCCCGGTCGCACTACATCCGGGTCAAGGACATTTCAGCCCAAGGCCACCAGGCGTTTGAGCGCCTGGTGGGCGATACCAACACCGCCTTGTACCGCGATCACCCATTTGTCGATGCACCTGACCTGGTCTCAGGGCTGCGCCAGACGCTGGCGGGCGACAGCTTTCAATCCCTGCTTCACCTCAACGGACCTACAAGGAGTTCACCATGACCACCCCATCAATCACCTTCAACGACCCGGTACAGCGGGAAGTGTGGGCCACACTGCGCGCCCTCAACGATGCCTGGACCCAAGGCAACCCGGATGACCTAAACCGGTATTTCCACCCCAACATGGTCGCCATCACCGCGACCGAGCGCAAACGCATCAACGGCGGCGCGGCCTGCGTGGCAGGCTGGAAGGGATTTGCCACGTCCACCCGCATTCACCACTGGAAGGAGCTTGATCCGGTCATCCATGTGTATGGTGACTCCGCGGTGGTGGCGTACGACTTTGACATGTCCTTCGACATGAGCGGTAAGACCATCCACATGGGTGGTCGCGACATGTTTTTCTTTGTGAAAGAAGAGGGACAGTGGTGGGCGGTGGCGGACCAGTATTCCGCGCACCCAGGCTGACCCTTCCCCTGGGTGCCCCGAATACGGAGAACCCCAGCGCATGTACAGTCATCCTCGCGGCCCTGGCCTGCAGCCAGCCTGGAACCGATCGCGTCAGCTTTTGCCCAAACCAATGGGCGCTGGCGCGCGCATCACGATGTAGGTGTGCAGCCGGTCGTACACCGGGTCACGCAGGTATTTGCCGGTCAGGGGGTCGCAATTGGTGGCAAAGGCTGCGTTCAGCTCTTTCCAGTCGGCCTCATCCAGCACCCGCAGCGCGGCGGGCAAGATGATGGTTTCTTCCAGCCGCATGTGCTCCATGGAAAACTCCAGGTACTGCCTGGCCGCCGCCGTGAAGGCGGGTCGGCGCACGCTGCCCACCAGCTCCCAAGCCAGCAGCAGGTGCTGCAGTTCACGCACCTCGCTCTCGCCATTGGCGTGGTCCCGCTCCAGCCGGGCAATCAGGTCCACGGTCTCGGGCGCCAAACGGGCCACGCGGGGAAACAACAACTCTGACTCCTTGGGGTGGTGCAAGCGGGTGGGAAACTCGTCGACGTAAAACAGCATTGCCCGCATCACGTCAAAAAAACCCTCCACATCGTCCACCGGACCGCGCTCTACCATCAACCCCAAGGAACGGAACATGGACGCCAAAGCGGCGTGCTCCTCGCGGATGATGCGAATACTCTCATTGGCCATGGTGTCTCCGATACTTTTGGGTCCGAGCATGGCATGCGGCGCCCAATTTTTCCTTGATGCAGATCAGGTCGATCTCGCTCCAGGCGCTATCAATTTCGTTGCTGGTCGCGCACATCTGGAAAGCCTTGCAGGCCGTATGAGGGGTTGGAAACCATCAGGCACTGCGCCATAATTGCCGTGCCTTTTTTAAAACTACATTCGCCGTTAGGAATCCCAAGCCTATGAACTGGAACCAGCGCGCACTTGGATGGGGTCTCGGACTCCTGTACACGTGCGCCTTGCAGGCGGCGCCGCTGCAGATCGCCCTGGGCGAAAGCAAGATGCCGTATGTCGACGCAGAAACAAAATCAGGCGTCGAATACGAACTGGTCACCCGGACCTTGCACGATGCAGGTTATGCCTTTGAGGTGCAGCATTTGCCCAACAAACGCGCGCACATGCAGTTTTCCCATGGGCAGTTGGACGCTGTCATCGTCACCGCAGGCGACACCGTCTCCGACCCCTATATCGCCTACAAAAACATGGCCATCACGCTGTGTGAGCGGCGGATCATGGTCGGCAAAGTCAGCGACCTCGCGCCCTACCAAACGGGGGCCTTCAACAATGCCGGTAAATTTCTTGGCGAGGACTTCGCCCGCATCGCCGCCGACCCGGAGCATTACCGGGAGATTTCGCCGCAAAAGCTGCTGAACCGCATGCTGCTGGCCAAACGCATCGACGTGGCCATCGCCGACATCAACATCTTCCAGCACGACCAGGCAGAAGCCGATCCCCAAGCCCAACAGCCGCTGTGCCCCATTGCGGTCTTTCCCCCCACCCTGTACCGCATGCAATTTCGCGACCCCACCGTTCGCGACCGTTTCAACCTGGCACTGGGCCAGTTACACACCAGCGGCTTCTACGAAGCGCTGGCCAAGAAATACAAGCTGCCACTGGACAAACAGCGGCCTTACTTCAAGCCCTAGCGGACCGTGAGCCCGCGCATGCCCGCGTCCACCGAAGCCATTCGGGTGCTGGTCGTTGACGACGACGCGGAGATCCGTGCCCTGCTGCTGGACTACCTGGGGCGCCACGGCATGCAGGTGGAGGCCGTCGAGAATGGCGCGCGCCTGCGGGAGCGCCTGCCGTCGGGCCGCATCGACGTGCTGCTGCTGGACCTGATGCTGCCCGACGAGGACGGCTTGGTGCTGTGCCAGTGGGCCAAGCAGGTCCATGCCGCCTTGCCAGTGATCATGCTCACCGCCCAGGGGGACCCGCTGTCGCGCGTGCTCGGCCTGGAGCTGGGCGCCGACGACTACCTGCCTAAACCCTTCGAGCCGCGCGAGCTGGTGGCACGCATCCGGGCCGTGCTGCGCCGGGGCGCCGTTCTGGCTGCACCCCGCTTGGCGGCCCAGGCCCGTTTCGGGTCGTGGACCTTCGACCGCCTGCGCCACGAACTGCTGGACGGTGAAGGCACCGTGTTCGCGCTGTCAGCGGCGGAGTACCGGCTGCTGTCGGCCTTTGTCGAACACCCCGGCCGGGTGCTCGGTCGCGAGCGGCTGCTGGAGCTGACGCGCGCACCCGGCGTGGTGGTCAGCGACCGCAGCATCGACCTCGCGGTATCGCGGCTGCGCGGCAAGCTGGGCGACACGGCCCAGGAGCGCCCCTTGATTCGCACCCTGCGCGGCGAAGGCTACCTGTTCGATGCCGAGGTGCGCCCATGAAACGAATGCAACTGCGCCGCTTCGACACCCTGTTCCTGCGTTTGTTCGTGCTGGTCTGGGTGACCCTGGTGGTCAGCCATGGGGTCGCTTATGTCCTGGCGGTGCCCGCCATGGCGCCCGCGGGCCCCGCAACGGACCGGCTGGTCTGGTCCCGCTGGCCCACCCTGCCGTCGCTCCCGCCCGGTAATCCCTTCGACGCAGGGCCGCCGCCTCGTGGCAGCACGCCTGCCGGACCGCCTCCGCCTCCTGCGGGCGCCGACGGTTCCCCGCCCGCCCTGCCGGCGGGTGCGCTGTGGGCCGACTATGCCCTGCGCATGCTCGTCATTGGCCTGGGTGCGCTGCTGGGCGCGCGCTGGCTGTCCGCGCCCATGCGCCGGCTCTCCGCCGCCGCGGGCACCCTGGGGCAGGGCCTGGGTCCCGCCAAGCCGCCGCAGTTGGACGAGCACCGCGGCACGCGCGAGGTGCGCGAGGCAGCGCGCGTCTTCAACCACATGGCCACACGGCTGCAGGAACAGTTCGACGCCCGCGGCCTGCACATGGCCGCCCTCTCGCACGACCTGCGCACGCCGCTGACCCGTTTGCGCATGCGGCTCGAAGCCCTGCCCGACGCGGCCGCGCACGCGGCCGTGGGCGATGTCCTGGAGATGAACGCCATGATCGAGGGCACGCTGGCCGTGCTGCGCGAGCAACAGGATGACCGGGGCGCCCGCGTCGTGGACGTGGCCGCGATGCTGCAAGCCATCGCCGACGACCTGGCCGAGCAAGGCCAGGCCGTGACGGTCCAGGGCATGCCGGCGCTGCACGCCAAAGCCCATCCGGCCGCGCTCAAACGCATCCTGGACAACCTGGTGGGCAATGCCTTGCGCCATGGCGGCAGTGCGAGCCTGGGGATTGCTGCCGAGGGCAATCGTGTCATGGTCCACATCGACGACGACGGCCCCGGCATTGCGCCCGGGCAACTGGAGCAGGCCTTCCAGCCCTGGGTGCGCCTGACCACGGCGCGTGGCCACTCCGGCCATGGGCTGGGGCTGGCGGTGGCACGCGATCTGGCCGAACGCGACGGCGCCCACCTGACCCTGCACAACCGCCCTGAAGGCGGGCTGCGTGCCACATTGGCGCTACCGATGGCCTGAGCGCCACCCGCCTCGCCTCTGGGCCGCCCCGGCGGGCGATTGTGTCAAGACGGACACACAACGCCGACACGCAGGACACAGGCCGCGTTGACACTGCGTGGCATGAATAAGCATTGCGACCACCCTCACCACGGACTTTCCTCAGACCTTGCCCTCATGGTTCAACAGGCGGCGGGCCGCCGCCGGGCGCTGCGCTGGCTCTCGGCCGGCGCCGTGGCTTCGGCCGCGCCGATGGCGCTCGTCGCTTGCGGCGGTGGCGGCGACGACGCGGGCACCAGCTCCAGCACCTCCGTCAGCACGTCGACGAGCACCAGCAGCGGCAGCTGTTCGGTGATCCCTTCCGAGACCGCGGGCCCGTATCCCGGTGACGGCACCAACAGCAACAGCAGCGGTGTGGTCAACGTGCTCACGCTGTCGGACATCGTGCGCAGCGACATCCGCTCCAGCGTCGGCGGCCTCTCCGGCACGGCCGCCGGCGTGCCATTGACCGTGACGCTGAAGCTGGTGAACACCGCGTCCAGTTGCGCCAGCCTGGCCGGCTACGCGATCTACTTGTGGCACTGCACGAACGACGGCAACTATTCGCTGTACTCCAGCGGCTTCACCAGCCAGAACTACCTGCGCGGCGTGCAGGTGACCGACAGCAACGGAGAAGTCAGCTTCACCACCATCTTCCCGGGCTGCTACAGCGGGCGCTGGCCGCACATGCATTTCGAGGTCTACCCCAGCCTGGCGGTGGCGACCAGTGGCAGCAACGATGTCAAGACCTCGCAGCTGGCGATGCCGGCGGCGGCCTGCAACCAGGTCTACGGCGTGGCCAGCGGCTACAGCGCCAGCGTGGCGAACTTTGCCGCCACCGCGCTGTCCACGGACAACGTGTTCAGCGACACCAGCGGGGCCACGCAACTCCCCACCGTGACCGGCGACGTGACCAACGGCTTCGCCGCGACGCTCACGGTCGGCATTGCGGCCTGACCCGTCCATCCCTGCGCCCCTTTGATCACTGCGTGCTGGGCAGGCGGGCCAACTTGCGCGCCGCCTGGGTTTGGCCGCCATACCCCCAGTCGGTGGCGGGAACCTCCCGCACGATGACATAGCTGGCCTCTGCCAGCGGCCGGCCGGCTCCCAGTTGGTGTTGCAAGGCCTCAAATGCGGCGGCGATGAAGGCCGCCTTCTCTTGCGCGGTGTTGGTGCCCTGGGTGATGCTGATTTCCAGGCAGGCGGTCGGGCTCTGCACCTCGCTGCTGCCCACGTACCAGCGGGCGGCGGGCACATCGTTGATGACCACGGCCGTGACCTCCGGGCGCTTGCCCAGATGCAAAGCCGTCAGGTCGGTGAGGGCCCGCGCCAGCGAACGGTAGCGCGAAGGATTTTGCAGTGGCGAGACTTGGAGTTGCAAGGTCGGCATGGTCAAACTCCTGAGCGGCTACGGGCATGCCGCGCCAGACTGGACTTCAGGCGCGCCGCGCTGCGCTCGGCCAGGGCCTGGCCACTGCGCAGGCTGTGCTGCCATACCGCGTCGGCACCGCGCCAGAAATCGTCTACCGCCTCCCGGCGCAGGTGAATGGCTTCGGCCTTGGCCTGGTCGAGCAAACGGGCTTGGGTGGCGGGATCGGAATGGTCAACAAACATGGTTTTCTCCGGTGGGTGGGTGATGGAACCCACTTTATTTGCATGACAACAAAACGGAAATAGCCAAAATTTCACATTGGTTTTGCATTTAATGCAAAACAAAACCACAATGCCCCCATGCAACTCCAACTCGATGACGTCGCCCTGTTCACCCGCATTGCCGAACTCGGCACCCTCTCGGCTGCCGCCCGCGAGCGCGATGTGCCGGTCAGCCAGGTCACCCGTTCGCTGGCGCGCTTGGAGGCAGCCTGCGGCGTGCGCCTGTTGCACCGCAGCACCCACGGCCTGAGCCTGACCGATGAGGGCGACACCTTTCTGGCCTACGGACGGCGTTTGCTGGACACCACGGCCGAACTCAGCGGCGAGCTGACCGGCAAGCTGGCCGGCCCCAGCGGCTGGGTGCGCGTGAGCATGAGCCCGGTGCTGGCGCAGATGGTGATTGCCCCCAGCCTGAACGGGCTGTACCGCCAGCACCCCCAGCTGCATATCGACATCGCCGCCGACGACCGCATGGCGGACATGGCGCGCGAAGGCATCGACATCGCCATCCGCACCGGTTCACCCCAAAGCGAGACCCTGGTGGCGCGCCGGATCGGCGACTTCAGCCGCTCCCTGTACGCGGCACCGGCCTACCTGGCCCGCTGTGGCACACCGCAGCATCCAGACGATCTGCAGCACCACCATTTGATCGCCAACAGCGCCAATCCTGCCCTCAACCAATGGGCCCTGAAGGCCGGACCGCACGGCAAGGGCGGCAACCTGGTGGTGCGCGGGCAGACCCGGACCGACAACACGGCCGTCACGCTGACCCTGGTGCAGCAGGGCGTCGGCATTGGGCGTCTGATGGACCTGCTGGCGCGCCCGCTGGTCGCCACCGGCGCCCTGGTGCCGCTGCTGCAAGACCACTTTGACAACCCCCGCGTCCCCATCTACGCCATGATGCTGCCAGAGCGCCACCGCCTGCCCAAAATACGCGCCTGCATCGACTACTGGGCCGACTGGCTGGCGCAGATGGCCTAGCCGTCTGCACACGCTCCACGTGGTCTACAACCCGATTCACCTCATCACTTTCCCGGCTTCCAACGTTTGAGCAGCAGCGCATTGCTCATCACACTGACCGAGCTCATGGCCATGGCCGCGCCGGCCACCACGGGGTTCAAAAAGCCCAGCGCGGCCAGCGGGATGCCGGCCACGTTGTAGGCAAAGGCCCAGAACAGGTTTTGCCGGATTTTGGCCACCGTGCGGCCCGAGATGTCCAGCGCGGCGGCCACCAGCAGCGGGTCGCCGCGCATCAGGGTGATGCCCGCCGCGTGCATGGCCACATCGGTGCCGTTGCCCATGGCCATGCCGACATCGGCGGCGGCCAGTGCGGGGGCATCATTGACGCCGTCACCGACCATGGCCACGGTGTGCCCGCCCTCCTTCAACGCCATCACTTTCGCCGCCTTGTCGCCGGGCAGCACCTCGGCCATGACTTCGCCCTCTTCCGGGCGCAGGCCCAGGCGGCGGGCCATGGCTTCGGCGGCGCCTTGGTTGTCGCCGGAGATCATCACGGTTTTGATGCCGCGCGCGCGCAGGGCCGCCAGCGCCTCCTTGGCGCCGGGTTTGGGTTCATCGCCAAAGGCCAGCAAAGCGCACAAGACATAGGAGACCTCCTTGTCTTGGGAGGGCGCAGCGGCACCCGGGCCGGAGGTCCTGCGCTCTGCCATCGCCGACACCGTGGCACCCTGCGCCTGCAAAGCGGCGGCCTCGGCGGCCAGGGCCGAGGTATCGACGCCGAGTTCGTCCATCCAGCGCAGGCTGCCGATCACAAAGCTGCGCCCCGCCACCTCGCCTTCGGTGCCCCGGCCGGGCACGGCGCGCACATTGTCCGGTGCGGTGATGGGCAGCCCTTTGGCTTGCGCGGCTCGCACCACGGCGTGCGCCAGCGGGTGTTCGCTGCCGCTTTGCAGGCTGGCGGCAGTCTGCAGCAGTGTGTCGGCGTCCATCCACACCACCGCCGCAGGAGTCGTGGCAGCGGCATTCGCCACCGCAGGCAACAGCGCCGTCAATTGCGGCCGCCCCACGGTCAGGGTGCCGGTTTTGTCAAAAGCGACCACATCGACTTTGTGCGCCAGTTCCAGCGCCTGGGCGTCCTTGATCAAAATGCCGTGCTGCGCCGCCACGCCGGTGCCCGCCATGATGGCCACCGGCGTGGCCAGCCCCAGCGCGCAGGGGCAGGCGATCACCAGCACCGCCACCGCGTAAATCAGCGACTGGGCAAACGCGTGGCCGCTCAGCCACCAGCCCAGCAGGGTCAGCAGCGCAATGACCAGCACCACCGGCACAAACACCGCACTCACCTGGTCCACCATGCGCTGCAGGGGCGCTTTGGCGGCCTGCGCGTCTTCCACCAGCCGGATGATGCGCGACAGCACGGTGTCCACCCCCACGGCGCGCACCTGCATCACCACCCGGCCTTCGCCGTTGATGGAGCCACCCGTGAGCAGGGCCGCCAAATCGGGTGCGGCCCCGGGCGCCGGATTCTGCGCCGGGGTTTTCTCCACCGGCAGCGGCTCGCCGGTGAGCATGGATTCGTCCACCTGCGTCGTGCCCTCCAGCAGCAGCCCGTCCACCGGAAAACGCTCGCCGGGCTTGACCACCAGCCGGTCGCCCACCAGCACCTCTGCCACCGGCACGTCCACTTCGCCGTCGAGCCCGATCAGGTGCGCCACCTCCGGGCGCAAGGCATGCAGGGCGCGGATGGCGGCGGTGGTCTGGCGCTTGGCGCGGGCCTCCAGCCACTTGCCCAGCATCACCAGCGTGATCACCAGCGCCGAGCCTTCAAAGTACAGGTGCACCATGGCCCCGGGCTCGGCCGTGAGCCACAGCCACATGGACAGCGCCCAGCCCGCCGTGGTGCCGATGGACACCAGCAAGTCCATATTGCCGGTGCGCGCCTTCAGGGCATGCCAGCCCCCGGTGTAAAAGTGCGCCCCCAGGATGAACTGCACCGGCGTGGCCAGCACAAACTGCCAGAACGCCGACAGCATCCAGTGCTGGCCCAGCAGGTCGCCCACCATGGGCACCACCAGCGGGGTGGACAAGGCCAGCCCCAGGGCCACCGGCCCAAAACCGGCCCAAGGGGACAGCTCCGTGGCGTCCATCACCGCGTCGGCGGCGCGGGGTTCGTAGCCGGCGTCGCGCACCGCACGGCGTAAACGGGCGTCCATCTGCTCGGCGGGGGCGAACACGATGCGCGCCGACTCGGTGGCCAGATTCACCGTGGCGTCCTGCACGCCGGGCACTTTTTTCAGGGCTTTTTCCACCCGCGCCACACAAGAGGCGCAGGTCATGCCGCCGACACCGATGTCGAGCGAAGCGGGGGCGGGCAAGGTGATGGTTGGAGTAGTCATAAGGTTATCGTATTCCTTCCCATGGTGGGAAGGTCAAGCCGGGAGTGCGCTCCCACCTCAACGCTGAGTTTTTTCCAGCCACGCCTCCACCTCCAGCGGCCGCAACCCAAACCGCACCGCCTTTCCCGCATGCAGCGCCCTGAACTCCGCCAGCGCCAAGGCCACAAAGTGCGCCTGGTCATCGGCCTGCACCGTCGCAGGCATGCGCGCACGCACCGCCGCCTGCGTCGCCGGCTCCAGATGGCGCACCACCGCCGCCACGATGGCTCCCAGCTCACGCCGGTAACGCAGGCGAAACATATCCGGCTGCACCAGGTTTTGCCGAACCGCCACGTACTGCTGGCAGGAGCGTGCGTAGGCCCACACAAACACATCGCGCAGCAGCTCCACACGGTTGAGTTCATACACCCCCAGCATGGCGTCCACGTAGGCTTGCTGTGGCACGTCGATAAAAGACAAGGGGCACAGGTTGTGGCGGATGAAAGGAATGTTGGCAGCCAGCCGCGAGACGCGTTTGTTCACGTCCTCAAACGGCTGCAGGTAGGGCAAGTGCACCATCAAAAAGAAGGCCTGCTCGAACGGGTCTTCAATCTCGGTCGCCATCTGCACCACGATGCCAAACACGTCTTGAACGCCTTGCGGCAACGACAGGGGCAGGTACACGCTGCCGCCAATCTCCACCGCGCACTGGCGCAAGCGCCCCTCCGCCATGGGGTCGGCCATCAGGCCATCCGACAGGAAGGCATGCAGCGCCAACAGGGTGTCTGGCGTGAGGCTGGCGCGCTCGGCATCGTGCACCAGGTATTCGATGGCCTCTTTGTGGTTGAGGATCATCTGGGTTTCCAGCGCATTCTTGCCGTCGGCCACCTGGCCCTGGGCGATCAGACGCTCGGTGTCCAGACGGCTGTAGGTATTGCCTTCCAGGCGCGACGAGGCCCACGACAAATCAATCAGCAAGCGGTTCAGAATATCGCGCGCAAACGTGCCCGCCGGGGTTTGCGCGGCGGGCGACTGGCCCAAGACATGCAACTGGGCGCGCAACTTGGTCGGCAAGTAGGCGGTGACGTTGGGCTGGTACGCCTCCAAAAATTGCAGCTGGTAACCCACGGGTTTGCGCAGGTGGCGCGGCTGGCGCACATAGGCTTTGATGGCCTCGCCCTCGGGTGAGGTAGGCACATAGGCCTCGGTAGGGTAATCTGCGCCGGGCTCTTGCACCGACAGTGGCAGCAATGCGGGCGTTGACGAGGACACCGGCGGCGCGCTTGGCACCACGTAGCACGCGGCACGACCCAGCCCCACCAAGTCCAGTCGCCGGGCTTGCACCAATACAGCCAAGCGGCGCTGCAGCGTGCGCCGGGGCATGCCTCCCATGGCAGCCGTGAGCAACTCTACCCCCACGCCCTCGGGGTGCTGGGCCACTAACTGGACAAGGCGATCAAGGTCTTGAGGTGGGGTTAATTTGGGCATGGTGACGCGCAAACGGGGAATTGCGCCATTATTGCGCCAATTAAAGTGGCGCACAATAACAAATCGCGACAAATAGCGACACATATCTGGGCTTGACCTTGCCATGGTGGTAAGGTTCAGACTCTGCTGTCCATCCACCCATTGCCCCACAGCGGGCACATTCCAGGAGCAAACCCATGAACCAAACCTTTACCGTCACCGGCATGACCTGCGGCCACTGCGAAAAAGCGGTGACCCGCGCCGTCAAACAGGCCGACCCCCAGGCCGAAGTCCGCATCGACCGCGCCGCCAACCAGGTGGAGGTGCAGTCCGAGCAGCCGCGCGAGGTGCTGGCCCAGGCCATCGCCGAAGAAGGCTACGCCGTCGCGGCATGAACCCCCACGCCACGCCCCACCCGGCGCTCACCCGGGTGGAGGACAACACCGCGTGGCCGGTGGCCATTGGCACCGCCGCGCGCCTGTCCCAGGTGTCGGCCAAGATGGTGCGGCACTACGAGTCGCTGGGCCTGCTGCAGAGCGTGGCGCGCACCGACAGCGGCTACCGCCAGTACACCCAGGCCGATGTGCGCACCCTGCAGTTCATCAAGCGCGGGCGCGAATTGGGCTTTTCCATGGCCGAGATTGCCGAGCTGGTGGGCCTGTGGCACAACCGCAGCCGCGCCAGCGCCAGCGTCAAACGCATTGCGCAAAGCCATGTGGGCGCGCTGACCCAGCGCATCGAGGCCATGCAAGCCATGCAGCGCACCCTGACCCATCTGCTGGAGCATTGCCACGGCGATGAGCGGCCCGACTGCCCTATCCTGGACGACCTGGCGGGCCACTGCTGCTAGCGCACTTTTGCTATCATTTTAATAGCTTCTCACGCACATTCCATAAGGGCTATAGCCCATTTTTACTTAAGAAATGCGCCCCATGCACATGACCACCCCCGACGCCCTTGGCACCGCCCTCTACCCGGCCTTGGCGCAGGTGCAGCCGCCGCTGGCGAGCCTGGGGCCCGCCGCCCAGCCTGTGCAGGTGCGTGCCGGCACCGTGTTATTCCACGAAAACGCGCCCTGCCAAGGTTTTCCGCTGGTGCTGGAAGGGGAAATCAAGGTGTCGCGCAGCTCGCCGGACGGACGTTCGCTGGAGCTGTACCGGGTGGTGGCGGGTGAGTTGTGCCTGGTGTCCTCGGCCTGCCTGTTTCGCACCCAGCCGCTCTCGGCGCATGGCATCACCACGCAAGACAGCCGCCTGTTGCTGATTCCCCCCGATGTGTTCCAGCGCTGGCTGGACACACCGGCCTTTCGCAACGAAGTGCTGGGCCTGTTTGCCGCGCGCATGGCCGACCTCACCGCCCTCGTGGACGCCGTGGCCTTTCAAAAGCTGGACCAGCGCCTGGCCGCTGCCCTGCTGGGGCGCGGCCCCGACCTGGCCCTGTCGCACCAGGCCCTGGCCGACGAGCTGGGCACGGTGCGCGAAATCGTCACCCGGTTGCTGCGCCGCTTCGAACGCGAGGGCTGGGTCACCCTGGGGCGTGAACACATCCACATCGTCCACAGCGCCGCCCTGCGCAGCATGGCTTCGCCTGCGTGACTTGGGTCACAGACGCGCATCCCCATTCGGCGTCCAATGGCGTGATTAACCACTCTCCAAGGACAAACCATGAAACTCAATGTTGGCGGCATCGACCGCATCGCCCGTATCGCGGCAGGCCTGGTGCTGATCGGCCTGGCCGCCACCGGCACCGTGGGCGTTTGGGGCTGGCTGGGCCTGGTGCCCCTGACCACCGGCGCCATCGGCTGGTGCCCGCCCTACGCCATCTTGGGCTTGAACACCTGCAGCATGAAAAACAAGGACTAAAAGCCAGCCCCTGTTTAGACTAGAGTCGCAACCCTCCAAGCTGTAACAAAGGGTTGCTAGACTGGCCGCTGGCGCCGGCGGTTCACTTTTAACTTACTCCTTCCTGACAAAGTACAGTATGGGTTTACGGTGTTACCCCATAACAAGGCCTTGCACAGGGAGGGCGATTTGCCAAAATCCGGTATTTTTACGCGGCGTTCGCTCAAGACACGGGTAACGCTGTTCACGCTGGCCATTTTTGTGTTCAGCATCTTCTTGCTGGCGTTTTACGCACGCTACATGCTGCGCGAAGACATGCAGGACCTGCTGGGCAAGCAACAATTCTCCGCCCTGGATTTGGCCGTCGCAGAAATCAATGAAGAGTTGGACAGCCGGTTCAATGCCTTGAACCGGGTGAGCACCATGGTGTCTGCCCAGCCGATGGACAACCCGGCAGCGCTTATGCACATCTTGCATGCGCACCCGGTTTTCCAGGACCTGTTCAATGGCGGCACCGTCATTATTGGAAAGGACGGTACCGCGCTGGCCTCGCTTCCGCTCTCTGCCAACCGGGTCGGCGTCAACTACAACGATCTGGACTTCGTGGTCGCCGCGCTCAAAGAGGGAAAAGCCAGCGTCGGACGCCCCACCATGGGCCGGAAACTGCAGGCGCCGGTGTTTGCCATGGTCGTCCCCATCCGTAGCACACAGGGTCGGGTGATCGGCGCCCTGGCAGGGGTGACCGACCTGAGCCACCCCAATTTTCTCGACAAAATCTTTCGCAGCAAAGTAACGGATGGTCGCTTTGGCCATGCCGACGGCTTCTACCTCATTGCACCCAGGCACGGTTTGATCGTGACGGCCACGGACAAACGCCACGCCCTGCAGCCGCTTGCGGCAACCGGCGCACACCCCTTGCTGGTCGGCTACCAGCAGGGGTACGAGGGCTATGGCGTATTCAACAACACCAACGGCATCGAGCAACTTTCAGCTGCCAAGAGCATTCCCCGGGCCGACTGGATTCTGGCGTCTGCCATGCCCACGGACGACGCCTTTGCGCCGATTTACGCCATGCAGCGGCACCTTTTGCTGGGCGCACTGCTACTGACCCTGGTGGCGGGTGCGCTGACCTGGTGGATGCTGCGGCGTCAGTTGGCACCCATGTTCAGCGCCATGCAAAGCCTGGCGGATATACCGGAAACCGGCCTACACACGCCGCGCCTGCCCATCACCCGGCCGGATGAAATTGGCGATCTGTTTGGCGCATTCAATCGCCTGCTGGAAACCCTGGCCACCCGGGAAACCGCCCTGCGTGAAAGCGAAACACGCTTTCGCACCCTGATCGACAACAACAACGCCATCATTCTGCAGACCGACCCGGCCAGTGGTCAAATTTTGGACGCCAATGCGGCCGCCTGCCTGTTTTACGGCTGGTCCCCTGTGCAAATACGCACCAAGACCCTGCAGGAGATCCATGCGCTCAACCCGGACCACATCACCGAAAAACGCTTGGCGACGGCCGGCCATGAGCGCAATCCTTTCGCCGTGCAGCACCGCATCGCCAGCGGCGAGACCAAGACCGTGGAAGTGCATTCCACCCCCGTCACGGTGGGGAGTCAAACGCAACTGGTGTCCATCATCCATGACATCACCCAACGCGCACGCACCGAACAACGCTTTTACCGGCTGATGTGCGAGCAAACCGCCATCCTCAACAGCCGGATTGTGGGCTTCGTCAAACTCAATGAGCGAAAGCTGGTCTGGGGCAATGTCGCATTTGCCGAGATGATGGGCTATACCCTGGACGAATTGACCGGGCAGTCCACCAAAATCGTTTACCCCAGCGACCAGGCCTACCGCACCTTCGCCGAGACCGCCTATCCCGTCTTGCAAAGAGGCGATGTCTTTCGCTCGGAAGTCCAGTACCGGCGCAAAAACGGCAGCCTGGGCTGGTATGACGTCGTCGGCAGCATGCTCGAACCGCAATGCGGAGAGTCGATCTGGGCCTTTGTCGATATCAGTGCGCGCAAACAGGCACAAGCCGAACTGGTGACCGCCAAAGCCCGTGCCGAGCAGGCCAACCGCGCCAAATCCCGTTTTTTGGCGGCCGCCAGCCATGACCTGCGGCAACCGCTCTCGGCCCTGTCCATGTATGTGGGCGTGCTCCAGGCCAGAGCCGCACCAGAAAACCACAGCCTGGTGGCCAAAATCCAGGCCTGCAGCGACAGCCTGACCGAGATGCTGACCGATTTGCTGGACGTCAGCAAACTCGACGCGGGCGTCGTCACCCCCCGCCTGTCCAACTTTGGGGTGGAGGACTTTTTGTCCGCACTGGTGTCGGTGCATTCGGCCGAGGCACAAAACAAAGGCCTGTGCCTGCATTTGCGCCCCTGCAGTAGCGTGGTGACATGCACCGATCAGGCCCTGTTGACGCGCATCGTCGGCAACCTCATCGCCAACGCCGTGCGTTACACCGAAAAAGGCGGCATTCTGGTCGCCTGCCGACGCCATGGGGGGGTGCAATGGATTGAGGTGTGGGACACCGGCGTGGGCATCCCGGCGGACAAAACCGAAACCATTTTTGAAGAATTCACCCAGCTCGGAGATGGTGCACAGCTGCGGGGCAGTGGCCTGGGCCTGGCCATTGTGGCCAAAACGGCAGAATTGCTGGGGCTGCACATTCGCCTGCGCACCCAACCGGGACGGGGCTCCATGTTTGCCGTCGAACTGCCGGCCGGGCAGGCGCATGTCCAAGCCGAGCCCCCCGCCCCGCGCACCGAGAACCGCTCCCTGCGCATCGGCCTGGTGGAAGACCACGCCGAAGTGCAACAGGCGCTGGTCATGGCACTGGAAAACACCGGCCATGAAGTGCTCGCAGCAACCACCAGCCAGGCGCTGCTTCTGCGCCTGGGCGAATGGGCGCCGGATATCGTCATCTCCGACCACCGCCTGGGCGGAAACGAGACCGGAGTCCAGGTGATTGATGCCGCAAGGCATGCGTATGGCGCCCAATTGCCCGCCATCATCCTCACCGGCGACACCGATCCCGCCCTGATCCGCAGCATGGCGGCCCGCGGCATTGCGGTGCACAGCAAGCCCCTGCAGATGGACCGCTTGCAAATGGCCATCTCGCAGGTCACCGAACCCAGGTTTGCATGAAAATCCGTGTCATGCTGGCCGACGACCATGCGCTGTTTCGCGACGCGCTGCGCATGGTGCTGGAGATGGCTCCAGACATCGAGGTGGTGGCAGAGGCAGAAAACGGCCACCGTGTGCTGGAGTACATGGCGCAGTTCCAGCCGGATGTGGTGTGTATGGACTTGAGCATGCCAGGCTTGAATGGACTGGAGGCCACACGGCAACTGCGGGGCATGTACCCCCAAGCCAAGATCATTGGCCTGTCCGCCCACGCGGATTTGGACCGGGTGGTCGAAATGCACCGCGCTGGCGCGCTGGGTTATGTCACCAAGGCCAATGCCGCCGATGAATTACACACGGCGATTCGCCAGGTGCAACAGCACCAGACCTACTTCAGTTCGGAAATCGGGCTGCGCTACATGGTGGAGCATGACTTTTGTAAGACCTTGTTACAGCAGTCGGCCAACACCCGGTAACGGTCGTTGATCCAGGGTAAGCCGCTACGTTTAGCGGTACGGGCCTTTGGCCCACCTGACCCCTATGTGCACCTTGCCGACCCCTTCCCCCTGCGTTCCCCACGCAAAACGCTCCCTCCTTCGTTCCCGCGGCTTGCAAGCGTTGTTGCTGTCGGCAGGGCTGCTCGCCTTGGCCCCTGCGGCGCAGGCCGATGACCTAGGCACCCTTTTGGGTGGGGGTGCAGGCGCGGCGGCGGGAGCCATCCTGGGGCAATCGATGGGTGGACGCAGCGGTGCCGTCATTGGTGGCGCGGTCGGTGGCGCTGCGGGTGCAGCGGTCAGCACCCGGGGGTCGGGACAAAGCGGCGCCGTCATCGGTGGCGCGGTCGGTGGCGCCGCCGGCGCGGCCGTGGGCCAATCGGTGGGCGGCAAGACCGGCGCCGTCATCGGAGCCGGGGTGGGGGGTGCCGCAGGCTCCAGCATCGGCAAAAGCGTCACCCAGCAGCCACGCGGCCCCGGTGCGACGGTGGTACGTGGCCCCGACTACCACCAAGCCAGCTACCGCCCGGACGGCGAGTACGGTGGTGGCCACGCCTTCAAACACAAGCACAAAAAACACCACGGCCATGGCCATGCCTATGGCCACGGCCGCCACGACGACTAAGCGCCGTCTCAGGCGCGCAGATTCCGTGTCAGAAATGCCAGCGTGCGCTCCCAGGCCAGTGGGGCCGCAGCGGCATCGAAACGCGGCGTGGTGTCGTTGTTGAAACCGTGTTGGGTACCGGGGTACTGGTAGGCGGTGTACTGCACCCCCGCCGCCTTGAGCGCGTCCTCGTAGGCGGGCCAGGCCGCGTTGATACGCTCGTCCACCGCCGCAAAGTGCATCAGCAGCAGGGCTTTCACGCGGGCCGCATCAGCGGGTGCTGGCAGGTTGCCGTAAAACGGCACGGCAGCGGCCAGGGTGGGCAGGCGCACCGCCAGCAGGTGGGCGATGCCGCCCCCATAACAAAATCCCACCACGCCCAGTTTGCCGTTGCCGTCCGCACGGGCGCTCAGCCACTGGGCGGCGGCCACAAAGTCCTCGCGGGTTTTGGTTTGGTCCAGCTTGGCAAACAGCGCACGCGCCTGGTCCTCATCCCCCGGGTAGCCGCCCAAAGGCGTGAGTGCGTCGGGCGCAAAGGCCATGAAGCCCGCCAACGCCAAACGCCGGGCAATGTCTTCGATGTGCGGGTTCAGGCCCCGGTTCTCGTGCACCACCAGCACTGCGGGCAATTTGCCCGTGGCGTGGGCGGGCCGGGCCAAATAACCCTTCAGGGTGCCGTAGCCCTGGGGCGATGCAAATTCCAGCATGTCGGTCTGGACCCGGGGGTCCTTAGGGGCAATCACCTGCCCCAGGGCAAAGTCGGGACTCAGCGCGGCCAGCAGCGCCGCAGCGGTCACCCCGCCCACGGCAAACTTTTGCGCTTTTTCCAGAAAACCACGGCGGTCCACCGTGCCGTGCACATAGGCGTCAAACAGAATCAGCAGATCCTGGTCAAAATCCTGGGCGGTTTTTCTTTGCATGCGGACGCTCCCCAAAAAGCGTCAGCATAGCCACAAGGCAAAAACCCCGCAGCCCCCCCCGCGCTGCCCCGGACCTTAGGCCAGGGCCATTTCGCCGCCCAAGGCTTCCAGCAGATCGGGAATCAGCTGCGACAGCTCACCGGTGGCAATCGCCACATCGGCGTCGAAGTTGTCGTCCTTGCGGTCGCCGGGCGAAGCGGGGGCGCCTTCCAGCACCACATCCAGAATCGCCACTTTTTTGAGCTGCAGCGCCTCGGTCAGCACGAAGGACACCCGGTCGTTCCAGGTCATGGCCACCCGGGTGGGCACCTTGCCCTGGGCAATGTGCTGGCTCACCTCGTCGGTGTCCAGCGCATGGCGGGTGTAGCGCACCACCGCCTTGGATTCGTCGGCCGCCTTGAGCTCACACTCGCGGTCCACACTGAAGCCCTGCGGCGCTTCGTGGGTGGACAGCCAAATGGACATGGCCGCGGCGGGTGAGGTTTGGGTGTTGACCAATTGCACGGCCAGGCCGTCCACCGCCTTGACCAGGGCCGTCATCACCTCGTCGGCCTTGGACTGGCTGCCCGAATCCAGCACCAGGAAGCCAGACTTGGGGTCGATCCACACCGTCACGCTGGACTGTTTGCTGAACGCCATGGGCAAGAGCGCCACGCGGGCGTCTTCGCTGATTTCGCGTTTTTCCTTCTTTCCGGGTTTGCGCCCGGTGGTGGCCTCGATGTGCGCCAACTGGTCTTGCACCTTGCGCTTGACCACCGAGCCGGGCACCGTCTTGATCTCCACCATCAGCTTGAGCAGCCACTGGCCGCCCACAATCTCCACCAGCGGGCCATGCGCCTGGCCCCTGGGCTCCACCCAGCCCACCGACTTTTCCTGCGAAGCACCACACTCCACAAAACGGGCGCCATCCAGCGCCTCTTCCAGTTGCGCCTGGGTCGCCGACCAGCCCGACACCATGCGAAACACCATCACGTTTTTAAACATATTCACCTTTGTTGAAACCTGGCGGAACACACCGCCGCAAACCCCTGTGCGAACCTATTGCTGTCCTGCATGCACTCACCGACTATTTTCACGCAACTTTACAAAGCCTTATCCTGCGGCAATGGAGCAGATACACCCGCGCCGGATACTAAACCCAAGCTGATCGCGATGTCCGCGGCAAGCCACCCCCAAAGGATGTATTTATGAAACCCGCTTTCAAATCTCTGGCCGTTGCAGCGCTGTTGGCCTGCGCAGGCTTTGCTGCATTCGCACAAAACACCAGCCCCATGGCCGACCACCGCGCCATGATGGGAGACGGTGGCATGGCGCAGCACGAAGGCAAAGACGGCAGGCGCAAAATGGACCCCGCCAAAATGGAGGCCATGGTGGCCAAACACCTGGACGCACTCAAAGCCAAGCTGAAAATCACCGCCGCGCAAGAAGGTGCCTGGACCACCTTTGCCGCCGCCATGAAGCCAGCCCCCCGCTCGGTGAACCAGTACCCCGACCGCGCGGAGATGGACAAGCTCACCACGCCGGAGCGCATCGACAAAATGCACAATCTGCGCAAACAGCACATGACCGATATGCAAACCGCGATGGACCAACGCGACGAAGCCATCAAAACCTTCTACGCCGCCCTGAACGCCGAGCAAAAGAAGGTCTTTGACAGCGAGCACGCCCGCATGGGTGGCCGCCATGGTGACGACCGTGGCCCCCAAATGCCCCCCAAGGCCGACAAAAAGGCGCCTCCCGCAACGCCCAAACAGTAGTTGACAGCGTCATTGGCCACCCCGAGCGCCCCTTCTGCACCAGCGCACCCACCTTTCTGGAAGGTGTGGCTGGGTGGGCGCTGGCGCGGCCTAGGGGTCGGGCTGGCACTGCTGGCAGCGGGCTGTGCCGACACCAGGTATTTGCTGGGCTCGGTCAGCGGCCACTTGCAGCTGATGCAGGCGGCGCGGCCGGTGGACCAGTGGCTGGCCGACGACAGCACGCCCCCGCCCCTGAAACAGCGTTTGCTGCTGGCCCAGCGCATCCGCCAATTTGCGGTGACCGAGTTGCACCTGCCCGACAACGCCAGCTACCACCGCTACGCCCAGCTGCAGCGCCGCGCGGCGGTGTGGAATGTGGTGGCGGCGCCCCCGTTTTCTCTCACACTCCACCAATGGTGTTTCCCGGTGGCCGGCTGTGTCGGCTACCGGGGCTACTTTGACGAGCAGGCAGCGCAGCTGGAGGCGGCCACCTTGCGCACCGCGGGCCTGGAAGTCCATGTCTACCCGGTGCCCGCCTACTCCACCCTGGGCTGGATGAACTGGGCCGGGGGCGACCCCCTGCTCAGCACTTTCATCCGTTACCCGGAAGGCGAACTGGCCCGCATGATTTTTCATGAGCTGGCGCACCAGGTGCTCTACGTGAAAAACGACACGGCGTTCAATGAATCGTTTGCGACGGCGGTCGAACGGCTGGGCGGTGCCCGCTGGCTCCAGGAAGAGGCCGGTGCCGCGGCCCGCCAGGAATACGCCGTCTTCGATGCGCGGCGCAAAAGTTTTCGGGCCCTGACCCGGGCCACACGCCGACAGTTGAGCCACATTTATGCACAAAATAGTGCTCTAGCCCCCGAAAACAGTGCGCAAGCAGCTATGAAAATAGTAGCGTTTGCTGCATTCCAGCAAGCCTATGCCCAGCTCAAACAGGACTGGGGTGGCTACGCCGCCTATGACGCCTGGGCGGCGGGCGCCAACAACGCCAGTTTTGGCGCCCAGGCCGCCTACGACGACTGGGTGGACGCGTTTGAAACCCTGTTTGCCCGCCAGCAGGGTCATTGGCCGGCGTTTTTTGGCGCCGTCAACGCACTGGCCGAACTGCCCCAAGCCGAACGCACCCTGCGCCTGCAAGCGCTGCAGACCGTCGCCACCGCAGGAGCCCCCTGACCGTCTAGGCCAACGAGGCCTCACCCCGGTGTGTGGTCTGGCGCGCACGCCAGCGCGCCACATGCTGCTGAAGCAGTTCCGCCCCGTTGAATTCAGCGTCCAGCACCGCGATGAAGGTGAACACGCCGGTCAGCTTGCGGGCGACAAAGGCGAACTCGCGGGATGGGGTGGTGAAATGGCGGCTCAGGGTCGATTTGGCCGCTTTTTTGCCCGCACGTTTCATCAGATTCGATGCGCCCCAGCGGTACTCACCCTGGGCATTGAGCCGCTCGGGGGGCAAATTTTGCACCTCCCGCAAGGGCTCCAGCAGGCGCAAACAGAAGTCGGCAAACATCTGCTGCGCATCCGCACAACTGTCGGGCGGCAGGCAGCCCAGGTCCGTCAAGCCCTGCACCACAGCAACCCGGTCACCCTGCTGTGCCGCCGCGATGGTGCGACCCAGGGCATCCAAAAAGGTGGGGGAACACTCGCTCAGGGCGCCAAAGTCCAGCAAGACCAGTTGATCCGAGGTTTCCCCCACGCGAATGCGGTAGTTGCCGAAATTGGGGTCGGTCTGCATCACGCCCCACACAAAGACTTCGTGTAAGAACAAGTCCAGCATGGCCACCGCCAGGCGGTTGCGCCGGGCCTGTGGCAATGCGGCCACCACCGCACTGGTCACCGCTTCCCCGGGCAGGTACTCCAGTGCCAGCACCGCATTGCCGCTGTACTGCGGGTAGACACGGGGCACGCCGTAGCGCGGGTCGTGCGCCACCAGGGCCGCCATGCGCTGGGTCATCCGGGCTTCGCGCTGGTAGTCCACTTCCAGGTGCAACTGGGTGCGCATGTCCTCCAGCCAGTCGTCCAGTTCCCGGCCAGCCTTAAGCCAGCGGGTCATCTTGAGCAGGCGCACCACGGCATTGAAATCGGCGTCAATGGTGTCGCGCACGCCGGGGTACAGCACTTTGAGGCAAATTTCTTCGCCGGTGCCGATGATGCGGGCCCGGTGCACCTGGGCCAAGGAAGCCGCTGCCAGCGCCCGGGGGTTCACGTCCAGTGTGGCGTAGGCCGCCCCCAGCTGGTGGTGCAGCACCGGTTCAATGGCGCGCCAGTCCAGGGGCGCGGTACTGGCTTCCAGTTCGTGCAGGGCCTCGGTCAATTCGGGCGGTAAGAAGTGTTCACCAAACAGCGCCCACATCTGGCCCACCTTGACATAGGTGCCTTTGAGCCGACCCAGCTCGGCCACAAAACGCCGCGCCTCGTTTTCCATGACCGTGCTGTGTTTCTTCCACAGCGGAAATACCCGGCCCAGCGCCGCATCCAGCGCCAGCGCGCTGCTGGCCCGCGCGCCCGCCACCGACACGGACAGGCCGCGGCCCAGGGCATTGCGCTGGAGGGCGCCGTCGGGTTTTTTAGCGCTGTATTTCATGCGTGTGTGCGGGCCCTCAGGCCAGCATTTTTTTCAATTCACCGCTGGCAATCAACTTCTGCACGTCCGTGGCGCCACCCACCAGGGTGCCTTTGACAAACACCATGGGAAAGGTGGGCCAGCCGGTCCACATCTTGAGCGCATTGCGGCGGCGCCAGGTGTTCAGGTAATTGCCGTACTCCAGGTAGGTGTAGGGCACGCCGGCTGCGTCCAGCGCGGCACGGGCTTTTCTGGGCATGGGGTTCATGCCCATGCCGACCACCACCACCGCATTGGCGTCCACCGCCGTCTTCACTTCCAGGACGATGTCCTGGTGCAGCGTGGCAATACGCTCCCGGATGGCGGGATGAATCTGGGCTTCGCTCAAAACGGAACGCGGCATGGCGTGTCTCCTGGGGGTCGGTCAATGCAGAGAATTAAAGGGAAGCGGCATTGGCAGGCGCCGCGGGTGCGGGACTGCGCCGACCCAGCATGGCGCTGACCTCTTGGGCATCCAGTCCATACATGTCGGCAAACTCCGCGGCCGTCTTGCCACTGGTGTCAAAGGCCCGAAGCAGCGCTTCTTGTTTGGCCAGTGTTTGGTCGTATTCGGCAAATACATCGTCCAACAAGGCGCTGGTGTCAGGCGCCACAACCAAGGCTCTCACCACGTATTCCTGGCGGCTCAGGCCCGAGCCCGTAAATGCCGCCAGCACTTGTGCACGCACTTTGGGGCGCAAATCTTCCTTGGAGCGGCCCTGTTTGCGCCGGTACAGCTCCAGCACAGCCAGGTACACATGCTCGGGTGTCACGTCGTCCACCGCAGCGCCGTCCAGGTCATGGCGTTGCTTGCCAGCGGCCACGCTTTGCAGGTAGCGGGCCGAACGTGTATGCAGGCCCAAGGCGGCTTTCAAACCGGCACGCTCAAAATGCTCGGGGTGGCGTGCCATCAGTTCCTGGAAAACACCCAGCTTGAGTGGCAAGAACTCCGCACCAAACAAATGCGGATAAAGTTCAAACAGTTTTTCCAGCACCGGCTGCACCTCAGGCGCCTTGGGGCGAACCGGCTTGGGGGCCCGCTCTGGAACTGGCGTGGGTTCAAGGTGCTGGACAGGTGCTTCAGATGGGGGACGGGTCATGAATTTAAACTTAGGAGATCAAGCCGTGATTGTCGGCGAATTGTCCAAATCGCCCTTAGAGCGGCGTACTCAACCCGTTTTTTTGTTCTGTCCCGTGTTTTACCCCCCTTCACTGCCCCAACTTCACCCGCGATCTGCCCATGCCTCCCACATCCTCTCAAGCTCCCAAAGTGCGCACCATCGGTCTGATGCAGCCCCTGACCTGGCTGGTACGGGCCTGGGATGACATGGTCCGTATCGGCTGGGCCAGTCTGGCCCATGGCTCGGTCATGGTCGTGGCGGGCGCCGCCATCATCGCCCTGGCCCACCACCGCTTCTGGTTGCTGGCCGGTGCGCTGTCCGGCTTCCTGGTGGTCGCGCCGGTGCTGGCCACCAGCCTGTATGCCCTGAGCCGGGCCCTGGAACGCGGTGAAAAAGCCAACTCGCGGGTGGTGCTGCGAACCTGGCTCAGCTGGCAAAACACCCATTCCGACAAGTGGGACAACGACTACTGGTGCCTGGTGCAGTTTGGATCGCTGCTGGCGCTGGCGGCCACCGGCTGGGTGCTGACCTCCGCGGCGCTGATCACCTTGTTGGCGCCGGTGCCGATCCAAACCCCGGTGGACTTCATCCGCCACGTGGTGCTGGCGCAGGACGGGTGGTTGTTTGAGCTGTGGCTGGCCTTGGGCGGGGTGATGGCAGCGCCCTTGTTTGCCTCCAGCGTGGTGTCCATGCCCTTGTTGCTGGACCGCCGCGTCACCCTGATGCAGGCGGTGCTGACCAGCTGGCAAACCGTGCTGGAAAATCCGGCACCGATGGCGCTGTGGGCCACGCTGATCATGGGTCTGACCTTGCTGGGCATGAGCACGCTGCTGCTGGGGCTAATCCCTATCATCCCGATACTTGGCCATGCCAGCTGGCACGCCTACCGCGATTTGGTGGACGTGTCGGCCCTGCCCGAGCGCGATTCCCCCGCGAGTGCCCCACGCCAGGCGGGGGAGCACTGATGTTCGGTTTTTCTGAAGAGCAAATCGCCGGTTTTGGCCTCACCTTCGGGGTGGGCGGCTTCATGCTTTACATGCTGTTCATCATTGGCCACCTGGCTTGGGAATCCAAGGCGGGCAAGTTCGGCACCTTTGTGCTGTTTTTGGGCCTGGCCTTTGGCATGGTGGGTTTTGCCGCCAAGTTCATCATCCAGTGGTGGCTGGCCAAGTAAAAACAGACCGCCTGGTCTAGCCGAAGGGCCGGATACCGATCAGCAGGCCATGCAAGACCAACGCAAAGAGCGCCCAGGCCAGCACCCCCACCACCACGGTGACCACCGTGGCGATCGTATTGCCGGGGGCATAGACCGTGCCCAGCACCCGGTCACGCCGGCGTGCTGCCACAAAACACAGCACCGACCAGGCCAAAAACGCCCCGAACAGCAGCACATGGGCCACGCTGCCGTTGGCCAGCAAATGGGCCAAAGCCCAGGTCTTGACGCCTAACAGCATCGGATGGTGGAACCGGGCCCGGATGGCATTGCCGGGTATGTAGGCCGCCACCAGCAACACAAAGGACAAGAGCGTCAACAACGACGCCGCATGGCGCATGCCCCGCGGGGGTGTCCACAGCATGAGCGGCGTTTCGCGCGCCACGCCAAAGCCCCAGATGATCAGACCCAGGCCCAGCAGCGACAGCAGGGAATACCCCCCTTTGTAGGCCACCTCCCCCACGCGCGCACGGGTTCGCGTGCGCCAGTCGTCCGCCACGATGCGCACCGAGTGCACACCCAGAAAAATCACCAATCCCAGAATCAAATAGTTCATGCGCCCACCACCCTGTTTTTGCCGGCCCGTTTGGCCAAATACATCGCCTGGTCGGCACGCCGGATGGCGTCCACCCCTTTTTCATCCGTGACCAGCTGCGCCACACCGGCGCTAAAGGTAATCAGGATCTTTTCCGCACCCGCCAGGAAAAACCGTTTGGTGAGCTCGCGCTGCAGACGGGTCATGGCTTCAATGCCCTGGTCCAGGGCGGTGTCCGGCAACAAAATCACAAACTCTTCGCCGCCGTAGCGCGCCAAGGTGTCCTGGGGCCGCATGCATTCACGCGCCACCGTTGCCAGATGGGCCAGGGCAATATCACCGGTGGCATGGCCCAGGGTGTCGTTGAGTTTTTTGAAATTGTCAATGTCCAGCAAGGCGATACACAGCGGTGACTCCTTGCGACGCACACCCGACAATTCCCGGTCCAGCGCCTCGTCCAGGCCTTTGCGATTGAGCGCCCCGGTCAGGGGGTCATGCCGCGCCTGGGCGCTGACACGGTCCAGCTCCTGGTGCAGCTTGGCAATTTCCGCCTCGGTCGCAACCGCGCGTTCACGCATGGCATCCAGCTCGTCACGCGAAGTCTTGCTGTCGTGTGCCATGTTGCGGGTGGCCCCCACCACGTCCTTGAGCACGGGCGCAATGTCGGTGAGGGACTTGGCCTGCTCGATCAGGCGCGCGCTTTCTTCCAGTTTTTCGTGAAATTTTCCGGTGGATTGGGTGATTTGCGACAGCCGGTCAATAAAAGTGGCCAGCATTTGGCGCATTTCCTCTTGCGCCTGCAGGGCCCGTCCCTTGGCGTCCTTTTGCTTGAAGATCACGTCATTGAGTCGGCGTTCCACATCGTCCAGCCGACGCAAGGACAGAGGGGGGGCGGAAGCCACCATCAAGGCGTCCATCTGGCCCTTGAGCCATTGCTCGTCCAAACTCAACTCCGCAATGTTTTCAAACACCTGGTGCAGCAGTTTGAGCAGGGTTTTTCGGATTTCAGCCTGGTCCTCCGCGGCAAAGGACAAGCGGTCGCTGTAGTGGACCAGCATGAGTTTGACCGCCACCACATCGGCATTGGGCTGGCGAATCGCCTTGAGCAAGGCATTGGTTTGCTCCACAAACCGTGCGTCGTCAGAGCCCAGTGCCGGTTGCACGAATTCAATCAAGCGCCCCATCTGGCGCAAAAACTCGGTGGTCAACGCCGGCGCACTGGTGGCGGCCAGGTCCGCACCCGCCGCAACAATGGAACCGACAGGCGCAGCCAGCTCATTGGTGGCGGGGGTGAAGCCCCCATAGGCCACCAGGGCAGATTTGACGCCGTCCCAGTTCAGCCGGTCGATGGCGTACTCCAGCAGCCCCCTTTGCTTTTGCTGGCCCGGTGTTTTGGCTGGCAGGGCTTTGGCAATGTCACGCAGGGTGTCCGCCGGAAATGGCGGCACCTGGGGCACCCCGGCAATCTCGTTGTAAATATTCTGGTAGTTGATCGGCGTAGGCAGCATCTTGCGCGCGGTGATTTGCTTGAGCGTCTCACGGGCAATTTCGAAGGGTTTTTTGTCACTCATCACAAACGTCCTTGCTATAAATACAATAGCTTCCTACGCACTATTTACGGGGGTAAAAGCCCTATTTGACCAGTAAAAAAAAACGCCAAAGAAGCGGTGCCGCTTCAGCGCAATCCGATAAAGGAACGGAGTGCTCTCACGGTTGCCTGGGCGTCTTCTTCTTGTGGAACATGGCCCAGACCGTCAAAAACCACCAGCTTCGAGCCCGCAATATCGGCGGCAAACCGCTTGGCATTGTCCAATGGAATCAGATGGTCTGCGCCGCCCCATAGGATGAGCGTCGGCACCTTCACATTTTTGATGCGGGCTTCATCCCCGCTGACGCGCTGGCCCAGGCGGCTGGCCAGGGCTTTGCGGTTGCCCGCACGCAAGGCCAACTCATAATAACGGTCCACCAGACCAGGCGTCACCCGGGAGGGGTCGCCATACACATTGCGCACGCTGCTCTCCACCACGCCACGCGGCAATACATATTCCATCAGCCCCCGTGCACCCGGCATGCGGGCGATCTGAAAACCAATCGGCACCGACTGGGGTTGCAAGGGATAGCCCGCCGCATCCACCAAAACCAGCTGGTGCACGCGCTGCGGCAGGGCCAGGGCGGTGTTCCAAGCAATCTGTCCCCCCAGGGAATTGCCGGCCAATACAAAGGACCGCACACCCAGGTTGTCCAACACCGCCGTGACAAAGCGCACATAGGCTGCAATGGAATAGTCATTTTCAGCGTCTGGACCGGTCAGGCCAAAGGCGGGCAAATCAAAGCGGATCACCCGGCGCTGGCCCTTGAGGTTCTGGCTCCAGCCTTCCCAGGTGTGCAAACTGTCCGAGGTGCCATGCAGCAACACCACCGGGTACGGGTCGTCACGCGGACCCTCATCGCGTATATGCACCTGCATGCCCAGCACGTTCACAAACTGCGAAGGGGACTGCGCCCAGCGGGCGGACAGCTGTGCCACCGTGCGGTCCGGCGCCCAGGTCGCCACCAGACCCGCCCCGGCAAATACACCCAGGGCCACGACCACCACCAGAAGCAAACGAAGTACAAGTTTCATAGGGCCGAACTCTACACGCCTCTGTCTGCGGCCTGCCCAAGAATAACCCTGTGTATAAAATTCGGACAACTGCCTAGTTATCCACAGCTGCTGCCAATTTTTAAAAGTTATCCAGTTTTCGGGTACAACGCAAAAGCAGACTCACCCACATGCGTTGACGTGAAGTAAGTTGTTGATTTCAAATGGAAAAAACCGCTTATCAACAGAAGGTGTCAACCCTTATCTACTACTCCTATCTTTAAATTAGAGTAATAAGAGAATAGTGGTGAACCCAAGTTGGCAAAAAAAAGGCCCCATTGGGGGTTGCGGTGCATGCCTTGGCAAAGAAACGTTTCCAACACGGTGACTTGGCAGTTTTTGAATACGGCTGTTTCCACAGCAAGCCCATGGCAGGTCCAAAAGGACGGCTTCCGCAAAACCTGTGCAGGCGATTTCTGCCCAAACTTTTCCCGTCTGAACGTTGCGCACCGATTTTTGCTGCCTGTCCAAGAATAACCCTGTGCATAAAATTAGGACAACTGCCTAGTTATCCACAGCAACTGCAAATTTTCAAAAGTTATCCAGTTTTCGGGTGCAAATCAAAAGCGGACTCACCCACATGTGTTGAGATGACGTAAGTCGTTGATTTAAAACATAAAAAACCGCTTGTCAACAGAAGACCTCTTTCCTTATCTACTACTACTATCTTTAAATTAGAGTAATAAAAGAATAGGACAGCACAATTAAAGAGTCGAAAAATGAAAATTTGCAGCGCTGCAGCGAAGGTGTGAATATCTGCAAAGAAGCTTGGCAAAAAAGGGGTTTTGTCCAAGCAATCAAGTAAGATTTGCCGTTCGCCAAAATTGCTCTATTCGCCTGTCTTTTTCCTTCATGTCCGTTTCTTCCGCAGGTCACCCGCAAAATCCCCCGCACGCGTCTTTTGAAATCAAAAGTGCCCAGCTTGCGCTGGTGGCCTTGATTCTCAAAACCAGTGACTGGGGTTTGGTGCAAACTGAGATCGCACAACAATTCGGTCCACAAGGGGAAAGCCCGGATTTTTTTGACCACGACGCATTGGTCATTGATTTTTCGTGCCTGGATCCGCAAGCGCCCTTGCAGGACATGGTGCCCTTGCTGAAGCTGCTGCGGTCGTGCAACCTGGTGCCGGTCGCAGTCCGTGGGGCCAGTCCTCCATGGATGGAGGCAGCCCTGGCGGTGGGCTTGGTCGAGGCACCACCGGAAGTGCACCGGGCACGACCTTCCGCCGAAGCCAACCCTGTGCAGACGGTGGTTCAAGAGACGGTGCATGAAATCGTGCACGAAGTGGTTCGAGAGGTACCAGGCCCCGCCACCATGGTGGTCGATAAGCCGCTGCGATCAGGCCAAAAAGTCTATGCCCGTGGGGCCGATCTGGTCGTGTTGGCCATGGTCAACCAAGGAGCCGAGGTGGTGGCCGATGGCAACATCCATGTGTATGCGCCTTTGCGTGGCAAAGCCATGGCTGGCGCGCGTGGCAACGTCAACGCCCGCATTTTTTCATTGTGTCTGGAGCCTGAGCTGATTTCCATCGCCGGGGTGTACCGCACCAGTGAAAACCCGCTTCCCCTGGAGGTCCGCAGCAAGCCTGCGCAGGTGCGTCTGAGCAATGACGGACAGGACAAGCTGCTGATCGAGCCGCTCAAAGCCTGAATTTTAAATTTTGAATTGGAAAGAACTTTTCCCCATGGCAAAAATCATTGTGGTGACCTCCGGTAAAGGTGGCGTGGGTAAAACCACCACCAGTGCCAGTTTTTCAACCGGCTTGGCCTTGCGCGGCCATAAAACTGCGGTGATCGATTTTGATGTGGGCCTGCGCAACCTGGACCTGATCATGGGCTGTGAACGCCGTGTGGTGTACGACCTGATCAACGTCATCCAGGGGGAAGCGAACCTGAACCAGGCCCTGATCAAGGACAAGCAGTGCGACAACCTCTACGTGTTGGCCGCTTCGCAAACCCGTGACAAAGACGCTTTGACGCTGGAAGGCGTGGAAAAGGTGCTGAGCAATCTGGCCGCCATGGACTTTGAGTACATCGTTTGCGACTCCCCCGCGGGCATTGAAACCGGTGCCTTGATGGCCATGCATTTCGCCGATGAAGCGCTGGTGGTGACCAACCCCGAAGTGTCTTCGGTGCGCGACTCGGACCGTATTTTGGGCATGTTGTCGAGCAAAACCAAACGTGCCATTGATGGCCTTGATCCCATCAAAGAGCATTTGCTGATCACCCGCTACAACCCGGCCCGTGTGGATTCGGGCCATATGCTGTCGCTGGAAGACATCCAGGACATTTTGCGCATCAAGCTGATCGGGGTGATCCCCGAGAGTGAATCGGTGCTGCAAGCCTCCAACCAGGGCGTGCCTGCGGTGCATATGCAGGGCAGCGACGTTTCAGAAGCCTACAAGGACGTGGTTGACCGGTTTTTGGGTACCGAGAAGCCCATGCGCTTTATCGAATCACCCAAGCCCGGGCTTCTGAAGCGACTCTTCGGAGGAAAATAAGGCCATGTCATTCTTTTCATTTTTTGCAGGTGAAAAAAAGAAGTCCGCCAGCGTTGCCAAAGAGCGTTTGCAGATCATCCTGGCGCATGAGCGCAGTGGCCGCAACGCAGCCGAGCCCGACTACCTGCCAGCCCTGCAACGCGAATTGATCGCGGTCATCAGCAAGTACATCAAGATCAATGCGGAAGATATCAAGGTCAACCTGGAGCGCCAGGACAACCTTGAAGTGCTGGAAGTCAAAATCGAACTGCCAGACGTGCGCTGAAACGACAGCACTTTTGCTATTGAATTTATAGCTGTTTACGCGCTGTCCATAAGGGCTGAGGACGTTTTTTCTTCTTAGGCTTTGACCAGCCGCAAATGGGTGATCTCGGACGGCGCGCCAAAGCGCTTGGGGGGTCCCCAGTAACCCGTGCCCCGGCTGGTGTACACCCACAGCGAGCCCAGTTTGTGCAGGCCAGCGGTGAACGGTTGCTGAAACTTCACAAAGTAGCCCCAAGGCCAGAACTGGCCGCCATGGGTGTGGCCCGAGAGCTGCAAGTCATAACCGGCAGCCGCTGCGGCCGGTGCGCTGCGTGGCTGGTGGGCCAGCAACAAGCGGAACAGGGTGAGGGCCGGTGCACGGGCCAGAGCCGTTTTGGGGTCGCTACGGTGGCTTTCGTCAAAGTGGTGGGCGCTGTAGTCGGTCACCCCGGCCACCACCACCACAGCACGTTCCGGGTCTTGCGAATCTTTGTTGTGGTAGACCACAACATGCTCATTCATCAGCACCTGCACCCCCAAACCCCGCAAGACATCGATCCAGGCATGGGCACCAGAGTAGTACTCGTGGTTGCCTGTCACAAAAAAGGTGCCGTGGGTGGAAACCAGCTGGGCCAGAGGTGCCACATGGTGGCGCAGTTCCTGGACGCTGCCGTCGACCAGATCACCGGTAATGGCCACCATGTCTGCTTCCAGGCGGTTGACCCGCTCCACAATGCGCTGCAGGTAATCGGTCTTGATGGTGGGCCCCACATGGATGTCGCTGATCTGCGCCACCGTAAAGCCTTGTAATGCGTCGGGCAGATTGGCAATGGGCACATCGACCCGGACCACGGCAGCGGTACGGCGGGCATTCCAGAAACCCAGAGCCGTTGCCAACAAAGCCAGCACCGGCAAAGCGAGCGCACTGTCCGTGGCAATGGCAGGTAAGGACAGCACACCGGGCACCAGCCAATGCAGGGCGGTGGCGCCCAACAGCAGCAACTCACGCAGCAGGGTCAGAACGAACAGGGTGGAGAACAGGCCCATGCACAGCAAACCCATCCAGGTCAGCAGCTCCGAGACCGGAGGTTTGGTGATACGCCGTGCCAGCAGACCCAGGGGCACCAGCAGGGCCGAGAGTGCCAGCGCGCTCGCAAAAACCATACCCCAAGGGGCATAACTTGCGAACAGAGCAGGTGCCACGCGCCAACCCACCAGGGCGTGAAAAAGAATTGAAATCAGGAAAACAGGGGCCAAGGCCATAGCGGGGCGCGCCAGACAGCGCGTCTGTGGTGAAGACGTAGAACGTTTAAGTGGAGCACAAAGTAGCAGCTTCAAGCCCCGCGTTTTTTGGGTGGCGTGACTAGAGTGGAAAAGTATGCTGGTTTCGGCCGATAAGCCCGCTGAAATCGTAGCGGTGCTCCGTAAATTCAGCATGGGTTTGGTGGAGCTGGACCAGGCTAGACGCCCGCGTTCCGTAATGGGGAGTGGCAATGAAGGTAGCCGAGAGTGCGCGTTCCAGCGGAAGCGCGATACCGGTGTGCGGCAGCAAGGCATCGGGCGCTGGGGTGCGGTCCTGCAGCAGCGCCAGCAGATGGTCTGCACCGCTTGTGTGTTGGTCCAGGCAGGCCCGCAGGCCTTTTGTTAACCGTGTAACTTTAGGCCAAGGGGTCTGGAAATCGGCGTTGGACACCGCGCCCACCCCTGGGGGCATGTCGAGCACCTTGGCGTGGCGGCTTTCCAGGCCCATCAGCTGAACACCGTCAAAAACCAGCAGGTTAAATGGGTTGTACGCATCTGCACGCGAGGCCAAGGCTTGCAGAAATGGCGCGGCTTTGGTTTCACTTTTCAAAAAGTTCGCTACCAGCTCACCGCGCGAAGGCGCATCCGCGCGGGGCGGTGTGGGTCGCCGGTAATTGGTCAGCGCGGCCAAGCGACCACTGCGACTGACACCCAGCCAGGTGCCACCGGCTTGGAGATCTTGCCCTGCCAACAGTTTGCCGCCCTCCCACCAGTGCAGGGGGTGGGCCGCCCGGTGGTAAAACTCGTCGCGGTTGGCCAGCAGCAGCAAAGGGCTTGCGCTGGCGGGTTGCCAATTCCAGGCAATCAAACACATGGCCGTCGGGACCGTGTTTACGACACGGCCAGCGTGGTGCGGTCCACCACCCGGCGCAGCACAAAGCTGGAGTGCACCCCCGTGACGCCTTCAATGCGTGTGATTTGGTTGAGCAACAGCGCCTGGTAGTGGTCCATATCGCGCACGGCCACCTTGATCTGGTAGTCGGCGTCCTGTCCGGTGATCAGCAGGCACTCCAGCACCTCGGGCAGCACCGCCACCGCCGCCTCGAAATTGGCAAAACGCTCGGGCGTGTGTTTGTCCATCGAGATGTGGACCAGCGCCATCAGCGTAAGGCCCAGGCGCTTGGCATCCAGCAGTGCCCGGTAACCCACGATCAAACCAGATTCTTCCAGTGCCCGCACACGGCGCAGGCATGGGGATGGGGACAGGCCTATGCGGTCCGCCAGATCCTGGTTGTTGATCCGGCCATCCGTCTGCAAAACTTCCAGAATGTGCTTGTCAAAACGGTCCAGCGTCATCGTTTTACCTGTATTTATGGAATAAGTGGCAGAGTATGCCAAATTATCAAAATTTTTGGGCAACTGCGCAATTCTCTGCGGCCCTGCTCGGCCTACACTTGTCCCAACTGTTACCCACAGGCACCAGCAAGCTCGGCCACCCGCCCAGGTTGCGCAGACTGGCCTTACCAAGGCCAGCGTTGCAAAGCCCCAGCCCCAAACGCAAACCTGCGTTTGGGGGCAAGTCTTGAACTGGAGTGCTCCTCTCCACCGCTGAACCCATTTAGCTATAAATTTAATAGCTGACTGCGCATACTCTGCGGGGGCTGCAGCCTGATTTTGCTTAACATGCGAAGAAACTTCCATGTGCCAGCACAATGGGGCAAAATCGTCCAAAGAACAACGTTCCTTTCGGATCTGAGCCATGAAAAATGCCGATGTCCTTCCCGACCAAGTCCCCACCATTTTGTTGGAGTCCAAGCTCTTTCATGGGGTAGACCTCACCGCGATCGAGATCGAACTGCGCGAGAGCCAAATACAGTCGATTGAAGCGGGCCAGGTACTGCTAGACCCCAAGCACATCAATACCCATATTTACCTGGTGTTGAAGGGGGAATTGATGGTCTGCCTGGAGCCAAGGGTTGTGAATCCGCTGGTGCGTTTGGGGGTGGGGGACTGTGTGGGTGAACTGTCCATCATCGATGCCAGCCCCCCTTCAGCCTATGTGGTATCGGCAGAACAAACCCACATGCTGGTCATTTCCAAAGCGGTCTTGTGGCGTATGTTGGCATTGCAGCAAGTCATGGCCCTGAATTTGCTGCATGTGCTGACGCACCGCATTCGTGAGAACAACGTGGTGTTGCTGGGCAGTCTGGAGTTGCAGCGCCAATACCGCAACAAGGCTGAAACCGACACACTCACCGGCCTGCACAACCGAGCCTGGTTCGAGGAGGTTTTCCCCAAACAACTGGAATTGTGCGAGCGTACGGGACAGCATGCGTCCTTGCTGATGGTCGACATTGACCATTTCAAGAAAGTCAATGACCAATATGGCCACCCTTGTGGGGATGAAGCCCTGCGCCATATCGGCAGCTTGCTTCGACGCAATCTGCGCTCCACCGATTTGTGCGCGCGTTATGGTGGTGAAGAAATGATTATTTTGATGCCCGGTACCGAGATTTCGCAGGGGCAATTGACGGCAGACCGCCTGCGCGAGAGCATCGCCAATACGCCCTTGCACCTGCAAGATGGCCGTCAACTCGTGCTCCAGGTGTCTGGAGGTCTTGCGCAGTGGCAAGCAGGCACAGCGTTGACCGACCTCATTCGTGCCGCTGACAATGCCCTGTACGAAGCCAAAGAAGGTGGCCGCAACCAGATTTCGGTCAGTCCTTTGCAGAGCACCATTGAGTTCAATTGAGGCAAAACGCTGCATGTCTGCCCACGAATCCCGTCTTACCCAAGCCCTTCGCACCTTGCTGAACACCCAACGGGTTGCTGCCCTGGGTACCCTGGACGACGAGGGCCGACCCTTCGTCTCCATGGTGCCGTATGCCCTGGACACGGCTTCCGCCAGCGTGGTCCTCCATGTCAGTGGGCTTGCCAGCCACACGCACAATCTGCAGGCCAGGCCCCAGGTATCGTTGCTGGTGATGCAAGCCGAGCTTATGGGTGAACCGGTGCATGCCCTGCCGCGCGCCACGCTGGAGGGTTTGGCCCGGGTGTTGGAACCTGAAACCTCCGCCTGGAATAGTGGACGGGAGGCTTACCTGGCGCGTTTTCCGGAAGCCGAGCCGATGACCCAGCTGGGCGATTTTAGATTTGTGGCGATTCAGGTGCACAACGCGCGCCAGGTGGCGGGGTTCGGTGCAGCGCGCTCGCTGGATGCCGCTGAGTTGGCCTCTGTACTGGGTCCACCCCGGTGACGGTGTTTTGCAGCCGCCCGAATCCATTTTCCAGATTGTGGTATATTCGGCGATCGCTTTTGGCGACTGACCGTGTCTCCGCATCTGTGCAGTGACACACCCGCCCCCGGCAGAGGGGCTGCCAGTCTAGCCCCTCAACTGCGATATGCAATGGCTCTCACGGCGCTGCAATTATCCCTACTGTTCACGTCGCCCCTGCTGTGGCCCGTGCCCTGGCACTAGTCCTTTGCGGCTGGTAGTTGGTGGAATGACAGGCGGGCACCCCGGCGCTTGGGGCTGCCATTTTGATTTTCGGCGTAGCGGCTATGACTGATATAGCTGCGTACCACGCCCTTGTATTTTTTGATGATTCATAAACAAAGCAAAGATTTTTCACCGTCACCTGTCATTATGGGTAAATATCGCATCGCAGCCTGCCCCCGCCAACTTGGAACTGGGCGTTTTGCTGCCCAAGTTTCCATTGCCAGCGGGCGTGGCAGCGCTTCTACCGACCGGGTCATGCGATTTGTCGACGAGTTTTCCACGATGGATGCTGCAGCGCATTACGCTATCGCCCAAGGTATTGACTGGGTGAGCGCTGCAACCAAGCCCCACTGATTTATTGCAAACCAACCAATTCGTAAAGAAACAAGGAACCAAGCATGGCAAAGGAAGACCTGATTGAGATGATGGGCGTGGTGAACGAGGTGCTTCCCGACACCCGTTTTCGTGTCACTTTGGACAACGGCCACCAGCTGATCGCGTATTCAGCTGGCAAGATGCGCAAAAACCACATCCGCATTTTGGCGGGCGACCGTGTGTCCTTGGAGTTGTCACCGTACGACCTGAGCAAGGGCCGTATCAATTTCCGCCACATCGAAGGACGTGGCCCCATGACCCCGCGCCGTTAAAACGCGCAGGGCTGGGCGGCTGGCTTAACGCGCTTGTCTGCGCGTACGGACGGCCTTGGCCAATTGTTCCAGCACGGGCACGGTCTGTGCCATGCTGATACAAGCGTCGGTTACCGACACCCCGTGCTGAAGCGCTTGGCCCGGCACGATGTCTTGTCGGCCTTCGTTGAGGTGGCTTTCAATCATGATGCCCGTGATGCGGGTGTCGCCCGCTGCAATCTGCTCGGCGACCTCACCCGCCACCGTGATTTGGCGCAGATGCTGCTTGCTGCTGTTGGCATGTGACACGTCAACCATGACCTGTTCGCGCAATCCTGCGCCTTTGAGCAGGCTGCAGGTAGCATTCACGTCGTCTGCACCGTAGTTGGTTTGTTTGCCACCCCGCAAAATGACGTGGCAGTCGTTGTTGCCCCGGGTTTCAAAAATGGCGGCTTGTCCCATCTTGGTCATTCCCATGAAGGCATGGGCGGCTTGGGCGGCCTGAATCGCGTCCGTTGCCACCTTGATGCCGCCGTCGGTTCCATTTTTAAAGCCCACCGGGCAACTCAGGCCAGAGGCCAACTGCCGATGGCTCTGGCTCTCGGTGGTCCGTGCACCGATGGCACCCCAGCTCACCAGATCGCTGATGAATTGGGGGCTGAGCAGGTCCAAAAATTCGGTCCCCACCGGCAGTCCCAGTGCGAGCACATCCAATAGCAGGTTTCTGGCCATTTCCAGACCCTCATTGATGGCGAAACTGCCATCCATATGGGGGTCGTTGATATAGCCCTTCCAGCCTACCGTGGTGCGGGGTTTTTCAAAATACACGCGCATCACCACCAACAGGTCATCGGCCAGGGCATCGGCTTGCACTTGGAGTTGGCGTGCATATTCCATGGCCTGGCTGTGGTCGTGAATGGAGCAAGGCCCCACCACTACGATCAGTCGGTCATCCTGGCCGTGCAGTACCCTGGAAATGGCGGCACGGCTGCTCTCCACCAGTGCCAAAGCAGTCTCGGGCACCGGCAGCCACTCGTCCAGCAGCGCAGGTGTGATCAGGGGGCGTACCGCTCCGATACGGGTATCGTCAATGCGGGTCGTGTCGTGGGTCGATGGGTGGGCGGTATGGGGGGACATTTCAGGCCTTTTTCAAAAAACAGGCTTTGAGCATGAAACTGCCACTGTCTGTCTTGCAGTCCACCTCGTGGTCGCCGGACACCAGCCGAATGCTTTTGACCTTGGTGCCTTTTTTCAGGACGATGGAAGAACCCTTGACCTTCAGGTCTTTGATCAGCAGCACCGAGTCACCATCGGCCAGCGGATTGCCGTTGGAGTCGCGGATGATGCCATCGCCATCACCGTTGTCCTCATCGCCACCGGCAGCCATGGGCCATTCGTGGGCACAGTCCGGGCACACAAAGTTGTCGCCATCCGGGTAGGTGTTTTCAAGTCCGCATTGCGGGCAAGCTGGAACCATTTGCATAAAATTTGGCCTTGTAGGTTCTCAGAATGGATGCAAAAAGCACATTCGATAAATCAATGACTGTTGCAGTAGTTCTGAGAATTGTTTACTTATCGTTCTCAAAATTAGTGAAAAAACCTATTCGTTAGATTATCCCACTGGTTTTTTTGGATGCGAGATACATGCCCGTATGGGCCGACGTCATTTTGACTACCCCTGTCGAATGCGTATTTCGGGCGAACTGACCACCAGTGTCGGCACCAACTGAGCATTTTGAAAAAACGCGCTGGCAGGTGTTTTTGGGGCCATCACCCGTCGTTCACCTCAACGAAGTCAATGCCTCATAGCCGACATTCGATGTCAGCTGCGATTGACCATCAGTAGCCGTTTTGTTCTCAAGTGAAGGTTGGCTGGGTGAGAAAGTCAGAGTGCGGAGGCTGCGTGCGTGTAGCACTTTTTTGGACAGATTTTCGAGCAGGCGGTGCAGCCAATGCACAATTCCTGGTGCGCAATGGTCATGACCTTTTTTTCGTATTCCTCGTCGTCATCATCCAGATCCACGGGAACGCGCGCACCATCCTCGGTCAGGCCGACAAGTTCCAGCACGCCGCGCGGGCAAACCTTGAAGCAGCGGCCGCAACCTATGCATTTTTGGTCGTCGAGGTTAGAAACAAAAGTGGGTGTCCAGGTGGCACCGCTGGGCAGCGTGACGCTAAAGGTAGTACTCATGAAAGACTTTCAGGTTGCCGCCGCTACGGCTTTGCGCGCATCCATCAACATGGCGTGGGCTTCGTGGCAGCGCTGGGCTACCTCGGGAATTTTTTCCCAGTTGGTGGGCAGATCCTCCGACAGATCATGCAAATCCATCTTCGCCTGGGTGGCGCGCGCATTGAGCTTCTTCAGGCGTGCTTTCAGTTCTTCGGCATCGGTACTCATGCTCAGGCTCCGTATTGCGCCACGGCGGGGTAGGTTTTGATCATCGTGACCGCTTCATCGAAGAACTTGCCGCCGGCCGCAGCCAGCTTGGCCAGGGAGGGGAAGCCAAAGCGGTGCACATCACGCAACTGCTTGTTGACCACCACCAGGCGCCCGGCAATCAGCACCATGCGGCCAAAGCCCTCGTGGCTCATCTTCATCATCGGCGACACCATCTGACCGGTCTCACGCTCCACGGCCACGGCAATGGCGTTGTAGAAAATTTCCAGGTGCCACAGCGTCTCGGGGTCCGGGTCGCCCAGGATGGGCAAGGCGCGGCGCTCTTCTGCGGTGTGGATGTAGGGCTTGAGCAGTTGCAGATCGCTCTTGTTGTCCCAGGTGCCATTCATGTCTTGCGCGCGCAGCTGCTTGATGAGCTGCTGCACAAAGGGCGTGGCGAGATGGGCCTCGTCGCTGGCGGAATCCACTGCTTCGTCAGATACGTTTATGTCCAGGGTTGCTTGTTCCGTCATGGGGTGACCTCGTCTTCTTCAAAGTTGGGGGTGTAGGCGCCGTCCTTGGCCAGCGCCTTGCGCAGCCAGGGGGGTGGCGTGCCCTGGAGCACGACCTGCAGCTTGTCCAGAATCTCGGCAATGGACTCGGGCTGGGGCACCTTGATCGGGTGGATCTTCATCGCCACCACGCGCGCCGCGCCCGAGCCACCGATGGCGGCCACGTAGACGATGGCGCAGTCCTTGATCGCTTCGAGCTTGGGGGCCAGCTTGTCTTCATCGCCGTCTTCCTCCAGCTTGTCGCCAAAGTCAAAGCTCTCGACAAAATGGTGTCCCTGGGGCGATACCTCGTAGACGACGATGCTCTTGGCCCAGCCGAAGTGCGCGTCCACGCGCTCCTTGTCCTGTGTTGCGAAGGCGATTTTCATTTCACTCTCTCCTTGGTTGGTCGGTCGGATGGATGGTGTTCACGCGCTGGCTTCGGCCAGGCTGGGCGTGATGGGTCTCGGCGAAACCGGCGCGCCTGCGGGTGCACCGTGTGTCGCCGCGCGCAGGGCTTCCGGCGTCAGCGGCCAATCGGTGGCATGGTGGTGCCCGATCTGCTCCATCATGGTGTTGGCAATCTCAAAAATCAGCGCCATGGTGCCGCGGTAACCCACCTGGCAGCGGTGCGCGTTGCCAATGCGGTCAAACACCGGAAAGCCAATGCGCATCAGCGGCTTGCCCAAACGCTCGGCCGCCTGGCGACCGTGGGAATGCGTGATCAGCACATCGCAATCGGCGGCACCCCGTTCCAGGTCTTCCAGGTCTCCCAGAATCACCTGTTCGGCCGGCAGCAGGGCGTGCGCGGCCGACTTGGTGGTGCTGACGCAGCAGCGCAGTTCGGCCCCCATGTCGTGCAGCAGGCTGCCCACGGCCAGCAGCAAATCAGGCTCGGCGGCAATGGCCACCTTAATGCCACCGGTATAGAAATGGCCGTCCAGCATCGCGTCCAGCAGCTGGCTGCGTTGGCGCCGGTATTTGGGCGGCACGGGGCGGCCCGAGATGTGCGCCAGGCGTTGCAGCAGTCTGTCGTTGCACTCCAAACCCGTTAGTCGTTCAAAAATTTCCAGCGGTGTGCCGGTAATCTCTTGCAAGGCGAGTGCGCCTTCGCGCATCTGCTCACCCACAGCGATCGTGAAGGCCGAAGCCCCAGCGGCGCGAATCTGCTCCAGCGTGGTACCACCCAGGGTGGTGCCGCGCCAGTCGGGCGGAATGTGGCCATCCAAGGAGCCGGAAATGTCCGGCAGCACGATGGCCGTCAGGCCAAAGGCTTCGATGATTTCGCGCAGCTCGTCAATGTCCGCGGGGGACAGATGGCTGCCTGGCAGCAGCGTGACCTGGTCCGCTTTGAGCGGCAGCGGTTTGACCAGCGTGCGCACGATGGCCGTCACCGCATGTGCGTAGCCGTCTTCAAAGCCACCCACGTAGTCGGGCGTGGAGACATACACGATCTCGGTGTCCGCCAGCTCGGGCTTGCGCTTGCGCACAGTGACGATGTAGCCATCCACATCGTCGCCCTTGGTCTCGGTCAAACCCGTAGAGCAGATGGCGATGATCTTGGGCGCGGCGCGTTTGCGGATGTTGAGCAGCGCGGCCTCGATGTTGTCGTAGCCGCCCAATATGGAGGTCACCTCGTTCATCGCCGTGGTCTGCAGTGGAATCGCCTCTTTGAAGTGCCGCACCAGCAGCACCAGGCCAAAGGACGTGCAGCCCTGCGAGCCATGCATCACCGGCATGCAGGCGTCCAACCCCAGGAAGGCCAGACTCGCCCCCAGCGGCTGGCTCATCTTGAGCGGATTGACCGAACAAGCTTTTTTGGATTCGACGACGCTGGCCATGGTGCTGCTCCCGGTATGTGTGTGTTCAGCCCGGAACTTCTTCGGGCTGCAGCTCCATGGCCTTGGCCGCAACACCCGTCAATTGGGCGTGAACGGGACTCGATGGGGCTTCCAGCGTCTCGCCGTCATCACCCCAGGGCGCCGGTATGCGCACCTGCTGCCACACCGGGTTGAAGATGGCACGGTCGATCTCGGCCACCAGTTCCACCATGCCTTCATAACCGCCGTAGGGGTGGTGGCGCTCCTGGTTGATGTCCAGCCAGGGCATGCGCGCCTTCAGCGCCACAAACTGCGAGCGCCCGCCCGACAGCATGATGTCGGCCCGCGCATCGCGCAACATGGCATACATCTCGCGCGGCGTCATGTCGTCAATCATGTGGGCGTCGGCGCCTTCGCCCATGATCTCCTTGATCTTTTCCTTGTCTTCCTTGGTGGACTTCTTGACGCTGGTGCCCACGATCTCCATGCCGCCCTCCTGCAGCGCCGCCACCACCGACCACGACTTGACACCGCCAGTGATCAGCAACACGCGCTTGCCAGTGAGCCGCTGCTTGTAGTGCGCAATGCGCTTCCAGGCACGCGCCTCTTCCACCTCAATCAGACGCTCGGTGCGCTCCAACAGGTCGGCCGGTGCGCCGGTCTGCACCAGCAACTTGGCAATCTGGCGCAGTGTGTCGCTCATGTCGCCAATGCCGTAGAACGAGCCTTCAAAGTACGGAATGCCCCAGCGCTGCTCCATCTTTGTCGCGATGTTGATCATCGACTTGGAGCACACCATCATGTTCACCTTGGCGCGGTGCGCGGTGGCTACTTCGTTGTAGCGCCCGTCGCCCGAGATGCAGGACAGCACGCGAATGCCCAAGGCGTCCAGCAGCGGCTTGACCTGCCACAGCTCGCCGACCAGGTTGTATTCGCCAATGATGTTAATGTCATACGGCGTGGTGAACTCGGGCTCGCGCGTGCCGATCACATAGTCCAGCAACGCCTCGGCACCCAGCTTGTTACCCAGGTTCTTGGGACCGGCAAAACCCGGCGCATTGACGGGGATGATGGGCTTGCCAAACTTCTCGGTGGCGCGCTGGCACACGGCCTCAATGTCGTCACCCACCAGCGCGGTCACGCAGGTCTGGTAGACAAAGACGGCGGGCGGGTCGTACTTGTCAATGATCTCGCGGATGGATTTGAACAGGCGCTTCTCGCCGCCGTAGATCACATCCAGCTCATTGATGTCGGTGGTGAAGCCGGTGCGGTAGATCTGCGAGTGCGACGAGGCACTGTGCCGGTTGTCCCACGAGTTGCCCTCGCAGGCAATCGGCCCGTGCACCAGGTGCGCCACGTCGGCAATGGGCTGCAGCGCGATCTTGGCCCCGTCAAACGCACAGCCGCCTGCGGCCGCGCCCGGGTTCAGCTGTTTGGTGCAACCCTTCTTGCGCTCTTTCTCACTCTTGCCCTGGTTGATGTCGCAGCCAGGCTCCTCGAACACTTCGGCAATTTTGGCCTTGAGCAACACAGACATGGAAGACTCCTGACAGGGTGGGGTGTCCTCTCATTGCAATTTGGGTGCCAGGGGGAAATGGGTGTCAAAGCGTGGTTTTGGCGGGATATGGCCGCAAGCGATGTGTCGGTTTAGCCGGTTTGTAGGAATTGCGACAAGTGGTTTGCGACAGGCCCAAACGTGTACGCATTGGGCAGATCCCGGCCCAGAGCAGTCTTTAGGGGCCCATCGATTTCATCGATACGGACAACACATGCCATATGAAACGTATACAATTCGTATATGTTTCATATGGAGATCGCGAATGGGTATTGTCAAAATTTCGGACCTGATGCACGAGAACCTGCGGGTGGCGGGCACAGCCCTTAGCCGGTCTATCAATGCGCAGGCAGAGCACTGGATGCGGGTCGGCATGCTGACCGAGATGCACCCGGAGTTGGACTACCGGGAAATCTGCCAACTGTTGATACGGGCTGAACTCGCGGGGGGGCTGGACATCGGCATGGCTGCCTCGGGCCAGCTTGGCAAGCCCGGCACGGCCCCGGCTGAAAAACACTGATGGCGCACGACGTTCCCATCCATTGCGCCGGGGACCTTGAGATGGCGCGGCGGGCCGCCAGGCTTGCCGCAGAGGTTCTCAGCATGGTTGAGGCACACGTGGTGCCGGGGGTGAGCACGGAGACGCTGGACCGCATCTGCCACGACCACATCGTGCATGTCCAGGGCGCCATTCCCGCCAACTTGGGCTACCACGGCTATCCCAAAACCATCCTCACCTCCGTCAACCAGGTGGTGTGCCACGGCATCCCCTCGCCCGACAAAATTCTGAAGAAGGGCGACATCCTCAACATCGATGTAGCCGTCGTCAAAGATGGCTGGTTTGGTGACACCAGTCGCATGTTCTTCGTTGGAGCCCCCAGCGTGCTGGCCCGGCGCCTGGTGGAGACGACCTACGAAGCATTGCGGGCCGGCATCCAGCAGGTCAAGCCGGGAGCCACTCTGGGCGATGTTGGCCATGCCATCCAGTCGGTCGCGCACAGGGAGCATTTCAGCGTGGTGCGTGAATACTGCGGGCACGGCATTGGAAAGATCTACCACGATGAACCACAAGTGCTGCACTTTGGGCAGCGCGGGCAAGGGCTCACGCTGGAGGCTGGCATGGTCTTCACCATCGAGCCGATGCTCAACGCCGGCAAACGCGAAACCAAACAACTGGCCGACGGGTGGACCGTGGTGACCAAGGACCGGTCTTTGTCCGCCCAGTTTGAACACATGGTGGCGGTAACGCCTTCAGGGTATGAGGTGCTGACCGCTTGGCCCGGAGGCACAGGGGCTTACGCGCCGGTTTGACACTTATTGGTCCTTGTTTGGGTCACGCTCCGCTGGGGCCGTGCCCACTTTCTTGGCGATGCGGTCCCAGTCCTTCAGCGTCTGCACCAGGCGGTTTCTGGCGTCCGTATGGCTCTTGCTGAAACTTTCGGTGAGGCGCTTGCGCAGTGCATCGTCTGGAGGCGGCGCTGCGAGCGCCTTGAGCTGGTCGATCACCAGCATCACCACCTGAAAGCTCCCCGAATTCAGCGCCATGGTGAGCGGCGTTTGGCCGTCGTCGTCGGCGTCCTGCACATTCGCCCCGTGCTGCGCCATGTGCTTGACCAACCCGGCCTTGCCCTGCGCGCAGGCCCAGTGCAGCGGCACCAGTCCACCCTCCAGCCGGGCATTGAAGTTGGCGCCACTGGCGAGAAGCTCCGGGGCCAGGGGCCAGCCGCAAGCCTTGATCATTTGCTGAAGTTTCCAATCGTTCATCGGGTCTGTGGGGCCATGGTTCGTGTGGCGGCAGGATTTGCCGTACTCTGCAGTCTCTCACACGGCCAACCCGGCCTGGCTGGTTCATGCCCAGCTTTGCCGTCGGGCAATCAATGGTCCTTGATGACAACAACCTTGTCGTGTTTGCGAGGCTTTCCGGCGCGATCGGCTTTTGACCAGTCATAGTCATGGCCGTCCGGTGTTTTTCCATCCACAACGGCATCCACGCCCGGTTTCCCAACCTGGCGCGGGTCCTCTGCGACCATGGTGACAAACGAATATCCCGCGTCGCGCTTCGCTTTGACCACTTCCAGCGCCTTGGTGAGAAGGTCTTCGTTTTGCGAGCAGGCTTCGTTATGGGGGCCGGTCCAGTAAATTTTGAACATGGCGCATCATAAAGCAGCCCCATATCCAGAAATCTTTTGCTATTAAATTAATAGCTGCTTACGCACATTCTACGGGGGCTACAGGCCGATTTTGCTTAAAAAAATGGCCCCAGCTTCGGCTGACGAGCCGCGATGCAGCTTAGCCCGCCGATGGCAGCGCCTGGCCGCTCAGATGCAGCAGTGAATAGTCGAATTCTTCTACGGATGTCATGGGCTTCCTTGGTCAATAGCCGATTTCAAACCACATCGGCTCCTGCCGGCGCAGTTTCGCAATGAGTTCCAGCGTGGCAGGCACCAGGGCTTGGGTGCCGTACCAGACCTCTGCACGCCGTGGCTGGGCATCCTGCTCCAACAGTTGCTGTAAACACTCCCATCCGTGCCAGTCAACTTCCACCAGCCGCTGGCGCAGGGGCGCGGGCAGGTGCACCAGGGTCTGCGCGATCACCAGCAGGAAGGCCTCTACGCGCAGCAGCGTGTTGGCGCTGGAAAACAGCTCATCCTCGTTCTGCATCTCTGCCAGCAGCGCGGCAACACTGCGCCCGCTGGCCTGCAAGATGTCGTATTGCATTCGGGTCAGCATTGCCGCCCCATTCAGTTGTCGTCTGCCAGCACTTCCAGCGCCACCAACTGTTCGTAGAGAGCACGGCGGGCGCGCCAGTGTTCTTTGCCGGCAATACGCGGGTCGCCGCCTTCAAAGGCCCCAACCGCTTCGGCTTCGTTCCAGTAGGTGTAGCAAGCGCCGCCGCGGCCTGCCAGTGTCACCATCTTGCGGGACAGGTCGGCAAGGTCAAAGGCAAACCAGGCGTGGGGTTCGCCTTGAACGGGAAGTTCAACTACATAGATCACGGTGGGCTCCAGGCTTGGGGGTGATTTACTCCACGCCTTCGGCAGTGGCCTTGGCCCACACCGCATGGCGCAGGCGCTGCGTGATGCCGGCAGGGCTGGCATCAAATTTTCGCTGGGCTGCCGACAGTGCGTTTTGCACCACGGCGGCTTCGGCCAGGGTGAAGGGCAGGCGCCCGGCCGCATGGGTGGCGCCCGGTACTGCCTTGCCAATGGCCTGGCGGTTGGGGTGCTCGTCCATCGGGATCAGTCCGTCCGCCTCACGCATGCCACCCAAACAAATCCAGCCGTCAATCACTTCGACCCTGCGACCGTCCTGCGTAGTTTTGATGTAGGTGGCGTTCATGGCAGATCAGCGGATGATGTCGTAGCTGTAGTCTGTCTTGGCGATGTCCATGGTGTTGCCGTCGAGCGCTTCAAAGAACTCGTCCAGCAGCATCACCAGCACGCGCATGCCGCCTTCGTAGCCCCAGGTGGGGTAACGGTGGTAGTGGTGGCGGTCGAAGATCGGGAACACCATGCGCACCAGCGGGGTCTTGGTGTCGCGCTCCAGGAACTTGCCGTAGGTGTTGCCGATCATGAAGTCCACCGGCTCGGTGAACAACAGTGAACGCAGGTGCCACAGGTCGCGCTTGGGGTAGGCCTTGCAGCCGGCGCCGTAGGGTGAAGAGGCAAACAACGCGTTCATCTTCACTTCCCACTCCTTGCCGCCATTGGTGGATAACACGTGCGCAGGTTCTGCTCCCAGCTCCAGCAGGAAGCCGGCATAGCCCAGCATCTGGTCGGGGTCACCGTACAGGGCATAACGCTTGCCGTGCAGGTGGGCCTGGCTGTCGGCCATGGCATCGACCAGTTCACCACGCTCTTTTTCGAGTTGCGCAGGAATCGGTTTGCCGGTCAGGCGCGAGATTTCCATCAGGAACTTGTCGGTACCCGCCACGCCCACCGGCGCATTGAGGACGACCACTTCCTGGCCGTGCTCGGCGATGAACTTGGCTGTTTTCTCGCAGCAAAATTCCTGGAACACGATGGTGGCCTTGGCGTGCAGGGCCGCAACCACTTCTTCCTTGGTGGTGCCACCGGCGTACATGCGGAACTCGCCATCGGTCGGGGTGTTCCAGTTGCCGGACGGGTCGCAGAGGATGTTTACCTTGACGCCGAACAGGTCGAAAATCCGGCGGATTTCCTTCATGTTGCCAACGACGAAACCGTCAAAGCCGCCGATGAAGTTGATGCTGTCGTCGGGCACGCGCACCAAAGGCTCGGTGGTCTTGGCCTTGCCGTCCCAGAAGTGGCGCAGCACACCCATCAGCGCGTTGTCGTAGCCGGTGATGTGGCTGCCGACAAAGGCCGGTGTGTGGGCAAACGGCACGTCAAACTCTTCGGGGATGCTGCCCTTTTGCTTGCTGGTCTTGATGAAGGCGTCCACGTCGTCACCAATCACCTCGGCCATGCAGGTGGTCGATACGGCAATCATGTCGGGCTTGTACAGGCTGTAGGCATTGGCCAGGCCGTCCACCATGTTGTTCAGGCCGCCGAACACGGCTGCGTCTTCCGTCATGCTGGATGAGACGCAGGAGGTGGGCTCCTTGAAATGGCGGCTGAAGTGCGAGCGGTAGTAGGCCACGCAACCCTGGCTGCCGTGCACAAAACTCAGGGTCTTGGCAAAGCCGTTGGCCACAAACACCGCGCCCAGGGGCTGGCAGGCCTTGGCCGGGTTGACGGCCAGTGAATCGCGGGCAAAGTTTTTTTGCTTGTAGTCTTCGGTCTTGGTCCACTCGACGATGGATTTGATCTTGTCGTCGGCGTGGTTGAACTCGAATTCCTTTTTGTTGGCGAGCATCGTTTGGTACTCGGGCTCACGAAACAGCATTTCGTGGTCTATGACTTTATCGGCGGATTGAGACATGGCTGGCTCCTAAAAATAAGGTTAAGTGTTAGCGGTCATGCAGGCTGCGCGGTGCCTTTGCCAGGGCACCCGCAGAACCGGCTTTGCCGGGCTGCTGGGTGCGCCCCTTGAGGGGGAGGCGGCTACGCGAAGCGAGCAAGCAACAGGGTGTGTCAAGTTTTCCACGGGGCTTTAGTGAGTCCCCAGATTGGCGAACTGATGGCCATGTCCATGTCACGGGCGAAGATGGCGAAGCCGTCGTAGCCGTGGTAGGGGCCGGAGTAGTCCCAGCTGTGCATCTGGCGGAAGGGCACGCCCATCTTCTGGAACACGTACTTTTCCTTGATGCCGGAGCCCACCAGGTTGGGCTTGACCTTGTCCACAAAGTGCTCAAACTCAAAGCCGGTCACGTCGTCATAAATCAGCGTGGCGTCCTTGATGTAGTGGGTGGTGCGCTGGTAGTCGTCGTTGTGGCCGAACTCGTAGCCGGTGCCGACCACGATCATCCCTAAGTCTTCGTAGGCGCCGATGACGTGGCGGGGGCGCAGGCCACCGATGTACAGCATGACGGTCTTGCCTTCCAGGCGCGGCTTGAACTTGTCGATGACGGCCTGCATCAGCGGCTTGTACTTGGCGATCACCTCTTCGGCCTTGGCCTTGATGGTCTCGTCAAAGTGGCTGGCGATCTCGCGCAGGCTTTTCTCGATCATGGTGGGGCCGAAGAAGTTGTATTCGACCCATGGAATACCGTACTTCTCTTCCATGTGCCGGCTGATGTAGTTCATCGAGCGGTAGCAGTGCAGCACATTGAGCTTGGCCTTGGGCGTGTTCTCGATTTCAGCGATGGTGCCGTCACCGGACCATTGCGAAATCACACGCAGACCCATCTCTTCGAGCAGGATGCGGCTGGACCAGGCGTCGCCGCCGATGTTGTAGTCACCGATGATGGCCACGTCATAGGGGGTGGAAACGAATTCGGGGTGCTTGTTGGGGTCCACCTTGTCAAACACCCAGTCGCGGATGGCGTCGTTGGCCAGGTGGTGGCCCAGCGATTGGCTCACGCCGCGGAAACCTTCGCAGCGCACGGGCACGATGGTGTGGCCTTCGAGCTCCTTGCTCTTCTTCTTCGACACCGCTTCGATGTCGTCACCAATCAGGCCGATAGGGCACTCGGACTGGATGGAGATGCCCTTGTTCAGCGGGAACAACTCCTGAATTTCGTCAATGATCTTGTCGAGCTTTTTGTCGCCACCGAAGACGATGTCCTTCTCCTGGAAGTCGGAGGTGAACTGCATGGTCACAAAGGTGTCGATGCCGGTGGTGCCGATGTAATAGTTGCGGCGGGCGGCCCAGGAGTACTGGCCGCAACCGACGGGGCCATGGCTGATGTGCACCATGTCCTTGATGGGGCCCCACACCACGCCTTTGGAGCCAGCGTAGGCGCAACCGCGAATCGTCATCACGCCGGGCAATGACTTGATATTGGACTTGACGCCGCAATCGGGCTTGCCTTCTTCAAACGAGCCCAGGTGTTTGGCGCGCCGCTTGGCCATCTTTTCGGGATAGGCCTTCAGCACTTCTTCGATCAGGGCCTTGTTGGTGGCCTTGCGCTCTTCAACGGTGGCGGTCATGGGAGGAACTCCAGTAATAAAAAGTTGGGCGTTGCTTGACGCACGGTGGTCGGCGCGCCAGGTGTTGGCCAGGGGCCCCGCGGAACTGGCTATGCCAGGCCGCTGGGGCCGCCCCCTTGAGGGGGGAGGCGGCTACACGCAGTGAGCAAGCAACGGGGGTGGTTCAAGCCGCTACAGCGGCGGCAGTTTTTCCGACCTGGGTTTCGTCGATGGTGTCCATGATCCCGAACTCCATCAGCATGTCTTCCAGCTGGTCCATGGTGATGGGGGTGGGGATGGTGCCGTTGCCCGCGTTGTTGTGCACCTTCTGGGCCAGCGTGCGGTATTCACCGGCTTGCTTGGAATCGGGCGCGTATTCGATCACGGTCATGCGCCGCAGTTCGGCGTGTTGCACGATGTTGTCGCGTGGCACAAAGTGGATCAGCTTGGTGCCCAGCATGCCAGCCAGGGCGTCGGCCAGTTCCAATTCCTTGTCGGTCTGGCGCTCGTTACACACCAAACCACCCAGACGCACGCCACCCGAGTTGGCGTACTTCAAGATGCCCTTGGAGATGTTGTTGGCGGCGTACATGGCCATCATTTCGCCGGACATGACGATGTAGATTTCCTGCGCCTTGTTTTCGCGGATGGGCATGGCAAAGCCACCGCACACCACGTCACCCAACACGTCGTAGGACACGTAGTCCACGCCGTCGTAAGCGCCGTTTTCTTCCAGGAAGTTGATCGAGGTGATCACACCGCGGCCAGCACAGCCCACGCCTGGCTCTGGGCCACCGGACTCCACGCAACGGATGTTTTTGTAGCCGATCTTCATCACGTCTTCGAGCTCCAGGTCCTCCACCGAACCGGCCTCCGCCGCCAGCGACAGAATGGTGTCCTGTGCCTTGGCGTGCAGGATCAAACGGGTGGAGTCGGCCTTGGGGTCGCAGCCGACGATCAGGATTTTTTGCCCCAGGTCAGACAGGGCTGCCAGGGTGTTTTGTGATGTGGTCGATTTACCGATGCCACCTTTGCCGTAGAAGGCGATTTGCCGAAGTTTAGCCATTGCAGTACTCCAATAGATAAGTTGAAAAACCAAGCTTGCGTTGCCGCGACTTGTGTCAGCTTTCGTGCCTGTTGGTCTTCTTTGTCTAGGTTCACGTCGGCCGGACGGGTGTCCGCGCAGTCTCCCTATTGCAGCTTCCGTGCCATGCCCGCATCAAGGTTTTGTCCGCTGCTTTTTTGGCGCGTTTCCCCAGTGAAAACCGGGTTTTGGTGAACAAACAGACCACGTTTTTTCCGTTTGTTGACTTCCCGACAAAACGGAAACCCTGTCGCAAAAAAACTCCGCCGCCTGGCATCCAAAAGGGTTTTGTGTCGCGTTTGCAGGTCGCCAACTGTGCTTAAGGGGTGGTACGGTCATTGCTCATACATGCGGTATGAACACCGCCACGTCCAACACCCCACCAACACCGCTGCCTGGCCTGCTGCAGTCTCCGCACTTCGCCATGCTCGGTGGCGAGGCGGTGGTCGTGGCACTGGTGGATGCCTTCTACCGCCACATGGATGCGCGGGCCGACACCGGCGTCATCCGCGCCATGCACGCGCCGGACCTGGCTTCCACCAAGGCCGTGCTGGTGCGCTTTCTGTGCGAATGGCTTGGGGGCCCAAAAGCCTACTCGGCACAGCACGGGCACCCGCGTCTGCGCATGCGTCACGCCGCCTTTGCCATTGGTGCACCGGAGCGCGACGCCTGGCTGGCCTGCATGGATTGCGCGCTGACCGACGTCGGCGCCGATCCAGCTCTGCACACCGCCCTTATGGCATCTTTTTTCAAAACGGCCGACTTCATGCGCAACACCGGCCCCAACCCTGCACCTCCCGCAACTGTTCCAACCACAACCAAGGAATCTCCATGACAGCCACACTTGCCCTCAAGACCATCGACGACACCGCCTTTGCGCGCCTGGAGAGCGAGGGGCGACTGCTCAACCCCTTGCTCAAGGACCTGACCACCAAGGCCGGCCGCTTTGGCTTTCGCGGTGAAATGGCGCTGCGCTTTGCCCCCAAGCTGGCCGATGAAGCCCGCCCCCCCGAGCTGCTGTGCGGCCAGACCTTTGCCGTGGCCAACGTGGGTGAAAAGCACCTGCCTTTCTTTGCCGGCTATCTGCTGAGCTTTGAGTACCTGAAAGACGTGGCCGAGGTGCTGGGCGACACGCTGAGCGCAGGTGGCAAATACTTCCTGTTCTGCAACAACATCGACCTGTCCAAGAAGTACCAGGTGCCCTACAAAGGCGCCATGTTCTATGTGCTGCCCATCGACGAGTCCACGGTCTACAACGAACTGCTGGACCTGTTCTACCTGGAAAAGAACGACCTGAAGAAGAAGGACACCGCCGGCAAACTCGACGCCGTGGCCGATGCCGCGCTCAAGTTCGATATCACCTTCGACACCATCACCTACGCAGAGGGCCTGACATTGATGGGACCGGTACGCAACCCCAACGAGAACCGCCCTGTTTGAACCTGACCAACCCCAGCGCTGGTACGCGACCAACCTGGTCGGCGTGCCTGCGCCTTTGCTGGCCAGCACGGCGTTCAACGCCAACCCGGTTGCGTTGTCCATTGCCGGCACGCGCGAGGCCCATGCGGGCCTGTTCGCGCTGCTGGAGCGCAGCCGGGACCTGAGCGAGGCGTGCGACATGTTTGTGCACTACCTGGCCATCGCCTTTGGTTTGCGCAAACCCGAGCCCCATGAACTGGCCAGCCTGGGCGCGGCCGAGCGGCGGCGCTGGCGCAGCAGTTGGCGCAAGCTGTTGCAGGGCTGGGGCATGGATGCCAACGGCGCGGCCGGCGCCGTGCTCAAGGGCTGGGTGGAGAACCGCTTTGGCCTGGTGCCCAGCTTTCACAAGGCGCCGCTGGCGCGCTTTCCCTCCCCCGCCTGGGTGGCCTACCTGCAAGAGAAGGGGGCCAGCCGCTACAACAGCAACAACATCCACCAGCAGCTTGATCTGCTGTTCGAGTTTTGCCAGTGGGCGCTGCACCGCTACGCGCCATCGGGCGCCAGCACGCCCCAGAGGCATTTGCGCCTGTGGCGGGGCAGCAACCAGTGTGAGGAGCAGGTCGTCGCGGGCCGCCTGCAGGACCGGCATTGCACGGTGCGCCTGAACAACCTCGTGTCCTTCAGCCTGTCGGCCGAAGAGGCCTCCTGCTTTGGCGACTGGGTCTTTGAGGTGCAGGTTCCCCTGTGCAAGGTGTTGCTGTTCCCCGAACTGCTGCCCGGCCAGGTGCTGCATGGCGAGCAGGAGGTGCTGGCGCTGGGTGGCGACTATGCCGTGGTGGCCCGCTATGCGTGAGCTGTTTGACAAGGCCTTGGGCGCCTACCTGGGGTTTGCGATTGGCGACGCGTTGGGCGCCACCGTGGAGTTCATGCGCCCGCGCGAGATCGCGTTGCACCATGGCGTGCACCGCGAGATCGTGGGCGGCGGCTGGCTCAAACTGGCGCGCGGCCAGGTGACCGACGACACCACCATGAGTCTGGCGCTGGGTGCCGCCTTGCTGCAGGGCGGCAGCCCTGCGTTGTGTGGCCTGGTCCGTGGTGATGACAGCCTGGTACGCAGCATTGGCCACGCCTATGTGCAATGGTTCAAGGCGAAGCCGGTGGACTGTGGCAACACCTGCCGGCGCGGCATCCAGCGGCTTCTGCACGACGGCACGTTGGAGGGGCCGTTCAACCCCGGCGATGGCGGCAACGGCGCGCTGATGCGCAACCTGCCTAGCGTGCTGGCCACGCTGGGTAACGATGCCGCGTTTGCACGCCTGTCCATCGCCCAGGCCCACCTGACCCACCACCACCCGCTGTGCGACGCCGCCACGCTGGGTCTGGGCCGGCTGCTGGGGCTGCTGCTGGCGGGGGCGGACCGTGCCGCGGCGCGCCTGTGGGCTGCGCAATGGGTGCATGACAACCCGGCCTTTGGCTTCACCCCCTACCGGGGCCGCGCCACCGCCTACGTGGTGGACACCGTGCAGACCGTGCTGCATTACTGGACGCTGCACGACGACTTTGAAGCGGCGGTTGTGGCCACCGTGAACCAGGGCGACGACGCCGACACCACGGGCGCCCTGGTCGGCATGCTGGCCGGCGCGCGCTGCGGGGCCGCGCGGCTGCCGCAGCGCTGGCTGCACCGCCTGCAGCCCGACACCGTGCAGGCCATCACCAACCAGACCAGTGGCTTGCTGGCGCTGGCGCAGGGCCTGCCGCTTGCCAACCCGGTCTGACCGCAACCTGGAGAACCCACCATGACCCCCATCGTCTTCTACGAAAACCCCGGCTGCGGCGGCAACGCCCGGCAGCGCACCGACATGGGCGCTCGCCTTGTCGGGTTTGATACGGCCGCCGTGGACGCCTGGGTCGGTCTTGGCACGAAGCCTGCATTGGTGTCCACGCTGGAAGGCTGCGCATCACCCCCCGAGCGCTGCGCCACGTCCGATTGAACCTCCAGGAGATCGCCATGCCCATTTACGACTACCACTGCCCGGCCTGCGGCAAGCGCTTTGAAGCCCTGGTGCGCACGGGCGACACCCCGGCCTGCCCGCAGTGCCAAAGCGTGGCGCTGGAGAAATGCGTCTCCCCCATAGCCCCGGCCGGCAAGATCGAGGCCATCCGCATGGCGCACCGCCGGGTGGCCGCCGCGCAGGGCCATTTGGACCACTACAGCCCGTCCGACAAGGCCCGGCTGCTGCAGGGCAAGAAAAACATCTGAGTCTGCTGATGCTATTGTTTTGATAGCTGTTTGCGCTTATTCCAAAAGGGCTGGCGGCCTAAATCACATAAGAAATTTGGCGGATCAGGTGGTGGACACCTCTTCTGACAGGGGCGCGCAAGCCGTGCCCACACGGCAGTAAGACGCGGCACGTTATTTGCCTTGGCCTATAGCGGCACCGGTGTGTGTCGCGTTTCGTTTGTCGATTTGTAGGAACCCGAACAAACCGGGGGTGTATTCCCCACATGCCATGGAGGTGGTTGAGATGTTTGCAGCGCTATATACCCCCACGCGGTACGCCCCAGGACGATGGCCCGCACCCATTGCACGGGGTGGAGACCATGGTGGCCACCCGCGCTACTGACGCCATGCTGGCGCACACCGACCGCAGCTCCCACATCGCCGCGCTGCTGGCACACCCGGCGGCCCGGTACGCCAGCGCCGACCCCTTGCGCCCGCTGCTGGCCAGCCTGCTGGTCGGCCGCTCGCTGGACGAAGGCGTGTTGCCGACTACGCTGGGGCTGTTGCCCACCGAGTTTCAACGCATGGTGGGCGACTACTTTCCTGGCATGGACATCGCCCTCGCCGACGGCCGCCACCAGGAGATTGAGGAACTGGCCGACCTGTTCAGCCTGCTGCTCGACTACCGGGCCGGGCGGCAGGAGTCCGAGGTGTGGCTGGCCCGCACCGTGGCCTGGGGCTGCGCCGGGCGTGACCACCTGTGGCAGGACCTGGGCCTGGCCCACCGCGCAGAATTGAGCATGCTGATGAACACCGCCTTCCCGGCACTGGCAGCGCTGAATGTGACGGACATGAAGTGGAAGAAGTTCATCTACCGCCACTACTGCGGCAAGGAAGGCATCTACGTTTGCCCGGCCCCGTCCTGTGGCGAGTGCACCGATTTCGCCAAGTGCCATGGGCCAGAGAGCTGAGGCCCCCTTAAATTACCAACGGATGCACTTGGCAGTTGAATTTGCGTGTCCAAAACGCGATGCCAAAAAATGTGGACGCATCGCGTTTTGTTCAGCCATGGCGTGGACGGGTGGTCAGAGCAGTTGCACGGTGACGGCTTCCTCGCCCAGGACGGCCTGGCAGGCCAGGCGCGAGTTGGAGCCGATGCCAACAATGCCGTCGAGCTTCTCGTTCTCGACGCGCTGGATTTTGGACAGGCTCTTTTTGCCCACCGGCACAGCCACGTGGCAGGAGTCGCAACGGGCTTCGCCACCGCATTTGCTGATGATGGCCTCGCCCACGGATTGCAGGGCCTTGAGCAGGCTGGTGCCCGCTGCGACGTCGTAGGATTTGCCAGAGGGGAGAACGGTCAGAGTGGTCATGGTGAAAGCGGGCTCAAGCCCGTCAGGTGGTTGGTAAAACGGAAAACTCAAAAAGAAGGTCAGGCCGCAATGGCCGCCTGCAGGCCTTGCAGGGTTGACGTAAAGCTCTGCGCAAACTGCGCCAGCGGCATCGCAATGCGGGTGATGTTTTGCTCCTGCAGAAAGCGCGCCTCCATGCGGGTGGGTTCCTCGGGCAGCACGGCCCAGTGCTGGTCGCTGGAGCGCTTCATGATCTGGCGCGCAAAGCAGCGGGTGAGCTGGTCGTCAAAGCGGCAGCCCAGGAACAGGAAGTTGCGCCCCGTGCGCCAGGCCTGCACGGCGGCGGGAATCGGCGTCTGGATGTCGATCTCGGTCAGCACCTCCACGTAGTCGCTGTCGGACACCAGGTAGTTGCCTGCCGGGCTGTGGCTGCCCCAGGGCTTGTAGAGCAGACGTGCCAGGTCCTTTGGCAGCTCGGGCAACAGGCTGCCGTCGTCGGCGTAGTCACCGGTCCAGTGGCCAAAGTGTTCGGACTGCGACAGGCCCTGGGTCTGCGCCCAACTGCCCTTGGGCCCCACCTGTGCCAGTGCGGCGGCCATGGTGTCGTCGTACCAGGTGTCCACCCACAAGCCCGCGTTGCTGCGGGCCAGGGCCAGGTGCAATGGCGATGCTGCGGGGGAGTTGGCAAAGGCCTCGTTCATCAAATGCACCACCGACTTGCGGTGCTTGAAGTTCTCGATGAACTGCGCGGCCTGGGTCAGGCGCTTTCGGATCTTGTGCGGAACGCTGACCTTGGCGGTCATGCTCTCTGCCAGCGCCAGGGGTGTGGCCGGCACCGCGACGTCAGCGCACAGGGACAACATGTCCGGCCCCAGGTAGGGAATGACCGCGCCCGTGTCAAGACGCTGGGCAATGGTTTGAATCAAATCGGTCATGGTTTTTCCTTAGTAAATGGCGGCACCGGCACCGACGTTGGTCGCGGTGTCCTTGAGCGTTTTGATGATGTACTGGACCTGTCCCTCGTCCAGCAGCGTGTGCAAGGGCAGCGCCAGCGCGCGGTCGCCGATGCGGTCGGTGTCGATCAGCACCCCCCGGCGCTGGCCGATGGCGTCCCCCGCATTCATGTAATAGAACTGCTGGTGCAGCGGATGGCTGTAGGCCACGGTCTCGATGCCGCAGGACAGCAGGTCGTCGATCATCTGCGCGCGCGCACTGCCCGAGAAACGTTTGCCCAGGTGCACCACATAGAGCATCCAGTGGATGTCGTCCACCCCCTCGCCGATGTAGGGTGGCTTGACGCCTTCAAAGCTCTGCATGTTGTCGTGGTACCAGGCCACCACCTGCTTGCGTGCCGCCAGGCGGTCGTCCAGCCCCGCCAACTGCGCCAGGCCCAGCGCTGCAGTGAGTTCGCTCATGCCCGCCTGCAGCGGCACGCGTGCGCCCACCGACACCGAGGAGCGATCCGCCAATCGACGCTGGCGCAGGTAGCGCAGCTCGTGCACCAGGTCGTCGTCATCGGTAACCAGCATGCCGCCTTCACCGGTGCACAGCGCCGACGGTGCGGAGAAGTCGAACACCGATACATCGCCGAACGTGCCCACGGTCTGGCCCTTGTAGCGCGAGCCCAATGCCTCGGTACTGTCCTCGATCAGCACCAAGCCATGGGCTTGCGCCAGCGCGCGCAATGGCTCCCAGGCGGCAGGGTGACCGTTGGTATTGCCGGCCAGCATGGCGCGGGTCTTGGGCGTGATCTTGAGCGCGGCCTTCTCGGGGCTCAGGCTGCCGGTCCAGTAGTTGATGTCGGCAAACACCGGCGTGGCACCCGCCAGCGTGATGGCCTGTGCCACCTGGTGCCAGGTGTGCGCGGTGCAGATCACCTCGTCGCCCGGGCCTATGCCCATGGCGCGCAAGGCAATCCAGGTGCCCAGCGTGCCACTGCCCACGGCCACGGCGTGCTTGCGTCTGACCCAGCCGGCAAAGGCCTGCTCGAAGGATTCAACCATGGGCCCGTCGCCCCAGCGGGCGGACTGCAGTACGGCGCTGACGAGCTGCATCTCGCGCGCACCGCATTCGGGTTCGAACAGGGAAATGACGTCGACTTCCATGGCTAGTCCTGCGTGAGAATCAGCGCCGTCGCCTCATCGGGCTGCTCGGTGACGGACCAGCAATGGCCGTTGGAGGTGGCCAGGTAGACGCGTCTATGGCCCAGCAACAGCGTCGGTGTTTCGTCACGCATGTCCATCGCATCCACCAGCACCACGCGGATCGCCGGATCGCGTGCGCGCCAGATGGCAGCGGCGTCGCGCAGCGAGGGCGCAGCGCCAATCACTTCACTGGCGCTACGCAGGTAGTCAGCGGTCATGGCCATATCAGTCTCCCGCGTCTTCCGTCAGCGCGAGGCGACGCGCTTCGACGGTGATGGGCAGCGGGGTGTCGGCGGGCATGGCGGGCAAGTCAAACTGCCAGCCGTTGGCCAAGGTGACCAGCCCGCCCCACATCCCCGGATTGGCCATGGAAACAATGGGTTCCTCCAGGTCTTTTTTGGGCACATAGCCGGTCAGCACGCCTTTGCTGTCTTTGCGGATCATCAGTTTCATCGTTGGCTCCTGGAGGTAAATGGGGGGGGCAAAGGTTGGCTTTAAGGAGCGGTGAGTAGTTCTTCATGCAATAGCGGCGTGAGCAGCGGCGGCAGCATTTGCAGCAAATGGTTCACGTCGGCCAGGGTGCTAGTGGCGCCCAAAGAAAAACGCACGGCCCCCAGCGCTTCCTCGGCGGGCACGCCCATGGCGGTCAGCACATGCGAGGGCTCGCTGCCACCCGAGGAGCAAGCCGCACCGCTGGAGGCGGCCACGCCCAGTCGGTCCAGGCGCTGCAACACCACGTCCACCGAGAGCTGGCCAAAGCGCAGGTAGCTGGTGCCCGGCAAGCGTGGCACGGTTTGGCACCAGACATGGGTTTCGGGCAGCGCCCGCTGCAGGCCGGTCTCCAGCACGTCGCGCAGCGTGGCCAGGCGGATGGCCTGCGTGGCGACATCACCCAACAGGTCCAGCGCGGCGGCCATGCCCACAATGCCGGCCAGGTTCTCGGTGCCACCCCGGCGGCCCCGCTCCTGGCTGCCCAGCGTTTGCGGCACCAGCGCCACGCCCTGGCGCAGCAGCAGCGCGCCCACGCCCTTGGGGCCTTGAAACTTGTGGGCCGACAAGGACACCGCGTCCGCGCCACAGGTGGAAAAATTGAACGGTTGCTTGCCGATGAACTGCGTGGCGTCTACATGCAGCACGGCGCCCGCCGCATGGGTGAGTGCGGCCACTTCGGCCACCGGCATCAGCACACCGGTCTCGTTGTTGGCGGCCATCAGCGAGACCAGCGCGACGTCTGGTTTGATCAGCGCGGCGGCGGCGGCCATGTCCAGCGTGCCGTTGGAGTGCACCGGAATAAAGTCCACGGGGATGCCTGCATCCGCCAGTGCGCGCGCCAGGCGCAAGTGGCCCGCATGCTCCACGCTGCTGAACACCACGCGGCGGCGGCCAGGCGCGGCTGCCGCCAGCAGGCCCCGCACCGCCAGGTGGTTGGCCTCGGTCGCGCCACTGGTAAAGACCACTTCCACAGTCTTGCAGCCCAGCACCCGGGCCACGGTGGCGCGCGCGGCGCCCAGGGCGCGTTTGGCGTCTTGCCCGGGACCATGCTGGGACGAGGTGTTGGCCCACACGCCCGATAGCACCGGCAACATGGCCGCGATGACCGCGGGTGCGGGCGGCGTGGTGGCGTTGTGGTCCAGGTAAATCATGGTGAGTGGTAGCCGTTGATTCAGGCCCAGAACTGGCGTTCGCTATCGATACACAGCAGGTCCAGCAACACGTCCAGTGATGCATCCTGGTGCCGTGGCTCCCAGGTGTTATTGGCGTGGTCACGCGAACACAGGCACCAGTGGCCGTCGTCATGGGGCACCAGCAAGGCGATGTCGATCATGCCGCCGGTCGGGTCCACATTGCGCGAACAGCAGGGGCTCTGGATGCGGTAGCTATTCGCCTCGCGCAGCACCTGCGGATGCACATAGCGGTAGCGCACGCGCTCACGCAGGGCCCGCTCCATGCGGCGCACCATCAGGTCCACCACCTGGGCGCTGGACGGGGCCATGGTGGTGGCGGTCCTATTCACACCGCTTCCTCGGTCTCGGGCAGCAGGCCGCGCGGCGCCGGTACCAGTTCGATCTCCAGGCAACCCACCACACAACCGTCGAACTGCACCAGGTACACCGGCTCGTTCAACTCGGGCGCGTGGCCGATGTTGACCACCTCGCCGAGCGAGCCGCGCGCGGCCAGCAGTGCGTCCAGCGGGCGATCCGGGTAGCTGCCGTCGTTGACCAGATCGTCCAGCGCAATCACGCGCTGGCCCCAGGCATAGGCCGGTTCGCGCGGCTCGATGCCTGGCATGGTGGTGGCGTTCATAGGACTTCTCCGGTTGGTTTGGCAGACCCCAGCGTCTGCAGGACGGCGGCCTTGGCGCCCAGTTGCTCCAGCACCTCGTCGGGCAGGTTGTCCAGCGTGCACAGCTCCTTGGCGCGCATGCCGACGCGGTGGCCGGAATCGACAAAGTCCACGGCGTAGATGTAGAACTGCTGCAAGAAGGTGTTGATGTTGATCACATAGCCAATCTCACCCTTGTTGACCAGCACCTCGCCGATGTCGCGGCCGTTGTAGGTGCCGTCGTTGCGCACCACGGAGCGGGCAATCACCCGCTCGCCATAACTAAAACGCGGCGGGTAGGCCAGTTCGATCTCGGCATCGTCGCGGTTGATATCAGCCATGGTTCGTTCCAATCGGACTTACGTCGCCCGCCTGGCGTGTGCGCACGGCCTGGCGTACTTCAGGCTCTTCGTCATCGCGCATGGCTTCCAGCGTGGCGGCATCGGCGCGCTGCGCCACTTCCCAGCGCACACGCCAGTCCACGTCGCGGGACAGGCGGGACAGCAGTGCAACCGGCAAGCGCTCTGCCACCACGCGCCGCACTTCGGGCTCGGTGTCATCAGCCATGCGCAAGAGCGCGGGCATCTCCAGCCGCTGCGCCACACGCAGGCGCACCGCCCGATCCGGGTCGTTGGCCATGGTTGGCAAAAGGGCCAGAGCCAGGCGTTGTGCCACCAGTTCGCGCACACCGTAGTCAGGGTCATTGCGCAAGGCACCCAGTTCGGCCGGTGCCAGGCGCTGGACCACGCGGATACGCACCTCGCGGTGCGGGTCGTTGGCCATGCGAACCAGTTGGGCCTGCGGCAGGCGCAGGGCCACTTGCAGGCGCACGGTCTCGTCCGGGTCATCCATCAGGGCGGGCAGGCGGAACAGGCTGGCACGGCGCGCGGCGATAGCGCGCACTTCGAAATAGGAATGGGCCAGTTGCTCGTCACTCAGCGTGGGGTGCCAACGGAAGAAGCGGTCAATGCGGCGGGCATACACGTCCTGCATGCAGGCGTGTCCGGGTTCACAACCCAGCCGCGCACCCAGCGCGCGCAGGTGGGCATAGCCACAATCACCGCAGTGGAGGGGGCCACCCTGCCAATGCTGCGCCGGTATCTCGTCCTGCGGACGCAGGTCATTGGCTAATCGGAGACTGTCCGCAGGCATGGTGCTGTCCGCCGTGTCAGTGCGCCACCACGGGAGCGGCCGGTCGGCCACGCCCAATGGCGCTGATCTCGATCTTGGTCACGCCCACCTTGGGAGCCGTCTCGGCGCTGCTGCAGGCGCAGGCTTCCTTGTTCGGGTCGATAAAGGAAAGGCCCGACGTGGTGGCAGTCTCCACAAAATCGACGGTGATGCCGTTGAGCATCAGCCGGCTTTCCGCGCCCAGAAACAGGCGCACACCACCGACCTCCAGCAACTGCTCGCCCGCAGCGGGGGCGGCCTCGGCGCTGAACTCGGACGCGTAGCCGGAGCAGCCACCCGGGGTGACCGCCAGGCGCAGACCGGCGCCCGCGGGCAGGCCCGAGAAGCGCACGATGCGGTTGATGAACTTGGCAGCGGCGGGGGTGATGGTGACGTTGGGCGACATGATGGTCAGACCTTCACGATGCAGCCGTCCACCGGGCAAACGGCCACGCACTGGGGCGTGTCGTAGTGGCCATCGCAGTCAGTGCATTTTTTGGGGTCGATGACGTAGGTGCCGTTCTTCTCGCGGATGGCGACGTTGGGGCATTCGGGCTCGCAGGCCGAGCATGCGGTGCAGGTCGAAATGATGATTTTGTGGGCCATGGTGACTCTCCTGTTGGGTGATGGGGGATAGCGATAAATTTAGGCAGCCAGGGCAACGCCGCCTGCAAGATTGGTGAAGGCGCCCTGTCGGATCTGCGCATCGCCACGGGCCTGGTGCACCACCGCGCCACTGGCAATGCGGGCGCGGTAGTCGTTGAACCAGTCCAGCGCGGCTTTCTCAATGAATTCGCCCACGTACTGGTCCACCGGCTCCACACCGGCGGCGGTCAGTTCGTCCTTGGGGCAGGCGCCAATCTTGGCCACCAGCACGGCGTGGCAGTCGTTGATGGCGCGCACTACGGATGGCAATTGCTCGTCGTCGCCCGCGCCGCCCTGGCAATACTGGTCCACCCGGCGGTGGCCCACGAACAGAGCCTTGGCTGCGGACACTTCAAACACCTGGAACTCGGTCACATGGCCAAAGTGTTCGTTGACGCGCCCACCGCCCTTGGTGGCCACTGCTACCAGGACCTGCAGATCGTCCGCCACCTCAACCGCACTGGCCGCTGCCAGCGCTTGCTGCTTGGCCGCCTGCTGCGCCTGGCGCTCCACTTCGACCTTGTCCTGGTAGAGCTTGCGCTTGTCCAGGTCGTAGACCACGGCCATCTGTTCCAGCTTGTCCAGCGTGAATTCTTCGCTGCGGTCTTCGCCCAGCAAACCAACCGCATCGGCGCGGCACTGGCGGCAATGGCGCATCAAATTCGCGCCGCCCATGCAGGCGTCTTGCACGGCCTTCAGCTCCGAGGCGGTGGGGCCACGCTGACCGGTCAGGCCGAACACCGTGCCGTGCTCGGCCTCGGAGATCAGCGGCATGATGTTGTGCAGGAAGGCGCCGCGTTTTTTGACTTCTCGGTTCACCTCGATCAGGTGCTCGTCGTTGACGCCGGGGATCAGCACCGAGTTGATCTTGGTCAGCACGCCGCGCGCGGTGAGCATCTCCAGGCCCAGCATCTGGCGTTCGTGCAGGATCTTGGCGGCCTCATAACCGGTCACGCGCTTGTGCTGCCAGAAGATCCAGGGATAAATCTTTTCGCCCACGGCGGGGTCCACCATGTTGATGGTGATGGTGACGTGGTCCACGTTGTATTTGCAGATTTCGTCCACATAGTCCGGCAGCGCCAAACCGTTGGTGGAGATACACAGCTTGAGGTCGGGCGCTTGGCTCTGCAACATGCGAAACGTTTGGAAGGTCTTGGCCGGGTTGGCCAGCGCATCACCGGGGCCGGCAATGCCCAGCACCGTCATCTGCGGAATCTCGCTGGCCACCGCAACCACCTTGCGTACGGCCTGCTCAGGTGTGAGTTTTTGCGAGACTACGCCGGGGCGGGATTCGTTGCTGCAGTCGTATTTGCGGTAGCAGTAGTTGCACTGGATGTTGCAGGCCGGGGCCACGGCCACGTGCATGCGGGCAAAGTGGTGGTGGGCTTCTTCGGAATAGCAGGGGTGGTTTTTGACCTTGTCCCAGATCGCCTGGGGCATGTCGTCCGGGCCGTCGGATGAGCCGCAACTGGCCTTGCCCTCTGCGCCATGGGTGTCGCAACCACCACCGGTTTCCGGCACATTGAGTTTGGCGCCCAGAGGCTTGATTTGACCAATGCTGACGTAGGTCTTGGCGGGCATAGCCCCGGCTGGCGCGCTGGCGTGCATGGAAACCCTTCTCGCGTCCGACAATGGCCGCATAAGGGTTCAATAGCTAAATCCATGCCACCCGGAAACGGCTGTTTTTGGCCTCGCTTTGTCGGATGTGGGACACGGGGAGGGGTGGTGGGGGCTGTGTTTTTAGGAGTGGGATGTCAGTGATGCTACAAAGATGACATTGGCTGCCACGTCTTAACTCCCCACTCCCCCAACCCCTCGCCCCGCTGGGCGAGGGGAGCTTGAACTGCCGATTTGGTTGCTTCGCGCCGAACGCGGAATTACTGGCGGGGCGCGAGTGAGTGCTGCGTTTTTGATAGCTGCTTACGCATATTCGACGAGCGTTAGCGGCCTATTTTGCATATATAAAGCGCCGTGGACGGGAGTCATCGTCCATTTCGATGGTGGCGACCTCTGATTGACACCAAGATGATTTGGAAAGTCTTGAATGCGTGGCACATGGCAGCCTCAGTCCAGATCCCGTCACCCCAGCGGGAGATACAAAGTCGTCGGAGAGTCAGGGCAGGCCGTGAATTCATAGTGTTGGTTCAGCACGCTTAACCTGCCCAGCGGTCTTGATCGCTCCTTGCAATGCCAGGGTGGGAGCGAATGCGCCGCTGATGGCCGCGTTGAACGCCAGAAAATCGCGTTTTGAAAGCGTCACGAGTGATTCCTGTTCCAGCAAAATTCGCGCTTTGTCCCTGGCCGCACTCCGAACAAAGTCGGCCATGCTCACGCCCGTGAGGCTTGCCGCACAGGAAACCAACTCCTCTTCTTCGGCGCTCAGCGTCAGTTCAAAGCGGGTGACTATTGCCATGTGCGACTCCAATGCCAAAGACAGAATTTTGCCGTACTGAATTCAAGTGCGTCAATTAAACGCTGACCGAAGGCATTGACTGGTGCTCTTGCGAGAAGAGCACAAAAATTCGATTACCCGATCAGTGGTGCCGGGCAACGGCAGCCCGTATTTCATTCGTCGGGGTCGGGTTGGGCGGCTAGGGCCGAAAAGGTGTTCGCCATGGCGGAAAAGGCGGGATAAAAGCGGGACAGGATGTCAGCCGCAATGCCCGATGCGATGTCGGTGTTGTAGGTGTGCGATGTCAGGTTGCGCGCCTTGATCATGTCCATCCATGCGTCTCCGTCCTGAATGAGGGCGTCTTTAAAGGCCTGGCGAGTGGCATTTTTGGAGCCGATCAGGCCCACAAAGCCCTGCGCGTCCAAGTATTCCTTCAGCACGTTCCACGCCAGTTCATGGGTGAATTCAAAGGCGTGAATCACGCCTAGCAGTTCCAACTTCGAAAGTGGGCGCCGCTGGGCGAGTTCCACAGCCTCAGCCAGCATTTGCAGGGCTTTGCGGTAATTGCTGAAACGCTGCTTCCAGCGGTTGTCGTCGGTCATGGTGCTCACCTGTTTCAGGCAAGTCTACCCATCCACAAGTTCTCAGAACTTCCTAACCTCAATCCCATTCTTCTGTAACGCATACCCCATCTGCCGTGGCGATATCTTCAGCAGGCGGGCGGCCTTGGCTTGCACCCAGCCGCAGCGCTCCATGGCCCAGACCAGGCGCTCACGCTCGCCTTCCGGTTTGCCGTCAGGGGCAGTAGTCGCCAGGTCGTCGTGTGAGGCCATGCTCGCAGCGTCAGCGGGGCTGTTGTCAGCTTCGGCCGCGGCCGAGGCCGACGTGGGTGATGTAGGTGGCTGCGTCATCGGCACTTCGACGATGGGTATCTCGGCCAGTCGAACGCCTGGCGTCACCGCGTCTTCCCGTTCGATGTGGTGCAGCACCTGGGTCAGGCAGCGGTTGCCCTTGCAGGGAAAGGCCAGGTCGGTGATGACACTGTCGTGCGCCATGGTGGCGGTGCGCTCCACGCAGTTTTCCAGCTCCCGCACATTGCCGGGCCAGTAACAACTGGTCAACACGCGCACTGCGGCGGGGCTGAACTGCGCAGCGCGCGCGTTCTCCAGGTTGAAGCGGTCCAGAAAATGCTGGGCCATGACGGGAATGTCATCGCGGCGCTCGCGCAGGGGTGGCAGCTGGATGCTGACCACGTTGATGCGGTAATACAGGTCGGCGCGGAATTCGCCCGCCTGCACCATGCGCTCCAGGTTGCGGTTGGTTGCCAGGATCAGGCGCACATCCACCTTGACGACGGAGGTGCCCCCCACGCGCTCAAACTCGCGCTCCTGCAACACCCGCAGCAGCTTGGCCTGGAACGAGGCCGAGATGTCGCCAATCTCATCCAGAAACAGTGTGCCGCCGTGGGACATTTCAAACCGTCCCTTGCGTTGACCTTGCGCACCGGTGAACGAGCCTTTTTCGTGGCCGAACAGTTCGCTCTCCAGCAGCGATTCGGTCAGCGCAGCGCAGTTGACGCTGACAAAGGCTTCGCGTTTGCGGGGGGACAGGTTGTGCAGGGCGCGTGCAATCACTTCCTTGCCGGTGCCGCTTTCGCCGCGCAGCAGCACGGTGGTGCGCGCGGGCGCGACCTGGTGCACTTGCGCAAAGACCTCTTGCATGGGCGCGGAAATACCCACCACCTGGTCAATCTGTTTGACGGGTTTGAGGGCCTTGTGCATGCGCCGCGCCTCGTCCTGCATCACGTCGTGCGCGGCGCTGACGCTGCGGTGCAAGAGCAGGGCCTGGCCCATCAGCGTGGCCACCATCTTGAGCAGCTGCAAGTCGTTGGAAAAGGCCCGGTGCTGGTCTGGGTTCAGGCAGTCAATGGCCAGCACGCCCAGGGTGCGGCGGTCGGCGCGGATGGGGGTGACCAGCATGGCGACCGCGACGCCCGGGCTCTGGTCGGCCCCGCCGGTGCGGTTCAGAAACAGGGGCTCGGCACTCACGTCGGGCACGATGACCTGGATGCCGGTGGCATAGACGCGGCCCACAATACCTTCGCCGGATTGAAACTGTAGGCGCTGCTGCTCTTCGCGGGTAAGCCCCACGGCGCACAGGCCGCGCAGGTGCCCCGCGGGCTCGGCCAGTACAACAAAGGCGCGCCGCCAATCAAAGGCGTGCAGCAAATAGTTCAATGCCTCACGAAACGTCTTGGCGACATCCAACGACGTTGCCAGCGTCTTGCTGACCTCGTAGATCGCATTGAGCTCACGCCGGGATTCCATCGTTTGTGTGTTCACTTTTGTGATCTCCGGTTGGCGCGACGTATTGCAAACGCAACGGTCACTGAAAAGTGCCACGCAAGAATCACACCAGAAAAACGATGCCATCGGACACCGCGCGCCGCCACGACCGGGCATTTCGCGACAAACATGACAAGGCGGTCACCCCGCCCACTGCGATGTGCATACAAAAGCAACAATCGGCGCGCAAAAGGCCCTGAAAACGCGGCCATTGACATGGCACCGAAATTGCAAATAGGTGGGCGTCAACCCATTCCAGGAGCCAGCCATGTCAGACCCCAGCCGCGACAACGCCATCTCCAGTGCCGCCCGGCCTGTGTACCTTGACTACGCAGCCACCACGCCGGTGGACCACCGCGTGGCCCGCAAGATGATTCCCTACCTGACGGACCTGTATGGCAACCCGGCCAGCCGCTCCCATGCCTTTGGTTGGGCGGCGGATGAAGCGGTGGAGTTGGCCCGCGAGCAGGTCAGTTCTCTGGTCAATGCCGATCCGCGCGAGATGGTCTGGACCTCGGGCGCCACGGAGTCCAACAACCTGGCCATCAAAGGCGCCGCACATTTTTACAAGGGCAAAGGCAAGCACCTGATCACCGTGGCCACCGAGCACAAGGCCGTGTTGGACAGCATGCGCGAACTGGAGCGCGAAGGCTTTGAAGTGACGGTGCTACCCGTATTGCCCAGCGGATTGCTGGACCTGGCCGTGTTTGAAGCTGCGCTGCGCCCCGATACGGTGCTGGCCTCAGTCATGTTGGTGAACAACGAAACCGGTGTGATTCAGGACGTGGCCAAGATTGGTGCCATCTGCCGCGCCAAAGGGGTGCTGTTCCATGTGGACGCGGCCCAGGCTGCGGGCAAGGTGGCCATTGATCTAAGCCAGCTGCCCATCGACATGATGTCCTTGTCGGCCCACAAGATGTATGGGCCCAAAGGGGTTGGCGCGCTGTATGTGCGGCGTAAGCCACGCGTGCGCATCGAGGCCCAGATGCACGGCGGTGGCCACGAACGCGGCATGCGCTCGGGCACCTTGCCCACGCACCAGATCGTCGGCATGGGGGAAGCTTTTTGGTTGGCACACGAAGCCATGGAATCCGACAACGCACGCATCCGCACGCTGCGGGACCGGCTCTGGGCCGGCTTCCAGAAGATGGATGCGGTGGTGCTCAATGGCGACGAGAAGAACCGCGCCGTGCAGTACCTGAATGTGAGTTTCAACTACGTCGAGGGCGAGTCGCTGCTGATGGGCATCAAGGGCGTGGCGGTGTCGTCGGGCTCGGCCTGCACCTCGGCCAGCCTGGAGCCCAGCTATGTGCTGCGCGCCATGGGCCGCAGCGACGAGCTGGCCCACAGCTCGGTGCGCTTTTCCATCGGCCGCTTCACCACGGTGGAAGAGATTGATTTCACGATTGCGCAGGTCACCCAAGTGGTGACCAAGCTGCGCGCCATGAGCCCACTGTGGGACATGGTGCAGGCCGGCATTGACCTCAACTCCATCCAGTGGTCCGAGCACTGAGAGCGGCGCGCGCCGACTGATCCAACCCCTTACTGTCACACGGAGAGTATTTATGGCTTACAGCGAAAAGGTCGTAGACCACTACGAGAACCCCCGCAACGTCGGCGCCTTTGATGCGGCGGACGAGAATGTGGGCACCGGCATGGTGGGCGCGCCCGCCTGCGGCGACGTGATGCGCTTGCAGATTCGCGTCAACGCCGAGGGCGTGATCGAGGACGCCAAGTTCAAGACCTATGGCTGCGGCTCGGCCATCGCGTCCAGCTCGCTGGTCACCGAATGGGTGCGTGGCCGCACGCTGGACGAGGCCCTGGCCATCAAGAACGCGGACATTTCCGAGGAGCTGGCCCTGCCGCCGGTCAAGATCCACTGCTCCATTCTGGCCGAGGACGCGATCAAGGCCGCCGTGGCCGACTTCCGCTCGCGCCACCCGGTGGGCGGCGGGACGCTGGTCTCCGAGCAACCCGCCTGCGCGTCCAGTACGCGCTGAGCCTGTTCAACGCCCATTCATTCCCGAACCAAGGAGTCACCATGCAAGCAGCTCTGACCGTCGATAGCACCAGTCTGCCTGGCGCCATGCCCAGCCAGCTGGAATTCACCCCCGCCGCCGCCGCCAAGGTGGCGGAGTTGATCGTCGAGGAAGGCAATGCGGAGTTGAAGTTGCGCCTCTACGTGACAGGCGGTGGTTGCTCGGGCTTCTCCTACGGCTTTGCGTTTGACGATGCAGTGGCCGAGGACGACACGCTGATCGTCACCGCGGGCGTGGCCCTGGTGGTGGACGCCATGAGCCTGCAGTATGTGCTGGGTGCGCGGGTGGACTTTGAGGATGGCCTGGAGGGCTCGCGCTTTGTCATCCACAACCCCAATGCGCAGACCACCTGCGGTTGTGGCAGTTCATTCTCGGTGTAAGGAGTTTTGCCATGACCGTCTCCCTGACGCCTGCCGCCGCCCGCCACGTCGCGAAATCCCTGGCCAAGCGGGGCAGCGGCATAGGCCTGCGCCTGGCGGTCAAGACCAGCGGCTGCAACGGCTTTGCCTACGCGCTGGAATTCGTGGATGCCGCCAACGCCGAAGATGAATGCTTCGAGACCCACGGCGTCAAGGTCATCGTCGACCCGCGCAGCCTGGGCATGCTGGCCGGCACCGAGCTGGACTTTGTGCGCGAAGGCCTGAACGAAGGCTTCAAATTCAACAACCCCAACGCAAAATCCAACTGCGGCTGCGGTGAAAGTTTTGCGGTCTGAACAATGGCCTTACTCCAGATTTCTGAACCCGGTCAAAGCGCCGCGCCGCACCAGCACCGGCTGGCAGCAGGCATTGACCTGGGCACCACCAACTCGCTGATTGCCACCGTGCAGAGCGCCGTGGCGCAGGCGCTTCCCGATGAGGACGGTGCGCTGCTGCTGCCGTCGGTGGTGCGTTACCTGCCGGGCAATGGCATCGTGGTGGGCCGCGAGGCGCAGGAGAGTCAGGCCGATGACCCCGAGAACACCATCGTCTCGGTCAAGCGCTTCATGGGGCGCAGTCTGTCGGATGTGAAAGAGGCCGCCGGCTTGCCCTACCGCTTTACCGATGGCCCCGGCATGGTCGGCATCTCCACCGTGTGTGGTGAGCGTTCACCGGTGCAGGTGTCGGCAGAGATTTTGACCGCCCTGCGTGAGCGCGCCGAAGTTTCGCTGGGCGGCCCGCTGGCGGGTGTCGTCATCACCGTGCCCGCCTACTTTGACGATGCGCAGCGCCAGGGCACCAAGGACGCCGCGCGCCTGGCCGGGTTAACCGTCTTGCGCCTGCTCAACGAGCCCACGGCGGCGGCCATTGCCTACGGCCTGGACAAGGCGGCCGAGGGCACGTTTGCGATCTACGACCTGGGTGGTGGCACGTTCGACATCTCCATCCTGCGCCTGACGCGCGGCGTGTTCGAGGTGCTGTCCACCGGCGGCGACTCGGCCCTGGGCGGCGACGATTTTGACTATTGCGTTGCGGAATGGTTTTGTGCGCAGCACGGCATTGCCGGCCTGGCCGCTTTGCCGCCTGGCGCGCAGCGCAGCCTGCTGGCTGCAGCGCGCCAGGCCAAGGAGGGGCTCTCCACGCATGAGACATCGGCCCTGTCCCTGGCCGACGGAGACGGTGGGGCACGCCAAGCCATTTTGTCGCGCGCGCAGTTTGCCGAGCTCGGAGCGCCGCTGATCGCTCGCACGGTGGCATCTACGAAGCGGGCACTGCGCGACGCCAAGCTGTCTATTGACGACATCACCGGCGTGGTGCTGGTGGGCGGCTCCACCCGCATGCAGTTGGCCCGCGACGCGGTGCGCGACTTCTTCAAACGCGAACCGCTGGTGGACATTGACCCCGACCAGGTGGTCGCCATCGGCGCGGCTCTGCAAGCCAATGTGCTGGCCGGCAACGGCGGCAGTGGTGACGATTGGTTGCTGCTGGACGTGTGCCCGCTGTCGCTGGGCATAGAGACCATGGGCGGCCTGGTGGAAAAAATCATCCCGCGCAACTCCACTTTGCCGATTGCGCGGGCGCAGGAGTTCACCACCTTCAAAGACGGGCAAACCGCCATGTCGCTGCACGTGGTGCAGGGCGAACGCGAGGCCGTGGCCGATTGCCGCTCACTCGCCCGCTTCGAGCTGCGCGGCATTCCCGCCGCCGTGGCTGGCTCGGTGCACATCCGCGTGAGCTTCCAGATCGATGCCGACGGCCTGTTGTCCGTCACGGCGCGCGAGCAGACCACCGGGGTCGAGGCCCATATTGCGGTCAAGCCCACCTATGGCCTGGCCGACACCCAGATATCGGCCATGTTGCAAGATGCCATCGGGGCCGCCCAATCCGACATGTTGCTACGTGCCTTGCGTGAGGCGCAGGTGGACGCGCGGCGCATGCTGGACGCCACCGAGGCGGCGCTGGCGCAGGACGCCACGCTGCTGTCGGCACTGGAATCCAGCGCCATCCGCAAAGCCATGTTCCGGGTGGCCGACATGCTGGAGACGGATGCGCCGCTGGACGCGCTGCGCACTGCCACGCAGGCCCTGGGCGCTGTGACCGATGAATTTGCCGCACGGCGCATGAACGCTTCCATCAGCCAGGCGCTGGCCGGGCGCACCGTGGACAGCCTGGGTTAGGAAACCACCATGCCACGCATCCACCTGCTGCCCCACCCCGACCTGTGCCCCGAGGGGCGCGACCTGGAGGTCAAGCGCGGCGTGTCGCTGTGTGAGAGTCTGCTCAAGGGCGGCGTGGCCATCGAGCATGCCTGCGAGATGGTGAGTGCGTGCGCAACCTGCCATGTGTACGTGCGCGAAGGCGGCGCCTCGCTGGCCGAGCCCGACGATGAAGAAAACGACCAGCTCGACCACGCCTGGGGCCTGGAAGCCCAGTCGCGCCTGGCCTGCTGCGTGCGGCTCAAGGACACGGACATCACGGTGGAGTTTCCCAAACATACGCGCAACCATGCGCGGGAGCATTAAGTCCCACCCGTTGGGCCCCGAATGCCTGGTGAAGGCATTCGTTGTGTATCAAATCGGCCACTAGCCACCGTAAACATTGCGCAGGGCAATCGCATCTAAATTGCCAGCACACCAAGGTCCAGCACCTTCTGCATATAAGCCGGGTCCCAACCCGCGCGGCTGCGCTTGTTCCTGATGCCCACCTTCAAGCTCGTTTCCCGCTTGAGCTGGGTGAGCGC
>NZ_JAUYQD010000032.1 GCF_030697375.1 Rhodoferax sp. | reverse complement strand
GGGCGGCCTGCGGCCTGGGTTGTGGACAGGGGCAGGCGGCGCTGTTGGTCCCAGTTGTACAGGGTTTGCACGCCTAGGAAGTCGGTCTCCAGTTCGATCAGGCCGCTGGCGTTTTGCACGCGGCTGAAGGCGTCGGCTTGGCCTACCCCGCTGGGCAGGTTGGCGCCGGTGACGACCAGTTTGCCCAGTATCTTGCCGTAGCTGTAGTTGCGGGTGGTGCCCAAGGGGTCGGTGACGGTGGTGGGCGCATCGGCGCTGGCCGGGTAGCTGACTTTGTAGTTGTCCGCGCCGCCGGCGTAGCCGCTCTCCACAGCACGGCCCAGCGCATCGTAGGCGACCGTGGCCAGGCGCATGGCGCGCTCGTCGATGATGCCGGTGACGGATTGGGGCCAGCGGCTGTCCTCGTAGAGGTAGGTTTTGGAGACGTTGCCGGGGTAGACCACGCTGTTCAAGCGTGACGCGCTATCAAAGGTGTAGCGGATGGTTTGGCCATCGGGGGTGGTTGCGGTGCTGAGCTGGCCTGCCGCGTTGTAAGTGAACTGCAGGCTGCGGCCAAAGTGGTTGGTGACGGTGCTGAGTTGGCCTGTGCTGTTGTAGCTGTAGCGGGTGACCCAGCCATTGCGTTGGGTGACGCTGAGTATTTTGCCGGTTGCGTCAAACTGCCAGCGGCTGTCGTCTTCGGAGCGGGTGAGCAGGTGGCCGACTACAGGGGTGGTGGTGGGCACCAGGGAGCTGGTGCCTGCGCTGGCGTTCCAGGCGCCTGTTGCAGCATCCCACGACAAGCCCTGTGTGGAGCCGTTGCCGTATTCGATGCGTGCCGAGGTGGGGCCAGAAATCGAAAAATTGGCGGCATGGTTGTGCGACCACGCCTGGCCCAGGCCGGTAGTACTGGCAAAGGCTGGGGCAAGGCCCGTGGACCAGCGGCTGCGAAAGCTGCGGGTGAGGCTTAAAGAATGAGGCCCGGTGCCGGCGTAGTCAGGCTCGGTGTAGCGCTTTTCGCCGGTGGCGGGGATGATGGGTTTGCCGGTTTGGGCGCCGTCAGGCGCTGGGCAGGTTTCGGGTTCGGGGTTGTCAAGGACGCACTGGTCGCCCTGGGCAATGTAGCCAGCATCGCATAAACATGTGCTGCCGATATAGGGAGTGCTGTGTGCCGGACAGCCTCTGGGCTTTAGGGATGCAAAACCCAGAGCCCCTTTGCTAACATAAGTTTGACAAGCTGGTGTTCCTGCGTTCCACCGATAGGTCGTCTTTGCCATGCACGCAGCTTCGCCAGGTTGTGTAATCTCTGGTGCAAGTGATTCTTGGAAACAAGCGGGGCCACACGGCCCCGCAGGAGAACATGTACCGCTACTATTTTTATCAGCGATTTGCTTGCTAAACCCCGATGCACAGGCAGTTTTGGCGTCATCGTAGTAAGTTGCATCGTTGGTAGTCCACCCCATAGGCTGGCGCACCAGTTGCAAGGGCGATGCAGGCTGTGCGTGGAGTACCGTCAAAAATGCCAGAAATAAAAAGAGCAGGAAGCCCCTGGCTACTTTGGGCAGTATGTGGTCAAGCCATTGGTGCACATTGCTCTTCGTGCCGAAGGTTTGGCCCATGGCGACGCTTGCCACGCCCGATTCGATGCCATAGGCACCGCGCATTTCTCGATTCATCCCTCTCACTCCCTGCTTTTTTATAGATTCACTGCGCCGAACTTTACCCCATCACCCGCTCGTACTGTCCTAGCGCGCAGGCTGCCCGCCCGAAGCCCCAGCCGGTGCCCCCAGTCACTTTTGCTATAAATTCAGGAGCTGTCTACGCACGCCCAGCATGCCAGAAAGCACTATTTTGTTTACATTGTTGGGCGCTGTAACGGGTAGCCGCCCTACTGCTCCGCCCTCAACCTCACCAGCGTGTCCCAGAACGCGGCCTCCTGGGTGGTCGCGAAGTTGATGCGCATCAGGCTGCTGGGGGTGCGCTCGGCGTGGAACAGCCCGCCCGGGGCCAGCAGGTAGCCTTCGTCGAGCATGCGCTGGGCCAGCACGTCGGTGTCCACGCCGGTATCGACCCAGCCAAACAGGCCCACCGGTTCGGCGGCGAAAGTGCAACCGTGCGACAGGGCCAGCTTGGCGCTGCGGGCGCGCGCGGCGTCCAGCCGCACGCGGATGCGTTCGGCGTGGCGGCGCAGCTGGCCTTGGTCTATGCACCAGGCCAAGGATTTTTCCATCAGCGCCGGGGTGGTCAGCGTGGTCAAGAGCTTGGTGTCGAGCAAGCGCTCCACCAGCTGGGGCGGGGCGGCCAGGTAGCCCACGCGCCAGTTGGGCGCCAGGATTTTGGCAAAGCCGCCCACGTAGATGGTGCGCTGCAGGCCGTCCAGCGCGCACATGCGGGTGGCGTGTTCGGGGGCGAAGTGGCTGTAGGTGTCGTCCTCCAGCACATGAAAGTCGAACTGGCTGGCCAGTTGCAGCACGCGGTAGGCGCTGGAGGGGCTCAGGCAAAAGCCGGTGGGGTTGTGCAGCACACTGACACTCACAAACAGCTTGGGGCGGTGCACCTCGCAGTAGCGGGCCATCACCTCCAGGTCAGGCCCGTCGGCGCGCCGGGGCACGGGCAGGATGCGCATGCCCAGGGCCTCCAGCCGCGCGAACTCGATGGCCCAGCCGGGTTCTTCCACCATCACCGGGTCGCCCGCGCGCAGCAGGGTGCGGCTGACCACGTCCAGCGCCTGGGTGGCGCCCACGGTGGTGATGATTTGCTCGGGCGAGGCTTGCACTGCAATACCGGCGAGCTTGGTCGATAGCGCCCGGCGCAGCCCCAGGTCGCCGGCCGCTTCACCGTATTGCAAAGAGAAGGCGTTGAGCGCCGCCACACTGCAGTGGCGGCGCACGGCGGTGGACAAAAACGTGGTGTGCAGCCACTCCTTGGGCAACACGCCCATGCCGGGCTGCGGCTTGTCGCTGATGGCGTGGAACATGCCGCGAATCAGCGCGGTGGCATTCAGGGGCGCACGGTGGCGCACCACGGGGGCCTCTTCGCCTTCTACTTTTGCTATTGTTTTAGGAGCTGCTTGCGCATATTCTGCGGAGGCTAGTGTGCGTTCTCGCACATAAAACCCGCGGTTTTTGCGGGCTTCCACCAGGCCCTGCGCCAGCAGCTGGTCGTAGGCGCCCACCACGGTGGAGGGGCTCACGCCCTGCTGCTGCGCGCACAGGCGCACCGAGGGCAGGCGTGCGCCGGGGTTGAGCAGCCGGTCGCGGATGCGCTGGGCAAAGCGCGCAGCCAGTTGCTCGGTGAGGGATTGGGAGGCGGTCTTCATCAGCATGGGCAGGTCCTACAAGGTGGGTGTCCGGGGCCTCCTGTGCCACTCCAGACAGCGATACAGTTTAGTCCTTGTTTGCAAAAACTGTATTGGTAGTGTGCTGTTATTCAGGCTACAGTGGGCCCATGAATGCCACCGAACTCACTGCCTTGCTGGTGCTCGCCAGCGCCGCCAGCTTCACACCAGGGCCCAACACCACCCTGTCCACGGCGCTGGCGGCCAACTTTGGCTTGAAGCGCGCCCTGCGTTTTGTGGTGGCGGTGCCGGTGGGCTGGGGCCTGCTGTTCAGCCTGTGCGCGGCCGGTCTGGGGGCCTTGGTGGTGGCGGTGCCGCTGCTGCGGGTGGGCATTCAGGCCCTGGGCATTGCCTACCTGCTGTGGCTGGCGATCCGCCTTGCGGGCAGCACGGCGCTGGCGCAGGCCGATGACAGCCGCCTGCAGGTCAGCTTCTGGCAGGGCGTGGCGCTGCAGTTCCTCAACATCAAGGCCTGGATGCTGGCCCTGACCGTGGTGGCCGGCTGGCTGGCCGGGCGCGCCGACGCCTGGGACCGGTTTGCCCTGGTACTGCCGCTGATGCTGGCCTTCGGCCTGGTCAGCAACCTGGCCTATGCGCTGATCGGCTCGATCTTGCGCGACTGGCTGGGCGGGCCGCAGGTGGGCGGTGTGGCCACCGGGGAGCGGCTGCGCTGGTTCAACCGGGGCATGGCGGCGGTCTTGGTCTTCACCGCCGCCTGGATGTCCACCTTATGAATACCACCATGAACCAAAAAAATGAAACTCTGGGCCTGTGGCTGGGCCTGCTGGGCGTGGCCCTGTTTGCCGTGACCTTGCCGATGACGCGGCTGGCCACCGGCAGCAGTGCCGCACCGCAGCTGTCTCCCTGGTTTGTGACCTTTGGCCGGGCCGCGCTGGCGGGGGTCTTGTCGCTGGTCTTTTTGCTGCTGACGCGCCCGCCCCTGCCCACCCCGGCGCAGCGCAAGCCGCTGGCGCTGGCGCTGCTGGGCAACGCCATTGGTTACCCGCTGCTGCTGGGGTTTGCACTGCGCAGCGTGAGCGCCAGCCATGCGGCCGTCATCACCGCGCTGCTGCCGCTGGGCACCGCCGCCGTGGCGGCTTGGGTGCTGCACCAGCGGGCGCGCCTGGGGTTCTGGCTGTGCGCCGCCGCGGGCGGTGGCCTGGTCGTTGCTTTCTCGGTGCTGCGGGCCCAGCAGCACGGACAGGGCTTTGCGCTGGAGTGGGCCGACCTGTTGCTGGTGGGGGCGGTGCTGGCCGCATCTTTGGGTTATGTGTATGGCGCACAGGTGACGCCGGCGCTGGGCGCCGAGCGGGTGATCTGCTGGGTCTGCGTCATGGCCCTGCCCATCACCGTGCCCGGCGCCCTGCTCACCTGGCCCACCCATGCCGTCGCCCCCTCGGCTTGGTGGGGGCTGGCGTATGTGGGGGTTTTCTCCATGTGGGCCGGCTTTTTTGCGTGGTACCGTGCGTTGGCGATTGGCGGCGCGCTCAAGGTGAGCCAGCTCCAGCTCCTGCAGCCTTTTTTGAGCATTTTGGCCTCCATCCCCTTGCTGGGTGAGCCGCTGGATGCCGTGACCCTGGTGTTTGCCCTGGCCGTGGTGTCCACCGTATTTTTGGGCAAGCGCCTGTCGGCGCCCGCGCCGCGCAAACTGGACTTTGTTGAATTGGTAAAGGAAAAAGCATGACGAACACAACGCAATGGACCCTGGCCGCCCGCGCCGCAAAAATGAACCCGTCGGTGATCCGCGAGATCCTGAAGGTCACCGAAAAGCCCGGCATCATCAGTTTTGCTGGCGGCCTGCCCTCACCCAAGACCTTTCCGGTGGCCGAGTTTGAAGCCGCCTGCGCCAAGGTGCTGAAGGATGACCCGGTGGGCGCCTTGCAGTACGCCGCCAGCGAGGGCTACGGCCCGCTGCGCGAAATGGTGGCGGCGCAACTGCCCTGGAAGGTGGACCCGGCCCAGGTGATGATCACCACCGGCTCGCAGCAGGGCCTGGACCTGGTGGCCAAGGTGCTGATTGACGCGGGCAGCCGCGTGCTGGTGGAGTCGCCTACCTACCTGGGTGCCGTGATGGCCTTCACGCCCATGGAGCCCGAGGTGGCGAGTGTGGCCAATGACGACGACGGCATTGACCTGGCCGATCTGCAAGCCAAAGGCAAGGGTGCGCGCTTTTTGTACGTGCTGCCCAATTTCCAGAACCCCACCGGGCGCACCATGAGCGAGGCGCGCCGCGCGGCCCTGAGCACCCAGGCTAGCGCGCTGGGCCTGCCCATCATCGAAGACAACCCCTATGGCGACCTGTGGTTTGACACGCCCCCGCCCGCCCCCTTGACCGCCCGCAACCCCGAGGGCGGCATCTACCTGGGCTCGTTCTCCAAGGTGCTGGCGCCGGGCCTGCGCATGGGCTTCATCGCGGCGCCGCCCGCCGTGTTCCCCAAGCTGCTGCAGGCCAAGCAGGCGGCCGATTTGCACAGCCCCAGCTTCAACCAGCGCATGATCGCCGAGGTGATGCAAGACGGTTTTCTGGACCGCCATGTGCCCACCATCCGCGCCCTGTACAAATCCCAGCGCGATGCCATGCTGCAAGCCCTGGCCACGCACTTCCCCCAGGCCGGTGTGCACCCCGACAACACGCTGACCTGGAACACCCCGGCTGGCGGCATGTTTTTGTGGGCGCGGCTGCCCGAAGGCATGAACGCGGTGGACCTGCTGCCCCTGGCGGTGGAGCGGGGCGTGGCCTTTGTGCCCGGCGCGCCGTTTTACGCCAGCAGTGGTGACCCGCGCACCCTGCGCCTGTCCTTTGTCACCCCCAGTGTGGAAGAGATCCACCGAGGTGTGGCGGCACTGGCCCAGGCCATGGCCACTTACCCGAAAACAGCGTGAGAGGCCCCACCCCATGACCATTCAAACCGAGTTCTCCACGCCTTTGTTCGCCCCCATCGGGCCGTACAGCCATGTCGCCAAGGCGGGGCCCTTCATCGCCATCTCGGGCACCCCCGGGGTCGATCCCGCGACCTCCGAAATGGCCGGCCCCGACGCTTACAGCCAGGCGCGGCAAATCGTCAAAAACTTTCGCACCCTGCTGCACGGCGCCGGAGCGTCGCTGGACGACGTGCTGCACGTCCATGTCTACCTCAAACAGGTGGGAGACTTCGCGGAAATGAACCGCGCCTATGCCGAGGAGTTTGGCACCCACCGCCCGGCCCGCACCGTCATCTGTGTGGCCGACCTGCCCAAACCCGGTGCGCTGATGACCATGAACCTCACCGCCGTGACCGGCAATGGTGGCCCAGCAGACCAAGGGAGCGCCGCATGATCCATATCTGGGGACGCTTGAGCTCCCTCAATGTACGCAAGGTGGTGTGGGCCGCACAAGAGCTGGGCGTGCCTTTCGAGCGCACCGATGCGGGCCGGGCCTTTGGTGTGGTCCACACCCCGGCCTACCGCAGCCTGAACCCGAATGGCGTGGTGCCTACCCTGCAAGACGGCGCATTGGTGCTGTGGGAGTCCAACGTCATCGTGCGCTACCTGTGCGCCAAATATGGAGCCCCCACGCTTGCCGCCTCCACCCTGTACCCGCAGGATCTGGCGGCCCGCTTTGACGCCGAGCGCTGGATGGACTGGCAGCAAACCACCCTGAACCGCGCAGGCAGTCCGGCCTTCATGCAGTGGTTTCGCACCCCGGCGGAACAACGCGACTTGGCCGTGATCGCGCAATCGGTGGCCGCCACCGAGCCGCTGCTGCAGCTGCTCGACACCCATCTGCAAGGGCAGGCTTTCATGGCGGGTGATGCCTTCACCATGGCCGATATCCCCATCGCCTGCGAGATCCACCGCTGGTTTGGCCTGCCGCAGGCACACCCCAGCTTGCCCCACCTGGAGCGCTGGTTCGCCGCCATCCTGGCGCGCCCGGCCACACGCGGCGTGCTGGACCTGCCCCTGTCCTGAAAACGCAATGCCCTCTTCCCTCGAAAACCCCATGCAAACCCGCCCCTTCAAACAAGTTGACGTCTTCACCGCCACCCCCTACTACGGCAACCCGCTGGCCGTGGTGCTGGACGGCACCGGTCTGTCCAGCGAAGAAATGCAGCATTTCGCGCGCTGGACCAATCTGTCGGAAACCAGCTTTTTGCTGCCCCCCAGCGCCCAGGGCGCGGCCGCGGGCGCCCACTACCAAGTGCGCATCTTCACGCCCGGCGCCGAGCTGCCCTTTGCCGGCCACCCCACGCTGGGCAGCTGCCATGCCTGGCTGGAGAAAAACGGCGGGCACGCCGCCGGCCCCACGTTAATCACCCAGGAGTGCGGCGTGGGCCTGGTGCGCATTCGCCGTGACGGGCAGCGCCTGGCCTTTGCCGCGCCGCCGCTGACCCGCAGCAACCCCAGCCCCGCCGTGCTGGCCCGGGTGGCGGCCGCGCTGGGCATCCAGCCCGAGCAAATCATTGCCGCGCAATTGCTCAACAACGGCCCCACCTGGCTGGGCCTCTTGCTGGACAGCCGCCAAACCGTGCTGCAGCTCACCCCGAACCACGCCGCGCTCGAAGGTTTGGTGCCCGGAGTGGGTGTAGCCGCCGTGGATACTGCGCAAGCAGCTACTACTTTGATAGCACGCGGCAACCGGGAAGCGCGCGCCTTTGGCCCCCGCAGCACCCAGGAGCCCCTGCCAGAGGACATGGAACCCACCGTGGAGGTGCGCTTTTTTGCGCACGACATCGGCGTCAGCGAAGACCCGGTCACCGGCAGCTTCAACGCCAGCCTGGCGCAGTGGCTGATTGCCGACGGCCATGCCCCCACGCGTTACCTCGCGGCCCAGGGCACCTGCATAGGCCGCGCCGGACGCGTCAGCATCGAACAAGACGCGCAGGGCCAAGTCTGGGTCGGCGGTGACTCCGTCACCTGCATCGACGGCCAGGTCACGCTCTGAATACCGCTGCTGCCGCGCAAGCGCTCCTGAATTCATAGCTGCTGTCGCACGTATGACAAGGGCTGGAGGCACGATTGGCTTAAATTCTCGGCATGGGAAATTTATACTTGGTACGCCACGGCCAGGCGTCATTTGGCGCTGCGGATTACGACAATTTGAGTGAACTCGGGCACCGGCAGAGCGTGCGCCTGGGCAGCTACTTTCGGCACAAAGGCCTGCAGTTCGACGCCGTGTTGTGCGGCACCCTGCGCCGCCATGTGCAGACCTGGGACGGCATCCGTGAGGGCGCGGGATACACGCTGGAGCCGCTGCCCTGGCCCGGGCTCAATGAGTTCGACGGCGATGCGCTGATCGCCACCATCAACCCCCACCCCATGGAAAAGCCCGACACCCTGGACGGGGCCAAACAGCATTTCCGCCTGCTGCGCGACGGGCTGACGCAGTGGATGAACGGCGTGGTCAGCCCCAAGGGCATGTCCACCTACCCCGAGTTTGTCCAGGGCGTGACCAGCGCGCTGGACCATGTGCGCCAGCACCACAGCGGCAATGTGCTGATCGTCAGCAGCGGCGGCCCGATCTCCACCGCCGTGGGCCATATCCTGGGCACCACGCCGGAGACCACCATCGGCCTGAACCTGCGCATCCGCAACAGCTCGGTCACCGAATTCGCCTTCACCCCCAAACACCACACCCTGGTGACCTACAACACCTTGCCGCACCTGGACGGCCCCGAGCACGCCGACTGGGTGAGCTACGCCTAAGCGCCTGCGTCAATGGGCAGCTTGAATGTCCGTGATGGTCATTTTTCCGTTTTCGTAGGCAACCATGAAGCGGACCTTGTCACCCGCCTGGACCTTGTCCAGCAGGGACTTGTCCTTGGCCACAAACACCATGGTCATGCCGGGCATGTCCAGGTGTTTGATCTCCCCATGTTTGATGGTGAGCTTGCCCGCTTCCTTGTCGATTTTTCGTATTTCTCCGTCTGTCAAGCTGGGCGCGCCCGCCGCGTCCGTTCGGCTCTGCTCTGCGGATGCCTGGGCCAAAGCAGGACCCGACAGCAGGTATGACAGTGCGATGGCGGTTGCCGCCAGTAATTGGTTCGTGTGTTTCATGGGTAATCCTTCTTGTTGGTTTGCCTATTGGGCGCCTACGTTGACTTGGCCCTTCATTCCGGCTTCGTAGTGGCCAGGCATCAGGCACGCAAAGTTGACCCGTCCAGCCTTGGTGAACTGCCAGATGATTTCGCCCTGTTGGCCCGAAGCCAATGTCAGCTTGCTCGGCTCGTCATGCTCCATGCCTGGAAATTTTTTCATTTCTTCCAAATGCTCCAAAAGTTCCTTTTCTGTGCCCAGGCTCATCTCGTGCGGGACTTTGCCGGAGTTCTTCACGACAAAACGGATGGTTTCCCCTTTTTTTGCGTGGATGTTCGATGGGGTGTAACGCATGCTGTCCGACATATCCACCACGATGGTCCGGTTGACCTTCGCGGCCACACCGGCTTTGCCAATAGGGGATTCATCGTGTCCCCCCGCATGGTTGCCTGAGGCAGATGCAACAGACGACGCCACCAGAAAAGCGGCAAAAACCCCTGCCAAACGCTTGGGCAGGATGAAGTTCGTAATTTCCATGTTCACTCTTTTTCACTCTTTAATAGAAGGTCAAAACGCTAACGAAAAATGGGGGGGGAAGGTCAATGCGACATTCCTTTGCCAGCAGGCTTGATGGCGGTGGCGGCTGCCGGTGTCACGGCCTCACTGCCTGCGGGGCGCGCGGCTTGCGGGGTGGAGCCCGTCCACTCGTACGCCACGCTGCCCACTGGAAACTGATAGGGGCCCGGGTCGCGATAGTCCCCCGGTTTTTGGTCTTTGCGCACTTTGAGTACGCTGAACATGCCCCCCATCTCCAGGGGGCCGAACTGGCCGCTTCCGGTCATCATGGGCGCGGTGTTGTCGGGGATGGGCATTTGCATCTCCCCCATGTCGGCCATGCCGCGCTCCCCCATCAGCATGTAGTCCGGCGCCACCTTCTGGATCTTTTTGACCATCCCCCGGTGATCGACACCGATCATGGTCGGCACCTCGTGGCCCATGGCGTTCATGGTGTGGTGGCTCTTGTGGCAGTGCATGGCCCAGTCGCCCTCCTCGTCGGCAATCAGCTCGATTTGGCGCATCTGCCCCACCGCCACATCGGTGGTGACCTCGTACCACCGGCTGCTGGGCGGTGTCGGGCCGCCGTCCGTGCCCGTGACCAAAAATTCATGGCCATGCAGATGGATCGGGTGGTTGGTCATGGTGAGGTTGCCCACCCGGATGCGAACCCGGTCGTTCAAGCGCACATTCAAGGTGTCAATCGCCGGGAAGGCGCGGCTGTTCCAGCACCAGATGTTGAAATCCGTCATGGTGTTGATCTTGGGTGTTTTGCTGCCGGGCTCAACGTCAAAAGCATTCAGCAAAAAGCAAAAATCCCGGTCCACCTCGCTGATGTGGGGGTGTTTGGTTTTGGGGTGGGTCACCCACATGCCCATCATGCCCATCGCCATTTGCACCATTTCGTCGGCGTGCGGGTGGTACATAAAGGTGCCCGGACGGCGTGCTTCGAACTCGTACACAAAGGTCTTGCCCACCGCAATGGCCGGTTGGTTGAGGCCGCCCACCCCATCCATGCCACAGGGCAAACGCTGGCCATGCCAGTGCACCGTCGTGTGCTCGGGCAGCTTGTTGGTCACAAAGATGCGCACGCGGTCGCCTTCCACGACTTCGATGGTGGGACCCGGGCTCTGGCCGTTGTAGCCCCACATGTTGACCTTGAACCCCGGGGATACTTCTCGCACCACGGGCTCAGCCACCAGGTGAAATTCTTTTACCCCGTTATTCATTCGCCAGGGCAAGGTCCACCCGTTGAGGGTGACGACGGGGTTGTAGGGTCTGCCCGTGGTCGGAATGAGTGGGGGCGCCGTCTCCACCGAGGTCTGAATGACGGGCTCAGGCAAGCCCGCCAGCGCTGAACGCGCTACCGCCAAACCGGCGACCGACGCCGCCGCACCAGCGAAAAATTGTCTACGTGAGTTGATGTGCATCTTCATTCCTATTCGTGGGCTGCGGGGGCTGCAGTTTCACCACCACCGCCCAGTGCTACAAAGCTGTCGGGTTCACCACCTTGCAACACCCATTGCAAGTCGGCCTCCGCGATCCAAAAGTCACGCTGGGCGCCAATGGCGTCCACCTCGGCCTGGGATTGATTGCGAGACGCGTCCAACAGGTCCCACACACTGCTCAACATGCCGTTGTAGTGCAGCACTGTTTCTTCGCTGATGAATTCGCGCACCTTGCGCGCTTCACGGCTGGTCTGGGCCAATGCGTGGCTGGCCTGGTAAGCCAGCAGCGCCATACCAGAATTGGGTTTGCTGCGCTTGCTTTCCGCCAGCGGCAACTGCGCCTGAATTGCCGAGGCCCGCTTCGTCCATTCTTCATGAGCTACGGCTTGCGCAGGCAGCTCTGGCAAGCTGTCGGGCAGCACAACACTGGCGTACTGGCCTTGAAGCCCCACGGCTTTGATCAGGTTGGCCTGGGCTCGGTTGGCGTCGTACTGCGCACGCACCCAGTTCATTTGGGCCGCCGACTGCGCCAGTTGCACCTGGGTTTGCTTGAGCTGGCTCCAATTGCCCACGCGCACCATGCGCAGCCCGAGCTCGTTGGCAGCTTCGGCAGACTCCAGGGCAGCGCGGACGTGGGCCAAAGCCTGGCGGGACGCCACCGCCTGCAGCCAGGCCTTTTTTGCTTGCACCGCAACCCGCAGAACCTCGTCCACGCCCTCCACACGGCGCTGAAGGCTTGGGTCCAACTCTGCCCATCGACCTGCGGCGATGCGCGACACATTCTCCGCACCCAGGCGCGACAAGGGGGTGCGCAAATCAAGGTGCGCGCGCCAGGCTTGCCGTGTCGCATCATCCACGGTCAGCAGCTGGATGCTGGGCACCTCCGGCATCTGCACTCCAGCAGAGTGCGGGAGGTTGGTTTTTTCCCACTTGAGCACATCCGCATGGCCGCGCTTGAGCTGCCCCACGGTATCGTTTGCACTTCGCCAGTCTTGCGGCGCAGCAGGCGCCGCGTTTTGGGCCCACGAAGCCAAGGGAATGGCCGCCAGTACAAAAACTACGGCTTGCCACGCAGCGTGGGGAATCGATTTAACAATCACTATTTCACTTCCTTTTGATGTGGATCAAAGAAGTTTTATTGTGCAGGCGTAGGGCTGTCAGCCGGATGTCCTTCAGATTACAAAGCCGTCAGTTTCACCATGGCGCAATGGCCACCTGCGCGGCACCAGCCCCTGCACGCCCCGCAAGACGCAAGGGGTAATGCGGCCAACCGCGCACGGGCGAGTACAGTACACCCATCTGTCATCTCCGTGACAGCCCCGGATGGCGCACCGCAGTGAAGGGAATGGCATTTCCTGTCTATTGCGGGCGCCGTCGTATCCACGTTGGAATATTTTTTAAAGCACGCAATCGATGGAACACCCACGGCGTCCACACCCGGCTGCACGCGCCCTGCCACGGCCGCTTTGGCGATGGGTACTGGCCGTGGGCCTGTTGCTGCTCCCATTCCTGCTGGGAGGCAAGGCACATGCGGCCCCTCCCGCGCCTTTGATCCTGGGTGCTGACGTTGATCCCCACACGTTCGCCAACCGATGGTCGAGTTTGGTGTTCACGGAGGCCTTCAATCGCCTGGGCGTTCCGATTCAGATCACCAACTACCCTTTGGCGCGCCGAACCCTGTTGGTAGACCATGGAGACATTGACGTGGACGCAGGCCGTGTGCGCGCCTATGGGGATGCACACCCCAACCTGGTGCGGGTGGAGGAACCATTTGTGGAATACGGCTTCGGGCTCTACACCATCCGTCCGACCTTGCATCTGCCAAGCCTGGAGGCCTTGCGCACCACCGACTGGCTGGTGGAATACCGGCGCGGGATTCTGACGTGCGAAAAAACCTTGAAGCCTCTGCTCCCGATGGACCGGCTGTCCGATATCTCCAGCGAGGAACAGGGCTTGAACAAGCTGTTGGCGGGCCGCACCGACCTGTATTGCGACCTGGACTACGTGGTGCACGAGGTGTTGAATGCGCCAGCATTCAAAGACGAAAAACGCATTCGCAAGGCCTTGAGCCTGGGCACCATCCCCATTTACATGTACGTGCAAGCCCGGCATGCCGCATTGGCTCCCCGCTTGGCCCTTATTTTCAAAAAAATGAAGGCCGAAGGCTTGATCGAGGCGTACCAGGCGCAGGTGGCGCGCGAGATGGGTCGCTTGCCATGAAACACCGCTGCAGATAATCCAAGCCATGGCTGTTTTAGACAAAATTCGCTTGGGGCAAAAAAATCGCATTGGACAGCGCCTGATTGTTCTGATCATTGCCTTCAGTACGCTGATCACGCTGATCCTGACGATGGCCCAGCTGGCATTCGAGTACAAATCCCTGCGAAGTGAGCTGGACCGGCAGTTGGACAGTGTCAGCATCTATGTGCCCAATATCGCGGGCAGTGTGTGGGACCTCGACGAGCGGCAGATCCAATTGGCACTGGACGCACTGACGCAGTTGCCCAATGTGGATCAGGTCAGCGTCTCGGCGCAAGCCAATTTGCTCCATTGGAGCGCAGGCAAATCCCTGTCCAGCAACACGATCACCCGAGACTACTCCTTGCGCCATCTGGCCCGCGGCCAGGAGATTGAAATCGGGCGTCTGGAAGTGGTCGCCAGCCTCCACGGCATCTACCAGCAAGTGGCGAGCAGCGCGGTGGCCATCCTGGTCAGCAACGGTTTGAAGACGTTTTGCGTTGCCTTGTTCATGGTCTACCTGTTTCGCCGACTGGTAACCAACCGCCTCGGCAAACTGGCCGCCAAAGTGAGCGGTCTGACCCCCGTGAAGCTTCCTTTGCGCCAGTCCGACCCCGTGGAACTGCCCATCGCGCCCGCACACCTGGACGAGTTGGACTCCGTGGAGTGGACGCTGGACAGCACCGCCCAACGGCTCAGCGTGGCCGCTGCCGCCATGGTGGGCCTGAACCAGGAACTGGAACAACGGGTGGCCGAGCAAGAAGCCCTGCTCCAGAATGCCTTGGTCGGCATTGTCATGGTGCGCAACCGCAAAATTGTGGTCTGCAATCGCCGCTTTGAAGAACTCTTTGCCTACGACGCTGGTGAGCTGGTGGGCCAATCGACCAGCGTCCTGTACCAGAATGAGGAAGAGTTCTCCCGCATGGAGGGGCAGGCGTACCAAGAGCTTGCCCGCGGGAACAATTTCAACCGCACCCTGAAGCTCATCAAACGCGGCGGGGCGCACCTGTGGGCTGAAGTGGCGGGGCGCGCCATTGACCCCAAAACGGCCCAGGATGGCAGCATCTGGATTTTTACGGATGTCACCGACCGCAAAAACGCCGAGCAAAAAATTGAGTTCATCGCCTACCACGACGCGCTGACCGATTTGCCCAACTGGCTGCTGGCGCAAGACCGATTTCAGCAAGCCGCGGCGTATGCAGAGCGCACCCAGTGCAAGATCGCGTTGTTGTGCCTGGACTTGGACAATTTCAAAACCATCAACGACTCACTGGGCCACGCCATTGGCGACGGGGTGATCAAGGAGGTCGCCACCCGCCTGGTGGGATGTGTGCGCGACACGGACACGGTGAGCCGCCAGGGCGGTGACGAATTCATCATCGTGCTGCCCAACCTGCGGGAGCCGGAAGCCGGGGCGGCGGTTCTGGTCAAGCTGATGGAACGCCTGCGTGAGCCCTATTCCATTGGAGACCATGAGCTGAACACCTCGGTGTCGGTCGGGGTCGCAATTTACCCCGATGACGGCACCGAATTCGACACGCTGCGAAAAAAAGCCGATATGGCGATGTACCGAGCCAAGGCGGCCGGGCGCAACACCTACCAATTCTTCGACGAACAAATGAACGTGGAAGCGGTCGAGCAATTGCGCATGCGCAACGGCCTGCGCCGGGCTTTGGACCGCCAGGAGTTTGTGCTGCACTACCAGCCGCAAATCGATTTGCGCACAGGGGCACTCGACGGCGTGGAAGCGCTGATCCGCTGGCGCCACCCTGAGCTGGGCATGATTTCACCCGCCCGCTTTATCCCGATTGCCGAGGAAAGCGGCCTGATTGTTCCCATTGGCCAATGGGTGCTGCGGGAAGCCTGCCGACAAGCGGTGGGCTGGCACACCACCACGGGGGCCAAGATATCGGTCGCCGTCAATCTGTCGGCACTGCAATTCAAACGGGACGATCTGGAACAGTCGGTAGTGGCTGCGCTCGAAGAGTCGGGCATCGCCCCCGCCTTGCTGGAGTTGGAACTGACGGAGTCGATTTTGATCAGCGATACGCAGAGCGTTCTGGCGACCGTTCAGCGGCTCAAGGCCTTGGGCGTGCAACTGTCGATCGACGACTTCGGCACCGGCTACTCCAGCCTGTCCTACCTCAAGCGTTTCAATGTGGACCGGCTCAAGATCGACCAGTCCTTTGTGCGCGACCTGGCCACCGACCGGGAAGACGCCGCCATTGTGCACGCCATCATCCAGATGGCGCATAGCCTGGGGCTGAGCACCATTGCCGAGGGGGTGGAAGACGCCGCCGCCCTGGAGCGGCTGCGCAGCTACGGCTGTGATATGGCGCAGGGCTATTTCTTCGCGCGCCCCATGCCGGCGGAGGAGTTGTTGGGTTTTATTGGCAAGTCCACCCTTATGCCTCCATAAGGGCAGCGCCAGCGCCAATGCTGGCACGGCAAATGCTTAAGTTTCCCCGTTGGATCGTTCACGGGGAAAAAAATGCACTCTATTGGACTCAAATGGCTGCTGCTGGCGGCGCTGTTCTCAAGCGCCGCCGTATGGGCACAAGCGTCAGTAGCGCCTGCAGACGCGCTGCATCTTGCGCCTGATTCGGCACTGCAAGCGCCCCCCGCAGCAGCACCGCTGGTGCCCCCGCCGCCCTTGGCGCGACCGGGCATGGTGGCCCAGAACAGCCTGAACCCGGCAGACACCGCCTGGATGATGACCTCCACCGCCTTGGTGCTGCTGATGACTTTGCCCGGCATTGCCCTTTTTTACGGCGGCATGGTGCGCAAAAAGAGCGTGCTCAACACCATGGCCAGTGTGGTGGCGATCGCTGCGCTGGTCAGCTTGCTGTGGTTTGCCGTCGGCTATTCCATCGCCTTCACGCCGGGCAACGGGTGGATCGGTGAAGGTGACCGCCTGGGGTTTGACGGACTCACCTACCTCAAGGAAGCCGGCATGGTCGCGGTAAGCCATGTGGCACCCAATGTGCCCGAATCGGTCTACGCCATGTTTCAACTGACGTTTGCCATCATCACGGCGGCCCTGATCGTGGGCGCGCTGGTGGAACGCATGAAGTTTTCCGCCATGCTGTGCTTCATCGGCCTGTGGTCGGTGGTGGTCTATGCCCCGGTTGCCCACTGGGTGTGGGAGCCCGGTGGTTGGCTGGTCACCCTGGGCGTGCTGGACTTTGCCGGTGGCGCGGTGGTGCACATCAACGCAGGGGTTGCGGGCCTGGTCTGCGCCTATGTGCTGGGGCCACGCCAGGGTTACGGGCGCGAACCGTTCGAGCCTTTCAATCTGGGGCTGACCATGGCGGGTGCCGGCCTGTTGTGGGTGGGCTGGTTTGGCTTCAATGCCGGCTCGGCGGTGGCCGCCGACGGACGCGCCGGGCTGGCCATGGTGGTGACGCACATTGCGGCGGCGGCTGGCGCCATGGCGTGGATGCTGGGCGAGTGGATGCTGCGGGGGCGCCCCTCCCTGCTGGGCCTGTGCTCTGGCCTGGTGGCGGGTTTGGTGGCCATCACACCTGCGGCCGGCTATGTCACACCCCGCTCCGCGCTGCTGATTGGTGCCGTCGCTGGACTGGCCTGCTACTGGGGGGCCACCGGTCTCAAACGCATGCTCAACGCCGACGACTCGCTGGATGTGTTTGGCGTGCACGGCATAGGCGGCATTGTCGGCTCCCTCATGACCGGGCTGCTGGCCAGCAAATCGGTGTCGGGTGTGACAGGCAACGTCGGCATCCAGTTGCTGGGCGTGGCCGCCGTGGTGGTTTACAGCGGGGTGATGAGCGCGTTGTTGCTGTGGCTCACCAAAATGATTGTGGGACTGCGTGTGGACCCAACCTCCGAGCAGGAGGGGCTGGACCTGTCGCAGCACCGTGAACACATGGGAACCTAAAGGAAATGCATCATGTTAAACAGTGAAAAAATTGCCATTGCCGCCCATTTGCATGTCTTGCTACGCCGCAAGACCGGCCGGGTCACCGACACCGAATGGATGGCCAGCAACGCCGACTACGCCAGCGAAATTGTGCGTTTTGCCCGCGCCAGTGCGCAAAGCGACGGCCATGGCGATCTGGGCGATTGGGCGGACAAGCTGGAGTTCGCAATGGCCAAAGCAAGCCCACCCAGGCCCATGGTCAATCGACTTTTTGCAGCCCCAGCCACCTCTGTGGGCAGGGAGCAAACAACCGCCACCCCGAATGCCGGCCCATTACACAGCGATGCCAGCGCGCACCGCTACGTCCGGGGGATTCGCTAGGCGCTCAGTGCGCCAACTCTTCCCGTGCCTGGCGCATCACCTGCCAGCCCCCTTGCAAGGCCAGTGCGGACATCACTGCGGCCACCGCCAAATCGGGCCAGCCGCGACCGGTGCTCCAAACCCCCATGGCAGCGCCCATGACGGCCAGGTTGCCAATGGCGTCGTTGCGCGAGCACAGCCACACGCTGCGCATATTGGCATCGCCCTCCCGGTAGGCGTACAGCATCCAGGCCACGGCCACATTGACCACCAGCGCCAAAGTGCCCACCACACCCATGACGGGCGCATCGGGCACACCACCCAAAAACACATTCCAGACCGCATTGCCCATCACCCACAGGCCAAAACCCAGCATGCTCACCCCTTTGAGCAGGGCCGCGCGCGCGCGCCACGCCAGGGCCGCCGATAAAACGGCCAACGACACCCCGTAGTTGAGCGCATCGCCCCCAAAGTCAATCGCATCGGCCAGCAAGGACAGCGAGCCGGAGGTGTAGCCCGCGCCGATTTCCACCAGGAACATGGCGACATTCAGGACCAAGGCCGTCCACAGAATGCGCCGGTAGCGCGGCAGGTTGTCGATTTTTTCAACAGGGGGCGTGTCGTGTTCGCAGCAGTGGGCAGACATGGGGTGCTTCCATTCATTGAGATGTTCCCATTAAAAACCCTGGAGCCACTGCAGAGTCAAGCCCCTACAATTTGTAATTTATTCAAACGACGTCGGCAAAATGAAAATCGGTGAACTGGCCCGCACCACGGGCACCCCCATCGAGACCATTCGCTACTACGAGCGCTCGGGTGTCTTGCCAGCGCCGCCCCGGACCGAGGGCAACTACCGCGTCTACTCCAACGCCCACGCCGAATGCCTTTCCTTTGTACGGCACTGCCGCAGCCTGGACATGAGCTTGGCGGAAATTCGCATGCTTCTGCAATTCAAGGATGCACCACACACCCCATGTGGAGCGGTGAATGCCCTGCTGGACCAGCACATCGGCCTGGTGGCGCAACGCCTGCTGGAGTTGCGCCAACTGGAAAAACAACTCAAAAACCTGCGCGAACAGTGCCAGACCGCGCAAGAGGCCGCCCATTGCGGCATTTTGGCCGGATTGACGCACGCCGCGCGCCACCCGCACAAGCACTAACCCACCCGACCCAGCATGGATAAGCACCATTTGACACCCCCCTCCCTTGCCCGCATCGCCCTGGGGTTGACCGCTGCAGCGCTGTGCCTTGCGGCGCAGGCCGCCCCCCTGCTGCACTGCCAGCTCAGTTATGCCGGAACCACCCATGGGGTGGAGGCCCGCCCCGTGGCAGATCCCTACCCCGTGCCTTCGGTGGACATTGGGGGGCGCTTTCGGTTCAAGGCGGTCATGGTCGGGGATGCCGCACACATCGACTACATCAAGCTGTATGCCTACTTGGACACCCGCAGGCAACCCATCCTGATCCAGGAAGCCACGTATTTGCCGCCGTTTCCGGCGTCCGCCACGCCCACCCGGCTGACCGGGGAGCAGCATCTGTATGGTGGCCCCGTGGAGCGTGAACTGGTCTACAGCTGCACGCTGGAAGGAGTATCCCCATGAGGGTTCGATTGCGCCATGGGCTGTGCGCCCTGGGGATGGCCTGCTGCCCCTGGCTGGTTGCCGGGGAGGTTTCGGCGCCGGTCAGTCTGGTTTTTGCCGGGGACATCGTGCTCGACGATGCGGCCGGGGCACTGGTTGCGCGCGGAGGTGATCCGTTTGCCGATTTCGCACCGCTGTTTGCCGGTGCCGACATCCGCATCGGCAACCTGGAGTGTGTGGTGGCCACCACCGGCTCGGCAGGCGACAAAAATTTCACCTTCCGGGCGCACCCGCGCACCGTGCCCGTGCTCAAACGCCACTTTGACGCGGTGGCGCTGGCCAACAACCATTCGGGGGACTACGGCCGCGAGGCCTTTGCCGAAATGCTGGACCTGTTGCAGACCAGCAAACTCGCGCAGTTCGGGGGCGGCCACAATTTGTCGGAGGCGCATACACCGCTCATTCTGGAGCGCAAAGGGCTGCGCATTGCGCTGCTGGGCTACAACGAATTCATGCCCCGCAGCTTTGAAGCCGACCACGATGCACCGGGCAGCGCCTGGAGCGAAGACGAGCAGGTGGTGGCCGACATCCGTTTAGCACGCAGCGTGTACCGGGCCGATATCGTGATTCCGGTGATGCACTGGGGCTGGGAAAACGAACTGACAGCCAATGCCCGCCAGCGCCAATTGGCCCGCACCATGATCGACGCAGGGGCCGACGCGGTCCTGGGCGGCCACCCGCACGTCACGCAAGACATTGAACACTACCGGGGCAAACCCATCCTGTACAGCGTGGGCAATTTCGTAATGAAGGAAACCGACAACGCCAACCAGCGCCTGGGTTGGGTGGTGCGGCTGCAGATGGATGCCACGGGCGTCACCGCATTTGACACCCATGTGGCACAGATCGATGCCGACGGCATTCCCACACGCAAGCCCGGCGCCACCAGCCCCTGCTGGCGCCGGGGCCAGGCCCAGGTAGGGCAATGCCAGGCGGCCGACTGATGGCTGCGCAGACGACCAGCCGACGTCAAGCGTTCTTTAAGGTGTCCGCTGGCAGGTGGTGAATTTCCGCCAGCAGTTGCGCCAGTGCACGTCCAGCGGCGTCCAGCACCGCCCGGCCTTTGTCGGCCGTCGCGGCAGCGGCATTGCCCACGGCCCCCGCCGGGTTGTAGTCCTGCATTTGCCAGCCCAGCTTGGCGCTTTTGCCATTGCCCAGAATCGCAAACTGCTGGGCCCGTGCTTCCGAGGTGGAGGCGAAATTCTGGGCCAGTGCCATGTCCACACCAGCGGGGTCCAGCGCCAGCATCATGGAGGTTTCGATGTCACCGGCGTGGATGCCAAAACGGTGCTCGTGTGCGCTGAACAACGCGTTCACATCCTCCCCCTGCGGCCCCACCAGCGGCAGGCCAAACCAGTTGACGCTGTAGACCAGCAGCCCCAAGCGTGCCCGCAAATCGCGCGCCACGATGTCCATCACGCCCACCTGGCCGCCATGGGAATTGAGCAGCACCAGTTTTTTGACACCGCTGGCCGCAACGCTCTCCCCGATGTCGGTCCACAGCCGGATGGTGGTCTCGGCCTTGAGCGTCAGGGTGCCTGCAAAACGGGCATGCTCCGGGCTCAGGCCCACGCTCTGTGTCGGCAAAAACAGCGCGGGCACAGCAGCCCCCAAATGCGGCAGGCAGGCGCGCACCACGCCGTCCACCAGTGCGCTGTCCACCTTGAGCGGCAGGTGCGGGCCGTGTTGCTCGGTGGCGGCCACCGGCAGCACGGCGATGGTGTGGTGCAACGTGCCGTCGGCCTGGAGTTGCGCAAAGTCGCGGGTGCTCCAATCGGCCCAGAAGCGTGATGAAGAGGTCATGGCCTGATCTTAGACGCTCGGGCGCTTACAAGCTTTTACCTATTGCGCCGCACCGGGGGGTGGACTAGTATTTTTCTTCATCCCTTTTGGAGCAACACCGTATGAAACGTCTACATCCCCTGACCTTCGCGTTGGCCTGTGTCCTGTCCACCTCCGCTTGGTCTGGCAGCTTTACCGTGGGCGTGGAAGCCACGGATTACCTGCCCATCTACAAGGGCGACGCCGGGGGCTACACCGGTTATGCGCGCGAGTTGCTGGACGCTTTTGCCGCCCAATCGGGGCACACCTTCAGCTACAGGCCCATGCCGGTGGCGCGTTTGTTCGACGAATTTGCGGTGCAAAAGTCACTGGACTTCAAGTTCCCCGACAACGCCTACTGGGGCGGCGATGCAAAAAAAGGGGTCAAGGTGGTGTACAGCAAGGGGTTGATCACGGTCACCGAAGGCTTGATGGTGTTGCCCGCCCACAAAGGCCGGGCGACCGTGACAAAAATCGCCACCATCCGGGGCTTTACGCCCTATTCCTACCTGGACCAGATCAACGCCAAGAAAATCACCGTGTCCGAAGTGAACACGCCCGACGCCGCGCTGAACATGGCCGAGGCCGGCCGGGTGGACGGGGTGTACATGGCCCAGATTACCGCCAGCTACATCCTGGCCGAAGTCATGAAGAAGCCAGGGGCCTTGGTGTTTGACGACAAGCTGCCCAGCTCGAAAAACGACTTTTCCCTGTCCACCATTGCGCACCCTGAAGTGGTCAAACAAATGGACGCGTTCCTGCTGAAAGAGAAGGACACCGTGGCCCGGTTGAAAGCCAAATACAAAATCGTGGAATAAGCCGGGGACTGGGGCTAGTCGCCGCCGGGCCGCCCCAAGGCGACGACGGCCCCCTCGGGGGCAGCGCTGCACGCGCAGCGGCAAGCGTGGGGGCAACTTAAGCGTCGGTCACAGGCGCTTCTATCGGCAGCAGCAGCGTAAAGCAAGCCCCCTGCCCCGGGGTGTTGGCCACGTCGATGGAGCCCCCCAGCGCATCCTGCACCAGGTTGTACACAATGTTCAACCCCAGGCCACTGCCGCCCTTGCCCAGCTTGGTGGTGAAAAATGGATCAAACACGCGGTTCAAATGGGCCTCGGGGATGCCCTGTCCATCGTCTTGCACCGTCAAAAGCACATGGCTTGGTCCTTGCTGCACGGCGGCAATGAGCACCCGCCCGTGTTGGCGTCCTTCAAAGGCGTGGAGCAGTGCGTTGTTGATCAAATTGGTGAGCACCTGCCCCAAGGGGCCAGGGTAGCTGTCCATGTTGAGGAATTCAGGAATAGCACTCTCCACCGTGTGCGTGGTTTTGCGGATGCTGGGCCCCAAGGTCAGCAAAATCTCTTCCACCATCTCCCGCAGGTTAAACCGGCGGCGGTTCACACTGGTTTGGTCCACCGCCACCTGCTTGAAGCTGGCCACCAGGTCGGCGGCATGGCGCAGCCCGCGCATCAAAATGCCCGCACCCTCCTGGGTACTGGTCACAAACTCCTCCAGGCGGCTGCGGGTCAGGCCCCGGGCCATGTCGGAGGCAAACGCCTTGGACTGGTCCTGCAGCGTGCTGGCCACGGTCAGGCTGTTGCCAATCGGGGTGTTCAGCTCATGGGCCACCCCCGCCACCAAAGACCCCAGCGCCGACATTTTTTCGGCGCGCACCAATTCCGATTGCGCCGCGGTCAAACGCTCCAACGCGTCCGAGAGCTCCTGGGTCCGCTCGCCCACACGGCGCTCCAGCCCCGTATTCAGCGCCAAAATATCTTCTTCGTACTGGTGTTTGGCGGTGATGTCCACGTAGGCCAGAATCAGCAGAGACTCCTCCCCCAAAGAGATGACCTTGCCCGAGATCTCGCACAAAAATCCGGTCCGCTCCGGGCCACGCTGCATCCACACCGGCTGAAGGGAAATCTCTCCCATCTGCTCCAGGGTACCCAACACCGAGCGCCGGTCTGCCTGGCTTCTCCACATGCCATTGCTTTCACCACTGGTTCCCAGTGCGGCACCGCGTTCCCACGCAAACATGTGGCACCAGGCCGTATTGACATCCAGCAGCGTGAAGGCTCCGCCCATGCGCGACACCGTCATGGCCACCGGCGAGGCATTGAAAATGGCGGCAAATTTGGCCTGGCTGAAGCCCAGGGCTTCCTCGGTGCGCCGCCGCTCCGTCAACTCATGCTGCAAGGCCACATTTTTTTGATCCCGCTCCGCCAGCAGGGCGCCTAAATCCAGGCGCATTTTGTCCAACCCACCTGCCAGACTGCCGATCTCGTCGCGGCGGTGCCAGCGCAAGGGGTGGTCCAGCTCCCCCCGCGCCAAGCGCAAGGCCCCCTCCTGGAGTTCGCGCAGGGGCCGCATCATGCGGCGGTCAAACAAGAGCCAAATGAACACAAAAGAGACACCGACCTGTGCGGCCAGGGCCGCCGCCAGTTTGGCCAAATCGCTGCGCAACTCACGCTGGATGCGTGCGGAGGTCATTTCCACCGCAATGCGCCCCACATGGGCGCCGTTGTGGGTGACGTCACGCACTTCGCGCAAGAGCTCGCCATCGGTGATGCCAGGCACTTGCCGACGGACAAACACCTCTTTGTATTCATCCGTGACCGTGACACTGACCACGTCGGGATTGCGCATGACGGCTTCCACCAGTTCGGTGGCCACGCCCCGGTCTAAATTCCAGATCGCCACGGCCACCCCGCGCGACAGCACCTCGGCGTACTGCAGCATGGGTGCCCGCACACGCAGATTGACTTCGTTTTCAAAGCGGTTGGCCATCTGAAAATAGGTCAGCACCAAGGCGGGCAAAAGAATCCCCAGACCGGCCCCCAGAAAGAGGGTTTGCCGCAGTGACAGAGACGACCATGGCCACCGCCATAGCGTGGAGGGACGACTCATCGGGATGCGCTCAAATGAAGGGCGAAGGAAGGGCGGCGGCGCGTCAATTCAGTTCTCAGACGTCCCTGTGCGGAACACATACGGCAAACTCTAGACGGTATTGCAGCGAAAGGCAATCGGGACATGCCGCATCCTAACCCGAGCTTGCGCGGTGGCGCTGCTGGCGCTGCACCAGGGCGCTGGCGCCCTCAAGCAACATGGCCTCGCGCCGCGGCAGCAGGCCCTGCAAAGCACGGGGATTAGAGCGGGCACCGCTGGCCACATAGTCGGCCAGCAGCGCGGCCTGCACAGTCTGCGCGGACACGCCCAACTGGGCACCCAGGTAGTCAAACAACGCATCCACCAGGTCCTCGGGAGACAGGCCGCTGGTAGCGTGGCGGGTCTGCCATAACCAGTCGGCAAAACCCAGAAAGGCATAAAAAGGCGATGGCCGCGCAGGGCCGTTCAGCAACAATGCCAAGGTCTGCGGAAAACGCCCCGAATTGGCCACCAGATCCCAGTAGCGCGAGAAGCGGGTAAAACGCTGCAACGTCTCGGCATCCACCACACCGGTGTGCAACACGGTGTAGGGGGCGCTGCTGGCATAGACCATGCCGTGCACGGCGCTGTGGCGGGCAATCGGCGTGCCACGCAGGCGCTTCAAAATACCCAGTTGAATTTCGTGCGGTTGCAGGGCGTGCAAGCGGTCAAACCCGGCAGCAAAACTCTCCAGCGTTTCCCCGGGCAGGCCAAAAATGAGGTCCGTGTGCAAATGGGCATGGGAGTGGGCGACCAGCCAGCGCACATTGGCCTCGGTCTTGTCGTTGTCCTGGCGGCGGGAGATGCGTTGCTGCACCTCCACATTGAAACTCTGGATCCCCACTTCAAACTGCAGCACCCCGGGTGGAAACTGCGCAATCATGGCCTTGAGGCGCTCAGGCAGGTGGTCAGGCACCACTTCAAAGTGCACGAACAACGCTGCGTCGGGCTGGCCCGCTGCTGCCGTGGGCAGGCGGTCCAAGAAGAACTGCAAGATGCGCACCGAGGCGTCGATCTTCAAATTGAAGGTGCGGTCCACAAACTTGAAATTGCGCGCACCGCGCAAGTACAGGCCCTGCAAAGCGGCAAGAAAAGCGTCCAGGTCAAACGCCCAGGCCGTCTTGTCCAGCGAACTCAGGCAGAACTCGCACTTGAAGGGGCACCCGCGCGAGGCTTCGACATACAGCAGACGGTGCGCCAGATCGGCATCGGAGTATTCGGCGTAGGGCAGCGCAATCTGGTCCAGCGGCGCTTGTTCCCCGGCGATCACTTTCATCAGGGGACGCGGGCCGTGCACCAAGGCCCGGCACAGCTTGGGAAAGCTCACATCGCCCCAACCGGTGATCACAAAGTCGGCCAAGCGGACGATCTCCTGCGCCTCCAGCTCGTAGCTGACCTCCGGCCCACCCAGCACCACCTGCACGCGGGGCCGCAGGGTCTTGAGCAGGCGCACCATTTCGGTGGTTTGCACCACATTCCAGATGTACACCCCGCAACCGACGATCTGCACGCCCTCCTCCTGCAGGCCCAGCTCGGCCAACAGCGCATCAACCACCTCCGTCACCGGACGTTGGAGGGTGAACTCGCGCAGCACCGTGCACTGGCACAGATCGTCACCGCCATGGCGCGCCATATTGGCCAGCAGGTAACGCAGGCCCAGCGAGGCGTGGATGTACTTGGCGTTGAGTGTGGTCAGGAGGATGCGGGGTGCCATTGGCCTATTATCGGTAGCATGTCCACTCCGCGCCCCCGCAACGCCACCGGCGACTCCTTTTTCGCCTGGGATGGCGACATCCTTATCGTCAACATTCTGGGAAAACCCTCCGCCAGCAAAGACGCCATCGGCAAGCCCAAAGGCACTCAGCTCAAGGTGAGCGTCACCGCCGCCCCCAAAGGCGGCAAGGCCACCGACCACATGGTGCGTTTTCTGGCACCGCTGTTTGGCGTGGCCGTGGCGGACATTGAAGTGGTGTTTGGCCAGGAGAATGTGAACAAACAATTGCGCATCAAAGCGCCAAAAAAAATGCCTGCGGTGTTTGCGCAGGCATCTTTGGAGTGGGACGACCGCGCTTGAGGCGGCGTTTTACACGGGTGGCTTAGAACGAGTAGCTGATGCCCAGGGCCAGTACGGGCATGTATTTCAGCTTGTCCACGGCGTCTTGCATTTGGGCTTGCTCGGCGGCGACGTCCGCAGCGGATGCAGCCGGGGCAGTGAGCGTGGCTTTGGGGTTCTGAACCATCACACCCAGATCAAAATTAAAGCCCAATCCCTTGGCCACTTTGGGTTTGGTGGAATAACCAATGCCCAGGTAGGGCGCGACACCGTCGCTCATCTTGATTTCAGCAGTCACGGCCGTTTGGGGGCCATTGTTCACCGAACCCGTTCCGTTGAGCGTGATCTTGTTGTTGTTAAACACCACGCCGCCGCTCACCCGGAAGCCTTCCCCCATGGGGTACCAGTCGCCGACCAATTGCAGCGAATTGAAGTCGATCTTCACATCCAGCGAAGAACCGGAACCGAAGTCACCCACGTCCCCGCTGAAGGATTGCTTCATCGTGTTGTACTGGCCGCGCACCGCCCAGTCGTCGCTGACCGAGGCTGCGTACCCAATGCCCAGACCGTTGGTGCCGAGCTGGGTGTACACGGTGCCCGTATCACCGGCCAGGGCGGCCACAGGCAATGCGCCCAGCACGAGAGCGAGTTGGGCAATTTTTGTTGACAATTTCATGGGGAACTCCAGTAAAAAAAAGGATGAAAAAAGTGGCGCATCCAGCATTTGACGACCTCAAACGTTTTATACATCCGCCCGAAGGCATCTTGCATGCCCTGTATCGGGTATTCACCATTAATGCCAACGCAATGCCACAATGGCGTGCCCGACGTTGCCCGCAGGCAACGCTTGGGAACTTTTACACCGCCGCAACGCTCCCACAGCGCAATGACCTTTATCACCCCACTTTTTCGCGCACCGCATCTTTTTACGCGTTGCCTGCAGGCCTTTCGAATTGCTATTATTTTTATAGCTGTTTACGCACTATCTACGGGGGCCCATGCCCAATTTGGCTTAAATAATCCAGGCAAAACAGGCCCCAGCAGCGCCACTGAACGGGTGCAAACCGAGCAGGTGCGCGCCGAACTGGTGGCCCACGCCCCCGATGGGGTGGACGCGGGCCAAACCATTTGGCTCGGTTTGCAGCTGCAACACCAGCCCCATTGGCACACCTATTGGAAAAACCCGGGCGACTCGGGCCTTTCGACCCAATTGGCCTGGACCCTGCCCAAGGGGGTGACGGCCGGTGACATCGCCTGGCCCACACCACAGAAAATCGCCATTGGCAACCTGGCCAATTTTGGCTACGAGGGCACCGTGCTGTTGCCGGTGCCGCTCACCATCGCACCGTCCTTTGCGCCGTCACCGCTGGCGCGCGACCTGGAAATCGGCTTGACCGCCAGTTGGCTGGTGTGTCGCCAGGAGTGCATTCCACAAGAAGGCCACTTTGTGCTGCGGGTTCCGCTCAAGGGCTCCACCGCGCTGCACGGCGCGGACTTTGAGGCGGCGCGTGCGGCCAGCCCGCAAGCCCACGCGGGCAGCGCCCAGGTGCAGGTGGCCCCCGAAGGCCTGGTACTCACCGTCAGCGGCCTGCCCAGTGCTTGGAAAGGCAAGGCGCTGAACGTCTTCCCAGAGACCGCCGAAATCATCGAAACCGCTGCGGCCCCCACGGCCCAGAACGCCGTGGCCAGCGAAGGCATGCCCCGCAGCGGTACACAGGCCTGGAAAGATGGGGTGTGGTCTGCCCAGATTCCTTTGTCGGCCCAGCGCATCGACAGCCCGTCTGTTTTGCCCGTGGTGCTGGGCTGGGGTGCACAAAGCCTGCGCACCCAAGCCACGGTCAGCGGCCCCTGGCCCGCCGTGCACCCCGTGGGAACTGCAGCCGCGGCACCGCCATCCAACTTGAATGGCGGCGCCACCCTGCCCACAAGCACAGGCTTGGCGGGCACCGCTGCGGCCAGCGGCATGGGCACCTTCGCCTGGAGCTTGGCGGCTGCGCTGCTGGGGGGGCTGATTCTGAACCTGATGCCCTGTGTCTTCCCGGTACTGGCCATCAAGGTGCTGGGTTTTGCCAGCCATGCCCGCCACAGCCGCGCCAGCCACCGACTGCAAGGGCTGGCGTACACCGCCGGGGTGGTGCTCTCCTTCATGGCGCTGGGCGGCCTGATGCTGGGCCTGCGCGCCGGGGGCGAACAGCTGGGCTGGGGCTTTCAACTGCAGTCGCCCCCGGTCATTGCAGGGCTGGCGGTGCTGTTCACCCTGCTGGGGCTGAACCTGGCGGGGTTGCTGGAGGTGGGTACCCTGCTGCCCAGCCGGCTGGCCTCGCTGCAACTGCGCCACCCGGCGGTGGATGCGTTTTTGTCGGGCATGCTGGCCGTGGCCGTGGCGTCGCCCTGCACGGCGCCGTTCATGGGCGCGTCGCTGGGTTATGCCATCACCCTGCCCAGCGCCCAGGCCCTGGGCATTTTTGCAGCGCTGGGGCTGGGATTGGCCCTGCCCTTTCTGGTGGCCAGCTGGGTGCCGGCGGTGGGCCGCTGGCTGCCGAGGCCCGGCGCCTGGATGGATGCCTTGCGCCGCTTCATGGCGTTTTTGATGTGGGCCACGGTGGTGTGGCTGGTGTGGGTGCTGGGGCATCTGAGCGGCGTGGACGGCGCCGCCAGCCTGCTGGCCTTACTCCTCAGTGTATCCCTGGTGGTCTGGTCCTTGGGGCTGCGGGGGCGCAGCCGCTGGGTTTTCGCTAGCATTTCCATAGCTGCTTGCGCAATGTTGACGGGGGCTATCGGCCAAAATGTCTTAAAAATAGAAGACCTTTCAGCCGCGCAGGCCTCTGCGCCCGGCAAGGCCTCCTCCACCACCCAAGGTGACTGGCAGGCCTGGGCACCGGGGCGGGTCGACACCGAACTGGCCGCCGGCAAGCCCGTGTTTGTGGACTTCACCGCCGCTTGGTGCATCACCTGCCAGTACAACAAGAAAACCACGCTGGGCAAGGCCGAGGTGCTGGCCGACTTTGCCGCCAAAAAGGTGACACTGTTGCGCGCCGACTGGACCCGCCGCGACCCGGCCATCACCCAGGCACTGGAGCAACTGGGGCGCAGCGGCGTGCCGGTGTATGTGCTGTACCAGGCCAACCAGCCCCCGGTGGTGCTGTCTGAAATTTTGAGCACCCAGGAGCTGCGCACTGCGCTGTCGCGTTTATGAGCCCCCTGAGCGAAGCCGACACCATCCGCCAACTTCTGGCGCAGACCCGCACCGTGGCCGTGGTGGGCCTGTCACCCAAAACCCACCGCGACAGTTTTGAAGTCGCCCGCTACATGCAAGCGCAGGGCTGGCGCATCGTCCCGATCAACCCCAACGCCACAGAAATTTTGGGCGAAAAAGCCTACCCCACCCTCACCGAAGCCGCGCAGCACGAGGCCATTGAAATGGTCAATGTGTTTCGCAACTGCGCGGACGTGCCACCGGTGGTGGACGAGGCCATCGCCATCGGTGCCCAGGCCGTGTGGCTGCAACTGGGCATCCGCCACGAAGCGGCGGCCCAAAAAGCGCGTGAGGCAGGTCTGCGGGTGGTGCAAAACAAGTGCCTGCTGGTGGAGCATCGGCGCTGCGTTTGACCGTGATCGCCCGACGTTCACCGCCGGGCGGCTCCAGCAGCTGACCAAGACAAAACGCCTTCAGCCCTTCTCCAACTTGAAGCGCGAGATTGGCATCCTTGCAAATTTCCCTTCCATCGGTCAATTGACATGGATTGACCCCGTGTTCGACGACCCACGTTAACAAGCGCTGGAGCCGCCTCGGAAAGCGCCGCCGGTTCGCGTAGTTACCACATCCTTGGGTTTCGCCCGCTGGCCCCCACTCCATCTAAAATTCCCCAGGTCTTTTGAGACGATGTAGCCACGGGAGGCGAACACGTTCGGGGGCATCACAAGGAAAAAACCAATGAAATTGCGTATGAAGGCCATGGGCCTGTCAGTGGTGGCGGCGGCTGTTTTGGCGGCTTGCGGCGGCGGCGGCGGCACATCCACCACGGGAGGTGCAACTCCATTGACGGGGACAACAGCAGTTGGGGCGCCGCTGCCCAATGCTACCGTCAACCTGAAAGATGCCAATGGCAAGACATTGGCGACCACTGCCGATGCCAATGGAACGTATACATTCAATGACGTATCAGGCTTTACTGCACCGCTCATGTTGCAGGCAACCGGCACAGCGGGCGGCCAAACCTACACCTTGCACAGTGTGTTGGAAAAAATTCCTGCAGCAGGGGTGAGCGGCGTTGTCAACGTCACACCGGCCACCGAAGTGGCCATGGCCCAAGCCACTGGCGCAGACCCAGCGGCAGTTTTCTCAGACAAGGACAAAATCAGGGCGATTGACCCATTGAAGCTGGCGGACGCCAAGCAAAAACTCATCGCGGCATTAAAGGACGTGCTGAGCGCTTTGGGAAAAGACAACACCAAAGTGGATTTATTCACCACTGCCTTTACTGCCGACAACTCGGGGCTCGACAAACTGCTCGACACCATTGACTTTAAGCAGGAAGCCAGCGCAACAGCGGGCCAGCGCACCATGCGTGTGGCTGATAAAAACACCGGGGTTGAAGTCGCCAAAATTGAGTCCACCACTACGCTCTCTGCGGTGACCCCTGTGCCCAGACCTGAGGCGGAAACCCTGGCATTGGACACCGCCAAGATCAAAGCCCTAATTGCCGCCTTTAACGCACAGACAGGCACTTTGGCGGGAATAGGCTCTGACGCAATGCGTGATTTGTTTGATGAGCACTACTTCAACAGAGGCAAGAATCGCGCAGCCCAATTGACCAGTTTTCTCGGAGACAGCAGTGGCAATAACCCCGGCTTGCTGGGAGACAAACTATTGGACTATGTGATTCAGGGTTGCGATGGTGAGAAGAAAATCTGCCAAGGCACTTTCACCAATAAGCTAGCGAATGGCGGCATAGAACAAGCCCCTATGCCCGTCAAACAAGGCTCCGACGGAAAATGGCGCATATATGGAAACCAAAGTCCATTTGAATTTGAATTGCGCCCCGTAGTTAGTGCGCAATACACAATTGCCAATGGAGTCGCCACGCAAACATCGATTCAAACGGGGTTCAACTTCTACTTCACCGGGAAAGTCAATGGTACCAAGCTATACAACAGCGCCAAGGTCTTTAGTAGCGTAGACAGTGGAGGAACCTGGACTGAAGTGGCAGCCTTCAAACCCAAAGCCGGATGCAGCAATTTTGACTGGTTGCAAACGGACGATGCCTCTTCCGACTGCTCTAACTTCAAGGTTGTCTCTGACGCCACCGCCAATACCAATAACAGCGCACGGATGCTGGGGACAGCGAGATTCAAGATAACTGCATACTCCGACGCAAACTACACGTTTGAAACCGCCAGCTTCCATAGTCGCCGCCTGACGTACGAATTGCTTACGGCGACCACTGGTGCGCAGGCCATTGTTCGTAGCGCGCAAGGCATCACCCCAAGCGGCCTTGGTACCAACAGCGTAAGTTTTACCGGAGGTGGAGAACAGGTGCGCATTGAGGCCTACACCAACTCGGCCAAGAGTGGAACCACCATATGGACGGGAAGTTACCCCAAGGCCCTCAATGGCATCGCCAGCATTGCCAAGGCCCATACCACTTGCCTGACCAATAAAAATCCTACGCAATGCGATGCCTCTTATGGCAGCACCGCCACCATTGGCTATGTATTCCTGGCCAGCAAAGACGCGGCGGGCAACGGCATCTGGACCTCCTACGCCGTCGGAAGCACGGGTACATCCACTCCGGCGCAATAGAACTCCGTTACCCCCCTTGTGGTGCCCCCTTTGGTCACCATAGAGCAACAAAAAGCCGCCACAAACCATGGCGGCTTTTTTATTCGCCACGGGACAGCAATTTTTCATACTTGGTCAGCGCCTTGATCCGCTGCCACAGCACCGCCTTGGGCGCAGTCACTTGCAGCATTTTCATGCACCGCTCCAGGTGGCCGGAACGGGTCAGCAAGCGGTCCATCGCCTTGGCAAGGTCCGCTTCGATGCTGGGCTGGCGACAGTCAGCGGGAAGTTACAGCAGCTTCGAGGCGCACCATTCCGAGCTTGGGAGCTTCGGTCGATATGAGGTCTCGAACCAGTGGAGTGGTGACATTCAGGACGAACCCGGGTGTCTTCGTCCAAATCGAACCTCGAAAATTTACCAACCTCGACAGCATGATGAAAACCAACGCAAGGGAAATGATTGACGAGACCACGAAAGACAAGCTGCACAAGAATCAGGCAGCAGAATAGAGCCAAGTATGATAAGGTAATACCTTGAGATACTTTAACGGAAGCTGCCATGACTGCTACGGCCATTCGCCCTGTTGCGATCAAGATTGACGACGACACCAAGGCCCGCGTGAAGCGTTTGGCCGTTGCTCGTCATCGCACGGCTCACTGGCTCATGCGCGAGGCGATCACCCAGTACGTCGAGCGCGAGGAAAAGCGCGAGGCGTTCCGGCAGGACACGCTCAAGGCGTGGGAAGAGTACCGCACCACCGGGCTGCATGTGACCGCCGACGAAGCCGATGCGTGGTTGGCCCAACTCGAACAGGGCAACGACATCGAGCCGCCTGAATGTCACGTCTGATCTGGTCACGACAAGCGCTGCTCGATGTGCAGCGCCTCTATCGCTTCCTTGCCGTCAAGAACATGGACGCGGCCAAGCGAGCCATCAAAACAGTGCGGCAAGGGGTGAAAGTTCTGGGGGCTCAACCTGGTATCGGCCGTCCCATTGAGGACATGTCCGACGAATTCCGGGAGTGGATGATCGACTTTGGCGACAGCGGCTATGTGGCGCGGTACCGCATCGACGCGGATGCCGTCACGATTCTCGCTGTGCGCCACCAGAAGGAAGTGGGGTTTTGAGCATGTGCACTTCCATGTCTACGGGGTCGATGAAGCCATAGCCATCCGCGCCCAGGCAGGGTGGCTGCAACTGGGCATTGCCCACGACGCAGCCGCACAAAAAGCGCGTGAGGCAGGTCTGCTGGTGATGCAAAACAAGTGCCTGCTGGTGGAGCACCGACGCTGCGTTTTACTTCGCTTGTCCGGCGACACTTTCAACCCCGCTACGTGCGCCCCTTCGGGGCCGTTTTCATAGATGTGCTGTTGGCTTGGATGGTCTTGGCTCCAGACAGCCGGAGCGGGCGATTAAGAATATGTCTTGCTCGAAACTTGGTTTTTTCTGGCCCCAGCAGCTGCCATCCCGCACGCTGCCTGCGACAATTGGGGTATGACTTCTTCCACACCCACCGCCCTAGACAGCACCTTCTCCCATCTGCAAAACCCCACGTTTTTGCAGGCCTGCCTGCGCCAAGCCACCGACTACACGCCGCTGTGGATGATGCGCCAGGCCGGGCGTTATTTACCCGAATACCGCGCCAGCCGCGCCAAGGCCGGCAGCTTCATGGGCCTGGCCACCAACCGCGACTACGCCACCGAAGTGACGCTGCAGCCGCTGGACCGCTACCCGCTGGACGCTGCCATCTTGTTCAGCGACATCCTGACCGTGCCCGATGCCATGGGCCTGGGCCTGTCCTTTGCCCTGGGCGAAGGCCCCAAGTTTGCCCACCCGGTGCGCGACGAAGCGGCGGTGGCCCAACTGGAGGTGCCCGACATGGCCAAGCTGCAGTACGTGTTTGACGCCGTCAGCAGCATCCGCAAGGCGCTGACCCAGGCCGACGGCCGGGGCCGCGTGCCACTGATCGGCTTCTCGGGCAGCCCCTGGACCCTGGCCTGCTACATGGTGGAGGGCGCGGGTTCGGACGACTACCGCCTGGTCAAAACCATGCTGTACAGCCGCCCTGACCTGATGCACCGCATGCTCACCGTCAACGCCGACTCCGTAGCGGCCTACCTGAACGCCCAAATCGACGCCGGTGCCCAGGCCGTGATGATTTTTGACAGCTGGGGCGGTGTGCTGGCCGACGGCGCATTCCAGGAGTTCTCCATGGCCTACACGGCACGTGTACTGGCCCAGCTCAAACGCGTAGGCCCCCAGGGCGAGGTGATCCCCCGCATTGTCTTCACCAAAGGCGGTGGCTTGTGGCTCAAGGACATGGCGACGCTGGACTGCGACGTGCTGGGCCTGGACTGGACCGTGAACCTGGGTGCCGCCCGTGCGCTGGTCGGTGGCCTTGAGAACGGCCCCGGCAAGGCCTTGCAAGGCAATATCGACCCCAATGTGCTGTTTGCCCCGCCGGCCCAGATTGCCACCGAAGTGGCCCGGGTGCTGGACAGTTTTGGCACGCCCTACCAGGGCAGCGGCACCGGCCCCACCCATATCTTCAACCTGGGCCACGGCATCAGCCAGCACACCCCACCGGAACATGTCGCGGCCCTGGTGGACGCAGTGCACAGCCATTCGCGTCAATTGCGCCGTTAAATTGCCTACCACTTTTTAGGTGCGAATTCAGATTGGGCTGTGGCACTTATGCACAAAATCAGGTACACAAAGAGAAACCCACACCCTCGGAAAGGAATCGGCGCTACGAAAGCCATAGCGAAGCTAAGTCGTTGATTCATAAGGGTTTTGAATTTTGCTTTTTTTGTAGGCAATGTAGTGAAGGCCTTGATTTACGGGCCTTTGGCAGGGTCTAAGATGAGATATCAACAAAGTTATCCACAGAAAATTGGGATTAAGCACTAATTCCTTTCAAATCAAGCACTTAGACCCCATTCCGCAAGAAAACATCAACTAAGCGCCCTAAGTGAATTTTCGCTATACGAAACACCGCACCGATCCATGAGCCACTCACTGGGTGTACTCGTTCACACCCCGGCGCATGCACGCCTGGGCTCGGTACTCACCTACCAAAGTGAATGCCTGCTCCCCTCAGGAACCCTGGTGCGCGTGCCCCTCGGCACGCGTGAAACGCTGGGGGTGGTGTGGGACGGCCAGGCGATGGAGGCCAGCGAAGCGGTCGATCCCGCCAAAGTGCGCAGCGTGGCAGGCGCTTTGGAGGGCATTGCCCCCTTGCGTGCCACCTGGCAACAACTGGTCACGTTTGCAGCACATTATTACCAGCGCTCGGTCGGTGAAGTGGCCCTGGCGGCACTTCCGCCCCAGTTGCGCGATTTGTCGCCCGCACAAATGCAGCGGCGCCTGCAGCGCGGCACCTCTAAAACTGCACGGGCAGACACGCCCGCGCCAAGCCCGGTGTCCGATACCCCCGCCCTGTCCCCGGAACAGGCCCACGTCGTCGCCCAGATCGACAGCCAAAACGGGCCCTTTTTGCTGTTTGGCGCCACCGGCAGCGGAAAAACCGAGGTCTACCTGCACTGTGTTCACACGGTGTTGGCCCAAGACCCCGGCGCCCAGGCCATGGTGATGGTGCCCGAGATCAACCTTACCCCCCAGTTGGAGGCGCGTTTCAAAGCGCGTTTTGTCCCCCTGTACGGCGAGCAGGCCGTGGTCTCGCTGCACAGCGGCATGACCAACCCGCAACGGCTGAAAAGTTGGCTCGCAGCCCACAGTGGCGCGGCGCGCATTGTGCTGGGCACCCGCATGGCGGTATTTGCCAGCCTACCCAAGCTCCAACTGATCGTGGTGGACGAAGAACACGACCCCAGCTACAAAAGCGGAGAAGGCGCACGCTACTCGGCCCGGGACCTGGCGGTGTACCGCGGGCGGCTGGAAGGCGCCAAAGTGCTGCTGGGCTCCGCCACGCCCTCCCTGGAGAGCTGGCACCAAAGCCGCCCCGCTGCCGAGGGCGGGCGCTACCTGCGGCTGCACATGCCCAGCCGCATAGGTGCCTCGACCGCCGCCGCAGGCCTGCCGCTGGTGCGCCGGGTGGACATGAACCACCAGCCCCGCAAAGCGGTGTTTTCGCTGCCGCTGCTGGACGCCATCAAAGAGCGGGTGGCGCGTGGTGAACAGTGCATGGTGTTTTTGAACCGGCGCGGCTACGCCCCGGTGCTGCACTGCACCGACTGCGACTGGAAGAGCGAATGCCCCAACTGCAGTGCGTTTCGGGTGTTCCACAAAATTGACCGCACCCTGCGCTGCCACCACTGCGGCTTTACCGAGCGCGTGCCGCGTGCCTGCCCGGCCTGCGGCAACCCTGACATCACCCCCCTGGGGCGCGGCACCGAGCAGCTCGAAGAGCAGCTGGCCCAATTGCTGGCCGATGTGCGCCGCCCCCACTCCATCAGCTCCGAATTTCCCGAAGGCGAGCCCCTGCGCGTGGCCCGCATCGATGCCGACAGCACACGGCTCAAAGGCGCGCTGGAATCGCAGCTGGCCGCCGTACACGCCGGCGACGTGGATGTGCTGGTGGGCACCCAGATGATTGCCAAGGGCCACGACTTTCGCCGCATCACCCTGGTGGCGGCAGTCAACCCCGACGGCGCCCTGTTTTCCAGCGACTTTCGGGCCCCCGAACGCCTGTTCAGCCTGTTGATGCAGGCGGCAGGGCGCGCCGGGCGCGACGCCAGCCTGGGGGGAAACAGCGAGGTCTGGATTCAGACCTTTCAGCCAGCCCACCCCCTGTATGCCGCTTTGAAACGCCACGACTACCCGGCCTTCGCTGCGCAGCAACTCCAGGAACGCGAACAGGCTGGCATGCCGCCCTTTTGCGCCCAGGCCCTGGTGCGCGCCGACGCCCGCACCCAGGAAGCCGCTCAGGCCTTTCTGAATGCGGCCCGTGTCGGTGCCCATACCGACATGTCGCAGTGGGAGGGGTGGTCTGAGGTACTGGCACAGGTGACCCTGTACCCGGCGGTGCCCATGAGCATCCAGCGGGTGGCCAATATTGAACGGGCCCAGATGCTGCTGGAAAGCCCGTCGCGGGCTGCATTGCAGCGTTTTTTGCATGGCTGGCACAGCGTGCTGCAAGCCACCCGAACACGGCCCGAATGCAAAGGCCTGATTCGCTGGGCAATCGACGTAGACCCATTGGCGATTTGAGGTCGATTCCGCCCCTCTTTTGCGGTGCGATTCCGCTTCAACGCCAAAACTTATGCACAAAATACCCAGACTGGGCGCCCGCCCCTCACCGCCGGGTGAATCACCGCTATCAAAGGCATAGCGACTGCAAGCCATTGATTCATAAAGGTTTTGAATTTTGCTTTTGTACAGGACGCTCCCGTCGAAAGCGTGATGGACAGGCTTTTAGCAGCGTTCAGAAGCAGATATCAACAAAGTTATCCACAGAAATTCAAAGTGGGATGTAAACCTCTTTTAAATCAGGCACTTAGCCTACATTTCCAGAAAAAACATCAAACACGCGCTTCAAGTACGCCCCCGTCCTGGATTCAGGTCATCAAAGCCACGGCACCCGAGAAGGTAAAAAACGCCGCCGCGGTGGACACCAGAATGATGCGGGCGATGCGCCCGTTGTCCGCCCCAAAGCGCTCGGCCAGCAAAGACACATTGCTGGCACTGGGCAAAGCCGCCAGCAACACCAGCACCGTCAAGGCAAAACGGTCCAGGGGCACCCCCAGCGATATGGCGCCCCCGCCGACCAACAACACCAGCAGCGGATGCAAAAACAGCTTGATGAGCGCCACCGGCACATATTCGGCCCAATGCACGGGATGGGCCTCACCAGCCAGCGCGAGCATTTGGGAACGCGCCAGCACGGCGCCAATGGTGAACAGCGCGACCGGCGAGGCGGCATCGGCCAACAAGCCCACCGTGTTCACCACGGGTTTGGGCAAGTCCAGTTGCAGAAATGACACCAAGGCACCGGCCAAAATGGACCAGGGCATCGGGTTGGCGGCCACACCTTTGAGCGCATTCTTGGCCGCCTGCCCGGCCGAAATACCACTGCTGCCAGCAGAATGCGCGCCCAAACGCGACAGCGCAATACACAGCGACGAGGTGATCACCATGTCCACCATGATGGTGACAATCGCTGGCCCGGCCGCTTTCGGCCCCATCAGCGCCACCAACAGCGGCACGCCCATGAAGCCGGTATTGGGAAAGGCCCCCACCAAAGCGCCAAACGCCGCGTCGTTCCAGCCAATTCTTCCCTGTCCAGGCCCATGCAAGGTCACGGCCACCACAAAAGCCACCATGACCAGGGCACACAGCAGATAGGTGAGCGCCACGCTGGGGTCCAACAACTCCGCAATCGGGGTGGAGGCTCCGAAACGGTATAAAAGACACGGTAGCGCAAAAAACAGCACAAAGCCGTTCATGCCAGGAATGGCCTGCAATGGCAACATGCCCCGGCGGGCGGCAAGGTAGCCGCACAGCACCAGCGCGAAGAAAGGAAAGGTGACGGTAAGGATTTGCAGCACCAGGGGATTGTCGGGGCATTTCGGGGGCTTCCGGCTGCAGCCGTTAAGATGGCGGGCTTGGCAGCGCACCGCCCCTGTGCCATCGCCCCCTGATTCGATCCCCATTTCCTCCCGCATGTCCGCCCCACCCTCCCACGGCCTGAACCCGGCCCAGCTAGAAGCCGTCAACTACCTGCACGGCCCCTGCCTGGTGCTGGCCGGAGCCGGCTCGGGCAAGACCCGGGTGATCACCCACAAGATTGGGCGGCTGATCGAGTCCGGCATGCCGGCGCAGCGCATTGCCGCCATCACCTTTACCAACAAGGCGGCCGCTGAAATGCGCGAGCGCGCCAAAGGCCTGATTGGCCGGGCCGCCAAAGACGTGGTGGTGTGCACCTTCCATGCGTTAGGCGTGCGCATGCTGCGTCTGGATGGTGCCGCGTTGGGGCTGAAACCCCAGTTCAGCATTCTGGACAGCGACGACGTCACCGGCATTCTCAAAGACGCCGGGGGCACCGTGGATGCGGCCACCGCCCGCCAAATGCAATGGACCATCAGCGGCTGGAAGAGCGCTGGGCTCAACGCCGCCCAGGCCTTGGCGCTGGCCGCCGACGACAACGAACGTATCACCGCCACCGTGATGGCGCGTTATGAGGAGCGCCTCACCGCCTACCAGAGCGTGGACTTTGACGACCTGATCAGCCTGCCCCTGAAACTGCTGCGTGACTACCCGGAAGTGCGCCGCAAATGGCAGGGACTGATGGGCCATGTGCTGGTGGACGAGTACCAGGACACCAACGCCACCCAGTACGAGGTGTTGAAACTGCTGGTGGGCGGCCCGCCGCCGGACGAAGCCCGCTTCACCGCCGTGGGCGACGACGACCAGTCCATCTACGGCTGGCGCGGCGCCACGCTGGACAACCTGAAGAAATTGCCGGTGGAGTTTCCCGCACTCAAGGTGATCAAGCTGGAGCAGAACTACCGTTCCACCAGCGCCATCTTGCGCGCCGCCAACAACGTGATCGGCCCCAACCCCAAGCTCTACCCCAAAACGCTGTTCAGTGAACTAGGCGAGGGCGAGCCGGTGCGCGTGGTGGACGCCGACAGCGAAGAACACGAGGCCGAGCGGGCGGTGGCACGTATCCAGAGCCTGCGCGCCGAAGGTGCCCTGGCGCAGGCGGGCAAGCAGTACAAAGAGTTCCGCGATTTTGCCGTGTTGTACCGCGCCAACCACCAAGCCAAACCCTTCGAAAAAGCGCTGCGCAAGGCCGGCATTCCGTACAAGGTATCGGGTGGCCAAAGCTTCTTTGACCGAGCGGAAATCCGCGACCTGTGCGCCTGGTTTCGCCTGTGGAGCAACAACGACGACGACCCTGCGTTCCTGCGCTGTGTCACTACGCCCAAGCGCGGGATTGGCCACCAGACACTGGGGGCCTTGGGGGTGTTTGCCAGCCAGTACAAACTCAGCCTGTTTGAGTCCCTGTTCGCCTCGTCACTGTCCAGCGTATTGAGCGCCAAAGCGCTGGGCAGCCTGCATGAGTTCGGTCGCTATATCAACGACCTGGAGTTTCGCGCCCGCAAGACCGAGGGTGCCGAGAACGCACGGGCCTTCCTGAACGAGTGGCTCAAGGAAATCGACTACGAAAAGCACCTCTACGACGGCGAGGACAGCGAAAAAGCCGCCTCGTCCAAGTGGAGCAATGTGATGGAGTTTTGCGACTGGATGGCCCAGCGCTGCGGCGGCCAACTGGACGACACCGCAGGCGTCAGCACCACCCGCGAAGTCAAGAATCTATTGGAGGTGGCGCAAACCATCGCGCTGCTGTCCACCATCAGCGAGCGTGAAAAAGACCAGGATGTGGTCACCCTGTCCACCCTGCACGCCTCCAAGGGTCTGGAATGGCCCCATGTGATGCTGGTGGGCGTGACCGAAGGCATGTTGCCCTTCAAGCTGGGCGATGGCGCGGACACCCTGGGGGGCTCCAGCCGCGCCGATGAGTCCGCCAACGAAGACATGGCCATCCGCCTGCAAGAGGAGCGCCGCCTGATGTACGTGGGCATCACCCGCGCCCAGCGCAGCCTGGCGGTGAGCTGGACACGCCGACGCAAAAAAGGCCGGGAATTGGTCGCCGCACTCCCCAGCCGTTTCATTGCTGAAATGGGTTTGGACCAGACGACGGTGCGTGAAGATCCCCGCGAAAAACTCAAGGCCTTGCGGGCCGAGTTTGCCAAGAAGGCCCAAGAAAATGCGGCTGCCGCAGCTCTGGTGCGCTAAACCACCGAGATTGCCGGGCACGCGTATCAGTCTCGACGGCTAACTATTGATCCAGCCCGATAAAGTATGAACTTTTCTGAAAAATCGTGCTCCAAAGTTCATGGAAAAAGAAAACGCGAGAAAGCAAACATTGGAGCAACTGCACGAAAGGCGCAAGCAAGTCGTGAGGTTGCATAAGAAGGCCATAGGGATCATGCAGATCGTCGGCATGGCCGGCTTGAGCTACCCGGCTGTGCGCGCCTGCATCGACCTGTTCGATGCAGGCGGTTGGCCCGCCATCCGACCGGCTGCGCGTGGGCGCAGTAAAGGGGAGGGACGCACGCTCACCCGGGCTCAGGAAGACAGCATTGAGCGCACCATCATCGACAAACGTCCCGAGCAACTCAAGATGGATTTTTTTCTGTGGAGTCGCGCCGCAGTGGGACTGCTCATCGAGCAGGAATACGGCATCAAATTGCACGTGCGCAGCGTCGGAAAATACCTCCAACGCTGGGGCTTTACGCCGCAAAAGCCCATCCGGCGGGCCTACGAACAAAACCCCGAGGCTGTGCAGGCCTGGCTGGAGGGCGAATACCCCGGCATAGAGCTGCGTGCCCGCCAGGAGGGAGCCGAAATCCATTGGGGTGATGAGACTGCCTTGGTCAACACCGATGTGCGCGGCAGAAGCTTTGCCCCGGCTGGCAAAACGCCCGTGGCAAAGACCGTGGGAGGCACCCGCCAAAAGCTCTCCATGATCGCCACCGTGACCAACCAGGGCAAGACACGCTGGATGATCATTGACGATGCGTTTGACGCGGATAAGCTCATTGAATTTTTGGCTGCATTGATCAAGGATGCGGGCAAAAAGGTCTTCCTGATTCTGGACAACTTGCGGGTGCATCACAGCAAAATTGTCAAGGCTTGGGTGGCTGAGCGACGCACGCAAATTGAGCTGTTTTATCTGCCCAGCTACAGCCCTCAACTCAACCCCGAGGAGCGGCTCAACGCGGACTTGAAGCAGGCGATGGGCAGAAAAGTTCCGGTGCGTACCAAGGCCCGTTTACGCGAGGCGGCCAACGAGCACATGGCCATGCTGGATAGAACTCCGGAGCGGGTTATCGGCTATTTCCAGGATCGCCGCGTGCGCTATGCGGCTTAATACTTCACCGGGCCGGATCAATAGCAGCGGAGCGGCAGGAACCACGCGGCGCTAAAAAATACCAGCGGAAAGACAGCAAATAGCCGGCCGGACATGTCTGCGGGAAACATTTGTGCCTCAATAAGTGACGGTGTTTGCCATCCTCCCCAGATACAATATGCAGTCATCACGACCCAAAGTAGGATCAAGGTCGTTGAGCTAGAGCGAAATCACCCTGACTTGCAATAGCCGCAGTGGCGAATGTAGTTCTCACATTCGCCACTGCTGAATTGGTCCAGCAATGCGCCAATGGTCGTCCACAGCGCCTCGACCGTTCTGGCCTGGGTTTTACGCAACAAGGTCTTCAATTTGGAGAAGACGTGTTCGATGGGGTTGTACTCGGGACTGTAGGGTGGCAGGTAGCGCAACGTCGCACCCGCGCCCTCAATGGCTTCACGTACCCCGGCCACTTTGTGCGAGCTCAGGTTGTCCATCACCACGGTGTCGCCAGGGCGCAACTCAGGGGCGAGGAACTGATCCACCCATGCGCCAAACGCGTCTCCATTGATGGGTCCATCGAGCACCAGCGGCGCGAGCAAGCCTTGTCTGCTTAGCGCGCACACCAGGGTCGTGGTGTGCCAGTGGCCGCCAGGCGCATGCCCCACACAACGCTGGCCTTTGATTGATCGCCCCCGCGTGGGGGTCATGTCGGTCGTGGCCGAGGTCTCATCCAGAAAGATCAACCGCCCGGTGGCCCAGTCAGCGCGCGCCTGCGCGATCTCGGGGCGGGACTGCTCGCTGGCGCGCAGGGTCTTTTTTTTAGCGTCAGCCCGAACCGTTTCAGGGTCTTGCCCATGGTCGTGGCCCCCACCGGGATGCCATGCTCGCGCTGGACCCACTGGCATAACTCAAGGAGCGTTTGATCGGGTGCCCGCGCCACCTGCGCCAACAGTTGCTCGCGCACAGGGGCCAGGCGCGGGGGCACGTGGTTGCACTGCACCCCCGGACTTCCCTGACCGAGCTGGCTGAGCCGTTTTCGCGCTCGCGATACATAGGACTGACTGACGCCAAAGCGCGTTGCCACGTCCTTGAGCAGCCCCG
>NZ_JAUYQD010000014.1 GCF_030697375.1 Rhodoferax sp. | reverse complement strand
ACGCCAGGCGGCAAATTCTTCCAAGCAGCGCTCAATGCGCTGGCGGTCTGTGTCTTTCATGTGTCCATCCTCGTCGTTGAAAACAACGAGCGTGGCAAATCCGCTTCAACCTCGCAAGATGGCGCAGACCGGACGCTTACCTTCAATGTCCGGTTCATATTGTTCAAGCTTCTCAATTACCGCCCGGTTGTTCTTGTACTTTCTCTTTAGTTCTCGAATAGCCTTATCAGTGCCTTTGCAGTAGCGCTCGAACTGGCTGGCGATAAATTTCCTTCGCTCCTTGTCGTCGGCCGTGGAACCTTCCGGCCAGGGCTCTTGGCGGAAATGCTCACATATTTCACGGCGCTCAATGTACTTCGCTACCTCCGGCGGGTACCCGTCTGCCGCGACTGATGCTGCTACTAGAAATAGGCCAAATATGGGCAGTCGACGCGTCATGTTGTGGCTAAGACGCCGAACGATTAGCGTTTATCAGCCGCGCTGCAATGTTTGTAGAAACCAAGAACACCTCCCGCGGCTGATAAACCATGTTGGACTGAACCGCCTGCGGAGGCGGTCGCGATAGGGGTTTGAAAACTTCCCCCATTTGTTGGATCGGATTATGACCGGGGTTGCGATAACTCCAGCCTGCAAGCATTGCTACAAGCGGACACAAAGGCTTGTATCAGGTCGCTATGCAAACGTGTTGTTCTGCCCCGTGCGGGGTCGCTCCAACACAGCGCGCAGCGCCACCCCCAGCCCGTTTGGTTCTGCGATGCAAATCAATGCCCCCCCCTCACAATGGCGGCCTCCGGCAAAGTTGCGCCACCACGCAAGTGGGTAGGTGCAAGCGGGCTTGCCCCTGTAACACGGCAATGACTTGCAAACGCCCCACCTTGCAACACGGACACAAGCCCAGGTCGCCGGTGGCCAGCCTGCCCTCGGGCGTGAAGGCGCGCGCCGTGTCATCGGCATCCAGAAAACCGGGGAACACATTGGGGGACCGGAACAGCACCATGCCCTGCTCGCCCACGGGCAGCTCGGTGGTACTGGCCCCACCACGCCGGGCGGTGTGACGTTGGAGATGCCCGCCGCCTCGCCGCCCCACAGGGCCAGGTGGTACAGCGGATGGGGGTGTCCTCGGGATTGGCGGTGCGCAAAAAGACTGGGCAGAAAGTGGCGTCAAAGGTGGTGTGCTGTTCATGTTGAGCGCTGAATGGGCCAATGCCAGCCCTGACCGGGCCGACGCGCCCGCACTATTGGCGGGCCAGCCCCGGGGGAAGTCACCCCGGCATCACCGAAGCAATGTGTTTCTGTTAAGTTATGAATATCCAGATTCACACCAACCGCAAGCCCATGCAAAAAGTCAATCTCTCCCAATTCTTCCCCACCCTGACAGAACCCTGGGCCCCCATCACGGTCGCACACTGCAATGGCAGCGATGTGATGGTGGCCAGGGGACAAGGCAGCTACCCCTGGCACCGGCATGAGCACACCGACGACTTCTTTCTGGTGCTGCAAGGCACGTTGGTCATCGAGATGCGCGAAACCAGCGTAACCCTCGGCCCGGGTGAAATGTTTGTGGTGCCCAAGGGTGTGGAGCACCGGCCGGTGGCCGAGAGTGACACGTTTTTTGTGCTGATAGAGCCGCCCAACACCAAAGACACGGGTACGACCCTGGTGTAGAACCCAGGTGCATACCTCAATTTGCTCTCAAATCGATAGCTGCTTGCGCATATTCTACGGGGGCTACAGGCATATTTCATTGCTAAAATCCGATGGCACGCCAGTTCCCCACCCGCAGCAAGCCCGGCGCCGATACCAGCAAGGCCACCCCCACCCAGCGCCTTTTTCTGGCGTTGTGGCCCGAGGACGGGGTCCGTGCGCAGCTGGCCGCCCATGCCAGCCACTGGGCCTGGCCCGCCGGGGGTGTGCGCTACCTGCCCGCAGACTGGCATGTCACCCTGCACTTCATCGGCAATGTGGGCGCCGGTCAAGTCGAAGGCATTGCGGCGGGTGCCGATGTGCCGTTCCAGCCCTTCGCATTGAACCTGGACCAGCCCCAGCTCTGGCCCCACGGGCTGGCCGTGCTGTGCACGGCTGCGGTGCCACCGCCGCTGCAGGCGCTGCATGACCGGCTGGGCCAGGTGCTGCGTGGGCTTGGCCTTCCAGTGGAGACACGTCCCTTCCAACCCCATGTCACCTTGGCACGGCGTGCGGGCGCTGCAGCCCCGCCCAGTGCCTTTGCGCCGGTGCGGTGGTGGGTACGCCGTTTTGCGCTGGCAGTCTCCACGGGGGACAGGGAGCAACGCTACCGCGTCATTCGCCAGTACCGCTGAATAAACGCTGCGCCCGGCGCGCGCGCATCACGTCTTCAGGTGTGGGGCCTGGCGCCAAGGCCCTTTGACACGGGTCTTGGACAAGGCCCCGGCCGCATCCAGGATGGGATAGGCGATGGAGCACAGCAGGGAGTTGATGCGCTTGAGGTCGCTGATCAGGTCCAGGTGCAGTGCGCTGGTGTTGATGCTCTCGGGGGTGTTGCTTTGCAGCCGCACCAAATGGGTGGCCGCGTATTCGCGCTCCAGGTCGCGGAACAGCACTTTCTCGGCCAGCAGCTTTTTGGCGTCTTCGACACTGCCATCCAGAAACACACTCATGCTCAAGCGCATATTGGCGAGCAGGCGCTCATGCAAATGGCATATCTCCGCCATGCCGGCGTCCGAGAAGCTCCGGTTTTTGCGGATTTTCTTGTCCTCCAGGTCCTGGATGACACGCTCCACGATGTCGCCAATTTGCTCCATGTTGATGGTGAAGGAGATGACGTCGGTCCAGCGTTTGCCCTCGCGCTCGGACAAGGCCGCGCGCGAGATCTGGGTCAGGTAAAACTTGATGGCCGAATACAGCTGGTCCACGGTATCGTCCTGGCGGCGCAGGTTTTCGGCCAGCGCCAGGTCGTTGTCCTTGAGCACCGGCAAAATGCCCCGCAACATGGTTTCCACCACATCGGCCTGGTGCAGGGCTTCGCGGGCGGCACACGAGATGGCCAGCGAAGGCGTGGTCAAGGCCGTGGGGTCCAGGTGCTGTGGGCGCTGGGTCTGGCCCGCTTTGTCAGGCGTTGGCAACCAGCCATCCAGCCGCACACCCAGCGCCCGGACCGAGCCCACAAACAGCAGCGCCAGTGCCACATTGAACAGCAGGTGAAACGCCACCACCAAGTGCAGCGGCGAGTCCGAAAGCCGGGTGATGTGGACTGCAATTTGCGGCATCAAGGGCATCAAAATCAAGCAGCCCGCAATTTTGTAGAGCAGGTTGCCAAGGGGGATGCGCCGCGCCTGCGGTGTTGAGCCGGCGGTGGACATCATGGCCAGCAATCCACTGCCCAGGTTGGCCCCCAGCACCAGGCCCAGCGCCACCACCAAGGGCAACACACCGGCGGCGGCCAGAGTGGCCGTGAGCAGCACAATGGCCAAACTGGAGTAGCTCAGCACGGACAGCAATGCGCCGACAAAAATCTCCAGCATGATCTCATTGGGCAGCGCCGCCAACAGGGCCACCACAGCGGGCGCCTGGGTCAGGGGCTTGGTGGCCGCCACAATCAGATGCAGGGCCAGGGTGATCACCCCCAGCCCGATGGCCACCCGGCCCAGCCGGCCGATGGTGGTGCTCTCGCTGGAGATAAAAGTCACCACCCCCACCACAATCAGCAGGGGCGACAGCCAGGACAGGTCAAAGGAAAACACCACCGCCATCAGGCTGGTGCCCACATCGGCCCCGAGCATGACCGCCAGTGCCGGACCGGTGGGGATCAGGCCCTGGGCGACAAAAGAGGCCAGTATCAAACAGGTGGCGGTGCCGGACTGCAGCAGCCCTGCCACCCCCACCCCGGCCGCAACGGCGCTCAGGCGGCTGCGCACGCTGCGCGCCAGCACATGGCGAAGGTTGGCGCCCATCACCCGCAAGACACCGGTGCGCACGATGTACGTTCCCCAGACCAACAAAGCGATAGCGGCAAAAAGGTTGAGGAGGTGTTGCATGGAGCCCCAATAATTGATCGGTCCATGTCTTTATAGCCCAATCCAGATTTCTTGCTGGCGTAAACGCGACGTTTACGCCTTTGACCTAGCGCTGCATACCTTGGGTGAGCGAAAGCGCCTGCGCCGCGCTGTGCAAATACGCGCGCACCTGGCCCAGATCCGGGCCCACGTGGCGGTCAATGCGCCGGATGTAGGGGCAGGTCAGCGTGGCCAGGGCCGTGTTGTCGGGCCCCAGGATGGGGTACGAAATATCCACCACGCCAAAGGACTGGGCGCTGTCGCGCTCCAGGTAGCCGTTGGCGCGGATGGTGGCCAGGGTTTGGGCCAGTGCGTCTTCGGCAATAGGAACCTCGCCGTCCACCGGCGTGTGTTCGGCGCGCATGCGCTGGAAACTACCCGGGTCGCAAAACGCCAGCAGGACGTGGCCCGAGGCCGTGTCCAGCAGCCCGACCCGCGCGCCGCGCTGCAGTGAAAAGCTCCACCCGCGCGGGCTGTTGATCTGCGCGCTGATCAGCACATTGCCCCGGTCATACACCCCCATGTGGCAGGACTGCTCCGCCTTGCGGGCGAAGTCATCCATGATGGGCAGGGCCTGGTTGATCAGGCGGCTCAGGGGCGGGTGCATGTGCGCCAGCGCAAACAGTTTCAGGCTCAGGGCGTAGCGGTCGCCCGAGGCGTTGCGCATCACGTACTGCCGGGCCACCAGGCGCTCCAGCATGCGGTAGATCTCGTTGGCGCTGCGGTCCATCTCCTTCACGATCTCGGCGCGGGTCAGCCCCTGCGGCTGCGTGGCCAGCAGCTCCAGGATGTCCAGCCCCTTGTCCAGCGCCGGGGCGCGGTAGCGGTCGTCGGTGGCGTTGGGTGTGGCGTTCAACGCCTCTGGGGCGTCGCTGGTTTTGGGGCGACGGCCACGGGGCTTGGGGAGGGTGTCTTGCATGGCGAGGTCTGGAGGGAGTTGGCGCTTTTTATAGCAGAGCAGCTTCGTATTAGGGAAAGTACCAAGGACGTATTGTGCAAACAATCCTATGATTCACCCATATTTGAATAACTTATTCATAAGTGAATTATTAAACCGGAGTCCAGATCATGCGTCAAGGCCGTTTGCAAGGAAAAACAGTGCTCATCACCGCCGCCGCCCAAGGCATTGGCCGCGCCAGCGCGCTGGCCTGCGCGGCCGAGGGCGCGCAGGTGATTGCCACGGACATCCACCCCGGGTTTCTGGAGTCGCTGGCGGGTGAATCCACCAAGATCCATGTGGCCTTGCTGGATGTGCGCAACAGCGCCATGGTGCTGCAACTGGCCCAGCAGTTACCGCCCCTGGACGCCCTGTTCAACTGCGCGGGCATGGTGGCCAATGGCAGCTTGCTGGACTGCACCGAGGCGGACTGGGACGCCAGTTTCGATTTGAATGTGAAAAGCATGTTCCACATGACCCGCGCCTTTCTGCCGGCCATGCTGACCAAGGCGGAGACACAGAACTGCAGCGTGTCCATCATCAACATGGCGTCCATGGCCTCCAGCATCAAGGGCTTTGCCAACCGCTGCGCCTATGGTGCGACCAAGGCCGCAGTCATTGGCCTCACCAAATCATTGGCCGCTGACTATGTGAAAGCCGGCCTGCGGGCCAATGCGCTGTGCCCCGGCACGGTGGACACGCCCTCGCTGCGCGGCCGCATTGCCGGCGCCGCCGATCCGGTGCAGGCCGAAAAAGACTTTATTGCCCGCCAGCCCATGGGCCGCCTGGCCTGTGTGGACGACATTGCACCCATGGTGGTGTACCTGGCCAGCGACGAATCCCGGTTTGTGACCGGGCAAACACTGCTGGTCGATGGTGGTGTCACCATCTGAGCCTGTCCAAACCCGCCTACCGACCGAGACCCCTGCCGTGACACCCCTCGTATCCATCCACCAGCTGAGCAAATCGTTTCCGGGCGTGCGCGCACTCGACGGCGTCAGTTTTGATTTGTGCGCCGGGGAGGTGCATGCGCTGATGGGGGAAAACGGCGCGGGCAAGTCCACCCTGATGAAAATCCTGGCAGGCGTGTACCGCAAAGACAGCGGAGAAATTTTGCTGGACGGGCAGGCGGTGGACATCACCAGCCCCGCCCACGCCCAGGCACTGGCGATTGGCATCATCCACCAGGAGTTGCACCTCATGGGGCACCTCACGGCGGCGCAAAACATTTTTCTGGGACGGGAGCCACGCAAGATGGGCGGCCTGTTTCTGGACGAGGAGCAACTCAACCGCGATGCGCAGGCCCTGTTCGACCGCATGCACCTGGCACTGGCCCCCACCACCCCGATTGAGGAGCTGACCGTGGCGCGCCAGCAGATGGTGGAGATTGCCAAGGCCTTGTCGCACAAGTCGCGCGTGCTGATCATGGATGAGCCCACGGCCGCGCTGAACAATGCCGAGATCGAAGACCTGTTTCGCATCATCCGCCAGCTCAAGGGCGAGGGCGTGGGCATTGTCTACATCTCGCACAAGATGGATGAGATCCAGCGCATTGCCGACCGCATCACCGTCATGCGGGATGGCACGTACATCGCCACGGTGCCGGCCAGCACGCCTCTGCCGCAGGTCATTGCCATGATGGTCGGGCGCAACCTGGAGGCCACCGAGAAACACATTCCCGACACCTCGGCCAACGCGGTGCTGCTGGAGGTGCGTGGCCTGAACCGGGGCCGGGCGATTCGGGATGTGAGTTTTAAGGTGCGCCGGGGCGAGATTCTCGGGTTTGCCGGGCTGATGGGGGCCGGGCGTACCGAAGTGGCCCGCGCAGTGTTTGGCGCAGACCCCGTTGAGTCGGGCGAAGTGCGCGTGCACGGAAAACTGGTCCGCCTGAACTCACCCCAAGACGCGGTGCAGGCAGGTATCGGGTATTTGTCCGAAGACCGCAAACAATTTGGCTTGGCCACCGGCATGGATGTGGAGTCGAACATCACCCTGCCCAGCCTGAAACGCTGGTTGAAATGGGGCGTGTTTCTCAACCGCCCGGCCATACACCACATCTCCGAGCAGATGGTGAAAAAGCTGCGCATCAAAACGCCCTCGCTCACCCAAACGGCCAAGCTGCTCTCGGGCGGCAACCAGCAAAAGGTGGTGATTGCCAAATGGTTGGTGCAAGACTGTGATGTGTTGATTTTTGACGAGCCCACGCGCGGCATCGACGTGGGCGCCAAGAGTGAGATCTACAAACTGCTCAACGAGCTGGCGGCGCAAGGCCGCGCCATTGTGGTGATCTCCTCGGAGTTGCCCGAGGTGCTGCACCTGAGCCACCGCGTGTTGGTGATGTGTGAAGGCCGCATCACTGGCGAAGTGCACGGCAGCGAAGCCACCCAAGAAAATTTGATGGCACTGGCGACCCGGCGCGAAACCGATGCCGCCGCTGTGCACTGATATCCCCCAAAACCAAGGTACACCCCCATGTCTGCACCCTCCGCTTCTCCCTCCTGGCTGGCCCGCCTATCCGGCGGCCAGGCCCAACAGAAACTCCTGGCTTTTGCCAGCCTGATTGCGCTGATCGCCGTGTTCACGGTGCTCAAACCCGATGCCTTCATGACGCAGGACAACATCATCGGCATCCTGCAGTCCACCACCGTCATTGGGGTGTTGGCCATTGCCAGCACTTTCATCATCATCACCTCGGGCATTGATTTGTCGGTGGGTGTGCTGATGACTTTTTGCGCCGTGATGGCGGGCGTGTTCATGGTGAACCTGGGGCTGCCCATGCCGCTGGGCATCGTGGGCGCCCTGGCCATGGGCGCTCTGTCGGGCAGCCTGTCGGGCCTGGCCATCACCAAGCTGAAAGTCCCGCCCTTCATTGCCACGCTGGGCATGATGATGCTGCTCAAAGGCGTGTCGCTGATCATCACCCAGACGCGCCCCATCTATTTCGGTGAAGTCGAGGGGTTCGACCAGATCGCCCTGGGCTCCTTGATCGGCGATGTGCTCCCCAGCCTGCCCATCCCCAATGGCGTGCTCATCCTGTTTCTGGTGGCCATCGTGTGCGCCGTGGTGCTGAACAAAACCGCGCTGGGACGCTACACCTTTGCACTGGGCAGCAACGAAGAAGCTGTGCGCCTGTCGGGGGTGAATGTGGACCGCTGGAAGGTCATCATCTACACCTTCAGCGGCGGGGTCTGCGGCATTGCGGGCTTGCTGATTGCCTCGCGCCTGAACTCGGCGCAACCCGCCCTGGGCCAGGGCTACGAGCTGGACGCCATTGCGGCGGTGGTGATTGGCGGCACCTCGCTGAGCGGCGGTGTCGGCACCATTCTGGGCACCCTCATTGGCGCCTTCATCATGAGTGTGCTGATCAACGGCCTGCGCATCATGTCGGTGGCCCAGGAGTGGCAAATGGTGCTGACCGGGCTGATCATTATTTTGGCCGTGTACACCGACAACCTGCGCCGCAACAAGAAATAGGGAGGCTGGCTAACCTCCCACACACCGATCTACCCCACCCCGTTCCCGTGAGTCCCGAGAGAGTTATTTTCATTTTTTCAACAGGAGACAACCCATGAATACCAAGAGACAACTGCTGGCTTTGACTGCTGGCTTGGCCCTGGCAGGTTTTGCCAGCATCGCATCCGCCCAGGAGATCTACATCCCCATGATCTCCAAGGGTTTTCAGCACCAGTTCTGGCAAGCGGTGAAGCAAGGCGCGGACCAGGCGGCCAAGGACTACAAGGTGAAGGTCACCTTTGAAGGCCCTGAAACAGAACAACAAGTGGACAAGCAAATTGACATGCTGTCGGCCGCAATGGCCAAGAAACCTGCCGCCATTGGTTTTGCCGCGCTGGACAGCAAGGCTGCGATTCCATTGCTGAAAAAAGCCAAGGCCGCCAACATCCCCGTCATCGGTTTTGACTCTGGCGTGGACAGCGACATCGTGTTGACCACCACACAAACCGACAGCAAGGCCGCGGCAGCTCTGGCCGCAGACAAGATGGCCGAAAAGATTGGCAGCGAAGGCGAAGTGGCCGTCATTGGGCACGACCAGACCAGCACCACCGGCACCGGCCGCCGTGACGGTTTTGTGGACCAGATCAAGGCCAAGTACCCCAAGATCAAGGTGGTGGACGTGCAGTACGGCGGTGGCGACCACCTGAAGTCGGCGGAGATTGCCAAGACCCTGATGCAGGCCCACCCCAAGCTCAAGGGCATCTTCGGCACCAACGAGGGTTCGGCCATTGGTGCGGGCAAGGGTTTGAAAGAAGCCAAGAAGACGGGCGTGGTCATCATCGGCTTTGACTCGGGCAAGGCCCAAAAAGACATGATCAACGACGGCACCATCGCCGGCGCCATCACCCAAAACCCCGTGGGCATTGGCTACAAAACCGTGGAAGCCGCCGTGAAGGCCTTGAAGGGCGAGAAGCTGCCCAAGATCATCGACACCGGCTTTTACTACTACGACAAGACCAATATGAAAGACGCCAAGATCGCGGCTGTTCTTTACGATTGATTCCCCCTGGGGCAAGTGCGCTGTGGCTGTAGAAGTGCCAGAGCCTTGCCCCGTTTTGTTTTTATTCTGAGGATACGACTGTGAAATTAGTACGCTACGGATTGCCAGGCCAGGAAAAGCCCGGTGTGTTGGACGCTCACGGCCGCGTGCGCGACCTCTCGGGGCAGATTGCCGATGTGGCCGGTGCCGCGCTGCTGCCCGAGAGCCTGGCGCGTTTGCGTGGCGTGAACATCGAGAGCCTGCCCCTGGTGGCGGGACATCCGCAAAAAGACTTGCGCCTGGGGGCCTGTGTGGGCCAGGTCGGCAAGTTCATTTGCATCGGGCTGAATTACTCTGACCATGCCGCCGAAAGCGGCATGCAGGTGCCGCCCGAGCCGGTGGTCTTCAACAAATGGACCAGCGCCATCGTGGGGCCGAACGATGCGGTGGAAATCCCCCGTGGCTCGCTCAAGACCGACTGGGAAGTGGAGCTGGGCGTGGTCATTGGCAAGGGCGGCCGCTACATTGACGAAGCCGATGCACTGTCCCATGTGGCGGGCTACTGCGTGATCAACGATGTGTCCGAGCGTGAATACCAGTTGGACCGCAGCGGCACCTGGGACAAGGGCAAGGGCTGCGACACCTTCGGCCCCACCGGCCCCTGGCTGGTGACCGCCGATGAAGTGCCCGACCCGCAGGCGCTGAAGATGTGGCTGGAAGTGGATGGCAAACGCTACCAAAATGGAAGCACCTCGACCATGGTGTACGGGGTCCAGTTCCTGATTGCGTACCTCAGCAGCTTCATGAGCCTGCAGAGCGGCGACATCATCTCCACCGGTACACCGCCCGGCGTCGGCATGGGGCAAAAGCCACCGCTGTACCTGCGCGCCGGACAAACCATGCACCTGGGCATTGACGGCCTGGGAACGCAAACGCAAACGACCATACAGGCCTGACATGAGCAAGATTACCCACCTGCGCGTCGTGGACGTGCGCTTCCCCACGTCCCAGCACCTCGACGGCTCCGACGCCATGAACCCGGACCCGGACTACTCCGCCGCCTACGTCATTCTGGAAACCGACCAGCCGGGCCTGGAAGGCCATGGCCTGACCTTCACCATTGGCCGGGGCAATGAGATTTGCTGCGCCGCCATCGAGGCCATGCGCCACCTGGTGGTGGGCCTGGACATGGCCTGGGTGGCCGAGGACATGGGGCGCTTCTGGCGCCACATCACCTCCGACAGCCAGCTGCGCTGGATCGGCCCGGACAAGGGCGCCATCCACCTGGCTACCGGTGCCGTGGTCAACGCAGTGTGGGACCTGTGGGCCAAACAGGAAGGTGTGCCGGTGTGGAAGCTGGTGGCCCGCATGAGCCCCGAAGAGCTGGTCAAGCTCATCGACTTTCGCTACATCACCGACTGCATCACGCCGGAGGAGGCTTTGGCCTTGCTGCAGCAGCGGGCTGTGGGCAAGGAAGAACGCTGTGCCACGCTGGAGCGCGAGGGCTACCCCTGCTACACCACGTCCGCTGGCTGGTTGGGCTACGACGACGACAAGCTGCGGCGCCTGTGCAAGGAAGCGACCGATGCGGGCTTCAACCACATCAAGCTGAAAGTCGGGCGCGACAAGGCCGACGACATTCGCCGCCTGCGCATTGCGCGCGAGGTGCTGGGGCCGGACCGCCAACTGATGATCGATGCCAACCAGGTATGGGATGTGGGCCAGGCGGTGGAATGGGTGCGTGCGCTGGCCTTTGCCAAGCCCTGGTTCATCGAAGAGCCCACCAGCCCGGACGACATCGAAGGCCACCGTGTGATCCGCGAGGGTGTGCACCCGGTGAAAGTGGCCACGGGCGAGATGTGCCAAAACCGCATCATCTTCAAACAGCTCATCATGCGCGGCGCCATCGACGTGGTGCAGATCGACTCCTGCCGTTTAGGCGGCGTCAATGAGATATTGGCCGTGATGCTGATGGCCGCCAAATACAACTTACCCGTGTGCCCGCACGCGGGCGGCGTGGGTCTGTGCGAATACGTGCAGCACTTGTCCATGATCGACTACCTGTGCATTGCCGGCACCCGCGAAGGGCGCGTCATCGAGTTTGTGGACCACCTGCACGAGCACTTTGTGGACCCCTGCGTGATCCAGAATGCCGCCTACATGCCGCCACAAGCGCCCGGCTTTTCGATCACCATGAAACCCGCGTCTTTGCAAGAGTACGAATTCAAGGCCCCGGCCCATTGAACGATGAAGATCGACACGCACCAGCACTACTGGCACTACCGCGCAGAGGACTTTCCCTGGATCAGCGACGGCATGCCGGTTTTGCAGCAAGACTGCCTGCCCGGCGACGTGGAGGGCGCCCTGCGCCTGGCCGGCATCGGTGGTGTGGTGGCGGTGCAAGCGCGCAGCACCCCGCAGGAGACTGATTTCTTGTTGCAGATGGCAGCGCAGCATCCGCAGGTGTTGGGGGTTGTGGGTTGGATCGACCTGTTGTCGGCCGAGATGGACGGCAGTCTGGAGCGCTGGTGCGCCCACCCCGCCCTCAAGGGCTTTCGCCACATTCTGCAAGACGAGCCCCAGGTGCAGGACTGGGTGGCGGCACCCGGGGTCCAGCGGGGGCTGGCAGCGTTGCAAAAGCGCGAGCTGGTGTACGACGTGCTGGTGTTCGACCACCAACTGCCCTCGGCGCTCGCGCTGTGCGCGCGGCATGCGGACCACTGGCTGGTGCTGGACCATGTGGGCAAACCCGCCCTGCGGGACTGGGCCCGCAGCAACGAAGTAGCTTGCCACTGGCGCCGCAACCTGGGCCAACTGGCCGCCCTGCCCCATGTGATGTGCAAATTGTCGGGCCTGGTGACCGAGGCACACCAAGCTCCAGGCTCCGCCCTGTCGCACAGCGATGAGAAAAAAATCTGGGCCTGTTTTGACCACGCGCTGGAAGTCTTTGGGCCACAACGGCTGATGTACGGCTCCGATTGGCCCGTGTGCCAACTTATCGCCCCCTACGACGCGGTGCACGGACTGGCCCAGACCTGGGCCAACACCACGCTGTCCGCCGCAGAGCAGGCCGCGTTCTGGAGCGGTAATGCCATCCGTTGTTATGGCTTGAACCTGCCCGCCACACCCCTTTGAACACCAACCAGGAATTTGTATGGATCTGCATCTCAAGGACAAAGTCATCATCGTGACTGGCGGGGCCAGCGGCATTGGTGCCGCCATATCACTGGCGCTGGCGCAAGAAGGTGCCATCCCCGTGGTGCTGGGCAAAAGCCCCATGGCGCCCGAGTTTGCGGCGCAACTGGCAGCCCAGGCACCGGTTCATCTGTTTGTGCAGGTGGAGTTGTCGGACGATGCTGCCTGCGCCGCCGCCGTGCAGCAGGTCATCACGCAATTTGGGCGGGTGGACGGCTTGGTGAACAACGCGGGCATCAACGACAACATTGGCCTGGATGCGGGGCGCGATGCCTTTGTCGGCTCGCTGGAGCGCAACCTCATCCACTACTACGTGATGGCGCACTACTGCGTGCCGCACCTCAAGGCCAGCAAGGGGGCTATCGTCAACGTGTCGTCCAAAACCGCGCTCACCGGCCAGGGCAACACCAGCGGGTACTGCGCTTCCAAGGGGGCCCAACTGTCGCTCACCCGGGAGTGGGCCGCCGCCTTGCTGAACGATGGCGTTCGGGTGAATGCGGTGATCCCCGCCGAAGTCATGACGCCGCTGTACGCCCGCTGGATCAACAGCTTTGATGACGCGCCAGCCAAGCTGGCCAGCATCACGCAAAAAATCCCCTTGGGCCAGCGCATGACCACGTCGGAAGAAATCGCCAGGATGTGTGTTTTCTTGCTGTCCGATGCGTCCTCCCACACCACGGGGCAGTGGGTGTTTGTGGACGGTGGTTATACCCACCTGGACCGCGCCCTCTCCTAATTCCATTTCCATATCCATGCGATATGTCGTTGCCCCTCCTGGTCGTGCTAAAGCACTGCCTGCGTCGGGGCGCCTCATCTCCCATGGATCTGAAAACGGAATAAAGCGTTCTGCCCGAAAGGCTGCACCGTGAAAATTGCCAACCTGAAAATCTCCCAAATTCTGTACGCGGGATTTGGCTTGCTGGTCGCGGTGTATCTGGTGTCGAGTGCCCTCAACGCCGAATTGATGCGCCGCATGCATTCCAATCTGGATGCCATTGAAAACACCCACAACGCCCAGATTGCCATCGCGCAGGCCTTGCACAAATCGGTGTCAAAAATCAGCCTGTCGGTGCGCAAGATCGTGCTGCTCAACAGCGATGCGGAAATCGGCGAAGAGGTCCGCTTCTTCAAAAAAGAAGCCGCCATGTACCTGCGTGTGCGTGACACGCTGGCCCCAACCCATGACAGCACCGACACCACGGCCTTGTGGAACCAGGTGGACGGGGCCTACCAGAAGGCAGCGCCCTTGCTGGCCAGCATGTATGACAGCGTGCAGGCGCACAGGGATTCAGAGGCCATCAAAACACTGAAGCTGCTGGGTGGTGCAATTGACGTCTGGCAAAACGCGCTGGACGAGGGCATATTGCACCAGCAAAACGCCAACAAGCAGGCCTTTGAGGACAGCATCAGGCTCTACCACACGGCGCTCCTGCAACTGCTGGTGGTGGCAGTGCTGGGCATCACGCTGGCCATGGGCATCTCGTGGAGGATCGTCCGGCTGCTGGTGTCGCAACTGGGGGGTGAACCCAAGGATGCGGCCCGCGTGGCCTTGCGTATCGGCACGGGTGATTTGACCCAGGACATTCACCTGCAGGCCAAGGACCGCAGCAGCCTGATGGCCGCCATGAAAAGCATGCAGGCCAACCTGACTGAGGTGGTGCTGGCGGTGCGCAACGGATCGGACGCGGTGGCCACGGCGAGTGCGGAAATCGCCCATGGCAACCATGATTTGAGTGCCCGCACCGAGCAACAAGCCAGCGCGCTGGAGGAAACGGCCGCCTCCATGGAAGAACTGGGGGCCACCGTCAAACAAAACGCCGACAACGCGCGCCAAGCCAGTCAGGTGGCGATGAACGCCTCCACGGTGGCAAAGCAAGGCGGTGAGGTGGTCAACCAGGTGGTGCAAACCATGCGGGGCATCAATGCATCGTCGCAAAAAATTGCAGACATCATCGGGGTGATTGACGGCATTGCCTTTCAAACCAACATCCTGGCGCTGAACGCCGCCGTGGAAGCCGCCCGCGCCGGTGAGCAGGGCCGTGGCTTTGCGGTGGTGGCGTCCGAGGTGCGCTCCCTGGCTGGCCGGTCGGCACAGGCGGCCCGAGAGATCAAAGACCTCATCGGTGCCAGCGTGGAGCGGGTCGAACAAGGCAACCAACTAGCAGACCAAGCCGGTGCCACCATGACCGAGGTGGTGAACGCGATCCGCCGGGTCACCGATATCGTGGCGGAAATCAGCGCAGCCAGCTCCGAGCAAAGCGCGGGCGTCTCCCAGGTGGGCGAAGCCGTCACCCAGATGGACCAGGCCACGCAGCAAAATGCCGCCTTGGTTGAGCAGATGGCTGCGGCCGCCAGCGGCCTGCAAAGCCAGGCACAGGATCTGGTGGGCACGGTGGAGCAGTTCAAGCTGTCCGCGTCCTACCCCGGTGGCGCGGCAGGCACGGTGCTCCGCCTGGCGCATTGAAGCAACCATGCTCAACCGAATCAGCGCGGCATTGGCTTCTTTGCCACCGGCAGAGCAACGCGTTGGCAGGCTGGTGTTGTCCGATCCGCTGATTTTTTCCCGGTTGCCCGTCGCCAAACTGGCTGGCCTGGCCCAGGTCAGCAAACCCACCGTGGTGCGGTTTTGCCGCAGCTTGGGTTATGACGGTTTGAAAGACTTCAAATTCAAACTGGACGGCCGCCTGCACGAAGGCGTCCTCTTTGTGCACCGCAGTGTGGACGTGGACGACAAAATCAACGACATCCTGGTCAAGGTCATCGATGACACCATGGCTGCGGTTGCGACCTACCGTTGCAATGCCAACAGGCCCCGCATCGAGAGCGCCGTCAAGGCCCTGGTCGAAACCTACCGAAGCCATAAACGCATCGAGATTTTTGGCCTGGGTAACTCGGGCATTGTTGCGCAGGATGCCCAGCACAAATTTTTTCGGCTGGGCATCCCGGCCACAGCCTACGGCGACAGCCACATGCAGCTCATGAGTGCGTCCGTCATGCGCGCGGGCGACTGTGCGCTGGTGATCTCCAACTCAGGGAGGACCCGGGACCTGATCGCCACCTGCGACATGGCCCGCAGAAATGGTGCCACCACCCTGGTCATCACATCGAGCGGTTCGCCTTTGGCCTTGGCAGGCCATATCCACCTGGCCGCCGACCACCCGGAAGGGTTTGAGCGCTATTGCCCCATGGTGTCGCGCCTGCTGCATTTGATGATTGTTGACATCATCGCCACCGGCGTGGCCTTGCGTATTGGCATCGAGGAGCTGCGTCCTGATCTGCGGCAAATGCAGTCCTGCTTGCTCGATAAACGTGTGTTTTGATTACCACCCCCTTCAACAAACTCTGGGAAACTTATGCGCTACGCCCTGGCACTGGACTTGGTGGATGACGCCCAACGCATCGCCGACTACGAAAAAGCCCATGAAAAAATTTGGCCAGAAGTGTGCGAGCACTTGCGTAAGCACGGCGTACTGGAAATGGAAATTTACCGCTTGGGCACACGGCTGTTCATGGTGATGGACGTGGACGATGCCGTGTACGACGCCACCGCCATGGCGCAGGCCGCTATCCACAACCCCGCTGTCGCGCGCTGGGAGGCCCTGATGTGGACCTACCAGGCCCCCACGCCGTGGACACCCGCAGGGGAAAAATGGGTCGCCATGCCACGGATTTTTTCTTTGGCGGACCAGCCCTGAAGCCTGCAAGGCCGCGCAACGCCAACGGCCTCTCCACGGAGTGCGTGGCCGTCCGCCCCCTGGTAGAGCGTTGCAAACAATTCACGTAAAGGCATAACGGGCTCCTTGCGATCCAACGAGACACGGGGCATTTATTATCCGGTCACTCCACTTTGCGGACGCAACCGCCCCATCCCCCCATGCAAACATTCTCCCAACCCACTTTGGCCGCCGCCACGCTGTGCGTAGCACTGCTCAGTGGCTGCTCCACCGCCCCCACGCACCCTGGCCTGCGCGATGCCCAAACAGGCCAGTCCACCCTCCCGCCTCTGGTGCCAGTGCGCACCTATGTGGCGAACTGGGATGGCAATGGGGGCTACCAACTGTCCGCCGATGGCAAGCAACTGATGTGGGTGGCCCGCAAAGGACTGGGGCCCGGACTGTTTGTTAAAAATTTGCAAACCGGCGCCGTTCGCAGCTACGGCATCCCAGCCCCCGGACTGTGGGCCGAGGACAGTCGGCATGTCCTGTTTCAGTTGGACAACGGCAATGAAAATACCCATGTGTACCAGTTGGACACCTTTGCAGACGGCACAAACCTGAAAGACTTGACCCCCTTCGCCGGGTCCAAGTCCTTCATCCAGTCCCTGGTGCAGAACAGCTCCGACCTGTTGATTGCCAACAACCAGCGCAATGCCAAGGTATTTGACCTGTACCGCTACGACCAGGCGTCCGGCAAGTTGAACCTGCTCGCCGAAAACCCCGGCAGCGTTGCACGGTGGCTCACGGACAAAGCAGGCCATGTGTTGGGTCGCGCCCGCAAAGACGCCGACCAATGGGTCTATGAAACACCCAGCGACGCCAGCAACACGCAGTGGCATGCCGTGTTCCGTGTCGATGACGCGGATACGGTTCGGCCCTTGGAAGTATCGGCCGACAAAAAATTCCTGTGGGCACTTTCCAACCGGGGACGCGACAAGCTGGCCCTGGTCAAGGTGGACCTGCGCAATGGCGCGGAACAGGTGGTGTATGCAGACCCGCGCGTGGACATTTCCCAAGCTTTGATCAGCACCCAAACCTTGGAGCCGCTTGCCGTGGCGCTGGACCCCAACTACCAGGAATGGAAGTTTTTCGACCCGAAGTTGCAAGCGGCGGCAAACAAACTGCGAGGCACCGCGCACACCCGGCTGGATTTTGACAGCATCAGCCGTGATGGAAACCTGATCGTTGCATCGGTCAAGCGGGAAACCGGCGGGGAAACCGTTCTCTACACGGTGTCGCAAGACCAAACGCTGGTGCTTGGCGAGCACACACGAAGCCGCATCCACGCTTTGGGGGACTTGCCGCAGCAAAAACCGCTGCAGTTTCAAAGCCGGGACGGCTTGGAACTGCACGGCTACCTGACATTGCCTGGGTCCAGCCATGGCAAAGCGTTCCCCACCGTGGTGTATGTGCACGGAGGCCCCTGGTCACGGGATTTCGCATCTGAAAATGACCCGATGCCCTTGTTTCTGGCCAACCGGGGCTATGCGGTTTTGCAAGTCAATTACCGGGGGTCCAGCGGCTATGGCCGGGCCTTCATGGAGGCGGCGAAAGGTGAGTTTGCGGGCAAGATGCACACCGACTTGCTGGACGGCATTGACCATCTGGTGGCCCAAGGGGTGAGCGATCCCCACAAAGTGGCCATCATGGGCACCAGCTACGGCGGCTACGCCAGCATGGTGGGCATGGCCTTCACCCCGGATCGTTTCTCCTGCGGCATCAGCATGGTGGGCATGTCCGACCTGGCGAGTCTCTTGGACAGCGCGCCGCCCTATTGGGACCTGGACAAACCCCGGTGGGTGCGCTATCTGGGTGACCCGGCCAAGCCTGAAGACCGCGCCGTGATGGACGCCAAATCGCCCCTGCACCGCGCGGCCCAGGTGCGGGGGCCCATGTTGGTACTGCATGGAGCCCGTGACGTGCGGGTCAAAGTCGAGCAATCCACGCGCCTCGTGGATGCCTTGAACCAGGCGGGCAAGCCGGTCGATTTTCATGTCTACAAAAATGCGGGCCACGGCCTGCACCGGTGGCCCGACAACCTGAGTTATTTCAGAAAAACAGAAGACTTTTTGGCGCAGTGCCTGGGCGGACGTAGCAGCGGTTTTGACTTCTACCAGCTGGGGAGTTGGGCGCTCTAGGCGTTTCAGCCACGTCAACGCCCAACTGCATTGCGGATCACAAAATCTGCAATGGCTGCCACGTCTGCCACATCCTGCACCGTCATTCGCGCCCCGATCGCCAGAACCGCAGTCTGAATAATCTCACCGGCCTCGGGGGCCACCAATGGTGCCACTCTCGATTAGCGTGAACACAAGCTCCAGGACGTGCGCGCCTGCCATCTGCGGCAGGGAAGTGTTTTCTGCCCATTGATTGCGTCGCTACAGGGCGGTGCAAGCCAGGCTACGCCTGAGGACGATATCCATCAAAATCGGCGCATGACAAATACCCGTTCCCACACGCACCCTGCCTGAACCGATGACTGACCCACGACAACTCAGCGGCCTTGAACTTGCCTCTGCCCTGCGAGACAGCCGCCTGCGCACCTGGTCGCTGGTGGAGGACTTGACACCTGCGCAATGGAATCCGCCCCGGCAATTGGGCATCAACCGGATAGCCTGGGAACTGGCGCACGTCGCCTGGTTTGCCGAGTTCTGGATTTTGCGCGGGCCCCATCACTGCGATGCGCAGGGAATGGTGCACGCCGCCCGACCGCCGCGCTTTTGCGGACCGGACGCATTATTTGACTCGGCACGACTGGCGCATGCCCAGCGATGGGTGGAGGCCATGCCTGGGCGCGCTGAACTGGTGCCGATGTTGTCGGGTCAGCTGGAAGCCTGCATCGCGGCACTGCCAGCGGGCGCGCCTGCGGCCACCGATGCCGCGCAAGACCCGCTGTACTTTCATCGCCTGGCACTGTTCCATGAAGATATGCACGGTGAAGCCTTTTGCTGGATGCGCTCCGCGCTGGCTTACCCAGCGCCGCACGGAGTGACCGTGCCACGGTTGCCCGTCAGCCGGGCGCTCACCGTGCCTGGCACGGATACCTGTATTGGATACCGCGACACCCAGGCAGGCTTTGCCTTCGACAACGAACGCCCCGCCATGGCTGTGTGCCTCGGCCACTTCGAGATCGACAGCGCCCCGATCTCTGCGGGCGAGTTTGCGCGCTTTGTCGAAGCCGGTGGCTACGACCACGCACCGTATTGGCCCCATGAGGCCGGGGTGTGGCGCACGAATTCGGCCTGTGCCCACCCACAGCAGTGGCGGCGCGGACCGGATGGCGGCTGGCAGATGCGCTGGTTTGACCAATGGCTGCCACTGGATGCCATGGCACCGGCCATGCACCTGAACGCCTTTGAAGCCCAGGCCTATTGCCTGTGGGCCGGGCGACGGCTGCCCACTGCAAGCGAGTGGGAACATGCGGCCACAACGCAGCCCGGTTTTCACTGGGGCCACAGCGTATGGGAGTGGACGTCCAGTGCCTTTGCGCCTTACCCCGGCTTCACACCCGGCCCCTACCACGCCTACTCGCAACCCTGGTTTGGCAACCACCGCGAGCTGCGCGGCGGCGCCTTCGCCAGCCACGACCGCATGCACCACCCACGCTACCGCAATTTTTTCCAGCCCCACCGCACGGATGTGTTTGCCGGGTTTCGTACCGTGGCGGGGTGAGATGTCGGGTGCCTATCGCGCCGCCGGATTGCTACTGTATTGATAGCTGCTCACGCAGATTGCACGGGGGCTTGGGCCATATTTACCGTGAAAGTGCCCGACGCATCGCATAACTGAGCGCATCCACCAAGGCCACCAACACCAGCATGGCCAGCAGCACGCTACTGGTCTCCCCCATCTGGAACAGACCCATATGAAAGGCCAGCATCTGGCCCAGGCCTCCGGCGCCCACCACGCCCAGCACGGCGGCGGCGCGGATGTTGTTTTCCCAGCGGTACAAGGTGTAGCTCAGCAACTGCGGTAACACTTGCGGCAAGGTGGCGTAGAAAAACACGCGCACCTCATCGACGCCGCGAACGCGCAGTGCAAAGGCCGGGCCGGGCGTGGCGTTTTCCAGGCATTCGGCAAACAGGCGGCCCAGCACACCCGCGGTATGCAGACCCAGGGCCAATGTGCCCGCAAACGGCCCCAGACCGGCTGCGATCAACAACAGTGCGGCCCATACCAGCTCGGGTGTGCTGCGCAGGGCATTGAGACACAGCCGGGTGGCGCCGCGCCAGCGGGCCGGGTCTTGCGCATGGGTGCGTGCGGCGGGCAGTGCCAAGGCCAGGCCCAGTGCCGCCGCCAGCAGCGTGCCCAGGGCCGACATGGCCAGTGTTTCCAGCATGGCCGGCAGCAACTTCCCGACAAACCGCGCGCTGGTCTCGGGCTGCAGCAGTTCGCCCACGAAACGCCCCATTTTTTGCAGCGCACTCCAGGACCAGAACTGCGCCCACTGCAGGTCGAGTGTGGCAAAACTGGCCACCACCAGCAACAGCACACCCAGCACGAGCCAACACGCCTTGCAGCGGGCATCAAACAGCTTGGGTGGAAGTTGGTAGCTGTCTTTGGCGGCGCTGCTTTGCGGCATAGTGGTTCCTCTAGCCCAGATTCTTGCGCAGAGCCGAGCTCATGCGGTCGGCCAGCCACACCAGGGCCATGAAGACCAGCAGGATGCTGGCCACTTCTGCGCCGTTGAACATTTTCATGGACGAGTCCATGAGCTGCCCCAAACCACCGGCCCCGACAAAGCCCAGCACCGCGCTGGAGCGAATGGCGCACTCCCAGCGGTACACGGTGTAGCTGGTCAGCTCCGCGGCGTTTTGTGGCAGCAAACCATAAAAGAAGGCCTGCAGACGGCCGGAGCCATTGCGCATCAGGCTGCTGGTGGCATGGGCGTCGCCGCTCTCCAGAATGTCGGCGTACACCTTGCCCAGCATGCCGCTGTAGGTCAGCGCAATGGCCAGCACACCCGAGGTCGGCCCCAGGCCCACCACCCGCACAAACACCAGCGCCCACACCAGCTCGGGCACGCTGCGCAGCACCAGCAGCAGCCAGCGCACGCATTGGCGCATCACGGCCGCCCCCACAGTCATACGCCCGGCCAGGCCGGAGAGCGACAGCACCCGCACCGACAAGAGCGACAGGGGAATGGCGAGCAGCAGCGCCAGCGTCAGCCCCGCCGTGGCCATGGCCACGGTGCGCCAGGTTTCGCGAAGCAGCAGAGCCAAAAACTCGGCATCGGTGCGCGGCGGAAAGAAGGCGCCCACAAAGTTCAGCGCTGGCTTCAAAGCACCGGGTTCCAGCAGGACCCAGGGCTTGAATTCGGTCAGCACCCCCATCGGCCAAAGCAAGGCCAGACCCGCCAGCGTCCAGAAAACGCGCGCGCGCCACGCCGGGTCACGCACGGTGGGGCGCGGGGGCATGAGGGCCGTGGCGGGCAAGGCATCGATGGTGGCGTGGGGCATGGCGCGGTGTGACTCAGCGGCAGTGCATCACCACCGGCACCGGGGCGCTGGGCAATTCATCCGCTTCGGCGCTTGCAGGGCCGGTCAATTCATGCAGGTGCTGTGCATACAGTGCCTGCAAATGTGCCGCGGTAACCTGCATGGTGGGCAGATCAAAAGCCACCTCGCCATTGCGCAAGCCGACGATGCGCGGGAAGTGGGCCAGCGCCATGTCCACATGGTGCAGCGTTGCAATGAGCGTGGCGCCTCGCTCACGGGCGGCGCGGGTCAGGGTGTCGATGGCGAGCTTTGAGCGGGTGGGGTCCAACGCTGACAGGGGTTCGTCCACCAGCAACAGGCTGGCTTGCGACACCAGCGCACGCGCCAGACCCACCCGCTGGCGCTCGCCCCCCGAAAGCCGGTCCACCCGATCAAACAGCTTATCGCCCATATCAAACCCGGCAAGGGCCTGGTGCGCACGCGCAATGTCTTGCGGATAGAACAGGCTGCGCAGGCTGGCCCACAGGCCCTCATGTGGTAATCGCCCGGCCAGCACGGCGGTGACCACGCGCTGGCGCAGTGGCAGCGGCGGCACCTGGGGCGCCAAAAACAGTGTCCCACGGAGCTTTTGCAACGCCAGCCGCGCGCGGCGCGACTGGTGCCAGGGGTCGCGTCCATCCAGCAGCAAGGAACCCGCAGTGGGCTTGAGCGCGCAGGCGATCAAGTGCAGCAGCGTGGTCTTGCCCGCGCCCGACGGGCCGATGATGGCCAACTGCTCACCCGCACCCACGCGCAGGCTCACCGCGTGTACCGCTGGCGCTGTCCCCGGTTTGGCAGAGGGGTGGTGGCCGGTGACGGCGTGTAAAACAGTCTTCATAAGCAAAAATGGACTGTAGCCCTCATGGAATGTGCGTAGAACGCTATCAATATAGTAGCAATTTATTTCAGCAAACCCGCGCTGCGGGCGGCCTGCTCTATGCCTTTGTAGTTCTCGGCACGGGTGGCGATGAAGCGGGTGGCGCGTTGCAGTTCCAGGATTTCCTTGCCCTCTGCCGTGTTGCGGTCCAGGCTCAAGAAGGCTTTGGTGAGCTTGTCGCGCATCGCCAACGGCATGTTGGCATGCACCGTCCAGTTGTAGTCAAAGTAGCCGGGGGTGGTGTAAAAGACCCTGACCTTGCTGGTATCCACCTTGCCCTCCGCCACAAACTTCTCCCACACCGAGATATTCAGCGCTCCGGCTTCCACCTTGCCCGCAGCCACGGCGGCAATGGTCGCGTCGTGCGCGCCGGAGTAGGCCACGCGCTTGAAGTCTTTGTCAGGGTCGATATGGGCTTGCAGCAGGTAGCTGCGCGGCATCAAATGGCCCGAGGTGCTGGACTGCGAACCAAAGCTGAAGTTCTTGCCCTTCAGGTCGGCCAGGGTTTTGATGCTGGGGTCGCCGGTGATGAACACCGAGCGGAATTTCTCATCCTCTTCGCGCTGCACCAGCGGAATCGCCTTGCCACCCGAGCGCATGTTGGCTTGCACAAAGGTAAAGCCGCCATACCAGGCCAGATCGACCTGCTGGTTGGCCAAGGCCTCCACAGAGGCGGCGTAGTCGGTCACCGGGGTGAATTCGACAGGTCTGCCCAGCGTCTTTTCGAGGTACTTCACCAGCGGTGCCGCCTTGCGGGCCAGTTCCGTGGGCGACTCGTCGGGGATGGCGGTGACTTTGAACACGCCTTGCGCCTGCGCCACCCAACCCAGCATGATCAACACCATGGCCAGCGCGGAACGTACGAATCCAAAGAAAGAAAAACGGTGCATAAAGACCTCGAAACACAGAGAAACGGATGAAGCATTAGACTTGAATTTCCGCACGCTTGCCGACGGTGGAACCATGAAAGATAGAGTGTAAGTTTTACCCCTTCGACAACGACCCATGCAATTCGCCATGTCATTTACGCCCCATTTTTCTTGTGAATAGCCCTCGCGTGCTCATCATCTGCCCGGCCGTTGCCGCCTCTAACAATGGCAATTGGCAAACTGCGTGGCGCTGGTCGAGCATGTTGCGCCCTTTGTTTGAGACCACGATTGCCCAGACCTGGAATGGCGAACCCTTTGACGCGATGTTGGCTCTGCATGCCCGCCGAAGCGCCGATTCCATTGCACGCTGGGCGCAGGCACAGGGGGCACAAAACGATGCCAGGGGTCTGGGTGTGGTGCTGACCGGCACCGATTTGTACCGCGACATTCAATCCGATGCCCAGGCCCAGGCCTCTTTGCGCCTTGCCAGTCGGCTGGTCGTGCTACAGGCGTGCGGAGCGGATGCACTGCCGCTGGCCCTGCGGCCCAAGGCACGGGTGATTTTTCAGTCTACAGCGGCGCACCATGCTGTGGCCAAGTCTGTAGACCATTTGCGTGTCGTGATGGTGGGGCATTTGCGTGACGAAAAAACACCGCAAACCCTGTTTGAAGCGGCTCGCCTGCTCAAGAATCACCCGGATATTTTCATCGACCACATCGGTGATGCGCTAGACCCAGAATTGGGCGCGCAAGCCAGCGCCTGCATGCGGGAATGCCCCAATTACCGCTGGCTGGGCGGCCTGCCGCATGAGGCCACGATGCTCGCCATCGGTCAAGCGCATGCACTGGTCCACCCCAGCCGCATGGAAGGCGGAGCCCATGTGATCCTGGAAGCCGTGTGCAGCGGCACGCCGGTTCTGGCATCGCGCATCCCCGGGAATGTTGGCATGCTGGGTACGGATTACGCAGGCTATTTTGAACATGGCGATGCGCGCGCGCTGGCCGAATTGTTGCTGCGTTGCAGGGCACAAGGGGGGCAGCCCGACGGCCTGCACGCCCAACTCATGGCCCAGTGCGCGCTTCGGGCGCCCTTGTTTGCACCCGCCACCGAACAGGCTGCCCTGGTCGCTCTGGTCAAAGACCTATTGCATGCTGACACCTGACCGCGATTTGCACCGACATGTTGGATCGGGTGCAGCCCCCTGCTAGCCGTGGCTGCCTGTCCAGAACACGGCAAACCGCTGCTCGGGGTCCGTCCAGTGCGTGCTGTTTTGAAACCCCGCTTGGCGGAGCAAGGCCGAGAAACTCTCCAGCGTCCATTTGTACGAATTTTCGGTATGAATACGCTCGCCCTGGGCGAACCTGCGCGTGCCGTCGGCCCAACGCACGGTCACCGCGCGGGTGGCCTCCAGGTGCATCTCAATGCGCGACTCCGCGACGTTGAACAGCGCCACATGGCGCCAGTCGGGCAACGCGAAGTTGGTACCACACAGGCGGTTGATGTGCAGGAGCAGGTTGCGGTTGAATGCAGCGGTTACGCCCAGCGCGTCGTCGTAGGCGGCTTCCAGCTCGACCGTGGCCTTGACCAAATCCACGCCAATCAGCAACCCGCTGTCCGGGTGCAGGCCACAGGTGGCGCGCACGCTGCGCAGAAACACCAGGGCCTCATCCGGCGCAAAATTGCCGATGCTGGAGCCCGGGTAGAACAGCACGCGGGCATCGGTTTGCGGGTTGCCCGCCTCGGAGGGAAGCACCAGACCGGCAGAAAAATCCGCACCCACACCCACCATATCCAGCGCCGGGTGGTGGCGTTGCAGGTTGTCCAATGCGCTGCGTAAGAAGTCAACCGAAATATCCACCGCCACATAGCGGCTGGGCGCGAGGTGGCCAAACAAACGGGATGCCTTGGCGCAATTGCCCGCGCCCAGGTCCACCAGCGTAGCGTGCCGTGGCGCATGGGTGGCCATGGCGTCGCCGTGGCGTGCAAAAATAGCCGCCTCGGTCCGCGTGGGGTAATACTCCGGCAGTTCGGTGATCGCCTCAAACAGGCGCGAACCCAAGGCGTCGTACAGGTATTTGGGCGACGTATGTGCCGACGCTCGGCTCAGGCCACGCAGCAATTCCGCGCGCACACCGGTTTCATTGGGACGGTGGAGCTGGATGAAGATCGGTTGTTTCATAGGATCACGCTGATCGCGTTATTTTGTCACGCAGGGTTACAAATTCTTCCGCCGCCGAAGGGTGCAAGGCCACGGTGGCATCCAAATCGGCTTTGGTGGCACCCATGCGAATGGCGATGGCCAGGCCCTGGATGATCTCGGGTGAATCCGCCCCCACCATGTGTGCACCCAACACACGCTGGTTGGCGGTATCCACAATCAGTTTGACCAAGGTCTGCTCATCGCGCCCCGACAAGGTGTGGCGCAAATTGCGGAACTTGCTGCTGTAAATATCAATTTGCCCCGCCTGGGCCAAGGCCTGCGCTTCGGTCAGGCCCACAGTGCCAATCGGCGGCTGGCTGAACACTGCCGATGGCACGGTGGTCAGGTCGGCGCTGACGGGCGTTGGCCCGAACAGGGTGTGGGCCAACGCAGCGCCTTCGCGAATGGCCACGGGCGTGAGCGTAATCCGGTTGGTGACGTCCCCCACAGCGTGGATGCTGGGGACATTGGACTGGCCAAACGCATTGACCTTGACACCGCCTGCGCTGTCCAAGTCCACCCCCACCTCGGCCAGGCCCAGGCCCTGGGTGTTGGGCGCGCGACCCGTGGCGTACAGCACCGCGTCCACGCTCAGCGAGTCGGTCTGCGCGCCGATGAATGCCACCGACAGGCTGCCATCGCCCCGTTTGTCAATGTGCGCCACGTCCTGGCGCAGCAGCACGGTGATGCCTTTCTTCACCATCTCGCCGTGCAGGTGCATGCGCACATCGTCGTCAAAGCCGCGCAGCACCTGCGCACCCCGGTAGCACAGGGTCACTTTCGCACCCAGGCCATTGAGGATGCCTGCAAACTCCACAGCGATGTAGCCCCCGCCCACAATCAGCACCCGCTTGGGCAAGTGGGGCAAGTCGAACACTTCGTTGGACGTAATGGCATGCTCAATACCGGGGATTGGCGGCACAAAAGGCGCGCCGCCGGTTGCCACCAAAATATGCTCTGCGGTGACGTGTTGGCCATTCACGGCAACCGTGTGTGCATCCACCAGACGTGCCGTGCCGTGCATGACGTCTACCCGGGAGCCGATCAGATTTTTTTCATACATGCCGCTCAGGCGCGATATTTCCCTGTTCTTGGCCTCGATCAGTTGGGGCCATGAAAATTCGGCAGGGGGCACGGTCCAGCCAAAGCCCTGCGCATCGGCAAAATCTTCCGCAAAGTGCGCCGCGTATACCAATAGTTTCTTCGGCACGCAACCGCGAATGACACAGGTGCCACCGTAACGAAAGTTTTCAGCAATGGCCACGCGAGCGCCCAGGCCAGCGGCAATGCGGGCAGCGCGCACACCACCCGAACCACCGCCGATGACAAAGAGTTGGTTGTCGTATGTATGCATGCATAAGGTTTCCTGTGGTTCACGGGACCAGATCGTATCTGTTGTTTTCGACCTCCGGGGTGATTCACACACAGTGTTCCTTGACTCGTACGCCTCACATCGGTACTCACGGAATTGTTTCTTGTTCATTCCTGATTCCATTTCCATATCAATGCGATATGTCGTTGCCCCTCCTTGTCGTGCTACAGCACTGCCTGCGTCGGTGCGCCTCATCTCCCATTGATCTGAAAATGGAATGCGCCATTCCGTAGGTGAGCAACCCAGCTTGCGGACAAAAGCGCGGGTCAGCGCGATAAACAATGGTTGGCGTGCCTGAACCGTCACCTCGCTGCCGAGTACGGGAAGCCCCGGCGTAGCGTGCTTGATGCCTCCCTCACGCCATCAACACCAGCCCCGGCGGCAGGGATTCCCCCAGCACACGGCGTGTGGTGGCGGCGTCCAGCGCCACCCTGTGGCGCACCATGTCCACCCACATCGGCGGCGCATGGATCGCCAGCAGCTTGTGAAGCACCCGCTCCCGCACAGCCTGCGGCAGGTCACGCCTGTGGTCGTCGGTCACACGGGCCAGGTGGACGGCGGCAAAGGCGGCGGCTTCGGTGTGTTTCCAGTCCAGCGTCAGCAGGGTTTCGACCCAGGCACATGCGGTGTCGGCGGGCACCACGTCGTGGGGGCTGCCGTAGACCGGCTGGCGCACACCGATGCGGCCCAGCGCCCACAGCGTGCGGCTGACGCCGGCCGGGTCGTGCTTATCGCGCTGGCGCGTCGGATGCGACGCGCCGTAGGATGCTTGCAGGCGGTCCAGCAACCATTCACCAATTTCCACCTTGTAGTCCGGCGGAATGCGCTCCAGCGACGCGCCCAGGCGCAGCATGTCGTCGGTGCTGCCCTGGACCGGATTCACCTCGCTGACCGGGGGGCCCAGCACGTCGCGGTACACGTTGTAGGCAAAGTCCTCCAGCAAGCGCAACTGCGCAGGCGCGGCCAGGCCACCGGCCACCCGGCGCCACAGCGTCCACCACTCGGCACACACCTGCTTGTCGTGGCGGTGCTGCACGCCCAGCGGGAACTGGGTCCAAAGTTGCTGCAGCCGTCCGTCGTCCAGCGGATCGCCATAGCCGGGGCGCAGGCAAAACCCGGCCAGGTTGAGCCAAACCCGTTCGTGCTCCGCCGAGCGGCGCCGGCCCCGGGCGCGTTGCCACAGGGCGTCGAACAGCACGCGCAGTACGGGCGTGGCCCAGCGCTCCCGCGCACCCAGGAGGTGCTCCAGTTGCAGGCGCAGCTGCTTCACCTCTTTGGCGGCCAGGGCCTGGGGTCCGGGGCCAAAAACGCGGTCGATTTGGGCGATGGCCTGTTCCAGACGCATCGGGTGCGTGCAGACCCCCAGGTCTTGCAAGGTGCTGCCCTCCGCCGCGTCGGGCCCGGCGTCCTGCTGCCGCAGGTCAAATTCCAGCCGCCAGCGGTGGCGGGCGTCGGCCAGGCTGACGCAGTGCACTTCCAGGGTGCCGACTTCGGTGAGTGCGGTGCGCAGCTGCACAGGCACTTCTTGGGCATCATTTAGCCCTCCAGCCCCCGTGGAATAAGCGCAAGCAGCTCTTAAAACGATAGCAACAGGTGGCAGACGGGTGAAGTGCTCGGAGTCCAGGCGGACCTGCTCCCCGCGCTGGAACGGCCGGTGGTCGGCGGCATCGGCCACCGCGGCAAACAGGTGGAAACGCACCGGCTGCCCCAGGCGCAGCGCAAAGGTCCGCCCGTCCAGAGCTACTTCCTGGCCGCTTTCGCTGCCGCGCGGCAGGATGCAAATGCCGCGCGCTGCAGAATCGTCGCCGGGGTCGTGGGGCGCCGCCGCCGTGGGGTGTTGGCCCTCGCGCTGCGCGTCCAGCAGCAAAAAGTAGCTGCGCGCCGATCCACCGCCAATGGTGGGTGCCAGCCCCTGCTGCGCCAGGGCATAAGCGACCGCACCGCGTGCCACAGCAACATCGGGGTTGTCGTTGTGCAGCAGGCGCAAGGGTGCGCCGCGCCACGCGCCCAGCGTTTGCTCCAGGCGGTGGACCAGGGCCTTGGCGTGGAACACCCCGCCGTTGAGCAGCAAGGCATCGGGCATGGCCTGTGCGTGCTGGCGCAGAAAGTCGGAAATGTGGCGGGTAATGGCCGGGTCGCTGGCATAAGGCAGGCCAAATGCCACGATGCCGCTGCGGCCCGGCTGGGCCTGTGCACTGGCCTGCACCTGCGGAAAAAACCCATCCACGAGGGTGCGCTCCACTTCTTCGCGCGTCAGCAGGGTTGAGCGGCTGCCGCCGACCAGGCGCGCGCCGCCGCCCAAGAGCGTGACCGTCACCTGCGCGGGCGCATCGGCGCCCAGCAGTTGCTCTTTGGCCACGCGGCAGCGGTCCATCAATTGGGCCCACTGGCTGGCCGAGAGCCGGGGCGCGCCTTGGGCAGGCGCCACCGCATCGGCCAGGCGGGCCTCGACCCCATGCGCCAGGGCCAGGTCCATGTTGTCGCCGCCCAGCATCAGATGTTTGCCCACGCCAATGCGGGTCAGGTGCGGCTCGCCCGCCACCAGTTCCACCTGGATCAGGCTGAGGTCGGTGGTGCCGCCGCCCACATCACACACCAGCACCAGCCGGGTCTGCGCCAGGTCCGTGGCCCACCGGCCCCGGTGGCGCAGCAGCCAGTCGTAAAACACGGCCTGGGGTTCTTCCAGCAGGCGCAGCGTGGGCAGCCCGGCCAGATGCGCCGCCTGCAGCGTCAAGGCGCGGGCGCCTTCGTCAAACGAAGCGGGCACGGTCAGCACCACGTCTTGCTGCTCCAGCGGGCTGTTGGGAAACCGCTGGTTCCACGCGGTGTGCACATGGCGCAAATAACTGGCGCTGGCCTCCACCGGCGAGACCTTGGGCACATCGGCCGCCGCACCCCAGGGCAGGATGGGGGCCAGGCGGTCCACGCCGGGGTGCGAGAGCCAGCTTTTGGCGCTGGTGACCAAGCGGCCCGGCACTTGCGCGCCCAAGGTGCGCGCCCATTGCCCGATCACCACGGGGTCTTCTCCGGGGCCCAATTCCCCCGCCCCGGCGTGGTAGCGCACCGAGGGCAGCAGCGGCAAGGCGGCCGATGCCCCCGGCCCCACCCGCTGCGCGATCTCCAGCACCTGAATGGCGGGAGGCACCCCGCCGGGCGCGCTGCCGGGCCCCGGGGCATGCGCGTAGGCCACAACGGTGTGGGTGGTGCCGAGGTCAATGCCAACCAGGTAGTGGCGCATCACTCCCGGTGCGAATCCTGGCTGCGCAGGTCGAACTCCACCTTCCAGTGTTCGTCGCTGTCGATGGCCATGGCGGTCAACTCCAGGGTGCCGGTTTCCGTGGCGGTGGCGCGCAAGCGGACCTGGACAACATCCCCGGGCTGGCGCCCCTCGGCGGGCAGGTTGGCATGGATTTCCCCCAACTCCTGCACTTCGTCGGGCTGCCAGACATCGAGCAAGGTGCCGATCTGGTCCTGGCGCCGCACCGACGAGCCGAAGAAGCGCAAGTGCACCGGCGTTCCCACCACCAGGCCGAACTCCTGCATTTGCAGATCGGCCTCGGTCCCCTCCTCCATGCCAAAGGGTGCAACGCACAGGGCTTGCACGGGCGGTTCCATGCCGGGAACGGCCGGCATCGAAGACTCGATCGCCACGTAATAGGCCCGTGCCGTGCCGCCCCGAATGCGCACGCCCTGGCCGCGCCGCACATAGCCGTAGTAGGCGGCGCCGCGTGCCACCGCCAAGTCCAGGTCGGCGCCGGCAAGCATGCGGGCGGGGTTGGCCCCTTCGGCGCCCAGCCAATGGTTGAGCGTGGTCAGCGTGCGCTGCGCCAACACGTCCGACTTGAACACGCCCCCGTTGAACAGCACCGCCGTCGGGTGGAGAAAGCTGGCGTCGGTATCCACCTGGCCCGCAAAGCCTTCCAGCTCCGACGTGGCCCCCACCTGGCGCCCCAAGAGCGCGGCCAGATGCCGGGTGACGCCGGCGTCCTGCGCGTACGGCAGGCCCAGTTGTGTCAGGCCGCCCCGGGTGCGGGTGGCGGGACGCGCCGAGGCCTCCACCTCGGGGAAAAATCCTTCCAAAATGGTGGTGCGCACCTCTGCCTGGGTGAGTTCGGTGCGCAGCGAGCCGCCAACCAATTTGGAGCCGCGGCTGGGCACCACCATCGGCTGCACTTCCAGGGCGGCATCGGTCAACAGGTTTTCTTTGGCCACGCGGCAGGCATAGGTGAGCGCACGCATCTGCCAGGGATCGAGTGGCTTGCCCTCGGCGGCCAGCTTGCGCGCCACCCCGTGGGCCAGGGCCAGGTCCATGTTGTCGCCGCCCAGCAAGATGTGGTCTCCCACCGCCACCCGGTGCAACTCCAGATTGCCCTCGCGCTCCAGCACGGCAATCAGGGAAAAGTCGCTGGTGCCGCCGCCCACGTCGATCACCAGAATGATGTCGCCCGGTTGGACGTCTTTGCGCCAACGGCCCGCGCTACTCTGAATCCAGTGGTACAGGGCGGCCTGCGGCTCCTCCAGCAAGGTCAGTGCGCTGTAGCCCGCCGCCCGGGCGGCGTCCAGGGTCAGCTCCCGGGCGGCCGGGTCGAAGGACGCTGGAATGGTGACCGTGATGTCCTGCTGGGCAAACGGCGCCTCCGGGTGGGCGTCGTCCCAGGCCTGGCGCAGGTGCTCCAGGTAGCGCGTGGAGGCTTCCAGCGGCGAGACCCGTGCCACCTCGGGCGGGGCATCGTTGGGCAAAATCGCCGCGCGGCGGTCTACCCCTGCGTGGCACAACCAGCTTTTGGCGCTGGACACCAGGCGGATCGGTGTCAGCGCGCCGCGCGCGCGTGCAAATTCCCCCACGGCGTAGTCCTGCGCGCGGGACCACGGCAGGTCCAGATCGCCTTCGGTCAACTCCTCCGCATGGGGCAGGTACAAAAAAGACGGCAGCAAGGGAGATGCCTCGACCGTGCCGGGGTCGGTCAGCTGCGGGATGTCCAGCACGGCACACAGGGTTTGCTCACCGTCGCTGGCAGCGATGTCCACGTACGCCAAGGCGCAGTGGGTGGTGCCCAGGTCGATACCGATGGAGTAAAGGGGCTCGCTCACAGTTCCACCTCGGCCTGGGCCAGCACGGTGACATCATGGCTTTCGGCAAACGTGGGCAAGCGCACCTCGATGGCGCGCCAGCCCCGGTGGCTCAGGCTGCCTTGAAACGGCGCTTTGCCGACCACATTGCCGGTCAGGCGGATGGCGCGGGCATCGAAACCATCGTTCAGAATGATGCGGCTGCCCTCGGCCTCCTGGCGCACCGGCACGATGCTGAAGTGCTCCCGCAGCACCTTGCGGCAGCCCTCGTGCACCACGCGGGCCGCGCCACCGATATCGGCGTCGGAGTAGCGGGTCACATCTTCCTGGGTAAAGTCAATCAGCCGCGCGTCCCGCTGCAGCAAGGCCAACAGCTGCAAGGCGGCGTCGTTGTAGTTGACGGCGGGCGCTGGCGTGGGGACCGTGGCTGGCGGCGTGGCGGGGTGCGGCGGCTCCAAACCTGCGCCGAGGCGCAAGCCGTCCACCCGGGCGGCGTAGTCGGCATCGGCCAAAATTCTGAAAAATGCACGCAAAGCAATGGCGAGGCGGCTGAAAAAAGAAGGGGCCGGGGGTTTAGGAGGGCGGAATTCGGGGGTGTGCGTGGATAGCGGCATAGAGGACTCCTGAAGGGGGTGGCATAGCGCCGAAAAAGGAAGGATTTGCCCAAAGCAAGTGCCAATTCGCGTAAATAGTGCGACAGTTCAACCACATCGGAATTGAGAAATGCGGCAGCGCGCGCTTTTTTCTGGTCAAAAAACCCCTTGTTTTTCCATCCCATGCACCCACGCACCCTGCTGATCCTGTCCACCGCCGCCACCGTGCTCGTCTGGCAACTGCCCTATGGCCGGCAGATGCTGTACCCGCTGACCTTGCTGGCCACCTATGCGCATGAGATGGGGCACGGCCTGACCGCGCTGCTGTTGGGGGCGCAGTTTGACCAGTTGCTGCTGCACGCCGATGGTTCGGGCATGGCGGTGTGGCACGGCAACCCGGGGCGCATCGCCACGGCCCTGATTGCTGCCGGTGGGCTGGTCGGGCCGACGGTGGCCGGCATCACCCTGCTGCTGCTCTCGCGTTCGCCGCGTTTCGCCCGTGCTGTGCTGGGAACGCTGGCCCTGCTGCTCACCGTGTCCATGGTTTTGTGGTCGCGCAACTCCTTTGGTGCGGTGTTTCTCATGGCCCTGGCGGCCACGCTGGCCCTTGCAGCCCGGGTGCTGCCCGATACCGCCGCAGCCTTTCTGCTGCACCTGATCGCCGCCACGCTGTGCCTGTCGTGGTTCACCGATCTGGACTACATGTTTTCGGCGCAAGCCGTGGTGGGCGGTGTGGCCCACCCGTCCGACAGCGCTGTCATTGCCAACGCGCTGTGGTTGCCCTACTGGTTTTGGGGTGGGGTGGTGGCGGTCTTTTCATTGGCCGTTGCGGCACTGGGCATTGCGACGCTCAGGCGCTAATTGGAATTTTTGCGGACAGAATCACTTCTCATTTATCCCCGCCCCTTCAAACGATTGAATTCGTCTTGACTCAAAGAATAATGCTTCCGGTACACACCACGAAAGTCCTTCAGTAACGGAAGATGACGCAAAAAATCCAAATTGCCATCCCGGATGTTGGTGTCACCACCGACGACGAGCATTTTTAGTCGCTTCATGTTGGCAAGTGGCAACAAAGATTCGATGTCACCACAGTCAAACAAGTAAAGCTCTTCAAGATTTGTCGCATTGCGCAGGGGACTCATATCAGAAACACCAGGGCATCCTTCAATCCAGACTTTTTTGAGGTTGGGGGCTGACCCCTCAAGTCCACGCAACGAAACCAAGTGTTTCATCAGCGCGAAGCTCACTTCCTCTAGATGCTGCAATCCCGAGAGTCCATCGAGTTCGCTTAGGCCAGATGCCGCAATGCTCAGGTACTCTAATTTTTTGAGATTGGCAAATGGTTCACTTGATTCTTTGGCAGGGTATTTTGTGAGGCCCAACCGCTTCAATCCGACGCAGGAAAATATTTCTTCTTCATTGGGGATGCGTTCGCCGAGATAAAGGCATTCAAGCAATGACAAAGAAGACAACTGAAATCCCAAGCCGCCCTTGGCACCAATGGGCAGACTCAAAGACCTAAGTTTTTTCAAATGTCCAATCGGCGAAAAATCTTTTACTTTGTAACAGGCTACAGACAATGCCTCCAAAAATAGCAAATCCAAGAGAAACTCTAAGTCTTCTGTCCAATCACCTATCGCAACGTCAACGATTCCAACCTCTTTAATTTGATGTCGAATGAGATACTTGGAATGCTGCTCTGACCATTTGGTTCCGACAACTAGTTTCAACCCAAACGTGCCCGAGACAATGCGAAATTTCCCCGCATCAAATAAATCGAGAACATTGTGAAACGCGTGCACCGGATGCCAAAGCATATGAAACCTTTTTATTTTGCGTAGACAGACCTCATGGCATTTTGATTTGATTTATTCGGATAAATAAGAAATCCACCTTGCGCCGCGCCGCTAAATTCATACACTGAACCTGCCGCCCCACCGCTTGCTGCGGATACGCCCCAGCCAACGTTTGGCACAAAAATATCGTCAGCGATGCCCAGAGAGATATCGGTCAGCAATCCTTCTCGAGCTTTTCCAACGGAGTTGGAAATATTTAGGATATCTTCCGCTGCGTTGGTCTCTCGCATTAAGTTGAGAGTCCGCTGCTCCGCAACCTCTCGCGAGGTTTTTCCACCAGCGATGGATAGGCGGACAGCATCATCGGTAGCTTCAGCAGCAAACTTTCCATTGGACACATGCTGCCCAAGTCGGGTCGTCACCTGACCCGATTGCCCCACATACTTGGCGCCATTCGATTCCACAAGATAGATGCCTTGCTCCACTTTGGCGCTTGCAGAGGCTCCCAGCTTTGTTGAAAAAGATGCCACTGTAGATGGCACATCCCTCAACCGAGCAAGAGCATTGACTTTATTTGCAATGCCCGCCCCAACCGCACCCAATGCCGCGTCAATCGCCATAGCCTTGGGGTCAAACACGGCACTCCAGTTACCGCCAGACATGGCGTAACGAATTGAACCGCCCAAAAAGACGCTGGTGCCAGCACCAATACACGACGGGCAATACCCACTCGGATCATTCGCATTCACCGGATTGTTAGCCGTGTACTGGTAAAAGTTCACGTCTCCCGCAGCAAACCCCAACGGGTCCTCTGAGATGAACCTTCCGATTGCAGGATCGTAGTACCTCGCACGGTAGTAGTACAAACCCGTATCCCCATCCTTCTCCCGTCCGGTATAGGTCAGCCGGTTATTGCTCACCCCCACTGCCGACACCGTACGATCACCAAAGGCGCTGTAGTTTGCCGTCTGGACGGTGCCGCCTTCATGCGTGCTCAAGCCCGTTACGCTCATCAGCGCGTCGTGGTGGTAGATCGTCGGGGTGCCGTTGTTGCCGTTGGCGTCATAGCTGTATCCGGCCAGCAATTCGTCCGTGCTCAGGCCCCGGAAGTATTTCGCCTGGCGGTAACCGTTGGCATATTCCGCCTCCAGGTGTTCGCCTTCCAGGTAGTAATCGCGATTGCCGAGTGTGCCGCCTTGCTGGCCAATGCGGTAGTTCAGCGGGTCGTAGTTGTAAGTCACGCCGTTGATGGCCTTTGCCCGGTTTTTTTGATCCCAACCCAAGGTTTTGGCAATGCCGCCGGTCTGGCTGCTCAGGCGGCCTTCGTCGTCCCATACGAAAGCTTTTTCGATGGCACCGGCGAGCGTGCCCGTGTGGATCGCAGCCAGCCGGTTGGAGTTCGGCCGGTATTCGTAGGCCCGGGTCTGGCCGTTCAGCGTATGCGTGTTGCGATTGCCGACAGCATCATAGGTAAAGCTTTCATCATTGGCCGTGCCCGGATAGTCGGCGCTCAGCAGTTGGTAGAGTGGGTCATAGCTATAGGTGGAGATGCCGGTGGCATCCGTTTGGCTGAGGATGTTGCCGACTCGGTCCGAGATGTAGCTGACGTTGTTCAACACAGCACCATTGGCCGTGACGGTTTTCAGGTTGGTGAGTTGGCCATTGCCGTTGTAGCTGTATTGCGTCTGCGCGCCGTTGCTGAGAAGGCGCGCCAACACCCGACCGGCACCATCGTGCTGGTAGCTGGCCGAAAGGTAGGCCGCATTGCGCATCGCGATGCGCCGGTTGGCCGCGTCGTAGGTGAAGTCGGTCCGCTCGCCGACATAGTCGGTCTTGGTCAGCACGTTGCCGGTTTTGTCGTAATTGAAGCTCATGCTGCGCCCGCGCGAGTCCAGCTTGATTAGGAGACGGCTCTTTGCATCGTATTCAAAGGTGTAGCTGAGCGCGCCGTTGGCCAGTGTATGCAGGTTGCCATAGACGTCATAGCCGAGTGTTTCGGTCTTGCCATCGGTCTGATACAGGATGGTGGTGGGCCGGTTGAGTCGGTCATAGCTGGTTTGCGTCAGCTGCCCCAGCCGATTGCTGGTCTGCCAGATATTGCCGGCCGCGTCGCGGATGTAGTCAGTGGCTTTGTTGAGCGGGTCCATGACTTTGGTGAGCCGCCCCAGCCCGTCGTAGCTCATTTGCGTTGTTTTGCCTGAAGCGTCCTTGATGGACGTAATATTTCCGAGCAGGTCGTAGCTAAAGACGGTTTTGCGGTTGAGTGCATCGGTGCTGGAGGTGGTGCGCTGCAACTGGTCGTAGCCGGTGCTGCTGGTGCAGCCGTCGGTGTTCATCGCTTTCAATCCGGCCTGGGCATTGGCATCGACCACGCAAATGCGGTTGCCATTAGCGTCGTAGCGGAAGCTGGTGGTGTAGCCAAGCGGGTCAGTCTGCGTCAGTAGCCGGCCTAGTCGGTCATAGCTGAACTTCGTGGTTTCGTTGTTGCCGTTAGTAGCGGCGACCAGATGGCCAGCCAAGTCGTAACGGGTGGTGCTGCGGTTGCCATTGGCGTCAACAACTGCGGTACGGCGATTCATCGCGTCGTATTCAAAACGGGTGGTATGTTTTTCTGCGTCGGTGATCCAGGCGACATTGCCAGCGGCGTCATAGCCATAGGTGGTAACGTTGTTGAGAACATCAGTTTCAGTTTGCAACCGGTCCGCGCTGTCGTAAGTGCGGGTCGAAAGGGTTCGGTCTGAGCCACCCACGTAGTGAGCAACGATTTGGAAGACCTGCCCATTGTCATCAAACGTGGTTCCCAATTTGTTGCCCACAGCGTCCGTGACTTGTATGACGCGGTCTATGCTGTCGTAGTCGTAGAGCGCGCTCAGATCGGTTGTATTTGAATCAGTTGGCGAGTTTCGGCGCGCCAACAAGGTATCGGTTTTCTTGCGCCCGAGCACGTCATAGGTGAAGCTCCGCGTCACAGTCGCGGAATCCCAACCCAGCTGGGTCACCGACAGAACATTGAGATGGGCAGCGTCGTAGTTGTAGGTCGTGACCCGGGTTTTGCTGGTGTCGGCCCGGTCGAGATAGTCCGTTTGCTGCTTCAGTGTGCCATCGCTGTTCCAACAGTAGCTGGCGAGTTTGAGGTTGCTGTAGGTGCTGCCATCGCCGTCGCTCAGTGTGCCCAGCGTTACAGTGTCGGGCTTGCCGTTCAGGCGGCACAGGCTGTCTGTGCTGGCATGGTAGGTGGTGGTGGTCAGGCTGCCGTTTTTGTCCTTGACGCTGGCGATTTGACCGTAGGGGCCGTAGCTTGTGTCGATGGTGTTGTCCAACGCGTCTTGCTCACGGGTAACGTTGCCGCTGGTGTCGGAGATGGTGTTGAAGGATTTGTCGCCACGATAGGCATATTGGGTTTTATAGCCCAGGCCATCAATTTTGCTGTTGCGCAGACCATCAGGATTGTTGGCGAACTGCAATATCGCTCCGTCAGGTTCGGTGAGCTTGTTGAGCCGTCCAGACGTGTCATATTCATATTCACGGATGCCGCCACGCGGGTCCGTGACGCGGGTAGTCTTGCGGTACAGGTCGTAATCCAATGTCTCCTTCTCGCCGCGTGCGTTTTGATAATTGAATGTGCGGCCATTCTGGTAGTAAGTGAAGGCTGTTTGGACGCCGCGCAGGGGTTTCTTCACCTGATAGAGATTGTGTTTTCCGGTGTAGGTGTATGTAACTGATTGCACCAAGGCATTGGTGTACGCGACCAACTCATGATTCGTGACGGTATAGCCCCAATTGCGACCGGACCAATCACTTATTTTTTGAATATAGCCATTTGTGTCATAACTGAATACCAGCCCGGTTCGGCCCGCAATGGCAAGATTGTCGGTAACTGTTGAGAGTCGGCTATTCCCGTTGTAGCTGAAATTGAGTTGATTGCCCCACAGGTCGACGATCTGCTTCAGGCGGGCGTCTATACCAGGCGTTGTCTTCAAGGAACCGGATACTGTTTCGAAGATATATCTGGTGCCATTGCCAAAGGTCAGCGTGTGCTGGCCGACTGCGGGTGTGTCGAGGGCCAAGGCATCAAACTCCCCTTGTGGTGAAGTGACGGCATAGGTAGATTCGTTCACCAGATAATTGTGATCCCCGCCCCGCTCATCGGTGTAGGTGATTGACGATGTTTTGTTGTTACTGATCTCCGGGCTTTGAGCGGAGGTGCAATTTGGGCAACTGCCGTAGTCGTTCGACTTGAGGTGCATGGCGTAGGAGTGCGTCCAGCCAAAGCCCAAGCCAGAGGTATCGGCCTGCGACGAACTCGGCGCGCTGTTATAGGTCCGGGTGAACGCATAATTCAAGCCCGCACGGCCTTTGATTACAAAGTCAGTCTCATCATGGTAGTTGTTGCCGGTAATGGTCGATACCGGATCGGCGGTAGAGGCTGTCTTGATCAGGTCGTTGTTGGCGACAGCAATGGTATTTTTATCGGTGAGCGTGGCGTTGTCGAAGGAGGGGAGAACTGCGCTGACGATTGGGCTGGATTGCGTTAGAGCCACCCCTCCGGCAGGCACGTAACCCCCACCTGCAGTTGTGCCCGTGTTGTTGCTAATTTCATAGGTGGCACTTGTTAACATGCCAGCTGTATCAACATTCCCAGATGTCACCGCCCCAGATATTGCATAGGTCTTCTTGATGTCGACAGAAAATTTGTAATTCGGACTGACACTAACCGTTTGTTGCGATGGAATCGTGTATCCGACCCATTTTTGTGAATCCGGCTGAAAGATGCTGTCGTTTACATTTTTCAATAAGTTGGCGTATTGGGCATTTTGGGGAGTCACCGCAGTGAATCCTTGAGGTGGATTGCCGGTAGTCAGGTTGAATGCTGAGCTCGCACTCGCCCACGTGTCTTGCCCTAAATTCACCAGGGCTGCCCCGCTTGCAAGCGCCATTTGGATACCACGGACGGTTGAAATAGCGTCGTAACCCGTAAGTTCCTGCCATGTCTCGTGCTCAAGCGATGACGCGATATGCCCGATTAATTCGAACTGTTTATTGGAATACGCGGCTGGCTGGTCAATGCGCAACGAACCCAGGACAGTGAGGCCCTTCATATCAATGAGCAGGCCGCCTGGCAGAATCGAAAAAGCGGTGCCATCAATGTATTCCGCCTCGTGGGTGGAACTGACGACACCAAGAAAGCCCGTAATTGAGGTTTTGATTTTATTGATCGCGTCAACAGTGCTCAAACTTTCTCGCAGCTTGGCATAGTACTGAGTTGCCGCGACATTCAATATTCCGCCGGTGAGCGCATCCATGGCCTCTATATTTTCCAGCAACGGAGTATCGGTTGGATCCCATCCGCCTCCATTGACGTCAATGTAGGGCGTACAGCCCATATGCGTGGTGGCGTCACACCCTACCTCACCCGGTTTGAAAACAATTTTGTTTTGCTGATTGGCAGTGAGAAGCCCTTGCGCCGCACGATGAACTTGGCTCCAATTGGAAGTTTCACCGCCAACAGCGACCAGATAATAGCCGCCGACAACGCCATAGTACGGGGCGGAAATTACGGAATCGGTGGCATCTGTTACGGACGGTGGCCCGTCTATGGCTACCGTTAACTTGAATGGGTAACCAAGGCCATAGGGAAAAGGCTTTAACGTACCCCAGTTCTCATATCCATCAAGCTTGATTGACAAGTAATATTGGATCGAATCGTCCGTTCTCGTGGAAACCGTTAACCGTTTGGTGGCGAGATCCACCAAGGTTGGCGAAAAATTACTGCGATCGATTCCGTATATGGACTTTCCTTCGTAGTGGTATCCATTGGCATCTTGCGAGGCAAACTCAATTGATAGCGACACATACTTGTTCCACAGCTTCGATTCAATTGCTGGGGATGCCTTAGCTACATCATCATGTTCGCCCACCGAGCTGTAGTGGCGCACAGCACCTGCAATCGCATAAGGCAACGATGCCGGCAGCAACCCGGCCTGTTCTGGAATGATGCCTTGAAAGTCAGGGATGTCGTTCAATGTCTTTCCAGGTGCATTTTCACGTAGCCAGTTGAGAACGTTTTCTTGATAAATTTCCAGCGGGTTTTTATCGCGCATCGCAAGCGATGCCGCATCGCTCTTCTTTAGCGCGTTGTAATAGGCCGTGTAGTCAAAGCTCAGGCTCGAATACGGGTCGAGTCCAGAATTGCGGCTCACCCTTTGTTTGAACGAAGGATCCAGAGGTATCCAGTTGCAGGTTGATGACTGTGCAACGCAGTTTGCAGTCTGTTTTCCGGTGCCACGGTAGTTGCCGTAGGGCACCAGTGCTTCGACCCAAACGTGCTCAAAAGCGATGGTCGATTTGTCAGGCGAGAGCACTACAGCCTGGATGCCTTGACTGCGCAGCAAGTCTTTGGCTAGGTCGACATTCTCGACTGCGAGCCAGTTCATAACTTGGGGACTCGGAACCCGCACTGTGGCAACGGAGTAGCGGGCCGGAATGCCTTGCGAGCGCAGCATCGCGATCAGTGTCGCGGCAAGATCTACGTCGTTGCCGCGACCGCCAAGATAGGTATTGACGGAGCCCGAGTGCGCGCCATGATAGAGGCTGAAATCGTAATTGTTGCGTACGAACTCATAAATCGCTACCGGTGTTGACAGCGCGCTGGCCTGCTCTTTCAAATCGGCTGCGGCAGCCGAATTGAATTGAATCTCGTCCGATTCGTCAAGATTGCTTTCCGTAGCACTGGCATTTAGCGCGGCGAGTAGGGACAACAGTATCCCTACAAGCAGACTCTTTAAAATTCGACGCATTGAATTTCCCTATTCTGATGATCTTCGCCCGGACATTCCCGGCAAACGTTGTTATTTACCGTTGGCGCGGGAGGATGGACAAGGTCGGTGTTTCGTCATTAAGTGGCTCGGTGGAGCCACCTCGACGTTGGAACATCAGTTCTCTCACAGTCTTGATCTGCATCCGATCACGCAAGGCTATGAGACGACCCAAACGTTCGCCATTCGAACCGGCAATTGCTGAACTGATTTCTTGAGTCAGCTCATCAACCTTTTTTGAAAAAACTGCGGCAAGGGCCCTCTGTTCAGGAGTTACTTTTTGGTGCACTTCGTCATGCTTTTGCTTGCGTTTTATATCAATGTTGGCCAAGCGAGCGCGCAGCACACCTACAGAATCCTTGGACGATCCCTGTACCTTTGTTGGTTCCGCTGCGTCTGGCAGATTGCGCTGAATACCAGGTGATACCGAGACCGGTACATTGGTCGCCTGATCCAACTCAACGGCAAGCGCCCGCAACTCGGACTTCAATGCCTCAACCGCTGAATCATTGGGCCTAGTAGCTTTGGCCCCCAGAATGGCTGTTCCAGCAAGCTGAATGCCCTGAAGCTGCTGGGAAGTCAGGCGACCAAAATGCGGGACATTTGTCAGTTTAAGCCCGTTCAAATGGCTACAGTCTTTCTGGTTCGATCCCAAAGAGGAACAGTCTGCCATCGATCGATCCGTCACAACACTTGGAGCCGATCCGGGGGACAATGGACCGTCAAAGTCAATTTGAGCGGACGCCAACAACGGGGTCATCACAAGCACGAGACCCGCTGTAATTCGTGGGTGGTATTTCATGGTTTGTCCTTGATTGAAGCTATTGCCAATTGCACAAAAATTGAACTGCTTACTTGTTCATCCAAATGCCAGTGGTCGACGTCAGTGTGTTGCTGCCAAAATCCTTGTAGCCCTTCGATGCGTTGTACACCGCCAGACCACCGGTCTGTTCGAGTGTGGGCGCGTAAAAGTACCAAAGCGAGTTGATGGCGTCCCAAGTCCACAGTGAAATCAGGTTGACAGGCACGATGCCAACTGGTGGCCATGTGGCACCAATAGCCTTATTGAAGTCGCTGGGTGTCAGATTGTCACCCGTGGCAATCATGTTCCAACTTGGAGACAAAGCTTTGGGGCCTCCCGATTGGAAGCCGGACGAGTCCACAATACCGGTTACGTTCGCTTGAACCGAGAATTCACTCTTACCAACAACCCAAAAGCCATCGCCACTGTTAATGGTGGTGGAGAGAAACTCATAGCCGTGGCTGGAAGCATATGCCGCACCGCCGTCTGACAGGGTCGGCGTATAAAAAGCCCATGTGGGATAAACCACATTTGGAGCATTGCCGGAAGTGATCCATTTCCATACCGACGTCACCTTAACGGGATCGCCAAACAACGCGCTAACGCTGATGTTGGTACCACTGGCGTTGCCCAAAAGATTCCATCCAGGGTGGACATTCCACACCATAGGATAAGCAACGCTGCCAGCATTGCCGTCCTTAAGAATTGTCACATTCAGTCCCGCGACTGCGGTGAAGTCCGTAATTTTGTTGTTTCTTACATCGAGATAGGCGAGCTTGGTCGCATACTGCAATCCCGCTAAGCTCCTTACACCCAATCCATTTATATTGAGACTGGTAAGCTGCGACAACTCACCTTTGTTCAGGCTGTCCAATGCACTGCGGCCAAGCGACTGATTGATGGCAGCCCTGAGAAGCAGATCCGGCACGAGGACCGGGTCGCGTTGCACTGCCAAGTCGACGTACATACTGGCTGCCAGAGCGCGCAACGCGAGTGCAGTCGCATAGATGTCCCCTTCCCAACTCCCGCCAATTTGGCTGGTGACCAAATTATTGAGTAGTGTGGTGGCTGCGGTGGAGCTAGCGATCCAGCGCAGGTTGACTAACGCCGCCAAGGCTTGAAAAGGGATGGCGGAACCAGTATTCACCTTGGCGTTGAGCGCCGTCAATCCGTTCGCGATGACCCCCGGTAGCGCGGCATTGCTTCCCTGCAATGGAATAAGCGCGAGCAACACTTGGGCAGTGGTTACTGGGTCGCTGACACTCTCTTGTCCGATGGACCAGCCCGCATCACCCCCGGCAAGTTGCGCGCCGATGAGGTAAGAGATGGCAGCAGAGACATTGAGCGGGCCGCCCGCCAAGGAGTTTGCTTGCAAAACGAGTGCTGTATCCAGTGCCTCGCCCTGATAGTTCCTTGATAACCCAAGTCCGCCATTGCCTGGAACGACGATATTTTGTGCAGTCCCCAAATACTGGAGTTCGGATGCTATGTTGCCGCCATTTGTCTGCAAGGCGAGAATACGCCGGGCCATGAAGTCTGCATTGATGGGTGTGTGGTTCTCCAACCATGCAAGGCCAGCGTAATACTCCTGAGTGCGGCGATTCATCGCCGCCAAGGCCAGAACGGCTTCAGAAGTTTGAACAAATTTCATATCGTCAGTCGCACCCCAACTACCGTCAACAATATTGCGTTGTTGGATCAGCCAGGTTACAGCCAAATCAGCCGAACCCTTGTAATCGAGAGGTGCCGCATTCGCGATAGATATGCACCGTAGTGCCAGAATCGCTAGTACGATAAAACGGTAAAACCTAACCATGGTCTCTCCCTAATTTCAGGCCAACTACCTCTATTTTTGGGGAAATAGGGCTCAGCCAATTGTGATTATTTGGTGAGATTCTGCCTCAGTTCTTGACGCATATTCCTCAAATGCATCAAATTGCCACAACTATCGATATCCCAAAAAAGTAACGTCGCCATTGCCCAGCTTGCTGGAAGAAGGAAGTCGGTGTGGAAGGTCGCTTTTGAACACTTCAGAGCTTGTGGCGAGCGGTGGTTTTCAGTTCGCTCAAATCGTTGGAGTAAAACCGTCTAGACCTATCCCTGTCAAGAACCCGCAGCTTTTCTGTTGCACCTGATCGCCGCGACGCTGTGCCTGTCGTGGTTCACCGATCTGGACTACATGTTTTCGGCGCAAGCCATCGTTAATGGTGTGGCGCAGCCCTCCGACAGCGCCGTCATGGCCCAGGCGCTGTGGTTGCCCTACTGGTTTTGGGGCGGGGTGGTGGCGGTTTTTTCGCTGGCCGTTGCGGCGCTGGGCATTTCAAAAACCTGATTTAAAAATCAGCCTGCCGCGCTGGCGCTGAGCTGGTGCAAATCGTCCAGCAACAGGCGCAGCGGCGCAGCCAACATGGCCGTGGCTGCGCTGGCATGCGCCGCATCGTGGTGGGCAAGCCGGCGCAGGGCGTCCAAAGACGGCGATCCCCCAGCGGTGAGCGTGCCGACCACGCTGCTGAGGGCCGCACTGGCGGTGCTGGCGGCCTCCTGCGCCAGGTGCGCCTCGTTGCACTCGCGCAGCAGGGTCAACACGCGGTTCAGCACCACCGAGTCCTGCACCACGCGGCCCGTCAGCGCAGCGATACGCCGGTAGTGCCGTTCGTGCAGCGGCTCGCCCACGGAGCGGGACCCGCGAAAAGGACGGTCGGCGCTGAGGGCCAGCGTCTCCAGCCCGGCCAGCGCGCTGCGCACCGCCGCACTGCGGGCCTGCGCCTGCGCTTCCGTCGGGCGGGCGCGCTGCCCGTGCATTTGCAGTTGCAAGGACAAGCGGCCCAACAAGGACGCGCAGCCGGCCACCAGCCGCGCCCGGGTACTCCACCGGGAGGTGGCCAGCGCCAGCGCCACCGAGACCGCCACACCAATACCGATCTGGAGCACCCGCAGCAGGGCCACCTGGAGGACCGAATAGCCAGCCAGCTCCCCAGCCCCCAGGATGATCAACGCTGCCACGGCGGCACTGCGCAGCAGGGGCAGCGCCGCGCTGGCAAACGCCAGCATGCTGATGATGGCCAGGGTGACCACCATGGCGTTGGCACCCAGGTGCTGCAACAACACGCCCACCAAACCCGACAGGACACCCACCACGGTGCCCCACACGCGGTCCCAGCCGGCATCCAGGGTGGTGCCGGAATCGGCACGCATGACGATGAGCACGGTGATCACCACCCAAAAGCGCTCTGGCAGCCCCAGGACCACCGCCACAAAATACCCGATCAGCACCGCCGCCGCCAACTGTGCACCGTGGTACAGCGCTTGGGATTTCAGACCCAGGCGGCTCATGACCCCTGCCCCTCATCCTGCATGGCTTCACCCAGAGTGTCCAGCAGCGTACAGGCGCGCAGCAATACAGCTTGCTCCTCTTCCCCCAAGCGGGTCTCGATGGCGTGGGCCAATGACAACTCGCCCCCCTTGACCGCCGTGCCCAGGCGTTGGATGCCCTGCGGACTGATCGACAACACCGATTGGCGTGCATCGGTGGCGTTGGCCTTGCGCGTGATCCAGCCCGCCGATTCCAGCTCGGCCAGCAAACGTGTCAGGGACTGCAGCTTGACGCCCTCACGCTTGGCAAGCTCGGTGGGCGTCAGGGCACCGCCCCGGTAGAGCTGCCCGAGTGCACTCAGTGTGGCCAGACTGAGGCCGTCGCGCTGCATGCCCGATCGCAATTGGCGCGAGAGCTGCATCACCGCCGCACGTAAACGCACGGCGCAGTGTTCGGTATCGATGGACATAGAAATCCTTGCAATTAGTAAGATTGTTCGTAGTTTTAATACTAAGACAATTCTTAGTAACTGGCAAGAGGGTAGGACAATCCGACTAGGACTATTCGGCTATGGCGCTGGCCGCAGTGAAGCCACAGAATGGAAACACCCATTTTTAGAAGTACGGATGCCATTCGCCCCCCCGTCCATCCCTCTGAGCCCGGACTCTGATTTACCCCGGGCCATCGCACGCTTGGCCTCGATCGGTGGTGTCTTCATTGCCCTGTTGATACCGCTGGTTTTTCTTACCCTGGCGTATCTGAGCGAGGGCGTTCGATTGGAAACAGCCCTTCAGGTTGCCATCCATGGCAGCCACAAACCGCCTCCCACCACTTCAGGAAGCAGGAGCTTGGAGGCACGGTCCCCGCAGGACATTGTCGGAGCCCTGAGCGGGCTGCTCGGCGAATCCAATATCCGCATCATCAGTGCCGACAAGCAACTGCTGATGGACAAACAACGCGACCTGAGACCGCCTCTCATCACCCGAACCGGCAATCTGGAACAGGGAGACGCGCTGAGCCGGCAGCTGGAGCTGAGCAGCTCCTTGCGGCCCCTGCTGACCTATGCGTTCCTGATCAGCGTGCCGGGGTTATTGCTGGGGTGGATGACCTTTGTTGTCCTGAAGGATGTCCCCATGCGGGCTTTCCGGCTGGCACTGCAAGAGGCTGCCGTGCGCAAGACCACCGAGGAGCAGCTGGCCAAGTCCCTGTCCATATTTGCCGCAACGCTGGAATCTACCGGCGATGGAATTTTGGTGACCGATGTGCTTGGCCGGGCGGTCGTTGCCAATCAGCGCTTTCTGGATTTGTGGAACCAGCCCAAGTCCAGCCGCTCGGGCGACGCCGATGCCCAAACCATGTTCGCGCTGGCGAACCAATTGCGGGACCCGGCCACCTTTTTGGCCACACAAAAGGACCTGACCCAGCACATTGTGGTGGACCACGGCGCCGTTCTGGAGTTGCGCGACGGGCGTCTGTTCGAGTGGAACTCCAGGCCCCAGTTCATTGACGGAAATGTCGTCGGGCGGGTTTCAAGCTTCCGCGACATCAGCGAACGCAAACGGGCCGAAGCGCTCTTGTTGGCCGAGAAAGAGGTTCTGGAAATGGTGGTGTGTGGTGCACCGCTCCGCGAGGCCCTGGGGGTGCTGGCGCGCCACCTTGAGGAGCTATCTGGACAAATGTTTTGCGCCATCGTTTTCCGTGAAAAAAGCGAAAGCAACAAGTCCATGTTTGCCACCGGCACCAGCCTGCCCCACACCGTGGCCAACAACATCATCCAGCACGGCCAATCGGCCCTGGACACCCTGTTCGTGCACACCAACACCCGGGAGGAATTGCAAAAACATGGCCTGTCGGACGAATACAGCGGCGTGATTGAAGACATTGCGGTCAACCCGATCTGGTCGGAATACCGCAAGCTGATTACCCCCATTGACATAGAGACGGGATTTGCGGTGTCCGTCCACTCCACCAACGGGCATTTGCTGGGCTTCATCGTGGCGCACTACCGCAAGATGTCCAACCAGCCCCCCCATGACCGGGAGCTGATCTGGGTCGCCGCCCACCTGACACGCATCGCCATCGAGCGGCGTCAAGCGGAAACGCAGCTGCGGATTTTGGCCCACTACGACGCCTTGACCCTGCTGCCCAACCGGGATCTGTTCCGGGACCGCCTGAAGCAAGCCCTGACCCAGGCGGAACGGCACCACGGTCAGGTGGCGATCATGTTTTTGGACCTGGACCGGTTCAAGACCATCAATGACAACCTAGGCCACGATGCGGGCGACGTCCTTTTGTGCGAAGTGTCGGCCAGGCTGCTCGCGTGTGTGCGAGAGGAGGACACGGTGGCGCGCCTGGGGGGGGACGAATTCACCGTCATCCTGCCGCAGATCAAACGGCCGGAGGACGCCCGGGTCGTCGCCAGCAAGATCGTCGAAGCCTTGGCGCCTGCGATCCTGCTCAGCGGCCAGGAGGCCTTTGTCACCCCCAGCATTGGCGTCACCATCTACCCAACGGACAGCACCAACGCCGAAAGCCTGCTCAAAAATGCCGACACCGCCATGTACCGTGCCAAGGAAGAAGGCGGCAATGGCTACCGCTTCTTCACGCCAGAAATGAACACGCTGGCTGCGGGTCGGCTCGAAATGGAAAGCGGTCTGCGCCGGGCGCTGGAGCGGGAAGAGTTCGTGGTCTATTACCAAGCCAAGTTCAGTTTGGCCACCGAAACCATCATCGGGGCGGAGGCGCTGTTGCGTTGGAATTGCCCGGGCCGCGGCCTGGTGTCCCCGGGTGAATTCATTCCCATTCTGGAAGAAACCGGCCTGATCGAACCGGTGGGCGAATGGATCTTGAAAACCGTGTGCACCCAGATCCGCGCCTGGCAAGACGACGCCATGCCGCCCCTGTGTGTGGCGGTCAATCTGTCGGGGCGGCAACTGCAGCACAACAATATTGCAACCGTGATTGGCGCCATCCTTGCGGAGACCGGGCTCAACCCCAGGTACCTCGAACTGGAGGTGACCGAAAGCATGCTGATGCACAACCCCAAATTTGCGGCCGACATGCTGACCCAGATTCGGACCAAGGGGGTCGTGCACATTGGCGTGGATGATTTCGGCACCGGTTATTCGTCGCTGAGCTACCTGAAACGGTTCCCCATCGATGCCCTCAAACTCGACAAGTCCTTCGTGGACGGCCTGCCGGGCGACCTGGACGACGTTGCCATCTCGCGGGCCGTCATTGCGTTGGCCCACAGCCTCAAGCTGGACGTCATTGCCGAAGGGGTGGAAACGGAGGAACAACTGGCCTTCCTGCAAGAAAACGGATGCGATGTGATTCAGGGCTATATCGTCAGCCGCCCCATTCCCGCCCCGGCCTTCGCCCAGCTGGTGCGGGAGCGCCAGCAGATGACGCAATGGTTTGCGACGCAGTTTCACCCCCAGGCACCTGTGGTTGACCCGCTGCGCGTCCCCACCCCCACCCCTGAGGTGCCCAAGCCGGCGCTTCCGTGATCCGCAAAAATTGGCATTAAACTCCCCTGAACGACACGTATCAGCCCTGCCCTTGGAACATTCCAGCCGAGGCAGGCGTTGCAGATCAACATCAGGGTGGAGGACACGCAATGAAGGGCATGCTGGACTTTTTAGAAAAGGCCGGGCTGGTCAGGAAAGATCTACCGCCGGAGCCGACCGCTCCCCTCAGCCCCACCACGGACAGCACGGGCCTCAGCCCAGACCTGGTGGCGCCAAACGCCAGCACAGCGGCAAGCGCCCCGCCCAGTGCCGGTGCCCCCTTGAATCTGGACGAGATCTACGCCAACGGCGGCGTCCCGCCCTCCCTGTACCCGGCCGAGCGGCTGTTGCGGCTGGTCGATGGGCTCAGTGCCATGGACGAGGCCACGCGCCTGATGGCGATCCAAGCCATGGATGCGGCCGACGAGTCCTGGTCCATTGAAGACCCTTTGTCCGATGCAGCCGCCAAAGTGAATGCGCTGACCGCACACAGCCAACAGTTGCAACTGAACCTGCAGGCACTGGAAGCGGAGTCGCAAACCCGCCTGAATGCCGTGGCCGCCCGCCAGGAGCAGGTGGTGGGCGACATCCGCAAGCAAATCGCAGAACTCGAATCCCTGGTTTCCCGTGAACTGGCCCGCGCCGCACAAGAAACCGCCACCCAGCAAGCCCAACTGAACGCCGCCAAAGACCAGACCGCACGCCAACTGGGGGAAATCACCCAGCTCAGCCAGCGCCTGCAAGGCCTGACGCAACAGTTTGGCGTGCCGTCTACCTCCAAGGAATAAGCCCATGGCCAGTTTGACCCCTCTCTCCAAAGGCCTGATCGGTCTGGCCGTCATCGGCGGTATGGCTTCGGCCGTGTGGCATCTGGGCCTGAAAGACCGGCTGCAGGACGACGCGGGGTGGCAGCAGTCCACCACCGCCAGCCCCTCCGCCACACCGACCACACCCGCCCAACCCTCGGCGGTGGAGCTCGCACCGTCCAGCCCGCCATCGACTCCACCCGCGGCCGCCACGGCGCAAGCCTCCAAACTGTCGGTCGCAGAAAACGCCGAGACCGGTCGCAAGCTGCTCGACAGCGGCGACTATGCCCAGGCCCGTGTCCACCTGGAGCTGGCCGTGCAAGGGGGCGACGGCGGCGCAGCCTGCCACCTGGGCGAGATGACCCTGAAGGGCCAGGGTGGCATCCCCGCCAACCAGGACAAGGCGGCCAAGCTGTTCCAGCTGGCCCAGTCCCGCAACACCATTTGTTTTGCCTCGGGCAAGTAGTGGCCTACGCCGCATTTTGAACAGGATCACCCCATGAAAATTCGCACCCTTGCCCTGCTGACCGCCCTGTGCTGCAGCGGCCTGATGACCGGCACCGCACAGGCCCAAGGTTTTGTCTTTGGCACCGCCAAACCCGAAGCCACCACGCCCGCACCCGCCAACCCAGGCGCCCGCAATGCCAAGGTGGAAACCGCCCAGCGCCTGCTGGCCCGCATGGGCCTGCTGCGCGAAACCCCCAGCGGAATGCTGACGCCAGGAACACTGGAGGCGATTCGCACCTTCTCGGCGCAAAATGGGTTGGCCCCCACCAACCAGGTGAGCGACACGCTGCTGAACGCCATCCGCCGCGTCATCTGGCAAACACAAAACTGGTCCAGCGGCAACTACAAAGGCCGCGAAAAACTGGTGGACGCCGCCGGGCTGCGCGAAGCGCAAATCCTGCTGGGCAAACTGGGCTTTAACGCGGGGCCCCTGGACGGCACCTTCGGCCCGCAAACCCAGGTGGCCACCGAAGCGTTCCAAGAGTCCCAACACGTGACGGTGGACGGCCTGATCACCGCCACCGTGCTGATGAACCTGCGCCGCGCAGTCAACGGCGTGGGCTCCAGCGCCAAGGACACGGTGCGTGTGCTCAACTGGCCCGACTACATCGAGCCCAGCGTGCTGCAAGACTTTGAGAAAGAGCACCACATCCGCGTGGTCTACGACATTTTTTCCAGCAACGACGACCTGCAAACCAAGCTGCGCGCCGGTGGCACGCCCTACGACGTGGTGTTCCCCACCGCCAACGCCGTGCCCGCCATGGCGGCCAAGGGCCTGCTGGGCAAGCTGGACAAGGCCAGCCTCAAAAACCTGAGCAATATCGACCCCCGGGTGGACGCCACGCTGCGCGCCTGGGACAAGGACGGCGCCTACAGCCTGCCCTATATGTGGTACACGGTGGGTATCGCCTGGAACCCCAAGCTCACGGCCAAGGCCTACCCCGGGCGCGCCATGGATTCGCTGACCAATGTGTTCGACCCCGAAGTCGCCCGGCGCTTCCAGTCCTGCGGCGTGGGCGTGGTGGACTCCGCCACCGACGTGGTGCCGCTGGCCGCCATGGCCGGTGGACAAGGCAAGTGGGATGGCAAAAATTCCACCAACGCCGCCGCCCAGGTGCTGGACCGCCTGGCCGGCATCGTCAAGGTGATCCCCACCGACCAGTACATCGACGCGCTGGCCAACGGCAAAATCTGCGTGGCCATTGGCTTCTCGGGCGACGCGGTGCAGGCCCAGGCCAAGTCGCGCGGCGCAGTGGAATACCGGGTACCGGCAGACGGCGGCCTGCTGGCCATTGACGCCATGGCCGTGCCCGCCAACGCCAAGAACAAGCGCGAGGCGCACCTGTTCATCGACTACCTGCTGCGCCCCCAGGTGATTGCCAAAATCTCCAACACCGTGGGCTACGCCAACGCCAACCTCAAAGCCGGCGAGTTCATGAGCGAGAGCGTGAAATCCAACCCGGCCGTGGTGCCCAGCACCGCCTCGCTCAGCCATTCCTCGCCCATTCCTATCCTGTCGGAACAAGACCAGCAGGACATCGCGCGCATCTGGGCGAGATTCTCCAAGTAATGTGACCCACCCCGCGTGAACCCCAAACCGTCTTACCTGGGTGCGTTTTTAAAGCACCCGAACAACCGCGTTGCCCTGCTGGCCTGCGGGGTGGCGGCTATTTTTGCCTCCATTCCCTTTGGCTGGACAGGTCTGGCCCTGGTGGGCGTGGTGGCGCTGGGCAGCGAGGTGCTGGCTGCCCTGGCGATTCCTGGCTTGCCCTCGTTTCAGGCCGCCGTGGACCGGGCGCAGCACCAGCAGGCGCGCGCACAGCGCCGCATTCAGCTCCTGGCCGAACTCAGCAACTACGGCGACACCAGCGCCATGGCCACCTACCAGCATATGTACAACAGGGTCCAGGCCCTGTACCAGGCGGCCAGCGACAGCCGCACCAAGCTCACCCGCCAGGACGTGGAAAAGCTGGAAGACCTCACCGTGGACTACCTGGGTCTGTGTGTGGTCAACCTCTCGCTGAAAACACGCAAGGACCACGCCAGTGAAGACGTGGTGGTCAAACGCATTGCCAGCATCCAGGCGCAGTTGCAAAACCCGGCCTTGCCGGAGGAGGAGATGCGCCAACTGCGCAGCGCCCTGGCCGAATACACCGAGGTGATGCACCGCTCGCGCCGCCTGGCCGTGCGCCGCAGTGCGCTGGAGGCCACGCTGATCTCCATGCCCGACAAAATGGAAGAGGTCTACCAACTGGTGATCACCTCGCCCTACTCGACCGATATGGGTGGCAAGCTCGAAGAGTCCTTGTCACGCCTGCGCATTGCCGAAGAGGTGGCGGCCGAATTTGAGTCGCCGCAGGCGTTTGAATTCGATGCCCCCAAGGCGGCAGCGCCCAACCCAGCCGCCCGCAACGCTGCACGCACACTCAAGGCGTAAGCTCTTATTTTCCCCCACTGCATTCAACCAGGAGAACCCATGGCCAATAACGCAATCTTCGCCCGTCTGTCCAATTTGTGGACCGGATTCATCTCATTGTGGGTGTCCGACATCGAAAAAGAGCACCCCGAGATTGCCTACCAAAACGCCATCGCGTCCATGATCGAGAAGTACAGCCAGCTCAAGGCGGCCACCGGCTCCATCATTGCCCGCCGCCAAGAGATCACGGCCCGCCTGGACACACACGAGCGCGAACTCGCCAGCGTGAGCGCCGATCTGGAAACCGCCCTGGCCACCAACCAGGACGACCTGGCCGTGGTGCTGATCCAGAAGAAAAACGCGCTGGACACCGCCATCACCGACCTGCGCGCCGATGCCGCGCAGGCCACCACCGATGCCGACACCGCCAAGGATTCGCTGATCCAGGTGAAATCCGAAATCGACAAGCTCAAGGCCGAAAAAGACCGCATGCTGGCGCAGATGCACAGCGCCCAGGCGCGCATCAAGATCCAGGGCCAGCTCGATGGTTTGTCGGTGGATGCCGAAGTGCAGGCGCTGGGCGCGGTGCGCGACCACATCAAGAGCCAGGTGGCGCAGGCCAGTTTGGGTGCGGAGTTGCACGGCTCGGACCTGGACGTGCGCCTGAACAAACTGCGCCAAAGCAGCGGCAGCGTCACCGCCAAGGCCCAGCTGGAGGCCATGAAACAGGCCCGTGCCGCCGCCCAGGCGACGCCCGCCAAAACCCTCTGAGAGCGAACCCGCCATGACCGCCCCCACAACGACGCGCAATGTGCTGCCCCGGTGGGCGGAAACCCTGAGGCAAAAGTACCTGGCGGGTGAAGCCTCCACCTTCGTGCTGTACCGCAATGTGTTCGACAACTTTCTGGTCGGCGACACGCTGCACAGCCTGCAAACCTTTTTGGTGGCCGAGCTGTTCAAAGACACCAAAAAACATGTCTTTGAGGTCAGCCTGGAGCGCGGCATCCGCAAATTGAGCGGTGTGCCTGACGCCACCAGCAAAGCCAGCACCAACGGCAGCGACAGCGGTGACGAACCCGACATGCTGCAGGCTTTGCACACGCTGGAAACCCAAATGCGCGGTGAACAGTCCACCGCGCTGATTGTTCCCTACGCCGACGCGCTGCTGCCCTCCGGGGAGTCTGGCTACATCTCCTCACAAGACCGGCAGGTCTACCTGGCCTTTCACCGCTGGTCGCTGGACAAAACCCTGACCAGCGGCGACAACATCACCATCCTGATCTCGGAGTCGCTCAACGCCATCAACCCCGGACTCTTGTCCAGCCCCAAGGTGGCGGCCATCGAAATCCCCATGCCCGACCTGGACCTGCGCCGTCGGGTGATCGCCTTTTTCGCGCCCAAACTCAGCGCGCAACAGGTGACGCTGTTTTCGGAACGCACGGGCGGCCTGCGCACCGTGCAACTGGCCAGCATTTTGGCCAGCTCCGAGGGCCATGGCATGAACGAGCCCGAGCGGCGCGCCCTGATACTGCAACTGCTGCAAGGCACCCCGGATGCAGACACCCGCGCCACCACCCTGGCCAGCATCACGGCCGGCATGACACCGGCCGAGATTGGCAAGCTGATCGAACCCGGCAAAACCCTGCCCACCTGTGACCCGAACCAGGAAGTGCTCAAGGTTATCCACGCCCGCAAGCGCGAAATGATCGAAAAAGAGTGTGCGGGCCTGATCGAATTCATTGAGCCCAAACACGGCCTGGCTTCCGTGGGCGGGCACGAAAACATCAAACACGAGCTGCTGGCCATCGCCAAGAACCTGAAGGCCGGCGAAACCACCCTGACACCCATGGGCCTGCTGGCCGTGGGCCCCATGGGCTCGGGCAAAACCTTTGTCATCAAGGCCTTTTTGAAAGAGGCGGGCTTGTCCGCCGTGGCGCTGAAAAACTTCCGCTCCAAATGGGTGGGCTCCACCGAGGCCAACCTGGAGCGCGTGCTGGCCACCGTCAAGGCCATGGGCCCCATTGCCGTGATCATCGATGAGGGCGACCGCAGCTTTGGCTCGGGCGGCGGTGAAGGCGGCGACGACGGCACCAGCTCGCGCGTGATCGCGCGGCTCAAGGAGTTCATGGCCGAGACCGAGAACCGGGGCCAGGTGCTGTTTGTGATGATGACCAACCGCCCCGACAAACTCGACACCGACATCAAACGCCCCGGCCGCCTGGACCGCAAGATTCCCTTCTTCTACTGCGACGCAGCCAGCGAGCGGGTGCAGGTGCTGCAGGCCGTGCTGGCGCGCTACGGCGAAACCTGCGTGGCCAGCGTGGAGGAGCTGCTCACCCTGTGCGAAACCCTGGTGGGTTATTCCAACGCCGACCTGGAAGCCCTGGCCCTGCTGGCCGTGGAGCTGGCCCGCAACCAGGCTTCACCCCTGGACGCGTCCGCACTGAAAGCCGCCATGGAGGACTTCATGCCGCCGCAAGAGCGCGACATGATCGAATTCATGGAGCTGCTGGCGGTGTCGGAAACTTCCCGGCGCTCCATGCTTCCCAAGCGCTACCGCGACATGGCCATCGCCGACATCCAAAGCAATCTGCTGGACGCCAAACGCCGCGCACTGGCGCGCTAACAGCCAGCCCCGTTCACCCCCCTACCCTGAACCTTACCCAACATACCCGCGAACAAAGGAGATCACCATGCCCCCCATGAAAGACCAAGACCTCAGCCCCGCACAAGTCACCCAGCTCACCAAGGCCATGCTGTCCGTCGCCTTGGTGGACGACATTCAGCCCGCCGAAGCGGCGCTGATCGGCCAGTTCTACGAATCCTCCCGCAGCGCCGACATGCCCACCACCGCCGCCATGTTGGCCGACCCCCAGGCCCATCCGTTTGACGCCGCAACGCTGGCGGGCAGCTCCGCCGAATTTGCCGACACCGTGGTGCTGATGTGTCTGATGACCGCCTACGCCGATGGCAGCCTGAGCGCCGCAGAACGCGCCCACGTCCAGTCCATCGCCACCACGCTGGGCGTTGATGCGGCCCGGTTTGACGCCCATCTGGCTCAGGTGCGTGATGAACTGGTGGGCGCCTTGTCGCACCTGCCCGATGCCGGGTCGGTGGCGGCGGTGGTGAAGGAGCTGGAGGCACAGCGCTAACACAGACCTTCCCAAGGAAGCCATCAACCGACCAACGCTGGGACCGGGCCTGGAAATCGTGGCCCGCTCCCAAGCAGGTGCATACCGATGGAATTCGAAGGTGCTCGCAGTACCATATAAGTCAAATATGACGTTGATTTATATGTATTTTCATAGTAAAAACAAAAAATGAAAAACAACTATGAAAATCTTAATTTCATCGAATTAACCGAAGCCCAAACCCGTCAATACATTGACGCTGAAGCGGCTTGGCGCGCTTTGGAAGATGCCCAAACGGCAGCGGCAGAGGTACGGGGCTCCATGATGTGGCGCACGCAAAGCGGGCGCCGTTACCTGATCCGTGTCGCGGCCTTTGGCGCACAAACCTCTCTGGGACCCCACTCACCGGAGAACGAGCAGATTTATGAGCGCTTCATGGCACGCAAGGTCGCCGCAGAGGCACGCCAAAAGCAATTGCGCCAAACCGTTGCGCAGCACACTCGGGTGAACCGCGCACTGCGGGTGGGGCGGGTGCCCAATGTGGTGGTCGACACGCTCAATGCACTGGCCAATGCCGGTCTGCAACGGCATTTTTTAACAGTCGGCACCCATGCGCTGTATGCCTATGAAACCGCCTGCGGCGTGCGTGTGCAAACCGAGGCCACCGCCACCCAAGACATTGACCTGCTGCTGGACACCCGCAAGTACCTCAGATTCGCCACCACCATGCAACGCCTGGACACATCACTTTTAGGTATCTTCCAAAAAGTGGACAAAACCTTTGTCTTGCGTGAAGACCAGAAATACACCGCAGTCAATGCAGCAGGTTTTGAAATTGATGTCATCCGCCGCTCCGTACAAAGCTCTGCCGGCACCGACCCGCATCCGTTGCGCGTCTCCAAATTTGAGGGAGATTTTTGGGCTATGCAGGTGCCCAGCGGGCAGGCACTGCTGGACGACCGGCGATTTACCCAAGTGGTGGTGGCCACCAACGGCACTATGGCCACCATGCATGCGCCATCGCCGGAAAGTTTTGTGCGCATCAAAACCGCTTTGGGCCAGCGCCATGACCGCGACCCGCTCAAAAGTCGCAAAGACCTTTTGCAGGCCCAGGTGGTAAGAGATCTGCTGGATGGGTATGGGCTGAGCCATGTGGTCATGGCGCAGTCACCATCAAAACCTGCTCCATGAGATTTTGGGTTGACAAACCGCAGGCCCGGGCCACGGATCCCTGCCTAACATCCGCTGCGGGTGTATGGGCAGGGAGGGCACATGGCAGGTCTGTCAACCGACCCGGGGCTGGGTTCTACGCTGGCATCCCAGCTGCGCTGGGCCATAAGCCTCACGCTGCTGGTCAATGCGGCCTCCATGCTGACACCGGTGGTCAGCGCGGGCGACTCGGTGACCTACGCCGCGCTGGCCCAGCACATCGCCAACACCGACGATTGGGTGGATCTGGTGCTGGATGGCCAGGACTGGCTGGACAAGCCGCATTTTCCCTTCTGGGCCACGGCGCTGTTTTTCAAAATCGGCGGCGTCAACGCCTTCAGCTACATCTTGCCGGGCTACCTGTTTCACCTGCTGGGCGCTTACTTTACCTACCGCATGGCGCGCCTGTTCGATGGCCGCACGACTGCCTTGCTGGCCCTGCTGGTGTACGTGTCGGTCTACCACCTGATGCAATCGGCCAGCGAGGTGAAAGCCGAGGCCTATTTGACCGGCAGCATCATGGCGGCCTGCTACTACTGGTTGCGCTACGACGCCCAGGCGCGGCTGAAATACCTGTTGCTGGGCGCATTATTCACGGCGCTGGCCGTGATGAGCAAGGGCGTTTTTACGCTGATCACCATCGCCAGCGGCCTGGTGTGTATGTGGCTCTACCAAAAACAAGGCGCCAAACTGTGGCGCCCCAAGTGGCTGCTGGCGGTGGCCGTGTCCGCGCTTTTGACAGCACCGGAGCTGATTGCGCTGTACCTGCAGTTTGACGCCCACCCCGACAAGCGGGTGTTTGGTCACACCGGCGTCTCGGGTATCCGGTTTTTTCTGTGGGACAGCCAGTTTGGTCGGTTTTGGAACACCGGACCGATCCAGAACCACAACGGCAGCCCGCTGTATTTTCTGCATGTTTTTTTGTGGGCGTTTTTACCCTGGGTGGCGGTGTTTGTGGCCGCACTCTGGAGTGGCATGCGCCGGTTTTCCTCTGGCAGTGTCCGTGAACGCTCGGGCTTCGTGTTTTTGTGCGGCACCTTCTTCGTCACCTTTGCGCTGTTCAGCGCCACACGTTTTCAACTGGACCACTACACCGTCATTCTGTTTCCCTTTGCGGCCCTGGTGTGCGCCCGGCACCTGGCCCATTGGCTGCAGCAGCCCTGCCACCCCAGCTGCAACCGGCTGGTGGTGGCGCAGCTGGGCGTCACGCTGCTGGTGCTGTCACTGGCGCTGGGTTTGAGCGTGTATGTGGCCCAGGCGGCGTTGGTGTTCCTGGTGCTGGCCTTGCTGTGCATCCTCTTGGCCTATGGCTGGTGGATGCGGCAGCACGCGCGAGTCCATACGGTGCTGCTTTACCCGGTGTTCGCCATCAACCTGCTGTATGTGTTTTTGGAGCTGATGCACCTGTCGGCATACACCCACTACAGCATTCCCTACAACGCCAGCCAGCTATTGGCACACAACCCGGATTGGCCGATCTATGTCTACCAGATGAACCCGGTCATCACCCGGGAACTTGCGCTGTACAGCCGCGCGCCCTGCCAAGGTGTGTCGGACCCGTCGCAGCTGCCCGCCACCGCCCGCCCGTATTGGATGGTGCTGAGGCAAACGCAGCTGGCGCAGGTGCGCAGCGTGCTGGGCCCGCTGCGGCCCGTGGCGCAAAGGAACTGGGCCCCCGACAAAACCGGCATTCTCCCCCGCATGCTGCGCCTGGCCAAGGGCGTGGAACCGCTGGAGGCAATCGCCATCGTCCAAGTGGGCACGCTGCCCTACCCCACCCGGCCCGAGGCGCTTGGACGGACACCCCAGGCGGCGCACCCGTCGAAGCCTCCCGCCTGAAGGGATTTTTTGCAAGGCCCGCGACAAAGCACTTTTGCTATGAATTCAGTAGCTGCTCACGCACAGTATTCGGGCTCTGGAGGCCTAAAAGAGCGTGAATGTACGCGTGCCAAAGCCTTCCACCGCAAGGCCTGCGCAAGTGACACAATGGCCGCATGAACTACCAACATCTGCTGCTGTGCACGGACGGCCCCATCACCACCGTGACCCTCAACCGGCCCGACAAACGCAACGCGCTGGCCTTGGATGTGATGCGCGAGCTGACGCAGGCCCTGCACGCCATTGCCCGCACCGAGGCGCGCGGCGTCATCCTCGCGGCCAACGGCCCGGTGTTCAGCGCAGGCCACAACTTTTCCGACATGGCCGGCGCCACGCTGGAGCAGACCCGCGAGCTGTTTCTGGTGTGCACCGACATGATGAACACCCTTCAAAACATCCCGCAACCGGTGGTGGCCCGCGTACATGCCCTGGCCACCGCTGGCGGCTGCCAACTGGTGGCCAGTTGTGACCTGGCGGTGGCGGCGGACAGCGCTTCCTTCGCCATCCCCGGCGGCAAGGCAGGGCTGTTTTGCCACACGCCCCTGGTCGCCATCGCCCGCAATATCGGCCGCAAGCGCGCCTTGGAGATGGCACTGACCGGCGACGCCATCGACGCCGCCACGGCGGCCGACTGGGGCCTGATCAACCAAGCGGTGCCACTGGCCCAACTGGAAGCCGCCACCCTGGACCTGATCCAGCGCGCCACCCGTGGCAGCGCCCTGTCCAAGGCGCTGGGCAAGCAGGGCTTTTACCAGCAGGTGGATTTGCCACAGGACCAGGCCTATGACTACGCGGTGGAACGCATGGCCACCGCCGCGCTGACCCCTGACGCGCAGGAGGGCATCGCCGCGTTTTTGGAGAAGCGGGCGGCGCAGTACGTGCAGGTGCCGGAGGGTGGGTCGGCGCGCTCCTAAGAGGTGGCCAACCGCGCCACTATCAATGCGTAAAAGTGGCGCAGTTCACCGAATCGCGCCACAAAACCGATAGAACTGCGCCACTTTTACGACTCCTGCATGAGGGCTGTAGGGCTTGCGGCAGACGGATGACAAGCGGTTTGCGTCGGATTTACTCACAATGCCTGCGCCTCAGCAATCACCTGTTCCCGAAACTTGATGGGCAAGGCCTTCGGCGTGAGCACGTCAACCGCCACTGTGAGTAACTGCGCCAATTCCAGTTGAATTTTGGCGATGTCCATCATCGTGGTTTCGCTGGTGGGCTCTACCAGCAGGTCGAGGTCACTCTCCTCGGTGTCGTCGCCATGCACCACCGAACCGAACACCCGAACGTTGGTCACGCGGTGGCGCAGGGCAATGCTGCGAATGGCTTCGCGGTGGGCTTGCAGTGCTTCGGATGGTCGCATTGAGGTTTCTCCTTGACGGATGCCAATGATACGTTTTGTGGAGCAGTGGTGAAGCGCACCAAGTGGCGCAGTTCTTCAAACTGCGCCACAATTGGCACAAAACAGCGCCAAAATCAACGGAACTGCGCTACACCCCACAATGACCACCGAAACCGACCTACTCCAACGCATTCAGTCCACCCCCACCGGCCTCACGCTGTCTGGATTGTTGGCGCTGCACCCAACGCTGGCCCGGCGCACCGTGCAGCGCAAGATCGGCCAATGGATTGCCGCTGGGCACATCGTGGCCCAAGGTGAGGGACGTGCCCGTAGGTACCAGGCTGCTACTGGCAGAAACATTGCTGCCACCACCGCATCGGGTACGCCCGGCCACACCTTCCCCGCCCACATCCCCCTGTCCGCCGACAGCCAGGACATCCTCGCCTACATCACCCAGCCGCTGCAGGCGCGCAAGCCCGTGGGCTACCAGCGCGACTTTCTGGACGCCTACCAGCCCAACGTCAGCGCCTACTTGAGTGTGCCGCTGCGCCGCCAGTTGCACAACATGGGCAAGACCAGCCGGATGAACGAGGCTGCAGGCACCTACAGTCGTGCCATCCTCAACCGCCTGCTGATCGACCTGTCGTGGGCCTCCAGCCACTTGGAGGGCAACACCTATTCGCGCCTGGACACCGTGGAATTGATCGAACATGGGCGCACCGCCACCGGCAAGGGCGCCATCGAGACGCAAATGATCTTGAACCACAAGACCGCCATCGAACTGCTGGTGGACAACGCGGGGACGATGGAACTCAACCGCTACCTGCTGATGAACCTGCACAGCGCATTGGCGGAAAACCTGCTGCCCAACCCCGCCGACGAGGGCCGCGTCCGCCAGCATGCCGTGGACATCGGCAAAAGCGTGTACCGCCCCTTGTCCACGCCCCAGCAGATCGACGAAACCCTGGATGTGTTATTGGCCAAACTGAACCAGATTGCCGACCCGTTTGAGCAATCGTTCTTTGCCATGGTGCACCTGCCCTACCTGCAGCCCTTTGCCGACATCAACAAGCGCACTTCACGCCTGGCAGCCAACCTGCCCCTGTTCCGCGCCAACCTATGCCCGCTGACGTTTTTGGATGTACCCGAGCAAGCCTACAGCCACGCCACCCTGGGCGTGTACGAACTCACGCGGGTGGAACTGCTGCGCGATCTGTACGTGTGGGCCTACGAGCGCTCCACCCAGGAATACCAGGCCATCCAGCAAGACCTGGCAGAACCCGACCCCCTGCGCTTGGCCTACCGCGACCTGATCAAGCAGACGGTGCGGGAGGTGGTGCAACAACCGCAGGCTGATCCGTTGCGTGAGATTGAACGCGCCCTTGGGGCCGTGCCGCAGGCGGACCGGGCGGATGTACACGCGCTGCTGGTGCAAGAGCTGCAGCGGCTGCACGAGGGGGTTTTGGCGCGGTATGGCTTGAGGCCTTCGGAGTTGGTGGCGTGGAAGGCGGCGCAGAAGGCGCTATGAATTTGGGAGCTGCTTGCGCTTATTCCGCCCTGTCTAGTGGCACAAATAACCACTAAAAATGAAAAACACAATGCACAACGAAAGTAACTCTCAAATCCTCAGTTCACTCGCCATCGCAGGCTATCGCAGCTTTGGTGCGGAACCACAGTTTTTCCAGAAGTTCTCAAAAATCAACATCTTGATAGGTCAGAACAACTGCGGAAAATCTAATGTGTTGCGATTCATCCATGATTGGATGGCCCGGCTTCAGTTACACAAGCGACCGACCTTAACTCACCACGATAGACATTTTCCGCCCGGAGGAATTGGGCTGCAGTACGGAATACTTCCCCCGTTTTTTTGTGATGGAAAGATAGACACCGAAGCACTTCGCAGTCACTACCAGGTCGTGAATGGTGTCCGACATCATTCCACGTTGAGCGCACTTTTTGCCGAGATATTGAAGCTGAACAACAGCGTCAATGAACCCTGGTTTATCTTTACCGAGGACGGAAAACTTCAGGATCCCCATTGGAAAGACGCGTTCAAGGCTATCTCAGATTACGCCCTCGAAAATTTATGGGGCGACCTAACTCGTCAAAATGTTGGCTCAAGAAATCAACACTGGATTCCTGAAACGATCAGAAAACTTACGCCGTCGATCCCGTCGTTCAACTGCCATCTCATTCCAGCAATCCGCAAGATAGGTATTCAAGGAAGCTCCTCTGAGGAATTCAGTGGAGAGGGAATCATCGAGCGGCTAGTAAAACTTCAAAATCCCTCAGCAGTAGAGCAACAGAGCAAAAAACGCTTCAAACAAATTGGCGACTTTCTCCGTTCGGTCACCGACAACAAAAGTGCAGAGATTGAAATCCCGCACGAGCGAGACACGATTCTTGTCCACATGGATGGAAAAACCTTGCCGCTGGAATCACTTGGCTCAGGCATCCATGAGGTAATCATTCTCGCTGCCGCAGCAACGGTGCTGGATGGTTGTGTCATCTGCATGGAGGAACCCGAGTTACACCTCAACCCGATTCTTCAAAAGAAACTGATTCGTTATTTGCAGTCGAATACGTCCAATCAATATTTCATTACCACCCACTCCGCCGCCTTGATGGACACGCCAGAGGCTGAGGTTTATCACATCAAATTGAGCAACGGCACGTCGCTTGTCGAACGGGTTACCTCCGACAAACAACGGTCAACGGTCTGCGAAGACCTCGGTTACCACCCCTCTGATCTGCTGCAAACCAACTGTGTCATTTGGGTCGAAGGGCCATCCGACCGCACTTACCTGAACTGGTGGATCGCGGCGATGGACGCAGAGTTGGTGGAGGGCATTCACTACAGCATCATGTTTTACGGGGGTAGGCTTGCCTCACACCTGAGTGGCGAAGACACCGATACCCTTGCAACAGACTTCATTTCACTGCGGCGGCTCAACCGCAGGGGTGTCATCCTGATTGACAGCGACAAACCGAAGAAAGGTGCGGCGCTCAACAGTACCAAATTGAGGCTTCGCGACGAATTCAACTCTGGGCCAGGGCATGCATGGATCACAGAGGGTCGCGAGATCGAAAACTACCTGAATCCCGAACTGCTGAAGAAAACCATAGAGAGCGTACATCCCAACATGCCGGTTGCCACTGCACTCGACAAGTACGACAACGCGCTGACCGTCAAAAATCGCAAAGGGGATACAACTCAGGCTTCCAAAATGAAAGTTGCGACCTCTGTGGTCAGCTCAGAGAGTCCGGATTGGGGTCGTTTTGACCTGCGCGTGAAGGTGCAAAAACTTGTGGCTTTTATTCGAGAATCAAACCCTGGTGCGACAACCGCAAAGTAATAGCATTCATAGGACTACGACCACAACGCAACCCATACACGAGGGCAGGAGGCCAATATGATTCCTAACCTTCGGCTCTGAACATGCTGGTCTTTCCCCACTGACAACAGCCGCCCCGACAAACATCCACACCCCCCGCCCCCCCCATGCGCATAGCAGTCCTCTCCGACATCCACGGCAACCTCCCCGCGCTATTGGCCGTGGTGGCCGACTTCCGCCGGCGTGGTGTAGACCATGTCGTGAACCTGGGCGACAGCCTCTCTGGCCCGCTGCTGCCCAAGGAAACCGCGCAGTACCTCATGGCGCAGGACTGGGTGCAGCTGGCGGGCAACCACGAGCGGCAAATTCTGAACCTCAACTCCCACTCCGGTGCGTCTGACCGCTACGCACACTCACAACTGTCCAGCACAGAATTCGCATGGATGGCGTCCTTGCCATCGGTGCGGCCGTTGAACGACGAGGTCTTGCTGTGCCACGGCACGCCCACCAGCGATTGCACCTACCTGCTGCAGACCGCCGACCGCTCGGCGACGGCGGCGGAGATTGAGTCCCGCCTGGGCGCGGTGAGTGCATCCCTTGTTTTGTGTGGCCACACCCACGTGCCGCGCAGTGTGCGCTCGCGCGGCACGCTGATCGTCAACCCCGGCAGCGTCGGGCAGCCGGCGTTTGACGACGACCCCCCCACCCCCCACGCCGTGGAAACCGGCTTGCCCGACGCCCGCTACGCCATCGTGGAAAAGCACCATGGCGTCTGGCTGGCATCCCTCATCACCGTGCCCTACCCCCACCAGGACATGGCCGCGCTGGCCCGCTTGCGCCAGCGCCCGGACTGGGAACGCGCACTGCTCACCGGCTACATGACATGACCCACACCACCACACCACAAGCCCTCCTCCTCATCGACCTGCAACGGGGCATGGCCGACCCCAAAACCGGGCGCAGAAACAACCCGCAGGCCGAAGACAACATCGCGGCGCTGCTGGCGGCATGGCGGGGCGCCGGGCGGCCCGTGGTGCATGTGCGCCATCTGTCCCGGTCGCCCGAATCGGTGTTCTGGCCCGGCCAGGTGGGAGCTGAGTTTCAGGCGCGTTTTGCACCGCTGCCCACGGAGCATGTGGTGGACAAGAATGTGACGGACGCCTTCGTCTGCTCGGGGCTGGAGCGCTGGCTGCATGTTCGCGGCATCCGGGAACTGGTCATTGTGGGGGTGAGCACCAATTATTCGGTGGAGGCCACTGCCCGGTCGGCGGGCAACCTGGGGTTCGCCACCTTCGTGGTGTCCGACGCCACCTTCACCTTTGACATGCAGGATTTGAGCGGCACCCTGCGCCCCGCCGAAGACGTTCACCTCATGTCGCTGTCCAACCTGCAAGGCGAGTACGCCACGGTGCTCAGCACCGCGGAAGTGCTGGTGCTGAACCCATGAACGTCCTTTTCATCTGCAGCAAAAACCAGTGGCGCAGCCCCACGGCCGAGCAGGTCTGGCGCAGGCAAGCGGGCCTGAGTGTGCGTTCTGCGGGCACCAGCCCCAATGCCCGCCACCCGGTGTCAGAGAAGGACCTGGCCTGGGCCGATGTGGTCTTTGCGATGGAAGAAAAGCACAAATCGCGCTTGCTGGCGGACTACCGCGATGTGCTCGACGGCAAGGCCATCCACGTCCTCGACATTCCCGATGACTACCGCTACATGGACCCCGAGCTGGTGGAGCAGTTGCAGACCTCGGTGGGCGAAATTCTGGGGCTGCTGTGACGGGGAGCCTGTGCACGCATCCAGAGGGGCAACGACCTATCGCATTGATATGGAAAATGGAATCAGGGCAGCGCCACCGCCTGGATGTCCGCTTTGAGGGCGCCCAAGCCCAAGGTTTTGACGAATGAAACATGGTGGCCACGCGTGGTGATGTTGTCGTCGTGCACGGCAAAGCCGACCTGGTACACGCCACCCACTTGCAGAGATTTGTCGTCGGCATTGTTCAAGCCCAGGGGGCGCACCAGCACCACGGACCATTTGCCGTCTTTCCACAAAGCCTGGGCGTTGTTGTCGGCGGCCGAGCCCTTGGCGTCTTCGCGGCTGATGACGTAGTCGGGCACCATGTCGCCCTCTTTCCATGCGGCGCGGGGGTCAAACGGCACGGCATTTTGCTCACGCACCAAGAACAGCGCTCCCTTGCGCGCCGGGCTGTCGGCGGTGATGGATTTGAAGCCCATTTTTTTCTCGTCAAACATGTAAATGGGGGCGTGGGTCTTGGCATCCGCGTTGCTGGCATACATGTCCTTGCCCGCGTCGCTCAGGCGAAACCCCAGCACATGGCCGTCGTCGGCCATGCCCACTGCGTGGCTGCGGTGGGCGCGCCACTGGATCAGGTCCACAAATTTGCCTTCGGCCTTGAGTTTGGCAATGTCTTCCACGGACTTGCCTGTCTTCCAATCCGAGGGGTTGGTGCGGGTGTCGGGCAGGTATTTGCGCACATCTTTTTTCTGGATGGCCAGGAGCAAAGCATTGGCCGCCACTTCTTCTGGGGTGAATGCCTTTGGCATATCGCGCTGGCCGTCGTGGCAGCTGAGCCAGCAGCCATGCTGGGCAAAACCGGCGACCTTGCCATCGTCCACCATGATGGACATGCGGTCTTCATACAGGCCGGGCTGCTTGCCCTCCTGCACCACTTTGTCGAGTTTGGGAAAGCCCCAGACCTTCCATTCACGGCCATCAAAACGCAGGTACTGGTGCTCGGTGCCGGGGTAAGGCTTGTCGGTCTGCCACTCGAAGCGCAGGTACAGGTTCTTGGTGTCATACGCGGCCTGCACACGCAAATCTTTGTAGCCGCTTTTGCCCTGGAGCGGCACGGGCTCCAGCGGCCCGCCTTTGACGATGGCGTTGCCCATGACCTTTTCGGCATCGCTCTCGTCGTGGCAAGCCGCACAGGACTTCCCCCGAACGACGGAGGACGCGCCCTTGTGGGCATCGCTGTGCAACCACTCATACGAGGACTGGCCAGGATAGAACAAAGGGACCACGGTGGCTGCGATGGGGCGCCAGTCGATGGTGGCCGGGTCAGCCGCCAGGGCCGTGCCCACCCCGCCAAATGCCAAGACCATGCCAAGGGCAAGCGCTGAATATTGCATTCGTCTTCTCCAATCAAGCTCCAGTTCCCACACGGGTGGCTGCAAAGCGATTTTGATTGTGCGCGGCGGAGTTTCCTGTTGTATTGATGCACATCAGCCAAGCCTGTGCATGGCCGCAAGCGCCCCCCCCTGCTTCACGCCAGCGCGAGGTTCTGCGCCAAGTAGGTATACACGGCGGACACCCGCCGTAAGTGCCTGGATTCGGTGTGGGTCAGCAGCCACAGCTCGGTCTGGCACGCGTCCAGCACGCCGGTCAACTGGCGCAGATCCGAGCGCCCCTGCGCGAGAAAGAGGGGCAAGATACCCAGGCCCAGCCCCTGGGACACCAGTTCGGCCACCGTCAGGATGCTGTTCACCCGGTAGCGGGGTGCCACTTTGGGGAAGTGTTTTTTCCGCCACACCACGGAGGGGTGCTCCGGCAAGGCGTCATCCGGGGCGATCCAAGGGGCTTGGTGGGCCACTTTTTCGTCGAAATGGGCGACACCGCCCTTGTGGGCAGCGAACACCGCCACGCGGATAGGGCCGATGTGTTTGCCCACGAGGTGCTGCGGTGGGTGCCGGGTTGCGCGCAGGGCGATGTCGGCGTCGCGCCGGGTCAGGCTGGCGAGTTCGTTGCCCGCATGCAGCTCAAACGCCAGCAGCGGATGCAGGGTTTGCAGCGGTTGGAGCGCGGGCGCCAGCAGCGCATGCAGAACGGTGTCCGTGGTGCTGATGCGCACCGCGCCGGACACCTGCTCCGGCTGGCTTTGCACGGCCGAGCGCGCCGCCTCCAGTTGGGCTTCCATCTGCTCGGCGTACCCGGCCAGTTGCTGGGCCAACTCGGCGGGGGCATAGCCGGCGCGTGAGCGTTCAAAAAGCCGCTGGCCCAGGCCTCTTTCCACCTTTTGAACCGCTCGGAAGACCGTGGAGGCGTCGATGGACAGGCGTTCACCGGCGGCCGCCAGGGTGCCGGTGCGTGCCAGGGCCAGCACCACCTCCAGGTCGGACGTGCTCAGCTTGTATTGCGTTTTTGCAGTCATGATTTGCGGCGCCGCCTATTTTCATTGCGATGGCGAAATCCTACAGTAGCGCCATTACCCCCACTTTTCCCTTTTGGAAGGAAGCCGCCATGGCGCAAAAACTCACGCTGGTCAGCCACACCCTGTGTCCCTATGTGCAGCGCGCCGCCATTGTGCTGGCCGAAAAGCACTTGGCCTTTGAGCGCATCGATATCGATCTGGGCCACAAGCCGGACTGGTTTCTCCAGGTCTCGCCCCTGGGCAAGACGCCGGTGTTGCTGGTCGATGGCACGCCCATTTTTGAGTCCGCGGTGATCTGCGAATATGTGGACGAGGTCACGCCGCACCCCTTGCACCCCGCCGACCCGCTGGCCCGGGCCCAGCACCGTGGCTGGATGGAGTTCGGCTCCGCCTTGCTGAACACCATTGGCGCTTTGTACTCGGCCCCCACGGACAGCGCGCTGGCGGCCCAGGCCACGGAGATTCGGCGCAAGCTGGCGCAGGTCGAGCGTGCGCTGGATGCCGCGCCCTACTTTGCGGGGGCGCATTTTTCGATGGTGGATGCGGTGTTCGGGCCGGTGTTTCGCTACTTCGACGTGTTTGACGCGGTGGAGGGCCTGGCTTTCTTCACCCACACCCCCAAGGTGCGGGCCTGGCGCGCCGCATTGGCGGCCCGGCCCTCGGTGCGCCAGGCGGTGCGGGCCGACTACGCCGACCTGCTGCGCGACTTTCTGGCCCAGCGCCCCTCTGCGCTGGGCCAACGGGTCAAGGCGGCGATGCGGGATGCGCCGGCTGGGGCGCCGCGTGGGGCGCAAGTTCGTAGTGAAACACCTTGCTGATGATTTGCCAGCGGCCGTCCACATGCACCAGGGTCAGCAGGTCCGTGAAGTGCTTGGGCGCGATGGTGCATTGCACCCGCGCCAAGGCAGTCACCGGCCCGGCAAACTCCAGGGACACAATGCGGTCCGCCCGCGCCTCGTTGCGGCTGGCGGGTGAAGGCCGCTGGTCCACGATGGGGAAGTATTCCCCCATGTCGAGCCGCAACAGCGTGCCCCCGGTCGCGCAGGCGTACAGCGCCGAGGGGTGAAAGACGCGCCGCAAAATCTGCGTGTCGCTGCGGTACAGGCCTTCAAAGTAGTCGGTGATGACCGCAATCACCGCGTCAAACGGCGCATTCATGGGGCAGCCCGCAACGCGGTGACCGTCTGTCCGGCGATGCCCCAGTTGTCCGTGTCCACCTCGTCGATGACGACAAACGTGGTGGCGGGGTTCTTGTTGAGCACCCGCACCAGCAGGTCGGTGGTGCCACGGATCAGTTCCGCCTTTTGTTCGGCAGTGGCGCCTTCGCGCGTGATTTTGATATGGACGTAGGGCATGGCGTGTGTCCTTCGGGCCTTATTTCAGGCTTTACGCCAACAGACCTTCGGCCTGCATGGCCGCACGTACGGCGGGGCGTGCGGCCACACGGGACAGGAAGCGCTGCAGATGGACCAAATCAGACAGGTCCAGCTGGACGTACTTGGCCCAGCCCGTCACGGTGAAGAGGTAGGCGTCTGCCACGGTGAAGTCCTCGCCGGTGAGGTAGTGGGTGTCGGCAAGGCGCGCGTTGACCCACTCGTACTTCTTGCGCAGTAGCGCGGCGTGCTGGGTCTTGGCCGCAAGCTCGAAACTGGCGTTGAACAGCGGCGAGAACGACTTGTGCAGCTCCGAGGTCACGTAGTTCTGCCATTCCATGACACGGTAGCGCTCCAGGCTGCCGGCCACCGGCATCAGCGTGGTGTTGGCGGCTTGGTCGGCAATGTACTGGGCAATCACCGGGCCTTCACTCAGGGTGGCGCCGTCGTCCAGCACCAACAGGGGCACCTGGCCCTTGGGGTTGACCGTGTAGTAGTCCGTGCCGTCGGCGGTGAGGTGGCGGGCGGTGTCCACCTTCTCCAGCGAAAAAGCGCTGTCCGTTTCACGCAGGACGATGTGCGGGGCGAGTGAACAAGCACCTGGGGAGAAAAATAGTTTCATGGGTTTCCTTGGGTTATGAGGGGGAAGAACAATGGGAGACCTGATCTTATTCATTACCTAAAGATCAATAAATATAAGATTGCGCAATTCAATGGTTACATGGAGTCACGAATGTCGCGTTACTTTGACGACCTGATGCTTGGCAGCATCGAGCTGTTTTGCCTGACCGCAGAACAGCAAAGCTTCACGGCCGCGGCGGCCGCCGCCGGTCTGACGCCAGCGGCCGTCAGCCGTTCGATCTCGCGGCTGGAGGCGCGCCTGGGGGTGCAACTGTTCGTGCGCACGACCCGGCGCGTGCGCCTGACCGAGGGCGGGCGCAACTATTTTGGGCAATGCCGGCAAGCGCTGGGACAACTGATAGAGGCGGAGCGCGAGATCACCGGCGAGCAGCACCTGCCCTCGGGGACCGTGCGGATCAGCCTGCCCACCTCCTACGGCCACCACCGGATACTGCCGCTGCTGCCCGGCTTTCGGGAGCAGTACCCGGCGGTCGAGCTGGAAGTGCACCTGAGCAACCGCAACATCGATTTCACCGCAGAGGGTTTTGACCTGGCGGTGCGCGGCCGCACCCCACCAGACTCCGGCCTGGTGGCACGCAAGCTGGAGGACGCCGAACTGGTGGTGGTGGCTGCCCCCCGCTATCTGCGCCGCTGCGGCATCCCCATGTCCTTGGATGAGCTGCCCCAGCACGAGTGCATTCAATTCTTGCTGCCCAGCAGCGGCAAGGCCATGCCCTGGTTGCTGCGCCAGCACGGGCAGGACTTGGAATTGCCCACCCAGGGCGGCATGCGCTGTTCGGACGATATCCTGGGCCCGGTCACGCTGGCGCGCGCCGGGGCGGGCCTGCTGCAGACCTACCGCTTCATCGTCGAACACGACCTGCAGCAGGGCAGCTTGCAAGAGGTGCTGGGGGAGTTCGGCGGTGCATCCAGGCCGTTTTCGCTGCTCTACCCGTCGAACCGCCACATCCCGCAGCGGGTGCGGGTTTTGATCGATTTTTTGCTACAGCGGTTGGGCCCAGCCGCACCGTAGTGCAGCGGGGGGTCAGCAGTGCAGCGGACTGGCCGGCTCGGACAAACCCAGCCAATGCCAAGCGGCGTTGTGCAGCAATTCACACGCGCCGGTGGAAAAAAGCTGCACCTGCGGGGGGCTGGCATGGTCGGGGCGCAGCAAATGGGCCTGCGCCAAGACGCTGCGGGTCTGGCGCGCAACAGGCTGGCCGGTTTCGACCAGGTGCACGCCCGGTGGCAAGTGGGCCGTGATGGCATCGCTGGCGAAGGTGTAGTGGGTGCAGCCCAGCACCAGCGTGTCCATGTCGCCCGGTTCATGGCCAAATCGGCCCATAGCCCTTATGTATCGAGCGCAGAGCGCTACTTTTTCCATAGCATTGTCCGTTTCGATGGCATGGGCCAGACCGGCGCAGGGCTGGATGGTGAAGCGCACCTGCCCGGCGAGCGAGTCCCGCAGGGCCAGGAACTTGGCGCTGCTGAGCGTGCCCTGGGTGCCGATCACGCCGACATGCCCCGTTTGGCTGAGGGACACGGAGGACTTGAGGGCGGGCTCCACGCCGATCAGCGCAAAACCGGGGTGCTCCGCGCGCAGGAGGTGGATGGCCGCCGCGGTGGCCGTGTTGCAGGCCACGACCAGGGCCTTGATGTGGTGCTGGCTGCGCAAATGCTGCACGATGGCGCGGGAGCGGGCGATCACATAGCCGTCGCCGCGCTCGCCGTAGGGCGCGTGGCCGTTATCGGCCAGGTAGACAAAGTGTTCGTGCGGCAGTTCGGCGCGCAGGGCACGCAAAATGCTCAGCCCGCCTACGCCGCTGTCAAACACGCCAATGGAAGCTTCGCGTTTCATCTATTTCTTGAATTACGTGGAGGGAGGTCTTTGGCAACTGCGGCATCCGCATGCATCTCTGCAGCAGCCAACTGGGGCGATGGTAGCGCCCGCACGGCAGGCCCCGCATGCCGGTAGACATGCGCCTGCCCCGCGCGAAAGGGAATGGTGGACTCCTGCTGGGCGCCCAGACGCTGGGCCACCGCCATGGACGCGGGGTTGGTGCTCAGCACCACGCTCACAGCCGTCAACCAGCCAAAATCTTCGTAGGCCGATTGCAGGGAGCGCCGCGCCGCTTCGGTGGCATAGCCCTTGCCGTGGTGGCCGGGCACCAGCGCCCAGGTGATCTCCGGCTCCACCCAGCCTTCGGGAAACCAGAGCCCGGCTAGGCCCACATAGGCGCCGCTGCTTTTTTCTTCCAGCGCCCAGGGCCCGTAGCCGCGCAACGCCCAGTGGCCCGCATACACGGCAAATTTGCGCCACGCCTCGTCGCGCGCACAGGGGCCGCCATAGGTGGCGGACACCGGATCGGCAAAAAAAGCCGCCATGGGTTCGAAGTCGTCCTGGCGAAAGGCGCGCAAGACCAGTCGCTCGGATTCAAGGGTGGGGATAGCTCGCATCATGGGGTGGGCAGGGTCTGGGCAATACCGCATGGTACCCCGGCACACTTGCTATCAAATCAGGAGCTTCTTGCGCATAGTCCATAAGGGCTGGGGGCCTATTTGACCCCTATTTCTCGGCAAATTCGCGATTCTTGCGGATTCCTGCGGAGAACGCTGGCTGAAGCTGCTATCGTGCCCAGCAGGTTCGATCCGTACCACCCTGCCCTTGGGAGATTGCATGAACGTGAGACACACTTTGCTTGAACTGGCCGCCCGCCACCACCTGAGCCGCCCGCAGACGCAGCAGTTGCTGCAAGGGGCAGGCCTGGCGGATGAACCCGCCGCACTGGCCCTGTGGCTGCCACGCGGCGTGGCCGTGCTGGCGGCGGCGCTGGGTGGCCTGGGTGTGGTGATGTGGATTGCCGCCAACTGGGACACCCTGGGGCGCTTGGGCCACTTTGCGCTCCTGCAAAGCCTGGTGCTGGCCACCGGCGTAGGGGCGGCCCTGGCGCCCCGGGCGCGGGCACCGCTGGGTTTGCTGGCCCTCTTGGGCATAGGTGCACTGTTTGCCTACTTTGGCCAGACCTACCAAACCGGCGCGGACCCCTGGCAACTGTTTGCCTTGTGGGGGGCGCTGGCCTTGCCGCTGTGCCTGGGCGCGCGCTCGGACGTGCTGTGGGCACCCTGGGCGCTGGTGGTGGTGACGGCCATTTCCCTGTGGGTGCACACCTACAGCGGGCACCGCTGGAGCGTGCAGCCCGACCAGCTTCGGGTGCATGTGCTGGCCTGGAGCGCCATGCTGGTTCTGGTCGGCGCGCTCAGCCGCCCGTGGCAAGGCATTACCGGCGCTGGCATCTGGGGCTTTCGCAGCGCCGCCACGCTGGCCGTGTGCGCGGTCACCCTGACGGCCTTGGGTGGCCTGTTTTTTGGCACGGTCAAGGCCCAATACCCCTTGGGCGTCTTGCTGCTGGCACTGGGTGCGGGCCTGCTGAGCACCCCGCGCTGGTTTGACATATTTGCCCTCAGTGCCGTGGCGCTGGGGCTGAACGCCTTGCTGGTCAGCGGGCTGGTGCGTTGGCTGGGCGAGGGCTCCTGGGACAACGACTGGCTGGGGCGGCTGATGCTGATTGGCCTGTTTGCCGCCGCGCTGCTGGCAGCCTCGGTCAGCGGCATTTTGCGCTTGTCGCGCAGCACCCCCACCCCTAACCCGAACTCAGGAGCGCCCGCATGAGCCCGAACGCAGACCCCCGTTTGCAAGCCGCCCTGGACGCAGCGGTCCAGGCCGGGCTGCTGCCCGCCAACACCCCCGTGGACAAGGGCAGCGAGCGGCCCTGGCCCGTGGTCTTGCTCACGGCACTGGGCGCCTGGTTTGCCGCCGTGCCGCTGCTCCTGGCCATCGGCATGTTGCTGGGCGACATGGTGCGCTCCGGCGCCGGGCCTTATGTGATCGGCTGCCTGGTGCTGGGCGCATCCATCGTGGTCATGCGTTCGCAAGGCCTGCCTTTGTTTGTGGAGCAACTGGCCGTGCCGGCCTTGCTGGTGGGCGGCGGCACGCTGGCGATGGGGGTGTACCGGGATTTTTCCACCACGGGCGGCTCGGCCATCTTGCTGGTGGTGGCGTTGGGGCTGGCGCTGGTGTTGCCCCAAGTCTGGCTGCGGGTGCTGCTGGGGGCCTTGGCTGCGAACCTGATGGGCCTGGTTTTGCTGCCCCACTGGCACTGGGGGCGCGACAGTGGCAGCGTGTTGCTGGTCTTGCACGGCTTGCTGGCAGTGTGGCTGCTGGCCTTGTGGCTGCAAGAGCGCATGGTGGCCGTGGCCGCGCTGGTGGAATCGCTGGCGGCGGGCTGGCTGTTGACCACCGTGGTGGGCTTGACCTATATGGCGGGCTCCACGTTTTTGGTGGGCGGCGCCGTGGGCTCCAACGAAATAGGCGCAGTCGCCGCCTGGTTGCTGGGGTTTGAGCGCGGCAGTTGGCAGGCCTATTCCATGCAGATCGGCTCCTCCATTCTGGTGTTGGCCGCTGCGGGCGTGGGCGCGCTGGCGTGGCCCAGTTTGCGGCAGTTGCTGCCCTGTGCCGTCGCCCTGGTGCTGGCGGTGCTGGCGTGGTTCATGCCCATGCTGGGTGCCGTCTTGCTCGCCCTGATGGTGTGCGCCAGCACCCAGCGCTGGCGCTTGGCCAGCGCCTGCGCCCTGGCGGCGAGCTGGATTCTGGGCGCCTTTTACTACCAGCTGCAATGGCCGCTGGCCGACAAAGCCCTGCTGCTGGTCGGCGCGGGTGCGGTGCTGGCCGCCCTGGCCTGGCTGGGCCAGCGGACATCCCCCTTGGTCACAAGCGCTGGTGCCAAGCTGCCCCTGTCGGCACCTTTTAACGCGGGCAGCCTGACCCTGCTGGCGGGCACCTTGCTCACCGTGCTGGTGGCCAATGGGGCCATCTGGCAAAAGCAGGATCTCATCGCCCACGGCAAACCCCTGTTCATGGCCCTGGTGCCGGTTGACCCCCGCTCGCTCATGCAGGGCGACTACATGCGTTTGCGTTTTGCCACGCTGGACACCCACACCTTGCCCCTGCTGGAAGACCTGGGCGGCCAACGTCCGCACATGGTGGTGCAACGGGACGCGCGTGGCGTGGGCACGGTGCAGCGCCTGCACACACCGACCCAGCCCCTGGCACCCAACGAGATGCTGCTGCAGCTCACACCCAAGGACGGCGACTGGGTGGTGGTCACCGACGCCTGGTTTTTCACGGAAGGCCAGGGGCCGGCCTGGCAAGCCGCCAAGTTTGGCGAGTTTCGCGTGCTCCCCGATGGCCGCGCCCTGCTGGTGGGCCTGGCCGATGCCGCCCTGCAGCCGATCCCCGCAGAGCGGCCGTGAAAGCTGCGGCCTTGTGGCAAGGGGTCGGCGCCAAAGACTGGGGTCAACGGTAGGGGTGGTATGGTCTGCCCATGAAAACACAAATTGATCACCTGGTCGTCGTCGCACAGACATTGGAACAGGGCGTGCAGTGGTGCGAGGCCACGCTGGGCATCACGCCCGGCCCGGGTGGCGAGCATGCGCAGTACGGCACCCACAACCGCCTGTTCAAAATCGCCACGCCCAGCCACCCCCTGGCCTATTTTGAAATTATTGCCATCAACCCCGACGCCAAAAAGCCCGCCAATGCGTTGGCCAAGCGCTGGTTTGACATGGACGATGCGGCGCTGCAGGCCGCCGTGGCGACCGCGCCGCGCCTGGTGCACTTTGTGGCCAACACCGATGACATCCAGGCCGCGCGCATCGCCCTGAAAGCCCAAGGCATTGACCGCGGGCCGGCCGTGCATGCCAGCCGCCATTCGCGCCGAGGTGTCTTGCAATGGCAAATTACCGTGCGCGAGGACGGGCAGCGCCTGTTCAACGGCGCGCTGCCCAGCCTGATCCAGTGGGGCAAACCCGACGCCGCAGAGCCCTTGCGCCTGCACCCCCGCAACAGCTTGCCGCGCTCCGGGGTGACTCTGCAGGGTATTACGGTGACGCACCCCACCGCCGCCAAGCTGCAAGCGGCCTATGACGCCATCGGCCTGGGTGGCATCCCGCTGGCCGAAGGCCCTGCCAACATCACCGCCACCCTGCAAACGCCCAAGGGCCTGGTCGAGTTGCACAGCCACGGGATTTGATACCGCCGTATGAATGAGCTGAAAGCGCTGGAATCCCTGGGCTTGACCTTGCCCAGCCCCGCCTACTTGGTAGGGGCGCTGCTGTTCGGCCTGGTGGGTTATATCGCCTACCGGCGGGGGCGAAAAAACGCACAACCCGTACTCACCTGGACCGGCGTGGCCTTGATGGTCTACCCCTACGCCGTCTCACATACGGGGTTGCTCTGGGCCGTGGGTGCGGGTTTGAGCGCCTGGGTCTACACCCAATGGAAGCCGTGAGCGCCACCCCGGCCTACGCCCTCTTCGCCACCCCCATAGGCTACTGCGCCGTGGCCTGGAGCGCACACGGGCTCACCGGGGTGCAACTGCCCGAGCAGGACGAAGCCGCCACCCGCGCACGCATGGCCCGCCGCTTTCCCCAGTGCCATGAAGGTCTTGCGCCCCCGGCGGTGCAAGCGGCCATGGATGCTGTGCTCGCCCTGCTCAGTGGCACACCCACAGAGCCCGCCGACCTGAGCCATGTGCTGCTCGACATGGATGGTGTACCGCCGTTTCACCAGCGGGTGTATGCGCTGGCGCGCCGCCTGTTGCCAGGCGAAACCCTTACCTATGGCGAGATGGCGGCCCAATTGGGCGAAACCGGTGCGGCCCGCGCCGTGGGCCAGGCCCTGGGCGCCAACCCCTTTGCACCGGTGGTGCCTTGCCACCGCATCCTGGCCGCTGGCGGCGGCGCGGGCGGCTTCTCGGCCAACGGCGGCGTGTCCACCAAGCTGCGCTTACTGTTAATAGAGCGCGCCCGCTTCAACGGACCAGGCTTGTTTGATTAAGGACCCACGGATGTTCACCACCCTGCTCTCCATCTGGATTCTTCATGTGGCCGCCATGGCCACACCCGGCGCCAATGTGTTGCTGGTATCACAGCTGGCCGCCAGCGACCGCACCCAATCCGCGGTGTTTGCGGCCTTGGGCATCACGCTGGGCGGGTTTCTGTGGGCCAGCAGCGCGGTGCTGGGGGTGCATGCCATCTTTGCGGCTTTCCCGGGTTTGCGCCTGAGTTTGCAGATTGCCGGTGGCCTGTACCTGCTGTGGGTGGCCAGCCGTTTGTGGCGCTCCGGCGGTGTGGCCATCCATGGCGGCCAAGCCTCGGTCTCGCGCAGTGCCGCGTTTCGCCTGGGTTTTTTGACCAACATCACCAACCCCAAGTCCGCCTTGTTTTTTGGCAGCGTGTTCGCCGCCTCCTTCCCCGTTGCACCCAGCCCCCAGCTGCAAATGGCGGCGGTAACCATGGTTGTGGTCAACACGCTGTGCTGGCACACCCTGCTGGCCTACCTGTTCTCGCGTGGGCGGGTACGTTCGACTTACGCACGCGTGCGCGGCCTGGCCAACCGCATCGCGGCGGCGGTGGTAGGCGCCTTGGGCCTGGGCCTGCTGGTGGCAACCCTGCGCGACGCCCGGGCATAAGGGCTACTTTTGCTATCAATTCAGGAGCTGCTTACGCACACCAGGTATGCCTGAAAGGCCTATTGGATGCCTATATCTGCATGTGCGGTTGCCATTCTCTTTGCACCAGCGCCCAGCCCTCGGGCCAGTCGGCCAGACCGCTGCTGGCATTGAGGTGGCCCCGCGCTCCCAGGCAGATATGCTCCGCGCCCCAGGCGGCGACGCGCGCCTCGGTGTAAGCCGGGCTTGAAAAAGGGTCGTTGGTGCTGCTCACCACCGTGAGGCGCCGACCGGCCAGGGTGGAGGGGAGTGGCAGGAACCCAGTGGCTTCCACCGGAAAAGACGCGGCGGCGGGGTCGGGCACCGCCACCAGCAAGGCGGCGTGGATGGCCTGTGCCGAATGCGCGGCCCAGCGCGCCACCACCAGGCAGCCCAGGCTGTGGGCCACCACGATGGGCGGCTCGGCGCACTGGCGGACGGCCAGCTCCAGCACCTCGGCCCAGGCATCGCACACCGGGTGCTCCCAATCCTGCTGCTGCAGGCGAAGCACCTTCGGATATCGGGCCTCCCACAGGGACTGCCAGTGGGCGGGGCCAGAGTTGCCGATGCCGGGTACCAGTAAAACGGGGCGCATGGAGAAGTTCCTGAAGTAAAAAAAGGGTTCCGCTACGATAGTTGGGGCGGACGCCAAGCACCATGGCAAAGCATCGGAAGATCGGGGCCCAAACCTTGCAATCATTGGCCCCTCAAGGAAACACGCACCATGGACCTGGACACCAAAGACCGTTTGATCATCGAAGCCCTGCAACAGGATGCCCGCCAGAGCTTGGCCGCGCTGGGGCGGCGCATTGGCCTGTCGCAACCGGCCATCAGCGAGCGGGTCAAGAAGCTGGAAGATGCGGGCGTTATTGAGGGCTACTGCGCAAAAATCAGCCTCAAAGCCATTGGGCTGGGGCTGCAGGCGGTGGTGCGGGTGCGCACCACCCATGCGCATATCCCGCAGTACGTGGCGCTGTTCCAGGCCATGCCGGAGATTCTGGACGCGGTGCGGGTGACGGGGGAGGACTGTTTTGTGGTGCGCTGCGCCTTTGCCGACCCGTCCGACCTGGAGCGGGTGGTGGACGCACTGGCCGTGCACGGCAGCGTGTCCACCGCACTGGTGCTCTCCCATCCGGTGAGCAAACCGGCCGCCATGCGCTGATTTCGCAGCATCAGGCAACAAATAGCCATTTATCAAAATTTCATGCACAAATGCTGCATACATTGCTGGATATTTGCACCGCAACGCATACCTTGCGCGCGCACTCTTGACCACAATCAAGGTTTACCCCCAACGCACCGAGGAGCATTGCCGTGACCGATCCCTTTACCCCGTCCACCGAATTGCGCAGTGGCATCGCTGCCCCCCCCCAAACCGTGGTGATCACCGGCGCCGCAGGCAATCTGGGCCGCGCAGTGGCCAGCGCCTTTGCCACACAAGGCGCCCATCTGGTGCTGATCGACCTGCGGCGTGAAAGCCTGGAACAGAGCCACGGCGCAGAGAGCGAACAGCAGCTGTTCCTGCCCGCGAACTTGCTGGACGCGACACAGGTTCAGGGGGCAGTTCAGGCGGCGGTGGCACGCTTCGGGCGCATCGACGTGCTGTGCAACCTGGCCGGGGGCTTTCGCATGGGCGACGCGGTGCATGCCACGCCAGACAGCACCTGGGACTTTCTGATGGACCTCAACGCCCGCACGCTGCTGAACATGGTGCGCGCCGTGGTGCCGCACATGCTGGAGCACGGGGGCGGAAAAATTGTCAACGTCGGTGCCTTTGCGGCACAAAAGGGTGCCGCCCACATGGGCGCCTACTGCGCGGCCAAGAGCAGCGTCATCCGCCTCACCGAGGCCATGGCCGCCGAACTGCGCGAGCAGCACATCAACGTCAACTGTGTGTTGCCCACCATTCTTGATACCCCGGAAAACCGCGCCGCCATGCCGGATGCCGACCCCTTGCGCTGGGTGGCCCCCGCAGACCTGGCCAGTGTCATCGCCTTCCTGGCTTCGGACGCGGCCAAAGCCATGCATGGCGCCGTTTTGCCGGTGACCGGCTTGAGCTGATCACCACACCCGGTACACCTGCCCGGTCTGCGCGCCATCCACGCTGCGGGCATAGGCCAGGGCCACGCGCGCGGCGGGAACCGGTTCAAAGCCCACGAAGTAGGGACCGTAGGCGGGCATGGATTCCTGCAGCACCGAGGCATTGACGACATTGATGCGGATGCCGCGTGGCAACTCAATCGCCGCACCAAGTGCAAATCCCTCCACAGCCTTGTTCACCGCCGTGGCATTGGCGCCCAGGCGTATGGGCTGTTCGCCGACGATGCCACTGGTCAAGGTGATGGAGCCGCCATCGTGGAGGTACTTCTGGCCGATGAGGGTCAGCTCCACCTGGCCCATGAGTTTGCTGTTCAGTCCCACGCGGAACTGCTCCCCGGTCATTTCGGTCAGTGGGCCGAAGTGAAGATCCCCCGTTGCTGCGACGATGGCATCGACCTTGCCGATTTTCTGGAACAGGGCTTCGATGCTGGCGGGCTGCATCACGTCCACCGGGTGGGTTGCGCTGCTGCGACTGGCTGCGATGATTTCATGGCGCTTGGCCAGTTCGGTGACCACCGCTTTTCCTACCGTGCCGCTGGCGCCGATGACGAGAACTTTCATGGTTTTTTCCTTCTGTGTGGACATGCCGGTGTGGCATGGAAGGGATTGTTGATTGCATCGACAAAGGAATAAATGCCATATCATTTACTTCATTGTTAACCATTGGTTTTTAATAATGGACCGTTTCGACAGCATGGCCGTGTTTGTGGCCACCGTGGACAAAGGCAGCCTGAGCGCGGCGGCCGAAGCCTTTGGCATGTCCGCGCCCATGGCAGGCAAGCACATTCGCCATCTGGAAGAACGGCTGGGCGCGCGGCTACTCACCCGCACCACACGCCGCCAGAGCCTGACCGAGATTGGCCAGGCCTACCTGGAGCAATGCCGCCAGATTCTGGAGCAGGTGCGCGCCGCCGAATCGTGCACACAGGCGCTGCGCGCCAGCCCGCGCGGCAAGCTGCGCATCAACGCACCGGTGACCTTTGGCTCCCTCATGCTGGCGCCTGCGCTCACCCACTTTTTGGAACAGAACCCCGAGGTGCAGGTGGAGCTCACCCTCAACGACCGGGTGATTGACCTGGTGGAGGAGCGCGTGGACGTGGCCATCCGCATTGGCGCGCTGGCCGACTCCGGCCTGGTGGCGCGGCCGCTCAAGCCCTATGGGGTGGTGATTTGCGCGGCACCGCAATACCTGCAGCGCCACGGCACCCCGCGCCACCCGGAAGACTTGGTGGACCACCAGTGCCTGGGCTTTACCCACTGGTCACGGCGTGGCGGTTGGACGCTGGGCCGCACCGACACGCCGCCGCGCGGCTGGCCGGTGAGCCGCTTCCAGTCCAACAACGGTCTGGCGCTGCGCATGGCGGCGCTGGAGGGTTTTGGCATCGTGATGCAGTCGTCCGCCATGCTGGCAGGTGATCTGGCGGCCGGGCGGCTGGTGGAACTGCTGTCCGAGCACCTCCCCCCGCCCCTGCCCATGCACCTCATCTACCCCAAGGACCGCCAGCCGGTTCCCAAGCTGAGCCGTTTTGTCGAATTTGTGCTGGCGCGGTTTGGCGTCTGAATCCACGGCAATCGCCGAAAACGCTACCAATTCAGGAGCACTCTACGCTGATTGCGGCTGGCTTCGTCGGCGTATTGGACGAGGGCGGGGCAGCGGGTGCTTGGGTGGCGGTGCAACATCCGTTATAAAGTCGGGTCTGCCACAAGGAGTCCATTTGCGTCCATCCATCATTGAGGTCAGCGAACTGACGTTTGACTACCCGGGCTTTCGCGCTCTGGACCGTGTCAGCCTCTCCATCGCTCCCGGCACCGTCACCGCGCTAGTTGGCCCCAACGGCGCCGGAAAAACCACCTTGCTGCGCTGCATTGCCGCATTGGAAACGCCCTTGTCGGGCACCATTCGGGTGGCGGGTCTCGATGTTTTTGAGTCGCCGCGCGAGGTGCACCGTCTGATGGGCTACCTGTCCGACAATTTTGGCCTGTACCATGACCTGACCGTGGCACAAGGGCTGGAATACGCGGCCCGCTCGCAGGGCCTGGCCGCCGCAGCCGTGCCCCAGGCGGTTCAATCCACGGCGCACCGCCTGGGCTTGGGCGACAAGCTGCACACGCTGGGCGGCGCGCTGTCACATGGCCAGCGCCAGCGGCTGGCCATTGGCCAGGCCATCATTCACGCGCCCCAGGTGCTGCTGCTGGACGAACCCGCCAGCGGACTGGACCCGGAGGCCCGCGGCGCGCTGGCCCAGGTCTTCCTGGAGCTACAGGCGCAAGGCATGACTTTGCTGGTTTCCAGCCACATCCTGGCCGAACTGGACGCGTACTCCACCCACATGCTGGCACTCAACCAGGGCCGCGTGCTGGAGCACCGCGCTTTAAACCATGTGCTGGCCTCGGAGGCTGGCGACAGGGCGGAGCGCATGCTGCGATTGGAGTTCATGGAGCCCGCCGCGTCCGTTGCCCCGTGGTTGCAAGCCCAGGCCAACATACGGCTGGGCCGGATGGAGGGCCACGGTCTTGAGATCGGACTCGTGGGTGGTGCTTCGGCGCAAGCCAGCCTGGTTGCAGCCTGCGTGGCGGCGGGCCACCACTTGACCGTCATTGCGCCGATTACGGAGAACCTTCAGCAGTCCTACCTGAAGTCCCTCGCCGTCAATCGGGCCACGGAACACAGCGCGAGGACGCAAGCATGAACCCCGAATTTCGCCGGCAACTCTGGCTGCAGTTTTCCGCCACCCGTCTGGCCGTATTGCCCCTCCTGCTGATGGCCTGCTTCGTGGCAGTTTACCTGTCCTCTGAAGAACAGCCCGCCCCGGCGCTTGCGGTGGCGGGCGCGGTGCTGTTCGCGGTGTTGGTGGGAGGCATGGGCACGCTGGCTGCCGGTGCCAGTGTCATGGACGAGATCACCGACCGCACCTGGGATCAGCAGCGCATGAGCGCGATGCAGCCTTGGGCCATGACCTGGGGCAAGCTGGCGGGGGCCAGCGCCTACGGCTGGTACGGCGGCGCGCTGTGTTTGTTGGTCGCCCTGCCGGCCGCCTGGATGGCCGAACACCGCAGTCTGGCCCCTATGCTCGCCTTGGCCGGTGTCCTGTCCGGGGTGTTTTTGCAGGCGCTGATGATGGCGGTGAATTTGCAATTGGCCAAGACCGGTGGCCGCCTGGCGCGCCGCAGCGGCGTCCTGGCGCTGCTCTTGCTGTTCATGTGGGTCCTGGGGCCCCTGCTGGGCACCCTGCGCGGGCTAAGCGTCATCTGGTGGAGCTTGTCCTTTGACCGCCTCGACTTCACAGTGGCCTCCCTGGCCTTGTTTGCCTTGTGCGCGCTGGGCGCGGCCTGGCGGTCCATGGCCGAGGTGCTTGCAGTGCGGCAGTTGCCCTGGGGCTGGCCCGGTTTGGCTTTGGTGGCCACGCTGTACCTGGCCGGGTTCGCGCCCAGCCAGCCGTGGGCGGTGTTGGGAGCGGTAGGCTTGGGCACCTGCACGCTGTTCACCTATTTTGCGCTGCTGGCCGAACCCCAGCCGCGTCCCCAGTGGCAGCGGGTCGCCACACGCCTGTCCGCCCACCAATGGCGCGCGGCCTTGCTGCAACTGCCGCGCTGGCCCGGTACCCTGGTGCTGGCCCTGCCATTCGCGGTGTTGACAGCCTTGACCCTGAGCCAGCAGGATGCACGCCTGCCTTGGGCGTGGGGCGAGCATTTCGCGCTGCAAGCGCTTGCCTTGGTGCTGATCATGGCGCGCGACTGCGCCTTGGCCCTGTGCTTTGCCTTTGCCCCCAAGAGTCGGCGGCCACTGCTGGCATTTGTGGTGCTGATGGTGGTGCTGCATGGGCTCTTGCCCTGGTTGCTGGGTTCGGCGGGCAGCAATCTGCTGCTGCGTGTGGCCCAGCCTTTGCTGGCCGGCGGCGCGCTCTCGCTGGCGATCGCCACGGTGCACCTGGCAGTGGCCCTGGGCGTGCTGCGCTGGCGCTGGTTGACGAGTACGCCGGGCCAGCGCTGATCCACCGCCCCCAGGGGCAGCCCGCCGGCCACCCCTGAACCGACGTTACCGCTGGAAGCGCGCCTGTGCCACCTCGTCGGCCACCACGCTGGTGGCGCGGCCTTCGCGGTCGGCACGCGTAAAAATCTCGGCCAGGGTGTCGCTGATTTCCCGCACATGGGCGTCCACGTCCGCTTCGGGCTTGTTCAGGTACTCGTAGCAGACCTTGATGATGCCGCCCGCGTTGATCACAAAATCCGGGGCATACAACACGCCCTTTTGGCGCAGCAGCTCACCCACATCGGCCGTGGCCAACTGGTTATTGGCCGCACCTGCCACGATCTTGGCCTTGAGGCGGGCCAGCGTCCCGGGATTGAGGGTGGCACCCAGGGCGCAAGGGGCGTAGATGTCGGCCTGCACATCGTAGATGGCGTCCACGGCCACGATCTCGGCGCCCAGTTCCTCGCGGGCACGCTCCAGTGCCGCACGGTCAATGTCGGCCACCACCAGCTTGGCGCCCGCTGCGTGCAGCCGGCGCGCATAGTCGTAACCGACATGGCCCAGGCCCTGCACGGCCACGGTCAAACCCTCCATGCTGTCGCGCTGCAGATGGTGTTTGACGGCGGCTTGTGCACCTACAAAACAGCCCAAGGCGGTATAGGGCGAGGGGTCGCCGCTGTCCCCCAGACCGGCCACATGGCGGGTTTTGCTGGCCACATGGGCCATGTCCTGCGGGCTGGTGCCCACGTCTTCGGCGGTGATGTAACGCCCGCCCAGGCGCTCCAGCGCTGCCCCCAGGGCTTCAAACAGCGCGGGCGTTTTGTCGGTCTTGGGGTTGCCAATGATCACGCTTTTACCGCCGCCAATGGGCAGTCCGGCCACCGCATTTTTGTAGGTCATGCCGCGCGAGAGGCGCAGCACATCGTTGACGGCCAGCGCTTCGCTGGCGTAGTTCCACATGCGGCAACCGCCCATGGCCGGGCCGAGGTTGGTGTTGTGGACGGCAATGATGCCTTGGAGACCGGATTTTGATTCTGAGACGAAGACCACTTGTTCGTGGTTGTCAAAATTGAGTTCATTGAAAATGAAAGCGCTCATGCTTGTATGGCTCCGCGCGGAAAACAGGCACGCGCCCGGGTAGGACGGTGTTGTTTTTCCACTTTGTTTTGGGTTAAAAGTAGGTGGCAAAAACGTGGCGTTGGCAGCGGGTAGCCGCAAACGACGCGAGCGGTGAGGGTGTCACCGCGCTGGAGTATAGGCGGTCGCAGCACAGGCACTTTTCAGCCCCGGGGCCCCTGCGGTGCATCGAAGCTGTCAAAATCCGCAAAACACCCGTCCTTTCATGCCCAAACCGATACCCCTCACCCCTTCCTCCCACCCCCTCTTGGTTTCTCCTGCCGTAAACATAGCCAGCTACTTGCTGGTTGCGTTGCTGTGCCTGGGAACACTGGTCTATGGACTGCTGCCCGGTTTACTGGCGGTTTGCCTGGGTTACCTTTTGGCCACCGCCCTGGCCGGCAAAGGGCGCGTGCGGGGACCACGTTTGAGTCCCGTCATGGCCGCCGCGGTGGTGTTGCTGTTGCCCATCGTACTTTTGGGACTGATTTTGGCCAACGCGCAAGGCATGGCTTTTGGTGCGGTGCAGCAGTACCAAGCCTTGTTGCACCACTTGGCAGGCACCGTTTTGGAAATCCGGCAAAAACTCCCGGCCGACCTTGCCAGCCATTTGCCCGATGAGCTGATTGCCGCACAGGTCTGGCTGGCCAATTACCTGAAATCCCAGGCGCGTGCCTTGGCAGGATTTGGCTCCACCGGACTGCACGGCAGTCTGCTGGTGTACGTGGGCTTGGTGGTGGGCGCACTGATTGAAGGCACCCAGTTGCTCCCCACCCGCGCGCCCCTGCGGTTTGCAATGCGCCAGCGGGCGGGGCATTTCATTGAGGCATTCCGCCAGATCGTGGTGGCCCAGTTTTTTATTGCCGCCTTCAACGCGCTGTGCACGGCGGTCTTTTTGCTGGGTCTGTTGCCCTTGTTTGGCACCCACATGCCGTACGTGGCTTCGCTGGTGGCCCTCACTTTTTTTGCGGGCTTGATTCCCATTGTGGGCAATCTGCTGTGCAATGGGGTGCTGACCTTGGCGGGTGTCTCCATCTCCCCCACGGTGGGCTTGGCCTGCCTGGCATTTCTGGTCGTTATCCACAAATTTGAATATTTCATCAACGCCAAGGTGGTGGGCATACGCACCAGTACGGCTGCCTGGGAGTTGCTGGCCGTGATGTTTATTGGCGAGGCCGTCTTTGGCATCACAGGTTTGGTTGCGGCACCGCTGTACTACGCCTACGCGAAAAAAGAACTGCAAGTCACCGGTTTGGTTTGACAGAAGAAAGCACCGATTGAACACACCTGCCATCCCTGTCGCCAAACCTTGGCTCATCGACTTCTTTCTGCTTGCCGCCATTTGGGGCTCGTCGTTCATGTTCATGCGTCTGGGGGCCATGGAGCTCGGAGCCTTTCCCGCAGCAGGCATGCGGGTGGTGATCGCAGCCTTGTTTTTGCTGCCGATTTTGCTGATGCGCGGGCTTGGCCCCACCTTGCGCTCTCACTGGAAGGCCACCTTTGCCATTGGCATCGTGAACTCGGCCATTCCGTTTGCGTGCTTCACTTATGCCCTGCTGAGCATCACCACCGGGCTGACCTCAATCCTGAACGCCACAGTCCCCTTGTTCGGTGCGGTCGTGGCCTGGTTGTGGCTGAAGGACCGGCCCAACGGGTCCCGCACCTTGGGGCTTTTGATTGGTTTTATGGGGGTGGCCATGCTGGCCTGGAGTAAGGCCAGTTTCAAGCCAGATGCATCCGGCATGTCCACCGGCTGGGCCGTGCTGGCGTGTTTGTTGGCCACCCTGTGTTATGGCATCGCCGCCAGCGCCAGCAAACGGTATTTAAGCGGCCTGCCCTCCTTGGTGTCCGCCACCGGCAGCCAGATAGGCGCGGCATTGGGACTCGCCCCGCTGACCCTGTGGTATTGGCCTGAACACCCGGTGACGCTGAACGCTTGGCTGGCCGTACTCATGCTGGGCGTGCTGTGCACCGGCATAGCCTACATCCTGTATTTCCGATTGATCGAACGTGCAGGGCCCGCCAAGGCCCTGTCCGTCACCTTTGCCATTCCCGTTTTCGCCGTGCTGTATGGCGTGGTGCTACTTGGAGAAGCGGTTACCCCATGGATGCTAGGCTGCGGCGTGGTCATTGTTTTGGGCACCACTTTGTCCACCGGTTTACTCTCCCTGCGCAAGTAGCCAAGGCGCTTCCTGGGTCCATCATGCGTACTAACCCTAGGCTGTCGCAGGTATAAATTCAGACACATGCAACAGTGCTACGGTATAGTTTCGTGAGAGGCGATTCACTGAAGATCGCCTCCAAGGGAAAGGCTGAAAATGCGCTGGTCGCTTTCTGTATGGCTGACAGCGTTGTTGGCAACTTCCACGGCCTGGGCCGATATCTCCGCAGCACAGCGGTGGATAGAACAGGAGTTCACACCTTCGTCCTTGACCCGCGCGCAGCAGTTGGAAGAGTTGAAATGGTTTGCCTCGGCCGCAGACAGCCTCAAGCGCCAAGGCATCACCCACATACGCGTGGTGTCCGAACGCATCGACACCCACGAATACGAGTCAAAAATCCTCAGCAAGGCCTTCGAAGAAATCACCGGAATCAAGGTCCAGCATGACGTGATCACCGAAGGTGAGTTGGTGGACAAGCTCTATGCCGCCATGCTCACCGGCTCCCACGAGTACGACGGATGGATTTCTGACTCTGACTTGATTGGAACCCACTACCGCTACGGCGCGGTGGTGCCTCTGTCAGACTATATGCAAGGGGCTGGACGCGATTTCACCAACCCGACCTTGGACCTGAAAGACTTCATCGGGCTGCAATTCACCACCGCCCCCGATGGCAAGCTGTACCAGTTGCCAGACCAGCAGTTTGCCAACCTGTACTGGTTTCGTGCCGACTGGTTCGCCCGCAAAGACCTGCAAGAGAAGTTTCTTGCCAAATATGGCTACCCACTGGGCGTGCCAAAAAACTGGTCGGCCTACGAAGATATCGCCAATTTCTTCACCAATGACGTCCAGGAGCTGGATGGCAAAAAAGTGTATGGCCACATGGACTACGGCAAACGCGACCCGTCATTGGGCTGGCGCTTTACCGATGCCTGGTTGTCAATGGCAGGGGCCGCCGACAAGGGTATTCCCAACGGACTTCCGGTAGACGAATGGGGCATACGCGTGGCCTCCGACCAGTGCACACCAGTGGGCGCGTCCGTGGCCCGTGGTGGTGCGGTCAACTCGCCCGCAGCGGTGTTCGCTTTGCGCAAGTACGTCGAGTGGTTAAAAAAATATGCGCCACCCGAGGCAGTCGACATGACTTTCTCCGACGCGGGGCCTGTGCCCGCCCAAGGGCAGATTGCACAGCAAATTTTTTGGTACACCGCCTTCACCGCCCCACTCACCCAGCCCGGCATTGCCGCAGTCAACAAGGACGGCACCCCTAAATGGCGTATGGCGCCCTCACCACACGGGCCCTACTGGAAAACGGGAATGCAAAACGGCTACCAGGACGTGGGGGCGTGGACTTTCCTGAAGTCCACTCCGCCGCTGAATATGTCTGCGGCCTGGCTCTACGCACAGTTTGTGACGTCCAAGACCGTGTCCCTGCGCAAATCGGTGGTGGGGCTGACCTTCATCCGCGAATCCGACATCAAACACCCCTACTTCACCCGCCATGCCGATCGTTATGGTGGGTTGATCGAGTTCTACCGCAGCCCGGCACGCGTGGCTTGGACGCCCACGGGGACCAATGTTCCCGACTACCCCAGAATGGCCCGTTTATGGTGGGCCAACGTAGCCACGGCGGTGAGTGGCAAGAAGACCCCACAGGAAGCCATGGACAAGCTGGCCAATGAGATGGATGACGTTCTCACCGAGCTGCAGCAAGCGGGTATGCAACATTGCACGCCCCGCATGAATCCCAAGTTGGACCCGGCACGCCGCCTTTCCGCCAAGGGTTCGCCCTGGCAACAGCTCAAAGATGAGAAGCCTTTGGGGGAAACGATTCCCTACGAAAAACTGCTCAAGGCTTGGAAAGAAGGGCGAGTGCAGTGACACTCAAAAAAGCTTCCATCGGCGTACTTGAGCGCACACGCAGTGCGTTGTTAGTGTTTGCAGTTGCCACTTCGGTTGCCATCGTGGTCCAAACGTGGTGGGCAGTGGAACAAGACCAGCAACAAACCATGGCCTCGGAGACCACCAATGGCATGGTCGCCGTACGGTTGCTGGAGGAACACGCGAGCCAAACCCTGCAAGACGCAGTCCACACACTTGACCAGGTGGGCCACGCCGTACGCCCCGGCCGCTTTGATGGACCCAAAGAGTCGGCGCGTATACGCAAGTTCGTGGCCAGCCATGACCTGAGCCACAGCCGCCACCTGAAGGCTTTGCAGTATGTCAGTCCAGACGGGATTAGCTGGATTAGCTCGCCGGACTACCCCACCCACCAGAGCAGTGTGGCCTACCGTAACGACATTCAGTTCCTGCTGAGCCACCCCACGCACCATGGTGTAGTGGTGGGCCATCCATTCGCCAGTAACTACGATAGCCAGTGGGTGATTCCCGTGTCAAGAACCCTCTTCGACCTTTCTGACCGTCCGGTAGGAGTTATCAGCGTCAATGTGCGGCTATCGTACTTTGGAACTCTTTACTCCCGGGTCGCCAAAGAGAACCGCGCCAGTGTTGCCCTGTTTTCCGACGATGGCTTTGTAATTGTCCGCTCTCCATTTGAAGCACGCTATGTGGACAGAGATATCTCCAACGAGCAGATAGCGAAATCACTTTTGAGCGCAGCATCCGAAGGCTCCTTCAGCGACGCCTTTTTTTTGGATGATGACGAGGGCCTGAAACTGTATGCATACCGCAAGATCGCAGAGTTCCCAATTACCGCGGTGTATGCACGGGAATATGACAGCGTACTCACCCCCTGGCGTGAAAGAACACAAGGCCGAGTACTCTTTGCAGCCGGTACGCTTGTGCTTGCTGCGGCCCTGACGGCATTTCTACTGGTCTACATTCGGCGCCTTCAAAGTTCACAAATTTCACTGAAAGAGAGTGAATCCAAGTTTTCCAGTTTGTTCGAGCAATCCCCGGTTGCCTCTACCCTCATACGGACTGCAGACGGTAGATTCGTCGAAACCAATGCAGCCTGGCTTGCGCAATTTGGCTATCAACGGGACGAAGTCATTGGACACACGGCACTGGAACTCGGTATGTGGGTGGTCCCGGAAGACCGGAAAAGACTCGTAGACCTGTTGGTGCACGATCACTCGGTAGACAAGTTCGAGGTGCGCCACCGACACAAAGATGGCCACGAAATCACCTGCCTGATGTCTGGTCGCATCCTCCCGTCTGAACAGCAATTGCTCACGATTTTCACGCTGGTCGATATCACCCAACAAAGAGCGGTCGAACAAGAAATACGGGAAATCAATCAACAACTGGAGCAACGGGTGCTCGCACGCACCGAAAAATTGGAAATAGCCAACCGAGAACTAGAACAGGCGTTGGTGTCCGTGCATGCCATGCAGGCAGAATTAGTACGCACAGAAAAGATGGCTGCCCTGGGATCCCTGGTGGCCGGGGTTGCCCATGAACTCAACACGCCTATTGGTAACAGTGTGACCATCGGCAGCACACTCCAGCATCAAATTTCAGGCATTTTCAAAGAATTCACGGACAACACCATGCGCCGTTCTGGTTTGCAAGAATTTTTGGAGAATGCCAGCTGGGGCACAGAAATTTTGATGCGCTCACTTACCCGGGCTGCAGAGCTGATCGGTAGCTTCAAACGCGTGGCCGTAGACCAATCCAGCGATCTGCGACGTCAATTTGACCTGCCAACGGTGCTGCGAGAAGTGTGCTTGACGATTGAACCCATGTACAAGAACAAACCCTACGATCTGGCATTGGATCTATCGACAGACATTGAAATGGACAGTTTTCCTGGCGCGCTGGGGCAGCTAATTACCAATTTTGTCAGCAATGCACTGCAGCATGGTTTTGAGGGTAGAGCCCATGGCCACATGCAACTACGCGCCCGTGCGACCACGCGGGATCAGGTGGCCATCCAATTCTCCGACAATGGAGTGGGAATGTCGGAAGACACCCGTAATCGTGTGTTTGATCCCTTTTTCACCACCAAACTGGGACAAGGCGGTTCAGGTTTAGGCATGAATATCGCCTACAACATCGTCAGAGAGGTACTCGGCGGCACCATTGATATACAGACCGCCCCAGGAGCAGGGGTAGAAATAACGGTAACCATTCCCCGGGTAGCACCCCAACATCAAGAATAAAAAGATATCAGAGGTTCGTAAACATCCGGTGCCGACCACCTTGCACCAGTTTGCCGATTGGTTTATTGGCGCGCAGCCCCGTCGGGTTGCCAACGCGTAGGCAGCAACTCCTCAATACGGCTGTAGGGATGCGTAGGCAAACGCGTCAGCACATCG
>NZ_JAUYQD010000013.1 GCF_030697375.1 Rhodoferax sp. | reverse complement strand
CCCGTGGATGACGGTGGAGCAAAACATCGGCTTCGGGCTGGAGATCAAGCAGATGGACAAGGCCGAAATCCAGAAACGCGTGGATGCGCTCCTGGCCATGCTGGGCCTGAGCGATTTCCGCAGCCGTTTCCCCAAAGACCTCTCGGGCGGCATGCGCCAGCGCGTGGCCATCGCCCGGGTGCTGGCGCTGGACTCGCCCACCATGCTGATGGACGAGCCTTTTGGCGCGCTGGACGCGCTGACCCGGCGCAACCTGCAAGACGAGCTGCTGCGCATCTGGGCCGAACTCAAGAAGACCATCATCTTCGTGACCCATAGCATCGAAGAGGCCATCTACCTGGCCGACCGCATTGTGGTGATGACCTACCGCCCCGGCACCGTCAAGCGCGACATCCTGGTGGACTTGCCCCGCCTGCGCGATCCGTCTTCGGCCGCGTTCAACGCCCTCAAGCGCGAACTGGGCCAGTTGGTGATGGAGGAGCAGCAGCGCCACCACAACGACGAGCTGAAAATGGCGGCGGTAGACTAGAAACCTGTCGTGACGTTTTGGTTGACTCCAGACGCGCCATGGCTACATACGGGGCGCCAAAAAGTCCACAACCTCGCGCAGGGTCGCCCACAATTGACGATCAGCACTCCCCAGCTTGCTCCGGAAGCGGAAGTTTTCAACCCAGCTATTGAGCTTCGGGCTGTGGGCGAGGTGAGCCAGGATCAAAAATCTAAACCAAGGCTCGGGGTCGGTCTGTTTGCGTAAGGTCACATCACGGTGCCAGTCTGAATCAAAGAGGCGGCTTAGGCCCGGAAGATCCCGCATCGCGAGTTGCTGCGCCCCAAATCGCTCAAACCATTGGTTGAATCGTCCGCTCCATTGCTCCAGTTCTTCCTGCGAGCGTACCTCTTTGAAGAATTGACCCCCACCGAAAATTCTCCGTGACTTCTCAGCGCATAGAACCGAATGCCCTGCTTGATTTCCCCGTGTTCGGAAAAAATGCAGCAAGTCACCATCCAGGTGGCCGGTCGCGATGCCAATGACGTAAATAGACGAGTTGGTCTTGCCATCCATCGGACTGTCAGTCCACACGCAGCCCACTATGCCCTCATCCGTCTCTTCAATAGCACTCAGGTCGGGGAAGGCGTCGGTAAGTGTCTTGGCGAAGGCGATAAATTTTTGGTTTTGTGCGACCTCCACACGATCTCCATCGAACGCAATGGAAAGAGCTTCCACGACATTCACTGCTATCGGGTCGTCCCAAACGTGCAATACATAGCTCATGTTTCTTATCCTTTGAATAAAGCAAGGGCCGTGGACCGCACAAGGCGTGGCGTGCGGATTTTGTAAATATTGCGCTCTGGATTCTGAATGTTCGGACTTTTTTTGCTACGCACTGGGGTAAAACCTGAGCAAAAACAAGCACTTAAAGAATTTTGAACACTGGCACAAAACATGCGCAGTAGCAGGGCGAGACCACTCGCCCAACTATAAGGAGACAAGCGCATGTGTACTACCAAACGAATGGCCCAACGCATCGCCAGCCTGGTGCTGGCGACCCTGGGCATGGTGGCCCAGGCCGACATTCTGATCGGGCAGACCACGGGGGTGACCGGTGCCGTGGCCGCCACGGTCAAGGAGACCCGTGTAGGAGCCCAGCTCTACATTGATGCCATCAACGCCAGGGGCGGCGTGGGCGGTGAAAAAATTGAACTCATCACGCTGGACGACAAGTTCGACCCCCAACTGGCCGCCGCCAACGCCCGCGAACTGATTGAAGAGCGCAAGGTGGTGGCCATGTTCATGACCCGTGGCACACCACACACCGAGGCCATTGTTCCCGCGTTGGAGCAGCACGGTGTGCCCTTGGTTGGCCCCTCCACCGGGGCCATGGTGCTGCATGCGCCGGTGCGCAAATTTGTGTTCAATGTGCGCGCCACCTACCAGCGCGAAGCCGAGAAGGCCATCAGCCACCTGACGTCCATCGGCATCCGGCACATCGCCATCCTGCACGTGGACGACAGCTTCGGCCAAGACGGATTGGAAGGCGCACACAAGGGCTTGGCCAGCGCCCAATTGCAGGCCGTGGTGGTCGCCAAGTTTGACCGCAACACGCCGGACTTCGCGGCCGTAGCGCAGACACTCGCCAAGACCCCCACACAGGCCGTGATGATCATCGGTTCGGGGCCCGCCGTTGCAGCCGGCATCCGGGCCATCAAAGCAGGGGGCCACAAGCCGCAGTTTGTGACCTTGTCCAACAACGCATCGGGCGGTTTCATCCAACTGCTGGGGCCGGATGCGACGGGTGTCATCGTGAGCCAGGTGCTGCCCAAGTCCTTGAATGTGCCTCTGGTGCGCGAAGCCACACGCCTGGCCAAAGCCCAGGCAATTGACGACCTCAGCCCGGCCATGCTGGAGGGTTTTGCGTCCGCCAAGGTGCTGGTCGAGGCCCTGCGCCGCGCGGGCGCCAAACCCACCCGCGAACGCATCCAGTCGGCGTTGGAGGGCTTGCAAAAGTTCGACCTGGGGGGCATGGAAATCAGCTACAGCCCCTCCAACCACACCGGCCTAGATTTCGCCGATCTGTCCATCATCGGAGCGACCGGCAAATTTCGGCGCTGAGTCTCTCGCGTTCCCTTCCCCCCACCTGTTTTCAATCCCTTGAAAGGAATAACCATGTCATTCAAATCCCTCGCCTCCCTGTTCTTCTGCATCGCGTCGGCCCTGACCGTGCTACCCGCCCAGGCCGGGCCCGAAGAACCCACGCAACAAGACGCCATCGACCTGGTGAACAAGGCCAACACCTACTTCAAGACCCACGGCAAGGCCAAGCTGCTGGAGGCGGTCAGCACACCCAAAGGCGAGTTCCACAAGGGCGAACTCTATGTGTTTGTCTACGACCAGACCGCCACCATATTGGCCCACCCGGTGAACCCCAAGCTGGTGGGCAAGAACACCTTTGACGTGCCCGACACCGACGGCAAGTTCTACCGCAAGGACATCGTGCAACTGGCCAAGACCAAGGGATCGGGCTGGGTGGACTACAAGTACAAGAACCCCGAGAGTGCCAAGGTCGAGAACAAGACTTCCTACATTCTGGCGGTCGGCGACATGATCCTGGTGGCCGGTATCTACAAGAACTAAAGCCGCTATGGCACATCGAGCCGCAGGAGACCACCATGGGACAACTACTCAAACGCTTGCGCCTGGGTGCCAAGCTGTGGCTGGCACCGGGGGTCACGCTGGCCCTGCTGCTGGCGCTGGCGGCGGGTGGCTTTGCCGCGATGCGCCACCAACAGGCCACGGTCAACGACTGGGTCCACATCCGCAACCCCAACCTGCTGTCGTCAATTGACCTGGAGCAGCAAATCAAGGCCATCCACGCCGGAACCTACCAACTGCTGGCCTGGAGCACGGCCAGCTACTCGGCAGACCAGACCGCGCAGTTGGCCAAGCGGATTAGCAGCGCGTTGCCCCAGGTGCGCACTGCGGCCAAGGCCATGGCGCTGCGCCCCGGCCTGTCGGAGCTGGAGAGCGCCATTGCCCAGCGCCTGACCGTGTCGGTGGAGCAGTTCACCAAGATGGTGGCACCCGTGCTGGACATGGCCGACGTGGACCAGTCGGTGGCCACCACGATGATGATCAAGGCCGAAGCGCCGTTTGGCGCGCTGCGCACCGACATGGATGCCCTGCGCGCCGCCCAGGTGGAGGCCATGGGGCAGTCATCGCAGGCGGCGTCACAAGCCTTTGCACGGGCCAGCGCCCTGGGCGCGGCGGCGCTGGTGCTGGTGGCACTGGTGGCGGGCTTCTTTACCTGGGCGGTCGGCCGCTCCATCCTGGGCTCGGTGTTGTCCATCCGGGGGGCGGCCTCGCGCCTGCGGGAGGGCGACCTGGGCCTGCACCCGCAAGCCGAGGGCGTGGACGAGGTCGCGACCACGGCGCGTGCCATGTCGGACACCGTGCAGTCCCTGCGCGGCACCATTGGTGCCATCAACACCGCCGTGGGGGAGATAGATACCGCCATTGCGGAGATCGCCATGGGCAACCTCGACCTGTCCGAACGCACGGAACGTCAGTCCGGCAACCTGCAGCAAACCAATGCGGACATGGAGCGCCTGGCTGCGTCGGTGGAAGCCAATGCCCACAGCACACGCACGGCGGCCAGGCTGTCCCTGCAGTCCAGAACCCGCAGCGAGACCAGCGGCCAAATGATGAACCAGGTGGTCGATGTGATGCAGGCCATCACCGCCTCGTCCCGCAGGATCCACGACATCATCGGGGTGATCAACGCCATCGCCTTCCAAACCAATATCCTGGCGCTCAATGCCGCAGTGGAAGCCGCCCGCGCTGGCGAGCAGGGCCGTGGCTTTGCGGTGGTAGCGTCCGAGGTGCGTACGCTGTCCCAGCGCAGCGCGCAGGCCGCCAGCGAGATCAGCAAGCTGATCACTGCCTCCAGTGCGCAGGTGGCGGCCGGTGGTGTGCTGGTGGCCGACACCGGTGCGGCCATGCAAGAAGTGGTGGCCGAAGCCAAGCAACTCAGCGCCTTGATTGACGAGATCTCGCACGCCAATGCGGAACAGAGCCACGGCGTGCGGGCCATATCGACGATGCTCAACACGCTGGACCACTCGACCCAGCAGAACGCGGCCCTGGTCGAACAAGCCGCCGCTGCGGCGGCATCGATGCGGGACGAGTCGAGCCGACTGGTGGACGCCGTGCGCATGTTCAAGCTCTAGATGCAAGGCCGCAACGTCGGGCCAATACTATTATTTCGTTGGAGGCAAACATGAAACACCTATTCAAAATCGCCTGCTTGGTATTACAGCTGGTGGCAACCAGTGTGTCGGCAAATACGCTGCGCACCGCCGCCCAGGAAAGCCCACCCAAATTTTTCAAACACAGCGATGGCGGCATGACCGGCATTGGCTACGACGTCATGCGGGCGATCGAGCGGCTGGACCCCAGCATCCGCTTCAGCGGTGACCAAAGCTTTGTACCGATCAAGCGCATCGAAATCATGCTCGAACACGGCGACCTGGATGTGTTCTTCGGCTTCATCAAGAGTGAGGAGCGTGCAGCCAAGTTTGTGTTCATTGAACCTCCCCTGTACCGGGTTTCCGATGTGCTGCTGGCCCGCGAAGACGATCCTATCGACGTGCAGCGGCTGGAAGACATTGCGCTGTTGGCACCGGACGGCATTGTGTTGGTCGCATCCGGCACTGCGCAAGCCGCACAGTTGAAAAAAATGAACATCGTGGTCGACGACGGCGGAAAATCCGTGGCCATTAATCTCTACAAGCTGCTGCGCCAGCGCGGCCGACTGGTGTTTCAGTCCGAAGTGGAGATTGTGAGTGCGCTCAAAGAATACAAAATGGAAAACAGCTTCAGAATACTGCCGACCCGGTTCAATGAAAGCGGCCGCTACGTGGCGTTTTCCAATAGCGTTCCGGCACAAACCATTGCCAAAGTCCAGGTCGCATTGGACAGGCTGAACAAGAGCGGTGAGTTGGCACAGATTTTGTCCAAGTACCGTTAGCTAGCGCGCAAGTTTTTCTTTCGACACGTTTTTTTGAATGGACCGCCATGAACACACCCACCCACGAGCTCAGCATGACCGTCTTGATGACGCCCGACATGGCCAACTTTGCCGGCAATGTGCACGGCGGCACGGTGCTGAAATTTTTGGACCAGGTGGCCTACGCCTGCGCCAGCCGCTATGCCGCACGGTATGTGGTGACGGTGAGTGTGGACCAGGTCATGTTCCGCCAGCCCATCCATGTGGGCGAGTTGGTGACCTTTCTGGCCAGTGTCAACCACACCGGCACCTCGTCCATGGAGGTGGGCATCAAGGTGGTGGCGGAAAACATCCGCAGCCAGCAAACGCGCCACGTCAACAGCTGTTTTTTCACCATGGTGGCCGTCGACGATGACCGCCGCCCGGTACCCGTACCCGCGCTGCAACCCGCCACCGACGACGCCAAACGGCGCTTCGAGCAAGCGGTCCTGCGTAAAAAATTGCGCCAGGAGCTGGAGAGCCGTCTGAACGCGATCAAAGAGGGCAGCTAAAGCCAGCGTGCTTGCTATCATTTGGATAGCTGCTTGCGCAAGTTCTACAAGGGCTGCAGCCAAATTCATAGGTTAAAACCTGGCACAACATCCTTGCCCAGGTGGGCAAATAGCCTGCCGGTCAAAATGCGTACCTGCGGGCTGGGCGCTTGGCGCCAGGCCCCATTCCACCCACAAGGAACCCTATGACCGAACCTTCCGCCGCCGCCCTCACCCACCCGATCACCCGCAAATGGCCCGCCCAGCATCCCGAGCGCTTGCAGCTGTACTCGTTGCCCACGCCCAATGGCGTGAAGGTGTCCATCATGCTGGAGGAGACCGGTTTGCCGTATGAGCCGCATTTGGTGGACTTTGCGAGCAACGACCAGTTGACGCCGGAGTTTCTCTCGCTCAACCCCAACAACAAGATTCCGGCCATCATCGACCCCCATGGCCCGGGGGACCAGCCCCTGGCGCTGTTCGAGTCGGGCGCGATTCTGATGTATCTGGCGGAAAAAACCGGCCAGTTTTTACCGCAAGACGCGGCGCAGCGCTACGAGACGATCCAGTGGCTGATGTTCCAGATGGGCGGCATCGGCCCCATGTTTGGGCAGCTGGGTTTTTTCCACAAGTTCGCGGGCAGGGAGTTTGAGGACAAGCGCCCGCGTGACCGTTATGTGGCCGAAGCGAAACGCCTGCTGGGTGTGCTGAACCAGCGCCTGGCGGGCCGCGCCTGGATCATGGGAGACGACTACACCATCGCCGACATCGCCATCTTCCCCTGGGTGCGCAACCTGCTGGGGTACTACGAGGCGGGGGATTTGGTGGGCATACAAGACTTCCCGCAGGTGACGCGGGCGCTGGCGGCGTTTGTGGCGCGCCCGGCAGTGCAGCGGGGGCTGGCGATTCCCCAGCGGGCCTGAAAAGGCCGGTGGCGGGTGGTGCGCAGCATCACCCGCAGTGGCAGCGCTGCGCGTCTTTCGCGTTCAGTTCCCGCAGACTGTGCGCATGGCGGCGCACCTCGCCCGCCCGCAGCGGCCCGCCGTGTCCCATGTAAAAGCGCTGCATGCCGGAATCCACCAGGCGCTGCAGTTCGGCGGCCACGGTGTGCGGGTCGTCTTCAAACGGAGGGCGGATGGCGCGGCCGGTCCGAAGGATGCCGCCCAGCAAGATGCCCGAGGCCAGCAGGTCGCCCACCATCACATCCCCGGTGGCCAGTTGCACGGACACCGACCCCGCCGTGTGGCCTGGCGTGTGGCGCACCACGCCGTCCAGCCCATACGGCGCCAGATCCACACGCGCGTCCTGCTGCACAAGGATGTCGGGCGTGAAGGGGGTGTAGGGCTGGCGTATCAGGCCCATGCGCAAAAAGACCCGCCCGGACCACCCGGTGGCGCAAAAGGCCATGGGCTTGCGCTGGAGGTAGTAGTCCAGATCGCCCTGGTGGGCCACGATGGGCGCCCCCGACAGCGCGCGCACCCCGGCCGCACTGCCAGCATGGTCCACATGGGCATGGGTGATGACGATGAGCTTGATGTCCTGGAAGGTCAGCCCGTGCTTTTGCAGCGCACGCGCAATCTTGGGCTCGGAGCCCGGCAAGCCCGTATCCACCAGAACACAGCCCTGCGCTCCGATGACAAGATGGCAGTTGACCATGCCCAAGGGCAGGATGCGGATGCGAACAATGTGCGGCTGGGTCATGGGGGTTCTTTCAGGGGTGGGTGAGAAGCAGAAATTGTCCCAAGCGAAGGCGCTGGCGTACCATGCTGATATCCGCATCTTTAGGGCCAATACCATCAAACCATGTGATTCCCCCCCTGCACCGGGCAGCCAGCCCCTGCGCATTGCCATCCTGGCCTACGCGGGCTGCATGGGGACGCAGGTGTTTGGCATTGCCGAAGTGCTGCGCATTGCCAGCGACCTGGGTGGCGCACTGGGCGGCCGGGCGGGCCCGCCTTTTGAGGTCACGCTCATCGGCCTGTCGGGACGCCGGGCCACCATCGCCGGCGGCGTGTCCATCAGCACCAGCCGCCCCCGGGGTCGCTTTGATTTGCTCATCGTGCCGGGCCTGGAAATCAGCCGCCAGGTGGACTGGGGCCAGACGCTGGCCCCGTTGGCGCCCGAGCTGGCCTTCATTCGCAAGACTTTTGCGGCGGGAACCCCGGTGGCATCGGTCTGCGTGGGCGCCTTCCTGCTGGGCGAGGCGGGGGTGCTGGACGGGCGCAAGGTGACCACGGCCTGGCTGTTCGCCGCCGATCTGGCCCGGCGCTACCCCGGCGCCACACTGCAGGCCGATGCGGTTTTTCTGGAAGACGCCGGGGTGATGACCACCGGGGCCGTCAGCTCCGCCCTGGACCTGGCCATCCACCTGGTCAAGCGCACCCTGGGGGCCGAAGTGGCCACCGCCACCGCCCGGGTGGCCTTGCTGCCGGGCCAGCGCGCCAGCCAGTCCCCGTTTGTTGATACACGCCTGCTGGAGCCCCGCTTGCCCCCGTTTTCGCAGCACCTGGCGCAGTGGTTCGACGCGCATCTGGCCGAGGCCTTCGATCTGCAGCGCCTGGCCCAGGTGTTTTGCGTCAGCACCAGCACGCTGCTGCGCCGGGTCAGGGCCGAAACCGGGCAATCGCCGCTGGGGCTTTTGCAAACCGCGCGGGTGGAAAAAGCCAAGCAGTTGCTCACGGGCACCCGCTGGAGCCTGGCCCGCATCACCGAGGCGGTGGGCTACTCGGACGCGGGCTCCTTCTCGCGCTTGTTCACCCGCATCGTGGGCGAAACACCGGCGCGCTACCGGCGCCGGTGAGCTGCGCCGCCGTCTGCGCAAGGGCCCGCAAGGTCAGCGCCGTGCCGGTGCCGGGCTGGCTTGGCCGGCCGCATTGCCCGGCGCCATGACGTCGCGCAGCAGCTCGGGCAGCATGTCCAGCATGCGCCTGGCGGTCTGGTCCAGGGGCGTGCCCGCTGCGCAGTACATCTGCAAGGGCACATGGGCAAAGTCGTGCAGGGGCACGGCGGTGATGCTGGCCGGGTCCAGGTTGCTGGCGGTCAGGTAGTCCACCACGGTCCAGCCCACCCCCCGCTTGACCAACTCCAGCGCCAGCCGCGAGGTGTGGACCCGCAGGCCGGGCGGGGTGGCGGCACTGCGGGGGTCGGGCAGGCCCAGTTGCAGGGCCAGGTCATCGATCGACTGGCACATGGGGTCCTCCCCCACCAACCGTATGAGCGGCATGCTGGCCAAAAAGGACATCGGGTTTTTGCTGCGGGCCTGCACCGCCCGCAGCCAGATGTCGCGGGTCACCACCAGGTACAGCGGCCCGCTGATGAGCCGGGTGTTGGTCAGCAGCGGGTGCGGGTCTTCGTAGTAGCCCAGGGCAAAGTCCACGCTGCGGGTCAGCAGGGCCTGCACGATCTGGTCCTGGTGCAGGGTGCGCACCTCAATGCGCACGCGGGGGTAGCGTGCCAGGTGTTTCTCCAGCACCAGCGGCAAAAATTCGTGGCTGATGGCCGGAATGGCGGCCAGGCGCACATGGCCGTCGTCCACATGGCGCAGGTTGAGCGCCATGCGCTTGAGCCCGTCGAGTTGGCGGTGGATGGCGGTGGACTCTTCAAACAGAACCCGCGCCTCGGGGGTGGGGGTGAGCGTGCCCTTGTCCCGGATGAAGAGCGGGTAGCCCAGCTGGATCTCGGTGTGGGAAATGGTCTTGCTCACGGCCGAGGGGGTGATGCAAATCAGGCGGGCGGCAGCGCTCATGTTGCCGGCTTGCATGACCGCTTGGAAGACTTCGAGTTGCCGGAGGTTCATGTCAGTGGGGTAGGTGCATGCGGGGGAAGTCGGGGCCGGCCAGGGGGTGTGAGTTTTAGTCACACCCCCCGGTTAATTATGCATCGCTGCTGCGCCATGGGCTGGCTACGATCAGCCACCTTGGGCGTTCAGGCGCCCCGGTAAATGGAGTCGGTACCGCCGGGAGTCTGCCCATCCCGTGCCTGCCGTCGGTGGATACAAGAAATTTTCAAGAGACATTCCATGCAATTTAAATTAGACATTCGCAAACTCGTGACGGGCCTGGGATTGGCCGCGCTGACGTCACTGGCCATCGCACAGGCCGCCAAACCCAATGTGGTGATTTTGGCCACCGGCGGCACCATTGCCGGCGCAGGCGCCTCGGCCCTGAACAGCGCCACCTACGCGGCCGCCAAGGTGCCGGTGGACAAACTGCTGGCCGGCCTGCCCGAGCTGGCCAATGTGGCCCATGTGCGCGGTGAACAGGTCTCGCAAATTGCGTCGGAAAGTTTCAACAACGAAACCCTGATGAAGCTCGGCAAGCGCGTGTCGGCCCTGGTCAAGCAAGCGGATGTGGACGGCGTGGTGGTGACCCATGGCACCGACACCCTCGAAGAAACCGCTTATTTCCTGAACCTGGTGATCCGCACCAACAAGCCCATCGTGGTGGTCGGCTCCATGCGTCCGGGCACCGCGCTGTCCGCCGACGGCGCTTTGAACCTGTTCAACGCGGTCAGCGTGGCGGCCAGCAAGGATTCCGGCGGCAAGGGCGTGCTGGTCACCATGAACGACGAGATCAACAGCGGCCGCGATGTCGCCAAGCTGGTCAACATCAAAACCGAAGCGTTCAAGAGCCAATGGGGCCCGCTGGGCATGGTGGTGGAAGGCAATAACTACTGGTTCCGCGCCCCCGTGAAGCGCCACACCGCGCAGTCGGAATTCAACATCGACGAATTCGACGCCCTGGCGTCCGTGGAAATTGTGTACGGCTACGGCAACGTGTCCACCATCGCCACCGACGCACTGGCCAAGTCTGGCATCAAGGCGCTGATCCACGCCGGCACCGGCAACGGCTCGGTGGCGGACCGTGTGGTCCCCGCACTGCAAGGCGTGCGTGCCAAGGGCATCCAGGTGATCCGTTCGTCCCGCGTGCCGTCCGGCTTTGTGCTGCGCAATGCAGAGCAGCCCGATGACAAATACGACTGGGTGGTGGCCCATGACCTGAACCCGCAAAAGGCCCGCATTTTGGCCGCCGTGGCCCTGACCAAGACCAACGACAGCAAAGAGTTGCAGCGCATTTTTTGGCAGTATTGATGTGCCAACCGGGCCGGGGGTGATGCACCTGCGGCCCGAATGAACAAAGGGGGTTACCGCCCCCATTGCGAGGGTTACCGCCCTCACCACAAGGGGGGCTACAGCCCCCCTTTTTTTGCTTGATTTGCTATCAAATATATAGCTGTTCACGCAATTCTGACGGGGGCTAGAGGCCAATATGATTCCTGTTTTCCACCGCAATCCGCCTAAAACCGGCAGACACCCGCGCATCATCCGCCGCAGCCCGCCAGAACGCCGAAGCCAGCGTTTGGGCCTGCGCCCACTCGGGTAGCGTGGCGGCGGTGGGCTGCAGGGGGCGGGCGGCAAAGTCGCGCGCCACCAGTTCGCCGCCCACGGGCGCGTAGAGCATGGGCAGCATGTCGTAGGTGGGCGAGAGCGTCCAGTCGTCCTTGTCCAGCAGCAGCGAGATGTTGCCGTAGTGCCGGTCGGTGTTGGCAATCAGCAGGCCATAGGCCTCCAGCAGGCGCAGGGTGCGGGCGTCGACCCCGGTGAGCAGCTTGCGCGCGGCCATGCGGTTGGCGGTGGCGGCCCAGTTGTCCATTTCGCCCACGTATTCGGCGTCGTACACCTGCAGCGACACCATGCCGATGCGCCCCACCGGCCCGTTCACCTGCGCGGTGCGGTCGAAGCGCTCGGACTCCAGAAATACGCGGCCCGCCCCCTCAAAAATCTGGGTACGCGCGGCGGGGATGCCTGCATCGGCCAGTGTTTTCAGCGCCAGGTGCTCACACACCAGCAGGTCGCGGATGCGCTGGTCCACGGGGGCGTCGCCTGCGGGGGAAAACTTCACCAGCACCGGCCGCCCGGCGCACAGGGTGCAAAACTTGGGCTGCTCGCCGCCCGCCGACGAGCCGCCCAAGGTCCCCTGCATGGCCTGCTCGGCCAGGCGCGGGTAGTCGGCCGCCGAGTCCACCCGCGAGGCCCGTTCGGGCAGGCTGTGAAAGCGCTGGAAGGCCGCTTCGCCCACCACCAGGTTGCCCGGCAGGTCGTCGCCAAACTGGGCCAGGGCCCGCAGCACATCGTCATCGTTCCAGTAGCGCGGGTCGCTGCCCAGTTGCAGCTCGGGGTGGGCGTGGGCAAAGGTGCGGCCCATGAAGCCCTGGGGGCGCATATCGTCCAGAAACCAGGGCAGGCCGCCGTGCAGCGCGCTCACGCCGTCGGCTTCGTCCACCCAAAACGCGCCGCCCTCCAGCGGCACCATGCGCGCAAAAGGCGTGGCCTGGCCCCGCGCATCCACCCGCATCACCGGCACCTCGCGCCCCACACCGGGCACGGTGCGCGGCAGCACATAACGCTGCGACCGCGCCGCCCCCACCTTTTGCACCTGGCCCGACTGGATGAGCGGCGCCAGCGCCCGCGACACCGTGGGCTGGCTGGCGCCCAGCAGCGTTTGCAGCTCGGCACTGGTCAACACGCTGCCCTGCCGACGCAGGGCCTGCAGGGCTTTGGGGGTGAGTTCATGGGGGGTGGTCATGAATCATTATATGAATAGATAATTATTAATAAATTTATTTATATTCAAGCACTTATGGTTTATTTTGAATAGATAAATAACACCATTTTTTTGCCTACTACGGTCAGCGCCAGCCTTATGGCGCCTTGGCTGCGATACTGTGTTCCATGACCCAAGCCCTACGGGACGATGCGCGCCTGTGGCGCAGCCCCCTGTTGCCCGATGCCGAACTGCTGACCGCGGAGTACTACGCGCAGGAGTTTGCGCCGCATTGGCACGAGGGGTTTTCGATTCCGGTCATCCAGCGCGGGGCGCAGACCTACCGCTACCGGGGCACGCTGTGCCTGGCCGGGGTGGGCAGCATCGCAGCGATCAACCCCGGCGAAATCCACACCGGCGAACGCGCCACCGACACCGGCTGGGCCTACCGCGCGTTTTACCCCTCCGTGGCCTGGATGCAGGCGCTGGCGTCCGACATGGCGGGCCGCGCGGTGGACGTGCCCTGGCTGCCCGATGGCGCGATTACGGATGTGGAGGTGGCGGGCCAGTTGGCCTTCGCCCACCGCTTGTTGGAAACCGGCAGCGATGCGCTGGCGGCGGAGTCCGCATTGACCGGCGCGTTTGCCTTGCTGCTGTCGCGTTACGCGCGCACCAAGGTGCAGACGCAGGACCTGCACCCGGACGCCCTGCGGGTGGAGCGCATGAAGGCCAAGCTGGTGGAGGACCTGACCCTGCCGCTGACGCTGTCGGCACTGGCCGGCGCCGTGGGGCTGTCGCCCTTTTATGCGACGCGCTTGTTTTCGCGCAGCGTGGGCATGCCGCCCCATGCCTGGCGCAACCAGATCCGGCTCAACCGGGCGCTGGGTTGGCTGCGCCAGGGCCAGTCGGTGACGGAGGTGGCGGCCGCGCACGGCTTTACCGACCAAAGCCATTTCACGCGGCACTTCAAGCGGGCCTTTGGCATTGCGCCCGGGGCACTCAGCAAATTGAGCCGCTGAGCGCAAGAACATACAAGCGCCGCGCGCGCGGCCTGCCTATGATTCCTTTCACTCCCACTGACAGGAATTGTGTATGCCCCCGTCTTCTGCGTTCTCCCATTGCATGGCCGGTGTGCGCGACACCGTGCCCATGCTGGTGGGCGCCGCGCCTTTTGGCATGATTTTTGGCGCCCTGGTCGGCACCACGGCCCTGGCGCCCTGGCAGGGACAACTGATGTCGCTCAGTGTGTTTGCCGGCTCCAGCCAGTTCATTGCCGTGGGGCTGATGGCGGGGGTGGCCAGCGCCCTGGTGATCTGGTTTGCCACCCTGATCGTGAACCTGCGCCACATGCTGTACGCGGCGGCGCTGTTGCCGCATGTGCGCCACCTGCCGCAGCGCTGGCGCTGGCTGTTGGGCTTTTTGCTGACCGACGAAACCTTTGCGGTGATGGACAGCTATTACCGCAAACACCCGCAGGAACCGCTGGGCCACTGGTACTTTTTGGGCTCCGGCCTGTCCATGTATGCCAACTGGCAGTGCTGGACCCTGGTGGGGCTGGTGTTTGGCGCGGTGTTCCCGCAATTGCAGACCCTGGGCCTGGACTTTGCGATGGTGGTGACCTTCCTCTCCATCGTGGTGCCGCAGCTGCGGCGCACCCCCCACCTGGCGGCCGCCCTGGCCGCAGGCGCCATGGCGTACGCCCTGAAAGACCTGCCTTACAAGCTGGGCCTGCTGGGGGCGGTGGTGGCGGGCGTGGCGGTGGGCATGCTGCTGACCCAATGGCGCGCCCGCCAGACCACCAACGGGAGCCTGGCATGAGCGCCGCTGTCACCATTCTGGGCATGGCCGTGATCACCTTTGTGGTCAAGGCCCTGGTTTTTATTCTGGGTGACCGGGTGGCGTTTTCGCCCAACTTGAAGCTGGCCCTGGGTTTTGTGCCGGTGACGGTGCTGACCGCGATCATTGTGCCCATGGTGCTGGCACCGCATGGCCAGGGCCTGGAGCTGAGCTGGCGCAATCCGCAACTGGTGGCCGCCGTGTTTGCGGTGCTGCTGTGCGTGGTGACGCGCCATCAGTTGCTGACCATCCTGAGCGGGCTGCTGGTGTTTTTTGGCTGGCAGTATTTGGTGGGCTGAGGGGGCGATGCTGCCCATACAAACTTGCAAATCAGGGAATAAACTTCCATAATTGCAAGGATGTTTAATCGCCGTCTCCGCACATTTTTAGTCGAATCCATAGCCGCCACTCCCGCCGTGGCGCTGCTTGGGCCGCGCCAGGTGGGCAAAACCACGCTGGCGCTGGAGGTGGCCGGCACCCGACCCAGCCTGTACCTAGACCTGGAATCCGAGCGTGATCGCGCTAAGCTGGACCAAGCCGAGTTGTACCTGTCAGACCACCTGGACAAGTTGGTGATCTTGGATGAGGTGCACCGGGCGCCTGGTTTGTTCATGGTGCTGCGCGGCCTGATCGATCAGGCCCGGCGCGCGGGCAAACGCAGCGGCCAATACCTGCTGCTGGGATCGGCCTCGCTGGATTTGCTCAAACAGTCGGGTGAAAGTCTGGCCGGTCGCGTCAGCTACCTCGAACTGGGACCACTGGACCTGCTCGAAGTCGGCCCGGCGCAGTTTGATGCACTGTGGGTGCGTGGTGGCTTTCCTGACAGTTTGCAGGCGCCCAGCGCAGCACGCAGCCTGCGCTGGCGGCAAGACTTTATCCGCACCTATCTGGAGCGCGACGTGCCGCAGTTTGGCCCCCGCATTGCGGCGCAATCACTGCGCCTTCTGTGGACCATGCTGGCGCACCAGCAGGGCGGCATGCTGAACACCACACAACTCGGGCGCAACCTGGGCGTGGACGTCAAAACCGTCAACAGCTACATCCACCTGCTGACGGACTTGCTGCTGGTGCGCCGCCTCCTGCCGTGGCATGCCAACCTGGGCAAACGCCTGGTCAAAACGCCCAAACTGTATGTGCGCGACAGCGGCCTGGTGCATGCGCTGCTGGACTTGGGCGACAAGGAGGCCGTTCTCTCGCACCCGATCGTCGGCGCGAGTTGGGAAGGGTTTTGCATTGAAAACCTTCTGGCCTGTTCTCCGCCCCAAGTACAGCCCTATTTCTACCGCAGCAGCGGGGGCGCAGAAGTGGACTTGTTGCTGCAATGGCCTGGGGGCGATCTATGGGCCATAGAGATCAAGCGCAGCCTGGCGCCCAAGTTGGAACGTGGATTTCACGAAGCTTGCGCTGACTTAAAACCGGTGCGCAAAGTCCTGGTCTACCCCGGACTGGAGAGTTACCCCATGGGCCACGATGTACAAGCCATGCCGCTGGCGCAGCTGTGCACGGAGTTACAGGCTGCGAATCGCGCCTGAGTAGAGCATCGCGGCACGGTCCAGGTCGATAGGTCGGTCCACCGACAGGTCCAGAAAATAGTCCAGCTGCCAGGCTTGGGTGTTGTGCGCCTGGCGGCTGGTGGTGTGGTCCCAGGGCGGGTAGACGCGTATGGCGCGCTTGCCTCCCTGGCCCTTGTGGGACACCACATCGCGCTGGGCCAGCACCGTTTTCGGAAATACAAACTGCCCCATGTGCCCGGCACTGCGGGTGCTCACCACGCAACAATCGACCGGGTCCGCCAGGTCAAAGGGCTGGATCGGGCCCTGGCCCACGCGTTTCCACAGCGTCACAAATTGCCCTACCTTGGTGGGCGTGATTTTGGCCACGCGAAAGCGGATACGCAGTCCATTCACCTCCAGGCGGTAAGCGCCATAGTCTTCACTTTCATCCTCTTTTTGCGGCACCGAGCAGGTGAAGCCCAGGGGCTGGTAGAGCAAGGCCTGGGCGGCCCGCAGGTCGGGGTGGGTTGTCGCGGCCCACAGTGCGGGCCGGGTGGTGTGGTCTGGTGTCATGCGCCCACCATATCACCCGCCGCATAGTCACTATGCACGGATGCATGCGTCCTGCATGGGGGATCGGTACGAAAATTCCCGTCTTTGACCCCTATAAAGCGAGCCGATGACCCCACACACCGCAACCGACCGCATGGCACGCCTGCGTGCGCTGCCCAAGGCCGAAGTCCACGCCCATCTGGAGGGTTGCTTTGAACCGGCCGTGCTGGAGCAATGGGCCCAAGCAGCGGGAGTCTCCATGCCCAGGCCCCGCGAACAGCTGTTTCAGTTTGAAGGTTTGGCAGATTTTTTGCATTTTTTGGACTGGGCCTGCGGATTGGCCCGCACCCGGGGGCACCTGGCGGAACTGAGCTACGGCTACAGCAAGCGGCTGGCCGCCAGCGGCGCGGGGTATGCCGATGTGATCTTCAACCCCACCCATTGGGCGGCCTGGCAAGGGCGCCTGGGAGCCATGGTGGATGCCCTGGACGCGGGCTTTCAAGCGGCGGAACAAGACGGCCTGCCCCCGGTAGGGCTGTGCGTCAGCCTGCTGCGTACCCAGTCGGCGGAGGCTGCGCTGGAATTGGTCGATGCACTGGTCGCCCTGCGCCACCCACGGGTGGTCGCGCTGTCCATCGACGGCAATGAAGCCGCTGCCGGGCGCACCGGCCCCCGTTTTGCCGAGGCCTTTCGGCGTGCCGGCGCTGCGGGCCTGCGCCGCACGGTGCATGCGGGCGAGTCCAGCGGACCGCAGGGCGTGCGCGATGCCATCGAGTTGCTGGGCGCAGACCGCATCGACCACGGCGTGCGTGCCATCGAAGACCCGGCGGTGCTGGATTTGCTGGTAGAGCGCGCCATCCCGCTGGGCATCTGCCCGACCTCCAACCTGGTGTTGCGGGTGTACCCCTCGATCGAGACGCACCCGATTGATGCGCTGCGCCGCGCCGGTGTTCTGGTGTCTTTGAACACCGATGACCCGGTCCTGCTCGGCGCCAGCCTGGAAGGGGAATACGCCCTGTGCCAAGCGGCGTTCTCCTGGTCGGATGACACACTGCGGTCCGTGGCACGCACCTCCATCCACGCCAGTTTTGCCAACCCCGATGTGAAACAGCAGCTGCTGGGCCAACTGGCGCAGTGGTAGTCCAGCCCCCAGCGGGTCTACCCCCCCTCACGCCCAGGCTGCGCTCACCGGACGATGGCGGACTGTGCGCTGATTCAGGGTCGAATCAGGCGACGGCGCCCAGCATTCGTCTCGCTCTGGCAATCACCGGCGCATCGATCATGCGGCCGTCCACCACGGCGGCGTTGCCGCTGGCTTCGACGGTGGCAGCCATGACCCGCCGCGCCCACGCCAACTCCTGCGCAGTGGGCGCCAGTGCAGCGGCGACGGGCGTTGCTTGGCGCGGGTGAATCAACAACAGCGCGCCAAACCCGTCACGCCGGGCGCGGCGCGCATACGCGGAAAGTCCAGCGCCGTCGTCCAGCGCGGTAAACACGCCGTCTACCGGCGATGCCAAATGGGCCAAGCGTGAGGCCAACACCAATTGCGCGCGGTACGCTTGAAACACAAGCTCCTCGCGGTCATCGTCCGCGGGTTCCAGGCCGAGGTCGATCGCCAGATCGAGCTTGCCAAACGCCAGGCGTGCGCAGCCCGGTGCCTGGGCGATGGGCAACACGTGGTGCACACCAAGGGCAGATTCGATGATGGGCAGAATGGGTTTTCCCGTGGTGGCATGCACGCGCTCCATGTCGGCAGCGGTTTCTGCCTTTGGCAGCATGACGGCGGCAACACCGCTTGCGCGGCAGACCGTCAGGTCGGCTGCATGCCAGGGTGTATCCACGGCATTCACCCGCACTAACACTGGTTGGCTGTCGCCCGCAGCGGCCAGCCAGCCAGCCAACGCTTGGCGCGCGGTATCTTTGGCCTCGGGCGCGACGGCGTCTTCCAGGTCAACAATGACCGCGTCTGCGCCGCTGGCCAGCGCCTTGTCAATGCGCTCAGGCCGGTTGGCGGGAACGAACAAAAATGTCTTGCAGTGTTGAATATCCATGCTCGTTGCTCTCACACCGCGCCGCTGGCGCGCAGAAGCGCGCTGTCGAAACCGAACTCGGCCAAGATGCTGTCCGTGTGCTGGCCCAGGGCCGGCACCGGGCCCATGCGCGGTGCGTTGGCCGCGTCGCTGCCGGGCGGCATCAGCGCCGGGATAGGCCCGGCAGGTGAATCGACGCTGCACCAGCGCTTGCGCGCCGCCAGTTGCGGGTGTTGCCACAGGTCGGCCATGCTGTTGACGTGGGCGTTGGCGATGTCAGAGGCGTCCAGCCGGGCGATCACCGCGTCCGCTGTCAGCGTGGCGAACTCGGTTTCAATCAACTGGCGCAACTCGCCGCGGTGCTGGGTGCGCGCGGCGTTGTCTGCAAAGCGCGGCAGGTCCACCAACTCGGGCCGACACAACACCTGGTCGCAAAACACTTTCCATTCCCGTTCATTCTGCAAGCCGAGCATGACGACGCGCCCATCACCTGCCTTGAACGGGCCGTAGGGGTAGATGGTGGCGTGCGCGGCACCGGCACGTGGTGGTGCGCTTTGGCCATTGAGCGTGTAGTACAGCGGAAAACTCATCCACTCGGCCATGGCGTCGATCATCGCGACTTCGACCCTGCGTCCGGTGCCGGTGCGTGCGCGCTGCAGCAGCGCGGCCAGGATGCCGGAGTAGGCGTACATGCCGGCGGCGATGTCGGCCACCGAGATGCCGCTCTTGGCCATTTCGTCGGCGGTACCGGTCACCGACAGAAAGCCGCTTTCGCTTTGTATTAACAAGTCGTAGGCTTTTTTGTCGGTATAGGGACCACCGTCGCCGTAGCCCGATATGTCGCAGACCACCAGCTTGGGCAGGCGTGGCGCCAGTGTTTCATATGAGAGGCCCATACGCGCCGCCGCGCCAGGCGCCAGGTTTTGCACCAGCACGTCGGCCTGTTCCAGCAGCCGGTCCAGCACCGCACGGGCTTCGGCTTGCTTCAGGTCCAGCGTCAGGCTTTCCTTGGAGCGGTTGACCCAGACGAAGTGGGAGGCCTGGCCGTTCACGCGGCGGTCATAGGCGCGTGCAAAATCGCCGGTTCCGAGACGTTCTATCTTGATGACACGTGCGCCCAGGTCGGCAAGATGGCGCGTGGCCAAGGGTGCCGCGATGGCGTGTTCCAGGGAGATGACGGTGATGCCGTCCAAGGGTAAATTGCTTGCCATGGTCGTGAGGGGAATGAAGGCTTACAGGTGTATGGCGCTCAACGCCGGGCGGCTCTTCAACACCGCCAGTGTGCGGTGCATTTCGTTGCTGACGATGTTCATGCCTTCATCGAAGCCCATGCCGGGTTTGACCAGCATGCGCATCGGGCGTGCGGCCAGCGCCACGTGCACACAGGTGCGCGCGGACACATCGGTCTCGTTGCAGGTGCCGCCTTGGTAGGCTTCCATGCCGTGTGTATTGCAATACAGCACGGAGTCCACAATGTTGTGGATGCTGCCCAGGTCCGGCGTTTTGATTTGCACCATGTGGCAGCACTGGGCATCGGTGAATGCCACAACGTCCTCCAAGGTGTTGCACCACTCGTCAGCCACGAGTTTCACGGGTGAACCCATGCGTTTGAGCTGCGCGGTGATCTTGCCCAGCGCCTCGATTTGGCGCTCCTTGGAGCCCACGTCCACCGGGCCTTCGATGTACAGCTTCAACGGCCCCGCCATTTCGCCCAGGCCGGCAATGTAGTTGGCTACCTTGGCGGCGTCGTTGTCGAAGATCAGGCCGATGGTGCCGTACACATCGATGTGCAAATCGGGTTGGTAGTCGGGTGCCGTGCCCAATGCGGCCACGCGTTGGACCAGCCAGCGCACATACTCTTGCAGTTTCTCGCCCTGGTAGCCGAGCTTGTCGGGCACGTTGTTGATCAGGCCATGGGGCAGCGAATCGACGCCCTTGAGAATCATCTTGTCGACGGCGCCATAACGGTCATCGCCGCTTTGGCCGAACAGCGGAATGGGCTTGGCCACTACTGGCAAACCGTATTCTGTGCAAATGACCTCCGCCTTCAGCCGTTTGCTGGCCAGTGCCGCAGCGTCCAGCAGCGCTTGCGACAAGCCGTAACGAATGGCGGTATGCAGGCGCTTGCCCTGGATCTCGACATTGTCAAAGAACTTGGCGTTGGCCAGGAACGCGTCAGCCTCGCGGCCTTCCAGCAGCGGCGCGATGTGGCGCTCCAGGAACGGCACAAAATCAGCGCCCAAAAACAGGGGGTCGCGCCCGCCCGCACCAGAATACTGGACCGCTGCGCAATCACCCACGGCCACGCTGCCGTCCTCCAACTGCAACAGCACCGACACACACTCGCCAGCCTGGCGGATGGCACTAAAGCCTGGCGTGACCGGTGTACCCACATAGACCAAGCCGTCCTGCTTGGCGCCTTCTTTGATGGCCTTTTGGTCGTCGAAATAAAACGAGGAATAGCCCCGAACGAATAATGCGCGTTGAATTTTCATGCTGCTACCTCTGCAAGTGTGGGTTGTTGCGGTCTTCCGACCAATTGGCTTTTGGAAATGGCGTAGATATCGTCCACCACCATTTGGAAAGATGCGGAGCGGCTCTCCGCGTTGGCGCGTTCTGCGATTTTTTCACGGTGGTAGGCCATGACGTCGGCGGGCAAAGGCACGTTGCCGGCATCGAACACGCGCACCGCGCCTTCGTTGTCGCGGATGGGCATCAGCTTGCCTGCATTACACGCAGCCGGAGCGAAGGGAATGTCCATGACGCCGGCTTCAAAGGCGCGCACCGCACCCACGGCAATGTCGCCGCGGCCCAGCTCAAACACCTTGGCCATGACGGCACGCACTTCGCGTTTGATCAGATCCACCTCACGGTCCATGCTGCTGCTTTGCGGAAAGATTTGCGCTTGCACCATGTTGGCAATCTGGCTTGTGGCCTGCAGACCGCATTTGTTGGCTTCCTTGGTGGGCACACCGCTGGCCTCATGTGGTGTCTTGACAATGACCTTGGTGGCGCCCGCCAGCGTGGCAAGGGCCGAACCCCAGCAGATCACGCCGTAAGCCATGGATTCGTTTTCTGGAAAACCACCCATCCACTGGTGGAACACGGTGCTCAGTTCGTAGTCCTCAAAGCCCGCCGCCTGGAAAAACTCGTCGCCCAATTCGCGCAGCGAGCGGATGGCGGCAATGTCTTGCACCATATTGCCAGCCTGGCCGTAGCCCAGCGTGATGCACTTGGCGCCTTGCTCCAGCGCCAACAGGCCTTCGCAAATGGCCACGCAATGCGACACAAACGGCGGCACCAGCGTGCCGGACAGCGGCCCGAAGGGCTCGCGGTTGATGCGTATGCCTTCTTCCTCGTACATGCCGACCAGGCGGTCGCAGTATTGCCAGTGGCGGATGGACCGCTCCAGCGGCACACTCTTGGCGTAGGGGATGTTGTAGGAAATGCCGCCGCCCTCATACGCGGTGAAGCCCGCAGCCAGCGTGATCTCGGCCATCAGACGGGCGTCGGGTGTGCCGTGGCGCACCTGCACCGGTTTGCTCAAGGCCTCGACGACGCGGCGGCAACCGTCCAAGCCGTGGTTCACCGCAGGGAAGCCGTTCAACAAGGAGGTGCCGGCCTCTTCCGAGCGGCGTATGCCACCTGCCGCCTCTTCGTAGCGGTTCAAGCGCGTGTAGGCGTCGATGGTGGTGGGCAACAGGTCGCACGAGCCTTCCAAAAAAGTCAGCAGCTCGATGTGCTCATTGATCAAGGCCACGCCGGCGCGGGGTTGAAAAAGCGTCTTGCCTGCTTTCTTCGCATTCGCCAGTACGGAAGAAAAGCGTTTGGAATCGGGAAGGGTGCGTTGGTAACGCACACCATCTGCAAAATGCACGCCTTGCCCGGTGTGCCAAGTTTGCATCACCCCGATGCGCTCGGCATCAAAGGTTGTGCGGTCCAGCTTTTTGTTCTTCAGTTCCATGGGGGTCTCTTGAGTTGTGTTGCACCAGGGCCCGCACGCCCGCGCGTGCGGCGGCTTCGGGCATGTCTTGCGCGATGTTGGCCAACAGGGGGAAGAGGTAGTCGTGGTCGCGGTAGTAGTCCACCTTGGATGGCACCAGTATTTCCTTGCCCTTGGCGTCAATACGCATCTGTGCCAGCCAGCTCCGTGGGTCAAATGACTCCACGCGTGAGAGCCAGCCACCGGAGCCAATGACACGCGGCACCTGCGTCAGATCGCGCCCCAGTTGCACCTTGACCAGTCCGTCCGCGGTGGCCACTTCGTGGCGCCGTCCGGCGTGGCGGGCGCAGGCATGGGCGACGCAGGCACCGGCCAATATGGCGTCGAATGCACGCCCTTGGTCGTCATCCGGCAAATGCTCGGGCGATAGAGACACGCGCTCCACGTAGGCGGCAAACTCTGCGATGCGGGGTGCTTGCTTGTCCAGCGCGGCAGCCACCAGTGCCTTGGCGGACTCGGCCGCCGCGGCCGCCGATACGCGCATGCCCAGATCACCTTCCACGGTGCGTTTGACTTCGGGCTCGGGCAGTCCGCGCAACACCGTGCCGCTGCCGGGCGATTCGCGGTGGGCGGAGTAAACGTCAGTGGTGGCGCCACCCATGTCCAGCAAAATAAATTCTTCCCACAACGGCACATGCTGGCGAATCTGCTTGGCAAATTCATACATGGCGTAGGGCGTTGGCACGGGATCGATACCGGTGCGCGCGATGATGGTGTCCAGCCCCTTGCCCTTGACGATGCGGGACAAGAAGATGGCGCGCATGGCATCACGCGCCGGCTCGGGATTGGGCGAGTCCATCTCCGGCAGCACATTGTCAACGGCAATGAAGTCTTTGGCAGCCAACCACTCCGCCACGTCATCCCGCGCCGCGCGGTTGCCCGCATAGACCATGGAGCAAGCCAATGTGGACTGCGCCAGCGCGCGTGCATTGGCCAACACATAGTCGCAATTGCCGCCGTCGGTCCCACCGGCAAACAGCAGGATGTCTGGAGGATTCTGCTCCAGCGCCACGATGTCGGCACGCGTCAAACGGTAGGACAACACACGCGTCAATTTGGCGCCGGCCGAATAGGCGGCGACCTTGGCGGTTTCCAAGGTGATCTCGGGCACCAGCCCCAACGCGGCAACCGCCAATCCACCCTTGGCAGACGATGAATAGTTCAGCTTGATCGCACCGTTGCGCACCTGCTGGGCTGCGTCCGGTTGGTCCGCCAGCTGATCGAGCACTTGAAAGAAGCCGTCAGCAAGGTCTTGCACCGTGGTTGGCAACACAGCGCGGCGCAACAATTCAAACTCAGAGTTCACCAACTTGAATGCCGCGCCTTTGGTCCAGGTGGAGCCGATATCGATCGAAACAATGATCATGCAGCGAGCGCTACCGCAGTGTCGTGTTTCAGGTAACGCACCACGTCGTTGAGATGGGTGCTGGGCGAAAAGACGCGGTCAAAACCCATTTCCAGGAACAGCGTTTCGACTTCTTCAAAGGGGCGTTTGCCGATCACCAGATTGCCGCCGACGTAGAGCACGATGTGCCCCAGGCCACGTTCGATGCAGCGGCCGCGAAAGCCGAGACAATCGATCTCGCCATGGCCATAAATCGACGACACAAGAATGGCCTCCGCCCCGGTTTCGATGGCGGCGTCAATGAACTCATTCTGGCTCACCATGACGCCAAGGTTCACGACTTTGATTCCATGTTCGCTCAACACATGGTCGATGATCTTGTTCCCGACAGCGTGGCAGTCTGCGCCGATGACGCCAAGAACTACAGTCAATTTGTCCATCTAACCCCCTGTGAAAATGAATGTGAAATGAAGGCCGTGCACCGCACATATCGCGACAGACGCGTCCATCGAATGTGTTGGTTCAGCGCCAGTTGGTGCAATGCATTGGGCGTATTCTTGTCCCACAATCCGAGTCCCGCAAACGATTAAAAATCGCAACATTGTGCGTTTGACGAATGTTCTCCATGCGCTACAGTGCGCAGGAAAACGGAGAAACAATGAGACGAAAAATTCCGAGCATTGAGGCCTTGACCGCGTTCGAAGCGGCGGCGCGGCACCTGAGTTTCACCCGCAGCGCCGACGAATTGGCGCGCACCCAAAGCGCGATTGGCCGGCAAATTGCTGCGCTGGAAGACTACCTCGGCGTGGCGCTTTTCAACCGCGTCAAGAAACGTATCAGCCTCACCGACGTGGGCCACACCTATGCGCGCAATGTGCGCGAATCGTTGGAAAAGATAGAGCGCGATACGCTGGCGACGATGGCCCACCAAGGGGCCGGCGGGATACTCGAATTGGCCGTGATCCCCACCTTCGCAACCCGCTGGTTGATTCCGCGTTTGCCGGATTTTTATGCCCGCAACAAACGCATCACGCTGAACCTGACGACGCGTGCCGAGCCCTTCATGTTCACCGACACGCCCTTCGACGCGGCGATCCATTTCGGCAGTTCGGTGTGGCCGGGGGCCATCGCGAACCACCTGTTTGGTGAAGAAATCACGCCGGTTTGCAACCCGAGTCTGATGCACGGCAAAGCCAGCCTGAAACCCGATCAGTTGGAAAAATTCACGCTGCTGCAGCAATCGGCCCGACCCGACGCCTGGCGCCAGTGGCTGGTGCAAGCCGGCGTGCATGAGGCCAATTGCATGAAAGGCCAGCGCTACGAAACTTTCTCCATGCTGGTCGAAGCGGCCCGCGCCGGCCTGGGCATTGCACTGGTGCCACGCTTCTTCGTGCTGAGCGAACTTGAGCGCGGTGAGCTGGTGATTCCCTGCAATCTGCCGCTGCGCAACGACAGGGGCTACTACCTGGTGTATCCCGAACGCAAACAGTGCTCGCCGCCCTTGATGGCGTTTGAGAAATGGTTGCTGGAGATGGCTAAGCAGTACAGCGAAAAGAGCTAGCTGCGGGTTAGGTGGTAGCCCGCCCCGCCGAACCTGGCTGCTGCACCAGCGCCATGGCAAAAATGCCTTCGCCCACCGACCAGTCCGAATAGTCGTTCTCGTGCATGAAGATGAACACATCCTGCGGCGCCACGGCGGCGCGTTGCTCCAGGTTGCGGGCGATGGCCGCGTACAGGGCTCGTTTCATGGCGTCGCTGCGGCCACGGCGCAGGGTGATTTCGACCACCACCACGCGCTCGGAGCGCGCCACACCGTTGAACGTGCGGCTGCACCAGAACTGGCCCGGCGCGTAGGGCGCCACCATGTTGAACAACTCGTCTTCCGGCATGCCGATGCTGTCCACCAGGGCCTGGTGGATGCCTTCCACCATACCCTGCTGCTGCGCGGGACTGGTGTCTTGGGGTAGATGGGTGCGAATAAATGGCATGTGATTTTTTCTCAATATAAAAATGAAGATGCCGATTTTTATGCGCATTCATTCGGAAGAAAAGCGAGTTTTTTGATTCACCTATATGACATAAACTCAAATAATGCAACGCCGCCTCCCTCCCCTGAATGCCCTGCGCGCCTTTGAGGCGGCCGCCCGCCTGGGCCGGATGACGGCCGCCGCCGACGAGCTGGCGGTTACCCCCGGCGCCATCAGCCGCCAAGTGCAGCAGTTGGAAGCCCACCTGGGTCTGCGTTTGTTTGAAGGGTCCAAAAACAAACCCCTGCTTACCCCGGCGGCGCGCACCCTGCTGCCGGCGCTGACGGCCGCGCTGGACAGCATCGAGGCCGCAGTGCGCACCGTGCGCGATACCGACAGCGGCACGCTGGACGTGTCCTGCTTCAGCACCTTCACCGTCAAGTGGCTGATTCCCCGGCTGTTTGACTTCCATGCCCGCTACCCAGGCATTGAAATCCGGCTGCAGACCGCGGGGCACCTGGGCGACCTGGAACGCGAGCGCTGCGACCTGGCCATCACGGTGGAAGCGTCCACGCCGACCCAGCCCCCGGCGACCACCACTTTGCCGCTGTTCCCCGAACGTCTGGGCCCCGTGCTGACCCCTGAGCTGGCGGCCCGCACGGGGTTGCGCACACCGGACGATCTGGCGGGCCAGACCCTGCTGCAATCCAAAACCCGGCTCAACGCCTGGGCGATGTGGGCCCAGGCGCACGGGTGCGCCGCCCCCGCGCCCACCGGCCCGGTGTTTGAGCACTACTACTTCACGCTGCAAGCGGCGGTGGCGGGCTTGGGTATTTGCGTGGCGCCCTGGCATTTGGTCGCCGACGATGTGCAGGCGGGCCGCCTGCTGGCACCGCTGGGCTTTTGTGACAGCGGCTACCAGTACGTTGCCAAACGCAGCAGCCAGCGCAACAAAAAACTCGACCTGTTTTGCGCCTGGCTGCAGGCACAAGCGACCCAAGCCCCCTTGCCCCTCACGGCAGCGACGCTTGGGGCTGCGCGACTTTGACGCTGCCAGGCACCGCCAGCAGCATGGCCAAGAGCACACAGCCCAGCCCCATCCATTGCCAGGCGTAAATGGCCTCGCCCAAAAAGAGGGCCGACAACAGCAGCGCCGACACAGGCAACCACACGGTGGACAGCGCGGCACGGGCGCCGCTGGTTTGGGCACTGCCCGCGTACCAAAGCAGAAAACCACCCACCGTAGGCACCCAGGCGTAATAGGCCACCCCGGCCAGCGCCGCCGTGCTCCAAACCGAAGGCGATGCCTGTAGGGCCAGCCACGCGGGCAGGGCCGACATCAGCAGGCCTCCCGCACACATGCAGGTGGACAGTGCCAACGCAGGCACCGGCTGCGACAAGCGCTTGTTGGCCAGGATGAAAACCGCCTCGCAAGCAATGGCGCCCAGCACCAGGGCGATGCCCTGCAGCCGCGTGGGGGCCTGGGCACCGGCGTCGGGCGCCATGGCCACCGCCATCACCCCCACCGTGGCCAGCCCAATCGACAGCACCAGCCTGGCACCGGGACGCTCGCCCAGCAACAGTGCGGCAAACAGGGCGGACGCGGCAGGCAGCGTGCCCGCCACAATGCCCGCGTCGGCGGCACTGGACAGGTTCACGCCCTGGATCAGCAATACCGAATAACCCACGCTGCCGGCAGCGGCCTGCACCAGCAGCAGTGCGGCATCGCGCCGGCTGACGCGTGGAAACCGCGCGCCGGTCCGGGCCATCAGGAACAGAAAAACCGGCAACGCCGCAGCATGGCGCAGTACCGTGGCCAGAAAAGGCTCGATGTCCTGCCCGATGATTTTGCTGACCACCACGGTACTGCCCACAAGGACCATGGCCAGGCTACACAGCCACTGGCCTTTGAGAGACTCCGACATACACACCCCAGAAAGTTGAAACAGCGGCCAGTTTCCGGGGTTCGCGGGCCTGGGTCTTGAACGCTATTGCAGGCGGCTATCGCTATGGACGCGTGGCACTGCGGCTTTTCTCAGTGCGCCAGGGCTGTAACCGAACTGGCGGGCAAAGGTGCGGGTCATGTGGCTCTGGTCCGCAAACCCGCAGGACGCGGCCGCCAGCGCCAGACTCTCCCCCCGGCGGATAAGGCCGCTCGCCCGCTCGGCGCGGTGCTGTAGCAGCCATGCGTAGGGCGTGACGCCGTAACACTTTTCGAACCGCCGCAGCAATTGGTACTTGCTGACGCCGGCCATCAGGGCCATTTGGGTGAGCGTGGGCGGCTCCAGCGGCGCATCGGCCAAGCGGTCCCGCACCTGTTGGACATTGGCGTCCACACCATGGCTACGTGGAGCGCCGGCATGGCCCTCCAGCAGCAAGGCGCAGGTGTGGACCAGCAACTCTTCACACGCCAGCGCTTCGGCGCTGCTCCAGGCGAGCCCGGCATCCCGGCGTTCCAACTGGTCCAACAGGCGCAAGAGCACTTGCGCAAGCCGGGCGTCCTGAATCACGGGCCGGGTGAGCTCCAGTGCCTGCAGGCCGGTGGAGGTGGGGTCTCCCACCATGGACGCCACCACGCCGGGGTCCAGGTACACCATGCGCCAGCGCCGCGAGGGGCCGCCCAGCGGCTGGCCGTCATGCACCTCGCCCGGGTTGGTGGTGATCAGGTCACCGGCGTAGGCCTCCACCGTGCCGCGTCCGCTGGCCGAACTTTGGGCGCCATGTTCCACCAGCCCCAGCCCGTAAACCGCGTGCCAGTGTTTGCCAAAGTGGCGCGCACTCTCGATGTGTGTGCCGTACACCCCCTCCCACGGCGAGCCGAAGACTCGGGAGTGGTGGGTGGGTGCTGGCTTCATAGGGCCGATTATGAAGCGGGCTAGTTCCACCGCCGGGCAGCGCAGCACGCGCAGTGGCAAGCGTGGGGGCTAGCTTCCACCCCATTGCCGCACATAGTCGGGCGCGGCCGTGGTGCACAGTGGGTCCACCACGGGTGGTGCCGCTTGCACCGTAAACGGCAAGACCCCGGCCCAGGCTGCAATGTGCATGTCTTCGGCATCGTCCACCGGCCCACCGCTGCGGACCTTGCAGGCGGCCTCTTCCAAGCCGATACGCATGACGGTGGTGGCGGCAAATTCCTTGTCGTTGCCAGCGCGGATTTCAGCCTGTCGGCCCAGGGCAATCTTGTCCATGAACGCCGCCAGCGAGGCGTGTTTGTCCAGCACCCGTTCGAACACGCCGTACACCATGGCCGAGCGGTAGTTCATCGAGTGGTTGAACGCGGAGCGCGCCAGCACCAGCCCGTCCAGGTGGGTGATGGTGACGCACACCTGCGTGCCCTTTTGCAGCAGCTTGAGCAGGCGCCCGCCGTTGGAGCCGTGGATGTAGAGGTGCTCGCCTTCGCGCCAGCAGGCGGTGGGGATGCAGTGGGTTCCCTTGTCGTCGGCAAACGCGATATGGCACAGGTAGGCCGCGTCGATGATGGCGTGCAGGGTGGCGCGGTCGTAACGGGCGTTTTCGGCAATGCGCCGCACTTGGGTACGGTCGGAAGGGGCTGGGGATGCGGAAGTTTCCACGGTGTTCCTGTTCAGGGGTTGCAAGTAAGAAGGAGCAGAATGTAGAAGAAATATGGCCCCAAAATAAGGTCCACAGATGCACTATTTTTTAGAACCATAACAATGGACTACCTGCTCTTGTTCAACACCTTCACCGCGCTGCCGGCGCACGCCGCCTGGTCGCGCCAGCGCCAGTTGCATGCCTGCCTGCGCGGCGCCATCCGCAACGCCACCCTGGCCCGCGGCACCCGCTTGCCGGCCAGCCGCACCCTGGCGCTGGAACTGGGGGTGTCGCGCAACACCGTGCTGTACGCCTACGACCAGTTGGCGACCGAGGGCTTCGTCCTCCCGGACCGGCGCGGCACGGTGGTGGCCGCCCTGGGCGCCGTGGCGCCGCCAAGCCGGGCGGCGGCCCCCCTGCGCACCGGTTTGTCCAAACGCACGCAGGGCCTGCCGGCCTTGCCGGGCTCGGAAATGTCGGTGGCGTTTGCGCCCGGTGTGCCTGCGCTGGGGGATTTTCCGGTGACGCTGTGGCGCCGTTTGCTGGACCGTGCCTGGCGCTCGCTCCAACCGGCGCAACTCAACTACGCCGACCCGGCGGGCGCGTTGCCCCTGCGCGCCGCCATTGCGGACCACCTGCGGGTGGCGCGTGGCGCCCTGGTGGAGAGTGGGCAGGTCTTCATCACCGACGGAACCCAAAGCAGCCTGGACCTGTGCGCGCGCGCCTTTGCCGACCCCGGTGACAAGGTCTGGATGGAAAACCCCGGCTACCAGGGCGCACTGGCGGCATTTCGCGCCGCGCAGCTCAAGCCGGTCGGCATTGTGGTTGACGCCGAAGGCCTGGCACCAGTAGCCAGCGACTGGCTGCGCCACCGCCCCAAGCTGATTTATGTGACGCCCTCCCACCAGTACCCGGTGGGCAGCGTGCTCAGCCTGGAGCGGCGCATGGCCCTGATTGCGCAGGCCCGCAACGCGGCGGCGCTGATCATCGAAGACGACTACGACAGCGAGTTCCGCCACGAGGGGCCGCCCCTGGCGTGTATGCAGGGACTGGCGCCCGATGCGCCGGTGCTGTACCTGGGCACCTTCAGCAAGACCATGTTTCCGGCCTTGCGCATCGGCTTCATCGTGGTGCCTGCCGCACTGGTGGCACCGCTGGAAGCCATGCTGGCGCGCTCGGCGCCGCGGGGGCGCACCGCCGACCAGTTGGCATTGGCAGAGTTCATGCAAAGAGGCCATTTCAGCCTGCATCTGCGGCGCATGCGCCGCCTCTACCGGCAGCGCCGCGACGCGCTGGTAGCGGCGCTGGAGCAGCATCTGGGCGATGTGGCCGACGTGTACGGCGGCTCCGCCGGCATGCACCTGGCCCTGCGGCTGCGCGACGGGCGCACCGACGATGTGCAGCTCAGCACGCAGTTGCTGGGCTTGGGCATCATGGCGCCGGCGCTCAGCCTGCATGCGGTGGGCGCGCGTGTGCAGCCCTGGCGCGGCTTTTTGCTGGGTTATGCCCAGGTGCCCGTGGCGGCGATGGGGCCGCTGGTGCAAACGCTGGCCGCCGTGGTGCGCGGCGTCACGGGCAATGGTTGACACGCCGGCCGTGGCTTGTCGGTGGGCTGGGCAATTGACATTTGCCTTTGGTATTGTCGCTGGCGGTGCCCACAATCCAAACCCATAGGCACTGCATTTTCAACCGCCAAGGAGCAACACCATGCACACCGTTCCCCCTATCCCGCAAGGCTTCCACGCTATCACCCCCTACCTCAGCGTCACAGATGCCGATGCCGCCATCCGGTTTTACCAGCAGGTTTTTGGGGCCCAGGTGATCGGGCGCATCACCATGCCGGGCGGCACCGTGGGGCATGCCGAATTGCAGATCGGAGACGCCAAGCTCATGCTGGCGCAAGAGATGCCCGACTGGGGCAACAAAAGCCCGCGCACCCTGGGCGGAACCCCCGTGGGCATCGCGCTGTATGTGCCCGATGTGGATGCCACCTACCAGCGTGCACTGGATGCCGGAGCCACCGTGATTGAAGCGGTGAAAGACCAGTTTTTTGGCGACCGCTCAGGCACCCTGCTGGACCCCTTTGGGCACAAATGGCACATCATGACGCACGTCGAGGATGTGGGCTTCGAAGAAATGCAAAAGCGCTGCGACGCCATGTTTTCGGAAAAAACCTAAGAAAGGAATTCGCCATGCCAGTTCAACCCTATCTGTTTTTTGAAGGCCGCTGCGAAGAGGCCCTGACTTTTTACCGCACCGCACTGGGCGCCGAAGTGACTGCACTCATGCGTTTCAATGAAAGCCCGGAACCCATGCCAGAAGGCATGTGCCCGCCCGGCTCGGAAACCAAGGTGATGCATGCGAGCTTTCGCATTGGCGAATCCACGCTTTTTGCGTCCGATGGCCGCGCCCAGGGGCAACCGGCGTTTCAGGGGTTTGCACTGTCGATCACGGCGCCCTCGGACGCCGAGGCCCAGCGCCTGTTCGCCGCGCTGAGCGATGGCGGACAGGTACAAATGCCTTTGGGCAAGACCTTTTATGCCTCTTCTTTCGGCATGGTGGCCGACCGTTTTGGTGTGTCCTGGATGGTCATCACGGAACATTGACGCGCTGCGGCAGGCACAAAAAAAGCGCCCGAAGGCGCTTTTTTCAAGGCTGGGCTATTTCAGTCACCCAGCAAGGAGAGGTCGCGCACGGCACCCTTGTCGGCCGACATCACCAGCATGGCGTAGGCCTTGAGCGCGGCGGACACCTTGCGTTTGCGCGGCTGCGCGGGCTTCCAGCCCAAGGCATCCTGCTCGGCGCGGCGCCGGGCCAATTCCTCGTCCGACAACAGCACGTTGATGGAGCGGTTCGGAATGTCGATGCGGATACGGTCGCCATTGCGCACCAGGCCGATGGCGCCACCGGCTGCGGCTTCGGGGGAGGCGTGGCCGATGGACAGGCCGGAGGTGCCGCCTGAGAAGCGCCCATCCGTCAGCAGCGCGCAGGCCTTGCCCAAGCCCTTGGACTTGATATACGACGTGGGGTAGAGCATTTCCTGCATGCCGGGGCCGCCCTTGGGGCCTTCGTAGCGCACGATAACCACATCGCCCGCCTTGACCTGGTCGTTCAGCACGTGTTCCACCGCTTCGTCCTGCGACTCGGTCACATGGGCTGGGCCTTCAAACACCAAGTTCGAATCATCCACGCCAGCGGTTTTCACCACGCAGCCGTTCAGGGCGATGTTGCCCACCAGCACTGCCAGACCGCCTTCTTGCGAGAACGCATGTTCACCGGAGCGGATGCAGCCCTCGCTGCGGTCCATGTCCAGGCTGGGCCAGCGCGTCGCCTGGCTAAAGGCCACCTGGCTGGGTTTGCCGGCAGGGCCTGCCTTGTAGAACTTCTGCACTTCGGGCGAATCGGTGCGCATGATGTCCCACTGGTCCAGCGCGTCCTTCAAGGTTTTGGCGTGCACGGTCGGCACATCGGTATGCAACTTGCCGGCGCGGTCCAGCTCGCCCAGGATGGCCATGATGCCGCCCGCGCGGTGCACGTCTTCGATGTGGTACTTCTGGGTATTGGGCGCCACCTTGCACAACTGGGGCACGCTGCGTGACAGGCGGTCAATGTCGGCCAGCGTGAAGTCGATTTCGGCTTCCTGGGCAATCGCCAGAATGTGCAGGATGGTGTTGGTCGAGCCACCCATGGCGATGTCCAGCGTGATGGCGTTCTCAAACGCCTTGAAGCCGATGGAGCGCGGCAGCACGGAGGCATCTTCCTGCTCGTAGTAACGCTGGCACAGCTCCACCGCCAGACGGCCCGCGCGTTTGAACAGCGCTTCACGGTCGGCATGGGTCGCCACCACCGTGCCGTTGCCGGGCAGGGACAGGCCCATCGCTTCGGTCAGGCAGTTCATGGAGTTGGCGGTGAACATGCCGGAGCAGGAACCGCAGGTCGGGCAGGCGGAGCGCTCCACCTCAGCCACTTCCGCGTCGCTTACCTTGTCGTCAGCAGCCATCACCATGGCGTCGATCAGGTCGAGCTTGATGACACCCAGCTTGGTCTTGCCCGCTTCCATGGGGCCGCCGGAGACGAATACCACGGGGATGTTCAGGCGCATGGCAGCCATCAGCATGCCGGGAGTGATCTTGTCGCAGTTGGAGATGCACACCATGGCGTCGGCGCAGTGCGCGTTGACCATGTACTCGACCGAGTCGGCAATGATGTCGCGGCTGGGCAGCGAATACAGCATGCCGTCGTGGCCCATGGCGATGCCGTCGTCCACGGCAATGGTGTTGAACTCTTTGGCGACGCCGCCCGCCGCTTCGATCTCGCGCGCCACCAGCTGGCCCAGGTCCTTCAGGTGGACGTGGCCGGGCACAAACTGCGTGAAGGAGTTGACCACGGCGATGATGGGTTTTTGGAAATCGTCATCCTTCATGCCCGTGGCGCGCCAGAGTGAACGGGCACCCGCCATGTTGCGGCCGGCGGTGGAAGTTTTGGAGCGGTAGACAGGCACGGAGAAACCCTCTTGGTAGGTCTAAAGATGAAATTCAGCTGCCAATTATCGTCCACCAAGGTGGTTTGAGTGGCTGGCGACCCTGGTTTGGCTGCGCTTATGGCAGGGTTACCGCGCTTACCAGGACCTCCACGCACCACCCGCCCAAGGAGCACAACATGCCAACCCCTGCGTTTTCAAGCCAATTGAGTTCAACCCGCCGCGTTTGAATTTTCAGAGCAAGCCCACCGCGATCGAACACCGGTTCACCGTGGTGATCCGTAATGCGGTGAATTTTGTTACTACCGGCGTAACGCTCACCCATCCTTGGCTGGGGTGAGCCATGGACGGGCAAGACATGGCAACATTTTTACGCCGCATTTGCTACCAAAAATATAGCTGCTTGCGCATATTGGACGGGGGCTAGAGCCAAATTCTATTCATAGACTTGTGAGCTGCAGTAAAAATGGACCGGCTGGAATGTGGCGGGAGCAGACCTTGCTGGCACAGGTTTGTAGGGGCAGTGGCCACGGCAGCCAGCAGTGTTGGCCGACTCAGGGCGGCGTGGCGCTCAGCGCAGTGAGGTAAAGGAGGAGGCCGCAGGCCGGGGGACACGAACGGAGTTGAGTGCCACGCCGCCCTGAGTCCCGCGTGCCTTCTTGGGAATGACTGCAATGGGTCTACAGCCGCCAACCATCATCCCAACAAAAAACGCGCCCGAAGGCGCGTTTTTCATATGAGAAAAATTTAGCTTACTTGGAAATCACACGCGCCATTTCCAGGCACTTGCTGGAGTAACCCCACTCGTTGTCGTACCAGCTCACCACCTTGACGAAGGTGCCGTCCAGGGCCATGCCGGCGTCGGCGTCGAACACCGAGGTGCAGCTTTCGCCACGGAAGTCGGTGGAGACCACTTTTTCTTCGGTGTAGCCCAGCACACCCTTCATGGCGCCTGTGGAGGCAGCCTTCATGGCGGCGCAGATTTCAGCGTAGGTGGCGTCTTTGTTCAACTCCACGGTCAAGTCCACCACCGACACGTCGCTGGTGGGCACGCGGAAGGACATGCCGGTGAGCTTCTTGTTCAGCTCAGGAATCACCACACCCACGGCCTTGGCCGCGCCCGTGCTGGAGGGGATGATGTTTTCCAGAATGCCGCGGCCGCCGCGCCAGTCTTTGTTGGACGGGCTGTCCACGGTTTTTTGCGTGGCGGTGGCAGCGTGCACGGTGGTCATCAGGCCGCGCTTGATGCCCCAGTTGTCGTTCAACACTTTGGCCACGGGGGCCAGGCAGTTGGTGGTGCACGAGGCATTGGAGATGATGGCTTCACCGGCGTATTTGCTGTCGTTCACGCCATACACGAACATGGGGGTGTCGTCTTTGGAGGGGGCCGACATGATGACCTTCTTGGCACCCGCGGTGATGTGCTTCTGGGCGGCTTCCTTGGTCAGGAACAGGCCCGTGGATTCGATCACGATGTCCGCGCCCACTTCATTCCACTTCAGTTCTGCGGGGTCTTTGACGGCGGTCAGACGGATCTTTTTGCCGTTGACGATCAGGTTGGTGCCCTCGACGGCGATTTCGCCCTTGAAGCGGCCATGCACCGAGTCAAACTGCAGCATGTACGCCAGGTACTCAGGCTCCAGCAGGTCGTTGATACCGACCACTTCGATGTCGCTGAAGTTCTGAACGGCTGCGCGGAACACCATGCGGCCGATGCGGCCGAAGCCGTTGATACCAATCTTGATCGTCATAATTTTCTCCACAAGTTAAAACTAAAAACCAATTACTTACGCAAAACCTTTTCCACGGTTTCCGCCACGTTTTCAGGCGTGAAACCGAAGTGTTTGAACAGCACCGGCGCAGGCGCGGACTCGCCGTAGGTGTCGATACCGACCACTGCAGCGCAACCGTATTTCCACCAGCCGTCGGTCACACCCATTTCCACCGCAATACGGGGGATACCGGCAGGCAACACAGCGGACTTGTAGGCCGTATCTTGCTTGTCGAAGGTGGTGGTGCTGGGCATGGAGACCACGCGCACCGCGATTTTTTTCGCAGCCAGCAGTTCCTGCGCCTTGAGCGCCAACTGTACTTCAGAGCCGGTGGCGATGATGACGGCTTGTGCCTTTTTCTTCAGGCCCACTTCCGTGGGTTCGGCCAACACATAGGCGCCCTTGCTGATGGCGTCCAAACCGCAGGCATCGGGTGCCACGGCCGACTCGGCTTTTTTGGCATAGCTGATGTTTTGGCGCGAGAGCAGCAGCGCGGTGGGCTTGGTCTTGTTTTGCAAGGCCACGGTCCAGGCCACGGCGGTTTCTGCAGTATCGCCCGGACGCCACACGTCCAGGTTGGGGATCAGGCGCAGGGACGCGGCATGCTCAATGGACTGGTGCGTGGGGCCGTCTTCGCCCAAACCAATGCTGTCGTGGGTGAACACATGGACCACGCGCTGCTTCATCAGCGCAGCCATGCGGATGGCGTTGCGGCTGTAGTCGCTGAAGGTCAGGAAGGTGCCGCCGTAGGGGATGAAACCACCGTGCAGCGCAATGCCGTTCATGATGGCGGCCATGCCAAACTCGCGCACGCCGTAGTTGATGTGGCGGCCACCGATCAGCTTGCCCTCGGCGTCCGCGGTTTGCACCACGTCGCCCGCCATGTCAAAACGCAGATTGGGCGTGCACTTGGTGTTGGTGAGGTTGGAGCCGGTCAGGTCGGCCGAGCCGCCCAGCAGCTCGGGCAGGGCTGCGGTGAACGATTCCAGTGCCAGTTGTGAAGCTTTACGCGACGCCACGGTCTCACCCTTGGTGTGGGCGGCAATCACGGTGTCCACGGCGGTCTGCACAAACTTCTTGGGCAGGTCGCCCTTCATGCGGCGCACCAATTCCTTGGCCAGATCGGGGTGGGCGGCCTTGTAGGCGGCGAATTTTTCGTTCCAGGCGGCCTCAAGCGCTTTGCCTTTGGCCTTGGCATCCCAATCGGCCTGCACTTCCTTGGGCACCACAAAGGGGGCGTGCTCCCAGCCGATGGATTCACGGGTGAGTTTGATTTCTTCGGCGCCCAGGGGCTCGCCGTGGGCCTTGGCGGTGTTGGCGCGGTTAGGGCTGCCTTTGCCGATATGGGTTTTGCAGATCACCAGGGTGGGGCGGTCGCTGGTCTGCTTGGCTTCCGCAATGGCGGCGGATACGGCAGCGGCATCGTGGCCGTCCACCGGGCCCACCACGTCCCAGCCGTAGGCCACAAAGCGCTGCGCCGTGTTGTCGATGAACCAGGGCGCGACCTGGCCGTCGATGGAGATGCCGTTGTCGTCGTACAGGGCAATCAGCTTGCCCAGCTTCCAGGCGCCAGCCAGGGCGGCGGCCTCGTGGCTGATGCCTTCCATCAGGCAGCCGTCGCCCATGAAGGCGTAGGTGTGGTGGTCCACCACGGTATGGCCTTCACGGTTGAATTCTTTGGCCAGCAGCTTCTCGGCCAGCGCCATGCCCACCGCATTGGTGATGCCCTGGCCCAGCGGGCCGGTGGTGGTTTCCACGCCGGGGGTGACGCCCACTTCGGGGTGGCCAGCGGTCTTGCTGTGCAGTTGGCGGAAATTCTTCAGCTCAGCGATGGGCAGCTTGTAGCCGGTGAGGTGCAGCACCGCATAAATCAGCATGGAGCCGTGGCCGTTGCTGAGTACAAAGCGGTCGCGGTTGAGCCAGTTGGGGTTGGCGGGGTTGTGCTGCAGGTGGTCGCCCCACAGTGCCACCGCCATGTCTGCCATGCCCATGGGGGCACCGGGATGACCCGAGTTGGCTTGTTGCACTGCGTCCATTGCAAGCGCACGAATTGCACTTGCCATTTGTTGGGTATTGGCCATGGGTGGCGACTCCGGGGGTAGGTTGGAACTTGGGGAAAACCCGGCATTTTACCGGGGCTTGTAAACCGGGCGGTTACGCCACGACAACACGTAGGCCAAAAGCGTGGTCTATGCTGGTGCCATGAGCCTGCTTTTTTCTCCCATCACCCTGCCTTCGCCCCACGGTGGCCTCACCTTGCCCAACCGCATCGTCATCGCACCCATGTGCCAGTATTCCGCGGTGGACGGTTGTGCCAGCGACTGGCATTTGATGCACTGGGGCAACCTGCTCAACAGCGGTGCGGGCCTGTTCACCATTGAAGCCACGGCCGTGCTTCCCGAAGGGCGCATCACCCCCGCCTGCCTGGGCCTGTGGGACGCGCACACCGAACGCGCCCTGGCCGACACCCTGCGGCGTGCACGCAAGCTGGCCCCGCACACCGCCGTGTGCATCCAGCTGGCGCACGCCGGGCGCAAGGCGTCCAGCGCGCTGCCCTGGGCGGGCGCCCAACTGCTGTCCCCCGCCCAGGGCGGCTGGGAGACCTTTGCACCCTCGGCCCTGCCACACCTGCCCAGCGAGCCGCCGCCCACCGCCATGACCCTGGAGCACATGGCCCAGGTGCGCGATGCCTTTGTCCAGGCCGCGCAGCGGGCGGCGCGTATGGGCATCGAGGCCGTCGAGATCCACAGCGCGCACGGCTACTTGCTGCATGAATTTTTGTCGCCCCTGGCGAACCAGCGCAGCGACGCTTATGGCGGCAGTTTCGAGAACCGCATCCGTTATCCGCTGGAGCTGTTTGCCGCCGTGCGCCAGGCCTTTGGCGGGGTGCTGGGTTTGCGCCTGTCGGCGTCCGACTGGGTGGAAGGCGGCTGGAACTGCGATCAGAGTGCCGAATTTGCCAAACGCCTCAAGGCCCTGGGCTGCGACTTCATCCATGTGTCGTCCGGCGGCGTGTCCCCCATGCAAAAAATCGCCCTGGGCGCGGGCTACCAACTGCCGTTTGCACGCCAAATCCGCCAAACCAGTGGCCTGGTCACCACGGCGGTCGGGCTGATTACCGACCCGCACCAGGCCGAAGCCATTGTGCAAAGCGGGGATGCCGATTTGGTGGCCCTGGCCCGTGCCGTGTTGTACCAACCCCGCTGGGGCTGGCAGGCCGCAGCCGCGCTGGGCGGCGAAGTGCAGGCCAACCCGGTGTATTGGCGCAGCCTGCCACGCGAGGCGCAGGCGGTGTTTGGCAAGGTGGCGGTGGGCGTGCGTTGAGGCGCTGCTGACGCGCAGCGGCGCGGGCCTTGTGAAATGTCACGGACCCGCCCGATCTGCTTTTTAAACTGGGGGCGCTTCAGGGGGGAGTTTTGAAATGGCATGGGCGCGCCGCTTGGGCGAACAGCCCCTGCCTGCGACCCAAGGAGACCCCCATGAAAAAAACATTGCGCAGTCTGTTGCTGGTGGCGTGGGTGGCCTTGCTGGCGCCTGTCAGCGCCCTGGCCAGCCTGCAAACCCTCAGCAATCTGTATGTGTTTGGCGACTCCCTGTCGGACGGCGGCAATTACAACGGCCCCGGTGGGCCGGCCTCCTTTCCGCCGCCGCCTTACGTGGGTGGCCGCTACACCAATGGCCTGACTGCGGTGGAGTACCTGTGGCAGGCCTACCACCCGGGGGATGGCAGCTTTACGCCGTCCAACTTCGGCGGCACCAACTACGCACTGGGGGGCGCCACCACCGGCAGCTTCAACTACAACGCCATCAACCCCAACGTTCCCACCGCTTCGCAGCCCTGGTTTGCAACGCAGGGCGGCATGGCCAACCAGGTGGCGCAGTTTTCCGATGCCTGCACGGCATGCTTCAACCCCGCCGAGTCACTGTTTGTGGCCTGGGCCTTCCCCAACGATGTATTCGCCAATGCGGCCCTGGGCGCCGCCGGGCTGCCCCCGGCCACCCTGATCGGCAACGCGGTCAACAACATTGGCAACGCCATCCTGACCTTGGCGGCCGAAGGCGCGCAGCACTTTCTGGTTCCCAACCTGCCCGACCTGGGGGCAGTGCCGGAGTTCCTGGGCAACACCGGTCTGACGGACTTGTCGGTGGCGTTCAATTCCGCCTTGGCCACCGCGCTCACCGCACTCGACCAGAGCCTGGGTGCGGAGATCACGCAGTTCGACACCTTCAGCGCACTCCACCAGATTCTTCAAAACCCCGGCGCATACGGCTTCGACAACGCGACGGACCCCTGCGTTGACAACCTGAACAATGGGCTGTGCAACCCGGCCCGCTGGGTGTATTGGGACGGGGTGCACCCCACCACCGCCACCAACGCCCTCCTGGGTGTGCAATTGGCTGCCGCCGCAGTGCCCGAGCCTGCCAGCCTGTGGCTGGTGGCGGACGCGGCGCTTTGCTGGCTCGCGGTAGGCGGGGCTCTGCGCCGGGGGCGCGCTCGGGCTCGGTCGTGATTGGTGCAAAACAGGTCGGAAATCGCCTGTCCACTGGACGGCAGGCGCAGTACTGTGCGCAGGCGTCGCGTTGCGTCTCGCTGCGATTTCCAAGGAGTCCGAATGGGGTGCTTTCGATCATTCTGGTGGGTGGTAGGCTGGCTGGCCTGCAGTGCGCAGGCCCAGGCCCCGCCCAAGCTGATACGCCTGTCCACGCTGGAGTGGCCGCCGTACACCGGGGCTTTGTTGCCGCAAGGCGGCCTGTCCACCCGGGTGACCTCCGTGGTGGCCAAGGCGGCGGGCTACCGCTTGGTGACGGCGTCCTTCGAGTGGGCCACCACCGTGGAGAAGGGCGAGAAAGATCCCAACTTCGACGGCTATTTCCCCGAGTATTACAGCAAGGAGCGCGCGCAGTCCTGCCACCAGTCCCAGCCCATAGGCACCAGTGTGCTGGGGGTGGCTTCGCTGCGCAGCGCACCCATCCCATGGAGTGAACTGGGGGATCTCTCCGGCTACCGGCTGGGCGTGGTGGACGGCTACTCCAACGGCGAGGAATTTGACCAGCGCGTCAAGGACAAACGCCAGCCCGTGGAGCTGGCGCCCAGCGATGCGGTCAACGTCAACAAGCTGCGCAGCGGCCGGATCAAGGGCATTGTCATCGACAAAAATGTGCTGGACTACACCCTGTCCCTGACCGGTGGGGCCGACCGCATTGCGTTCAGCGCGCGCCCCATCGCCGAACTGAGTTTGCATGTGTGCTTCAAACGCAGCCCCGCCGGTCTGGCGCTGCGCGATGCCTTTGATGCCGCACTCCAATCCACCGACCGCGCCAAAGTGGAGGCGGACTACGCCCGGCTGATCCGCAAGTAGGTGTTTCGCTAAGCGCTTCGCCTAGTCGCCGCCGGGCCGCCCCAAGGCGACGACGGCCCCCTCGGGGGGCAGCGCAGCACGTGCAGCGGCAAGCGTGGGGGCAGCTAAACCAGATCACAGCGGTACAGCGCCTGGCACAGCGCCAGGGCCCGGGGCGAACGCACGCGCCAGTCGCAGCGGTTCATGGTGTAGCCCCAGCTGAGCTGCGCTTGCGGGTCGCACCAGCCCAAGGCGCCGCCCATACCCGGGTGGCCAAAGGAGGCGCGGTTGGGCGAAAAAACACCGTCCTCTTCTTTTAAAAATCCTTGGGCCCACCCCAAAGGCTTGCCCAGGACCTGGTCACGCGCACTCCAGCCCTGGCGCTGCAGCAGCGGCGCAATGGTCTGCTCCGCCACATAGCGCCGGCCCTGCCACTCGCCGCCCAGGGACCAGGGCACATAGGCGCGTGCCAGGCCGCGCGCCGTGGCGGTGGCCGAGGCCCACGACAGGCCATGGCGGCGCACCGGAGGCTGGTTGTAGGCACCCATGCCACCGGGCGTGGGCGGGTTGGTCAACGCCTTTTGGGCCATGCCACCGCGCAGAAACGAGCGTGCCACATGGGCTTCGGTGCTGCCCCCGCGCAGTGCCGCCCACACCATGTGGCCCAAACGCCCGGCGGTGGACCCGGGGTACAGCGTGGCCACCCGGGCATCTTGCGCGGGCGGGGTGCCCAGGAACACGTCGGCCTGCAGCGGGTCCAGGTACTCCCGGTGCAGAAACGCCGCCAGCGGTTCGCCACAGGCCTCCTGGAAAAAAGCGTCGGCGTACAGGCCATAACTGATGGCGTGGTAGGCCTGCCCCGCCTCGGCCGCACCGGCCGGGGGCTGGGCCGCCAGAACCGCGCGCAAGGCCGGCGCCTGCGCGGGATCACACAGGCGCGCCAGGGTGAGAGGAGTGGCCACGGCGGCCAGGCCGGCTTGGTGGTTGAAAAGCTGGCGCACCGTGGTGCGGCCTTTGCCCGCCTGGGCAAAGGCCGGCCAATACTGCGCCACCGGAGCATCCCAGGCAAACCGGCCCCGCTCGGCGGCCAGGTTGAGCGCCATGGCAGCCAGGCCCTTGGTGGCCGAAAACACCACAATCAAAGAATCCGCCGTCCAGGGCGCACCGGTGTGGGCATCCGCCAGACCGCCCCACAGGTCCACCACCACCGCCCCCCGGTGGTAGACACACAGGCTGGCCCCGATCTCCTGGCCGTCGGTGAAAGCCTTGGCAAACTGCGCTGCCAAGGGGGCAAAGGCCGGAGTGAATTGCCCACGGATGGGCCCTGTTGCTTCTTGCATGCTGTTTTGCCTTTGGCTTGTGTCTCTCATTCGGTGTCCCACCTGCATTGCCCACGCCCGGCGTCCTTGGCCCGGTACATGGCCTTGTCGGCGGCGGTCAGCAGCTTGTCGGGGGGGGCATCCCCCGCGCCCAGGGCCATGCCAATGGAGGTTCCCAAGCGGCAGGGCTGCCCATGGATGTCGAAAAGGGGCTGAAATACCTCCTGGCATTTGCGGGCCACCAACTCCGCCGTCGCCCGGGCCTGGTCTTTGAGGTCGGGCAGCAAGATGACGAACTCGTCACCGCCCACGCGCGCCACCGTATCGTCGCTGCGCACCACGGCCTGCAGGCGCTTGGCCACTTCACGCAGGGCCATGTCACCGGCTTCGTGGCCCAGGTCGTCGTTGATCGGTTTGAAGCCATCCAGGTCCAAAAACAGCACCGCCACCTGCGTGCCCTGGCGCTGGGCGCGCGCAAAGGCCTGCTTCATGCGGTCTGCCAGCATCTGGCGGTTGGGCAAGCCGGTCAGGGTGTCGTGGTGGGCCATGTGGTCCATCTCGGCATGGCTGGCCAGCAGCTTGGCCATCACGCGGTTGAAGGCCGAGGTGAGCTGCCCCACCTCGTCATTGCACACCACCGGCAGGGGCTCCATGGGGATGGCACCACTGACCATGCGGTCGGCATGCCGGGCCGCCCGCGTGAGGGGACGCAACTGGTGCCGCAACAAAAAAACCAGCACCGTGGCAAACACACCGGCCAACAGCAGCGTGTTGTTGCGGATAAAGGCACGCAAACGGGTCACGGGCTCAAACACCTCCTGGGTGGGCATACGGGCCACCACAAACCAGTCGTGGCTGGGCACCGAGGCAATGGCGGCCAGCTCTTCGGTGCCTGCCCGCACGTCAATCCCCACCCCCCGAAACCCCTGCATGGCCCGGTCGTGTTGCGGGTGCCGCCCCTGCGGAGGCGTGGGCTTGAGGGCGATGTCACTGTCCGAGGCCCCCACAAACATATGGCAGCGCGGCGACACCAGCACCAGGCCCCCCGTGTTGCCCACCCGGGTGGCCGTCAAGGCGCCCAAAAAATCAGGCGTTTGGAGCAGCGAGACACCCACCAACACGGCCCGAACCTGGCCGGTACGGTCGCGCAAAGGCGCGGCCATGGGCAACACCGGGACCTGGGAGAGATGCCCCCGCACCGGGCAGCCAATGGCAAACTCGCCGCGCACCGCCTGCTGAAAATAGTCACGGTCCGCGAACGGCAAACTCGGCAACGGGGGCCGCGCAGGGTAGGCCACCACGGCCCGCCCCGAAGCGTCCACCACGAGCAGGCCTTGCGCAAACACGGGGCTGAGGTCATACCGCTGCGCCAACCAGGCTTGCAACTGCCTGGGCTGGTCCAGCAGGGCCAATGGCAGTTGGCCCGCCACCGCCGTCAAAAATTCGCGGCGCTCCACCAAGCCGTGGTTGATGTCCTTTGCTGCATAGGCGGCCAAAGACTGCATTTGTCCCGAGGCCAGCTCGGTGATGTCTTGGCGCAAAAAGTTGCTCAGAAAATAGGTCCGCCCCACCGAGCCTACCAAGATGAACGCCAGGCCCAGCAGGAAGAGGCGCGTGGTAATGCTGTTGACATTGAGGCGTTTCATAGGCTCCCGCAACTCCTGGTTTTTGTGTGGATGGTTAGCGCCTGCCGGCCATTGTCGGCGAATTCACGCTTTTTCGCCGACGCACGCCCTACCGCGCTGGGCTATGCTTTGGACTCCACAGACTCCACGCCGCACCCACCGTGTCCTCTTCGCCTTCGCCCCTCGCCTCTGAACAGGGCGCCCCCGTTGCCGCCATGGTGCTTGCCGCCGGACGCGGTGAACGCATGCGCCCGCTGACCGACACCTGCCCCAAACCCCTGCTGCCCGTGCAGGGCAAGCCGCTGATGCAGTGGCCCTTGGAGGCCTTGGCGCGTGGCGGGTTTGGCCAAGCGGTGGTCAACACCGCCTGGCTGGGGGCGCAGATCGAGGCCAGCTTTGGAAGCGTTTTAAGCCTCCAGCCCCCGCAGAATGTGCGTGAGCAGCTATCAAATCAGGAGCAAGAGTACCCCCCTTTGCAAATCCACTATTCCCACGAAGGGCGGGACTTTGGCGGCGCATTGGAAACCGCGGGCGGTATTGCGCGCGCCTTGCCCCTGCTGTGCCCGCCCGGCGCGGCGCAGCCGGCGCCAGACGTGTTCTGGGTGCTGGCCGGGGACGTGTTTGCGCCCGACTTTGCCTTCAGCCAGGCCGCCGTGGACCGCTTTGTCGCCAGCGGCCAACTGGCCCACCTCTGGCTGGTGCCCAACCCCGAACACAACCCCAAGGGGGACTTCGGCCTGCGTGGCGGTCTGGCGCTGAACCTGCCCCCAGACGACCCGCAGCCCCGCTACACCTACTCCACCATCGGCCTGTACCGCGCCGCCCTGTTCGCGCCGCCCTGGTGCGACATCGCACCCGGCAACCCCCACGGCACCAAGGCGGCGCTGGCGCCCCTGCTGCGTGCGGCCATGGACCAGGCCCAGGTCAGCGCCGAGCTGTACACCGGACGCTGGACCGACGTCGGCACGCCGCAGCGGCTGGCGCAGCTCCATTTACCAAGTTGATACCACAAGAGATACCAAAAACATCGTTTATTGGTATCATCTGCCCATGATCGTGGTAGATACCAATGTATTCGTCGGCGCTTGCATGGGCACGGGCGCATCCGCCCAGATCGTGCAGCATTGCCTCACCGGTCGGCTCCATCCGGCCATGGGTTCCGCCCTGTTTCTCGAATTCGAGGACGTCATGGGACGCGACGCTTTATTTGAGGGATGCCGCCTCGGCCCCGGCCAGCGCGAGGAACTGCTGGACATTTTTTTGGCCCATTGCAAGTGGGTCAAAACCTATTTTTCGTGGCGGCCCAATCTGCGTGATGAAGGGGACAACCATGTCGTCGAACTTGCCGTGGCCTGTGCCGCGAGCCACATCGTGACCTGGAATACCCGCGATTTTTCTGCCATGGAGTTGCGATTTCCCCTGCTTCGCGTGCGCACCCCGCCCGCACTTTTAAAGGAGTTGACAGCATGAGTGCATTGACCCTGCGTATGCCTGACCACAAACACGAACGCCTCAAAGCCATGGCCGAACAACGCGGCGTGAGCTTGGCCCGCCTGCTGGACGAACTGACGACCCAGGCGCTGGTGGAATTTGACACGGAAACCCGTTTTATGCTGCGCGCCGCGCGTGGCGACGAGCGCACCGAACGGGGCTTGGAACTGCTTCGTATCGCACAAGGAATCTCAGAATGACCCACACCATGTACCAACAACGCCGCGCCGCACTGGCCGCCCAACTCGGCCCCAAGGGCATCGCCATTGTGCCCACCGCGCCGGAGCAGCAGCGCAACCGCGATTCGGACTTTTTGTTTCGCGCCGACAGCTACTTTTATTACCTGAGCGGCTTCAGCGAACCCCGTGCCTGGCTGGTCGTCACGGGCGACGGCAAGAGCACCTTGTTTTGCCAACCCAAAGACCTGGAGCGCGAGATCTGGGACGGCTTTCGCGTGGGGCCCGACGCCGCGCCCGCCGCGCTGGGCGTGGACACGGCCTACCCGGTCACCGAGCTGGACACCCGCATGGCCGCGCTGCTGGACGGCCGCGACGTGGTGTGGTTTCCCTTTGCCACCCACAAGGGGCTGGAGACCCGCGTGGACGGCTGGCTGGGCAAGCTGCGCGAGCGTGTGCGTTATGGCGCCCTGGCGCCCGAGCAGCAACGCGACCTGTGTGGTGTGCTGGACGAGATGCGCCTGTTCAAAGACGCCCATGAACAAGACACCATGCGCCGCGCCGCGCAGATCAGTGCCGGTGCCCACGTCCGGGCCATGCAAACGTGCGCACGCATGCTGCGCGACGGCCAGGAGGTGCGCGAATACCACCTGGACGCCGAGCTGCTGCACGAATTTCGCCGCCACGGCTCGCAGTACCCCGCCTACGGCTCCATCGTGGCGGCCGGGGCCAACGCCTGCGTGCTGCACTACCGCGCCGACGCCGGGCAGATCCGCGACGGCGAGCTGGTGCTGATCGACGCCGGCTGCGAGCTCGACGGCTACGCCAGCGACATCACCCGCACCTTCCCGGCCAACGGCAAATTTACCGGCCCGCAGCGCGCGCTGTACGACCTGGTGCATGCCTCGCAGCAAGCCGCCATTGCCGCCACCCGCGTCGGCGCCCGTTTCACCGACCCGCACGAGGCCACCGTCAAGGTGCTGGCCCAGGGCCTGCTGGATGTGGGCCTGCTGGACAAAAACAAAGTCGGCACCCTGGACGACGTGATCGAGCAACGCGCCTACTTCCAGTTTTACATGCACCGCACCGGCCACTGGCTGGGCATGGACGTGCACGACTGCGGCGGCTACCTGGAGCCCTCGGAGCTGGGGCAAACCACCACGCGCAAAGACGCCCTCACCGGCGAAGTCATCATCAACCGCCCGGCGCGCATCCTGCACCCCGGCATGGTGCTGACCATCGAGCCGGGCCTGTATGTGCGCCCCGCCGAGGGCGTGCCGGAGCAGTTCCACAACATCGGCATCCGCATCGAAGACGATGCCATCGTGACCGAGACCGGCTGCGAACTGATCAGCCGCGGCGTGCCGGTCGATGCCGATGCGATCGAGGCCTTGATGCGCGCATGAGCATGTCGTACGGCCAGATGCGCCTGGCGTGGTGCCAGGCGGCCATGCGCAGCCTGCTCCAGCGCTGGGGCGTGTACATGGGGGTGGGCCTGCTGGTGCTGGGCGGCGGCGGGCAACACGCCCTCACTGCCATGGCGGCCCTGGCCGCCTGGGCGGTGCTGCCATTGCTGCAAGCCGCGCAACACGGCCTCTGGGTCGCGCTGGCGGCGACCCTGGGTTATGGCCTTGCCGGGGCGATGCTGGTGTGGGGCCTGAGCCCCGTGCTGTGGCCGCGCCGCTGGGCACTGGCCGAACGCGCACTGCCGGTGCGCCCGCGCGCGCGCCGCCGCAGTGACCTGACCGTGGTCCTGCTGGGTTTGACACCTTTGTTTGGCGTCTATGTGGCAGGGGCCGTGGTGTGGGCAGCCCAAGCTCCCGGCTGGCTGCGCGAGGTCTGGGGCCAGGCCTTGGTTCTGCTCGGCGCCTCGGCTGCCTTGTCGGTGTCCCTGGGGGTGGGAATACTGGAGTGGCGGCGCAGCGTGCCGGTGCACGCGGCAAGCACCCAGGCACGCCGCCCCACCGCGTTGAAAGCCCAAGACCGGCACATGGTGTCGGTCGCAAGGGCACTCCTTTGGTTGCCACTGCGCCGCGGCCCGGCCCAGCGCGCGGGGCGGTTCATGGCCGTGTGCCTGCTCGCAGCCTTGGTGTGTGCTGCCAGCCTGGCGTATGCACCTGGGCAGGCGAACTGGTGGCTGGCGGCTTTTGCCGCACTCACACAAACCCTGACGACCCGCCTGTATGTGTTGGTGCGCACCGAGCTGGGTGCGTTGCACGCCGCCTGCGCGGCATTGGCTGTCCCGCCGAACGCGCTGCAGCGAAGCCGCTACGCCCTGGCGCTGTTTCCCATGCTGCTGGGCACGGTGCTCATGGCCTGCACCTTGCTGAGCCAGGGTGTGCAGGTGCACACGGCGGTGTTCACCACCTATGTGCTGGCCGTGCTGGGGGGCAATACGGTGCTGGTGCTGTCCGCCCCATCCCAGCCCGATGCGCCGCCAGCCGCGGGCTCTGCGGCGCGCATCAGCTGGTGGCTGCTGGTCCTGGTGGTACAGGTGGCGCTGGCTTCGGAGGTGCTGCCGTGATGCAGGTGCAAAACCTCAGCTTCAGTTATCCGGGCAGGCATGTGTTCAGCGGTTTTTCGCACGACTTTGGGCCGGGGCTCACCTGGCTGCGTGGCCGCAACGGCTGTGGCAAATCCACCCTGCTGCAATTGTTGTGCGGTGCCTTGGCCCCCACCGCCGGTGCGCTGGCCGTGGGTGCGGTGCGCCTGGCCACGCAGCCCCTGGCCTACCGCCAAGCAGTGTTTTGGTGCGGCCCGGGCCCGGTGGTGTTTGACCATTTGTCGCCGTCCGAATACTTCGGTTTTATGCGCTCCCTGTACCCTTGCGTGGACGAAGCCGCGCTGGGGCAGCATGTGGGGGGATTGGGCCTGACGCCCTTTATCGACAAGCCCCTGTGCACCCTGTCGTCCGGCACGCAGCGCAAGGTCTGGCTGGCCATGGCCCTGTCCGCAGGCGCCACGGTCACCCTGATGGACGAGCCGCTGAACGCACTGGACGCCGCGTCGTGCGCCTATTTTTTGGATGCCCTGCAGCAGTGTGCCCAACACCCAGACCGCAGCTGGATCGTCACCAGCCATGAAGACCTGGGCACAGCGGCGAAGCTGGCCCAGATCCTGGAGCTGACCCTGTTGTCCTGAGCGCAGAAAATACCGGGGTGCAGCGCACCAGCGATGCCGCGCCTTTGTTTGCGGACCCTTGCCGCATACCCCCATACCGCGTTTGCTCGGTACCGGACAGACCGATGGCATGGAAGCCCGTAAAGTCCTCCTTCAAACAACAACAAAAACTCGGGGGGCAGCGCCCATTTGCTTGCCCGTTGTGTAGTGCGTACCAAAGGATTACCTTGACTGGACGGCAAACTGGCAGCTTCAAAGAAAACCACATCCTCGCGCGCCTGTCGCCCGTGACCATGGAACACCTGCGGCCCAAACTCGAATGGGTCTGGGTCGCGTCGGGTGAGGTGCTGCACGAATCCGGCAAGAAGCAGGAATTCGCCTATTTCCCGACCACCTGCGTCATCGCCCTGACCCATGTCACGGAAAACGACGAATCCACCATGGTCGCCATGGTGGGCTGTGAAGGCCTGGTTGGCGTGGCGCAGGTGCTGGGTGATGGCTGCCTGCCCATTCGGTCCCTGGCCCAAACCTCCGGGCGCGCCTGGCGGATCAAATCACAGGACTTCAAACGCGCCTTTCTGAGCGACGACCTGCTCATGGAACAGTGCCTGAGCTACACCCAATTGCTGATGGCGCACATGGCCCAACTGGTGCTGTGCAACCGCCACCACATGGTGGAGCAGCAACTGTGCCGCTGGCTGCTGTTCAGCCTGGACCGGCTGTCGTCCAACTCCATCGAATGCACCCAGGAGATGGTGTCTGCCCTGCTGGGCGTGCGCCGCCAAGGGGTTGCCGAGGCCGCAGCCCGGCTGGAAGCCGACGGCATCATTGACCGCCGACGCGGGCTCATCACCGTGCTGCACCGCAACCTGCTGGAGCAACGTTCCTGCGAGTGTTACCGCGCCGTCAAGCGCGAACAGGACCGCCTGTTCACCCGCTTTCTCCCTGGCCCCGCCACCCAGGTTGAGCGCCGCTCCAGCGATAACGGTGACCCCAACCTGCTGCAACGCTCCAAACGCCTGGAGATGGCGCTCATGGGCAGCAACCTGGCCTGGTGGGATCTGTATTTTCTGATGGGCCAGTCGGTCGTACACCACAGCCAGCGCTGGTATGCCATGCTGGGTTTTGACCAGGAGCAAACCGACTCCAGCACCCTCACCTGGGAGGACCGCATCCACCCCGATGACGCGCCCACCCGGGCGGCCGCCATGCAGGACTACCTGGCGGGCAAAGTGGACATGTTCGAGAGCGAGCACCGGGTGCGCCACAAGGCGGGGCACTGGGTCTGGTTTGTGGAGCGGGGCAAGGCCGTGCAACACGACAGCGCGGGCCAACCTTTGCGCATCGTCGGCACCAGCATGGACATTTCGGCGCGCAAGGCAACCGAACTCACGCTGACCACCATTGCCAACACCGACTTTTTGACGGGCATCGCATCGCGTCGCCATTTTTTCGAATCCGCTGCGCGGGAGTTTGCGCGTGCCCTGCGCTACACCTTGCCCCTGTCGATCCTGGCCTTGGACCTGGACCATTTCAAGCACATCAACGACACCCATGGCCACGCCAGCGGCGACCAGGTGTTGAAATCAGCCGTCCAGACGGTGGGCAAGTTCCTGCGCATGACGGATTTGTTTGGCCGCATTGGGGGCGAGGAATTCTGCATGCTCTTGCCCAATACCGATCTGGAGGGCGCCTCCGTGCTGGCCCAGCGCATTCTGCAAGCGGTGCGGCTCACCCCGGTGTCCCTGGAGACCGGACTGGCCAGCTACTCCGTGAGCATTGGCGTGTCACACCTGCAGGAAGGCATCCTCAGCTTCGACGCCCTGCTGAAATCGGCGGACCAGGCGCTCTACCGCGCCAAGTCCATGGGGCGCGACCGGGCCGAACTGGCACCCGTCTAACACCCGGCACGCGCACCCCGCAGGCCCCACACCTGGCGGGTAAGTGGAACCTGCCAGACGGCCCGATGTGGCATGCATCCGGGTCGAAGCGGGGCGCACAATGTCCAGCGGTATCCCTCCCACCCGAGCCCTTGCGTGACGCCGTGAATAGCCCTCTTTTGCTATAGATTTAGGAGCTGCTTGCGCACATTCCATAAGGGCTATAGCCACTTTTGATCCATAAATCCATGAGCTACCAGGCCCCCAGTGAACGCCAGGCATTTTTCGCGCAGCACGGCATCCGTGACGTGGAGTGCATCTTCCCGGACATCTCAGGCTACCCGCGCGGCAAGCTGATGCCGGCGCAGCAGTTTGCCGCCGGCGGCGAGCTGCGCATTGCGCAGGCCATCCCCATGCAGGCGGTCACCGGCGACTACTCCTGCGACCCGATTTTTCCGAATGCCGACCCCGATGTGCGCCTGGTGCCCGACTACGCCACGCTCAAGGTGTCCCCCTGGTCCAGCGTGCCCCGGGCGGTGGCCATCCACGACTGCGTGGAACTGAGCGGCGAACCCTGCGCCTTTGCCGCGCGCTCCCTGCTCAAAAGCGTGGTGGCACGCTACACCGCCTTGGGCCTGACGCCGGTGGTGGCCCCCGAGATCGAGTTTTACCTGACCGCCCCCAACACCGACCCGGCCCACCCGCTGACCGCCCCCGCCGCCCGCCATGGCCGCGCCGAGGCGGGCCAGTCGGCCTTCAGCCTGAACATGCTCAACGAGCTGGCCCCGTTCTGGGACGCATTTCGCGCCGCACTGGACGGCCTGGGGGTGAACGCCGACACCTGGATCCACGAGGTGGGCCAGACCCAGTACGAGATCAACCTGCTGCACGGCGACCCGGTGGCCGTGGCCGACCAGGCCTTTTTGTTCAAGTACGCCGCCAAGGAAATCGCCATCCAGCACGGCCTGAACGCCGTCTTCATGGCCAAGCCCATCAGCGGGGAGCAAGGCAGCTCCATGCACCTGCACCAGAGCGTGGTGGACAGCAGCGGGCGCAACATCTTCAGCACCGACGCAGGCGGTGAGAGCGCGGCCTTTCGGCATTTCATCGGCGGCCTGCAAACCTATGTACCCGACCTGATGCTGGTCTTCGCCCCCTTCGTCAACTCCTACCGCCGTTTTATCAAAGGCAGCCAGGCGCCGGTGAACCTGCACTGGGGCTACGACAACCGCACCACCGGCCTACGCATTCCAGTCAGTGGCCCAGCGGCCCGCCGGGTGGAGAACCGCATTGCCGGGGCAGACGCCAACCCCTACCTGGCGATAGCCGCCTCCCTGGCTGCAGGCTTGGCAGGCATGGACGAGGCGCTGACGCCCACCGCGCCGCTGGCCGTCACCGACAGCGGCTACGACCAGGCCCACGCCTTGGCCCGCAGCTTTTTACCCGCCCACGAACAAATGGTGCACAGCGCCCACAGCCGCCGCCTGCTGGGAGATACGTTTGTCACCGCCTACTGCGCCGTCAAGGCCCTGGAGTACGACAGCTACCTGAGTGAAATCAGCGCCTGGGAGCGGCGGTTTTTGTTGCCGCAGGTGTAGGCGGGCGCGGCTATGAAAGAATGGCCGCATGGACCAACTTCGCTCCCTTCGTGTTTTCGCCCAAGTCATCGCAGAAGGCAGCTTTGCGGGTGCCGCAAGAACGCTGGACCTCGCCCCTGCGGTGGTCACACGGGCCGTATCAGACCTTGAAGACCACCTGGGTGTCAGGCTTTTGAACCGAACCACCCGCAGCCTGGCGCTGACGGAGGTTGGCCAGGAGTATCTTGAACGCGCCAAACGGGTGCTCGGGGAGCTGGACGATGCGGATGCCATCGCCATCTCCGTGAACAGCGCACCCAGTGGCAATGTCCGCATCCTGTGTCCGCCGGCGTTTGCCACGCACCAACTGGTCAAGCACCTGCCCGACTTTCGCACACGTTACCCCGGTATTCAACTGGAGCTGTCGGCGTCCGGCCCGGTGGCCGCTGCGGATGAAAATTTCGATATTTCGATCGTCTCCATCGGGCAGCAAGCCTTGCAAGGTGACTTCGTGGTGCGCCCACTCGCATCCTCTTCGTTTGTCATTTGCGCGGCGCCGGCCTACCTGGAGCGCTGCGGACGACCGCTGCAGCCCGATGATTTGCTTTTGCACGACGGACTGCTCCCGGCCGTGGCCGCAGTGCGGCACGAGTTAACACTCTTTCGCGAAGAGCCAGGCACTGCCCACCGCAAGCGCCAGGTACTCAAGCTGGGCTTGCGTCCGCCGGTACTTTGCACCAGCCAATTGGAGGTGCTCTACGCCGCTGCCGTGGCTGGTATGGGGGTCGCCGGTTTGCCCACCTTTATGGTGGCGGACGCCTTGCGGGACGGACGGCTGGAACGTGTCCTGCCCGAATGGCGCGGCGCTGCCTTGCAACTGTACGCAGCCCTGCCCACCCGCAAACATGTACCCGCCCGAACGCGTGTTTTTATGGATTTTTTGCTTGAGATTTTTGGAGGGAGCCAGGCCGATCCCTGGATCGCCTCCTTGGGTTAATAACGCAGTGACGGCCAATCGACACCGCGCGCAGCCAGGTTTGCGCAGGCCACCATGGCGAAAATGCAGGCCAACTGCCAGTAGGCGACGGTGCGCATTCGGGCCAAGTTTTGACGGCTCACCGAGGGCAGCAGTCCGCGCTTGAGCGGCACGCGCCAGCGAAAAATCTCAAGGGTCGGCACCAGCGAAAGAACACTGGCCAAACCATAAAACGCCAGCTTGAGAAGGAATGGCCCATTGTGAAAGTAGTAGGCGGCACCTTTTTCGAGGTAAAAGACCCGCACCAAGCCCACCAGCAGCACCAGCGTTGCGGCAATGCCGTTGAGCATGTCCGTGTTGCGCAACAGGCGTGCGGTATTCAAATCCAACGGTTTGCGCAGTTGCACGATGGACATCAGCGCGCAGCCCAAAATCGTCAGAACGGCCAGATGGTGAAAAGTTGCAAAGAGTGTGGTCATGGTGTTTGTCCGTCTTGTGGTTCATCAGCGGTAGATGGGAGAAACTGGCGTGTACTCCACACGCGCGTCCAGGTCTTTGAGCTTCCCGGAAACGTTCTCCATCGGCGGCACCCGGCCTTCGTATCGAACGGCATTCCGGGTGTCAGCATCCAACACAACCCGCAGCGGTGCCAGCGCTAGGCGAATCAGGAAACTGCTGGGCGTGAGGGTGAACGAAGCCTGCCCATGGGCCTGTTTCTCAAACCGCAGATCGAATCCATAGGTGGTCTTGTCCTGGAGCACCACCATCCGCACGGGTAGCGTTGCACCGGCCGTCAAAACATCCCAGTTCTTCACAATGAAACCAAACAGGGAGGGTCCACTGACCACCGGATCGGAAACATCTTCAGACGCACGGCTGACCGTGCCCTTGCTGTGGAGTTCATAGTCCAGGTGGTGCCCGGCTTGGCTGACAACCACCGATCCCGTGAGATCGGTTTGCTGGTTCACGACATCAAAACGCTGCAGCGCGTAGTGGGGCGAAACAACTGCCGCCTCCACCAGGATCACACGCCCCGTCGGGTCACGGGTGATATGGCTTGCGGTGAGTCCGGTCGGCGTAGGCAATACACGCCTCTCATAGCGGTACAGCGGGGGGCCAGAGGGCGCGTGCTGGGCGAATGTATCGCCCCGGTACACCAAGCTCCCGGCGGATTCTGGTGACAGGCGAAGACTTTCCAGCTGGGCCAGGGCCGGTTGGCTCAATTGCGCAGACGACGCGGTTGCGTGCAGCAGCAAGGCGGCAACCACAGGACAGACCACGCCACGGAAATTGACAAATGCCATGTTGGGACTCCAAAGTAAAGAAACGGTTCGAACCCTTGGAGCAACTGTACGCAGGCAGCAGCGGGGGAAATAGGGGCCAGCCGCGAAGAGACCATTGATAAAAATGGAATAGCCACCCTATTCAGCGACGGCCATAAACTGTGCGTTGTTGATTGCCTGGCCGCACCTGTCGCCATTTACATACATCACCCGTTTGGGGGATGGTGGCTCCGGCAAAGGGTATCTAGAATCCGCGCATTCTTGCCATCCCCCTTACATTTTCAAACCGCCATTTCGAATGAAAAATACCATCGTTATTCTCGCCATCGCATTCACGGGCTATTTCGGATACCAGAAGTATTTTTCAAATGACCTCTACGGCCAATGGCAGCTTGACGTCGAAAAGATGGTGGGACAGTTGGCAGACAAAGGCCTCCCACAAGCCTCTATTGACGCGTTTAGGAAGCAGCTTGGCAGTGGACGTACCACCACCACCATTTCAAAAAAAATAATCTCTTTCGAGATCGATGGGCAACGCGTTGACTATCCCTATAGCACCCTTGCCAAAAATGGAAAATGCACGACGATTGAGCTAGATAAAAAGACGCTCGACTACTGCACAAAAGACAACACCCTTGAAGTGCACAACCAAAAAAACGCCATGTTTGAGGTCTACACCAGGCTTTGATTTTCCAGTCCAGTGCTCAGGTTAGACAGCCCATCCCAGGAGACAACGTGATGATTCCAGTTTTATTTATTTGTTTATTGGCCGTGATCACGACAGTTCCCGTGAAATGGGCCGCAGGTTTCGCCGATGGGGAAAATACGCGAATAATTACCTGTTTCTTCTCCTCGATTCTCGCCTCCGTGGCAGCCGTTATTGCATTCCGTTTATCCAGCGGCGGCTTTACTGGTTTTCTCATCGCCTCCTGCGCGGTCTTGGCGGTGCATGTTTTGGTTCTGCGTATTCCTGCCAGAGGTGTCATCAGTTTTGCCGTCCTCGCATTGGCATTGCAGGGCGTGGTAGTCATGTCGCTGGTTTCCTTTGGGCTCAATCTTGGGAAGATTGCTGGCTAGGAACTTATCCACGAACCGGCTTACCGGCGAGAAAGACTCTCCTGAATACGCGGATGGCACCACTCGCTGATTGAGCGCCTGGTTTTTGTGCTGGGATGGTGTTTTGGAACAAGCTATTCTTGCAGGCACCCCCGCCATCCCCTGCATGAGGCGTAATGCGAGCGCACCGGTCAATGCAATTGGTGGTCGGATCTGCGAAACCTCCTCACCTCCGGCGTGCCGCTAAGATCGGCAGCCCACCCTTTTGGCAATTTGGATGAACACACTTGAACGGCTGCGCAGCGGCCAACTCCTGGGCAGCACGCGCCTGACACTGGCGTGCGGCCTGACCGAGTTCCCCCGCGAAATTTTTGACCTGGCCGACACCCTGGAAATTTTGGACCTGTCGGGCAATGCCCTGCGCACGCTGCCCGACGACCTGGCGCGCCTGCACCAACTGCGCATTCTGTTTTGTTCCGACAACCAGTTCACCGAACTGCCCGCCGTGCTGGGCCAGTGCCCGCGCCTCACCATGGTGGGCTTCAAGGCCAACCAGATCCACACGGTATCCAGCCAGGCCCTGCCGCGCGGTCTGCGCTGGCTCATCCTCACCGACAACCGGCTTCAGGCGCTCCCCCCCGAAATCGGGCAGTGCGCCCAGTTGCAAAAACTGATGCTGGCGGGCAACCAGTTGCAGGCTTTGCCCCCCGAGTTGGCCGCCTGCACCCGGCTGGAGCTGGTGCGCATTGCCGCCAACCGCCTCACGGCCTTCCCCGACATGCTGCTGCGCCTGCCCCGGTTGGCCTGGCTGGCCTATGCGGGCAACCCGTTTTGCGAAGCCTTGGAGTCGCCCGCCCAGGGGCAGACGCCTACCAAGGCCATTGCTTGGACGCAATTGGAACTGGCCCACCGTTTGGGCGAAGGGGCTTCCGGCGTTATCCACCACGCCACCTTGCACCAGGACGCGGGTGCACGGCAGGTGGCGGTCAAACTCTTCAAGGGCGCCGTCACCAGCGACGGCCTGCCGCACTGCGAGATGGCCGCCTGCATCCGTGCCGGCGCGCACCCCCACTTGATCCCGGTGCTGGGCGAAGTCGTGGACCACCCGAGCGGCGCCCAGGGCTTGGTCATGTCCTTGATCGACCCGGCCTTTGCCAACCTGGCGGGCCCGCCCAGCCTGGACTCCTGCACGCGCGATGTCTACGCGGCAGACGCCACCTTTGACGGCTTGGCCGCGCTGGGCATCGTGCGGGGTATTGCATCGGCCGCCCGGCACTTGCACGCACAAGGCATGCTGCACGGCGATTTGTATGCCCACAATATTCTGCACAGCCCGACAGGCGCTGCGCTCTTGGGCGACTTTGGCGCCGCCTCTTTTGTCGCGCCCGCCCCGCCGCAACAGGCTCTGGCGCTGCAACGCATGGAAGTACGCGCCTTTGCCTGCCTGCTGGAAGAACTGCTGGAGCGCAGCCCGGCATTGCGGGATGGCTCCGACACACTCAGCGCCCTGGCAAGCGCCTGCCTCACCAACGACGTGCAGGCGCGCCCCTTGTTTGCCGAGGTGGAACAGCGGCTGCACCAGGCGGTGCGCGAAGCGCAAACGCGCGCAGAAACAAGCGCGGGCTGACAACGCCAGGCGCACCGCAGTTCAGTCTTCATCCCAGTCTTTCCAATCCACCGCATAGGTGGAGCGGTACTGGTTGACACACCGGCCCACGGTGGGAGAAAAGATGTCATGCCCGATCACGTCCAGCGTGCCGTAATGGTTCAGCCGGTCTTTGACCGGCCCCTTCAAACCGGCAAACCACAGCTCCACGCCTTGCTGGCGCAGTTCACGGTACAACACCAGCAAAACGTCTGCGGCGGTGATGTCCACATCGCTAATGGCATCGGCGGCCACCACCACGCGGCGTGTCGGTGTGGGAGCCGATGCAACGGCGCGATGCAGCGCATCACGAAAGATCTCGGCGTTGGCAAAAAAGAGCTGCGCGTCCCAGCGAAACAACACCAGACCGGGCACGGGCCGGCCTTCGGGGTGGCGGGCCACATCGTGGTAGCCCTTGATTCCATCGACCCGGGCCAATACGGCGAAATAAGGGTGCCACACATTCCACACCAGCACCAAAATGGCCAATGCGATGGTGATGAAAATACCCTCCATCACGCCCACAAAGGCCACCCCCAGGAAACTGATGACGGAGAGCGCGAACTCCACTTTGCGCAGCTGGTACATCTGCCCCATGGCGGGAAAATCCGCAAAGGACCAGCAGGCCGCAATGACCACCGCGCCCAGTACGGCACTGGGCAGGTTTTGCAGCAAATTGGGCGCGAAAAGCAGCAGCGCAGCAATCGCCAGGGCGCCTACCAGGCCGGTGACCTGCGTCTTGGCACCTGCCGACTCCGCCACCGGCGTGCGCGACGAACTGGCGCTGATGGAAAAACCTTGGAACAGTCCTGCGGCCAGGTTGGCCGCACCCAGCGCAATCATTTCCTGGTTCTGGTTGACGGCATACCCCATGCGCTGGGCCAGGGCGCGGGACAACACGCTGGTGTCGGCAAAGGTCAGCAGCGAAATGATGGCGGCGCCCGGCAAAAGATGCACCAGGTCCGCCACCGTCACCGGGGGAATCTGCCAATGCGGGAGCCCCTGCGGCAGCGCGCCCACCACTGACAAATGCCCCCGGAGGTCCAACTGAAACCAGGCCGACACCAGGGTCGCCAGCACCACGGCCACCAAAATCCCGGGCCACCGTGGCCGGTAGGACTTGAGCAGCACAATCAATACCAAACTGGAGAGTCCGATCGACAGGGCGATCCCATTGGTTTTGCCGTCTGCGATACCCTGGACCAGCAGCAGGATTCGTTCCACAAAACTGTCCGCCTTGACAGAGAAACCAAACACCTTGGGCAACTGCCCGATCAGCACGGTGAGGGCAATAGCGTTCAAGAAACCGATACGGATGGGCTTGGACAGCAGGTCGGCGATCAGCCCCAGCCGCGCAAACCCGATCACCATGGAGCACAGGCCGGAAAGCATCGCCAGCGCGCCCGCCAGGGCCACCGCACGCTCCCCACTCCCCTGCGCCAGCGGCAAGATCAGCGCCGCAATCACTGCGGCCAGCGTGGAGTCCGGCCCCAGTACCATGATGCGGCTCGGCCCGAACAGGGCATACACAAGCAGGGGAACGATGGTGGCATACAGCCCGTAAATGGCAGGCAGACCCGAAGCCTCGGCATACCCCATGCCCACCGGGACCAAAATGGCCGTCAGCACCAAGCCTGCCGCCAGATCACTGAAGAACCAGGCGGGCCTGTAGTCTCGCACCATGGCAAGCCCCGGCACCCAGCGCTGCAAAGCGCCCGGCCCACCCTTGGGAAACATGTCGGAGAGAAATTTCAGCCGCATCACGCCAAGTATCGCACCTTGGGTTGGGGGTGAAATTCCCCACGGGCGCACCGGGAGATCCCCCTTGTCCAACGCGCTGGCAATCGGCCGCTGAAGGTGCGATACTTGCCCAACAATTGGGTTGACACACAGGAGGTGAGACCAGATGAGCCACGATGCCCCCCCAGTCCAGAGCATGGAAACCGATGCATTGCGCAAACCCGAAAACCCGGCGCCAGGGGCCAGGGTGGAGCATCCGATGGACATGTCAACCTTTGTCACGGCGGCCGCGCACGACATGAAAAACTCGATCGGCGTGATTGCCGCATTCCTGGAGGACGCCCTGCGGGAAATGGACGACCACAACGCGGCCAGCGCGACCGATACCGCGGTGCGCGGCCTCACCCACCAAGCCTTGTACGAGACACAACGGGTGAACTGCCATCTGGTCCAGATCATGGCCATCTACAAGATCGACCAGGGGCACTATCCCTTCGATCCCGAAGTGCTGGACCTGAACGCCTTTGCCGAGGACGCCGCAGCGCGTGTGCGGCCACTGGCCTCCATCAAGGGCATCCAGGTCGAGGTTGTCACGGAAGCGCTCGAAGATGGCGAGGGCTACTTCGACCAGGAGCTGATTTTCAGCGTGGTGGTGCAGGCGCTGTTCAACGCCATCAAATACACCAAAGCACGTATCTGCCTGTCGATCAGCCAGCATGGCGGCCAGATCGAAATCCGTGTTGAAGATGATGGCGCCGGTTTTCCCGCTTTCATGCTGGAACGCGGTTTCGCGGACCGCTCCAGTATCAACACCCGCACCAGCAGCACCGGCTTGGGGCTCTTCTTCGCGCGCCAGGTCGCGCAGTTGCACCGCAATGGCCCACACGAAGGGACCACTCGGCTGGAAAACGGCGGCGCCTTCGGTGGTGGCTGCTTCGTGCTGACCTTGCCTTAAAAAAGGACACGCCATGGCCTTTGAAGACCGTTCCGGCAACGATTTTGTCGATCGCAAGTTTCTCTTGATCGAAGACTTTGACGTCATGCGCGGTGTCTTGCGCGCCTTGCTCAAACGCTGTGGCGCGCAGCGCGTTGACACCGCAGCCAACGCCCGGGAGGCGTTGCAGCACATGCAGCACAACAAATACGACGTGGTGCTGTGCGACTACAACCTGGGCGGCGGCAAAAATGGCCAGCAAGTCCTGGAAGAGGCCCGCCACGACAAACTGATCGGCCACGCCACCATCTGGATCATGATCACCGCAGAGAAGACCTCCGACATGGTCATGAGCATTGCCGAACACACACCGGACGACTACCTGCTCAAACCCATCATTGAGGCGTTGCTGACCACGCGGCTGGCCAAACTGATCGTGCGCAAAAAAGCGATGTCGGATATCACTGAGGCCATGGCGGCCAAGAAATACCTCCAGGCGCTCGATCTGTGCGCACAACGGTTGGCGCAGGACAAGGGCAACCCCATGGAGGTGCTGCGCATCCAGGCCGAGCTGTACCAACGGACCGGAAAAAATGACCAGGCCCGCGGCATCTACGACTCGATCCTGGCCCGCCGCTCCGTCCCCTGGGCCAAACTGGGCATGGCCAAGCTCAGTGTCCACTGCCTGGACCACGCGAATGCGCGTACCTTGCTGGAAGACTTGGTCGCCGAGTACCCGAATTATCTCGAAGCCTACGATTGGCTGGCCCGCGTGCACCAGCACCTGGGCAGCCATGAAGCTGAAGAAAAAGTGCTGCAGCACGCCACCGCGCTGTCGCCCAACTCCGCGCCGCGCCAAAACGCGCTGGGCGCCGCCGCCCTGCGCTGCGGCCATTACGACGTCGCGGAACAGGCCATGCGCCGCGCCATCAAGCTCGACGAGCAAAGCGCCCTCAAATCGGCCGCGCCTTTCCTCGGGTTGGCGCGGGTGTATTCGGCGTCAAACCGGCCGCAAGAGGCCATGAAGATACTGGGTGAAGTGGCGCAGAAGTTCAGCGGCGAGGACATCAAAATCCAGGCCAAGGCCGAAGAGGTGCGGGTGCTGCACCGGGCTGGCAACAAGGAGGCCGCCGCCGCCATCGCGCAAGAGATGGCCGCCCGGATTCAGAGTGATGGGCAGAATTTGAGCCCGAACGCCACCATCGAACTGGCCGAAACGTTCATGCAAATGGGCAACCTCACCGAGGCAGCGCAGCTGCTCCAGTTTGTGGTGCGCAACAACGACGAAGACGAAGACCTGGGCTTGCGTGCCCAGGCGGTGTTCGACCGTGCCGGAAAAACCGAGGAAGGCCATGCACTGCTTGGCCAGTCACGCCAGCAAACCCGCGAAGCCATGAACCAGGGGGTCCTGTTGCTGCGCGCCGGCAAACTCGATGAAGCCCTGGAGCGCATGCGCGCCGCCTGCGCCCTGATGCCACGCAATCCGCGCGTGCTGCTCAATCTGGCCTACTTGCTCATCGTCATGCTGGAGAAGAATGGCTGGCGGCGAGACCTCGAAGACGAGGCGCGCAAGGCCATCACACTGGCAAATTCCATCGCACCGGGAAAACAGCGCGTGGGTGAGCTGCTCGCGCGTCTGGAAACGGTGGCGAACACGCCCCGCGCCACGGCCAAAAGCGCGCCGCCGGGCTGACGCTTAGGGCATTACCTCTACGTATTCGTACACCTCGCAGTCCATGATCTGCTTGCGCACCGGCAGCGTGGCCTGCTCGAACCAGGCCTGGGGGTTGTGCTTGTCGATCTCCTGGCCCATGAAGCGGATCAGTTCACAAATCGGCTCGACCACGTTGCTGCGGTAACGCAGGTCGTTCTTCACATAGCCCAGGTACATATTCTTCATGCAGTTGCCACGGCACCAGGCGTAGGCCTCGCAACTGTCGCAGGGCATTTCTGGCGTGGGTTGCAGCGGGCTTTTTTGCAGCCAGTTGGTTTTGACGTCGCCCATCTTCATATTCGGTGCGTACATCATGTCCGGGCAGGGGTAGATCTCGCCATTGGGCATCACGTTGAGCAAATGGGTGGAGACCCGGCACTGGGTCTTGCCCGCGTACAGCTCCAGCGCGCGCGTGGGAAACAGCTTGTTGCGCACCATGCCCATCAAGGGGATGAGCGGGTACAACACATCGGTGCGCGAGAAGAACTTGTCGATGAGCTGCACCAGCACCGCCTTGCGTTTGTCCACCGAGTCACCAGCGTACATCTCGTCCGCCACAAACTGCCAGTACAGGTAGTCAAACGGTGTGCCCTCGGCCACCAGTTGGTCCAGCTCTTCAAAGCAGGTGTCGGGGTTGCCCCAGGTGACGCGGGCGGTGACGGAGCCGCCGATGTGTTCGCGCACTTCCTTCAGGTTCTTCACCACCTGGCGGTAAATGCCCTTGCCGCGGTAGCCGTCGGTGGTGGCCTCGCCGCCGTCAATCGAGGCCAGCACGTTGGACAGGCGGTTCAAGGCCCACTCGGGCAGGTTGTCGATCAGGGTCGCGTTGGTCTGCAACTGGAAGCGAAAGCGCGGGAAGCGCTGCATCACCTCCAGCATCAGCTTCTTGTTCAGCGTGGGCTCGCCGCCGTAAAAGGTGACGTACACCTCTTTGCCCTGCAGGTGCTGGTCCACAAAGGCGCTGAGCTGCTCGATGTCGTACTCCACATGCACCTGCGAACCCAGCACCTCACCCACGCCCAGTGAGCAGTAGCTGCACTTGAGGTTGCACTTGAGGGTGGTGAGCAGTTGCAGCTCCACCCGGCCGCCCACAATGGGGTTGGCGTCGGATTGCGGGACCGGTGTTTTGGCAGGGGTGGGGAAGAATTGAATCGGTGTTTCGGCGTGCATGGTGTTGCGCTGGGGAGTCCGGCGGACGGAGCGATCGGGGTCGGAGGGGGGTATCGCACAGCGGCGGAGGTGCGACCGCTTGCGGGCGCCGATCTTAAGCGCGGGGATGGCCAAAACATGCACGCGTGATGCCGTTTTTGCCGCTGCGGCCGCAGTGAATGCGCTTTGTTTGATCTAGTCGAGGTTTTCAAGGCAGCCGTGGGCCGACCACACTCGCCCTCGGTGGTCAACACCCAGCAACAGAAATGACGAAGGTCAACATTTGTCGGATGGCAGCCGCTGAAACCCCCTTCGCCATAATGCAAACCGTGAACATCCTACTTGTTGAAGACGAACAGGCGATTGCCGACACCCTCATCTACGCCCTGGGCAGCGAAGGCTTCACCGTGCGCCACCTGTGCCTGGGACGCCAGGCTCTGGCGGCGCACCATGCCTCGGCGTTTGATTTGCTCATACTCGACGTGGGCCTGCCCGACACCACGGGTTTTGAGGTGCTGAAGCAGTGGCGTGCGGACCCACTCGCAAGCGAGGTTCCGGTCATTTTTCTGACGGCCCGGGCCGAGGAAATTGACCGCGTGCTGGGGTTGGAACTGGGCGCGGATGACTATGTGGTCAAACCCTTTTCGCCCCGGGAAGTGGCGGCGCGGGTGCGCGCCATTTTGCGGCGGGATGCCCGCTTTCGCGCACCTGCCGCGCCCCTTGTCGAGGCCCAGACCGTCTGGCGGCACGATCCTGAAGCCTTGCGCATCGCCTTCCACGGCCAGCGGCTGGATCTGACGCGCTACGAATACCTGCTGCTGGCGCTGCTGCTCTCCAGCCCGGGCCGGGTTTTCACGCGCGAGCACATCATGGACCGGGTGTGGGCCAACGCCCCCGACACCACCGACCGCAGCATAGACACCCACATCAAAACCCTGCGCGCCAAGCTGCGCAGCATAGACCCGGCCAGCGAGCCCATCCAGACCCACCGCGGCACCGGCTACTCCATCGCACCATGAAGCTCTGGGCACGCGTCTTTCTGGGCTACTTTTTGATCGTCGGCCTGTCGGGCTGGTTTTTGCTGCGGGTGTTTGTGTCCGAGGTCAAACCCGGCGTGCGCGACGCGGTCGAAGACGTGATGGTGGACTCCGCCCAGCTGCTGGCCGAGCTGGCGGTGGATGACCTGCTGGCCCAGCGCTTGCCGGACGGGCGTTTTGCACAGAGTGTGGAGGCCTACCGCCAGCGCCCGATCAAGGCCCGTATCTGGGAACTGGAAAAGCAGACGCTGGACTTCCGCATCTACGTGACCGACGCGGCCGGTGTGGTGCGCTACGACTCGGGGCAAAAGGCGGTGGGCGAAGACTACTCCGGCTGGCGCGACGTGGCGCGCACCCTGCGCGGGGAATACGGCAGCCGCTCCACCCGCGACGATCCCGACGACACGGCCAGCAGCGTCATGCATGTGGCAGCCCCCATCCGGGACGGGGACCGCATTGTGGGCGTGCTCACCGTGGCCAAACCCACCCGCACGCTGGAGCCCCTGATTGCCCGGGGTGAGCATGCGGTGCTGCGCCAAGGCCTGTGGCTGCTGGGCGCCACGCTGCTGATCGGGGGTGCTTTCACCGCCTGGCTCACCCTGTCCATGGGGCGCCTGGTGCGCTACGCACGCCTGCTGGCCGCCGGCAGCCCGGCCGAGCCACCGTCGCGCGGCAAGGACGAAATCGGCGAGTTGTCACGCGCCCTGGCCCAGTTGCGCAACGAGGTGGACGGCCGCGCCTACGTGGAGCACTATGTGCAGCACCTGACCCACGAGATGAAGAGCCCGCTGGCCGCCATCCGGGGCGCTGCCGAATTGCTGGCCGAACCCGACCTGCCTGCGCTGGAGCGCACCCGCTTTCTCCACAACGTGCAGACGCAGAGTGAGCGCCTGCAAACCCTGATCGACAAGCTGCTGCGGCTGGCCCAGCTGGAACACCAGCGCGTGCTGGAAGCCCCGGCCGCGATCAACGCTACGGAGCTGCTGGAAGACCTGGAACAGGCCATGCACGCACAGGCGGCACGGCGTGGAATCACGCTGGAATTTTCAGCGGACCCCGCATTGAGCATCGTGGGAGACCGCTTTTTGCTGGGTCTGGCCCTGAGCAACCTGGTGCAAAACGCCCTGGATTTTTCTCCGCCGGGCGGCCGCGTGACCTGCACCGCCCGCCGTGACGGCGAACGCGCCCGCTTCTGCATCCAGGACCAGGGGCCTGGCTTGGCCGAGTTTGCAGGGGAGCGTATTTTTGAACGCTTCTTTTCCCTGCCACGCCCGGACGGTAGCCCCAAAAGCACGGGGCTGGGGCTGGTTCTGGTGCGTGAAATTGCCATGCTGCACGGCGGGGACATTCGATTGGAAAATGTGCCAAGTGGCGGCGCGCTGGCCACCCTGCGTATTCTCTTGAACGCTCCGGGTAAGCGGGCGGGGAGCTAGCCAGCTCCCCCCAACACCGCAGCGTCCGCTACCACTGAATCTGCGCAAACAAGGCCATCAACTTCGCGGCCCGGGCGGCATTGAACTGCTTGACCCAAACGATGCGCCCCAGCAAATGCCCCCGAAAATCCACCAGTTGGGTGCTGTTCTGGGAGGCCGGTCCACGGTGCACACACTGGTGCAGGCAGGCTTTGAGACGGTCATATTCCCGCCGGGGCGTATTGGGATGCGCGTTCACTACCACGCCGGTAATGCGCTGTTGCCGATGTTGCGGCAGGCAACGGGTTTTGCGGGGATGCAGCGTGAAGCCCTCGTCCTGGGCAATCGCTCCAACCCAGGCCTCCAAGGCACGGAACTGCGGGCGCAGTGCCTCGGAGCCCGAGAACACCAGGTCATCCGCATAGCGGCTGTAGGTGGCACCAAACACCCAAGCCAACCCCTCCAAACGCAGGTCCAGCCCAAAAGCGCACAGGTTTGCCAACGTGGGTGAGCTGGGCGCCCCCTGGGGCAGATGGGCGGACCGCAGCCGTTTGGCGCCCAACCAGTCCAGGCCACCATCGTCGCGCAGCCGCTGGACCACCATCTGGGCCGTTCGGTGGGTGCACAGCGCCGCCAAACACTTCGCCACGCCCGGGGGATAGCCCAGCGTGCGCCACAGCGCCGTGACCTGTGCGGCGCGGATACTGCCAAAAAAATCTTGCAAATCAAACCGGATCACCACCGCTTTGCCGGCATGTTGGGCCGCGTGGGTGGCCACCGATCGGTGGGCAATAAATCCATGGGCCGCCTCATGCACCGGGATGTGCTGCAACAGACCTGTGTGGATGGCCCGCTGCACCCGCTTGAGCTCAACTTTTGGAATTTCCAGCAAACGCAGGCCGCCTGTGCGCTTGGCTTGTAACTGGTAGCGGTAATGCTCAGCGCCTAGGGGTGTTGCGGGGCTCAACCATTCCAGGCGCTCCAGTGGGATGTCCAACCATTGCGCCAGGTCGTGCACGGTGGGCAGACCGGGCAAATTACAGGTATCCAATCCCATGGGGCGCAACTGCATGGTCGGCGGGCGAAGGATCAAGCGGCGGATGTGGGGCACCATGCCGTTGGCAAAGGCGAGGTCAAAGGGATTCTCTGCGCCAATCTCGTCCTCCTCCTCGTGATCGTCTACGACCGCTGACACACGCAATGGCAGTACAGGCGTCAGGATGCGCTGCGTCAGCGCCTCAAGATCCATCTTTTGCCAACTGATGGCGGGCAGCATGGCCAAAGGTGCAATGACGGCATGGAGCCATGCAGGGTCCTCCCCCAGCGTTGCCACCGCCCGTGCCTGCATGGCGGCCACACTGGTGCCGCCAGGCTGGTTCACGTCTGCCAAAACGGCCCGCGCCAAGCTACGTGCAATCCAGGTTCGGTAGGAAATGTCGCGCATGTCCAATGTGAGAAAAATAAGGTGGCAACCAGCGCGCCAACCAGCAGGTCCAGCGTGCGCAAACTGCGCAGAATGCGCATGCGGCGCACGCACCGAGATGGCTCAGCAGATAACAACCATGGGGGTACCCCACAGTGCAAGCCAGAGTAAGCAATCGCTCTGGGCTCGCGACACTTGGCGCGCTGGCGCCGCAGTGATTCTATGGCAAGCCCCGTGCACAAACGGGCAGCGGAGCCGCCCGAAGGAGGCCTGTCTTCACCGTCGCTTCACACAGCGCGCACACAGCCTGCATAGGCGCTTCACCGGGGGTTTTGATACTCGCCATCGAACCCCAACCCCGGAGAAGATGAATGAAAAATCCCTTGCTTTTGAAGTGCGCCTTGTTGGCGCTGATAGCCGCCTTGTTGCTGATTCCGCTGGCCATGATCGAGCGCACCATCGACGAGCGCACGATGCATCGCGCTGAGGCGATCCACGCCATTGCCGCCAGCACCGCCGGTGAACAGTCCATCGTGGGCCCGGTGCTCACCGTGCGGGTGGAGGAAGAGTATGACGACGAGAAGAGTTACGAGAGCAACGGCGAGCCCAAGAAAAAGTGGGTGCGCAGCAAACGCACCCACATTCTCTCGGTGGTGCCACGGGTACTGCATCTGGACGGCGCCCTGGCCGTGGAGAAGCGGGCCTATGGCCTGCATGCCACTGCCGTCTACGAACTGCAAGGCAACATCACCGGCAGTTTTGATGCACCCAGCGTGGCGGCGCTCCCGCCGCTGGGGCCCAATGCGCAATTGAGTTGGGGCATGCCCACTCTGGCGGTAGGCATCGCCGATCCACGCGGCATCACCGGCGCCCCCAAGATGGAGCTGGCGGGCAAGGTGCTGGACTTGCGCCGCGCAGCCCACATCCACGGCATGGAAAGCGGATTCCACGGCGTCTCGGACACCGTGCTCGATGGCAAGCCGGTCAGCCTGCCCTTTCGCATCGACCTGCGCTTGGCGGGAACGGGCTCCCTGGGCTTTGTGCCATTGGGTGAGGTCTCCACGGCGGAGCTGCGTGGCAACTGGCCCCACCCCAGCTTTGGTGGCGACTTTTTGCCCCGCAGCCGCGAGACCGGCAAAGACGGCTTCACGGCGCGTTGGAGCACCACCGGACTGGCCTCAGGTGCGGAAGGCGCCAAGATCAACGGCGAGGCACAGGGTTTTCAGGTGCGCTTGATTGACCCGGTGGATGTGTACCGGCAAGCGCTGCGTGCCGTGAAATACGGCGTGTTGTTTGTGGTGCTGTCGTTCACCGCCTTCTTCATGTTTGAGCATCTGAAAACCTTGCCGATCCACCCCATCCAGTACTTCCTGGTGGGCCTGGCCCAGGCGGTGTTCTTCTTGCTGCTGACCAGCCTGTCGGAGCACATTAGCTTTGCGCTGGCCTATCTGGCGGCAGCTGCAGCGTCCATCCTGCTGATCGGCATCTATCTGGCGTCCATCCTGCACGGCTGGCACCGGGGACTGGGCTTCAGTGCGGGCCTGTCCATTTTGTACGCAGCCTTGTTTGGCATCCTGCGCTCCGAGCAGAACGCCCTGTTGCTGGGCTCGCTGCTGCTGTTCGTCGCACTGGCGGGCCTGATGCTGGGAACCCGGCGCATCGACTGGTACGGGCTGGGTAAACCTGCGCAGCATGTGGCTACGGACGTGGCCCCATGAGCCTGGTGCTGTGGGGTGGCGGCGCCCTGGCCTTGCCGCTGGCCTGGCTGGTCCGCCATCCACTGCTGCTGCAGTGGCGGCCGGTGGCCATGCCTGGGCTGCTGATCGCCAGCATGGCCGCCTTGTGCCTGCTGTGCTGGCAGTGGCGACGCTTCGCCGTGCCGCCAGGCCAGCGGCGGCTCTTGCTTGCGCTGTGGCTGACCGTGCTGGGCTTGGCCTGCGAACGGGAAGCCAGCTTTCGCTGGCACCAGTACCAGGTGCTGTCGGTCACAGATGCGGAAACTCAGGCGCTGGGTGCGCACCTCATCGTTGGCTACAACGACCTTCCACAACTGAAGGTGCTGGTGCAAAGGGGCTTGGTGGGCGGCATCTTCATAGGCGCAAACAACGTCCAAGGCCGCAGCGCCGCGGCCATCCGTGTGGCCATTGCCGAGCTGCAGAGTCTGCGCCAAATCGCCGGCCTTGCGCCCCTGATCGTCAGCACCGACCAGGAAGGCGGCCTGGTCTCGCGCATGTCGCCACCACTACCCCGGCTGGCCCCCTTGGCCGAGGTGATTGCGGGCGCACCGCAGGAGGCCATTGAAACCCTGGCGTTCGCCTATGGCGCACAACACGGGCAGGAGCTGGCGGCGCTGGGGGTGAACATCAACTTTGCACCGCTGGCCGATCTGTCCATGCCCAACACACACCACCGCCTGGATTTTCGCAGCCTGATCGAGCGCCGCGCCATCGATGCCGACCCGCAGCGGGTGCGCGCCGCCGTGGTGGGCTATGCCCATGGCCTGGAGGCGCAAGGCGTGCACGCCACGCTCAAACACTTTCCCGGCTTGGGGCGGGTCACGCAGGACACCCACCTGTTTTCCGCACCGCTGGCCGCCAGCGAAGGGGAGCTGGAAACCAGCGACTGGATTCCCTTTCGCGAAGGCCTGCGTGCGACCCAGTCGCTGCTGATGGTCGGGCACGCCACCCTGAGCGCGGTGGACACCAGCCAACCGGCCTCGCTGTCCTACAAAGTGGTGCAGGGCATTGTGCGGGAGCGCTGGGGGCACGATGGCATTCTGGTGACGGATGACCTGGCCATGGCGCCCGTAGTGCAGCACGGGCTGTGTGCCGCAGGGGTGGATGCGATCAACGCCGGTGTGGACCTCTTGCTGGTGTCCTATGACACCGACCAGTACTACGAGGTGATGCACTGCCTGCTGCAGGCCCAGCGCCAGGGGCGGCTTCACACCCTGCCGCTGAACGCAAGCCAGCGGCGCTTGCACAAACTGCAGGACTCCTTGCGGGCCATGGCCACTCCCCGTATAGCAGACAGCCGGCACCCTGCCGACGCAGAGATGCGCACCGTTTCCTCGCAATAGCCCCACAAACGCCCACACCCCTCACGTTATTGGTGCAGTGCAGCACGGCATGGGGTCGCCACCAGGGGTATTGGCTTGGCCCGGATATTGCGTAATGGCGTGAAACCAGTATTTGCAGACGCGGCACACCGTGCCAGAAGGAGTTTTGTAACGGCCTCGTCATGTTGCATCGCAACAATGGCGCAATATTTTTTTAATCACCAACGGGAGGTTTCGTATGTGGGCACTCATCAAAAAAATGGCCTTTTGTCTGATGGCATTGAGCCTGGTCGCCGCAGCATCCGCGGCCGAAAAAGGGACCGCCGACGAAGCAGTCACCATGGTGAAAAAAAGCGTTGAGTTTTTAAAGAAAAACGGCAAAGACAAGGCCTTTGCGGAATTCAGCAACCCCGAGGGCAAATTCATCAAGGGTGATTTGTATGTCATGGTCTATGACATGGACGGCCTCAACAAAGCGCATGGTGGCAACCCCAAGCTGATCGGGAAAAACCTGCTCGAAATCAAGGATGCCAACGGCGTCTTTATCGTCAAGCGTTTTATTGAAGTGGCCAAAGACAAGGGCCATGGCTGGGTGGACTACATCTGGCCCAACACCGTCACCAAGGCGGTCGAGCAAAAGTCAACCTATGTCGAAAAAGTGGACGATTTGCTGATCGGCGTGGGCATCTACAAGTGAGGCCATCATGAACTTGCGTAGCGTTCGCATCGGCACCCGCTTGCGGCTGGGGTTTGGCACCGTATTGGCCCTGCTGGTGGCCGTGCTGGTCACCGACAACATCATCGGCATTGAGAACCGTGACAGGCTCATCGATGGACTCAAAGTTGCAAGCGCCAAGGTGGAACTGACCACCACCATGAAAGGCGCACAACTGGAAGGCGTGGTGGCCATTCGCAGCATTGGCCTGCACACCGACGTGGCAGCCATGAACCAAGAAGAAGAGCGGCTCAAGGTACAGCGCAAAAAATTCGCACAGGCACGCGACCAATTGATGGCCATGGGTGTCTCGGATGAGGGTCGGCTCATTTTTGCAAACATCGAACGCCTGAACCGCGAACTGGAAGGCCCCACCTCCGACGCGATTTCCCAGGCACTGGCCTTCAACCCCGAGGCCGTGGCCAAGCTGATCTCCACCCGCATCGACCCCATTTACCGGCAAGTCCTGGTGGAAATCAATGCGCTGGTGGACCTCCAAAAAGCCGAAGAAAACCAACTCATCGACGCAGCCGTGGCGTCAGGCCAGCGCCTGATGTATTTGCTGTCGCTCATCGGCCTGATCGCCTTGGGCCTGGGGGTGGTGCTGTCGCACCAAATCACGCGCAGCATCACCGGCCCCCTGAATGAGGCGGTGAAGATTGCCCAACGCGTTGCCGCAGGCAATTTGACCAGCCGCATCCACACCACCGCACACGACGAGACCGGCCAGTTGCTGCAAGCACTCCAGGGCATGAACCGCAGCCTGGCCAACATCGTCAACGAAGTCCGCGTCGGCACCGACACCATTGCAACCGCGTCCGCACAGATTGCGTCGGGCAATCTGGACCTCTCGGCCCGAACCGAACACCAGGCCAGCTCGCTGGAGCAAACCGCCGCGTCCATGGACGAGCTGACATCCACCGTCCAACAAAATGCAGATCACGCCTACCAGGCCAACCAATTGGCGGAGTCGGCCTCGGCGGTGGCGCAAAAAGGGCGCGCCGTGGTGTTGCAAGTGGTCGATACGATGGGTTCCATCAACACCTCTTCCCAGAAGATTGCCGACATCATTGGTGTCATCGACGGCATCGCCTTCCAAACCAATATTTTGGCGCTGAACGCCGCCGTGGAAGCTGCCCGTGCGGGTGAGCAGGGCCGCGGCTTTGCCGTGGTCGCCGCCGAGGTGCGCCATCTGGCCAAACGCTCGGCCGGCGCCGCCAAGGAAATCAAGGCCCTGATTGAGGACTCCGTGCACCAAGTCAGCACCGGCACCCAGTTGGTCCAGCAGGCCGGCGCCACCATGGGCGAGATGGTGAGCAGCATCGAGCGGGTCACCTGCATCATGGCCGAGATCACGGCGGCCAGCCGGGAGCAGACTGCAGGCATCGGGCAAGTCAACCAGGCCATCACCCAGATGGACGAAGTCACCCAGCAAAATGCAGCCCTGGTGGAAGAAGCCTCAGCGGCCGCCGCGTCCTTGCAGGACCAGGCCGAAAACCTGGCCGAGGTGGTCAGCGTTTTTCAGTTGAACGTGGAACACGACGAGGCGTTTACAACGCCGAATACCTTTGACACCGTGCATGCGCTCAACAGGGTGGATGACCAAACCCTCGTCCAAGAAGCAGGCTACGCTGGCACTTTCCAAGCCAAAGAGGTGAATCGCCAGGGGCGGGGACGAAACATATTTCCCATCCACGCCAGCATGCCGGGGTGATGCGGGTTAATACAAAACGCGCCTGAACATTCCAATGGCCAGTTGGTAGCCCAGCAACTGCAGTTCAGCGTCGTACCGTTCCCCCTCGTCGCGCATAAACGCGTGCACGCCGTTGAATTCGTGCCAGGTGAAATTGACGCCCTCTTCTGCCAGCTTCTTGTAGACCAAGGCACGGCCCTCGGCGGGAATATGCGGGTCTTGTTTGCCCCAGACCATTTGCAATTCGCCCTGGATCTCGCCAGTGCGCGAGAGGCTGTCATTGCCGGGATTGGACGGTGTTAAGCCGGAGTGAATGTCGGTGGCGTAAAAGCAAGAAGTGGCCGAAATGGCGGGGTTGAGCGCGGCACGGTAGGCCAGGCCACCGCCCAGGCAGAAACCCATGGCACCGATCCTGCCGGAGTAACAATCCAAGGTTGCCACGTACTCGACGATGGTTTGTGCGTCACTGTCGTGCGCTTCCAAAGACTTCGCCACTTTGTCCGCATTGCCTTTGTCACGGCCCGCATCGTCGTAGCCGAGGACGGTGCCGATGGGGTTGAGTTCATGAAACACCTCCGGCACAACCACGATAAAACCATGCCCCGCCATCATTTGCGCGCTGCGGCGAATCGGTGCGGTTTGCTGGAAAATTTCGGAGTAGAGAATCAGAGCCGGGAATTTTTTTCCAACACTTTGGTCGGTATCTTTGGGGCGGTATACATAACAGCGCATAGGCCCGGTGGGTGTTTGCAAGTCGACTTCGTTGGCTTGGATTTGCATTGTGTTCTGACTCCCAGGGGGTGATGATTTTTGCTCGAACGTTGGAAATAGCCGGATGCTTAAGCGTGCGACGCGGAGGTAGTCCGATTGATTGGACTATTGGGCACTATTTTTTATAGGTAGTGGCTTCGCCTTGCCAATCTGCTTGCCGTTCATGTCCAACACCGAGCCGTCGTGCAGAATCGTCAGAAGAGCGCGCTCTCCAGCCAGTACAACGATACCGCCACTCCCTTTTTTCCAAGGGTGTTCTCCTGCGACCTTAAGCTCGGAAATAATAATTCCAAGTGGAGTTTCGATAACTTCGGCTGTAGTGGGCTGCAACATGAACACGCAATCACCATCGTTGACCTTGAAGCTTGGCGAGCCGAGCACGAATCCGACGTGAGTTCCTTCTTTCGTTTCAAGAGCGAACCCGTTTGTAAACTCTATCGCGACGGCCTTAAACCCAACAAATAAAGCAAGAATAGCTGTGAGGATTTTCATTGATTAGTTCAACGAAACTGTGCAAAAAGTCTGCTGCATGCCCGTGACGAGCAACTTGTTATGCGGGTACATACACGACGGGGTCGACAACGGGTTCAACGGAAGAAAATACACTGACACAGCCATTGCCGGTAACAACCAGCCACCCACGTTGCTGAGTGCTGTAGCCCTTCCTTGAAGATTCCTCATCGGACCACCCTCCCTCCAAAATTTCCAAAACATGGTGCCCTGAAACAAAACCCTTTGACATCCAATATGTAGCAATCTCCACCTCGTCTAGGTAGCGGAAAGCATCCGCCGACTCGAATTTGACTTGCAGCCCTCGTACTTGGCCATCTGGCATAGGTTCACGCGCAACCACCACAACCAGCCCATTTGCGTCGAAATGAACGCTCTCGATATCGGAGCCCCAGTGCACCTCTTCAGCGGCGCTGAACGCAACGGATTTAAGCTGCATAACGTCCTCTTGACTGAAGGGTAGGGAGCTGGCGGAGGTACGGGGATCTGAACTGCTCGACAAACAAGCCTTTTTTTTGAACTGCCGAAACAGCACCTAGGCATTTCGACGGAAGGCCGAAGTACATGTAGTAGTCGTAGCCAAAGTGCACGTATGCGCGACCGGGTGCGATTAGTTTGCCCCAAGCCTCTTCGCGAAGAGCAAGGCATGCAAACTTGACGCATTCTGAAGCTGAGAGAGTTGCCCCATTCTTCGCGAACTGCGGAAGCTTGGTAGACGAGGTGCTCTCCAGCCCAGACAGAGTGAGCGCTTCAACCTTGGCTTCGCTTAGGAATGCCTCGACAGCGAAGAGATATGCGGCCTCAACACCCAGATACTCAGCCTCCGTAAGAAGTGCGCCGCCGAACATGCGACCGATATCGGAGCGCGATGTCCATTCCTTACCCGTGAAGGCGCCGCCGTTGTCTCGCAGCGATGGGTCGTACTTAGTGACGCGGTACTGGTTTCGCATAGGTGGAGCGCCCTAACGTAAAAATGCCCGGGCCACCAACATGAGCGGCGCAGCCGCCTCCTGCTGTTGTGGGTCCGCGTCGATTGATAAGTTAGGCGATGACGAAGCAGAAACGCCCGGAGTAACGCTACTGGAAGAAACAGATTGATCGTAAGCGTCCGGTCTGCGCCATCTTGCGAGGTTGAAGCGGATTTGCCACGCTCGTTGTTTTCAACGACGAGGATGGACACATGAAAGACACAGACCGCCAGCGCATTGAGCGCTGCTTGGAAGAATTTGCCGCCTGGC
>NZ_JAUYQD010000010.1 GCF_030697375.1 Rhodoferax sp. | reverse complement strand
CGATGGAAAACGACCTCAAAACAACCGGAAATCAGCTCCAAAAGAGCCTGAGTTTCAAATTACGAAATCAGTCCCGAGAAATTCCGCTCACGCGGGAGGCAGGGCTGGCTTTGCATGCCAATATTTCAGCAGCCTGTTAGGCCAATTCTGCGACCTGTCGTTTGTTTACTTTTTTAGGTGAGGGAGAAAAATACATGACTTTTAAATTATTGCCGCTGGCCGTTTTGAGCGCACTTTGCTCGCTCTCCTTGGCACAGGACAACGGACCCAAGATGAACGAAGTGGACGTGTTGCGGCAACAAGGGTATTCGGTAAAGACAATCACCCCCATCTTTAGCCAGCTTTTGATGTTTTCTTTCCCGAAGGGGTTTGTGCCAGCCTTCGAAGATGCCAAAGCAGGTCAATATATTCAGGAATCAGTGCTGGCGGGTGAGAGTCTTCAAAAGTGGTCTCAGATGCTGACGATTTCCGGGACCAAGGGCTTGGCATCGAATCCAAACCTAACCCCGATGCGTTTCGCAAGTGGCATGGCAGGTGGTTTCAAGCGTAGCTGCCCGGATTCATACAGCGCCACCAGCCTTGGGGAATTGAAGTTCGGCAGCCACGATGCATTTGCCGCCGTTATAAGCTGCGGCGTAGCCAATCCGACTGGGGCGCCTTATAGCGAGTCCCTACTCGCCATTGTGATCAAGGGTGAAGAGGATTACTACTCCGTTCAATGGGCTGAGAGGGGCGAAGCCTCGCAGGTTCCAATCAAGTTTGACAATGTCAAATGGGCGGACCGAACAAGGATACTTTTGCCGATCAAACTATGTCCCAGGGTCTCGGGAGAGACTGCCCCTTACCCAAGTTGCGCCAACGGCAAGCCCTAGTTGATTCCGATAACGGTGCTGTCGGGTTCCGCGCAAACCTCCCGAACACACCCGCGCAGCCAGCGGTGCGCCGGGTCGGCATGCAACCTGGGGTGCCAGAGCATGGACACCGTGATTTCCGGCGTGGGGATCGGGAGTGGGAAGCTGTGCATGCCGGCGCGCAGGTTGCCGGTGTGCCGTTCGGGCACGCTGGCGATCAGGTCGGAGGCGCGGGCCAGGGCCAGCGCGGTGGAGAAGCCACCGACGATGGTGACGATCTCCCGCTCCCAGCCCAGCGTATGCAGGGCCTCGTCTATCGGGCCCTTGGCCAAACCCCGCCGCGAAACGCTGACGTGCCGGCCCGCCAAATAGCGCGAGGCGGTGACCTCGCCCTGGCTCAGTGCGTGCCCTGTTCGCACAACGCCCACAAAGCGGTCGCGGAACAGGGCCTGCACGCGCACCTCCGGGCCCGTCGCATTGCCCACCACGCCGGTTTCCAGATCGATGCTCCCCTCGCGCAGCGGGGCGCTGTCCTTGTTTGTTTTTTGCACGAAGCACAGGCGCACGCCGGGCGCTTCTTGGCCGACGCGTGCGAGGAGGGCCGGCCCGAAGTTTTCCACAAAGCCATCGCTGGTCCGCAGGGTGAAGGTTCGCACCAGCTGCTGGAGCTGGATCTGCTCAGCAGGGCGTAACACCGCTTCGCCGTCTTGCACGAGTTGGCTGACCCGCTCGCGCAGTTCGAGCGCCCGGGGTGTGGGAACGAGGCCACGCCCGGCCCGAACCAGAAGTGGATCGCCCGTGGTCTCCCGCAAGCGCGCCAGCGCGCGGCTCATGGCCGAGGGGCTCAGCCGCAGCCGCCGGGCGGCGCGCGCCACGCTGCCTTCCTGAAGCAGCACATCCAGGGTGACCAGCAGGTTGAGATCGGGTGTAGACATGCATCCACCATAGCGCAGTTTGGCCGTGGCATGGCGTTGAACGCACGAACACAGTGCAAATGGTGCGTCTTCCGCTTTGCCAGACAAAAACCTACGCTTGGCCTGTCTGCTCCATTTCGGGAGTTGCCATAGAACGGAGTTCATTTTGAAAACAAGCATTGCAAACCCAGAGGCGGCAGTTTCCGTCCGCTGGGCGCTCGCCAGCCTGTCGCTGTCCATGCTGCTGTCCTCGCTGGGCACCAGCATCGCCAATGTGGGTTTGCCGACCTTGGCCCAGGCGTTTAACGCCTCCTTTCAAGAAGTCCAGTGGGTCGTCCTGGCTTATCTGCTGGCCATCACCACGCTGATCGTCAGTGTTGGACGGCTGGGTGACCTCACCGGCCGACGCCGATTGCTACTGGCCGGCATCGCCCTGTTCACGGTGGCGTCCGTCCTGTGCGGCCTTGCGTCCACGCTCGGGCTGCTGATTGCCGCCCGGGCGGTGCAGGGGCTGGGTGCCGCCACCATGATGGCGCTGACCATGGCCTTTGTCGGTGAGACGGTGCCGAAGTCCAGGGCCGGCAGCGCCATGGGGCTGCTGGGAACCATGTCCGCCGTGGGCACTGCGCTCGGACCGTCGCTGGGTGGTGTCCTCATCGCCGGGTTTGGTTGGCAGGCCATGTTCTTTGTCAACGTGCCCCTGGGCCTTTTGACCTGGGTGCTTGCGCGCCGCTACCTGCCGGTGGATCGCCAGGGGCCAAAGACGGACAGGCCCCGGTTTGACCACCTGGGCACGCTGCTGCTGGCCTTGACGCTGGCGGCCTATGCGCTTGCCATGACCACCCGTTCGGGCGACGGACGCGGCGGTTTCGGTCCGCTCAACCTGGCGCTGCTGTTGGCGGCGGCCATCGGCGTGGGGCTGTTTGTGTGGGCGGAGACAAAAGCCGCTGCCCCTTTGGTCCGCTTGGCGATGTTCCGCGCCCCTGGCTTCAGTGCCAGCCTCGCCACGAATGCACTTGTTGCGACGGTGATGATGGCCACGCTGGTGGTCGGGCCGTTCTACCTCGCGCGTGCGCTCGGGCTCAATGCGGCGCTGGTGGGGCTCGTGCTGTCGATTGGCCCCGTCATTTCCGCCTTGACCGGTGTCCTGGCCGGTCGCTTGGTGGACCACTGGGGCGCGCCAGGCATGGTCATTGCCGGACTCGTCGCCATGGCGGTGGGTGCGTTTGCGCTGTCCGGGCTTGCGGCCCTGTTTGGCATGGTGGGCTACATCGCAGCCATTGCTGTCTTGACCCCCGGCTACCAACTGTTCCAGGCCGCCAACAACACGGCCGTGATGGCGGATATGCCTGCCGACCAGCGGGGCGTCCTGTCCGGCATGCTCAACCTGTCGCGCAATCTGGGGCTTATGACGGGGGCCTCCGCCATGGGCGCGGTGTTTGCATTCGCCTCCAAGGCGGCCGACATCACCACGGCGCGACCGGAGGCGGTGGCCACCGGCATGCAAACGACGTTCGCCGTTGCGGGGGCGCTGATCCTCGTCGCCCTGGCCATCGTGCTGGGAAGTCGTGCACTCACCACACGCCCTTCGCGCCCCGCAGAGCTGTCTTGACGCTCACACCACCGGCAACGTCCCTGCATGTTTCACTTCTTTGAGTGAAAAGCTGGTGGAGATTTCTTTGACCCCCGGCAGACTGCCGATCTTGGCGCGCACCAGTAGCGAGAACGATTCCAGGTCCGGGGCAATGGCCTCGATGAGGTAGTCGTAGCGGCCGGACAGGTTGTGGCAGGCCAGCACCTGGGGCAGGGCCACCACCTCGCGCTCGAAGGCGGCGATGACTTCGGGCGTGTGGTTGTTCATTTGCAAATGCACAAAGCCGGTGACGCCGTAGCCCAGCTTTTTACGGCTCAGGTGGGCGTGGTAGCCCTCGATGACGCCGCTTTCTTCCAGCTGGCGCACCCGGCGCCAACACGGCGAGGGCGAGAGGGACACCTTGTGGGCCAGTTCGGCCACGGTCTGGCGGGCGTCGTGTTGCAGGGCTTCCAGCAGTTGGCGGTCGGTGTTGTCCAGGGGTTCTGTGCTCATGGGTAAATATTACCTACGTTCAACAATAAGTGGGATGGTTTATCCAATATTTGCCATTTATCGGGAATAAATGGCAAATATTTTCCCTGGTGATTGGCTAACAATTCTATAAAAACAACCACATTCACGCACCAAGGAATGCATATGAGCGAGACATCCCCCACCCAAGGCTTCAGCACCCGCGCCATCCACCATGGCTACAACCCGGCCGACAACCAAGGCGCGTTGGTGCCGCCCATCCACACCTCCGCCACCTATGCCTTCCCCGATGCGGCCTACGGGGGCCGTTGTTTTGCGGGCACCGAGCCGGGCTACTTTTACACGCGTATTGCCAATCCCACGCTGGCTTTGCTGGAGGGCCGCTTGGCCAGTCTGGAAGAGGGCGCGGGCGCAGTGGTGTTTGGCTCGGGCATGGGCGCCATCACGGCCACGCTGTGGTCCCTGCTGGAGCAGGGCGACGAGGTGCTGGCCGACCTCACGCTGTACGGTTGCACTTTCTCCTTTTTGAACCATGGTCTGACGCGCTTTGGCGTGACCGTGCGCCATGTGGACATGACCGACCCCGCCAACGTGGCCCAGGCCATGGGCCCGAAAACGAAGGTGGTGTACTTTGAGTCCCCCGCCAACCCCAATATGCGGCTGGTGGACATCGCGGCCGTGTCCGTCATCGCCCACGCGGGCGGCGCCAAGGTGGTGGTGGACAACACCTACTGCACGCCCTACCTGCAGCAGCCGCTGCTGCTAGGTGCCGATGTGAGTGTGCATTCCATGACCAAGTACCTCGGGGGCCATGGCGACCTGACAGCCGGTGCCGCCATTTTTGCGGACGCCGAGCTGGCGCTGCGGGTGCGGCTGTTTGGCCTGAAGGACATGACCGGCGCGGTGATGTCGGCGCAAGACGCGCATTTGGTGATGCGCGGGCTCAAGACCCTGACCCTGCGCATGGACCGGCACTGCCAGAGTGCGCAGAAGGTGGCCGAGTTGCTGCAGCGCCATGCGGCCACGGCCGTGGTGCATTTTCCGGGTTTGCCCACCTTCACCCAGCATGCACTGGCCAAGCGCCAGATGCGCCAGTTCGGCGGCATGGTGGCGTTTGAACTCAAGGGCGGGCTGCAGGCGGGTATCCGCTTCATGGACGCCCTGCAACTGGTGACCCGCGCCGTCAGCCTGGGCGATGCCGAAACCCTGGCCCAGCACCCGGCCAGCATGACGCATTCCACCTACACCCCGGAGCAGCGCGCGGCACACGGTATCAGCGACGGGCTGGTGCGCCTGTCCATCGGGCTGGAAGACATCCACGACATCCTGGCCGACATCACGCAGGCGCTGAACGCGGTGCAGATGGCGCAGCCGGCCGCCGCCAGCGCGGTGCCACAGGGGGAGCCGGTCGAGGCTTGTTTGGAAGCCGCTTAAGCACCCTCGCTAGAGGGTGTGGTCTGTATGCCCGCCAATGGCGCGGGCGTACAGACTTTTCCGCTTGAATCTTCGTCATTGTTGAAATCTTCTGCTTTGAAACCGAGATTTCAAGGCATGTATTGGCAGCACATTCTGCGCCAGTGTTTGTATAGTTGCCGTCATGAACACATCCACCCAACACCCCGACATCTGCGACGCTGATCCACAAGAAACAGCCGAGTGGCGTGACGCCTTCGCGGCCCTGCTGGCCGCCCAGGGCCCCGAACGTGCCCGCTTTGTGCTGGACGAACTGGCCCGCCAAGCGCGCACCCAGCGCGTGGGCTGGCAGCCGGAATTGGCCACGCCCTATATCAACACCATCGGCGTGGACCAGCAGCCGGTGTTCCCGGGCGATCTGGCCATGGAAGAGCGGCTGGCCTCGCTGATGCGCTGGAACGCGCTGGCCATGGTGGTGCGCGCCAACCAGGCCTACGGAGAGCTAGGCGGCCACGTCGCCAGCTACGCCAGCGCGGCGGATTTGTTCGAGACCGGCTACAACCATTTCTTCCAGGCCCGCAGCGAAGCAAGCATTGGGGCCAGCGTGGGGGCCAGTCTGGGGGATTTGGTGTTTTTCCAGCCGCACAGCGCCCCCGGCGTGTACGCGCGGGCTTACCTCGAAGGGCGTTTGAGCGCCGACGATTTGACCCACTACCGGCAGGAGTTGACGGCGCCGCAAGCCACCACGGGGGAGGGCGCACGCGGCCTGTGCAGCTACCCGCACCCCTACCTGATGCCCGATTTCTGGCAGTTCCCCACCGGCTCCATGGGCATTGGCCCCATCAGCTCCATCTACCACGCGCGCTTCATGCGCTACCTCACGCACCGCCAGTTGCTGGACTGCTCGCAGCGCAAAGTGTGGGGCGTGTTTGGCGATGGCGAGATGGACGAGCCCGAGAGCATGAGTGCGCTCACCCTGGCCGCCCGCGAAGGGCTGGACAACCTGGTGTGGGTGGTCAACTGCAACCTGCAGCGCCTGGACGGCCCGGTGCGCGGCAACGGCCGCATCATCGACGAGCTGGAAAAACTGTTTTCCGGCGCGGGCTGGAACGTCATCAAACTGGTCTGGGGCAGCGACTGGGACGGCCTGTTTGCCCGCGACCTGACCGGCGCGCTGACCAAGGCCTTTGCCAACACGGTGGACGGCCAGATGCAGACCTTTGCCGCCAAGGACGGGCGCTTCAACCGCGACAGCTTCTTTGGCCAGAACGAAGAACTGGCGCGCCTGGCCCAGGGCATGACGGACGAGCAGATCGACCGGCTCAAACGCGGCGGGCACGACCTGGTGAAAATCCACGCCGCCTATGCCGCGGCGGCGAATCACCAGGGCCAGCCCACGGTGATTTTGGCGCACACCAAAAAGGGCTACGGCATGGGCAGCGCGGGCCAGGGCAAGATGACCACGCACAGCCAGAAGAAGTTTGACGAGACCGATTTGATCGCCTTTCGCAACCGCTTCAACCTGCCCATGACCGACGAGCAGGTCACCAACCTGGAGTTCTACAAACCGGCCGAAGACAGCGCCGAGATGCGCTACCTGCACGCGCAGCGCCAGCGCCTGGGCGGCTACCTGCCCAAGCGCTACACCGCGTGTGCGCAGGTGCCGGTGCCCGCGCTGGCCAGCTACGCCCAGTTTGCGCTCCAGGCGGGCGGCAAGGAAATGAGCACCACCATGGCCTTTGTGCGCATGCTGGGCAACTTGCTCAAAGACAGTGCCCTGGGCCCGCGCATCGTGCCCATCGTGGCCGACGAGGCGCGCACCTTCGGCATGGCCAACCTATTCAAGCAGGTGGGCATCTACTCCAGCGTGGGCCAGCGTTACGCGCCCGAAGACATCGGCTCGGTGCTGAGCTACCGCGAAGCCATGGACGGGCAGATCCTGGAAGAGGGCATCAGCGAGGCCGGCGCCATTGCCAGCTGGACGGCGGCGGCCACCAGCTACAGCGTGCACGGCCTGGCCGTGCTGCCCTTCTATATCTACTACTCCATGTTCGGCTTCCAGCGCGTGGGGGATTCCATCTGGGCGGCGGCGGACCAGCGCGCCCGGGGCTTCTTGCTGGGCGCCACCTCGGGGCGCACCACCTTGGGCGGCGAGGGCCTGCAGCACCAGGATGGCAGCAGCCACCTGGTGGCCGCGACCATCCCCAACTGCAAGGCCTACGACCCGGCATTTGCGGGCGAGCTGGCGGTCATCATCGACCACGGCATGCGCGAGATGCTGGTGGAACAAAAAGACGTTTTCTACTACGTCACCATGATGAACGAGAACTACGCCCAGCCCGACTTGCCCGAGGGCGTGGAGCAGGAGGTGATTCGAGGTTGCTATCATTTTGCTAGCTGCTCCCGCAATGAAGACGGGGGGCAGAGCCATAAAACGCTCAAAAATGTGACCCTGCTGGGCTCGGGCGCCATCCTGACCGAAGTCGTCAAGGCCGCGCACTTGCTGGCCGCGCAAGGCGTCAACGTGGACGTGTACAGCGTCACGAGTTGGAGCGAACTGGCCCGCGATGGCCGCGACAGCCTGCAGCGCCAGATGGCCGGTGAGATGTCCGCACCCATGCCCTTTATCGAAAAGCAATTGCAAGGCAGCACCGGCCCCATCATCGCAGCCACGGACTATGTGTGCGCCGTGCCGGAAAGCGTGCGCGCCTTCCTGCCCGGGGGCCGCAGCTACCTGACGCTGGGCACCGATGGCTTCGGCCGCAGCGATACGCGGGCGGCCTTGCGCGGTTACTTTGGGGTGGACGCGGCGAGCATTGTGAAAGCTGCCTTGGGGCGGGTGGGACCGGAGGTCAGGGGCGTCTGAATGCCCCCAACCCGTGCCACTTGGCGAAATACGGCAACATAAACAGGTACAGGCCTGTGAGCAGGAGCAAAGCCAGTGGCGGTAGCGGCGCATAGGTGATCCAGGCCGGGGGTTGCCCTTGACTCATTGCCACGAAGTTGGCGGCGACCGTCAGCGTAAAGACGATGGACAACCAGCGGTGAATCTGCCGGAACCCTTTGTTGCTTGATGCTGGTGATGAAGTGCTCATGCGTGTTCCTACCTGCCTCAGCGGCGCGCCTGGATCATCTTCCACCCGTTGCCCGCCGGATCGCGGAAACCCGCGTCCACGGCGCCGTAACGGTCCACCGGCTCCTGCGTAAACTCCACACCCAAGGCCCGCATGCGCTCATACGCGGCACGGCAGTCGTCCACTTCCAGCACCAGAGGCGGCATGGCCCCTTTGGCAACCATGGCCTGCAAGGTCTGCGCTGTGGCAGCGTCATGCATCGGCGGCCCCGGTCTGAACAGCCCGAGCTGGAACGATGGCTGGCCCGGGTACTGCACCGTCAGCCACCGGTAGTCGCCATTGCGTACATCGGTGTGCACCTGGAACCCCAGCTTGTCTACATAAAACGCGAGCGCTTCGTCCTGGTCTCGCACATACACACCTACCACTTGCACATTCGTTGTTTGGCTCATTGAAACCTCTCTTGCTTTCATTCAGTTGGATGGAGCCTTATTTATATCGCCGGCCAAACGGCGGCGCTTCTCCAAAACTGCGGTCTTGAGATCGGGCCGGTGTGCCGCACTGACGATGCAAGCCGGCACGCGGTGCAACCCATCCGCCTCGCCCCGGGCGCGCAAGCGGACCGCGCTGGGCGTCTCGCCGGTTATGTCGCGAAATATGCGCCCAAACGTGCCCAGGCTGCGCCACCCGGTCTGGAAGGCGATGTCGGTGATGGCAAGCTCGCTGTCGCGCAGCAGCGCCACGGCCCGCTCGATGCGCCGCGTCAGCAGGTAGCGGTGCGGTGGTACGCCAAAAGCCTCTTTGAATGACCGTGCGAAATGGGCTTCAGACACATGGCTCACCGCTGCGAGTCGCTGCACGGGCCAGTCTTCTTGCGAGGCGGCGTCCATGCGGTCTTTGGAGCGGAGCAGGCGGCGTAGTAGCTCGGGGCTTTGGGGTTCTGAGTGTCGATTCATGTTGCTTTCAGGGTCGCAGTAGCTTACGTCTCCAGTCGGCACGGAAGGATATTTGTCGCACCAAAGTGCTCTGACCTAAAAGGCAAACAACTGGAGAAAAACACTAAATCATGAACGTACGAGACAGTTTGAAATTTTTGGTAGGTACAAACTGTACCTGCGCAGTATCGCCTTCCTTGACATCCGACAAAGCCTCGAGAAACTTGGGCAACACACCGCTCAGGGTCATTTTCATGTCAGGGAGGTCTATCGATTGTCCAAATACCTTTAGGGGTTCAGTCGACTGATGTGTCGGCGCCAACAGGTGGTGGAGGGCAACATTGAAGTGCGCATGCTGGAGCAGCAGGCGCGCAAACAGGCGCTGACCGACGGTGTGCTGGGCTTTGACGGCGCGGCGGCCATCAAATTCAGCGTGGGCGACCTAAACGCTTTACTGGCGCCGCTCGGGTGACGTGTCCAGCGGTACCAGTCGCTTCAAGGTATCAATAAAGGCATTGCAAATGACATCCGTATCGCGCTGGTGCCCGGTTATTAGCCCGATCTCACGGTAAAACGTGTCCTTGCCCAAAGGCCATATGCGCACCTGGCGTCCGTTCAACTGTAGGGCATGGGTGACCGGAATCAGCGATACGCCCAGTCCGCGTTCCACCATGCGCACAATCGCCTCCAGATCGTCCAACTCCATGCCATCCCGCACGGTGATTCGATGCCGTGCAAGAAAGGCTTGCACCAGGCGTCCACCATAGGAACTGCGGTCATAGCGAATGAACGGCTGGCTCGTTAACAGTTGCTGCACAGTGTCCTGTTGCTGAGCGTTTGGCGAAATCAATACATAAGGCTCTCGCCACAGTGCCTGCCACCGCAATTCCCGAGGCAAGGCAAACGGCGGTCGTACCAGCAACGCCAGGTCGATTGCTCCGGTATCGGCCCAATCCAGCAGTTGCATGGACACGCCAGGCAAGATTTGCAAATCCACTGCCGGAAACTCGGCCTTGTAATTTGATATGGCGTCTGGCAGGAGGCCGGACTGCACACTGGCGATAGCGCCCACACGCAGACGCCCGCCCGGCGACTCTTGTCGAATCAGACTGGGTATGCGGGCCGCCAACTCCAGCAACTGCTCCGCCAGAGGTAGTAAACGGCGCCCTTCGTCCGTCAAGGTGGCATGCCGTTGGCTCCGAACAAACAGCGCAACATCCAAGTCCACTTCCAGCCTTTTCATTTGCGCACTGATGGCTGATTGGGTGAGTCCAATACGCGCGCCTGCGCGGGAGAAGGTGCCGTGGCGGTGAATGGCAACAAAGGTTTCAAGGGTTCGCAGCATGATTTTCTAATCAAATTAATTTGTTTAAAACATGAAAATATATCGTTATTAATTCAATTTTATTGATACTAAAATATTTTTACACCAACTCAATGGATGGAATCGACCATGGCCACACTTCACCCGTTTCACCTCGCCTTCCCGGTGCAGGATCTCGCCGCAACGCGCATTTTTTACGGCGATGTTTTGGGCTGTGTCGAGGGGCGCAGCACTGAAGAATGGATTGACTACGATTTTTTTGGCCATCAGATCACCGCGCACTTGGCGCCTGCACAGCCCCAGGGCGGCGGCAAGGTGGATGGCACGCACGTGTCGGTGCCGCATTTTGGTGCCGTATTTCCGATGGATCAATGGCAAGCCCTGTCAGACCGGCTGACCGTGGCCGGGGCCAAGTTCGCAGTGCAATCCCATACCCGCTTTCAGGGGCAGGTCGGTGAGCAGTCCACGCTGTTCCTGCACGACCCCAGCGGGAACGCACTGGAGTTCAAGGGTTTCAACGATATGGGGCAATTGTTCGCAAAATGATTTCTATTCTTTTTTACAAACACCAAGACGATCCTGCGCCGTGGCTGGCGGACTTGGCTCGGCACTTGCCACAGGCGCAGATTCGCATGTGGCATCCCGGGGATGCCGATCCCGCCGACTACGCCCTGGTTTGGAAGCCACCGCTCGAACTGCTGCAGCGGCGCCAGGGACTCAAGGCGGTGTTTAACCTGGGTGCCGGGGTCGATGTACTGCTGGGGTTTTTACGGGAGCATCCGTTCCTGCTGCCACCGCACGTATCCTTGATTAAATTGGACGATGCGGGTATGGCTGCGCAAATGAATCACTATGTGGGCCAGGCAGTGTTACGCCATTTTCGGCAGATGGACGCGTACGGACAATTGAAGCAAGAAATGCGCTGGCATGTGCTGCCACCGAAAATCCAGGCCGACTATCCCATTGGCGTAATGGGCCTGGGCGCACTCGGCACGCAAGTGGCCAGTTATCTGGCCGCAATGGGTTTCCCGGTGCGTGGCTGGAGTCGAAGCAGGAAACATCTGGCTGGCGTTCAGTGTTACAGCGGCGAAGAAACATTGCCGGTGTTTCTGGATGGATTGCAGGCGCTGGTCAACATGATGCCTTTGACCGCACAAACGGAAAACATGCTTGACCGCACCGTGTTCAATTGCCTGGCAAGGGGCGCGCACCTGATCAATGTGGCGCGTGGCGCGCAGGTGGTGGACGACGACCTGCTGGCCGCACTGTCCAGTGGTCAGCTGGGCGGCGCTACCTTGGATGCATTTCGCACAGAGCCATTGCCCAGCGGACATCCATTTTGGCGCGAACCCCGTATCGCGATCACGCCACATATTGCCGCCCTGACCGAGCGAACAGAAAGTATCCGGCAAATTGCCAGCAAGATTGAGGCTCTGGAAAAAGGCGAATCGGTGGGAGGTATTGTGGATCTGGCACGCGGATACTAAGGGCGGATTGACATTCGGCCCTCACCACAAACCATTCACTTGACGGAGCTTTCGCATGATTTTAGGTAAACCACTTGCCGCTTGGTGCAGCGAGTTTCCGCTGGTCAAAGAACTGATGGCGCTGAGGGAAACCAGCTGGTTTAACCCTGAGATCGTCTGTGCTGAGAAGGCATTGTCAGATGTCGGGCTCGGTGCCGCGGATGTGGCCGATGCCAGCGCGCGGCTGTCGCGGTTCGCACCCTATATTGCGCGTGTATTCCCAGAGACGGCGGACAGTCACGGCATGATCGAGTCCGGCATCTTGGCGCTTCCGCGTCTGCTGGCCGCGTTGCTTGAAACCCATGGGTTGGCCGACACCGGTGCGCTTTGGTTGAAGCAAGACAGCCATCTGCCCATTTCCGGCTCCATCAAGGCACGTGGCGGAATCTACGAGGTGCTCAAGCACGCCGAAAACTTGGCCCTGCGCGAAGGTTTGCTGGCGGTGACAGACAACTACGCGGCCTTGGACAGTGACGCTTGTCGTGCGTTTTTTGGGGGCTACAAAATTGCGGTGGGTTCAACCGGCAATCTGGGGCTGTCGATTGGCATCATGGCGGCCCGTCTTGGATTTCAGGCCACAGTCCATATGTCGGCCGATGCCCGCCAATGGAAGAAGGAAAAACTGCGTTCACATGGCGTAACGGTTGTTGAATACAAGTCTGACTACAGCGTCGCTGTGGAGCAGGGGCGCCAACAGGCATCTGTTGACCCCTGTTGCCACTTCGTAGACGATGAAAATTCGATCAACCTGTTTCTGGGTTACGCGGTGGCGGCTGAGCGCCTGCAACACCAACTGGCAGGTGCGGGGATTGTTGTGGATGCGGAACACCCTCTGATGGTGTATCTGCCGTGTGGCGTGGGTGGCGGACCTGGCGGGGTCGCATTCGGTTTGAAGCTAATTTTTGGTGACGATGTGCATTGTTTCTTTGCCGAACCCACACACGCGCCGTGCATGTTGCTTGGGGTCTATACCGGGCTGCACGACGCTGTGTCGGTGCAAGATTTTGGTATCGACAACATCACGGCGGCAGATGGCCTGGCGGTCGGTCGTCCATCGGGATTTGTGGGTAAAGCGATGCGGCGTTTGATCGACGGCTACTACACCGTCAGCGATGAGGAACTCTACCGCCTGCTCGCGGTGATGGAGCAAACCGAGGGTTTGTGCCTGGAGCCATCAGCCTTGGCCGGTGTGCCGGGTATGGAACGTGTGCTGACCGAACAACAGCAGTACCGTGCACGCGTGGGCCTGAGCCCCGCTCGGCTTGCCAAGGCGACACACCTCATTTGGGCCACGGGCGGCTGCATGGTGCCTGAACCGGAAATGTCCGCTTACCTGGCGCGGGGGAGGGCGTTGATGGCCCGGGGTTGATATCCCCCCCCGGGCGGCCATCGCGCTGGCGGATGCACGTCAAGTGGCGGTTCTAGGGCGAAGGCAATGACACGCTAGACCCAGCCCTGCGAATGCGGCATTTTGCCCATGGCTTTGCCGTGGCCCAAATCCCGCGCCTCCACCTGGTCCGCCTTCACCTCCGCCATGACCCAGTTGCAAAATGCCTGCACCAGTGGCCGCGCCTGCGCCGATGGCGGGCGCAGCAAATGAAAGCGGTAGGGGCCTTGTACCCGCTGTGCCAACACACGCACCAAGCGACCGGCACCTATATACCCGGCAATAAAGGGCTCGGCCGCGATGGCCACTCCCTGACCAGCGGCGGCGGCTTCCAGGGTCAGGTAGGTGTGCGAAAAACTCGTCCCACCCGTGCCGGCGTACTGCACGCCGAATGTCTGTAGCCAGCGTGCCCAGTTCAGTTCGTTGGGGATCCGCACCTCCATCTCATCGTGCAGTAGCGGGTGGCGCAGCAGGTCGGCCGGCTGCACGATGTCCGGCGCGCCAGCGCGAAACGCCGGGCTGCAGACGGCGGAAAACCATTCTTCCATGAGCACGTCGGCTTTCATGCCGGGATAGGGGCCGGTGCCGAGCCGGATCGCGACGTCGACGCCTTCGCGCTGAAAATCAACCGGGTGTATCGACGACAAAATCCGCATGTCGATTTCGGGGTGCTGCTCGCGCAGGCGACCCAAGCGCGGCATCAGCCAATTGGTGACCAGCGAGGGCACTGAGGTCACTGTGACCACCCGTTCGTCGCCCTGGCGGCGCGTTGCTTCTGAGACTTCTTCCAGGCCGTTCAACAGCGGCTGTAGCGCATCCGCATAACGCTGGCCGGCCGTGCTCAGCACGACCCCGCGCGCCAATCGGCGGAATAGTTCGACGCCGAGCCAGGCTTCCAATTGTTTGACCTGGTGCGCAACCGCACCAGCCGAAACGTGTAGCTCTTCGCCAGCACGCTGAAAACCACCGTGGCGGGCTGCGGATTCAAAAGCGCGAACAGCGGGCAGAGGAGGCAGGTGGCGTGACATGGAGGCCTAATAATATTGTGGGTATTGCGAAAGAATATTGATTTGTACCGATTGTGACAAGCCCATAGACTGAATTCTATTGAGGGATTGCGGCCAACATAGCCCTGCCATCTCGTTGACTGAAATACTGAAATAGAAGGACTCGCCATGTCGCACCGTTCCGCCATCTTGCTGGTACTGCTATCCGCGCTCGGATTCGGCAGCATCGCCCTGTTCGCCAAGATTGCCTATGCCGCCGGCGTCAGCACGTCAGTGTTGCTGGCGTTGCGCTTTTCGCTGGCAGTCGTGCTGCTGGCGCCACTGCTCTGGTACCAGCGCATCGCGCTGCCGCGCGGGCGCACCTTGGCTGGCTTCGCGTTGATGGGCTCCCTGTACACCGCGCAGGCACAAAGTTATTTCACCGCGCTGAAGTACGCCAGCAGCGGCCTGGTGGCCTTGCTGCTCTATGTTTACCCGGTGCTGGTGACCGTGATGGCGGTATTACTCGGCTGGGAAAAATTGGACCGTCGCACGCTGGTCCTGGTAGCAATCGCCATGGCCGGCATCGCAATCACGCTCGGGGGCAAACTGGAAGGTCAGCCGCTGGGCATCGGCTTGGGGTTGGTGTCGGCCGCGGTGTATGCGGTGTACATCCTCTTGGGCAACCGGCTGACGCAGCGGGCCGATCCGCTGGCGGCGACGCTGGTGGTGATGGGGGCCGCCGCACTCGGCAACAGTGCTCTGGCGGTGGTGGATGGCGGCGCGCTGCCGAATAACATGCTTGCTTGGCTGGCGATTGGCGCCACCGCCCTTTTTTCGACCGTGATCGCGATCGCCGCCTTCCTGGTTGGAATCAACGTCATCGGAGCGGCGCAGGCTTCGATCGTGTCAACGCTGGAGCCCGTGATCACAATGTGCCTGGGCGTGGCCTTGCTGGGCGAATCGGTCACTGTCGGCCAATGGTTCGGCGGCATGCTGGTGCTTATCGCGGTGGTGCTGCTGGCGCAACGCCCCAAGCGATCCCTTGGCGCACAAACCGAAACTTGGCGTGGCGCTCAAAAAAAGCTCCAGTGGTGAGGGCTTGGGCTGGGTCAATTGGCACCAACCGTGGTTCGGCAGGATTGCGTGGCTCAGGGTGCAGGCGGCATGTATGCGTTCCAGGGCTTCATCGAGTTTGCCTGCGCGCAGCAGGGCTCCCCCCCTTGGTTCATGGCTTTCCGTGTTTGCTGGCTTGACTGTCCAAGCAGTGCGTGACCCTCGTCGGTTTTGCCGGCCCGGTCGAATACCGCCTGAGCATCCCAGCGCGTTCTGGCGTGGCGCGGATTTGGGCGACGGTGCGGTGGCACGCCGCTACAGACTCGCCTCGGCCTCATGGCTACCCAGATGCTGGTGAACCCGGGCCAGCCAATCATAGGCTTCCAGATAATTCGGGTGCTCGGTGATCAGGTCAGCGAGCAGGACGCGCGCATTCGCCTGGTCCAGGCAGTGTAGGAGGTCGGCCAGCGCGTCAATCGGTGACCGAGCGAAACGGCCGCGGCCGCTCCGATTTCAGCAATCAACGGTGCCTCTGCGCGCCAAGCCCATGACATGCTTGGCCTGATGCGGTTGAATTTCCTTATCCGTAAGTACCGCGAAGGCACGACCACGGACCATCCAGGTCCGCATGGCCGGTGGCGTGGACCGCGCTAGCTTGCGACAGTGGCGTTGCAAACAAAAGCACAAAATGTCAAAAGGGTGGTTCCTGGCCCAGAAAAATCGGGTCTTCATCACTTTGGAGCTACCATGAACCACTCTTTGAACCAGACCTGGGAAACCTACACCGCGTCCTGGAAAGCGGCCACTACCGTGGAAAAGCAGGCCTTGTTCGCGCAAAGCCTGGATCCGCACTGTGTGTACAACGACCCCAACGTGACCACCCAAGGGTGGCAAGAACTGACGGCTTACATGGACGCGTTTCACCAACAAGTACCGGATGGTCACTTCCAGACCAAGACCTTTAGCACCCACCACCAGCAAAGCATCGCCACCTGGAACATGCTCGACGGCAAGGGCCAGGTGATCGGCGAAGGCACCAGCTACGGCAAGTACAACAACGATGGCAAGCTGGTGGCAATGAGCGGTTTTTTTGCCGCAACCTGACCAGAACCCACGCCGTGCACTACCTCAAACGCGTTCAACAAGGCATTGACTATGTCGAAGCCCACCTGGACACGGAGATCGCGCTGTCCGACGTGGCCAAGGCGGCGGGGCTGAGCCAATGGCATTTCCAGCGCGTGTTCCGGGCCCTGACCAACGAGACCCTGAAGACCTACATACGGTCCCGCCGTTTTGCCAAGGCATTGGACCAATTGCTGGGTACCCAGCTCCCGATCTTGGACATCGCGCTGGCGGCGGGATATGAAACACAAGAGAGCTTTACCCGCGCCTTCAAGTCCTGTTTTCGCATCACGCCGGGACAGTACCGTGCCTTTGGCAGCCGGTCTCTGTTTGTGAAGAAAGTGGAGCTGGATGCCGACTACCTGCGCCACATCCACCGCAACGTGTCCCTGGTGCCCGAGGTGTACGAACAGCGCGCCATGCAATTGGTCGCCATGCGCACGCTGTTCTATGGCATCGATTCCGAGAAAAACAACCTGGCCAAGAAGCTGCCGCCGTTATGGGCTGGTTTTTTGAGTCGGCTCGGCGAAGTGCCGCATGCCGTGCCCGGCGTGTGTTACGGCGTGGTCAGCCCGGTGCGCGAGTCTTCGGACCAACTGCAATACTTTGCGGCCATCGAGGTCCGCCAGAGCGCGGCCCTGCCCCCTGGCATGCAAGCGATCGAAGTGCCGGGCGCACGTTATGCCAAGTTTGCGCACCAAGGCGCGGCACAGGGTATCGACAACACGGTCAACTACATTTATTCCAGTTGGTTGTTGTCCTCTGGCACCGCGCACGGCGGCGGAGTGGATCTGGAGATCTACGACTCCCGTTACCACGCCACATCCGATGCGTCGCTGATGCACTACGCCATACCCATAGCCCAGTGAAAGTGGCCAAGGGCGGTGGCCGCTCCGACTTCCGCAATCAACGGTGTCTTTGCGGCATGTATCAACGGGGTTTCTCTGAAGCACTGTGACGCGCCGCTCTGTCTTCCAGGCGCTGCTGTTCCCGCATCAGTATCTCGCTCACTTTGCGCAAGTTCGCGATCTGCGCCTCGACTACAGTGCGTTTTTCCGCCATCAAGCGGGCACCTTGCGCGCAATCGATGCTTTTCGCGCGCATCGCATTCAGCACTTCACGTATCTCTTGCAGCGAAAAACCCAGCGATTGGAGTTGCTGTAGCAAGGTGGCGTCTTTGACCGCCGACTCAGGGTAGTCACGGTAATTGTTGGGACCCCGGCATACGCCGACCAGCAGTCCCTCGCGTTCGTAAAAGCGAAGCGCATGGCGACCCAACCCGGTCCGGGTTTCCAACTCGGCAATACGCATTGAAATTTCCCTTGACTGTAGACCTGGCTCTACACATTACCATGGTTTTTTAACACCATGTAACGAAGCCAAGAGCGCTTCGTTTTCAGAAAGAGTCCACCTATGCATTTGCTTACTGAAAAGACGGTCCACATCCAGCGGCCCATGTTGGCTGTCTTCGAGTATGTGTCGAATATGGAAAAGTTTGGCGAGTGGTTTCCAGGCGTCATCTCCATCGAATCGGCCAACACACTCCGCCACGGGCAACAAGGAAAACAGTACCTTGAAACCGTGTCAGTGCCGCTCAAGGGAACACGAAAAATCACGCTGGAGGTGCGCGAGGTGCGGGGCCACCATTTTTTTGCCACGGAAGGTCGATTTGCGCCGCTCATGCCACGCATGGAAATCGCGTTGACTGAAACAGAGACGAATTCCTGTGCGCTCACTTGGCGCATGTTCAGTAGAAATAGCAACTTGTTCGTCAAGTACATAGTGCTGCCACTGGCCGGGCGGGTGATGGACCAACGCGCGGCAGTGGGCGTGGCCGCATTGAAAAAGCGGATGGAGGGGGGCGGCCGTACCCTTTGTGGCACGCATGTTGCATAGCAAGCAAGGCCCCATCGTTGCTGCGCTGCGCAGCCATTTTTGGAGTGAATGCGGCCAGCATGGTGCGGGCCGCTGCGGTGGTGCTAAATCGCGGGGATCTGCATTGATCATTAGACATTCTTATAGAAGCATCTTTGACCTTATGAACCAAATTGCTAAGGGTAAACCCATGTAAATCAAGGGCGCGTTGCCAGCCCCCCTTAGCTACAATCGCGTCCACCAATCTGCCAGTGTCGTTCCTCGGTCGCTACGCGGCGGATTTATTGCTTACGAATTGGTAGTGCTCACAAGGCCGTACCGCTCATCAGCAAACCGCTGATTAAAGCGCCGGCCACAAATCGGAGAAGTTTTATGGATATTTTTGTACAGCAGATCATCAACGGTCTGGTGTTGGGCAGCATGTACGCGCTCATTGCGCTCGGCTACACCATGGTGTACGGCATCATTGGCCTGATCAACTTTGCCCATGGCGAAGTCATGATGGTCGGTGCCCTGACCAGCTGGACCATCATCGGCTTGATGCAAGACTCCATGCCTGGAACACCCGGCTATGTGGTGCTGTTTTTGGCCCTGATCATTGCCTGCGTAGTGGCTGCCACGCTCAATTTCGTCATCGAAAAAGTGGCCTACCGCCCGCTACGCAACAGCCCCAAACTGGCTCCCCTGATCACCGCCATCGGCATGTCCATCTTGCTGCAAACGCTGGCCATGATCATCTGGAAGCCCAACTACAAGTCGTATCCCACCTTGTTGTCCAACACGCCCATTGACATTGCCGGAGCCGTGATATCGCCGACCCAGGTAGTGATCTTGGCGGTGACGGCCGTCTCGCTGGCGTTGTTGATGTGGTTGGTCAATTACACCAAGCTGGGTCGTGCCATGCGCGCCACGGCTGAGAATCCCCGGGTGGCTGGCCTGATGGGTGTGAAGCCCGACGTGGTGATTTCGGCCACCTTCATTATTGGTGCCGTGCTGGCGGCCATTGCCGGTGTGATGTACGCATCCAACTACGGCACTGCGCAACATGCCATGGGCTTTTTGCCTGGCCTCAAGGCCTTTACGGCAGCCGTGTTTGGCGGCATCGGCAATCTGGCCGGTGCGGTGGTTGGCGCCATTTTGCTGGGGCTGATCGAGTCGATTGGTGCGGGCTACATTGGCGCCCTGACCGGCGGTGTGCTGGGTAGTCACTACTCCGACATCTTCGCCTTCATCGTCTTGATCATTGTGCTGACGCTGCGCCCATCGGGCCTGCTTGGCGAACGTGTCGCTGATCGCGCCTAAGGAGATTTCATCCATGAAACAACAAAAAATCGTCGTTTTCCTGCTGGCGGCCGTCGGCCTGCTGGTGCTGCCCTTGTTGCTGCAAAGCTTCGGCAACGCCTGGGTTCGCATTGCCGACATGGCCTTGCTGTTTGTGCTGCTGTCCCTGGGGCTGAATATTGTGGTGGGCTACGCGGGCCTGCTGGACTTGGGGTATGTGGCGTTTTTTGCCATTGGTGCCTATATGTACGGTTTGTTGGCGTCACCGCATCTGATCGAAACGTTCCCAGCCATTGCGGCCATGTTCCCTGAAGGCTTGCATACGCCGCTGTGGATCGTGGTGCCCATCGCGGCCGCCTCGGCGGGTGTTTTTGGTATTTTGCTGGGCGCGCCCACCCTGCGTTTGCGGGGTGACTACCTGGCCATCGTGACCTTGGGTTTTGGCGAAATCATCCGTGTGTTCTTGAACAACCTGGACAACCCGGTCAACATTACCAACGGTCCCAAGGGCATTAGCTCGATTGACCCGGTGAGCTTTTTTGGGCTGAATCTGGGCAAAAAGGTCTCTTTGCTGGGGGTCGAGTTTGCGTCCGTCTCCCTGTATTACTACCTGTTCCTGGCCATGGTCGTCATCAGTGTGGTGATCTGCCACCGGCTGGAACTGTCCCGCGTGGGCCGTGCATGGATGGCGATTCGCGAAGACGAAATCGCAGCCAAGGCCATGGGCATCAACACCCGTAACCTGAAGTTGTTGGCCTTCGGCATGGGCGCTACGTTTGGCGGCGTGTCGGGTGCCATGTTCGGCGCTTTCCAGGGCTTTATTTCACCCGAATCCTTCAGCTTGATGGAGTCAGTGATGATCGTGGCCATGGTGGTGTTGGGTGGCGTCGGACACTTGCCTGGCGTGATCCTGGGCGCTGTGTTGCTGTCCGCCTTGCCAGAAGTACTGCGTTATGTGGCAGGTCCCCTGCAAGCCATGACCGACGGACGTCTGGATGCCTCCATCTTGCGCCAGTTGCTGATTGCGCTTGCCATGATCACCATCATGCTCATGCGTCCGCGCGGCCTGTGGCCTTCTCCAGAACATGGCCAATCTTTGCAGAGCACCAAATCTTAAGCTGCTCAGAGAGCTGAACGGAATCAACATGACAGACACAGTACTTAACGTTTCAGGCGTTTCCAAACGTTTCGGCGGCCTACAGGCCCTGAGCGATGTGGGAATCAAAATCAAACGCGGCCAGGTGTATGGGCTGATCGGCCCCAATGGTGCGGGCAAGACCACGTTTTTCAACGTGCTCACAGGCCTGTACACACCCGACAGTGGGTCGTTCGAACTGGCTGGCAAACCTTACCAGCCCACGGCGGTGCACTTGGTGGCGAAGGCTGGTATCGCACGCACCTTTCAGAATATTCGCTTGTTCTCCGAGATGACGGCGCTGGAAAACGTGATGGTGGGGCGGCACATCCGCACCCACTCGGGCTTGATGGGCGCCATGTTTCGCACCTCGGGTTTCAAGGCCGAAGAGGCGGCGATTGCCAAACGTGCCCAGGAATTGCTGGACTACGTGGGCATTGGCAAATTCGCACCCTACAAGGCGCGCACCCTGAGCTACGGTGACCAGCGGCGCCTGGAGATTGCGCGGGCCTTGGCCACCGACCCCCAGTTGATCGCATTGGACGAACCCGCTGCGGGCATGAATGCCACCGAGAAGGTGATGTTGCGCGAGTTGATCGACCGCATCCGCAAAGATAACCGCACCATTTTGCTCATCGAGCACGATGTCAAACTGGTGATGGGACTGTGCGACCGCGTGACCGTGTTGGACTACGGCAAACAAATTGCCGAAGGCACGCCCGCCGATGTGCAGAAGAATGAAAAAGTGATTGAAGCGTATTTGGGCACCAGCGGCCACTAAGGAACAACAATGACAACAAAGACCTTACTCAAGGTGACAGGCCTCAAGGTTTCCTACGGTGGAATCCAGGCCGTCAAGGGCGTCGATTTTGAAGTGCGTGAAGGTGAACTGGTGTCCCTCATTGGCTCCAACGGTGCGGGCAAGACCACCACCATGAAAGCCATCACGGGAACCTTGCCGATTGCGGCTGGCGATATCGAGTACCTGGGCAAGAGCATTCGCGGACAAGGCCCTTGGGACCTGGTCAAGCAAGGCTTGGCCATGGTGCCGGAAGGCCGTGGCGTGTTCACCCGCATGACCATCCTCGAAAACCTGCAGATGGGTGCTTACATCCGCAACGACAAGGCGGACATTCTGGCGGACATCGACAAGGTATTTACGATTTTTCCGCGCCTGAAAGAGCGCCGCGACCAGCTCTCCGGCACCATGTCGGGCGGCGAGCAGCAGATGCTGGCCATGGGACGCGCCCTGATGAGCCGCCCCAAGGTCTTGTTGCTGGACGAGCCGTCCATGGGGCTGTCGCCCATCATGGTGGACAAGATCTTTGAGGTGGTGCGTGATGTGTATGCCCAGGGCGTTACGGTCTTGCTGGTGGAACAAAATGCCAGCCGTGCCTTGGCCATTGCCAACCGGGGTTATGTGATGGAGTCCGGCATCGTCACCATGACGGGTGATGCCAAGGTGATGCTCACCGATCCCAAGGTGCGGGCTGCTTATCTGGGTGAATAAGCGCGCCCTGGGCGTGGGTGTCAACATCCACGTCCTTGCTTTGCTGTTTGTCACCCTGGTGTGGGGTGCGACCTTTCCGGTACTCAAGGCTGCAACCGCCCACCTCAGTGGTGTGGAGGTTTCGGCCTTGCGGTTTTTGATAGCGGCGTTCTGCATGGCGCCGCTTGCCTTGCGGGTGCCACGGCGCACCTGGCTCGACGGCGGCCTGCTGGGGGCGCTGGTGCTTGTCTCCTATGTCTTGCAGGCCTTTGGGCTGCAGTTCATCTCTTCCAATCGCAGCGCCTTTCTGACCAGTTTGAATGTGCTCATGGTGCCCCTGCTGGGCGTGGTGTTTGGCACCCGATTGACACTGTCGGTGATGGGGGCCGCCACCCTGGCCTGCGCAGGCATTGGCTTGATGTCGTGGGAAGGTGGATCAAATCTGATGGCGGACGTGGCCACCGTACTCGGTGCGCTGGCCTATGCCTTGTACGTCATTGTGTTGTCCCAGCGCGCCGCTCGCCATATGCCACGGCAACTGGCGGCCACACAAATTGTCTGGATGGCGCTGCTGGGCAGTCTGTGGATGCTGGTGGACGCTTGGGGAACCGACAAGCTGCAAACTCTGCCCGGGCGCTTGGATCTGTCGGTGTGGGCCGGGCTGGCGTATCTCGGCATCGTTGCCACGGCGGGCATGCTTTTTCTGCAAGCCATGGCACAACGCCATGTATCGGCCGACAAGGCGGCGCTGGTGTACGCCATGGAGCCGGTGTTTGCGGCCTTGTTTGCCTGGATGTGGCTGGCCGAAGGGCTGACCTGGACAGCGGCCTTGGGTGGTGCCATGGTGGTGGTGGCCGTCGTGCTGAGTGAATGGAGCGCCAGCGGCAACGCGCCATCAAAGGCAGCGGCTTGAACTTTGGCGGCACTGCTCGCCGCCAGTGGTTTTGTGACAACTCCTTACATGTCTTTGCATTGGGGATGTCAGACCTATCGCTGGTGCCGCCCGTTGCAGTGGCATGGAGATTGTCCATGTCACTGTTTAAATGGAGTTCACTATGAAGGTTCACGCATGGCTTGCTGCTGTGGTTTTGCTGGCGGGTGGCGTTGCATTCGCACAAACCGCCACTCCCGCACCCAAGGACCCCTTGGCCACACCCCGAATTGATGCCCGCGAAGCGCGACAACAAAAACGCATTGCGCAGGGCCTTGCATCCGGCAGGCTGACCGAGCGAGAAGCCAATCGTTTGCAAAAGGGCGAAGCGCGCATTGACCGGGTGGAAGACAAGGCCAAGGCGGATGGCGCAGTCAGCGCCAAAGAGCGGGAACACCTCACGCGGATGCAAAACCGGGAAAACCAGGCGATCTTCAATCAAAAGCATGATCCACAGCGCGACATGAACCACGATGGCCAACGTGACCACCGGCAAGGTGGGCAGCACGCTGGCCGCAAAAAGTAAACCGATTTAAGCCGATGCCTTGTCCGCTTCCGAGGTGAAGGAGTCTGCAAAGAATTCATCGGGCGGGAGGGCGGCTTGTGTGCAGAAATCTTTGCGGGCCGACTCAATGACGATGGGGGCGCCACAGGCATAGATCTGGTGGCCCGAGAGGTCCGCAAAGTCCTCCATCACCGCACGGTGGACAAACCCCGCGCGCCCCGTCCATTGGTCTTGCGCCAAGGCGTCTGACACCACGGGCACATAACGCAAATGGGGCATGGATTTGAGTTGCGCCTGAACCCATTCGTCCATGTACAGGTCGGAAGGCCGCCGCGCGCCCCAGTACAGGGTCACGGGTCTGTCAATGTTTTGAAATTGCATGTGTTCGATCAGCGCCTTGACCGGCGCAAAACCGGTGCCCGATGCCAGCAAAATCAGCGGTTTGTTGGAGTCTTCCCGCAGGAAGAAGCTGCCGTAAGGCCCTTCCACGCGCAAAATTTCCTTTTCCTTCATCGCGCCAAACACATGGTCGGTGAACTTGCCGCCGGGCATGTGGCGGATATGCAGTTCAAGGCCCGGCCCCATGTGGGGTGCGTTGGCCATGGAGTAACTGCGGCGGGCGCCGTCGCGCAACAGAATTTCAATGTACTGACCGGCACGGTAGCCAAAGGCGTCGTTGGCAGGCAGTTGCAGCTGCAACACCATCACGTCAGCAGATCTTTTCTCCAAGGTGTTCACCCGCGTCGGCATCTTCTTGATGGGAAACGCGCCGGCTTCGGTGACTTGGCGTGACTCCAAAAACAGATCGGACTGGGGTGCTGCGCAGCAGGTCAAAATAAACCCAGAGGCCTCTTCTTCTGGGGTCAGGGCTTTGCTCTGGTGGGTTCCGTGCGTCACCTTGCCCGAAAGCATTTGGCATTTGCAGGAGCCGCAGGCGCCGTCTTTGCAGCCATAGGGCAGTCCAACGCCTTGGCTGATACCTGCGGCCAGCACCGTTTCTCCTTCGGCTACGCGGAAGGTGCGGCCACTGGGTTGCACCGTGACCGAGAAATTTGGGCTATTTGCGTCGCTTGCAGTCATCTATTGGGTATCCTTGAGAAGCTCATTTTTAACACCCCCGATTTTGCCTTCAAACCAAACTCCACTGGGCGCCCTCCCTGCCCGATTCCGTCGCGAACGCCTACTCATTGTGGGATGCGGCGATGTGGGCCAGCGTGCCGCCCGTATCGTGCCCGCCAAGACGCGCCTTTTGGCACTTACTTCCAGCACCGAACGTGTGGCATCCCTGCGCGCCCAAGGCATCACGCCCCTGGTCGGCAATTTGGACGCGCCTGCCACCTTGCTGCGCCTGGCCGGCATCGCCACCCGTGTGCTGCACTTGGCCCCTCCACCGTCTGAGGGCTGGACGGACCCCCGCACACTGGCGTTGGTGCGGGCCTTGCGCAGGCGCTCCCATCCCGTTTCACTGGTATATGCCTCCACCAGCGGCGTCTATGGGGACTGTGCGGGGGCTTGGGTCGATGAAACACGGGCCAGCCATCCCGACACGCCCCGCGCGCGTCGGCGCGTGTTTGCCGAGCACTACGTGCGCTTTCTGGGGCGCTCGGCCGGTATTCGGACCAGCATATTGCGCATCCCCGGCATTTATGCGCCCGACCGGGAAGGTGGCACACCACACGCCCGCCTGCGCAAAGGAACCCCTGTTTTGCAGGAGCCTGACGATGTGTACACCAACCATATCCACGCCGATGATCTGGCGCGGGCCTGTGTGCTGGCTGTTTGGCGGGCCCGCGCGCAACGCGTTTACAACATCAACGACGACACCCGCCTGAAAATGGGCGACTACTTTGATTTGGCCGCTGACCTGTACCAGCTGCCGCGCCCGCCCAGGGTGGCCCGCGAGGGTGCGCGGGCACAATTGCCGGTCATGCTGCTGAGTTTTATGAGCGAATCGCGGCGCATGGTCAATGCGCGCATGAAACAAGAGCTGGGGCTTCGGCTGCGCTTTGCTACGGTTGCACAGGGCTTGATGGAGCGTCCTGCACCGTAGCCGGGCCGACCTTGTAGGCCCATAACAGGCCTTTCCAGACCACCCAGCTGCACAGCAGCGTGATGGGACCCGCCCACAGCACATCACTCAACCAGTGCGCCGCGTCGGACATGCGGGCAAAGCCGATGGTCCATCCTGCCGCAACCCCCACCGCCGCCCACTGGTACCGGCGTCGGCGGTGCACCAGCATCACACTCGCCAGAAAAAAGCCGCAGGCCACATGGCCGCTGACAAAGGAACAGTTGTTGTTGCACTGGTCGGTCATCACCGTGGCGCGGGTGAACTGCTGGGTTCCGCCGAACTGCTGCACCTGGTAGGGGCGCGCGCGCTGCCAGTTGTCTTTGAAGCCGCTGTTGACCAGCACCCCCGGCCCCAGCGTGCCCGCCAGGACGACAAAAGCCAAAGGCAAATGCCATGGGCGGGCCAGCCCGCGCACACGGAGGTAGATCCAGGCCACCAAGGCGGCGATAACTACCGAGCGGAATACGGCGGGCACATACAGGTTGATCAGTTCGACCCAGACCCAATGGACCGAATCCAGTTGTTTTGCGCCACCGATGAACACACCGGCGGCGCTCAAGTCCAGCGACGTCCATATGGTGGGCAGCAATGCCAAGGCGATGGAGACGCCTACCACCCACCAGAACAGGGTGGGCGTGTGTGTTTGTGGTGAGGCGTCAGGCGAGCGGATGTGCATGGGCTCCAGATGATGTCATACCCAGCCAACCGGCATATGAAAAAAGCCCTGATTCTTGGGAATCAGGGCTTTCCATTTGGTGCCGGAGAGATGAATCGAACACCCGACCTTCTCATTACGAATGAGCTGCTCTACCGACTGAGCTACACCGGCTGGTAAGCCTTAGATTATAACCAGCTCGCGCTGGCTACATTCATGGGGCTTCGTGGTGGTAGCGGGTCACGCGTTCCACTTCGTTCTTGGAGCCCAGCACCACGCTCACGCGCTGGTGCAGTTTGCCGGGCTGGATGTCCAGAATACGTTCCTTGCCGTTGGTGGCGGCGCCACCAGCCTGTTCGACGAGCCAGCTCATCGGGTTGGCTTCGTACATCAGGCGCAGCTTGCCGGGTTTTTCAGGTTCGCGTTTGTCCCAGGGGTACAAGAAGATGCCGCCGCGGGTGAGGATGCGGTGCACATCGGCCACCATGCTGGCAATCCAGCGCATGTTGAAGTCTTTGCCGCGCGGGCCATCTTTGCCCGCCAGGCACTCGTCCACATAGCGTTTGACCGGGGCATCCCAGTGGCGCATATTGCTCATGTTGATGGCGAATTCCTTGGTGTCCTCAGGAATACGCACGTTTTCCTGGGTCAGCACAAAAGAGCCTTGCTCGCGGTCCAGGGTGAACATGGCCACACCGTCGCCCACCGTCAGTACCAGCGTGGTCTGCGGGCCGTAGACACAGTAGCCGGCCGCCACCTGTTTGGCGCCCGCCTGCAAAAAGTCTTGCTCGGACACGCCAGGGCCTTCGGGCTTGAGCAGCACGCTGAAGATGGTGCCGATGCTCACGTTCACATCGATGTTGCTGGAGCCGTCCAAGGGGTCAAACAGCAGCAGGTATTCGCCCTGGGGGTAGCGGTTGGGCACCACGTAGATGCCTTCCATTTCCTCGCTGGCCATGGCGCCCAGGTGGCCGCCCCACTCGTTGGCTTCGATCAACACCTCGTTGGCGATGATGTCGAGCTTTTTCTGGATTTCGCCCTGCACATTCTCAATGTCGGCCGTGCCCAGCACGCCCCCCAGGGCGCCTTTGTTGACGGCCTGGCTGATGCTCTTGCAGGCGCGGGCGACCACTTCCAGCAATAGCCGCAACTGGGCCGGGATGGACCCGTCCACGCGTTGTTGCTCTACCAGGTAGCGGGTGAGGGAGATTTTTGGAGCCATATTTTTTTCCTTGGAAAGCCTTGGTACATCAATTTCAGTCGGCCAGCGCGCGGTCCAGGACTTCGCGCACATCGTTGCTTAAATCGCTCTTGGCGGCGACGCGGGCCAGGGCCTCGCGGGCGGCGCTGCGGTAGGGTTCGGCCAGCTTTTTCCAGCGGTCCAGGGCGCGTGCCAGACGGGCCGCAACCTGCGGATTGATGCTGTCCAGCTCCATGACGCGCTCGCTCCAGAACACATAGCCCGCGGCATCGGGGCGGTGGAAGGCGCCCGGATTGGCGGCGCAGTAGTTGGAGATAACGCTGCGTGCGCGGTTGGGGTTGCGAATGTTGAAGTCCGGGTGCGCGAGCAATTGGCGCACGGCGGGCAGCACCTGGCCGCCCCGGTCGGGTGCACCGGCTTGCAGGGCGAACCATTTGTCCAGTACCAGGGCTTCGTCCTTGAACAGCGCATGAAAGCGTGCCAAGGCGGGTGCTGCCAGGGCGTGGCCGCTGTTGACCAGCGCCTGCAGTGCATTGAAACGGTCGGTCATGTTGCTGGCGTCTTTGAAGCACTGCAGCGCCTTGCCAGGCCACACCGGGTCGCCAGACTCGATCGCGGCCAGGCACAGGGCGTTGAGCGCCATGCCGGCCAGGGCGCGACGGCCGGCCGAGCGGACGTCGGGACGGTAGCCGCCGTTGTCCTGATGCACGGCAAAGGCCCACTGCCAGTCGGCCTGCAGCGCGGTGGCCAGTTGCAGACGCATGGCTTCGCGCACCGCATGGATGCGCTGCGGATCGACCACGTCCATCTGCTCGGCAATGTAGGTTTCGGAGGGCAGGGTGAGGACCAGCTCCTTGAACGCAGCGTCCAGCGTGGGGTGGCGCAGCACCGCGCGCATGGCCGCAATATAGGCATCATTCAGGCCTGTAGCCCCCGTGGAGTCTGCGGGAGCAGCTATGGAATGTATAGCGCTTCGCAGGGCCAGGCGCTGACCGGCTTCCCAGCGGTTGAAGGGGTCCGGGTCGTTGGCCAGCAGGGTGAGCAACTGTGCGTCGGTGTAGTCAAAGTCCAGCACCACCGGGGCCGAGAAGCCACGCAGGATGGAGGGCACGGGCTCCTCGTCCACCTTGTCAAAGGTGATGGAGCCGGTTTCCGTGGTCAGTACAAAGAGGTGGCTGTCCGCTGTGCTGGTGCCGCCTTGCACCTGCAAGGGCAGGGCCGCACCGCTGCTGGCGCCCACCAGGCCCAGGCTGACGGGAATGACAAAGGCGTCTTTAATGGCCTGGCCGGGGGTGACCCCGCAGCTTTGGCTGAAGTGCAGGGTGTACGTGCGCGCCGTGGCATCGTATTCACCGCGGGCGGCCAGGCGGGGCGTGCCGGCCTGGCTGTACCAGCGTTTGAACTGGGGCAGCAGGCGGGCCAGTTCGGAGTCGGGGTTGGCGTCGGCAATGCTTTGGGCGAAGTCGTCGCAGGTCACGGCCTGGCCGTCAAAGCGTTCGAAATACAGCTTCATGCCCAGGGCAAAACCGGCCCGGCCGGAGATGTTTTGCGCTGGCGAGCCCGCCAGGGTCTGCATCATGCGCACCACCTCGGCACCTTTTTCGTAAATGGTGACGGTGTAGAAGTTGTTGATCTCGATGTAGCTGTCCGGGCGCACCGGGTGGGCCATGGGGCCCGCGTCCTCTGGGAACTGGGCGGTGCGCAGCACGCGCACATCTTCGATGCGCTTGACGGCGCGGGCGGACGGCTCACCGCACAGGTCCTGGCTGAATTCCTGGTCGCGGAACACGGTCAGGCCTTCCTTCAAGGAGAGCTGGAACCAGTCGCGGCAGGTGATGCGGTTGCCGGTCCAGTTGTGGAAGTACTCATGGCCGACCACGCTCTCGATATTGGAGAAATCGGCGTCGGTGGCGGTGGCGGGGTTGGCCAGCACGTACTTGGTGTTGAAGATGTTGAGGCCCTTGTTCTCCATGGCGCCCATGTTGAAGTCGCTGGTGGCGACGATCATGAAGCGCTCCAGGTCCAGCGGCAGACCAAAGCGGGCTTCGTCCCAGGCCACGCTGGCCATCAGGGAGTTCATGGCGTGTTCGGTTTTGTCCAGGTCGCCGGGGCGCACATAGACCTGCAGCAGGTGGTCTTTGCCAGCGCGCGAGGTGATGCGCTGCTCGCGTGCCACCAGTTGGCCGGCGACCAGGGCAAACAGGTAGCAGGGCTTGCGGTGCGGGTCCATCCACTTGGCGAAATGGCGGCCGTCCTCCAGATCCCCTTGCTCGACCAGGTTGCCGTTGGAGAGCAGCACCGGGTACTTGGCCTTGTCGGCGCGCAGGGTCACGGTGTAGCTGGCCATCACATCGGGGCGGTCCAGGAAGTAGGTGATGCGCCGGAACCCCTCAGCCTCACACTGGGTGAAGAAGGAGTCGTTGCTCACATACAGGCCCATCAGCTTGGTGTTTTTGATGGGCGCACAGGTGGTGAAAATTTCCAACGCAAAGGGCTCACCGCCTTCGGGCAGGTTGTCCAGCACCAGCTGGTTGCCGTCCATTTTGAAGGAGGCACCCTGGCCATTGACCAGCACGCGGGCCAGGTTCAGCTCTTCACCGTCCAGGCGCAGCGGCTGGGCTGCCACATCGGGGTTGCGGCGCAGCGTCATCCGGTTGAGCACGCGGGTCTTGGCCGGGTCCAGGTCGAAGCACAGCTCGACGGTGTCGATCCAGTACGCCGGCGCGGTGTAGTCGGCGCGGCAAATGACGGTGGCTGGGCCTTGCCCCTCACGAAGTTGCAACATGGTGTGTCTCCAGAAATTGTGATGCGATCAATGCGTGGTAATCGGGTGCGTGGGCCAATACATGAGGGCCGGACAACTCGGCGGCGCTGTGGCCCGAGCAAATGCCCACGGCGCGCATGCCCGCGCGCCTTGCAGCTTCTATGCCAAGGGGGGCGTCTTCAAACACGATGCAGTGCTCGGGTGGCACGCCCAGGCGCCGCGCCACTTCCAGAAAAATGGCGGGGGCGGGTTTGCCGGGCAGGCCTTCGTCGCCGCCCACGGTGGCCAGGGGCGTTTGTGCCATGCGCAGGTTGGCGTAGGCAAAAGCAATGTTGTGCTGGTCACCCGCCGTGCCTACGCCGATTTTCAGACCACGCGATTGCGCTTGCGATGCAAAGGATTTGAAGCCGGCCACCTCCGAAAAATGGGGGGCAAACAGCTCGCGGTACAGCGCTTCTTTCTCGCGCACAAACGCCACGGCGGTGTCGGTCGGCAGGTCTTGCTGAAACAGCTCGCACATGCACTCCACGCCGGTGCGCCCGGTGGTGCGGCGCATCAGGTCCAACATGTCAACGTTCAGGCCGTGGCGGCGTGCAAATGCCTCCCAGCTTTGCGTGTGCGAGGGCATGGAATCGATCATGGTGCCATCCATGTCGAAGATCAGGGCTTGCAATGTCATTGGGTATTACATAGACGCAAAATGGCGTCTTCAAAGTGTCGATAGTCGCGCGAAACTGCACGGCAAGTAGGCAAGTCTAGCCGCGCAGCCAGCTTGGCCTGGTCAATGGTTTCTTTGTAGCCCCGGTCTTTGCCAAGCAGTTTGCTGATTTCGCCTTTGGCATCTCTGCGAAGGACCGCGCCCGCATCAATTTCCAAGGTGTCTGGCAGGCGATAGAAGTCTTTCAACGCGTGTTGTTCCGCCAAAAACAAAGACTCAAACTCCTTGGTAAAGAAAGCGAATTCCACTGGCTGCGATTGATGTATCTGCTGTTGCTCCATCGCTGCGCGCAGGTTCGTCACATGACGAACTGGGCATCCAGCAACGTCTTCGATTTTGTCGTCGCAGTCCAGTACCCAAAGAATCGGACATGCATTTTTGAGTCCGTATCCCATGAAGTCTCCTAGACGTTTGAAGACCTTGCGTATGTCGCCGCTGATTTGTGGGCGTGTGAGTTGGATATGGTCTAGCGCGTTATCGCTCAGAATTTTCCGCACCAAAACTGGCAGGGCAAGCGCATCGCCTTCACCTTCAACGATCAAATGCAATTTGCTCATGAGGACGATGGTTCCGTGTCGTCCGGGCGCAATCCCTCTGTTGTCATGAACTCTTCCAGGCTGAGCAGGCCTTCGTTCACCGCTTCCAATTGGTGGGGGTGAATGGGGCGGATTTGTGTCATCCCGTTGTGCATGACGGCAACGCGGATTTGCGAGGGCTCGAAGAATTGCACTAAATGAGGGCTGTGTGTCGTGATCAGCACTTGGGTGTTTTTACCAATTTCCTTGAATACGTCTGCCAAGACAGCCAGGGCACCGGGGTAAATCGTTTGCTCAGGCTCTTCAATCACCAAGAGCTTGGGGCGCGGTAACTGGTAAGCGGCAAGCAAGATGCCAAACAGGCGCAGCGTGCCGTCTGAGAGCTGCACCGGGTCAAAGCTCGCCAGTGCAGTTTCACCTTCCACACGAAATTTGAAAAGTGGGACGAGGTAGCTGCCCACGGTCTGGATGCTCACTTCTTCAAACGTGGGCAGCACGGCACGCATGGCGTCGTAGATACGCTCCAAAGCCTCACGGCCTTTGGGGGAGCGTTTGAGTGCCTTGATCACCGAGGCCCAGTTGTCGCCGGACTCCATGAGCTTGGAGTCGCGGTCGGGCAGAGCGGGTTTTTTTAACGTGTTGGGGTAGATAGTGCAGTAGTTCCATCCCGCAATGCTCATTCCAATGATTCCATACATCGGACTCTGTATCGGATTTTTTGAGTCGGCTTTGGTAGGGGTTGCACTTAGAGCGATTGCATCAGGAGAATAGCCTTCGTTCAGATGACTTGTAGTGTTTGTCCTTTTTTCATTCGCATCTAGAAAACTGTATGTTGCTTCAGTGCGACCCTTGGTATCACGCGTCCATCGAAAATCGTAGTCAAGACGACCGATGCCAAGCGAATCCAACAAGAAGTTGCAAGCTTCACTTTCAACGCGATAGTCACTTGAACCGACACTGGCTATTTGCAACATATAGCTAGCTGTATCTGGCTCGTCTTTTTCAGCGAAGTCAAAGCGAAGTCCAATCTTGTAAGGCTTGGTCTTGTACGTCTGCAACAAGCGCTGAATGCCTTCCCGCTTCGTCACCGCATGCTCCAAGTCATCCGTCACCGCATCCCGCAGAAACCGCAGTACATCCACAAAGTTGCTTTTGCCCACCCCGTTGGGGCCCACCACCACGGTGACGTCCGGCGCGAAGTCCACCGACACGTCATCCAGGCTTTTGTAGTGCTGGACTTTGAGACTTTTGAGGTACATGGCGGTTTCCGGTTTGGGCAGGCGTCGCTTTAAACGCCCTGCTTCAAAGACGCCTGAATGAAGGGGTCCAGATCGCCGTCCAGCACCTTTTGGGTGGCAGACGTTTCGTAGTTGGTGCGCAGGTCCTTGATGCGGCTGTTGTCCAGCACGTAGGAGCGGATCTGGTGGCCCCAGCCCACGTCGGTCTTGGTGTCTTCCAGCTTTTGCTGGGCTTCCTGTTGCTTGCGCAGCTCGAAGTCGTACAGCCGTGACCGCAGGCGTTTCCACGCCACGTCGCGGTTGCTGTGCTGGCTGCGGCCGTCCTGGCACTGCACCACGATGCCGGTGGGAATGTGGGTCAGGCGCACGGCCGAGTCGGTCTTGTTGATGTGCTGGCCGCCCGCGCCGCTGGCCCGGAAGGTGTCCACGCGCACGTCGGAGGGGTTGATGTCGATCTCGATGGAGTCGTCGATCTCGGGGTAGACAAACACGCTGGCAAAGCTGGTGTGGCGTCCACCCGAGCTGTCGAACGGCGATTTGCGCACCAGGCGGTGTACACCGGTTTCGGTGCGCAGCAGGCCAAAGGCGTATTCACCCTCGATCTTGATGGTGGCGCCTTTGATGCCGGCGGTGTCGCCCGCGGTTTCGTCTTCGATGATGGTCTTGAAGCCTTTGCGCTCGGCATAACGCAGGTACTGGCGCAGCAGCATGCTGGCCCAGTCGCAGGCTTCGGTGCCGCCGGCGCCGGCCTGGATGTCCAGGAAGCAGTTGAGCGGGTCGGCCGGGTTGTTGAACATGCGGCGGAATTCCAGCCCTTCGATGATGGCGGCCAGTTTGGCGCCCTCGGCTTCGATGGTGATCAGGCCCGCTTCGTCGCCTTCTTCTTTGCTCATCTCGAACAACTCGGTGTTGTCGGAGAGTTCGCGGTCCAGGTCATCGAGCGTGACGACGATGCCGTCCAGCGCTTTTTTCTCTTTGCCCAGTTCCTGGGCGCGTTTGGGGTCGTTCCAGACGGTGGGGTCTTCTAGCGAAGCGTTGACGGTGCGCAGGCGTTCAGATTTGGCAGCGTAGTCAAAGATACCCCCGTAACTCTTGGGTGCGAGCGCTCAGATCGGTGAGTTGGGTGCCGATGAGGTTGATGCGTTCTGCTTCCATGGTGCGGGTCCTGAGATGTAAGGTTTAAATAACCCGCCATTTTAGTTCCGGTGTCGCTTGGGCCTACAAATGGGTCGGCACTGCGCACGGTGTGTGCCCACGCCAGCCCGGGATTCCCCTTTTGCTGCCTGCTGCCTTGCCTGCCCCAATGCAGAATGCCGGGGCCTCATGCTTTCCCGGGGGAAAGAAATCGGCCCCGGCATTCTGCATTGGGGCGAGCAGAAGCGTTGCTGCTGGCGGGCCCGTGGGAGATCCGTAGGAGATCAAACTCAGGCAATAAAACGCTCAATCAGCGTTGCCAGCACTTCGGGCTGGTCGTGGTGCATCATGTGGCCGGCGTCGTCGATGCGGGCGATCTCCACATTGGGCACGGCCTGGATGCGCTCGTGGTACTGCGCCAGGGTGAACTTGCCGTTCCACCACAGGTCCAGGCTGTTGTCCGACGCCTCCACCGCCAGCACCGGCATGCTGATGCGCTTGTAAATTTCCAGCACCTCTTCTACCCGGTACAACTGGGCGTTGGATATTTTGTGGGCGCTCTGGCCCAGGATGGCCCATTTGCCGTCGGCGTTTTCTTGCGCCCAGTGGGTGGCCAGCCAGTGGGCCTTGTCCTCGCCCAGGCGGGGGTTGGTCTTCATCAGGCGGCGGGCGACACCGGCGGCGCTGTCGTAGGCTTTGAGCTCCATCTCGCCGCGGTGCAGGGCTTTGAGCTCGTCCATCCACTTGGCATAACGCTTGGGCGCCTGGTCCGGCGTGGTGGCGGGCATGCCGAAGCCTTCCAGGTTGACCAGGCGGCGAATGCGCTCGGGGCGGATGCCGGCGTAAATCATCACCACATTGCCGCCCAGGCTGTGGCCCACCAGGTTCACCTGGCTGCCCGGCGCGTAGTGGTCCAGCAAGAAATCGAGGTCGGCCAGGTAGTCGGGGAACCAGAAGTTGTCGACGCCGCCGGAGCCGGTCTGGCCATACCCGCGCCAATCGGGGGCAATGATGTAGTGGTCTTGGCTGAAGGCATCCACCACAAACTGGTAGCTGGCCGCCACGTCCATCCAGCCGTGCACCAGCACCAGCGGAATTTTGTCGGGCGAGGGCTCGCCCCAGACCTGGACGTGGTACTGGAGGTTGCGGATGGGAACGAACTCGCTGCGGGCTTGTTTTTTGACTTGGTACATTTGCGCCATCATACGGAGGCCAGTTGCTACGATAGCGCTGGATGGGGCGAATTGCGGTGATCCGCTGTCGCCATGGTTGCTTGGCGTCAACAGCCTACAGGAGATGGACATGGCACAAAATCAAGGGCGCCGTCGCTGCATGCAGGCGGTTTTTTCTTTGCCCATCCTGGCAGGATGGCAGGTCCGCAGCGTGTGGGCGCAAACGCCATCGGCGCCGGGGCGCCTGCAATGGGTGGAGGGGGCGGCCTCGGTGGTCGGCGCCACAGGCTTGCGTGAAGTGGCGGTGACCGGTGGTTGGGTGCAAGAGGGGCAGACGGTCGAAACGGGCACAGGTGCGACCGCGCATGTGCTGCTGGCCGACGGCGCCCTGCTGGTGCTGCGGGCGCAGAGTGCGTTCACCCTGGTGGCGTATGGCGCGACCGCCAAGCTGGAAGACAGCGCCAGTTTGACCTTGCTGCGCGGGGCGCTGCGCATGGTCACCGGGTGGCTGGCCAAAACGTCGCCACGTTCGGTTGCGCTGCGCACGCGCACCACCACCGTTGGCATACGGGGGACCGATTTCGAGATGGTGGACGATGGGAGCGACACCCATGTGCGGGTGCACTCTGGTGAAGTGCTCATGGGCAATGCCAAGAATTCGGTGGCGCTGGGGTCCGGCGAAATTGGCACCCTCAGCGGCGCAGGCGGTGGCATCACCCGCCACGCCCCCGATGCCGCAGGTGCACAACAGGCGTTTGACGCACGAAGGGGACTGGTCGGGGCTTCCGACGAGGTGGCGAGTCAGCACGCCAGAAACATCAACCACCATATGGAAGCCAGCTTGCGTGAATCCGGGATGTTGCGCGGCGACCAATCCCTCGCGCACTTTGTTGAAAGCCGCAAAGCCGCCGTGGACCATATGCGTGCGCGTGGAGCGATGCCCGGCAAAGATGAAGCGGTGGAGCGCATGCACGACCTGCGCGAGCGGGCGGTGGGCGGCATGTCGGAAAAATCGAAACCCGGTGAGTCCATGTCCCCGGGGCAGCGCGGTGGCCGGGCGGGCGGTGGCGGTGGTCGCCGCTGACGTTGGTTTGAGTTTCGCAAAATTACCTGTTCCCGTTCACGAAAGTTGTTTCATGGCCAACCCCGATACCCAACGCCCCGCGTCCGACGCACTGCAGCCCTACCGCACCTTGCACAGCCAGTTTGCTTGGCAGGTGCCGGACCAGTTCAATATCGCCGAGGTCTGCTGCGCCCGTTGGGCTGCGCATGCAGATGCTATGAAAAGAGTAGCTATCCACGCATATTCTGCGGGGGCTGGAGGCCAATTTCATACCTACGCCGAGCTGCAGGCGCAGGCCAACCGCCTGTCCCAGGTGCTGGCGGGCCAAGGGGTTGGGCGGGGCGACCGGGTGGCTATCGTCATGCCGCAGTGTTTCGAGACGGCGGTGGCCTACATCGCCGTGCTGCAAATGGGCGCGGTGGCCATGCCGCTGTCCCTGCTGTTTGGCCCCGAGGCGCTGGAGTACCGCCTGCACGACAGCGCGGCGGTGCTCGCCATTTGTGACGTCGCCAGCCTGGACGGGCTGCAGTCCGCGCGTGCCCACTGCCCGCAATTGCGCGCCGTGCTGGGTGTTGGCAGCCAGGATGCGACCCAGGGCCGTGCCGATCTGAATTTTGCCGAAGCACTGGCCCATGCACCCGAAGCATTCACCCCCGCCGTGACGCAGGCCGAGGAAGCGGCGGTGCTGATCTACACCAGCGGCACCACCGGCAACCCCAAGGGCGCGTTGATTCCGCACCGTGCGTTGATCGGCAACCTGAGCGGTTTTGTCTGCAGCCAAAACTGGTTTGGGTTTGACCCGGCCCAAGCGGTGCTGGCCGGCGCGCTCCCCACGGGCTCCCAGGCGGTGTTCTGGTCGCCCGCCGACTGGGCCTGGACCGGCGGCCTGATGGACGCCTTGCTGCCCACGCTGTACTTTGGCCGCACCATCGTCGCCTTCAACGGGCGCTTTGGCCCGCAATCCGCGCTGGAGCTGATGGGCCAGTGCGGGGTCACCCACACCTTTTTGTTCCCCACCGCGCTCAAGGCCATGATGAAGGCCTACCCCGGCACACGCCAGCAGACCGTGCAAGCGCAGTTTGGCCTGCAACTGCAGGCCCTCATGAGCGCGGGCGAGGCGGTGGGCGACGCCGTGTTTGGCTACTGCGAGCAGCAGCTCGGCGTGCAGCCCAATGAAATGTTCGGCCAGACCGAGGTCAACTACATCGTGGGCAACTGCACGCGGCTGTGGCCCGCCAAGCCGGGCAGCATGGGCATGGGCTACCCCGGCCACCGGGTGGCGGTGATCGATGACGACGGCCGCGAATGCCCGGTGGGCGTGCCGGGGGACGTGGCGCTGAACCGCCTGGACGTGCAGGGCCAGCCTGACCCCATTTTCTTTCTGGGCTACTGGAAAAACGAAGCAGCCACCCGGGAGAAATTCACCGGCAGCAACGGCGACGGCGAATGGTGCCGTACCGGCGATTTGGCGGTGCGCGATACCGACGGTTACCTCTGGTACCAGGGCCGCTCGGACGATGTGTTCAAGGCGGCGGGCTACCGCATTGGCCCCGGCGAAATTGAAAACTGCCTGGTCAAGCACCCGGCCGTGGCCAACGCCGCCGTGGTGCCCAAGCCCGACCCCGAGCGCGGCGCGCTGGTCAAGGCCTATGTGGTTATTGCTCCTGATTTCATAGCTGCTTGCGCAGGTGATACGGGGGCTAGAGCCCGATTACATGCCCAACTCACGCTGGAGTTGCAGACCCATGTGAAAGGCCTGCTGGCGCCCTACGAGTACCCCAAAGAGATCGAATTTGTGGACGCGCTGCCCATGACCACCACCGGCAAGGTGCAGCGCCGGGTGTTACGTCTGCAGGAAGAGGCCCGCGCAGAAGCCCGTGCGACAGCAAAAACTCCTGGGCAACCCTAAACTCCTGCGCATGAAAACCATCCAACTTGGGTCCAGCGACCTGCACGTCACCCCCATCTGCCTGGGCACCATGACTTTTGGGGAGCAGGTGGATGAGCCCACCGCCCACGCCATCCTCGACCGCGCGCTGGAGCGCGGCGTCAATTTCATCGACACGGCCGAGATGTACGCCGTGCCGCCCCGGCCCGAAACCTTCAACGCCACGGAAAAAATCATCGGCCACTGGCTGGCCCAAAACCCGACAGCGCGCCAGAAGCTGGTGCTGGCGACCAAGGTGGCCGGCCCCTCGCGCGGCATGCCCTGGGTGCGCGGCGGCAGCGCCGATTTGACGGCCGCCGACATCATCGCCGCCTGCGAAGGCAGTTTGCGGCGCCTGCAGACCGAGGTGATCGACCTCTACCAGATCCATTGGCCAGTGCGCCATGTGCCCATGTTTGGCGGGGCCTATTACAACCCCAAAAATGAGAACGTGAGCGCCACTTCCATGCAGGTGCAGTTGGAGGCGCTGGGCCAATTGGTGCAGGCCGGCAAGGTGCGCGCCGTGGGCCTGTCCAACGAAACGCCGTACGGCGTGCACGAGTTTGTGCGCCTGGCCGAGCAATTTGGGTTGCCGCGCGTGGCCACGGTGCAAAACGCCTACTGCCTGCTGAACCGCACCGTGGAAAACGGGCTGGACGAAACCATGCACCGCTTGGGCGTGTCGCTGCTGGCCTATTCGCCCCTGGCCTTTGGCTTGCTCACCGGCAAATACGACGCCTCGGGCCTGACCGGCCCGGATGCGCCGGCCGAGGCGCGCATCGCCAAGTTCGAGTCCACCCGCAAGCAGCGCTGGGGCCGCCCCGAGGCGCTGGCCGCCGCGCGGCGCTACAACGCCCTGGCGCGGGACAACGGCTTGACGCCCACGCAACTGGCCCTGGCCTTTTGCTACACCAAATGGCAGGTCGCCAGCACCATCATCGGCGTCACTTCGGTGGCGCAGCTCGACGAAGACATCAACGCCTGGGTCACCCCCTTGTCGCCCGAGCTGCTCAAGCAAATCGATGCCATCCGCTGGGAAATGCGCGATCCGGCACTGTAATAAATAGCCGGTGGCGCCGCGGGCTAGGGGCGCCAGCTTTTACCGGCGATTCGCGGGCTGCACCTCAGCGTGTGGCGAGTTATTGCGGCCTGGTGTTGACCGGCCAGCACAGCAGGGCCGTCAAGAGCGCCAGCGCCACATGGCACAGGTACAGCGGGACGAAGCTTTGGTGGGTCAAACCGGGGTGGCCGAGCAGCAGCACCGTGATCGCCACACCCATCACCGAGCCGATCTGGCGCGTGGCCTGATTCACCGCGCTGCCCACGGCGTACTGGTCGGCCGGCAAGCGGTTCACGGCCGCAGCCGAGAGCGAGGGCAACACCAGCCCGACACCGATACCGGCCAGGATCAATCCCGGGAGCCAGTGCGCCAGGTAGGCCGGCTGGGCGCCGGGCACGAGCAAAAACCACAGGCCGCTGCAGGCGTAGATCAGCCCTCCACCGACCAGAAAGGGCCGGTGCCCGAGCCGGGTCGCCAGGCGCCCGGACAGGATCGCAAAGGGAATCACGAGCAAAGGCCCCGGCGTGATGGCCAGGCCCGCCTGCGGCAGCGTGTAGTGCCAGACCTCGGTCATGTAGAAGAAGAACGCGAAGAACATCATCGAGAAGGCAATGCCGAAGGCCAGGGTGGCCAGGTTCACAAAGGTGTAGGTGCGGTGTTGGAACAGCCGCAGGTCGACCAGCGGGGCGGGCGCAACGCGGGCCCACTGCACAAAGCCGATCAGCGCAATGACCCCGGTGCTGGCGGCCACCGCCAATTCGCTGGCGGACCAGCGTGGTGAATCCAACTGCACGATGCCCAAGGCGAGCGCACCCACACCGACGATCAGCAAGCCCATGCCGACCCCATCGACCGGGCGCCGGCTTGCGGGCTTCTTGGCCTCTTTCAGCAAGGCGGCACCACGCCACAGCGACAGCGCGCCCAGCGGCAGGTTCAGGTAAAAGGCCCACGGCCAGCCCACTGTATCGACAATGAACGACCCCACGCTAGGCCCGATGGCCGCCGCGAGGCCGCCCACCGCGCCCCACAAACTGACCGCCACGGCGCGTTTGCTGTGCGGGAAGGCGTCAAGCACGATGGACAGCGAGGCGGGCGTCAGCATCGCCGCGCCCACCGCCTGCGCCACGCGCGCCGCGATCAGCCAGCCGACCGTGCCCGCCAGCCCGCAGGCGGCCGAGGCGGCCAGAAACAGCGTGACGCCGAGCATGAACACCTTTTTGCGGCCATGGGTGTCGGCCAACCCACCGGCCGGAATCAGCATGGCCGCGTAAACGACGGTGTAAGCGTTCAGCACCCATGACATGTCGGCCGCCGAGGTGCCGGGGAAGCCCGCGCGTATGGCCCCAAACGCAGCGAACAGCATGGTGGTGTCCAGCGAGACCAGGAACACGGCGATGCTGACGATCCAGAAAACGGGCCAGGGCGACGCCTGTGCTGGGGCGGTGGCGCTCACCGGCGCATGGGGGGCGGCGGTGAGCGGGATGGTCGCATTCACTATTTTCATGGATGGCTCCTTGGGGAATAGGTGGATTGAATATGACGATGATCATATTTACGGATGAGAAAAATGGGATGCATGGCTAGGGCGCGGCGTGGGCGTTCAGGTGGGGTCGTACTGCGAGAGCAGCGCATTGCGCGCCGCCGCGAGCATGGCCTTGCCTTGCGTGGGGGTGCCCAGCGTGCGGGCCAGTTGCAAAGTGCCGACCAGGGTGGCAGCAATGACCATGGCTTGCTCCGGGGTGCCGCCTTCGGGCAAGGCGCGCTGGACCATCTCTACCAGACCGCGCACCCGGTCGGTCGAGGGCGCAAGCAAGGTGGGCGACTGGCGCGGCATCTCGGAGCTGAGCGCCGCGACCACGCAGCCACCTTCGACGCCTTGGAGGTGGGCTTCAGAAAGATACGCGTTGACCAGCGCCCGCAGCGCACTGTGGCCCCGCGCCTGGCTGGCTTGGATGCGCCGGTCCATTTCCGCCGCACTGTCGCGCCCGGCACGCTCGATGGCTTCGGCCAGCAGGGCGTCGCGGGAGGCGAAGTGGGCGTAGAAGCCGCCGTGGGTCAACCCGGCCTGTTGCATCACGTCCGCGACGCCGATGCCGTTGTAGCCATTGCGCCGCAGGGCGCGCGCCGCCACCTCGACGATGCGTTCGTGGGTGGTTTCGCGGCGGCTGGGTTTGGAGTCCATGGGTGTACTGTATCAATATATTACGATCATCATATTTTGTTGCTGCCAATAACCATGGTTTATTCAGGGTCGGTGCGCGGCGGCGCAGCGTAGAAAATACGCAGCTATGGCCAAAAAAGAACACGTTTCAGAAACCCCCGCCACCCAACTGCTCAAGCGCCACCGGGTGGCCTACACCGAGCACCCCTACGAGTACCTGGAGCATGGTGGCGCCCAGCACAGCGCGCAGGTGCTGGGCTGGGACCCTTTCCATGTCGTCAAGACCCTCATCATGCAAGACCAGGACGCCAAGCCGCTGGTGGTGCTGATGCATGGCAACCGCAAGGTGTCCACCAAAAACCTGGCGCGGCAAATCGGCGCCAAGTCGGTGGAGCCTTGCGCACCCGAGGTGGCCAACCGGCACAGTGGCTACCTGGTGGGCGGCACCTCGCCCTTTGGCACCCGCAAGGCCATGCCCATTTACATCGAAGAAACGATTCTGGCCCTGCCCAAAATCCTCATCAATGGCGGGCGGCGGGGGTATCTGGTGGGCCTGGACCCGCAGGTCTGTGTGGCCTTGCTGGCGGCCCAACCGGTGCTGTGCGCGCTGGCCGAATGAGCCGGCGCCGGGGCTGCCGAGGCAGGCTGGCAAAATAGCCCCTTCAGGCCCCGGCGAGGGGACACAACAGCAGGAGATATTTTTTTGGAATCCATGCAATCTTTCTTCCCCCTGGTGGCCACCCTGGTGGGCTACCTCATTGGGTCACTCTCGTTTGCCGTCATCGTCAGCCGTGTCATGGGGCTGAACGATCCGCGCACTTTTGGCAGCAAGAACCCGGGCGCCACCAATGTGCTGCGCTCCGGCAGCAAGGCCGCCGCCATCATCACGCTGCTGCTGGATGCGGCCAAGGGCTGGTTGCCGGTGGTGCTGGTCAAGTGGTACGGCAAGCCCTATGGCCTGGAAGATGGCACTGTGGCCCTGGTGGGACTGGCCGCTTTTGTGGGGCATTTGTACCCGGTGTTTTTCAAGTTTGTCGGCGGCAAGGGCGTGGCCACGGCTTTGGGTGTGCTGGTGGGCATTAGCGGCGTTTTGGGGCTGGCCACCTTGGTGACCTGGTTGGTCATGGCCTACTTTTTCAGGTACTCGTCCCTGGCCTCGCTCACAGCGGCGGTGTTTGCCCCGGTGTATTACATCTTTGGCGACGGAGCGGCCTGGTACATGAGCAAGGAAATTCTTTTCACCACGGCCGTGATGTCCTTGCTTTTGCTTTACCGCCACGCAGAGAACATCGGCCGCCTGGTCAAGGGCACCGAATCGCGTCTGGGCAAAAAAAGCAAATAGCGCTTCCCCTGCGCCCTTTCGCCCCGTTCAACAATCGGGGTGCTGTGCCGCGTAGGCGCCCAGTTGCAAAATATAAAAGTGGTTGAGCCGCAAGCGCACCGCCGAGGCCGCCAAGGCGACGCGGATACGGTGTCCTTGGTGGGCTGTGTTGTGCAGCCGGGGGGCGGACAAGACCTCGCCACTGGCTTTGGCGACGATGGCCACGTAGGGGTGGTTGGGTGTGTTGCTGCGGCGCACCACGATGGCCAGTTCATCGTTTTCCAGGCGCACATAGGTGCCCGGCGGGCACAGGCCGACCGCGCGCACCATGGCATGGCCAATTTCATCGGATTTGGCGGAGGCGTTGGCCATGATGGCGCGTGCCGACTCGGTGGCGCTGCGCCCCGCACGCGACAGGCGTGGGCTGATCATGGCCGAGTAGCGGTCCACCACCTGGAGAATGCGGGTCAGCCGGGTGGCAGGTGGCAGCAGCCGCAAATCAGCCCGGTGGGTGGCTTCGTCATGGTGGGAGGACACGATGTCCAACCAGTTGTCGTCGGCCACGCCCAGGTTGGCCAGCATCATGGCGCCCTTGACCGAGTGGGTGCGAATGGCGTCCTGCTGAATTTTGGAAGGTTTGTCCGCCTGGTTGGCCAGCTCGTCTTGCAGCGTGGTCATGGCAATGTTCATGGTCAACGCCGCATGCACCAGGCTGTCACGCTCCTTGGGCGCAATGGCCAGCTCGGCGGCAAGCATGTGGCACAAGACCGCGCACACCAGGGCGTGGGATGCGCTGTAGCCCACGGGGGAGTTGCTGGCCAACTGAAACAGCAAATACAGACCCACATCCGGGTCACGCTGCATCAGGCCCTGCATCCAGCGGTCGTACTGCAGCACCCGGTGGGCAAATTCCTGCGAACTGCCCGGGCTGCTCAAAATCACGCCCAGGCCCGACTCCAGGTCCGACCACAGGGCCAGCAGGTCTTCGTATTCGTTCTCGTTTTGGACGCTGACGACCATGGTGACTTAAAAACGCTTTTCGAGAACCATCTGGTCGTTGGTGCGTGTCATCTGGAAGCGCGTCAGAAAGCTGTTGCCTAGTAAGACATAGGGCATGGAGCCCGACGACACGATGGCGTCCACGCCATACACCACCACATCGCCCACCTTGACCGAGGCCAACTGGAGCCGCCAGCCGGGGATCACCCCGTTGGCCGTACTCATCTGCACCCGTTGGCCGGTCTTGTAGTTCAGCCCGACCCGTTCGGCCTCGGCCACACTCAAGGACACCAGGCTGGCGCCGGTGTCCACCACCAGCGGAACCGAGTGGCCATTGATCTGGCCCTGGGTCACGAAATGCCCGCCGCTGCCTGCGGTCAAGACCACCTTGTTGCCCTGCGCCGCGCCGACCGACGTCGCACCCACGCTGGCGGGCGCATCACCCACCCTGAGCGTGTGCCGCTTGCCCGCAATCTCCAGCACCGCCGTGTCGCCCTGGGTGGACACGACCTTGACTGCCTTGAACGACTCGCCTGCGGCCACGCTCTTGGGGGCACCGCCATCGACCATGAGCAAGGCCTTGCCGCCCAGCATGCCGGTCAGGGCCACGGTCTGTGCGTGGGCCGCAGGGGCCAGACACACCAGGGCAGCACACAGCAGGGCGGCGGTTTTCATCAGTCGCGGAAGTTGTCGAATGACAGGGGCAGATCAGGCATTTCCTTTTTGATCAAGGCCATGGCGGCTTGCAGGTCGTCGCGTTTGGCGCCGGTGACCCGCACTTTTTCTTCCTGAATGGCGGCCTGCACTTTCAGTTTGCTGTCTTTGATGAAGCGTTGGATCTTCTTGGCCATTTCGGTCTCAATGCCGTTGCGCACCTTGATGACGCGCTTGACCTTGTCGCCGCCCATTTTTTGCACATCGCCCGCGTCCAAAAAGCGCACGTCCACGGCGGCCTTGGTCAGTTTGTTGCGCAGCACGTCTTCAATCTGGGTGAGCTGGAACTCGGCATTGCCGATCAGGGTGATTTCCTTGTCCTTGAGCTCAATGGAGGCGGGGGTGCCTTTGAAGTCGAAGCGGGTGGCGATTTCTTTCGCGGTGTTTTCCACCCCATGTTTCACATTCACCATGTTGGCGTCGCAAACGGTATCAAAAGAAGGCATTTTTTTATGAATAAGAGTTGCACGCCCCGCATCGGTCCCGGGTTGTGCACGATGGAAACGGCTAGGCCATGACCGATCTGGCCTGCGCGGGAGCCCCGTGGGCGCCCAGTGCGACAATCCCGCCATGTTAGTCGAGAAAAACGTCCCCCTCCAAGCTTTTAATACCTTCCACATCGTGGCCAAGGCCCATACGCTGGTGCGCATCTCCAGTGAAGCCGATGTGCAAGACCTGTTGGCCGACCCCGGCTTGGGCAGCGCAGACAAGTTCGTGCTGGGCGGCGGCAGCAACATCGTGCTCGCGGGCGATGTCAAGCCGGTGGTGCTCAAGGTCGAGGTCACAGGGCGTCGGTTGGTGCAAGAGACTGCCAAACACTTCATCGTGGAAGCCGGTGCCGGGGAAAACTGGCACGACTTTGTGACCTGGACTCTGGCGCAGGGTTACCCGGGCCTGGAAAACATGGCGCTGATCCCTGGCACGGTGGGGGCCGCCCCGGTGCAGAACGTGGGCGCCTACGGTGTGGAGCTGCAAGACCGCTTTGAGTCGCTGGATGCGGTGGACCTGCACACCGGCCAGGTGTTCACCCTGAATGCCGCGCAGTGCGCCTTCGGCTACCGCGATTCGGTGTTCAAACATGGCGCGACCGCCAGCACGGGGGGCGCAGCCGGTGATCACCAGGCCCTGGGCCTGAAAGGCCGCGCCCTGATTCTGCGGGTGCGGTTTGCCTTGCCCAAGGCGTGGAAGGCAGTGCTGGGTTACGCCGATATCGACAAAAAAATGGCAGAACAGGGGTGCACCGAACCCACCGCCCAGCAACTCTATGGCTGGGTTTGCGACATCCGCCGCGCCAAGCTGCCTGACCCCCAGGTCATCGGCAATGCGGGCAGTTTTTTCAAGAACCCCACAGTGACGGCGGACCAGTGCGCCGACATCATCGCGCGAGACCCCAAGGTGGTGCACTACCGCCTGGCGGACGGCTCGGTCAAGCTGGCCGCCGGCTGGCTGATCGACTCCTGCGGCTGGAAAGGCAAGTCCGTGGGTCAGGCCGGGGTTTACGAAAAACAGGCGCTGGTGCTGGTCAACCGGGGCGGCGCCACGGGCGGTGAAGTGATGACCTTGGCCAAGGCCATCCAGACCAGTGTGTACGAACGTTTTGGCATCCTGCTGGAGCCCGAGCCGGTGGTGGTGTGATTCCATATCCATGTGATCTGGAAACGGAATAGCTCCCGGTGGTTCAGGGTGCTGCCCTTTTTTTGACCTTTTGATATTTGCCATGGAGTGCACCCGCCCCGGGCGCTAGATTGCCCGCATGGCGCACATTCTGGTTTTAGGGGCGAGCGGTTTTCTTGGCACCCATGTGTGCGAAAAAATGGTGAACAAGGAATGGCAAATCACCGCCCCCACGCGGCGCTGGGCGCATGCTGAAAACCTGTTGATTTATCCCTTCATGGATGTGCTGGAGCTGGACGTGCACGACGAGGCGACCTTGCACCGCACTGTGGCGGGGCACGACGCGGTGGTGAATCTGGTCGGCCTGCTGCACGGCACCCAAGCAGCGTTTGACCACGTCCATGTGGCCCTGCCGCACAAGCTGGCACGTGCCTGTGCGGCCCAAGGCGTGAAGCGGCTGATCCACATCAGTGCCCTGGGGGCCGATGCGCAGCGCCCCGAGGCGGCTCCCTCGATGTACCTGCGCAGCAAGAGCCGGGGGGAGGCGGTGCTCATGGACGCGGCGGGCGAGGGTGCACAGGAGAGATTCGACCTGCATATCCTGCGCCCCAGCGTGATGTTTGGCGCCGGGGACCGGTTTTTGAACCGATTTGCCAGGCTGCAAAAACACCTGCCCTTCGTGCCCCTGGCCTGCGCCCACACGCGCTTTCAACCGGTGTGGGTGGAGGACGTGGCCAGCGCCGTGGTGCACTGCCTGGAGCCCGACGCCCTGGCCTCCATCCCGCCCCGGCCGCCCCTGCTGGAGTTGTGCGGACCGCAGGTGTTTACGCTGGAGCAACTGGTGCGCCTGGCGGCCCAGATCGTGGGCATCCGCGAAGGCCGTGGCCGCCCGGTCATTCCCTTGCCCCGCTGGCTGGGATATCTACAGGCTGCAGTGATGGAACTGCTGCCGGGTGAACCCCTGCTGAGCCGGGACAACCTGGATTCCATGCGCATCGACAACGTCGCCAGCGGCCTGTGGCCGGGCCTGGAGGCGCTGGGCATCACCCCGGCGGCGCTGTTGCCCATTGCGCAGGACTATTTAAGCCGCCTGCAGCCCAACTACGGCCTGCTGGGCATCCGCCAGCGCGCGCACTGACGGACATCCCAGTCACCCCTTGCCGCCTTTATTTTTTGGCGCGCATCTGGGCCAGCGCGGTTTGCGCTTCCTGCCACAGCTCCATGCCCACGTGGGTCGCAATGCCGGCGTTGATGCGCGTCAGCTTGTCGCGCATGCGGGCGGTCTCGGCGGCCGGCAGCACATTGACCTGCATGCCCTTGGCCTTCAAGTCCTCCAGCGCCTGGGTGGCTTCGGCGCGGGTGTCCTTGCGTTCAAAGTCGCGGCTCTTTTTGGCGGCGTTCATCAGCACGGCTTTTTCGTCCTTGCTCAGGCCGTCCCACCACTTTTTGCTGACCAGCACAATCCAGGGGCTGTAGACGTGGTTGGTGACGGTCAGGTACTTCTGGATCTCGTAGAACTTGCTCGACAAAATGGTGTTGTAGGGGTTCTCCTGGCCGTCTACCGCCTTGGTTTCCAGCGCGCTGAACAGCTCAGAAAACGGCAGCGGCACGGCGTTGGCGCCCAGGGTCTTGAAGCTGTCCAGGTAGACATTGTTTTGCATCACGCGCAGTTTGATGCCGTCCATGTCTTCCAGCTTGGCCACGGCGCGTTTGCTGTTGGTGAGGTTGCGAAAGCCGTTTTCCCAGTACACCAGGCCCACCAGGCCTTTTTCTTCCAGCTTGTTGCGTACGCGGTCGCCCACGGGGCCGTCCAGCAGGGCGTCGGCCTCTTGCGCGCTGTTGATCAGAAAGGGCGTGTCCCACAGCGCCATTTCCTTGGTGATGCCCACCAGCGTGGCGGTGGAGCCCACCATCATCTCCTGCGCGCCGCCCATCAGGGCCTGCTGCATTTGCACGTCCGAGCCGAGCGCGGCGGCGCCAATCGCACGCAGCTTCATCTTGCCGCCCGAGAGTTTGTCCACCTCGTCGGCCAGCGCCTTGGCGGCGCGGCCCTGGTTGGATTGTTCGTTCAGGCCGTAGCCAAAACGGATCAGGCGCGGTTTGATGTCTTGGGCACTGGCCAGGCCAGAGGCCAGCAGGCTGGCGCCCACGGCGCAGGTGATGAGGGTTCGGCGAAGCAGGGTCATACAAGTCTCCAGGGTAAAAAAAGGGGGCAGGAAAAGAAGAGGCAAGAGCGTTTAGCGCATCCAGGCCACCGGCGCGGTCACCAGTTGCGGGAAGATCACCAGCAAAACCAGAATCAGGCCGTAGGTAATGAGGAAGGGGTTGACGCCCTTGATGACCTCGTCCAGCCGCATGCGGCCCACGCCGGCCACCACATTGAGCACGGTGCCCACCGGTGGCGTGATCAGGCCAATGGCGCCGTTGAGCACAAACATCAGGCCAAAGTACACCGGGTCGATGCCCGCCTTGACCGCGATCGGCAGCATCACCGGCGCAAAAATAAGGATGGTCGGGGTCAGGTCCAGCGCGGTGCCAATCGCCACCAGGGCCAGCATCATCACCGCCATCAGGAGCGTGGGGTGCTGGATCAGGCTGCCCAGCCACTCGGCGATGGTGCCTGGCAGATCGGCCAGGGTAATCATGTAGCTGGCCACCTGCGCCCCGGCACACAGGAACATCACCACGGCGGTGGTCTTGGCGGCGCGCACCAGCACGCCATGCAGGTCGGCCAACTGCATTTCGCGGTGCACAAAAAAGGCGATCACCAGCGCATAAAAAGCGGCCACCACGGCGGCTTCGGTGGGCGTGAAGACGCCGGTCTTCATGCCGCCGATGATGATCAAGGGCATCAGCAAAGCCCAGAAGGCCTTGGCGGTTTCGTGCAGGCGTTCGCGCATCGGCAGCGCTTTGCCTTCGGGCAGGTCGAGTTTGCGCAGTTGCAGCTTCCAGGCCACGACCAGGCCCGCGCCCATCATCAGGCCCGGCACGATGCCCGACAAAAACAGCGCCGAGATCGAGGTGTTGGTGGTCACGCCGTAAATCACAAAGGGCATGCTGGGCGGGATGATGGGCGCGATGATGCCGCCCGAGGCAATCAACCCGGCTGAGGTGGACATGGGGTAGCCGTGTGCCCGCATCATGGGCAGCAAAATGGTGGCCAGCGCGGCCGTGTCGGCCAGCGCCGAGCCGCTCATGCTGGCCATCAGAATGGCCGCGCCGATGGTGACAAAGCCCAGCCCGCCGCGGATATGACCGACCCAGGCCTGCGCCATGGTGATGATGCGCCGGCTGATGCCGCCCGAGTTCATCAACTCGCCCGCCAGAATAAAAAACGGCACCGCGAGCAAGGGGAAACTGTCCACTCCGGCCACCAGGTTTTGCGCCAGCAACTGGGTGTCCCAGAAACCCAGCACCCAGGCCATGGAGGCGCCGGTGAGCACCAGGGCAAACGCCATGGGCATGCCAATGCCCATGAAAATCACCATACCTGCTATAAAAATAATAGCTACAAATCCTTGGTTCATATGCCGAAACCCCGTTTTTTGTTCATCAATCACTCAACATCGGCCGCGTGGCCGAAGTCGATGGGCCGCGCCCGCAGCAGTTGCCACAGCGCCATCACGCCAATGGCCACGCTGCACAGCAGGGCGGGCAGGGGCAGCAGGGCCTGCGGGTAGCCCAGCACCACACTCACGCTGTCCATGCCCACCAGCACCTGCTGCCAGGCGCCCCAGCCCACCAGGGCGCAACTCAGCACCACCAGCGCATGGATCAGGCAGGTGGCGGCTTTCAGCGCCGTTTCACGGCCGGGCTTGAGCAGGGGCTGCAGCAGGCTGGTGAAGGCCATGTGCTCGCCCTGCGGGTAGGCGGCAGTGGCGCCTATGAACACCATCCAGACAAACAGCAGGCGCGACAGCTCTTCACTGGCGGCGATGCCGCTGCCAAAGCCGTAGCGCAGCACCACATTGACAAAGACCGAGGTGGCCATCACGGCCAGGCACGCGGCCATCAGCGTGTTGAGGGTTTTTTGAATCACGGCTTGGTTCATCACAGGGCCTTCTTATTCGTTGCGTCGCGCAGCCAGCGGGCGACAGTTGCGCTCAGGGCGGCGAGCGGCTGGGTGGCATCCACCGGCAGCACGCCGGGCTCACCCACCGGGGACTCCAGCGTGGCGAACTGGCTGGTGACCAGGCTGGGCGGAAACAGGTGCTCGGACGCCCGTGCCGATACGCGCTGGTGCGCCGTGTGCGGGTCAATCTCCAGAAACACAAAACGCAGGCCGGGGGCATGCGAGCGCAGGCGGGTGCGGTAGCTGGCCTTGAGCGCCGAGCAGGTCAGCACCGCGCCGGCCGGGTGCTGCTCCAGCGCATGGCCCAGGGCGCCCAGCCACTCGGCGCGGTCGGCGTCGGTCAGCGGCAGGCCCTGGCGCATTTTGTTGAGGTTGGCCTCCGGGTGGAATTCATCCCCCTCGATCAGCGGCAACCCCAGTGCCTGGGCCACCGCCTGCCCGGCACTGGACTTGCCGCAACCGGCGACGCCCATCATGACAACAGAGTTCATCGTTTGGATAGCGCTATCTCAAAAAGTTTTAAAAAAACCGGAATGGCGTTTTGACATTCCGGGGGCGAGGTCTTTCTGGCCATGTCTGGCATTTCTTCTGCAAGAATCCACGCAGGCATGGCCGCAAATTCTTTGTAAGATAGCGCTATCTTAACGAAGCATTCCGGTCTCACAAATCAGGGTAAACCCGAATTCATGAACATCACACCCCGAAAAAGCCGGTCTTCCGGCCGCCTCACGCTGGACGACGTGGCCCTGTCCGCCGGCGTGAGCCGCATCACCGCCTCACGCGCCTTGCGTGGCGAGCGCAGCGTGGCGCCCGAACTGGTGGCGCGCGTGGCCGAGGCCGCCGCCGCCCTGGGCTATGTGCCCGACCCGGCCGCCCGCGCCCTGGCCAGTGCACGCAGCCACACGGTGGTGGTGCTGATTCCCCTGCTGTCGAACAACCTGTTTGTGGATTTGCTGGAGGCCGTGCACCGCGCGCTGCACCCGGCGGGCTACCAGATCCTGATCGGGGTGACGCACTACCAGGCGCAGGAGGAAGAGGAATTGCTGACCAGCTACCTCGCCCACCGCCCCGCAGGCCTGCTGGTCACCGGCTTTGACCGCACCCCGCGCTGCCGCGAACTGATCGCCCGCAGCGGCGTGCCCTGCGTGCACCTCATGGAGACCTCGCAAGACCCCGCCGTGCACTGCGTGGGCTTCTCGCAGGCCGACGCCGGCCGCGCCATGACCGCGCACCTGCTGAACACAGGCCGCCGCCGCATCGCGTTCGCCGCGGCCCAGCTCGACCCGCGCGTGATGCAGCGCCTGGCCGGCTACCGCCAGGCCATGCAGGCGGCGGGCTGCCACGACCCCGCCCTGGAGTGGCTGAGCCCCGAGCCCTCGTCCATGGCACTGGGCGGCCAGTTGCTGGAGAGCCGGCTGGCATCCCACCCCGACGTGGACGCCATCTTTTTCTGCAACGACGATCTGGCCCAAGGCGGCTTGCTGGCCGCACTGCGCCTGGGCATCCCCGTGCCGCAGCAAGTGGCCATCGCCGGCTTCAACGATTTGGCCGGCAGCGACCAGATGTGGCCCCCGCTGACCACCATCCGCACCCCCCGCGTGGAGATCGGTGAAAGCGCCGCCGCCATGCTGCTCGCGCTGATGCGGGGGGAGGCGCTGGAGCGGTCCTGCGTCAATGTGGGGTGGGAGCTGGTGCGGCGGCTGAGTGCTTGAGGTGGCGGGTGCATGCTCCGCCGGGCTTATAGTCAGGCACACGCATCGTCGAGAACTCACACTCGGCGCAGACCAAATTTCGCCGGGATAGGCGACAGGGTTTTAAGGGGATGGAAATGAATTTGATTTCTTGGGGGGCTGGCGGTGAACCACGGCGGTGTGCGCTTTGTCGCTTGATGGGCCATCGGCGTCCGATGGTGGGGGGCGGGTTTATTTCGTTGGACATCCTTGGATGCCAGGATGCCCGACTATCTACATCTCGTTAAAGCTCAGATGCAGCCCCTTTCCTATCGCGACCGGACTGGTAGGGAACCTGACTTTCGAGTCCGGTACCGTTTTTTGAGCCCAGCAGAGGGCGGTCGCGCTTCGCTTCCGTTCCAGCACATACGCTCAGACTTCTTGTACGCAGAAGACGATCCATCCGAGGACGGAATTTGGTGCATTTGGCCTGAGTTCGTATCTAGCGATGGGAACGTTCTTCCCGAAAATCAGCCTGTGCCTCCCGAAGGAGCTGCGGACATGTATGTCTTAAGCGCGGAGCTTCGTCCGGAGCACAAACGCCGTATTCATGTGGGCACGAAAGGTTTCTTTGTCGAGGGCGCGCGGCGAACCGCAAGCTGCGAAGTTACAGAAGTCTTGGGCTTGCGCAATGATGAGATTTAACATGTCGGTCCACACGGACGCGCAACATCAGTTTGCAGCTTCGCGGCGCTTGTTGCTTGCCGGCGGCCTCGGACGTTGAGGCTGTAAAAAAATCCCCAATACGTCCCTGTTGTTAAAAATTTCCTATACCAATCAATGACTTACAACTCCAAAGAATCACCGGAAACACTTTTTTTACAGCCTCGTTATCTGGCATGAGTCGCGACACTGAGTCCGAGCTGCTTTTCGCAAGTTACTGCCGAACGTACGGCCTTGATTTCAAACGCATTGCCGTCGGCCCCAAGCCAACACCCGACTACCGGTTTTCGGCGGGCGGAGTTGAGGTCTTTGTCGAGATCAAACAGATCGAAAGTACGCGAGGTCTCAACCCCAATGGTGTCTCGTCTCGGACAGTCGGAAATCACGTGAGGAGCATGATTTCCGAAGCGCGGAAGCAAATCCAAGCTGCAGCTCGTGAAGATCACCCTAGCATTCTCCTGATCTACAACAAAGTCGACGAGCCGTTCCAAAGCTTCGGTACTGAGTCGCATGACTTTATCGCCGCAATGTATGGCGAACTCACTGTCCGGCTTGTTGACGGCCGCGCCAGTGGCTCGTATCAAGGGCGAAATGCGAAGCTTCATCCCGAGAAGAACACATCGTTCAGCGCCGTGGGCCATCTGCGCCGGACTGAAGTCGGCGCTGACGTCACAATCTACGAGAACGTCTACGCCAAGTGGCCGTTGCCATACGCATCACTCCCAAATTGCATCGAGGTCGTCAGAGTGGAGGTGGAGAATGCAAAATAACATTTCGCTCGGCACGGACACGCAGCAGCAGGCCCCTTCTTTGCGCTCGTTGCGTGCCGGACAGCACCAACGTTGGGCCCCCTATGGAGAGTGGAGATGAATGCAATAAATCACGCAGCAACAGCCTTAATCATCAATCGAAAATGGCCGAATGTTCCCATTGTGCCGGTTCTGATTTCGGTGCAACTCGTTGAGATTCTTTGGGTTGTCTTCAACTTTCTAGGCATTGAAAGCACGACGATGAATGCTCAGGTCCTTTCCATGAGCGATATTCATCTGTCGTATATGCCGTACTCACATTCAATTGTCGGCACCATCGTTATTGCGGCGCTTGCATGGCTGGTAGTCGGTAAGGTGTTGAAGCGGCCTGCCTGGGCGATAGCGATTGCAGTCGGCATCTGCTCCCACACCGTGCTGGATCTCTTTGTTCACTCACATGACATTGCGCTTGCCCCGGGGATTGACTCGCCAAAATTCGGCACGGGCTTGTACGACATCCCAATGGTCGCGCTGGTCATTGAGACAATTTATGGTGTGGGTTGCTGGTATGTATTCCGTGGCTCCAAAATGTTGCTTGGCATCATTCTGGCGTTCAACGTCGGTGCGCTTTCGTTCTACTCTGCCGCCGTGCCCGGACCCGAGCAGCTCATGGCTGGCAAGCCAATGTTGTTCGCTGGGTTTATCGGGTTTCACATTGCTGCCGGCCTCTTTGCAATTTGGATTTTTGCACGGCAGTCATGGGGTAAGCAGTAGCGCCGTGAAGCTGCCCTGGAGTGGTTGAGCCCACAGCCCTCGTCCTTGGCGCTGGGCGGCCAGCAGCTGCAGAGCCAGCTGGCATCCCATCCCGAAGTGGGCGCCATTTTTATCTGCAACGACGATCCGGCCCAAGGCGGCTTGCTGGCCAACCTGCGTCTGGGCATTCCAGTGCCGCAACGGCTGGCCATTGCCGGCTTCAATGATTTGGCCGGCAGCGACCAGATGTGGCAGCCGCTGACCACCATACGCACCTCCCGAGTGGAGATCGGCGAAAGCGCTGTGGTCATGCTGCTCGCGCTGATGCGAGGCGCTGGAGCGGTTCTGTGTCAATGTGGGGTGGGAGTTGGTGCGGCGGCTGAGTGCTTGAGGTGGCGGGTGCGTGCTCCGCTGGGCTATAGTCAGGCACACGATTCGTCGAGAGCACGCACTCGACGCCGACCAAATTTCGCCAGGATAGGCGGCAGGGTTTAAGGGGATGGAAATGACTTTGATTTCTTGGGGAACTGGCGGTGAACCACGGCGGCATGCGCTTTGTCGCTTGATGGGGCATGGGTGTTCCACGGGGGGATTCGGGTTTATTTCGTTGGATACCCTGGGAACCCAGGATGTTCGCTCAATTGCATCACGTTAAATGACATGAAGCGACGGTCCCGTTCAGGCACAGCAGATCGCGCCGACGAAGCGTCAAAGATGTCGCGTGCGCAAATTGACTCTGAAATTCAACGTTGTTTGTGGGGCGCAGAGAATGGCGGTTCGTCGCAAGGACGCAAGTCGTTTTTTGAGCGCCTGGTTTGGTTAGAGCAGCAACGCGAAGAGTTGTTTGAAGTAGTTGCCCCAAGGCGGGCGTTTCGGGAGCGGTAGGTATGCTGTCATTTAACAGGTTCGTCGAATGGACCCACAACGACGGCCATCGTGGTCGCCATTCTTCAATGCTGAGTGCGCCGTTGCGCTCCACTCACGGCCAACGGTAGGCCTCTGATGGGCACCACCGAAGACAATTGGGAGCGTTTCCTTGACCCTGAAGTGGTCCGGCCATCCCTGTTCCTGGCCACGATGTTCATCACCACCTTCGAGATTCTGAAGGACTCCATCGTCGATCGCACCCGTGACTTCTATTCGCACGGCTGGGATGAGAACGGTCCGGTCATCGGGCCTGACTACCAACGCGAAGTTGCCGCTCGCAGCAAGAGCATCCTGTACGCTTCGCTTGACTGGCTGCGAGAGCATGAAGCCGTAGATGAAGCGGACCTACACACCTTCGAGCGTAAGCGTCCGGTCTGCGCCATCTTGCGAGGTTGAAGCGGATTTGCCACGCTCGTTGTTTTCAACGACGAGGATGGACACATGAAAGACACAGACCGCCAGCGCATTGAGCGCTGCTTGGAAGAATTTGCCGCCTGGCGT
>NZ_JAUYQD010000009.1 GCF_030697375.1 Rhodoferax sp. | reverse complement strand
GCCAGGCGGCAAATTCTTCCAAGCAGCGCTCAATGCGCTGGCGGTCTGTGTCTTTCATGTGTCCATCCTCGTCGTTGAAAACAACGAGCGTGGCAAATCCGCTTCAACCTCGCAAGATGGCGCAGACCGGACGCTTACGTTATCCAAGCTGCTCGCCTTGTTGAGAATTTTCTTACGTTCCAGAAAGACGGCCGCGCCGACTTTGGCAAACACAATGCTTCCGGCGGGAAATGCTGTAGCCCCAAGTTGTTTGCGTAGTGACTCACTGATGTAGTTGTTTGCCGTCTCCATGAATGTCTCGTTCCCGACGTTATTCATGTCCGACACTTTGAAGAGTGGATATTCACCTTCCGTCGCACCCTGAAATCGGACTGGAAATCCGCTACCGCCCTGGAACCGTCCAATGTCACCAGCCTTGACAACCTCCCACGCCCCACTGAACCCGGGGAGGCGGGTTTGGCCGGTGAGGAGTTGCTGCATGGCGGCTACTTTGAGGCCCTGCTTCTTGGCGATGAGCCTATCCAGCCCGCCCAGCAGTGCATCCACATCACTCAACGCTGATGCGATGGCGCGTTGTTCCTCTACCGGTGGGGCAGGCAGCAACACTTGCTTCATGTCTCCAACGTTGAGATGCTTCATCGTTGAGCCGGTCTCAATTTCCCTAAGCTGGCTCCTGCCTCGCTCAGAATTGAGATACCGACAGTAGAAGCTAGGGTCAGACTGGCTCTTTACGAATCTTGAAATAACCAATGCGTGGCAGTTGGCCCCAACGAGTTCTGGCGGCACCATGGTAGTTACACCAATGTCACCGGTTTGAATCGTGAGTAAGTCCCCTTCGCGCAAGCACGACTTCTGATGGCGTGCGTGAAACGACTTTGCGACGCGCTTGATGCCGTGAAAGTTAAACCCATTTGCCTGAACGTTATATCCTTGCACGTACAGGACGCCGTCATCGCTATCGACATATGCGCTGGTTGCAATTCCAACGAACCCGTTCGTCATGAGGTTAGTCAGGGAGTCCATCGATTTAACATCCCAATCCTCCGGAATCACCCCCACCTCAGTCTGCTTGTACCCCGCCCGCAATCCCGTGCTCATACCGCACCCGCCAAAGACCTGCCCAACAGCCTCTGCCAGTCAAAATTTATGCAAAATCGGCCTCTAGCCCTCGTAAAACGTGCGCAAGCAGCTATGAAATAAGTAGCAAACTCAGGTTTCATCCAATGCCCCTTTGTCCAGCCCGAGGCCAAGAGGGCGCGTTGCAAGATGGGCCGTGAGGCTTTGCAACTGGCGGATGGCGTTCTGATTGAGCTTTTGCAAGCGCTCTGCCTGCACCAGTCCCATGTGGATGAATTCGGCGTTCAGGCTTTCCAGGTTGGCTAGCACCAACAGTTGGGTTACATCCGCCTCGTCGCGCATATTGCCCTTTTGCGCTGGATGGGCATCGCGCCACTGTTTGGCGGTCTGGCCAAACAGTGCCATGTTGAGCACATCGGCCTCGCTGGCGTAGGTGAACCGCGCTTGCTCCGGGGTGATGGCTGCGGGAATCAGGTGCGCCCGGATGGCATCGGTATGGATGCGGTAGTTGAGTTTGGAAAGACTGCGGCTCAGATTCCAGTCGAGCGAGAGGCGGCGGCTTTCGTCGTCTTTGAGGCGCTGGAATTCTTTGATGAGGTAGAGCTTGAATTCAACCGACACCCAAGTGGCAAATTCAAAGGCAATATCTTTGTGGGCAAATGTGCCGCCATAGCGGCCAGCCTTGGAAATCAACCCAATGGCCTGCGTGGCTTCAATCCAGCGTTTGGGTGTCAACGCAAAGCTGTTGAGCCCTGCCTGAAATCTAAACCCATCGAATTCGATGGAATTAAAACCGGGGTTGTTCAGCTGCTCCCAAAGGCCCAAGTATTCAACGGTGGAACGGTTGCGCAGCCAGTTTTGAATGATGTAGTCCGTGCGCTCAATGTCACGATGACGAGCAATGTCCGTCAGCGAAATGAAATCGTCCTCCCGCTGCGACAGGATGGCAATAGTCGTACCTTGCACGTTGATGGTGGATTTTTTGTCTTTGCTCATGGCTTTAATTGTGGCGAATTCGCCATAGTAAAGAAGGCACGCCAATAAGTAAGAAGCCTTCTGATACATCGACAAATCGGCATCTAGCCCCCGTAGACCGTGCGCAAGAAGCTACTAAATTCATAGCAAATCCTCATCGCCGGCACCAGCTCCGGCTTCGCGCAGGGTCAGCTCCAGCTCGCGGCGCAGTTCTTCGGTGTTGGGCAGGTAGAGCTGGTATTTCTGCACAAAGAGCTGGCTGTTCATTTGGTAGGTGGCGTATTCCACCAGCAGCTCGTCCTTGTTGCGGCTCAGGATGATGCCAATGGGCGGGTTGTCGCCCTCGGTGTTTTCTTCTGCGGCAAAGTAGCCCAGGTACATGTTCATCTGGCCGATGTCGTGGTGCTGCACATCGGTAATCTTGAGGTCAATCAGCACAAAGCAGCGCAGGATGCGGTGGTAGAAAACCAGATCCACCTTGTAGTGGGTGTTGTTCAGGGTGACGCGGTATTGCCGCCCTACAAAGGTAAAGCCCTTGCCCAGCTCCAGCAAAAACTGCTGCAGGTGGTTGCACAGCAGGGTCTCCAACTGCGTTTCCGACACTAGGTAGGGCTCGGGGATTTTCAGAAACTCGAACACATAGGGCTCGCGCAGCAAGTCGGCAGGCTGCTCTATCAGTTGGCCCTGGGCGGCGAGTTGCAGAACACCCGCTTTGTCTTTGCTGGCGGCCAGGCGCAGGAACAGGGCGCTGTCTTTCTGCCGGATCAACTCACGCACCGACCAGCGTTCGCGCAGGGTTTGCTGCTCGTAGAAGTTGCGTTCCAGGGGGTCGTCAATTTTCAGCAGCTCCACCATCACCGACCAGCCCAATTGGTGCGACAGCGTCGCACTTATTGGCCAGGCCAGGTAAAGCTGGCGGAAGCGGGTCAAGTTGCTGCGGCTAAACCCCTTGCCGTGGCGCAGGGTGAGGTCTGCGGCCAGCGTGCTGATGAGTGCCTTGCCGTACTCGGCCCGGGCTTTGCCGCCTTGCTCAAACTCCACAATCTGCCGCCCCACCTGCCAGTAGGTTTGTGTGATGTGGCTGTTGACCGCCTGCACCGCTTGCAGGCGGCCTTGGGTGTAGGTGTCGGATATTTGTTGGAGCAGGTCAAGATAACCCTTGTCGGTGGTTAGTTCCATTTACTACCCCTATTTCTGGAGTTAAATCGGCCTCTAGCCCTCGTCGAACGTGCGCAAGCAGCTACTAAAGTCATAGCAAACCCAGTCTCACCCCAGCTCAGTTCCATGTAGCCCCCATGCGTTTCAGGTGCTCGTCTACCCGGGCCGCGAGTGTGGCCACTTCGTCGGTGAGTTGAGGCAACGGGGTGGCGTAGCGTTCGGCCAGTTCGCGGATGCGGCCGGTGAGGGTTTGCGACACACGGTCCAGCTCGCCCTGCACGGCGCCAGACAAGTGGGCCATCCACTTGTCGTCCACCACCAGGGTTTTGATCGCGGCCTCGGTCAGGGTGGGATATTTGGCATCGATTTTTGCGTCCAGCGCCTCTTGTGCGGCTTTGAGCTGGGTCTTGGTGGCGGCTTGCTGGTCCAGCACGGCGGCATAGGCGGTTAGCACTTTGCGCTCGTCGGCGTAGTCTGGGTCTTTGGCGATCTCTTTGAGCCGCGCCTTGACGGCTTTGGCGCTGATCTTCTGTTTGTCGCCTTCGCCCTCTATCACCTCGGCCAGCAGGCCGTCTTCACCGCTGTGTTCTTCCAGCAATTCGTCCAGTTGCTGCTCCAGCGTGGCCAGCCGGTTGTCCAGCGCATCCATGGCGGCGCGCTCGGGGGCGAAGTATTTGGTGACCAAAATGCTGGCGGGCACCAGGTCGGACTTGAAGCGGCGTTTGCCTTTGAGGTAGTCGTGCGGCTCGGGCCAGACGAGTTTGTTGTTTTTGTCTTTGACCTGTTTCACTTCGCGCGGCTGCGCGCCTTGCACCCAGCCGTCTGAGGCGATCAGGTAGGTGTCGTCTTGCAGAGTGGCTACCCAGTAGTCCATCAGGTGCTGGTAGATGTCGTAGGCGTCGAGCAGTTTGGCAGGCTTGAAGGTGGTGAGCAGTGCCTCGGCCGTGGCCTCGATCAGCGCTTTGGGGTGGCCGTCTTTGCCAAATGCGGTGAGCTTGAGCGTGGCGGCAGTGCGCCACTGGGCAAAGAGCTGGGTGGCGGCCTGGTTGAAAGCTGTGAATTCGGCATGGCCGAAGATGGCGGGCTTGACCTCGGGCAGCGGCAGCGCAAGGTTGGCATAGCCGGGGCGGCCAGCGCTTGCGAACAAGGTGGCGCGCACGCCGGGCAGCACCTGCCAGTAGGCGGCCAGGGCGTTGTCGGGCGCGTCCAGGTCGCGGGTGGGGATGCCGCCGCGCAGGTGGCCGTCTATGTCTTGCAGGTCTTCGGGCGCGGTGCTGTCGATGTAGCGCGGCAGGTTGAGGTTGTAGTCGTTCTTGGGGTCGGCAATTTCGCTCACCGGCACCATGCGGGCGTATTTGGGGTTACTGCTGTCCAAGCGGGTGAAGGTGTCCACAATTTTGTGGATGTCTTGCTCGCGCAGGCGGTTTTTGTTGCCGTCTTTGATGAAGGCTTTGGACGCATCCACCATGAAGATGCCCGCACGGGCGTTGGCGTTTTCTTTGTCCAGTACCAGGATGCAGGCCGGAATGCCGGTGCCATAAAACAGGTTGGCAGGCAGGCCGATGATGCCTTTGAGGATGCCCGAACGCACCAGTTTCTCACGAATCACCGCCTCGGCATTGCCGCGAAACAGCACGCCGTGGGGCAAGATGCAGGCAGCTTTGCCGCTGCCGCTTTTCATGCTGCGAATGATGTGCAGCAGGTAGGCATAGTCGCCCTGCTTGGTGGGGGGCACGCCCCATGCGAAGCGCTGGTAGGGGTCTTTGTTTGGGGTGAGGCCAGTGCTCCAGCTTTTGTCTGAAAACGGGGGGTTGGCCACCACATAGTCATAGGTGCGCAGTTGCTCGCCGTCTTTGAACTTGGGCGAGTCCAGCGTGTTGCCTGAGAGCACATTGGCGGTGGGGAAATCGTGCAAGATCATGTTCATGCGCGCCAAGCCCGCTGTGGTCACGTCTTTCTCTTGCCCTTCCAGCGTGATGTGCTTGCCCGCCTCGGCAGCTACTTTAAGCAATAGCGAGCCGGAGCCACAGGTGGGGTCGTAGGCGGTGGTGGAGGCCACGGTGTTGCTTGGCGCAATGCCGATCACCTTGGCGATGATGCGGCTGACCTCGCTTGGGGTGTAAAACTGGCCCTTGCTCTTGCCGCTCTCAGAGGCGAAGTGGCGCATCAAAAACTCGTAGGCATCGCCCAGAATGTCGTCATGCTCGGCGCGGTTTTGCGAGAAGTCGAGCACCGGGTTCTGGAAGATACCGATCAGGTTGCTCAGGCGCTCCACCAAGGCCGGGCCTTCACCCAGTTTTTCGGGGTCGTTGAAGTTGGGGAAGTCGCTGCGGGCGAGCTTGTCATTGGCGTTAATCAGTGGCTGGATGATCTGGAAGTTGATCTTGTCGCCAATGTCGCTCTTGCCTTTGAGGGCAATCATGTCCGTGAAGCTGGCCCCTGGCGGAATGATGATTTGTGGGGCAAAGTCGTCGGTATTGCTGTATTTGTCGCTGATGTATTTGATGAACAGCAGGAACAACACATAGTCTTTGTACTGGCTGGCGTCCATGCCACCCCGCAGCTCGTCGCAGGATGCCCAGAGGGAGGAATAGAGGTCGGATTTCTTGATCGCCATGAAGGTTTTTTCGCGTCTTGGTGCCATTTGGCACAAGCGGGCAAGCTTACCCCAGGGATGAACGGCGACGGGCAGAGGGCGGCGAAGCCCTTGCTCACCCGCCTGGGCGGCAAAGATCAGGAACCCGGTGTTGCTATTGCGTGCTCGCTGCTTGGTTTCCTGCCCGGACTTTCAGTTTGCTGAACTGTTGTGAAGGAATGCGGGTAAACCCGATGTAAAGAGCAGAACCCCGGGCATAGCATCGGGCAGTAGGGTTTTGCAGGCAGGTGTTTGCAGGTGAAAGGGTTTTATGTCAGCCTTTAACGCGTTTCTTCGTCCCGGCATGCTGCTTCTGCAAGGCTTGGGGGTTCGCACCCGGCTGGTGCTGGTGTTCTCGCTGGTGCTGGTGCCGCTTCTGGTCATGGGGGTGCAGGCCGTGTGGCAGGCCCTGGAGCGTAACCAGGGCGTGGGCTGGGCCGTGGTTTTGGGCCTGTGTGGGCTGGCTGCGGTGCTGTACCTGTTTGCCGCTTTTTACCTGGGTTTCTCCGAGGCGGTGGACGCCTTGGTGCGCATTGCCCGCAACAACGCGCGGGGTGACTTGTCGCAGGCGGTGGTGGTGCCTGGGCGTGACGAGCTGGCGCAGGTGGGCAGCAACCTCGAATCCATGGGTGAAAATTTTTCCGGGCTGGTGGGCACCATCCGCAACCAGGCGGTGCATGTGGCGCTGGCGGGGGAGTCCTTGAGCGCGGGCATGCACGACCTGTCGCAACGCACCGAGGCCCAGGCCGCCAGTCTGGAGCAAACCAGCGCCAGCATTCTGGGCCTGAGTGAGTCGGTGCAAACCACGGCGCGGCGCTCCAAAGACGTGGACGCCCTCACGCGGCGCGTGCGCGGCGAGGCCGAGGCGGGGGAGCAGGCCATGGACGTGGCCGTGCGCTCCATGGGCGAAATTCAAGAGGGTTCGCGGCGCATGGGCGAGATCATCGGTGTGATCGACGGCATTGCCTTTCAGACCAATATCCTGGCGCTCAACGCGGCGGTGGAAGCCGCGCGGGCCGGGGAGTCCGGGCGCGGTTTTGCGGTGGTGGCCAGCGAGGTGCGCACGCTGGCCCAGCGCAGCGCCACGTCGGCGCGCGAAATCCGGGCCCTGATTGCGCGCTCGGGCGAGCAGGTGGGCGTGGGGGTGACCCGCATCGAAGCCGTCACCGGCAATTTGCGCACCGTGGTCAAAGGCATCCACGAGGTGGCTGCGGGCCTGAGCGGCATCACCGAGGCCAGCACGGAGCAGAGTACGGCCCTGTCCGAGATCGCGCAGGCGGTCAAGGGCCTGGACAACATCACCCAGCGCAACGGCGCCATGGTGGACCAGGCCCTGCAAGCCACGGTGGGCCTGCGCGACCGGGCCTCCCACCTGAGCGAGGCCGTAGCGGCCATCAAGCTGCGCCGCGGCACCGCCGACGAGGCCTATGCCCTGGTGCAGCGCGGCATTGCGCTGATCAAACAAGTGGGCATGGCCGCCGCCGCCGCCCGCTTCCATGACCCGCACGGCGGTTTTCGGGACCGCGACCTGTATGTCTTTGTGTTCGACCGACGGGGGGTGTACCAGGTGTTTGGCTCCACCCCGGCCAGTGTGGGCAAGCGGGTGCACGACATTCGCGGGCTGGACGGCGACCATGTGGTGCGCGAAGGCTTCGCCGCCGCCGAGCGCGGCGGGGGCTGGATCGACTACGAGGTGGTCAACCCGGTCAACGATGTGGTGGAGGCAAAAACCTCCTACATCCTGCCCCTGGCCGAGGACACCCTGATCGGTTGCGGCGTCTTTAAACCCAAGGGTGGTTTCAAGCTCCAGCCCTTATAGAACCTGCGTAAGCAGCTATTAAAACGATAGCAAAAGTGGTTTGCTACCGTGCGCGAGCCATGCGCCCGACCCAGAGAAGATTTTCAATTAGCACCTATGACAGGAGTGATCATGTCGTCCGACACCCCACGCGCCGACTTGGCCCGACCTTACCCGCAGCGGCCCCAAGACGTCTACCTTTTTGCCACCTGCCTGGTGGACCAGTTCGCCCCCCAGGCGGGGCTGGACACGGTGCGCCTGCTGGAGCGTGAGGGCATTACCGTGCATTTTCCGCAGGCGCAGACCTGCTGCGGGCAACCGGCCTACAGCAGTGGCTACCCCGAGGAGGCCCATGCCGTGGCGCTGCAGCAACTGCAGTTGTTTGCCCAGCCCTGGCCCGTGGTGGTGCCTTCGGGCTCCTGCGGTGGCATGCTCCGTCACCACTACCCGCAGCTGTTTGCCGACGACCCCGTGTTGCACGCCCAGGCCAAGGACCTGGCCGCGCGGGTGTATGAGCTGACCGAGTTTTTGGTGCATGTGGTGAATTTCAATCACCCCGACCAGGGCACGGCCTGCACCGTGGCGCTGCACACCTCCTGCCATGCGCGCCGCCAGATGGGCTCCCACGAAACCAGCGCCGCCTTGCTGGACAGCCTGGGGCAAGTCCAGGTGGCGCAACAGGCGCGCATCGACGAATGCTGCGGTTTTGGTGGCACCTTTGCCATCCGTTACCCCGATATCTCGGAGGCCATCGTCAGCGACAAAGTGGCCAGCATCCAAGACAGCGGCGCTCAAAGCGTGGTCAGCGCCGACTGCGGTTGCCTGTTCAACATCACCGGGCGCGCCGCCAAGCAGGACGAGGTGGCGGGGCGCAGCACACCGTCGCTGCCGGGGGAGCACATCGCCAGCTTCCTCTGGCGCCGCACCACGGGAGCCGCATCGTGAGCGCCCGCGAAAGTATCCTGGGCCGCTTGCGCGCCACCTCCATCACCACGCCGGTGCCCCTGCCCGATGTGGGTGGTTGGTATGCCGCACGCCAGCGCCAGGAAGACCTGCCGCAGCGCATCCGCCGCTTGCGCAGCGCGCTGGAAGCCGTGCACACTGAGGTGCATGACACCACCGAGGCCGATTGGCCCGCCTTGTTGGCTCGCCTGGCAGCGGCCAAGGGCCTGCGCACGCTGCTGATTGGCGACCGCACCGCGCACGGTGCCGTGCTGGAGGCAAGCCAGCCGCAGGGGCTGCAACTGGTGCGCTATGCCCAAGCCATCGACACCTGGAGCGACGCCCTGTTTGACGACATCGACGCCTCGCTGACGCTGGCGCGCAGCGCCATTGCCGAAACCGGCAGCCTGGTGCTGTGGCCCAGCGCCGCCGAGCCGCGCACCATGTCGCTGGTGCCACCGGTGCATTTTGTGCTGCTGGACGTGGCAACCATCCACGCCGATTTTCACTCCGCCATGCGCGCGGAAGGCTGGGCGCAGGGGCTGCCGACCAACGCGCTCCTGATCAGCGGCCCGTCCAAAACAGCCGATATCCAGCAGACCCTGGCCTATGGCGCGCACGGCCCGCGTGAACTGGTGGTGCTGCTGCGCCACGCCCCAGGAGCCGCCGCATGAGCCCGGTCATTCGCATCCACCCGGCCGAGGACTTCAAGGCGCGCAGCCGGGGCGTGCTCAACGACCCGGGGCAGCGCAAGAACTTTCGCGGCGCCATGGACTTTTTGCAGGCCAAACGCAGCGCCCAGTTCCCGGACCAGGACGAGCTGGCCAGCCTGCGCGAACTCGGCGCCAATATCCGCCGCTACAGCCTGGCCCATTTGCCGCAGTTGCTGGAACAACTGGAGACCAATCTGCGCGCCAACGGGGTGCAGGTGCACTGGGCGCAAAACGCCGTGGACGCCAACGCCATTGCGCTGGGCATTGCACGGCGGGTGGAGGCCCAGCGCATCATCAAGGGCAAGTCCATGGTGAGCGAGGAGATCGAGTTCAACCACGCCATGGAAGCGGCGGGCATCGAGGCCTTTGAGTCCGACATGGGCGAGTACATCGTGCAGCTGGCGGATGAAAAACCCTCGCACATCATCATGCCGGCCATCCACAAGACCAAGCAGGAAATTGCCAAGCTCTTTGCCGACAAGATTCCGGGGGTGGATTACACCGAAGACGTGGACGCCCTAATCCAGATCGGCCGCCAGGTGCTGCGCCGCAAGTTTGCCCAGGCCGACATCGGCCTGTCGGGGGTGAATTTTGCGGTGGCAGAAACCGGCTCGCTGTGCCTGATCGAGAACGAAGGCAACGGGCGCATGTGCACCACCGTGCCGCGTGTGCACATCGCCATCACCGGCATTGAAAAGGTGGTGCAAAAGCTGGAGCATGTGCCGCCGCTGTTGAGCCTGCTGACGCGCTCGGCCACCGGCCAGCCGATCACCACCTATGTCAACCTGATCAGCGGCCCGCGCAAGGCGGACGAGAAAGACGGCCCCGAAGAGGTGCACCTGATCCTGCTGGACAACGGCCGCACCCAGGCCTATGCCGACGAACAGTTGCGCGCCACGCTGCAGTGCATCCGCTGCGGCGCCTGCATGAACCACTGCCCGGTGTACGCCCGCATTGGCGGCCACGCCTATGGCACGACCTATCCCGGCCCCATTGGCGCCATCATCTCGCCCCACCTGCTGGGGCTGGAGTCCACCTACCCGCTGGCCTTTGCCTCCACGCTGTGTGGGGCCTGCGCGGAGGTGTGCCCGGTCAAAATCCCGATCCCCGACCTGCTGGTGCGCCTGCGCAACGAGGCCCAGGCCCGCCCGGACAGCGCCGAGGCCACCCTGCGCGGCAGCGGCGCGGCCCGCACCCCGCTCATCAGCCTGGTCTGGCGCTTCTGGTCGCTGATTTACAGCCGCCTGGGGCTGTACCGCCTGACCTCCTGGTTCATGAGCCGGGGCCGCGCCCTGTCGCCCACCGAACAAGGCGCCTGGACCCGCAGCCGCACCCCCCTGATTCCCGCGCCCAAGCGTCTGCGCGACCTGCTGAAAGAGAGAAACCAATGACCCCCCTGGTCCAAGCCATTGCCCGCGTGCTGCCCGAGCGCCAGGTCATCACCGACAACCTGCGCCGCCTGGCCTACGGCACCGATGCCAGCTTCTACCGCCTCACGCCCGAGGTGGTGGCGGTGGTCGAGTCCGAAGAGGAGGTGCAGGCCCTGCTGCAGGCCGCGGCGGCCCATGGCCGCCCGGTGACCTTTCGCGCCGCTGGCACCAGCCTGTCGGGCCAGGCCGTCACCGACAGCGTGCTGGCCCTGATTGGCGAGAGTTTTGCCACCTGCGAGATCAGCCCCGACGCGGCCACGGTGCGCGTGGGCCCCGGCATCATCGGCGGCGAGGTGAACTACCGCCTGGCCCCCTTCGGGCGCAAGATCGGGCCCGACCCGGCCTCCATCAACGCCTGCAAGATCGGCGGCATTGCCGCCAACAACGCATCCGGCATGTGCTGCGGCACGGCGCAAAACAGCTACCGCACCCTGGCCGGCCTGCGTGTGGTGCTGGCCGATGGGGCGGTGCTGGACACCGAAGATTCGTTCAGCGTGGCGCGCTTTCGCCAAACCCACGCGCCCCTGGTCGATGCGCTGGCCGCCCTGGGCGCCGCCACCCGCGCCGATGAAGCGCTGGCCGCACGCATCCGCCACAAATACAAAATCAAGAACACCACCGGCTACAGCCTCAACGCGCTGGTGGACTATACAGACCCGATCGACATCCTGGCCCACCTGATGATTGGCTCGGAGGGCACGCTGGGCTTTATCTCGCGCATCACCTACCGCACCGTGGTGGAAGACCCGTTCAAGGCCAGCGCGCTGGTGTTTTTCCCCACGATTGAGAGCGCCTGCCAGGCCGTCATCCGCCTGAAAAATGAACCCGTTTCGGCCGTGGAGCTGCTGGACCGCCCGGCCCTGCGCTCGGTGGAAAACAAGCCCGGCTTGCCCCCGGTGATGCGCACGCTGGGCGACGATGCGGCGGCCCTGTTGATTGAAGTGCGGGCCGAAACCGCCATCGCGCTGCAGTTGCGCATGGACGCTGCGGTGGGCGCGCTGGCCGGCATTGCCACGGTGCAAGCCCCCGCGTTTTCCACCGACCCCGCTACCTGCGAGATGTACTGGAAAGTGCGCAAAGGCACCTTCCCCTCGGTGGGCGCCATGCGCCGCGCGGGCACCACCGTCATCATCGAGGACGTGGCCTTTCCGGTGGAATCGCTGGCGGCGGCCACGCTGGACCTGCAGGCCCTGCTGCGCAAGCACGGCTATAGCGAGGGCATCATCTTCGGCCACGCGCTGGAAGGCAATCTGCACTTTGTCTTCACCCAGGATTTCTCCATTGCGACGGAGGTAGAGCGCTACGCCCGCTTCATGGACGACATCTGCGACCTGGTGGTGGACCAATACGACGGCTCGCTCAAGGCCGAACACGGCACTGGCCGCAACATGGCGCCTTTTGTCGAGAAAGAGTGGGGCAAACAGGCCACCGACCTGATGCGCAGCATCAAGCAACTGCTGGACCCCCACCACCTGCTCAACCCCGGTGTGGTGCTCAACGACGACCCGCAAGCGCACCTGAAAAACCTCAAGCCCATGCCGGCGGCCGAGGACATTGTGGACCGCTGCATCGAGTGCGGCTTTTGCGAGCCGCTGTGCCCTTCGCACCGGCTCACCCTTTCGCCGCGCCAGCGCATCGTCAGTTGGCGCGAGCTGTCGCGCCGCGCCGCGGTGGGCGAGCCGGGGGGCGATGTGGAAGCCGACTTTGCCTACTTCGGGCTGGACACCTGCGCCGGGTGCGGCCTGTGCTCCACCGCCTGCCCGGTGGGCATCGACACCGGTGAACTGACCCGCCGCCTGCGTGGGCGTGGCCTGGGCAGCGCATCGCACAAAGTAGGGCAATGGACGGTGGGCAACTTCGGCAAAGTGGCCACCGCCTCGCGCGTGGGCCTCAGCATGGGCCACGCCGCATCCAGCGTGCTGGGCGAGGGCCTGGTGGGCCGTTTGTCGGGCGGCGCCTGGAAGCGCGGCATGCCCCAGGCCGGCAAGTTGCCCGCCGAGTACCAGGGTGCCGGCGACCCGGTGGTGTATTTCCCGGCCTGTGGCGGGCGCATCTTTGGCGCCAACACGGCCGATGAAGCGACGCTGCCCGAGGTCATCATGGAGCTGCTCACCCGCGCCGGTTACGCGCCGCGTCTGCCAGAAGGTTTTGACAAACTCTGCTGCGGCCAGATGCTGGCCAGCAAGGGCATGGCCGACGAGGCCGATGCCATGTCCGATGCGGTGTTGCACGCCTTATTGAAGGCAGCGGACGATGGACAGGGCGGCCACTACCCCGTCATCATGGACGCCAGCACCTGCTCGGTGCGTATGCAAAAGCACCTGGCGGGCCGCTTGACGCTGCTGGATTTTCACGAGTTCGCGCACGACGCGCTGTTGCCGCGCCTGCGCCTGGTCAAAAAGCCCGGCCCCATCGCCCTGCACATCAACTGCAGCGTGCGCCGCACCGCGTCGGATGCCAAGCTGCGCCGGGTGCTGAACGCCTGTGTCGAACAAGTGGTCGAGCCCACGGGCGTGACTTGCTGCGGCTTTGGCGGCGACCGGGGTTTTGTGGTGCCCGAACTCAACGCCCACGCGCTGCGCAAGGTGCACGACGCGCTGCCCAAGACCTGCTGCGAAGGGGTGTCCACCAACCGCACCTGCGAAATCGGCCTCACCTCCGAGACCGGGCGCCCCTACCGGTCGATTGCCTACCTGCTGGAGGAGTGCAGCCGGGAGGATGTGTCGTTTGTTTGCTAGCATTTTGATAGCTGCTTACGCAATAGGGGCGTGCCTGAAAGGCTTGTAACATGGTGCATGGCGCACGGCCGCGCGCAGGGTCCGGTCGTGGTGAAATCCCTTTTCGTGCGCCATGCGAAGTGCTAGAGTGGCTTCCTGTATGACACACCAGTACGAACCGCTGCCGCGCCCCGGCGATGAGGTCGATGGCCCAGACGCCTGGGACGCTTCGCTGGTTTTTCTCCAATTCACCATTGCCACCATGTTGGCAGGCGCCGCTGTCTCTGGGGTCACATTGCGCATGGTGGCCCCCGATCAGGGCATCCGCATGGTGGGGCCGGTGCTGATGTTTGCACTGGCCATGGCAGGCTGGTGGCTTTTGGCGCACGGCAAAATTTCCGCCACGGTCAAGGTGCTGTCCTATGGGGTGTGGACGGCCATCACGGCCATCGCTGTCATCACCAACGGCGTGCGTGCGCCCATCGTCGTCGCTTACCCGGTCATCATTTTCATGATGGGCTGGCTGATCGGTTCGCGCCAGGCGCTGGTCGTGAGCGCCATGACCGTGCTGGCCACCGCTGCGCTGTTTTTTGCCGAGTCATGGGGGCTGCTGCCCACGCCGGTGCCCAGTGTGGCGACGATGCATGCGGTGGTGCAACTCATCGTCGCGGTCCTGTCGGGCGGTCTGATCGTCTTTCTGGTGCGCGCTTACCAAAAGCGGCTGGAGCAACTGCGCAGCATTGGCCAGGATCTGGAGGCCAGCAAAACGGAACTCCAGCGGGCCCAGGCGGTTGCCAAAGTCGGGAGCTGGGGGTACGAGGTCGGCTCCAGCACGGTGCGTTTGTCCGCGGAGGCCTGCCGCATCCTCGGTCTGCCGGAGGGCGCCAGTGAAAGCCATGCGGCCTACCTGGGACGTGTCCATCCCCAGGACCGGGACGCGGTGGCAAGCGCCTGGCGCGAGGCGCTCAAGCGGGGCGACCTTGACCACGAGCACCGCATCCTGGTGGGCGGTGGGGTTCGCTGGGTCCGGCAAAAGGCTGAAATGGGCCGCGCGGCGGATGGCCACGTGGTGAACGTCGTGGGCATTACGCAGGACATCACCGACCGCAAGCAGGCGCAAGAGGCGCTCAAAGCGAACGAGCAGCGTTTCCAGTCGCTGTCGATGATCTCGTCCGACTGGTTCTGGGAGCAAGACGCGCAGTTCCGGTTCACCGACTTTTCCGGGGCCTTTTCCAGCGGCTTCACGACCCTTGCCAAGTCGCTGGGAAAAACCCGCTGGGAACTCGACATCCGTCTGTCGCCCGAGCAATGGGCCGCCCACCGCGCCACCCTGGAGGCCCATCTGCCCTTTCGCCATCTTGAATATGACATTACCGGCGAATACGGCGAGGTGCGCTGGTACAGCATCAGTGGCGACCCCCTGTTCGACGAAGCCGGCCATTTCACCGGCTACCACGGCACCGGCCGCAACATCACGGAGCGCAAGAAGGCCGATGAGCGGATCGAAGAGCTGGCTTTTTATGACCAACTGACGGGTTTGCCCAACCGCACGCTGCTGCTGGACCGTTTGAAGCAGACCATGGCCACCAATATCCGCAGCAACAGCTATAGCGCGCTTTTGTTCATTGACCTCGACAATTTCAAGACCTTGAACGACACCCTGGGCCATGGCATGGGTGACCTGCTGCTGCAACAGGTGGCGCAGCGCTTGACCCGGTGTGTGCGTGCGGTGGATACCGTGGCGCGCTTTGGCGGCGATGAATTTGTGGTGATGTTGACGGGCCTGGGCGTGAGTGCGCAAGACGCCGCCGTCCAGACCGAAGCCGTGGGGGAGAAAATTCTGGCGGCGCTCAATCGGATCTACCAGCTCAATGAGGTGAGCTACCACGGCACGCCCAGCATAGGCGCCACCTTGTTCGGACGTGACCTGGCCACCGTGGAGGACCTGATCAAGCAGGTTGACCTTGCCATGTACAAGGCCAAGGGCATGGGGCGCAACGCGCTGCATTTCTTCGACCCCGAATTGGAGGCCGCCGTGATGGCCCGGGCCGCGCTGGAGGCGGACCTGCGCCAAGCCATCGAAGAGCGCCAGTTCCTGCTGCACTACCAAGCCCAGGTGCTGGAGGGGGGACGCGTCACCGGAGCCGAAGTGCTGGTGCGCTGGCAACACCCCCGGCGCGGCCTGGTGCCCCCGTGCGAATTCATTCCCCTGGCGGAAGAAACGGGATTGATCCTGGCGCTGGGCAAATGGGTGCTGGAAACCGCCTGCGCGCAATTGGCGCTGTGGGCCAGCCAGCCGGACATGGCCCACCTCACCCTCGCGGTGAACGTCAGCGCCCAGGAGTTTCGCGAACCGGAGTTTGTCAAGCAGGTTCTGGCGATGCTCCACCAGACCCAAGCCAACCCCGCGCGCCTCAAACTGGAGCTGACCGAGAGCCTACTGGTCAATGATGTGGAGGACATCATCGCCAAGATGGCGGCGCTCAAGGCCCAGGGGGTCGGCTTCTCGCTCGACGATTTCGGCACCGGTTACTCGTCGCTGTCCTACCTGAAACGCTTGCCGCTGGACCAACTGAAAATCGACCAGAGTTTCATCAAGGACATCCTGACGGACCCCGACGATGCGGCCATTGCCAAGATGATCATCGCCTTGGCGCAGAGCCTGGGCCTGGCGGTCATCGCCGAAGGCGTGGAAACGCCGGGGCAAAGAGACTACCTGGCAGGCCAGGGCTGCCATGCCTACCAGGGCTATCTGTACAGCCGCCCGCTGCCGCTGCCCGAGTTCGCGCAATTCCTGAACGCCCCCCCACCGCACCCAGGGGCGTGCGCACCGCAGGGCGATAACCCCAGGTGATCGCCACCATGCGTAAAAGTGCTTTTACTTTGCCGGTGCCCTGCTTTAGCCTCTGGGTCGGATCAAGCCACCCACCTACCAGGAGTCCCCTTTGTACTACAGCGCCTATGTCGCGGCCGCTCTTTCGCTGCTGCTGGTCACACTTTCCTTGAATATCTCGCGGCTCAGGCTGGCGCACAAAGTCAGCTTTGGCGATGGCGGAATCCGGGAGTTCACGCTGGCCGTCCGTGCACACGGCAACTCGCTCGAACAGTCGGTGATCTTCATCCCGCTGCTGTATTTCATGGAAGCCAACGGCAGTGCCGACGCCCGCATGGCCCTGGCCATCGGCAGTGCCTTTGTGCTCACCCGCATCCTGTATTGCGCGGCCCTGTTCAAACGCACCCTGCTGGTCCGCCAGATGGCGCATGTGCTGACGGTGCTGCTGCAGACCGCAAGCGCCCTCATTCTTTTGGGGCACTGACATGGAAGACGACCAGCAAAAAATTGCCCTCTACAAAAGGGTCAACGGCTTCACCGGCCCCCTCTCCAGAACCCGCAGGCATTGGCGCACCAAGGTGATCGCCAAAATTCTGGCGCGGTACACCTGGCTGAAAAACCGGGGCCGGCCCCAGGCCACCGTCGGGAACCTGGCCGAAGAGTGGCGCCGCATGTTCGGCCTGAACCGGTTCTGGAAGATTGAAAAAGTTGAAAACGACACCGCCTATTGCGAAATCCATTTCGCCTGTTCGCTGGAGAAGACCGGCGACCTGCAGGCCTGCCACCGCCTGATGGAGTACGACCGTGCGCTGCTTAAGCACATGGGCGGCCAATTGGTGGTGCTCGCATCACGCGCCGACCCCAGCGTGACGGGCTGCTGCAAGATTGCCATCCGCAAACACGGCGACCAACGCGCCGATCTGGTCGCCGCCCACCAGAAATAGCGTCCTGAGCTTCCTCCCCCCAGGCTTGTTGCGCTTGACCCTATGATCTTGCGCTCAAGCACACCGTCTGGGGAAGAGGAAGCGTTTCATGTGGCATCTGGAAATCAAACACCTGCGGCTGGTCACCCACATTGCCGAGGTGGCGAACCTCACCCGTGCGGCGCACATGCTTTGCCTGTCGCAGCCGGCCTTGAGCAAACAACTGGCCGAGCTGGAGGAAAGGCTCGGTTTTGCCCTGTTCCACCGCACCCGCAAAGGGATGTGCCTGACCGAGCGGGGCACCGGTTTTCACCTCCATGCGCAAAAAATCCTCGGCGACATGGATGCGCTCGAAGCCGAACTGAAGCGGCATGGCAAGGGCGCCATCGGCAAACTCCGCGTTGGCATCGACCGCGTGCACCATGCCGACTGGTTGCCCTCCGTCATGGCCCAATTCCGCACACGCCATCCCCGCATCGAACTGGAGGTCAAACAGGTCCCGGAGCTGCTGCACAGCCTGCAGCACAGGGAAATCGACATCGCCATCATCGGCGAAGCGATCGAAGCGGCCGGTGTTGACTACGTCCCGCTCCACGAGGACGAGATGGTCGCCGTGCTGCCGCCGAACCATCCGCTGTGCCAGAAAGACTGCATCGCGGTGCAAGACCTGGCGGGTGTGGACATGATTTACTACTTTGAGCTGGAGCAGTCGTACCTGTACCGCCGCTACCTCTACCCCAACCGCATCCAGCTAGGCTCCTTCCAGCGCATCCAGAATATCGATGCGATCATCGAACTGGTCCGTTCCGGCGAGGGCATGAGCATCTTGCCCAAGCGCCTGCTGGCCGATGCCGTCAAAAGGCGCATGCTGGAGGTGCGGCCCATCGGCCCGCTCGGTTTTTTGTTTACCTGGTACGCCGCCATGTCGCTTGAATCGGAGCAACCCTATGGGGCGGAGTTTGTGGGTTTGCTGAAGTCCAAGATAGCGGCGCCCGCCCAGGCTACTTGGGCCGAGGGTCGTCGGCCGGGTTGACGTAGCTGATGCCCCAGGGCCCCATGGTGTTGAGCTGCAGGACGGTTTCCTCCCGGGTCCAACCAAAATGGTTCATCTTGGGCGGCATGACAATGACACTGCCCGCCCCCAGGGCGCGGGTATTTTGCACATCCAGCTTGTCGCCCATGCCGTAGTAAAAGGTGCCGGACAGCACGGTCACCCGCTCCACGCCGGGGTGCCAGTGGGCGGGAATCATGTAGTTGGCGGGCAGCTTGAGGCGGGCGGTGATGGGCACGGTCTCATTCATCGGCCCTTCAATCACGGAAATTTTGGCGCCCGGTGGCAAAGAGCCCACGTCGGCCCAGGTGAGGTCGCCCGGGGTAACCACGATGTAGCTCCCCGCAGGGCTTTGGGCCCAGGCCGTTGCGCTGAAACACGCGCTGGCCAGGCAGATGGAAACAATGCCGAGTGTGTTTTTCATGGTGCTTCTCCTGTGCCAAGGGTGGGCTCACGGTCAAACGGCAAGACGGCCACCCTGGTTTTTAAACTCTAGGCTGCGTCACCCGCGCCGGTTTGTGAAACCGCAAAAAATCACGCAAAACCTGCCCGCGCACCGGGATGACGGTTGGCTGCAGGCGCAATGTGGGCAGATCGCTTAAACTCCGCGCTTGCCCGGGGTGCGCTAGGAATGCGCTGAGATGGTCGACCAAACCCGCGAACTTGATCCGGTTCATACCGGCGTAAGAAGAGCCAGACTGCAGTCCCACTGCCCGTGTACCGGGCATCTCGGGTGCCAGTCCCCTCCTTTGTTCGCGTGTTTGCAAGGCTGTTCTCCGGGGCGTTTTGTCAATTCCACAGGAGATTTTGCGATGAATGCACCCGACCAGTTCAGCCAGTTGATGCGCCTCACGCGTGAGCCTTTGCCGGCCTCGCGCAAGATTTACGTGCCCGGCTCGCAAGCCGACATCCAGGTGCCCATGCGTGAAATCATGCAAAGCAATGGCGAGGCCGTGGTGGTGTACGACACCTCTGGCCCTTACACCGACCCCAACGCCAATATCGATGTGCGCCAGGGCCTGCCCACGGTGCGCAGCCCCTGGATTGCGGCGCGCGGCGACACCGAGTCTTACACCGGCCGCACTCCGTATGCCCTGGACGACGGCCTGAAGAACGGCGAGACCGAGACGCTGGCCAGCCTGCGCGCCCAGGCCGCCGGTCTGCAGCGCACGCCGCGCCGCGCGAAAGCGGGCGCCAACGTCTCGCAGATGCACTATGCGCGCAAAGGCATCATCACCCCCGAGATGGAATACGTGGCGATCCGCGAAAACCAGAAGCTGGCCTGGATGGAGCAGTACCTGGGCAATGCAGAGCGCGAAGCGCGCTTGGCCGGCAACAGCTTTGGCGCCAGCATCCCGAAAATCATGACGCCCGAGTTTGTGCGCGATGAAGTGGCCCGTGGCCGCGCCATCATCCCCGCCAACATCAACCACCCCGAAGTGGAGCCCATGGCGATTGGCCGCAACTTCCTGGTCAAGATCAACGCCAATATCGGCAACTCGGCGGTCACCTCCAGCATTGAAGAAGAAGTCGAAAAACTGGTGTGGTCCATGCGCTGGGGCGCGGACACCGTGATGGACCTGTCCACCGGCCGCAACATCCACACCACGCGCGACTGGATTTTGCGCAACTCACCCGTGCCCATTGGCACCGTGCCGATTTACCAGGCGCTGGAAAAAGTCGGCGGCGTGGCCGAAGACCTCACCTGGGAAATCTTCCGCGACACACTCATTGAACAAGCGGAGCAGGGCGTGGACTACTTCACCGTGCATGCCGGTGTGCGCCTGGCCTTCATCCACCTCACGGCCAACCGCATGACCGGCATTGTGTCGCGTGGTGGCTCCATCATGGCCAAGTGGTGTATCGCGCACCACAAAGAAAATTTCATCTACAGCCACTTCGATGAAATGACGGAAATCCTGAAGGCCTACGACGTCAGCTACTCGTTGGGCGATGGCCTGCGCCCCGGCTCCGGTGCCGACGCCAATGACGAAGCCCAGTTCGCCGAGTTGCGCACCCTGGGTGAACTGACGCAACAAGCCTGGCAACAGGACGTGCAGGTCATGATCGAAGGCCCCGGCCACGTGCCCATGCACATGGTGCAGGCCAATATGACCGAGCAGCTCAAGCATTGCCACGAAGCGCCGTTCTACACGCTGGGGCCACTGACCACCGACATCGCGCCGGGCTACGACCACATCACCAGCGGCATTGGCGCCGCCATGATCGGCTGGTTCGGTACCGCCATGCTGTGTTACGTGACCCCCAAAGAACACTTGGGTTTGCCGGACCGTGACGATGTGAAGGTCGGCATCATCACCTACAAGATTGCTGCGCACGTGGCCGACGTGGCCAAGGGCCATCCCGGCGTGCGGGCGCGCGATGACGCCTTGTCCAAGGCGCGCTTCGAGTTCCGCTGGATGGACCAGTTCAACCTGTCACTGGACCCCGATACCGCGCGCAACTTCCATGACGAAACCTTGCCCAAGGACTCAAGCAAAGTGGCGCATTTCTGCTCCATGTGCGGCCCCAAGTTCTGCTCCATGAAAATCTCGCAAGAGGTGCGCGAGTACGCCAAGGACAAGGGGGTGAGCGAAGAGCAGGCGCTCAGCTCCGGCATGGACGCCAAATCGCAGGAGTTCAAGCAGGCTGGTGGGGAAATCTACATCCCGATTCACACAGCGCCTTAAACGGCCAAAGGCCCCCGCAATGGGGGCCTTTAATCACCGTCGCTTTTCCAGACCAGCGCCAGCGCTTTGCACTTCTGCCAAACGGTGGTGCGCTCGTCCGACAGCACATCCAGAAAATCGGACAGGCGTTTAGACTTGGCCATGGTGTAGACGGTCAGGGCCGTGGTCAGCACAAAGACCGTGGCGAATATGCCCAGTTTGTGGGATACGGGGGCATCGGCCTCCGCCAGCAAATTCATGCCCAGGAAGCCGGTGGTGACCGTGCCTATCAGCCCAAAAATGGTTACCACGGTCAAGCGCACCACGGTGTTGGCCTGGCGGCGCAGGCTGTCGGTTTCCAGGTAATGGTTCATTTCGGCGATGCGGCTCTTGACCTCTGCATACAAGGCGTCCAGCTCCAAGTGGCTGGTGCACATCCGAAAGAGTGCCCGGACCTGCGCCTGCTCCGACACCTCATGGAACCAGTAGCGGTGTGTGAAGCGTAAAAAGCCGGCAAAACTGTCGCGGATGGTGCGTTTGAAGCGGCGCACGCTGGCGGCGTCTGCAATGTCCAGGTTCTTCAGGGCTTCGGCCAGCCGGTCCGAGTACATCAGCAGCGCGGCCTTCTGGAAATGCGCGATCAGGAACAGCAGAAAGTGCTGGTGCCTGAACTGCGCCAAAACACCGCGCTCAGGACTGGTGAAAAACCGGCTGTTGGCATCTCCCAGCACCACCAGGGAATGCCCGCTGCACACGTAGCGGGTGTTGGGCGCGGCGCCATGCTCGCTCCAGAAACGGTCATAACAATAGCGCTGCTCAAAATCGCAGAGGTGCTGCTCGCCGTAGGGCAGCTTGGAGTCCTTGCCGGGTTCGGGCGCACCGGTGACCAGCCCCAGGCGGACGAAATCGTTACGGGTCAAGGCCCGCGGTTGGTCCAGCGCCAGGTAGCTGAGCTGCGGCATGCGGTAGTACTCGATTTGACGGTAACGCAACTTGCCGGCCTGCTCGGAGTGGTCGCTGACCAAGGGTTGCAACAGCCAGGCCCAGTGGGCGGCAATGCGGGGTGCGCGGTGCTGGCTGACATGTGCCATGAAGGCGTCGGCCTGGTTGGCGTCGGAGCGGGCCAGCACCAGGCCACCGGAGTCCAGCCACTCGGCGCCGAACAGGCAATTTTGTGCATGGCCGGCGGCGTCCCAGCCAGCCGGGTAGCCCCGGCCAAAGCGGTACAACAGGTCCTGGGCCTGGGGCAGCGCCAAATCGGTGGCGCTGACCTCCACATTCAGCAGCACCAGGTCCAGATCCAGAAAGAAGTACAGATCGACATGGGCGATATCGAGCGTGATGGGGGCGGTCTCCGGGCGCAATACTGCGCGCACCGCACGGACATCGCTGCGGCGAAACACCCGCATCGGCGACCCGGTGCTTGCGGCGGCGCCTGTGCGGCTACGCCCTTCGCCATAAAGAAAACGTTGCACAAAGGGCAGAAAGCTGACGAACTCGTTGTAGTGGCGCTCCTTGAAACGCCCGCTGTCTCCGGCGTATTCGTCCACCACCTCGCGCCAGGGCGATGCGTCGCCCATGTCCGCCAATATTTGCCAGGGCTTGGCGTGCTGGCCTTCGGAGCCCCGCACCGGCATCAGGCGCAAGGGCCAGAGCAAGATCTGGCGAAACTGTCGCACGCAGACCGGATTCGATTCAGTGGACATGGGGTCCCTCTTGCAATGTGGGGCGCGTTAGCGGTGTGTGGTGTTGAAGTTGCTTGGCTGGTAACGCGCCACCGTCAACCCCTCCATGCCGATGTCCGGCGTGCGGCCAGAGATCACATCGGCCATCACACGCCCGGTGCCGGCCGCCATGGTCCAGCCCAGGGTGCCGTGGCCGGTGGAGAGGTACAGGTTGGGCAGGTGGGTGCCGCCCAGGATGGGCGTGCCATCCGGCGTCATGGGCCGCAGACCGCACCAGAATTCAGCCTTGGACACATCGCCACCCTTGGGAAAGAGGTCGGTGACCACATGGTTCAGGGTGGATTGGCGTGCTTCCCGGAGCTTGAGGCTAAAACCCGCCAACTCCGCCGTGCCGCCCACCCGGATGCGGTCCCCCAGGCGCGTGATCGCCACCTTGTGGGTTTCGTCCATGATGGTGGATTCCGGTGCGAACTTGGCGTCGGTGATGGGCACGGTGATGGAGTAGCCTTTGACGGGGTAGACCGGCAGGTCGATGCCCAGCGGTTTCACAAGCTGTGGCGAGTAGCTGCCCAGCGCCACCAGGTAGGCATCGGCCGTCAGGGTGCCGGCGCTGGTGCGCACGCCGGTGATCTTGCCGCCCGCCTGGTTGAGGCCCTCAATCGTGGTGTCGAAACGGAACTGCACGCCCAGGTCGGCCGCCATCTTGGCGATGCTGTTGGTGAATTTGAAGCAGTCGCCGGTTTCATCACCCGGCAGGCGCAGCGCACCGACAAACTTTTCTTGGACCAAGGCCAGCGCCGGCTCATAGCGGCAGTAGCCGGCGCGGTCCAGCACCTCAAAAGGCACGCCGTATGCCTTGAGAATGTCGATGTCCTTGCCAATGCCGTCGAGTTGTTTCTGGGTGCGAAAGAGCTGCACCGTGCCTTGCGCGCGGTTGTCGTACTGGATGCCGGTCTCGGCACGCAGCGCCACCAGGCAGTCGCGGCTGTACTCGGCCAGGCGCACCATGCGGCCCTTGTTCAGCCTATAGCGCGCCTCGGTGCAGTTGCGCAGCATCATGGCGCCCCAGCGCCACATGGCCAGGTCCCGCATCGGCCAAATGACCAGCGGGCTGTGGTGCATCAGCATCCATTGGATGGCCTTCATGGGCACGCCGGGGCCGGCCCAGGGCGCCGAGTAGCCGGGCGACACCTCGCCGGCGTTGGCGTAGCTGGTTTCCAGGGCCGGGCCGGGCTGGCGGTCCACCACCGTCACCTGGTGGCCGGCGCGCGCGAGGTAATACGCGGTGGTGGTGCCGATGACACCACTGCCAAGAATCAAGATGTGCATGTTTTTTGTCTCCGGGTGGTACGTGCCGCACCTACTTTGGGTGGCGGCCTCTGAAGGGGCGAGCATAGCGCCTGCCAAGCTGTAAGCAAATTCGCCCGGATGTGTAAGTATTTGCAATAACGCCACCGGGCGTGTTGTGCTCCGGGCTTCTGGTCCAAAATAAGAGCAGGGTGTATATCCGCCTGCCATCTCAAGGAGTCGCGTTATGTTGCTCAGTCAAAAAATGAAATCGCTGGCCGTGGTGAGTGTCTTGTTTCTGGCGAGTGTGACGGTCATCTCGCAAACGACCGCCGACACCACCTTGTCCAGTCAGTACGTGGGCTTGGCGGGGTCTCCCAAGAATGCCGATGCCTTGGTGACCGGGCTGCGGGACGGTACACGCATCACGCTGACCGCGAGCCCCGATGGCCAGAACCCTGGCGCACCGTCCGCCACGTTTACACCCGCCACGGGAAAACTGGGCAACGGCAATATCAACATTGCCCTGTCCCTGGCCAAAGCCGATTTGGCCAAGCTGGGCATTAGCAACCCGACACCGGCCCAACTTGCCGCGGCCTTGAACGGTGGCACGGTCAGCACGGCGACGGGATCGGTCACCATGGCCGGCATCCTGGCGCAGCGCCAGGATGGATTGGGCTGGGGCCAGATCGCCAACCGCATGGGAGTCAAACTGGGTGCCTTGGTCAGTGCCTCCAAAACCGACATAGCGGGGCCCAAGGCCGAGCATGCTTCCAACACCAATGCGTCGGGCAAATCTGGCGAAACGCATTCCAACAGTGACCATGGCGCCAACGGTGGCAACAGCGGGGGTGGACATGGCGGCAATGGAGGAGGCGGTGGAGGTGGGGGCGGTGGAGGTGGAGGCAAGAAGTAAAGGCCGGGCTGCCTGTCTTCTCTTTCTGAGGTAGGCACAATCGCTTGCAGTTATCACCAACCACGGTCACACCCACTATGAAGCCTATGATTTCTCCGTTCCATCGCACATTGCCCGTTTTTCTGGCGGCGCTTCTCGCCTGCGGATCCTCGTTCGCGGGCAAGCCTGAATGGGCTGGCCAAGGGGGCAAGCACAAGCAACAAGAAGAGCAAGCCAGCGAGCCCAGGGTGACCGTCGAGGTCCGTATGGGGGCCTACTTTGGCGAGCAGCAACGTCAGCAGGTGCAGAACTATTACGGAACGCGGTATTCCGCTAAAAATTGCCCTCCCGGCCTGGCCAAGAAGAACAACGGTTGTATGCCACCCGGGCAAGCCAAGAAGTGGGCGCTAGGCCAGCCGCTGCCCAGCACGGTGGTTCTGTATCCGGTTCCGCAAGCCGTGGTGGTTAAGCTCGGTGTACCGCCCGCCGGATACCGCTATGTGCGTGCGGCCAATGACATTTTGCTCATTGCCATTGGCACCAGCATGGTGGTGGACGCCATTGAAGACCTGATGAAGCTTTAGGTCAGAGGCCGAAAGGCAAAAGGCCGCACTACCTTGGGGCCTAGGGCGGCACCTTCACCCGGGTGGTCTGGTGCCTGCACACCGGCGCCACGGCGCTCCGCAAAACCTTCTCGCACTGCAATCGTCTGGTCATAGCGCTGGCGCTGGGCGGGGTCCGACAGAACCGCGTAGGCGTGGTTGATCCGTGCCTGGCGCTCACTGGCGGCGTCGCTGCCGGGTTGTTTGTCGGGATGGTTGTATTGGGCCAGGCTGCGGTACGCCGCCCGGATGACCTGCGGGCAGGCCCGGGGGCTGACTTCCAGCGTGTCGTACAGTGTGGCCTCACCTTGCATGGGGCCATCTTCTCAGGGGATCACACCTTGGGCTTGCGACAAATCAAAGCGACATGCCGCGCAGGCGCGCGCCGCAAGAGGCCCGAATCACCAGTTCTACGGGCCGTTCATGGCGCATGCGCTGGACCGGGGCCTCCCGCCGTAAAAGCGACAACAGCATGTCCATCGCATCTCGACCCAAGCCGGTGGTATCCGTGCGCACGGTGGTCAACGGTGGCGATGCAAACTCCGCCAGCGGGATATCGTCGTAGCCGACCAGTGCAACATCTTGCGGAATACGCAGGCCAGCCTCACCCAATGCACGGATGGCGCCAAAGGCAATGGTGTCGTTGCCGGCAAAAAGTGCGGTGAAGGGTACACCGCGTGCAAGTAGCGTCTGTGTCGCCCGGTAAGCACTGGCGGCACTGATATCGGCAGACACAGCCCAGGCCGGATTGGCGTCAATGCCGTGGTGCTCCAGGGTCTCGCGCCAGCCCCGCTCCCGCTCTTGTGCCGCTAGGTATTCGGGGGGGGCAAAGTTCACAAACGCGATGCTGCGGTGGCCCAAATCAATCAGGTGGTTGACCACCAGTTTGGCCGCGACGGAGGTGTCGTTGCCGGTGGTGTGAAATTGGTCGATATCGGGGAGGCCGGCACCGAAAACAATCATGGGAATTCCGGCATCGGCAATGCGGCTCAGATGCTGGCGCCCGGCCTGGCTCGGGTTCACCACGATCAGGCCGTCGATGCGACGGCTGCGCACCAGGTCCACAAATCCCCCGGGATCACGTCCCTCATCGTCGCTGGACTCAATCAACATCTTCAGGCCATGGCGGTGGCATTCCTGGTTGATGCTGGCCACCAGCTGGGCCAGAAAAACGTCCACATACAGATGCGCGGCCTTGGGGATGACCAGTGCCACGGTGCCGGTGACACCGCCTGCCAAGGTGCGCGCCGCCGCGTTGGGCTCGTAACCAATCTCGCGGGCCACGCTGAGCACTCGCTCGCGTGTGGCCTCGCTGATGCCTCGGTCGCGCACGTTGTTGAGCACGAAGGACACCGTGGTGCGCGAGACACCCGCGCGCCGCGCCACTTCGCTGCTGGTGGGGGACTTCAGAGATGAGGACATAGGAGCGGCAATCGTAGTCGATACCGCCCGGCCCCTGGTGCCGAAACCCTGCAAGACATCCATTTTCCACAATCATCCGGGTATTCCCTAGTACTAACGCGTGTAAAACTGCCTAAAATTCAAAACTAACACGCGTTAGTAGTGTTTTTTGAAAGTGACACCATGGCAAACCTAGCTCCCCACGCATTGAGCCGAACCCGCCGCGCCGAAACGCTGACCGCCTGGGCGCTGGTGCTGCCTGCCTTCATCGGTTTTGCGCTGTTTTATGCCTTGCCCACGCTGCGCGCTATCGAGATCAGTTTTACCGACTGGAACCTGCTGCGCAGCCCGAAGTTCGTCGGCCTGGCCAACTACGCCGCCATGCTCGAAGACGGTAAGTTCTGGCAAGGCATGAAGCTGTCGGCGCTCTATGTGGTGCTGAACATCCCGCTGCAAGTCGTGCTCGGCCTGTTCCTGGCGGTGTCTATGGACCGGCTGACCAAATCGCTGTTCGTTAAATCCATCGTGCTGCTGCCCTACCTGCTGTCGAATGTGCTGGTGGCCATGATGTGGCTGTGGATGCTGGACCCGCTGCTGGGCCTGGTGAACGGCATGATCGATGGCCTGGGATTTGATCGCCAGCCTTTCTTCGGCGGCGTGGACCAGGCGCTCTTCACGGTGGCGGCCGTCAATATCTGGCGCCACATGGGGCTGGTGGCCATGCTGTTTCTGGCGGGGCTGCAAAACATTCCGCGCAATCTGTACGAAGCGGCGGCCCTGGAAGGTGCCAGCGAATGGCAGATGTTCTGGCGCATCACGCTGCCGCTGCTGCGCCCGGTGATGGTATTTGTGCTGGTGACCAGTGTGACCGGCTCGTTCCAGATCTTCGACACCATCGCCGTCACCACCAACGGTGGGCCCCTGGATTCGACCCGCGTGATCGTGCACTACATCGTGCAAAACGCCTTCAGCTTCTACAAGATGGGCTATGCCTCGGCCATGTCGATGACGCTGTGCGTGGTGATGATGCTCTACACCGTTTTTCAGATGCGGGTGATGAAAGCCTCGCAGAACGATTTGGCCTGAAGGAAACACACCATGACAACCCTCTTCGCCCCTGTCGCCCCCCCGGCGGCGCATCGCATCCGCACCTTCACAGCAGGCCGCATAGCCGCCTGGCTTGCCCTGGGCCTGATGTTGCTCATCACGCTGGCGCCGCTGTGGATGGTGGTGAAAACCGCACTCATGCAGTCGGCCAATCTGTACACCGAATCGGACCAGCTCCTGCCCTCGGCACCCACACTGGACAATTTCATACGGGTGCTCGGCTTCATGACCCTGGAAGAAAGCCGGGAGCTGGGCGGCTCGGGTGCGGAAATCAACTTCCTGCGGGCCATGGGCAACTCCCTGCTGTTCACCAGCATCATCGTGGTGACCCAAATCAGCTTTGCGGCCATGGCCGCCTACGCCTTTGCCCGGCTGCGCTTTCCGGGGCGCAATACGCTGTTTGCGTTGTTCGTTGGCTCCATGATGGTGCCGGGCGTGGTTACCTTCATTCCCAACTTCATCCTGATCAAGGACCTGGGCCTGCTCAACACCATGGCGGGCATGGTCGCCCCGTTTTGCCTGATGCAGGGCTTCTCGGTGTTCTTCCTGCGCCAGTTTTTCCTGTCGATTCCGCGGGACCTGGAAGAGGCCGCGCTGCTTGACGGCGCCTCGTATTTCTACATTTTCATCCATGTGGTGCTGCCCCTGAGCATCACCCCGCTGGCCACCATCGCCATGCTCACCGGCATCAATATGTGGAACGAGTTCTTCTGGCCCTACCTGGTGGCCAAGGACGAAGTCCAGCAGGTGCTTCCTGTGGCCCTGCAAACCTTCAAGTCGCAAACCGCGCAAGGCCAGCCCGACTGGACTGGCCTGATGGCGGCCACCGCCATCACCGTGATGCCCACTGTTTTGCTGCTCGTGGTCATGGGCCGCCGGGTCGTTGAATCGGTGCAATTCAGCGGCGGCAAGTAATTTTTTCTGTTCTTTCTGTTCCCCTCACCAACCCTTCCTATAACGGAGACAAACCATGAACCTCAAACTCAGTACCCTCGCCACCGCCTTGCTGGCCACCGTCGGCAGTGCGCATGCCGTCGAAGTCAAATACATGTTGTGGGACGCAAACCAGTTGCCCGCCTACAAACAATGCGCGTCGGACTTCGAGAAGAAGAACGCGGGCATCACCATCAAGATCACCCAGTCGGGCTGGAACGACTACTGGACCACCGTATCCACCGGCTTCGTCTCGGGCACCGCGCCTGACGTGTTCACCGACCACCTGGCCAAGTACCCCGAGTTCGCCAAGAACGAGCAACTGCTGGACCTGGCGCCAATGATCCAGCGCGACAAGGTCGACACCGGTGCCTACACCAGCGGTTTGTATGACAACTGGGGCCGCGAGGGCAAGCAGTACGGCCTGCCCAAAGACTGGGACACCATCGGCATGGTCGTCAACATGGAGATGGCCAAGAAGGCAGGTGTCTCGCTGTCCGAGCTGCAAGCCATGACCTGGAACCCCAAGGACGGCGGCAGTTTCGAGAAAATTGTGCGCAAACTCAGCCTGGACGGCAGTGGCAACAACGCCAGCAACGCCAAGTTCGACAAGAAGAAAGTCAGCACCTACGGCTACGGCTTCTGGAACAGTGGCTCGGGCGACATGATGGGTCAAACCGAGTGGAGCCACTTTGCGGTATCCAACGGCTTCAAGTTCCAGGACAAGCCCTGGGCCACCACGTTCTACTACGACGACGCCAAGCTGGCTGAAACCATCGACTACCTCGCAGGCCTGCCGGCCAAGGGCGTGTCCGCCAGCTTCGAGAACAGCAAGTCGCTGGGTGCGGATGCCATGTTCGTGGCCAAGAAAGTCGCCATGGTGCCGCAGGGCTCGTGGATGATCACGCACTTCAAAACCAACGCCAAGTTCGACCACGCCTGGGTGCCTCTGCCAACAGGCCCCACCGGTACCCGCGCCACCATGTTCAACGGCCTGGCCGACTCGATCTGGGCCGGCTCCAAGGTCAAGGAAGAATCCTGGAAGTGGGTCAAGTACCTGGGCTCCGCCGATTGCCAAAGCACGGTGGCGGGCTACGGCGTGGTCTTCCCCGCCGTCAAGGGTATGGCCGAGAAAGCCATTGAGGTGCAAAAGGCCAAGGGCGTGGACTCATCCGCTTTCCTGACCATGGCCAAGTCCAAAACCTACCTGCCCCCCATCGCCGACGGAGGTTCGGAGATCAGCGAGGTGATGAAGGCCGCGCTGGAAACCGTGCTGATGGGCCGGTCCGACGCCACCTCCGCGCTGAAGACTGCCAATACCAAAGTCAACCAACTCGCCAAGAAGTAAGTAAGCCAGAAAGCAAACGCCATGAGCATCCGCCGCATCAAGATCACCCTTATCGGGGCTGGCAGCATTGTCTTCACCCGCAACCTGCTGGGCGATATTTTTTCGTACCCCGAATTGGCTGATTGCGAGGTGGCGCTGCACGACATTGACGAACACCGCCTGGGCCTGGCCGAAAAAGTGGCGCAACGCCTGGCCCGCACCCTGGGCGTCACGCCGACCATCACGGCCAGTATCGACCGGCGCCGCGCGCTGGCCGATGCGCGCTTTGTGATCAGCACCATCCAGGTCGGCGGCTACAAGCCCGCCACCGTGACCGACTTCGACATCCCCAAGAAGTTTGGCCTGACGCAAACCATTGGCGACACCCTGGGCATAGGCGGCATCATGCGCGGCCTGCGCACGATTCCAGTGCAACTGGCGATGCTCAAAGACATGGAGGAGGTGTGCGCGCCCGGCGCGATTCACCTCAACTATGTGAACCCGATGGCCATGATCACCTGGGCGCTGAACCAGGCCAGCACGCGCATTCCCACCGTCGGCCTGTGCCACAGCGTGCAGCACACCGCGCACGAGTTGGCGCACGATCTGGGCATCCCGGCAGAGGAAATCGATTACCGCTGCGCTGGCATCAACCACATGGCGTTTTACACCAAGTTCGAGCACAAGGGGGTCGACCTCTACCCGCGCCTGCACCAGATTTACACCGAAGGCAAAGCCCCGGCCTGGAACAAGGTGCGCTACGAAATGCTGCACCAGCTGGGCCACTTCCCGACCGAGTCGAGTGAACACTTTGCCGAGTACGTGCCCTGGTTCATCAAGCAGGGTCGCAAGGACCTGCTGGCGAAGTTCAACATTCCGCTGGACGAATACCCCGGGCGCTGCCAGATTTTCGAGCACGCCTGGCCCTATATCGAACGCGAACTGCAAGCCCCCGGCACGCAAGACCCCAAGGCACTCACGGCGGAACTGGAAGCGGCCAACATCCATGTGATGCCGCGCAATATCACCGAGGCCGCACAACTGCTCGAAGGCCTCAACAGCGTCACCCGCTCGGTCGAATACGGTGGGCAGATCATCCACTCCATGGTCAGCGGCATGCCGCGCGTGGTCTACGGCAATGTGCGCAACCACAATCTCATCGACAACCTGCCTGCCGGCTGCGCCGTCGAAGTGCCTTGCCTGGTGGACGCCAACGGCGTGCAGCCGACCCGCGTCGGCGCGCTGCCGATCCAGCTGGCCGCGCTGATGCGCACCAACGTGAATGTGCAGGAGTTGGTGGTGGCTGCCATCACCCAGAAAAAACGCGAACACGTCTACCACGCCGCCATGCTCGACCCACACACCGCCGCCGTGCTCGACCTGGAACAGATTCGCGCCATGGTGGACGAGCTGCTGCTCGCGCACCGCAATTTTCTGCCGGAATACCTCCACGCCTGACAAGGGATCTCACTATGGCCAGCATCGAACTTCGTTCCGTCAACAAGAACTACCTGAACGACATCGCGGTCATCCGCAATGTCGACCTGCACGTCAAGCAAGGTGAATTTTGTGTTTTCGTCGGCCCCTCCGGCTGCGGCAAATCCACGCTCCTGCGCATGGTGGCTGGCCTGGAGGACATCAGCAGCGGCGATCTGCTGATCGACGGCCAGCGCATGAACGATACGCAGCCGGCCAAGCGCGGCGTCGCCATGGTGTTTCAAAGTTATGCGCTGTTTCCGCACCTCAGCGTGTACGAGAATCTGGCTTTTGGCATGACGCTGGCCAAGATGGACAAGGCGCTGATCCGCCAGAAAGTCACCGCCGCCGCGCAGGTGCTGCAACTGGAGACCCTGCTGGACCGCAAACCCAAGGCCCTGTCGGGCGGGCAGCGCCAGCGCGTGGCGATTGGCCGAGCCATCGTGCGCGAACCGGGCGTGTTTTTGTTCGACGAACCACTCTCCAACCTCGATGCCTCGCTGCGTGTGCAGACACGTTTTGAGATCGCCAAGATCCACCGCGATTTCGGTCGCGCCTCCACCATCTACGTCACGCACGACCAGGTTGAAGCGATGACGCTGGCCGACCGCATCCTGCTGCTCAATGCCGGCGATGCCGTGACGCGCGACGGCAGCGTGGCGCAGTGCGGCACGCCGCTGGAGCTGTACCACCGGCCGCGCAACCTGTTTGTGGCGGGATTCATCGGCTCACCCAAAATGAATTTCCTGCCGGGCAAACTGCTCGAAGGCCATGCCGACCGGGCGCGCGTGCAACTCGACAGCGGCGAGGTGATGGAGGCGCTGGTCGATGCCAGTGCCCTGCAGCCAGGCCAGCCGGTGACGCTGGGCATCCGGCCCGAGCACACCCAGCTGGGCACCGCCACCCAGTCGCTGGTGCGTGAAGTGCAGTGGCAGGAGCGCCTGGGCGAATCCACTTACCTGTTTCTCAAGGGCGGCGCGGTCAGCCCGTCGATCATCGTCAAGGCGCCGGGCCAAGCCCATGCCGAGCCCGGCCAGCGCGTGGCGGTGTCGCTGCCCGCCGCTTGCCTGCATGTGTTCGACCAGCACGGCCACGCGCTGGAGCGGCGCACGCCCATTGCCGACCTGCCCGTGCCGCATGCCGCCTGAAATCCATTCTTAACCCACTTCCTTTTTTCTTTTCCCTTTTTCTTCTTCCATGCCCGTCAGCAGTCTTCCCCCGTCCCCCGAATTTTTGGTTCTGCACAGCCAGCGCAGCACCGTCATCCTCGAACACCATGCTGAAGAAGCGCCGATTTGGCGCTACTGGGGTCCGCGCTTGCCCGAGGGCTGCACACCCGCGGCCCCCTTGCGCACGACGCGGCCCCTGCCGTCCTTCATGCTCGACTTCGACCAGCCGCTCACGCTGGTGCCTACCTTCGGCGTGGGCTGGTTCGGCCAGAGCGCGCTGTTGGCGCACCGCAGCGGCAGCGATTTCGCCCAGGCCATCACGCGCTGCGATATCGAATGGACCGTGCCCGCGCGCGCCCTGGTGCTGCACCTCACGGATGCGGTGGCGCAACTGCGCCTGGACATCAGCCTGGCACTTGACGATGCGAGCGATGTGCTCACCCTGCGCACGAGCCTGACCAACCTGGCCGACACGCCACTGGAAGTGCAGTGGCTCGCGGCCGCCACCTTGCCACTGCCTGGCCAGGCCAGCACGGTGCGCTCCTACGCAGGCCAGCACAACCATGAATTCCTGCTGCAAACCGACACCCTCAGCCGCAGCCTGTGGCGGCGCGAAAACCGGCGCGGCCGTACTTCGCACGACTGCTTTCCCGGCGCGGTGGTGACCACGCCCGGCGCCACCGACGACAGCGGACTGGTGTTTGGCGCGCACCTGGCCTGGTCGGGCAACCACCAGCAAACCATCGAATGGCTGCACGACGGCCAGTACCAATGGCAATTGGGCGAATGGCTGGCGCCCGGCGAAGGCCTGCTCGCGCCCGGCCAGAGCCTGCACACGCCGGAGGTCGTCGCCACCTGCTCGCAGCAGGGCCTGAACGGCCTGGCGGCCAATTTCCATGCGGAACTGCGCGCCCGCCTGAACTGGCCCGGCGGCCGCATGCGGCCGCGCCCGGTGCACCTGAACACCTGGGAAGCGTTTTATTTCGACTTGAAATCCGGCGACATCCTGGCGCTGGCCGATGCGGCGGCCGAGGTCGGTGTGGAGCGTTTTGTGCTGGACGACGGCTGGTTCCACGGCCGCCACCATGACCGCGCCGGGCTGGGCGACTGGTGGCCCGACGCGGACAAATTCCCGCACGGCCTGGACGCGCTGGTGCAGCATGTCAATACGCGGGGCATGGAGTTCGGTCTGTGGGTCGAGCCCGAAATGGTCAACCCCGACAGCGAGTTGCACCGCGCCCACCCTGACTGGGCACTGCAGATTGCTGGGCGCCCGCTGATCACGGCGCGCAACCAACTGGTGCTGGACATTGCCCGCCCCGAGGCTGCGGACTACCTTTTTGGCAAACTCGACACGCTGCTGCGCAGCCTGCCGATTCGCTACCTGAAGTGGGACCACAACCGCGACCTGACCACCGCCGGCCTGGCCGGCGGCCAAGGCTCTGCCGGCTACCGCGCCCAGGTACACGCCGTGTATGGCTTGCTGGCGCGCCTGCGTGCGGCCCACCCGGAAGTGGAAATCGAAAGCTGTTCGGGCGGCGGGGGGCGCATCGACTTCGCGATCCTGCGCCACACCCACCGCGTCTGGGCCAGCGATTGCATTGACGCGCTCTCGCGGCTGCAGATCCAGCGCGGTTTCGGGCAGTTCTTTCCGCCCGAGATTCTGGGCTCGCACATCGGCACGGCACCCACCCACACCACTGGGCGCAGCCAGGCGCTGGCGTTCCGCGCGGCGGTGGCCATGACCGGGCACCTGGGCATCGAGCTCGATGTGCGCCACCTCGATGCGTCCACGCGCCAGCACCTGAGCGCCTGGATCGCCCGCTACAAAGCCTGGCGCGAGTGCCTGCACCACGGCCGCGTCTGGCGCGGAGAACTGGCCGACGGCCTGGTCTGGCAAGCCCACGGTGACGTGCAAGCCGCCGAGTTGTTGCTGTTCGTCTACCGCTGCCAGCCGACCACGCACCGCTACACGCCGCCATTGCCCTTGCCCATGCTCGATGCCGGCGCGCGCTACCACGTCGAACAGCTCGCGCCGATTGAAGGGGAGGGGGCCGTGATGTCGGCGTCGCCCTTCTTTGATGCCCTGCGTGATGGCGGGATTGAGGTGGACGGCGCGTGGATCGCGCAGGCCGGCCTGCCCATGCCGCGCACCACGGCCGAGACCTGCTTCATCGTGCGCCTGCAGAAAGTGCAGCCATGAACATCCTCGTGACCGGTGGCACGGGCTACATCGGCAGCCATACCAGCCTGCGCCTGATCGAGGCTGGCCATCGCCCTGTTTTGCTCGACAACCTGTGCAACAGCAGCGCCACCGTGCTGGACCGCATCGCTACGCTCACCGGTACGCGCCCCACCTTCATCCAGGGCGACATCCGCGACCGCCCGCTGCTGGACCGCGTCTTGCGCGAAGAAAAAATCGAGGCGGTGATCCACTTCGCGGCGCTGAAGGCCGTGGGCGAATCGGTGGAGCACCCTTTGGCCTATTACGACAACAATGTCGGCGGCACCCTGGTGCTGCTGGCGGCGATGCAGGCGGCGGGCGTGCGCACCCTGGTGTTCAGCTCCTCGGCCACCGTGTACGGCGCGGCACAGCAAATGCCTTTGCGCGAAGATGCGCCGCTTTCGGCCACCAGCCCCTATGGCCACAGCAAGCTGATGATCGAACAGATGCTGTCCGATATGGCGGCGGCCGACCCGCGCTGGTCCTTCACCTCGCTGCGTTACTTCAACCCGGTCGGCGCGCACGAAAGCGGCCTGATCGGTGAAGCCCCGCAAGGCATTCCGAATAACCTGATGCCTTACATCGCCCAGGTCGCCGTGGGCCGCCGTGCGGCCCTGCGCGTCTTCGGCAACACCTACCCGACGCCCGACGGCACCGGCGTGCGCGACTACATCCATGTGCTGGACCTGGCCGACGGTCATCTCGCGGCCCTGGACCATGGCCACGGCCGGCCCGGCCTGCAGGTGTTCAACCTGGGCAGCGGCCAGGGCCACAGCGTGCTGGAGGTGCTGGGCGCGTTCAGCCGCGCCTGCGGCCGCGACTTGCCCTGCGAGATCCATCCGCCGCGCCCCGGCGACGTGGCCAGCAGTTGGGCCGACCCCACGCGTGCCCAGGCCGTGCTGGGCTGGCGCGCCCGCCGCAGCCTGGACCAGATGTGCGCCGATACTTGGCGCTGGCAATCCACCTATCCGCAAGGCTACGACGCATGAACGCAAGCTTCGACGTTTCTGAACATTCCCACCGCCGCTACAACCCGCTCACCGGCCAGTGGGTGCTGGTCTCCCCGCACCGCTCTAAACGCCCGTGGCAAGGCCAGCAAGAGCAGCCCGACACCACCGAGCGTCCGGCGTACGACCCGGCCTGTTTTTTGTGTGCCGGCAACCAGCGCGTCACTGGCGAGACCAACCCGGATTACCCCGGCACCTACGTTTTCACCAACGATTTCGCCGCCATGTTGCCCGACGCGCCCCGCGCGCCGGCCGGCACCGACGCGCTGTTTCAGGTGGCCGATGCGCGTGGCACCAGCCGCGTGATCTGCTTCTCGCCCGACCACGGCAAGACCCTGCCGGAACTGCCGTTGGCAGCCATTGGCGGTGTCATCGACACCTGGTGCGCGCAAACCGCCGAGCTGGGCGCGACTTACCCGTGGGTGCAGGTGTTTGAGAACAAGGGCGCGCTGATGGGTTGCTCCAACCCCCATCCGCACGGCCAGATCTGGGCCACCGCGTATGTCCCCAACGAGCCCGCCGCCGAAGACCTGCGCCAGCGCGCCTGGCACGCCGAACACGGCCGCGCCTTGCTGCTCGACCTGGCCGAGCGCGAGGCGGCGTCGGGCGAGCGCGTGGTGGTGCAAACCGAGCACTGGCTCGCCATCGTGCCCTTTTGGGCCACCTGGCCTTTCGAGACCTTGTTGCTGCCGCGCTTTGCGGTGCAACAACTGCCCCAACTCACTGCGCCGCAGCGTGCCGATCTGGCGCTCGTGCTCAAGCGCCTGACCTCGCGCTACGACAACCTGTTCCAGTGCTCGTTTCCGTACTCGATGGGCTGGCACGGCGCCCCCTTCGACGGGCGTGACACCACGCCCTGGCAGTTGCATGCGCACTTTTATCCGCCGCTGCTGCGTTCGGCCTCGGTGCGCAAATTCATGGTTGGTTTCGAGATGCTGGCCGAGGCCCAGCGCGACCTGACCCCCGAGCAGGCGGCGCAGCAACTGCGCGCCGTCAGCGACCTGCATTACCGCGAGGCCTGAGCTTGATGGACCCAATGGACACCTCTTTGCGACAACGCGTGGACAGCGCCTTTGCGCGCCACATTGGCCAAGCCCCGGCACGCCATGTGCGCGCGCCCGGCCGCGTCAACCTGATCGGCGAGCACACCGACTACAACGATGGCTTCGTGCTGCCCTGCGCCATCGACTACGAGACGCTGATTGCGATCGGCCCGCGCACCGACCGCCAAGTGCGGGTGGTGGCCTGCAACTATGGGGAAGCTCTGGACCAGTTCTCGCTGGACGCGCCTATCGCGCCGCGCAGCGATGCCTTGTGGGCCAACTATGTGCGCGGTGTCGTCAAGACGCTGCTGGCGCGTGGCCTTTCGTTGCATGGGCTGGACCTGGTGGTGGCCGGCAATGTGCCGCAGGGCGCGGGCCTGTCGTCCTCGGCTTCGCTGGAGGTGGCGGTGGGTCTGGCCTTCAAGGCGATGCAGGGCTTGGACAGCGTGAGTGCCACCGACCTCGCGCTGATCGCCCAGCAGGCCGAGAACCAGTTTGTCGGTGTCAACTGCGGCATCATGGACCAGCTGATCTCGGCGCGCGGTGAGAGCGGCCATGCGCTGCTGATCGACTGCCGTTCCCTGGCGCTGCGCCCGGTGCCCCTGCCCGAAGGCCTGGCGGTGATGATTGTTCACTCGCACGTGAAGCGCGGCCTGGTGGATGGCGAATACAACGCGCGCCGAGCCCAATGCGAAGCCGCGGCCCGCCACTACGGCGTCAAGGCGCTGCGCGATGTCAACCTGGCGCAATTCGAACGCGAGGCCACTGGCCTGGACCCGCTGGTGTTCCGGCGCGCCCGCCACATCGTCACTGAAAACCAGCGTACGCTGGACGCCGCCGATGCGCTTGCGGCGGGCGACTTGAGGCAGCTGGGGCGCCTGATGGCCGCCTCTCATGCCTCCATGCGCGACGACTTCGAGATCACCGTGCCGCCCATCGACCAGCTCGTGGCCATCCTGCAGGACGCCATCGGCGGTGTGGGCAGTGCGCGCATGACGGGCGGCGGTTTTGGCGGTTGCGTGGTTGCCCTGCTGCCCGAAGCGGGTGTGGACGCCGCCCGCTTGGCGGTGGCCGCGCATTACCGCGCACCGGGCGGTGAACTGGCCTCCGTCTATGTCTGCCGCGCCACCGCTGGCGCGCATGTTTTGAACGATTGAAGGAATCTCCCCATGTCCTACCAGGCCGCCGACAGCCGCTATACCCACATGCCCTACCGCCACTGCGGCAGCAGCGGACTGCAATTGCCCCGCGTGTCGCTCGGCCTGTGGCACAACTTTGGCCACGTGGACCGCTTTGATACGGCCCAGGCGCTGGTCCGCCATGCCTTTGATGCGGGCATCACGCACTTCGACCTCGCCAACAACTACGGCCCGCCACCGGGCTCGGCCGAGACCGTGTTCGGCGAAATCCTGCGCCAGGGCCTGGGCGCCTACCGCGACGAAATCATCGTCTCCACCAAGGCCGGCTATGTCATGGGGCCCGGACCCTATGGCGACGGCGGTTCGCGCAAATACCTGGTGGCCAGTCTGGATGCGAGCCTGGCGCGCCTGGGGCTCGACTATGTCGACATCTTCTACCACCATCGGCCCGACAACAACACGCCCCTCGAAGAAACCATGGCGGCGCTCGACCACATCGTGCGCAGCGGGCGCGCGCTGTATGTGGGCCTGTCCAACTACGGCCCCGAGCGCACCCGTGAAGCCACGGCGCTGCTGCGCCAGCTCGGCACCCCCTGCCTGATCCACCAGGCGCGCTACAACCTGCTCGACCGGGAGATCGAAAACGGCCTGCTGGAGGTGCTGGCCACACAGGGCGTGGGCTGCATTGCCTTCTCACCCCTGGCCCAGGGGCTGCTGACCGACAAATACCTGGGCGGCACCATTCCCGAGGGCTCGCGCGCGTCCAAAGCGCATGGTTTTCTCAAATCGACCGATGTGACCGCCGAGCGCCTGGCGCTGATCGAGGCGCTCCACTGCATGGCCCAGGCGCGTGGGCAGACGCTGGCGCAGATGGCGCTGGCCTGGGTGCTGCGCCATGCGGGCATGACCTCGGTGCTGATTGGCGCCAGCCGCAGCAGCCAGATCGACGACGCGGTCCAGGCCCTGCGCGCGCCCGACTTCACGGGTGCCGAACTGGCGGCCCTGGACGCCATTGCGCCGATTTCAAGCATGAAATAGGGCTGTAGCCACCGTAGAATATGCGTGAGCAGCTATCAAATTGGTAGCAAGTTGCTGAAATCTAGGGTGAGGGCGCCGAACACAGCCCGTGCAGCGCCAGCACGGTACGCCAGTTCCGGGTCGTGGCGGCTACCCCCAGCGCCCGTTCAAAGTAGCTGTTGTTCAACTTGGTTTTTCCATACCCGTGGGGGCAGTGCAGCAGCACCGCGTGGTCCACCAGTACCGCACGTTCACCCTCGGTGGCGGGCAACTGGAGGGCCTGGAAACGCGCTGGAGACACCGCTTCGAACAGGAAAGTGCAGTGAAAGAGACTTTCTTCACCCCCGGTGGCTGGCCACAAGGGATTGGAGCTGGAGATGCGCTCCAGATCGTGCGCCGTCAGCACCAGAACCGACACCACATGTCCGAAATCCTGGCCGATCCTGGCCCCGATGCTTGCTGCGAGCTTGGCTTCGTCCGTTGTCCCCGTGCGAAACACGATGTTTCCGCTCTGCAAATAGGTTTGGGTGCTCGCAAACCCCATGCGCTCCATGCTGTCACGCAGTTCCGCCATGCGAATGGTGTTTTTTCCAGAGACGTTGATGCCGCGCAAAAGGGCGATATAGGTTGTCATTGTTCGCAAATGCTCCGCGTGCCTTGGTGATCCATCGCCGTAGCGCGTGGCGGATCGTTGGTTGTGAAGCCCACCACGCACTCTATGCCGGGGTGTGCGTGGATTTGATTTGCGCCATAGCCAGCCATTGGGTTGCCTTACACTGTTCGCCACCTATACAGAATTAATAACTATTGTCAGGGAGTTTATGAAAGTTATTTTGGTGATGGTCGCTTTTGCGATCGGGGGATGGTATTGGTTTGTCGGCGGCCGTCAAATTTCTGAAACCGATGTGCATGGCTTTTTCCAGCAAGAGCTTCAGTGGCTGGACGACGGAAAGGCCAAAGAGATGTGCGCTTCGCTTGATGAGAAGTACACCCAGCGCATGACCCAGGTGAGTATGGCCGGACGTGTGGAGGATGAGGCTGACAAAGCCAAGTCCTGCCAAGCCACCGAGAAACTCTTTGAAACGGTCGATAAGCTCAAAAGCCAGTTCGGTGACGGCGCGGGGGTCGAAGTCAGTGAAAAAGTAGACAGTATCGACATCAGTAGCGATAAAAAGACGGCAATCGTCAAGGTTCGCTCCGTATTCAAAATGGGCACGGAGCAGGTGCTTATGGTGAAGATCACCTCCGAGACGACTGAGACCTTTGTCAAGCGCAATGGCAAACTTTTGCGGCTTAGCGCCGAAGGCAAATCCTTGATCGAATAGTTGGCCCGAACGTAGCGCATATATGCAAGCGGCGGCCCTGACCCACCCCACGCCATTTTGGCATCGGCTGAACGCTTTTTTCGCGTTTCCATTCCAGTCCCAACCGCTGGTGTACGGCATGGTCTTGGCGATGTGCAGCCTGCTGGTTGAACTGATGTTTTTTTTGCCAGAGCCCTTGGATCTGGTCTTGGTGGAAGGTGGCATCGTGCTGGCTGCCAGTCGCTACGCTTTCAAGATTGTGGCGCTCGGTTCCCGTGGCGTCATGCGTGCCCGCGATTTTCCCAGTCACCTTGACGAAGATTGGGTCGGTTTGCCATGGAAACTGTTTGCCGTGGTGGTCCTGCAGGGCCTTGCCGTGGGATGGTTGGGGCGTTTGAGTCCCGTGTTGGGGTCCATGGGGCTGTTTGTGATTTCTTTCGTTTTTCCGGCCTCGGTGATGGTGCTGGTGCAGACATGCAGCATCTTTCAAACTTTGAACCTGGGTTTGGTTTGGGACACGGTACGTACAGTCGGATGGCCTTATGTCGTTCTGTGTGTTTTTCTTTTTTTGCTGAGTTCGGGGGCACAGATTGCACTAACCCTCCTGCTGCCGGTGATCGGTGGCTGGGTAGTGCTGCCTGTCTTCAATTTCGCATTTATCTATTTTGCTTGGGTGATGGCCAGCCTCCTGGGCTACGTGATGTACCAGCACCATGCAGCCTTCGGCGTCAGCCTGTTGCCTGGCGGCGGCATGGACGATGTAAAACCCGACCGTCGCACACCTGCGCAAGTTGCCCAGCACCAGGTGGACGCGCTGATTGCGCAGATGGTGACAGATGGCGACGTGGACGGGGCGTTGGGTCTGGCCTATGAAGAACAACGCCATCGGCAAGACGATCTTGCCGCACAACGTCGTTATCACCAAGTGTTGTTATTGGCGGGAAAGACCACGCCGTTGCTTGACCACGCACAGCGCTACATTGCGTTGCTCATCCTTCACCAACAACCTGCCGAGGCCCTTAAGGTCTACCGTGCCTGCCATGAAAATGGTGGGGGATTTGTGATTGAAGACGCTGCGGTTGTTTTGGCATTGGCTGGTGCACAGTGGCGCAATGGTGAAGCGCGGGCCGCGTTGGCGTTGTTGTCTGGTTTTGATAAACGGTTCCGGGGGCATGCCGCCATACCGCAGGCTTACGAGCTTGCCGCGCGGGTGTTGGTTCAGGGACTCAACCGGGTGGACATGGCGCGCCCCATTCTGGCTACCCTGGAAGCACGCTACCCCGACAGTGGGCCGACGCAGGAAGTGCGCTGGCTCTTGCGCAGCCTGCCAGTTGTCGGCGCCGAGGGGGCCCGCTCACAGGGGGCTGTTTAGCTTCGCTGCAAGGTGCGGGTCACCATGTCCTGTGGAGCGAGCCTTTGCAGGTGGGGTAGCCATTGCCGGGCGCGCTCGTGTTGCCCTGCTTGCAGCAAGCCATTGGCGAAAATGCATACGGTGTCGCCTAATGCGGTGTGTTCGGGCGCTGTTTTGATCAACGCTTGGCACAGCTTTTCCGCATCGTTGAATTGGCCCACGCGGGTGAAGCGGCCCGCCAAGCGTGCCATGTCGTCGGCTTTGAGGCGCGCCCCCGGTTTAGCCTGATCCAGGTAGATTTTGTAACTACTGTGCTGCAATTCAAGCGTGGCCACATCGGAGGGGGCGAGTCGAAAAATAAGGAGTGCCGCGCGGTGAAAATCTTCACCGGCAGGCCACATCCTGGCGGTGTTGAACCAGGAGCGCAGGGTGCCTGCATCGTCGGGACGCAGCTTGGCAGCGGCGCGCCATTCGACGCAGGCTGCATCAAACTTCAATTTGCTGGCGCACTGGCGTGCCGACGCCACATGTCCATCAAAGCCATCCATTGGAGTTGCGGGCTGGGTGCCATGCAGTGCTTGCTTGCGAAAAAGCAGCACACCCGCCATCAACAGGGCGCCGCTCAAAAGCCCGCCCAGGTGCGCCATATAGGCAATGCCTTGTCCGCCAATGAAATGCTGCAACAATTCGTTGGTGATCCAGGTGGGCAGCAAAATGATGGCAGGTGCGGTGACGTAGTTGAAATAGAAAAATAGCTGGTAGAAGAAGCGAATCCGCCTGAGCCGGTACATCACGGCATACATGCCCATCAGGGCCGAAATCGCGCCCGATGCCCCCAGGCCGTAGCCACCGCTGCCCGCATAGGCCCATCCGGCGAGCAGCGATGCGCCCAGGGCGCCGAGCAGGTAAAAACCAAGGTAGAGCGCACGCCCGAGCGCCAGCTCCACAGTGAATCCGAACAGAAACAAGAACACCATGTTTCCCAGCATGTGTCCCGTGCTGGCATGCAAAAAAGCGTTGCTTATCCAGGTGACAGGCCGGATCTCCGCTTCCTTGTCATAACTCTGTGACCAGCGTGGTGCAAAAGGTGCGGGCAACAGGTTTTCGTACGTGCGCCGTTCCTGTTTCCACTGTGCATACTGCGGGTGTGCGGATGTGATGACCCAGCCAGCCTGCAAGCGTGCAAGAAACCGGGGCTCATGCCCCATGTTTTCAAGCAATGCAGCGGTTTGGTTGTCGGCCAGCAGTTCCTTTGCGTCTGCCGCGTTCGGCGAGCCCACGTCGTCCAGCCATCGGACAAAGAGCGGTAGTTCCAGACCCGGCAGGGTGCTGGCCATATAAAAACGGGCAGCCCGGTCCAGCGCCAGTTCTTCAGCACGCTGGGGACCCCAGAACACCACCATGTTGACGAAGATCAGCAGTAGCGTCATCCACGGCGGGTTACGCCAGCTTGGTTTGTTCTCCAGCGGAATGGCGTAAAACATGGCGGCAAGCCGCGGCGTTTAACCCAGCCGCACCCGATGCCGTGCAATCTGCATCCGCACCTGGTTCGGCGCCGTTCCACCCAAAATATCGCGCGCATGGAGTGAACCACGCAGGCTCAGCACCTCGTACACATCTTTTTCGATGTTCGGGTTGAACTCTTTTAATACCGCCAGTGGCAGTTCCGATAAATCCACCTGGTGCGAGATCGCCGCTTTCACCGCATGGGCCACGGTCTCATGGGCATCGCGGAAGGGCAGGCCCTTTTTGACCAGGTAGTCGGCCAGGTCGGTGGCGGTGGCGTAGCCCTTGAGGGCGGCGCGCTCCATGGCTTCGGGCTTGACGGTGATGCCGCCTTCTTTCATGCCGGTGGTGGGGTTGAGCTGGCCACCGACCATTTCGGCAAAGATGCGCAGCGTGTCCTTGAGCGTGTCCACGGTGTCGAACAGCGGCTCCTTGTCTTCCTGGTTGTCCTTGTTGTAGGCCAGGGGCTGGCCTTTCATGAGCGTGATCAGGCCCATCAGGTGGCCCACCACGCGGCCGGTCTTGCCGCGCGCGAGTTCGGGCACGTCGGGGTTTTTCTTCTGCGGCATGATGGAACTACCGGTGGTGAAACGGTCGGAAATCTGCACAAAGCCAAAGTTCTGGCTCATCCACAAAATCAGCTCTTCGCTGAAACGGCTGATGTGCACCATGCACAAGGACGCTGCGGCGGTGAATTCGATGGCGAAGTCGCGGTCGCTCACGGCGTCCAGGCTGTTCTGGCACACCTGGGGCTGGCCTTGGTCATCGACCATGCCCAGGGTTGTCGCCACGCGTTCGCGGTCCAGCGCGTAGCTGGTGCCGGCCAGGGCCGCCGCGCCCAGGGGCAGGCGGTTGGTGCGGCGACGCACGTCGAGCATGCGTTCGGCGTCGCGGCTGAACATTTCCACATAGGCCAGCATGTGGTGGCCAAAGCTGATGGGTTGGGCCACCTGCAGGTGGGTGAAGCCGGGCAAGATGACGTCGACGTTTTTTTCGGCCACGTCCAGCAGTGCTTTTTGCAGGTCGCTCAGCAGGCCGCCAATCAGGTCGATCTCGCCGCGCAGCCACAGGCGCACGTCGGTGGCGACCTGGTCGTTGCGGGAGCGCCCGGTGTGCAGGCGTTTGCCGGCGTCACCCACCAGTTGGGTCAGGCGCGCTTCGATGTTGAGGTGCACGTCTTCCAGGTCCAGCTTCCACTCGAACGCCCCCGATTCGATCTGGGACCAGATTTGTGCCATGCCGCCCTGGATGGCAGCGTGGTCTTGCGCGTTGATGATGCCCTGGGCTGCCAGCATGTCGGCATGGGCCAATGAGCCCGTGATGTCGGCTTGCCACAGGCGTTTGTCGAAAAAGACGCTGGAGGTGTAGCGTTTGACCAGGTCGCTCATGGGTTCGGAAAACAGCGCAGACCACGCCTCGGATTTTTTGTCGAATTGATTTTGGGACATGGAAAGCGGTTCAGATAAAGGAGTCAAAATGCGGATTCATGAAAGACACCCAAATATTATCGGCGTTCCAGGAAAGCAGCCCCGCGCCGGGGGGCGAATCGGCGAAGTCAGCCTTGGTGTTTGACGCCTGCCAGATGGGTGTGGTGTTGCGCGCGGTGCTGTTTGTGGAGCTGGCGGTGGGCGTGGTGGTGATGTTTGCGGCGATCAGTTTCGTGGACTGGGTCACCCGCGTGTCCCTGGTCACCGGCGGCGCTCTGCCCGCAACCTTGGCCTGGCTGCTAACGGCCTGCGTCGCCAAGCGTTTGCTGGCCAGAGTGGTGCCGATGTTGCAGTACGTGGTGGCTGTGGCGCTGGGCGCAGTGGCGGGGCTCTATGGTTGCGGGGTGTTGGCTGTGGCAGGTCTGCTGGAGTCGCCGCCCTGGGTCGCCAGCGCCAGTGCGGGGGCACTGCTGTCGGCCTTGCTGGTGGCCGGTTTGGTCATGCGGGCCAAGGGGCGCATGCCGGCCGATACCACCGCGCGCCTGACGGAGTTGCAGTCGCGCATTCGGCCGCACTTTCTGTTTAATACCCTGAACAGCGCGATCGCGCTGGTGCGTGCGGAGCCCGCCAAGGCCGAGATGCTGTTGGAGGATTTGAGCGATCTGTTTCGCCACGCCCTGATGGAGAGCAGCGAGTCAGTCACTTTGGCCGATGAAATTGCGCTGGCCCGGCGTTATATGGCGATTGAACAAGTGCGCTTTGGCGAGCGTTTGCGGGTGCAATGGGTGCTGGACCCCGCAGGCAACGGGGCCAAATTGCCGCCACTGCTGCTGCAACCCCTGGTGGAGAACGCAGTGCTCCATGGGGTGGAGCCCAGCGCCACGGGGGCGGATATCAAGGTGTCCACCGAGCGAAGGGGTTCGGTGGTGGTGATCAAGGTGACCAACACGGTGCCGGCAGGGCAGGGGGTGCGCGGCCAGGGTGTGGCTTTGCGCAATGTACGCGACCGTTTGGGCTTGCTGCACGATGTTCAAGGCCAATTTCGCAGTGGTTTGAAAAAAGGGGTGTACCAGGTTCGCATGGAGGTGCCGCTATGACCAACTCTCTGGCGCATAGTGTCTTGTTGCGCGCCCTGGTGGTGGATGACGAAAGTCTGGCGCGCCTGCGCATGCGGACCCTCTTGGCCGACTGCACCGCGCCCAGGGTCAGTCTGGAAGCGGAAGCGTCCAACGCGGTGCAGGCCATGGAGCAGCTGCAAAGGCAACGCATTGATGTGGCTTTGGTGGACATTCACATGCCCGGTGCCGATGGCATGGCGCTGGCGCGCTCGCTGCAATCCTTAGCCCACCCTCCTGCCTTGATTTTTGTGACGGCCCATGCGGAGCATGCGGTGCAGGCGTTTGAGTTGGAAGCGGTGGACTACCTGACCAAACCGGTGCGTCTGGAGCGCTTGCAAGCCGCTTTGCAAAAAGTGGAGCGGTTTTTGCAGGCGCAAACTGGTGGACCGAGTGCAACAGAATCGGAAGACGTGCTCATCATCCAGGAGCGGGGGCGCACCGAGCGGGTGCCCCTGCACCAGGTGGTCTATTTCAAAGCAGAGCTGAAGTACGTGACCGTGCGGACCGCTGCGCGCAGCTACATCCTGGACGGATCCCTGAACGAGTTGGAAGAAAAGTACGGTGATCGCTATATGCGCATCCACCGTAATGCGCTGATTGCGCGGCGTAGTGTGCAGGCGCTGGAGAAACACTATGACGCCGAAGAGGGCGAGGGCTGGGCCGTACGCCTGCACGGCGTGGAGGAGCTGTTGGCGGTTTCACGCCGCCAACTGGCCGCCGTCCGGGAACTGGTGTTGCGGTAAGCCACCGCAAAACGCTCAACCCGTATTGCGCAATCCGGCAGCGATGCCGTTGATCGAGATGTGGATACCCCGCTGCACCCGTTCATCGGCCTTGCCTGCGCGGTAGCGCCGTACCAGTTCCACCTGGAGGTGGTGCAGGGGGTCGATGTAGGGGAAGCGGTGGCGAATAGAGCGTTGCAGCGCTGCATTGTTCGCCAAGCGGTTCTTTTCACCGGTGATGGTGGCCAGGGCCTGCGTTGTGCCATGCCACTCGGCTTCAATCGCCGCAAAAATCTTCTTGCGCAAACGGGCGTCGCTCACCAGCTCAGAATACCGCGAGGCCAGTGCCAGGTCGCTCTTGGCCATCACCATGTCCATATTGGAGAGCAGGGTGCGAAAGAACGGCCATTGTTTGTACATTTTCTGCAGCAGCGCGGTGCGCTCTCTCACCGTGTCAGGCGGCCCGGCGTGGATGAAAGTGTGTACGGCAGAGCCAAAGCCAAACCAGCCCGGCAGCGTCAGGCGGCACTGGCCCCAGCTAAAGCCCCAGGGGATGGCCCGCAGGTCTTCAATCTTTTGCGAGGCCTTGCGAGAGGCCGGGCGCGATCCGATATTGAGTTCGGCAATTTCTCGAATGGGGGTGGAGCTGAAGAAATACTCGGTGAAGCCCGGGGTCTCATAGACCAGGGCGCGGTAGGCGGCCATGCTGTTCTGGGACAACTCGGCTGCGGTTTCCAAAAAGGCTTTGGTCGCGGACTTGGTCGGCTGCAACAGCGTGGCTTCCAGCGTGGCAGCCACCAGGGTTTCCAGGTTGCGCCGGCCAATTTCGGGGTTGGCGTATTTGGAGCCAATGACTTCGCCCTGTTCGGTCAGGCGGATCTGTCCACGTACCGTACCCGGGGGCTGCGCCAAAATAGCTTGGTAGCTGGGGCCACCGCCGCGTCCCACCGTGCCGCCGCGGCCATGGAACATGCGCAATTTGATGGGGCTTGCGCCCATGCTGTCCATGTTGAGCTGGTCGAAGAACTCAACCAGCGCAATCTCGGCACGGTACAGCTCCCAGTTGCTGGTAAAAATACCGCCGTCTTTGTTGCTGTCCGAATAGCCCAGCATGATGTCCTGCTCGCCGCCGCTGCGGGCCACCAATGCGGCCACGCCCGGCAGCGCGTAAAAGTCGCGCATGATGGGTGCGGCATTGCGCAGGTCTTCAATCGTCTCAAACAAGGGAACTACGATCAGATCGCAGCTCGCTTGTGCGTCCAGCGTGCCCACCATCAAGCCCACTTCTTTTTGCAGCAGCAAGACCTCCAGCAAATCACTGACGGTTTCGGTGTGGCTGATGATGTAGTGGCGAATGGCATGTGCGCCAAAACGTTCGCGCATGACTTTGGCCATCGCAAAGATGGCCAATTCGCCCTGGGTGTGGGCCGAGTAGTGGGCGCCATGCACCTGCAGAGTACGGGCGTCATTGAGCAGTCCCATCAGTAAATGGCGCTTGGCCATTTCATCCAGGCTGCTGTAACCGGGTTCAATGCGTGCGGTTGCCAGCAGTTCGGTCACCACTTCCTCGTGTTTGTCGGAGCTTTGGCGCAAATCCACGGTGGCCAGATGAAAGCCAAACACCTCAACGGCCCGTATCAGTGGGTGCAGGCGTTGGGGTGCCAACGCTGCTGCGTGGTGGGCTTTCAGGGACGCCTCAATGGTGCGCAATTCGGCGACAAAGTCTTCCGCGTGCGTATAGGGATTTTGTGGCGCTACGGCATGGCGCGCCGCATCGGTGCCGGTTAGCCCCTTCAAGGTGGCGGCCAAGCGGGCGTAGACGCCGGTCAGTGCCCGTCGGTAGGGCTCGTCCATGCGGTGGACATTTTGGTCGGGAGAGCTCTCGGCCAGGGCCTTCATTTCCGGGGTGCAGTCAGCCAGCATGGCGGAAATGGAGAGCTCGCCCCCCAGGTAATGCACCTCGGTCAAATAATGGCGCAGCGCCACTTCGGCCTGGCGGCGCAGGGCGTATTCCAGGGTTTGGGCGCTGACGTTGGGGTTGCCGTCACGGTCGCCGCCAATCCACTGGCCCATGCGCAAGAAGCTGTGCACGGGCTGGTCGCCCAACATCTGCTCCAGGGCAGCGTACAGCTTGGGAATTTCACGCAGAAAGGTGGATTCGTAGTAGCTCAGCGCGTTTTCGATCTCATCGGCCACCGTCAGCTTGCTGTAGCGCAGCAAACGGGTCTGCCACAGCTGCATGACGCGGGCGCGCATGTGGGCCTCGTTGGCGCCCAATTCACGGGGCGTCAGTGCGTCTTTTTTGCTGTCAAAATTGGCTGCGCGCATTTTGATTTCGTCGCGTGCGGTCAGCAGTTGGGCAATGTCCCGCTCGGCGTCCAAAATACTCTTGCGCTGCACTTCCGTGGGGTGCGCGGTCAGGACCGGGGAAACATAGCTTTGCGCGAAGGTGTTGGAGATGGTCTTGGGCGATATACCCGCCCAACGCAGGCGCGACATGGCCACATCGATGCTGCCTTCTTGGGTGTCTCCAGCCCGCTCATGGATAGCCCGGCGGCGGATGTGGTGCCGGTCTTCGGCCAGATTGGCCAAATGGCTGAAATAGGTGAATGCGCGGATCACGCTGACCGTTTGGTCTCCCGACAGCCCTTTGAGCAGCTTTTTCAGTGCCCGGTCCGCTTCGTGGTCCGCGTCCCGGCGAAAAGCGACCGACAGGGTACGGATCTGCTCAATCAGCTCAAAGGCTTCAACACCCTCTTGCTCCCGGATGACATCACCCAGAATACGGCCGAGAAGGCGGATATCCTCCACTAAGGGGCGTTCGTTGTCTCGTGCGCGCTTGGCCGACTCTGCTGCGGGTACATTTTTCATACTGCCCATGCTAGCATTGAAGGCTACCCATAGATTACAAATAGGTTACTACCTTGCGCAAATTCACCATCGCCACACGGGAAAGTCGGCTTGCACTCTGGCAGGCCGAACATGTCAAAGCTCTGCTGGAACAGCAGGGCCATTCGGTAGATCTACTGGGTATGACCACCCGGGGAGACCAGATACTGGACCGCTCGCTCAGCAAAGTCGGCGGCAAAGGTTTGTTCGTCAAGGAGTTAGAGACCGCGCTGGAAGACGGCCATGCCGATCTGGCAGTGCATTCCCTGAAGGATGTTCCCATGGAGTTACCGCACGGGTTTTCCTTGGCCTGTGTGATGGAGCGTGAAGACCCGCGCGATGCCTGGGTTTCCAACCGGTATGCCTCGCTGGCCGATTTGCCCATGGGTGCGGTGGTGGGTACCTCCAGCCTTCGGCGTGTGGCGCTGCTGCGCGCCTTGCGGCCTGACCTGAAGATAGACGCTCTGCGCGGCAATCTGGACACCCGCTTGAAGAAATTGGACGACGGTTTGTATGACGGCATTGTGCTGGCGGCTGCGGGCCTCAAGCGCTTGGGCCTGCAAGACCGGATTCGTACCACGTTCGAGCCCGAACAGATGTTGCCCGCGGCGGGACAGGGTGCACTGGGCATTGAAGTGCGCGCGGACCGCGCGGACGTCACCGACGTGTTGGCCCCCTTGTTGCATATGCCAACCTGGCTGGCCGTATCCGCCGAGCGTGCGGTGAGCCGTGTCATGGGCGGGAGCTGCTCCATGCCCCTGGCGGCATACGCCACTTTAGACGGGGATGTTTTATACATCCGCGCGACCTGGGGTGACCCGGAAGGGCACGTGGCTTTGGTGTGCGCGCAGGCCCAGGGCGTGGTGCGGGATGTGGCTGCGGCCACGCTAATGGGTGAACAGGTCGCCCGGCAATTGCAAGCAGGTGTGGCCTCTTCGTGCGGAGAGCAGGCTCGCTGAATATGCGAGTCATCGTGACCCGCCCGCAGCAGGAAGTCGGGAAATGGGTGGATAGCTTGGCAAGTGCTGGCTTTGACGCCGTGGCCCTGCCACTGATCGAGGTGTCTGCTGCACCCAACACGCAAGCGGTGGTTTCGGCGTGGGAGCAGTTGCACACCTATGACGCCGTGATGTTTGTCAGTGGCAATGCGGTGGAGCATTTTTTTGCATTAAAACCGACCCAAGCTCCCGTATTCACTGTGCAGGCAGCTATCAAAACAAGAGCATTTGTGACCGGTCCCGGCAGTTATTCGGCGCTGCAGCGGGTGCATGCCGAAGCTGCGTTCATTGATGCGCCGGATGAACAGGCTGGGCAGTTTGACTCAGAAGCCCTGTGGGCGGTGGCTGGGCACCGGGTGCAGCCAGGGTACCGGGTACTGATTGTGCGCGGTGCGGGCAGCTTGGTGACGTCCGGGGACAAAGGGCATGGGCGCGACTGGTTTGCCGACCATGTGCAGGCCGCCGGCGGCGTGGTGGACTATGTGGTGGCCTACCAACGACGCTGCCCGGCGCTGACCGAAGAAAATATGGCCTTGGTGCGTCAAGCCGCCGCAGATGGCTCGGTCTGGCTTTTTAGCAGCTCCGAAGCGATTTTGAACCTGGTTTCATGCGGTGCCAAGCAGTCTTGGCAGCAAGCGCGTGCGGTGGTAACACATGCGCGTATTGCGCAAGTGGCCCGGGACGTGGGTTTTGCTGTTGTTTGCGAGTCACGCCCCAAGCTGGCAAGCTTGGTGGCCTCGATAGAATCGCTGCAATGAACTCCGAGTCTCCCGCCATCGCCACCGTTCCCACTGTTGAGGTGGCGCCGACGCCTGTGCCCGCATCACTGCCGCTCGCGCCAGCGTGGCAACGTATGCTGCCGGGCGTGGCCTTGGTGGCCTTGGCTGGAGTGGTCAGCAGCGGACTTTTGTGGCAAAAGCTGGCCTCGATTCAGGAGCAATTGGCCCGCCAAAGTGCCGACGCCGGGGCGCAGGCAACGGAGGCACGGGCCACCGCCAAGCAGGCGCAGGAGCTGGCCATGGAAACGGCCGCCAAGCTGGCAGTCACGGAGGCACGGCTGAGTGAGGTGTCCTTGCAACGCACGCAACTCGAAGAGTTGATGCAAAGCCTGTCGCGTTCGCGTGATGAGAATTTGGTGGTTGATATTGAGTCTGCGGTGCGCCTGGCCCAGCAACAAGCCCAATTGGCGGGCAGTGTGGAGCCCTTGTTGGCGGCCCTGAAAAGTGCCGAAGTACGGGTGATACGGGCAGCGCAGCCGCGATTGGCGGCTCTGCAGCGGGCGATTGCCAAAGATGTTGCGCGCATCAAGGCGACCACGGTGTCCGACACCCCCGCCTTGTTGGTCAAGCTCGATGAGCTGGTACTGATGGCCGACGATTTGTCGGTGGCCAATGCCGCGACGCCGCAGCGCACCAATAACACACTCAAACGCAAGCCCGAGGAAACAGTGGCGGGGTGGTGGGTACGCTTGGGGCTGGCCGTGCGCGAAGAGGTTCACAGTTTGGTGCGTGTTAGCCGCATTGAAGAGCCCGATGCCGCCCTGCTGTCGCCTGAGCAGTCATTTTTTCTGCGGGAAAATCTCAAGCTCAAGCTGCTCAACGCGCGGCTGGGTTTGTTGTCGCGCCAGATCGATTCTGCCCGCTCCGACTTGGCGACTGCGGCCGTGGCCCTGGGCCGTTATTTCGACGCATCTTCACGCAAAACCCAGATCGCCGCCAACCTGTTGCAGCAAGTGCAGGGGCAAATGAAGGCCATGGAATTGCCACGGGTGGATGACACGCTGGCGGCCCTGGCCACTGCCGCTGCAGGACGCTAAACCATGCGGATTGTTTTGTGGTTCATGGCCCTGTTTGGTATCGCGGTGGCGAGTGCCTTGTTTGCTGGCAACAACCACAGCACGGTCACGGTGTTTTGGGCACCTTACCGTGTGGATCTGTCCTTGAATCTGGTTTTGCTGCTACTGACTGCGGGCTTTGTTGTGCTGCATTTCGCCTTACGTGCCTTGTCGGGGTTGCTGCGCATTCCTCTCCAGGCGAAACGATGGCGTTTGCTGCAGAAAGAGCGCTCCATTGACAGTGCTTTGCTGGATTCCTTGTCCCATTTGTATGCTGGTCGTTTTGTGCGTGCACGCAAGGCGGCTGAATTGGTGATTTCATTGGAAGAATCGCTGGTGCGTGGTGGCGAGCGGTTGGCGTATGCCGGGCGCTTGCGTACCATGTCGCATTTGCTGGCGGCGGAAAGTGCCCATGCACTGCAAGACCGTGCGGTGCGTGATGTGCATTTGCAGCAAGCGCTGGAGCATGCCCGGGGCCGCGAGGCGCAAGATGCCCGTGACGGTGTTCAACTGCGGGCGGCCCGCTGGGCGTTTGAAGACCGGGATGCCGGGGCCGCCTTGCAGTGGCTGGACCAGTTGCCCCAAGGCGCGTCTCGCCGGACCATTGCCTTGCGCTTGCGCTTCAAGGCAGCGCGGCTGGACGGTCAATCGAGCGCAGCCCTGGAAACCGCGCGCCTGTTGACGAAGCACCGGGCTTTCTCTGAAGCCGCCGGTAAAAGCATTGCCATAGGCTTGGCCGTTGAAATGATCCGGGGTGCGCACGACCAAGTGCAGATTCAGCGGGTGTGGGATGCATTGGATGTCTCTGAGCAAACCATGCCCGAAGTGGCGTTGGAGGCGGCGGAGCGGCTCTTGTCGCATGGCGGTGAAGTGACCGTGTCCAGGCAATGGCTCTTGCCTGTCTGGGACACCATGGTGCAGCGCACGGATGCGCTCACGCTTGCGCAGCGTGTAAGGCTCGTACGTGCGCTGGAGTCTGGATTCAGTGCCGCGGATGGGGCGCCCGATGCGGCGTGGCTGACCCGTATAGAGACGGCGCAGATGGGCAATCCCCGCGATGCGGTTCTTCAGTACTTGGCGGGGGTGGTTTGCATGCGCCTGCGCCTGTGGGGCAAGGCGCAGCAAATGCTCAAACAATCGGTGATGATGCTGCAAGACGCCCAACTCAAGCGCGACGGGTGGCGTGCGCTGGCAGAAATGGCCGAGCAAAGGCAGGATGCCAAAGCTGCCACTGAGGCTTATAAAGAGGCTGCAAAAAGATGACGGCTTGCGGATTCAGAGCTATTATCCGCCTATGGCCACACTCATCGAACACCTCATCAAACTGACCGACCATCGGGACCGGGATCTCTTGGAGTTGACGCTGTCCAAGGCGCTCATTGACCTGCTTCCCATCGATCGCGTGGTGATTGCGCGCGTGGCGAGCCAGGAAGGTGTCAAGCGATGGCTGGAGATCGCCACTTTGGATGCGCGGGGCGGCGGCAAGGTAGTTGATCCCTTGCGGGTGGACTTTCAATCCTTGCTTCTGTTGGAAGATGCCAAGGACAGACTCAATTGCATTCAATCCCATGACCGGGTAGAGATTGCATGGGCTGGTGAGGAGGGTCCACGCATTACGTATATTCCGCTGTTTTCAGATTCACGCACCGACGATGAGGGTGTGATCGAGATCCATTCTGGTGCGGTCTTGACGGCGGCGCAATTGCAGTCCATCGGTGAACTGCACCGTGTATTTCGGAATATGTACAGCCTGTTGGCCTACAGCGACCGGGACGCACTGACGGGGTTGCTCAACCGCAAATCACTGGACGACACTTTTTACAGTGCGGTGTTGGAAGAGTTGGATGAAGGCGCCGAAGCCAAGTCCAACGCCCGACAGGCCGTGGTGGCTTCTGGCCATGAGCGTCGCCACAGGGTGCCGCCCAACTACTGGCTGGGTACGGTGAGTGTGGACAATTTTGGGATCATCAATGACAAAAGCGGCCATTTGATTGCCGAAGAGGTGCTGTTGTTGGTCGCCAGGATCATGAACAACACCTTCCGCACCTATGACCGTATTTACCGGTTTGGTGGCGAGCAGTTTGCCGTGCTGATGCATTGCCCAGATGAGGCGCTGGTGCTAGCCGCCTTTGAGCGTTTCCGTGCCAATATGGAAAAGTTCAATTTCCCTCAGGTTGGGCGGGTCACGGCCAGTGGTGGTTTTACCCGTATTTCTGCCGAGGATTCCCCCAGTACCGCCTTGGAGCGTGCGGAGCGTGCGGTGGACTACGCCCAGCGCAATGGCTGCAACAAGGTATTCAGCCACATTGATCTGGTACGCAAAGGGTTTTTTGGGGACACTCCAAAAATTGGTGCTGTAGATTTGTTTTGATTCTTTTAGCAATAAAAAAGGGGCACTTGAAGTGCCCCTTTTTTATTGCTGTAGAAGAGGGCGTTTCGAGCCCTCTTCTACCAGTTTAGACGCTGGCAGACTCTTCAAATGGCAAAGTCATGTTGCGCAGGTCACGCTTGGTTTCCACCAGAACCAGCGGGCCGGTGTCGATCACCGTGGGCGCGGGCCGTACACGGGGAACGTGAACAGGCTTGGGTTCTGCCGCAATGGCGGCTTGTACCGCCGCGATACGGCTCGCATCGGAGTTAACCCATTGCAGCCCAGAACCCTGCGCCACTTGCTGCAAAGCCTCGGTAGGCAGTGCATACGCTTCCACTTTGGGCATACCAGTTGGCTGTTCTGGTGTTATAGCGGGTGCGGCAAGCACTACTGTGGGTGGTGCCATGGGCGCTGCTTCCGCGATTGAGACCACCACGGTGGGCGCTTCGGATACCGGCAGAGCGGCCTCGGCGGCGGCTGGCGGCATGCTCATCACGTCTGCGGGGTCTGCAACGGGCGCGCTGTGATCACCACGCTCACCACGGTCTGTGCGGGGGCCACGCTCACGGCCATAGCGGTCGCGGGAGCGTTTTTCCCGAGGTGCTGGTTGGTCGTCGCGCGGGGCTTGTGGTATGGCCGTATCGCCATTGGCCGCAGGTTCTGCGGAGGCAACGGGTGCATTGGCGGCGTCGTTAGCTTCTGCAGAACCCAACTGGGTCTGGCCATTGTCGGCAGCCGCACCTCGGTTGCCATCGTCTTGACGTGGTCCGCGTTCATTGCGTTGACCACCGCGCCCACCACGACCACCGCGGCCGTTGCGGCCTTCTCGGGGTTCGCGTCCTTCTGGGCGGCTCTCCACATCGCCTTCGGACGGCGTATTTGCCCGTTCTTCACCCAGCATTTCGGCGGGGCCCACGTTGCGCGCATCGGGATTGGCTTGCGTGCGTTCGGTGGCGTCTGGACGCTGCTCGCCGCCACGTCCCTGGCGGTTGCCGCGCTCACCACGTTCTCCGCGGGGGGGGCGGTCTTGTCGTGGTTCGTTGCGAGCACCTTCCGGGGTGGTCCTCGGGGTTTCCACGGGCGTGGCACTGGAGTTCATCTCCATCGCGACGGGTTTGCCTTCTGCGTCAAAACGTTCACGCTGGGCGCCGCCTTGGCCTTCACCGCGTCCACCGCGACCGCCTCGACCGCCTCGACCACCGTTGCGGCCTCCTTCATTGCGCCCTTCTGGGCGGGGGCCTCGGCCGTCGCGACCCTCTGGGCGTCCTTCGGAGCGGCCCTCCTGAGGGCGGCCGCCGTTGCGGTTGCCGTCTCGGCCATTGCGGCCATCGCGCTTGTCTTCAGACTTGGGGGCGGGTGCTGCCGCAGGCGTCACCTTGACGGGTGCCGGTGGCGGGCTAGCAAACAGTCCTTTGATCCAGGCAAAGAAACCGCCACTGGCCGGTGCCTGCGCAACCGGCGCTGGCTGGCTGGCTGGCGCGGGGGACGGTTTGACCGCTTCTGGCTTAGGCACAGCCACCGGTGCAGGTGCATCGGGCAGTACACCCTTGATGATGGGCGTTTGCTTGTTGGTGGGCTCTTGCGAACGGCGGGTTACCGAGGTCGGGTCTTCGATTTCGTCGGCCATCTTGTAGCTGGCTTCGATGTGGTCCAAACGGGGATCGTCGTGTTTCAGGCGTTCCAGGCGGTAGTTGGGGGTTTCCAGTGTCTTGTTAGGCACCATCAACACGTTGATACGCTGTTTGAGTTCGATCTTGGCGATCTCGGTGCGCTTTTCGTTCAAGAGGAACGACGCGACATCGACCGGTACCTGGCACAGCACGGAAGCCGTGTTGTCCTTGAGGGATTCTTCCTGGATGATGCGCAAAATCTGCAGTGCGCTGGATTCGGTGTCACGGATGTGGCCGGAACCACCGCAACGGGGGCAGGGGATGGAAGCACCTTCGGACAGAGCCGGGCGCAGGCGCTGGCGGCTCATTTCCATCAGACCGAATTTGCTGATGGTGCCAAACTGCACACGGGCGCGGTCTTGGCGCAGCGCGTCGCGCAGGCGGTTTTCCACATCGCGGCGGTTGCGGGACTCTTCCATGTCGATAAAGTCGATCACGATCAGGCCGCCCAAGTCGCGCAGGCGCATCTGGCGGGCCACTTCGTCGGCGGCTTCCAGGTTGGTGCGGGTGGCGGTTTCCTCGATGTCGCTGCCCTTGATGGCGCGCGCCGAGTTCACGTCCACCGAGACCAGTGCTTCGGTGTGGTCGATCACGATGGCACCACCGGAAGGCAGCTGTACTGTGCGTGCGTAAGCAGATTCGATTTGGTGTTCGATCTGGAAGCGGCTGAACAGGGGGGCGTCGTCGCGGTAGCGTTTGACGCGGGCCGCATGCTCGGGCATGACGTGGGCCATGAACTGCTGGGCTTGCTCGTACACGTCGTCGGTGTCGATCAGGATGTCGCCGATGTCGTGGTTGAAATAGTCGCGAATGGCGCGGATCACCAGGCTGGACTCCTGGTAAATCAGGTAGGCGCCCTTGCCACCTTTGGCGGCGCCGTCGATCGCGGTCCACAGCTTGAGCAGGTAGTTCAGGTCCCACTGCAGCTCAGGCGCACTGCGGCCGATGCCGGCGGTACGGGCGATGATGCTCATACCGTTGGGGTATTCGAGCTGATCCAGCGCTTCTTTGAGTTCGGCCCGGTCGTCGCCTTCAATACGGCGAGACACGCCACCTCCCCGGGGGTTGTTGGGCATCAGCACAACATAGCGGCCGGCCAGCGACACAAAGGTGGTCAGGGCTGCGCCCTTGTTGCCGCGCTCTTCTTTTTCCACTTGCACCAGCAGTTCCTGGCCTTCGCGGATCGCATCCTGGATGCGGGCCTGGCTGACGGACACGCCTTGCTGGAAGTATTGCTTGGAGATTTCCTTGAAGGGCAAAAAGCCGTGGCGGTCTTCGCCGTAGTCCACAAAGCAGGCTTCTAGCGAAGGCTCGACGCGGGTGACGACGGCTTTGTAGATGTTGCCCTTGCGCTGTTCGCGCCCTTCAATTTCGATTTCGTAGTCGAGGAGTTTTTGTCCGTCAACAATGGCCAAGCGGCGTTCTTCAGCCTGCGTAGCGTTAATTAGCATCCGTTTCATGGATTGCGTCCTTCTTCTTCATTTTGCACATGCTCCTATTGAGCAAACGATGCCTGAACTGACGAGCTGAAGTGAGGAGGAATTGCCGGAGAACTTCGACTTACACGGGGTGTCGAAGCGTAGGCGCGTGGATGGGGACGAGGGAGTGCGTTTGTGAACTTGCTATTGAATTCATAGCTGGTTGCGCCCTGTTTTCAAGGGCTGATGGCCGATTTGCACCAATAAACGGGGCGAAAACGCACCGCAGGCACAGGTTTATCAGTCGCATCAACACAAACATCTCGTTTCATTCCGCTCGCAGACGCAGAGTCTGCAAGCTTTTGGTATTCCGTATCAGTATTTCAATTCGTCCGCTTGACCGTGTTGTTTGCAGGCCATCACACGCATCTGGCGTGTGATTTACTTGCAGTACGACCCGGCGGCATCGACCTTCTAACGCAGCTGCAAATGGGACGTGGACTAAACTCCAGATAAATCAACCACTTACAGCATTACGCTAGTGAAACACATTATAGAGGGCAATCCCCATCCCCCAAGTCTGCAGGTGAAATCGGTCACCGTGGACGCGGATGCTGCCGGGCAGCGCCTGGACAACTTTTTAATGCGCCACCTCAAAGGGGTGCCCAAGACCCATGTGTACCGGATCATCCGCAGCGGTGAAGTTCGGATCAACAAGGGCCGCGCCGGCGCCGACACCCGGGTGGCGGCGGGGGATGTGGTGCGCCTGCCGCCGGTGCGGGTGTCCGAACGCGCTGCCGAGAAAACGCAGGCCATGGCGGAGCATGTCGCCAGTCGTGTGCCCGCCAAAGATTTTCCGGTGCTGTTCGAGGACGAGCAATTCTTGGCAATCAACAAACCCGCTGGGGTGGCGGTGCACGGTGGCTCCGGCGTGAGCTTTGGCGTGATCGAGCAGTTGCGCATGGCGAGGCCACAGGCCAAGTTTTTGGAGCTGGTGCACCGTTTGGACCGGGAAACCAGCGGCATTTTGCTGGTGGCCAAAAAGCGCAGTGCCCTGAAAAACCTGCAAGACCAGTTCCGCGAACGCGAAACGGGCAAGACCTACCTGGCATTGGTGCTGGGGCAATGGCCTTCCAACAAAAAAGTGCTGGACAAGCCGTTGCACAAATATTTGCTGGATAACCCGGTCGGCTCTGTGGGGGCCGGGGAGCGCCGTGTCAAGGTGGTCGGCAAAGACGATCCCAATGGCATGCCGTCGTTGACCTTGGTGAAAGTGCGTGCTGCTTCAGCGGCCACCGCCGTTCCAGCGCAAAAAACGGTGCAGACAGCCAAGCGCGATTATTCCTTGCTGGAGGTGACGATAAAAACCGGGCGCACGCACCAAATCCGGGTGCACTTGGCCTCGGAGGGCATGCCCATCGTAGGGGATGACAAGTACGGCGACTTTGAATGCAACAAACTGCTGGCCCGGAGCAGCGGTACTACGGCTCTCAAGCGCATGTTCTTGCATGCCTGGCGTTTGCAATGCAACCATCCCGCCACGGGGGAGCGCATGGAGCTGAAAGCCGAGCTGCCCCCGGAACTCACCCTGTTTTTGGCGCATGCGCTGCCTGGCGCCGCCTAGGTCGGCTTGCACGCCGTTTTTACCCACTGAAATCTTTCGCCACCATGTCCACCACTTTGCCTGCTCGTTCCCGCCAGTTCGACCTCATCGCCTTTGACTGGGATGGAACCTTGTTTGACTCCACCGCCATCATCACCCGCTCCATTCAGTTGGCGGTGGGCGATGTGGGCGGCAAGGTTCCCAGTGACCAGGAAGCCGCCTATGTCATCGGTTTGGGGCTGATGCAGGCGCTGGCCCATGCCGCGCCGGACGTGCCGCAGGAGCGGTACCCCGAGTTGGGCGCACGCTACAAATACCACTATATGGTGCACCAGAACGACATCAGTCTGTTCCAAGGCGTGCTGTCGATGCTGGCCGAGCTGAAGTCCCGCCAGCATTGGTTGGCGGTGGCGACCGGCAAGAGCCGGTCGGGGCTGAACGAAGCCTTGCGTGCGGTGGAGCTTCAGGGGCTGTTCCACAGTTCCCGAACGGCGGATGAGACCGCAGGAAAGCCCCACCCCTTAATGTTGCAAGAGTTGATGCAAGAGTTTGGGCTGGAGCCTGAGCGGGTCCTGATGGTGGGGGATACCACCCACGACCTGCAGATGGCCCTGAATGCCGGTTGCCCCAGCGTGGGGGTGAGCTACGGCGCCCATGAGCCAGCGGCATTTGAGACGCTCTCGCCCCGATTTATCGCCCATTCGGTGCCCGAGTTGCACCGCTGGTTGCTGGACAACGCCTGAGCATGGAGCCGTCAACGATGCCCACAGGACAGAAGGCCATTCCCCTGTGCAACAGCGCGGACCTGCGCAATGGCGGTGAAGCGGTTCCATTTGACGTGCAGTATTGCGGGCAGACCTGCCGTGGATTTGCCATTCGGTACGGTGGGCGTGCCTACGCCTACCTCAACCGCTGCGCCCATGTACCCATGGAAATGGACTACCAACCCAACCGGTTTTTTGACAGCACCGGGCAGTGGCTCATGTGTGCTACCCATGGCGCCCTGTACCGCCCCGAAACCGGCGAGTGCCGTGGTGGCCCCTGCCGTGGCGGGCTGGTCAAGATCCTCCTGTCGGAAGAAGATGGCGTGGTGTGCTGGCATACTTCCCAACACTTGAAACCTCTCGAATTCTGAAATGACCGATTTTAAAAATACCATCATCCCTGAATGGGCGTCAAATACCCCTCAACCCCCCGTAGATCCTGCGCAGGAAGCTCCTAAAAATGTAGCAAATGCAGGGCAAGAGGGGGCACCGGGGTGGGAGCGTGTGGTTTTGGAAAAGTTGGCCATGGCGGCGATCGAGGAGCAGCGCCTTGCCAGACGTTGGCGCAACGGCATTCGTTTGGCCTGGCTGGTGTTCTTGGTGCTTTTGGTGTGGTTCGGCGTGGAGCGTGGCGGTGCGACCACCGATGTGTCCAAACCGCATACGGCCGTGGTGGAGATCAAGGGGGAAATCGCCTCTGGATCGGAAGCCAGCGCGGAGTTGGTGGTGGCTGCCATGCGCAGTGCGTTTGAAGACAGTGGTGCGCAGGCTGTGGTGCTGCTGATCAACTCCCCTGGTGGCAGCCCGGTGCAGGCCGGCATCATCAACGATGAAATTCGCCGTCTGAAAGCCAAACACGACAAGCCGGTGTACGCCGTGGTGGAGGAGACCTGTGCGTCTGCGGCCTATTACATCGCGGTGGGGGCAGACCAGATTTATGTGGACAAAGCCAGTGTGGTGGGCAGCATCGGTGTGCTGATGGATGGTTTTGGATTCACCAGCTTGATGGAAAAATTGGGCGTGGAGCGGCGTTTGATGACCGCTGGCGAAAACAAAGGGTTCATGGACCCGTTCAGTCCCCAGACCGAAAAACAAAGGGTATTTGCCCAAGCCATGCTGGACCAAATCCACCAGCAGTTCATTGGCGTGGTCAAGGCCGGCCGTGGCAAGCGTTTGAAAGAAACACCAGAAACCTTCAGTGGCCTATTTTGGACCGGGCAGCAGGCCGTGGAGATGGGCTTGGCCGACCAATTGGGCAACCTGGATTTTGTGGCGCGCGAAGTGGTGAAAGCCGAAGAAATTGTGGACTACACCCGCCGTGACAACGTTGCGGAGCGTCTGGTCAAGCGTTTTGGCGCTGCCATCGGCCAGGGTGCAGCCCATTCCCTGCAGTCCCTGCCGGTGCTGCACTAAGGCGGATCACCGGCCAATGGCAAACACCGTGGGTATGGCGTTGTCCAGCGCCCACGGCTGATGTTTCCAGTTTTTGGCAAGATCGCTGTGGCAGGTGGCTTGGTCCAGGGTCAGGCCGCTGGCGGTTGCCAGGCGGGTGTTGTGTTGCAAAGCTTGCACCAACGCTTGCAGCATGGCTGCATTGCGGTAGGGCGTTTCGATGAACAGCTGGGTTTGGCCTGTTTTCAGCGCCAAGGACTCCAGTTCACGGATTTTTTGGCTGCGTTCTGCAGGGGTGCTGGGCAAATACCCGACGAAAGCAAAATTTTGACCGTTCAGGCCACTGGCAGCCAGGGCCAGCAGCAAAGACACAGGCCCCACCAAAGGCACGACCCGCAAGCCCAGGGTATGCGCGGCGCGCACAACCGAGGACCCCGGATCGGCCACGGCGGGCATGCCCGCTTCGCTGACCAAGCCGATGTCTTCACCGTTCAATGCGGCGCTTAACAAATACCGGGCGTCAAATCCCGCTTGGTGGTCCCCCTTTTTGTGCACGTCCCGAGGTAACTCTTGCAAGCTCATGGCCTGCAGCGGTTCACACAAGGGGTAGATTTCACCCACGCGTTTCAGGTAGGCGCGGGTGGATTTTGCGTTTTCGCAGACCCAGTGGCGCAGCTTCGCGGCGGTCTCCAAGGTGCCAGACGGCATCACCCGGCTCAGGGGGGCTTGCGTGGCGCAGCTAAAGTCCAGGGGCGCGGGCACCAGAAAGAGGGTGCCAGGGGTTGGGTGGGGTATGGGAGTCTGTGCCGCAGGCGATGTTGTGCTGTTCATATTCATGGGGCAGTCCTCGCGCTACCCAGAAGATCTACGCCAGCGGCGCGCAGCATGGTGCTGGTGCGAATGAGGGGTAAGCCGATCAGTGCCGTGGGGTCATCGCTGTCAATCGATTCCAGCAGCGCTATACCCAAGCCCTCACTTTTGGCGCTGCCCGCACAGTCGTAGGGTTGTTCGATGCGCAGATAGTTTTCAATTTCTTCATCGCTCAGCGTTCTGAACGTTACCTTCACTGGGGCCAATGCCTGCTGGCAAAACCCGTTTTGAAGGCATACCACTGCGACTGCCGTTTGGAAGATGACGGTGGTACCGCTCATCTGGCGCAGTTGCTTTACGGCGCGCTCATGGGTGCCGGGTTTGCCCAAGGCCGTGCCCTGCATATCGGCCACTTGGTCCGATCCGATGACGACGCAGTCTGGAAATCGCGAGGCAACCGCCTGTGCCTTGGCCAGTGCCAGGCGGCGTGCAAGTTCGTCTGGCCGCTCCCCAGGCAAAGGGGATTCGTCCACATGGGGCGACTCCACGGTATAGGGAATACAAAGGCGATCCAGCAGCATGCGTCGGTAGCTGGATGTGGACCCCAAGATGAGTTTTCTGGAAGAAATGACGTTCATGTTGCGATTCTCTTACACTGCGCGCATGAAAAATGACTTTGTGCCAGTACACCTGAATGTAGATACCTTTGCCCGCACGGCAGGGAAAATAGTGGGCGATGAGCGTCTTGCACGCTTTGATCGATTGTTGGAAGAGACGCTCGGCTTAGGCGCGGAAACGCCCGTGAGCTATTCGGTTCGGGGCGAGGTCTTGCACGAGGGGGATGCCAGTGAAAAGATTTGGCTTCATTTGGCCGCGCAGGTGGTCCTGCCCTTGACCTGCCAACGGTGCATGGGGCCGGTCGACATGCCTATGTTCGTAGAGAGAAATTTTCGGTTTGTGGCCACCGAGGAATTGGCGGCTGAACAGGACGAGGAGTCTGAAGAGGATGTGTTGGTGACAAGCCGTGACTTCAATCTGTTGGAGCTCATTGAGGATGAATTGCTGATGGCATTGCCCGTGGTGCCCAAGCATGACGTTTGCCCTGAGGTTGTAAAAATGCAAGTTGCCGACGTGGATTTTGTCGATGAATCGGTCGAGAAGCCCAATCCGTTTGCTGTGTTGGAACAACTCAAGAAAAAGAGTGGTGACTGAGCTTGCCGCTTTGGGCTATAATTTGAGGCTTCGCGCGCTGAACCAATCGCGCTTTTACTAACCCTTCAAGTGTTGCCGTTTGTGCAGCACTTTCGCTCAGGAGCGAATCATGGCTGTTCAACAAAACAAAAAATCACCTTCCAAGCGCGGTATGCACCGTTCACACAATGCTCTGGTTGTCCCAGGCATTGCAGTAGAGTCCACCACGGGTGAAACCCACCTGCGTCACCACATCAGCCCTACCGGTTTTTACCGTGGACGCAAGGTGCTGAAGACGAAATCTGAAGCCTGAACATCGCTGTTCTCGTAAAGCCCGAAGCTACAGGCACTGTAGCGACGGGCTTTTCTCATTTTTGGCCTCAGGGTTTGTTTGATTTTTCTCATTTTCGGGTGGCTGCCCCATGATCACAATCGCTGTTGACTGCATGGGGGGTGATCACGGCCCCCAAGTCACCTTGCCTGCTTGCAGGCTTTTCCTTGAACAAAATGCCGACGCGTCCTTGATTCTGGTGGGTTTGCCTGACCAGATTGATGGGTTTGTGCATCCTCGGGCGAGGATTGTGCCTGCCAGTGAAGTGGTCACCATGGATGATCCGCTGGAAATTGCTTTGCGCAAGAAAAAAGACTCCTCCATGCGGGTGGCGGTTCAGCAGGTGAAGGATGGCCATGCCCAAGCCGCTGTGTCTGCCGGCAATACCGGCGCGTTGATGGCTATTTCTCGCTACGTGTTGAAGACTCTGGATGGCATAGAGCGTCCCGCGCTTGCCGGTCAAATTCCCAATGTATTGGGTGGAGCCACCACCGTTCTGGATCTGGGTGCCAATGTGGATTGCTCTGCCTTACACCTGCTGCAGTTTGCAGTCATGGGCTCTGCTTTGGTGTCGGTGCAGAAGGGTGAAGAGTCGCCCACGGTAGGCCTTCTCAATATTGGGGAAGAAGCCATCAAAGGCAATGAGGTTATCAAGAAGGCGGGTGAGTTGCTTCGATCCGCAGCCCAGTCCGGCGATTTGAACTTCTTTGGCAATGTCGAAGGCAATGACATTTTCAAGGGAACGGTTGATATCGTGGTATGTGATGGCTTTGTTGGCAATGTCGCATTGAAAACCGGTGAAGGCCTGGCTTCCATGATTGGTGCCTTTTTGAAGGCGGAATTTTCTCGCAATATCTTCACGAAATTTTCGGCAATTGTTGCTTATTCTGTTTTAAATGCACTAAAAAGCAGGATTGATCACCGTCGCTACAACGGTGTGGCTTTGCTTGGCTTGCGGGGCTTGGTATTCAAGAGCCATGGCTCGGCAGATGTCTTGGCGTTTGGGAACGCCTTGAACCGGGCGTATGATGCAGCCCGAAACAACTTGCTTGACCGTGTTCGGGTCCGCATTGCCCACGTAGCCCCTCTTTTGGCGCTTGCTGACGGTGAGCGTTCACCGGGCGGGAGTCAACAGCCCATACCATGAGACGATATTCGCGAATTACAGGCACTGGCAGCTATTTGCCACCCCGCAAGCTGACCAATTCCGATTTGGTTGCCGCGCTGGCCGCCAAAGGAATTGAAACGTCGGATGACTGGATTGTCGAGCGCACCGGCATCCGCGCCCGGCATTTCGCAGACGCTGGAGTTTTTAGCAGTGACTTAGGCTTGGAAGCCGCCAAAAATGCGTTGCAAGCCGCTGGGTGCAGTGCCCAAGATATAGACCTCCTCATTGTTGCAACGTCCACACCGGATATGGTGTTTCCGTCAACAGCCTGCATACTTCAAAATAAGTTGGGTGCCAACGGTTGCCCTGCATTTGATGTGCAAGCCGTGTGCAGTGGATTTATTTATGCCTTGAGCATTGCAGACGCCATGATTCAAACGGGGGCTGCCAACCGGGCTTTGGTCATTGGCGCCGAGGTTTTTTCCCGTATTCTTGATTTTACCGACCGTACCACTTGCGTTTTGTTTGGTGATGGTGCGGGTGCCGTAGTGCTGGAAGCGTCCGATACACCGGGAATTCTCGCCAGTGACCTGCATGCGGACGGTAAACACGTCGATATTTTGTGTGTTCCCGGGCATGTGTCTGGTGGCGCTGTTCTGGGTGATCCTTTGCTCAAAATGGATGGTCAAGCGGTGTTCAAACTGGCTGTTGGGGTGTTGGAAGATACAGCCCGTGCAGCACTGGAAAAAGCCGGCAAGACCGCTGCGGACATCGACTGGTTGATTCCGCACCAGGCCAATATACGCATCATGCAAAGCACCGCCAAGCGACTCAAATTGTCGATGGACAAGGTCGTGGTCACGGTGGACCAGCATGGCAATACGTCCGCAGCCTCCATTCCGCTGGCGCTGGATTCGGCGGTGCGCAGCGGCAAAGTCAAGCGCGGCGAAACCCTTTTGCTGGAAGGCGTCGGGGGTGGTTTTACCTGGGGTGCGGTGCTCCTTAATTTGTAGCTGCTTGCGCAGTATCTATAAGGGCTAGTGCCCTTTTTGATTAGTTAATCCATGAAAAATTTTGCTTTCGTATTTCCGGGCCAGGGCTCTCAGTCGGTGGGCATGCTGGACGCCTGGGGTGATCACCCTGTGGTGGTGCAAACATTGAATGAAGCATCCGAAGCCTTGGGTGAGGATGTGGCCAAGCTAATTCATGAAGGTCCCAAAGAGGCTTTGGCGCTCACGACCAATACCCAGCCCGTGATGTTGGTGGCGGGGGTGGCGGCCTACCGCGTGTGGATGTCCGAGGTTGGCGTTGCGCCCGCTGCGGTGGCGGGGCATTCGTTGGGAGAGTATTCGGCCCTGGTGGCTGCGGGTGCCCTGACCTTGGCGCAAGCGGCGCCTTTGGTGCGCTTGCGCGCACAGGCCATGCAAGAGGCGGTGCCGGTGGGCGTAGGGGCAATGGCAGCCATTTTGGGCATGGATGCGGTGCGGGTTGCAGCGGGATGTGCTGAGGTAACAGCCTCCTTTGGTTCCGGATCTTTCGAGGTCGTGGAGGCGGTGAATTTCAATGACCCGGCCCAAACGGTGATTGCGGGTAGCAAGGCCGCAGTGGAGAAAGCGTGTGAAGTTCTGAAGGCCAGCGGTGCCAAGCGCGCTTTGCCATTGCCTGTTTCTGCTCCGTTTCACTCCAGTTTGATGAAGCCAGCTGCAGAGAAATTGAAAGAGCGCTTGAAGGCGATTGCGTTTGCCACACCACAAATTGCCTTGATCAACAATATTGACGTTGCCGTAGAGACGGAAGCAGACCGTCTGCGGGATGCGTTGTACCGCCAGGCTTTTGGCCCGGTGCGGTGGGTCGAGTGTGTGCAGGCCATCAAAGCGCGTGGTTTGCATACCGTGGTGGAATGCGGACCTGGCAAGGTGTTGGCCGGGATGGTGAAGCGCATTGATGTGGAAATGACGGGTGCAGCCTTGTTTGATAGGGCCAGCATGGAAGATGTAAAAGGGCTGTTGGCATGAGCGAAATCAAGTTTGAAGGACAAGTAGCACTGGTAACAGGCGCTTCGCGCGGTATTGGTGCCGCTATTGCGCTGGAATTGGCCCGCAAAGGTCTCAGAGTGGTTGGTACCGCTACCACGGACGCGGGAGCGGTCAAAATCCAAGAGACCTTGGCTGCGTTTGAGGGCTGCTCGGGCCGTACGTTGGATGTGACGAACGGTTCCGCTGGCGAGGCGTTGGTGGAGGCTGTTGTCAAGGAGTGGGGCGGTTTACAGGTGTTGGTTAACAACGCAGGTATTACCCGTGACACCTTGGCCATGCGCATGAAGGACGACGACTGGGATGCTGTCTTGGATACCAATCTCAAGGGTGTGTTTCGCATGAGCCGTGCGGTGATGCGTGCCATGATGAAACAACGCTATGGTCGCATCATCAACATCACCTCGGTGGTTGGTGCTTCGGGCAACCCAGGCCAGGCCAATTACGCTGCGGCCAAAGCCGGTGTGGCGGGCATGACCCGCGCATTGGCGCGTGAATTGGGATCCCGTAATATCACGGTCAATTGTGTGGCGCCGGGTTTCATCGAAACCGATATGACGGCAAGTTTGTCCGAAGACCAGCAAAAAGCCTTGCTGGGTCAAATCCCGATGGGCCATCTCGGCAAACCAGCCGACATCGCCAATGCAGTGGTCTACCTGGCGTCGCCGCTGGCAAGTTACGTGACGGGGCAGGAATTGCACGTCAACGGTGGCATGTACATGTAAGAATTGAGAATCAGGCCGATTTGTCCGTTCGGCCACCTGGTTAGGGAAAATTTTCTAAGCCCGGGTAAAATTACGGATTCTTTTACAACCCTCAGAGGGAACCCATGAGCGATATCGAAGTCCGCGTCAAAAAAATCATTGCCGAGCAACTCGGTGTGGAAGAGTCTCAAGTCACCAACGAAAAAGCCTTTGTGGCCGATTTGGGTGCTGACTCTCTCGACACAGTGGAGCTGGTGATGGCGCTCGAAGATGAGTTTGGAATCGAAATTCCAGATGAAGATGCGGAAAAAATCAACACCGTGCAAAACGCGATTGATTACGCCAATACGCACAAAAAGGCCTGATTCGCATCAGGGCACTTGGGTGTAGCAAAGATCTGCGCTGGCGAGTTGGCTATGCCACCGCCCGCAGGCTCTTTGGTATCGCCATCTCACACGCCGTATCCAACGGCATTTCATTGACGAACTACTGAAAATTTATTTCTATGTCCCGTCGTCGCGTTGTTGTCACCGGTCTAGGTTGTGTCAGCCCCGTAGGAAATACGGTTGAAGAGGCATGGTCAAATCTGCTGGCTGGCAAGTCCGGTATTGACCTGATTACCCGGTTTGATGCGTCCGCTTTCGCCTGCAAAATTGCCGGTGAGGTTCGCAATTTTGACCTTGATTCCTATATTTCGCCCAAAGAAGCCCGCACGATGGATACGTTTATCCATTACGGAATTGCTGCGGCAGTGCAGGCTGTTGCCGATGCTGGCTTGCCCACGGGGGATGCGCTGGGTGAAGAAGAGTCCACCCGAATTGGCTGTGTCATTGGCTCGGGTATTGGTGGTTTGCCCATGATTGAAGGCATGCATACCGAGTACACCAACCGGGGTGCAAGGCGCATATCGCCATTTTTTGTGCCTTCAACCATTATCAATATGACTGCGGGCCATGTGTCCATGCGTTTTGGTTTCAAGGGGCCCAACATCGCCATTGTGACCGCTTGCACCACCGGTTTGCACTGTATCGGCGAAGCTGGACGCATGATCGAATACGGTGACGCCGATGTCATGGTGGCTGGCGGTTCGGAAGCCACGGTTTCGCCTTTGGGAATTGGCGGTTTCGCTGCCATGCGTGCTTTGAGCACGCGCAACGATGATCCTGCCACGGCTTCGCGCCCCTGGGACAAGGACCGCGATGGTTTTGTTTTGGGTGAAGGCGGCGGTGTGGTGGTGCTCGAAGAGTATGAGCATGCCAAGGCCCGTGGGGCCAAAATTTATGCGGAGCTGGCTGGCTTCGGCATGAGCGCGGATGCCGGTCACATGACGGCCCCCAATATGGATGGCCCACGTCGCGCCATGCTTAGCGCCATGCGCAATGCCGGTGTGAATGCAGACCAGGTAGATTATTTGAATGCCCATGGCACATCCACGCCGCTGGGGGATCTCAATGAAACCAATGCCATCAAGGCGGCATTGGGTGACCATTCCAAGAAAATTGTCGTGAACTCCACCAAGTCCATGACGGGGCATCTGTTGGGAGGTGCTGGAGGTGTGGAGTCGGTATTTACGATACTGGCGCTTTACAACCAAAAAAGTCCACCCACCATCAATATTTTTAACCAAGACCCAGAGTGCGATTTGGACTATTGCGCCAACGTGGCGCGCGACATGCGCATTGAGGTGGCGGTTAAGAATAATTTTGGTTTTGGCGGAACCAACGGCACACTGGTTTTCAAGCGCATCTGATTCTCTGGCGCCATTGCTCCAGGCCTATGCACAGGGCACCCGCAGTTAGCTATGGGGTCGCAAGATCACGCTGGCATATGCAGGTGATCGTCTTTCTCTGGTCGCTGGGGTTGTCAGCATCGTTGGCCCTGGCCCATGGCCGGTCGAGTTGGGTGCTTGATGCTGTTGTTATGGCAGCTTTGCTTGGGGCCGGCGTTCTGTCTTTGCGCGGCTGGCAACAATCTCCAACGGGGTGTTTGCAGTGGGACGGGCAGCACTGGCATTGGTCTGGCCGGGAAGATTCAGTCCAGTGCCGCCTGAAGGTGCTGTTGGATTTTCAAAGCGTGTTGCTGGTATGTGTGCGTGATGACACCAATCCACCGGTATGGCTGTGGCTTGAGCAGCCCGAGCCTGTAGGCGTGCAATGGCGCGCCTTGCGACGGGCGGTGGTCGGACGCCAAAGATCATCGGGTGCACATGGCAAAGCAGATGCAGCCATGGCACTTGAGGAGGATGTGTGAGTCAAGCGTCGGTGATCGCACCCCAGGATTCGGATGTGTTGCTCGTGCAGCGCACCGTGGCGGGTGATCAGCGTGCTTATGGCTTGCTGGTGGTGAAGTACCAGCGGCGTATTCAACGGCTCATTGGCCGGATGGTGCGTGATGTGGATCTGGTGGAAGATATTGCCCAGGAAACATTTATCCAAGCCTATCGTGCCTTGCATCAGTTTCGGGGCGACGCCCAGTTCTACACCTGGCTGTACCGTATTGCGGTCAATACAGCAAAAAAATCGTTGCTCAAACTCAAGCGGGACCTCACCGTTTCTGAGAGTTTTCTTGCCTCCGAAGATGAAGATGAAACTTCATGGCGAAAAGAAGAACTAATTTCAGAGGAAACGCCAGAATCAGTGTTGGCCGCCAAAGAAATTGCAGGCGTAGTCAACATGGCGTTGGATGACTTGCCGCATGATTTGAGACAGGCGGTTACTTTGCGTGAGATTGAAGGCTTGAGTTATGAAGAAATTTCTGCGGTGATGGGGTGTCCCATTGGGACCGTGCGATCACGGATTTTTCGTGCCCGTGAGGCTATATCGATCAAAGTAAGGCCGCTATTAGAAAACCAGATGGGCAAGCGCTGGTGAGGTATTTCCCTATGAAAGAAGCAAATTTTTTGTCCGCTGAACGGATTTCTGCTTTGACCGATGGTCAATTGGAGGGCGCTCAATTCGTCCAAGCGGTGACGGACGTGTCTTTAGACCCGGACTCCGCGCAGACTTGGCTGGCCTACCATGTGGTGGGTGACGTGCTGCGCAGCCCGGAGTTGGCGCCTTCAGGCCGCGATTTGGCGTTTTTGGACCGATTTACACAACGTTTGGCGTTAGAGGTAGAGCAGCGACCGGTTGGCAAGGAGGGGCAGGTACCTGAAGATAGCCTTGGGGTGGAGCGTGCTTGTGTGCCGCTGGTGGCAGTTTCACCCAGCGCCAACGAAAGCGTATTTCACTGGAAAACTTGGGCCGCTGTCGCGAGCGTGGTGGTATCCGCTGTGCTGGGCTTGTGGGATCAGTCAACCATTCAGAACACTGGGCGGTTGTCCATGGTTCCTGCGCGTGCAACACAAACGCCGTTGCTTGCTGTCGAAGTGGCGGAAACCGGCGTGATGGTGCGTGATCCTCGATTGGACGAATTGTTGTTGGCCCACCAACAACTCGCAGGGCATTCCGCTCTGCAGATGCCTGCGGGTTTTTTACGAAACGCAACCTATGAGGGGCCCACACGGTGAAGTGCTTGACGAGCGTTCGGTTGTTTTTTGCGGTGGTTTCGTGCTTTGGGCTGGTATATGGCCCAGTTTGGGCTCAAACTGCGGTAGCCGAAACGTCCGTAAACACTTGGTTGCTTCGCATGCATGAAGCGTCGGGGCACCGTGCTTACTCGGGAACATTTGTTGTGTCGGCAGGTGGCAGCATGGCCAGCGCGAAAATTTGGCATGTTTGCGATGGCACGCAGCAAATGGAGCGGGTGGAGTCCCTCAGCGGTACTCCGCGTGCAATTTTTCGGCGCAATGCACATGTCGTCACTTTCTTTCCGCAATCCAAGGTGGCGGTGGTGGAGCAGCGTGAGTCTTTGGGCTTGTTTCCCAACTTGCTCAAATCAAATGATACCGACATAGGTCAACTCTACCAACTCAAGGTCCAAGGGACGGAGCGTGTTGCAGGTTTCGATGCCGATGTGCTGCAACTGCGTCCCAAAGACAATTTGCGCTACGGCTATCGCATTTGGAGTGAGAAAAAGACCGGTCTGGTCATTCAATTGCAGACGCTGGACCTTCATGGCCAGGTGATTGAGCAGGCGGCGTTTTCTGAGTTGCAGCTCGATGCCGCGGTGAGTATGGGTACATTGTCCCAAATGATGGATAACACGCAGGGCTATCGGCTGGAGCGTCCTGATTTGCAAAAGACAACGGCGAATCGACTCGGTTGGGCCATGCACAAGGTGGTGCCAGGATTCAAACCGGTCGGTTGCTACGAACGCCCCGTTGTGGCGTCAGCCAAGGCGTCCAATGCCGTCGTGAAACCCATGCAGTGGATGTTCTCGGATGGGTTGGCGACGGTATCGTTGTTCGTTGAAACGTTTGATCGCCATAACCATGTTCGAGAAGGCGTGACGGAGATGGGTGGGGTGACCCATATATTGACCCAACGCATGGGCGATTGGTGGCTCACTGTGGTTGGTGAAGTTCCGTCTTCCACATTGGGTCTTTTTGCGCAGGGGCTTGAACGCGCGAAATAAGACATCAGCTGGGAGTTTGTTTGCGAAGTATCGCGAAACGAAATGAATCTTATGGGCATAGGGAAAATACGATGACAAGTAGATTGATGAAAACACTGCAGTCCTGTTTCATGGCAGCTACCTTTGCTGGAGTTGTCGCTGTATTGCCAGCACAACCGGCAATGGCGCAAACGCGTGGCCTTCCAGACTTCACTGATTTGGTGGACCAAGTCGGGCCTTCGGTGGTCAACATCCGTACGCTGGAGCGGGTTGGCAATCGTTCGCAGCAGGGGGCCCCAGGCGAAGAGGAAATGCTGGAATTTTTCAAGCGCTTTGGCTTACCCATTCCAAACACGCCACGCCAACCGCCCAGGCAAAACCGACCTCAACCGGACGAGGAGCAGCCGCGCGGTGTGGGCTCTGGATTTATTCTTTCGCCGGATGGTTTGATCATGACCAATGCACATGTGGTCGATGGCGCGGATGAAGTGTTGGTAACACTGACGGACAAGCGCGAGTTCAAGGCCAAAATCATCGGTGCCGACAAGCGCAGTGATGTAGCCGTGGTCAAGATTGATGCCAATGGCTTGCCTGCCATCAAAGTGGGAGACGTGAGCCGCCTGCGGGTGGGCGAATGGGTCATCGCCATCGGATCACCTTTTGGCCTGGAGAACACCGTGACGGCCGGCATTGTCAGCGCGAAACAAAGAGACACGGGCGATTATTTGCCCTTTATTCAGACCGATGTCGCCATCAATCCAGGCAACTCCGGCGGACCATTGATCAATATGCGTGGCGAGGTCGTGGGTGTCAACAGCCAGATTTACTCCCGTTCTGGTGGATCTATGGGAATTTCCTTCTCCATTCCCATGGATGAGGCGGTACGGGTCAGTGACCAGCTGAGGAGTTCGGGGCGGGTGACGCGTGGACGAATTGGCGTGCAGATTGAGTCGGTCAGCAAAGAGGTTTCCGAATCGATTGGACTGGGAAAACCGGTCGGTGCACTGGTTCGTGGTGTTGAAGCGGGCTCTCCTGCTGAAAAGGCGGGGGTGGAGGCGGGAGACATCATCATCCGGTTTGAAGGTAAAACCATTGAGAAATCCAGTGATTTGCCCCGTTTGGTGGGCAATACCAAACCCGGCACCAAAAGCACCCTGACGGTGTTCCGACGTGGCGCAGTGAAAGAGCTGAATGTCTCAATTATTGAGATCGAAGCCGACAAAGCGGCAGTGAAAACTTCGGCGCGGGAAGAGAAGCCCAAAGCGTCAATGGCGGGGCAGATTTTTGGATTGGCTGTGAGTGAACTTTCCGAGGCTCAAAAGAAAGAGCTCAAGGTCAAAGGAGGGGTCAAGGTTGAAGGAGTGGTGGATGCGGCCGCGCGCGCCGGACTGCGTGAGGGTGACGTGATTTTGTCGGTTGCCAATAATGAAGTGGTATCGGTCAAGGACTTTGATGCTGCACTGGCCAAACATGACAAAAACAAACCCCTGAATGTATTGTTCCGGCGGGGCGAGTGGACCCAATATGCCGTCATCCGGGCCAGCCACTGAGGTATGCAGTGCGTGAACAACCCTCAATAGAATCAGGTTTTATGGGCGTTTATTGCGTGCACACAACGAAATATTTTCTTGTCGCGGATGTTTGTCTTGGTGGTGTGTGTGCGCTAACTGCAGGCCTTGCATGAAGATTTGGTTAGAATAGAAGCTTCGTGACCCTCATTATGGATATAAGGCGTGGCTAAAAATCCATGATATGAGATGAAGTGCACTCACCCACAGTTCACACACATGTTATTCAAAGCCTTTTGCGACAGATTGTTGATAACTTGTGTATAAGTTGGCCGTTGTTCGCTTGCAACGACTTTGAAATCCGTTTTTTTGGGCTGTGCACTCCAGACTTTTTGCCTACAATGAAGTTCCAACCTTCGCAGTTGCCAAAGATTGTTGGTTCAGGGCGCGTCTCAACCAGACGCGCCCTTTTTTCTTGGTCGTTTGTTTTAATTCAATCACTTAAAGCTTTTCGTTGATGAATCACATCAGAAATTTTTCGATCATTGCCCACATTGACCATGGCAAATCCACCTTGGCAGATCGCTTGATACAGCGCTGCGGGGGGCTGGAAGCGCGCCAGATGGAGGCGCAGGTTCTGGACTCGATGGACATCGAAAAAGAACGTGGGATAACCATCAAGGCGCAGACTGCAGCGCTCAAATACAAAGCGCAAGATGGCAAGGTTTACAACCTCAATTTGATCGACACACCGGGGCATGTGGACTTCTCGTATGAAGTCAGCCGGTCCTTGTCGGCATGCGAGGGCGCACTGCTGGTGGTGGATGCAAGTCAGGGGGTCGAAGCGCAAACGGTGGCCAATTGCTACACCGCCCTGGAGTTGGGGGTGGAGGTGGTGCCGGTCTTGAACAAGATGGATCTGCCCAACGCAGACCCCGACAACGCACGCTCTGAAATCGAAGATGTGATTGGTATCGACGCAGGCGAGGCGATACCTTGCTCTGCAAAGTCCGGCATGGGTATTGAGGAGATCTTGGAGGCCATCGTTGCCAAGGTACCCGCACCCCGGGGCAATCCGAATGCCCCCCTGCGCGCCATGATTATTGACAGCTGGTTTGATAGCTACGTCGGTGTGGTGATGCTGGTGCGTGTGGTGGATGGGCGTTTGGGCAAAGGTGAGCGCATCAAGATGATGGCTTCAGAGGCTGTGTACAACGCGGACAATCTGGGGGTTTTTACCCCCGCCAACCAGCCCCGTGAATCGCTGGAAGCCGGTGAAGTGGGCTACATCATTGCGGGCATCAAGGAGTTGCAGGCCGCCAAGGTGGGCGATACCGTCACGCTGGAAAAGAAGCTGCCCAACAACGCCGGTCCTGCGACCGAGGCGCTGCCCGGTTTCAAGGAAATTCAGCCCCAGGTGTTTGCGGGTCTGTACCCCACCGAAGCCAGCGAATACGACTCGTTGCGCGACGCGCTGGAAAAGCTCAAATTGAACGACGCCTCGCTGCACTACGAACCAGAAGTGTCGCAGGCGCTGGGTTTCGGCTTCCGGTGTGGTTTTCTGGGCTTGTTGCACATGGAAATTGTGCAAGAACGCCTGGAACGCGAGTTTGACCAGGACCTGATCACCACCGCGCCCAGTGTGGTCTACCAGGTGATGAAAAACGACGGCGAAGTCATCATGGTCGAAAACCCCTCCAAAATGCCGGAGGTGGGCAAGACCGCTGAGATTCGTGAACCCATCGTCACCGTGCATCTGTACATGCCGCAGGAATATGTGGGTGTGGTCATGACCTTGGCCAACCAGAAGCGCGGCGTGCAAATGAACATGGCCTACAAGGGGCGGCAAGTGGTGCTCACCTATGAGATGCCGCTGGCCGAAATCGTGCTCGACTTTTTTGACAAACTCAAGAGCGTGAGCCGGGGCTATGCGTCCATGGACTACGAGTTCAAGGAGTACCGTGCGGCCGATGTGGTCAAGGTCGATATTTTGTTGAATTCGGAAAAAGTCGACGCGCTGTCCATCATGTTGCACCGCAGCCAGAGCCAGTACCGTGGGCGGGCGGTCGTTGGCAAGATGCGCGAGATCATTTCCCGACAAATGTACGACGTTGCGATCCAGGCGGCGATTGGCGCCAACATTATTGCGCGTGAGACAATCAAAGCGCTGCGCAAGAACGTGCTGGCCAAGTGCTATGGCGGCGACATTTCGCGCAAGAAGAAGCTCCTTGAAAAACAAAAAGCAGGTAAAAAGCGCATGAAACAAATCGGTTCGGTGGAAGTCCCACAAGAAGCGTTCCTGGCCATTTTGCAGGTGGAAGATTGATGCAAGTTCTGACCTCCGCCGTTTTGGCCGCTTTTGCGCTGTACGCAGGCTCCTGGTATTTTGGGTTGGTGGAGGGCAACTTCGCCTTGTTGCTGTTCCTGGCGACCGTGGTAACGGGTGCTTACTGGTTGGCCGAGCGCTTTTACTTTTTGCCGCAGCGGCAAAAATCGGTGGCCGTGCTGGAAGCCAATGACATTCAGCGCCGCGCCGAGCTGGACAAAATGGGCATCAAGCGGGTGGATGGCGATGTTGCTGAAGCCAAAGTGCGTTTGTTGATGCAACCCTGGTGGCTGGACTGGACCGCAGGTCTGTTCCCGGTAATCATCGCCGTGTTTGTCTTGCGATCATTCTTGTTTGAACCCTTCAAAATCCCCTCGGGCTCCATGATTCCCACTTTGCTGGTGGGGGACCTGATTTTGGTGAATAAATTTCACTACGGGTTGCGTTTGCCGGTGCTCAACACCAAGATCACTGCGGGCAACCAACCCCAGCGGGGGGATGTGATGGTGTTTCGCTACCCGCCCAAACCCAGCCTGGATTACATCAAGCGGGTGGTCGGCGTGCCCGGTGATACGGTGGCATATTTGAACAAGCGCCTGACCATCAATGGCCAAGCCGTGGCGACCGCGTCCATCCCTGAGTTTTTTGACGAAGACGCCATGCGCTACTTCAAACAGTTTGAAGAAACCCTGGGCGCTCACAAGCACAAACTGCTCAACGACGATGACCGTCCCGCATTTGTACCGGGTGCTGACAATTTTGAGGGCCGCAACGGCTGCAATTACACCGTGGAAGGGGTGACCTGCAAGGTGCCCGACGGGCACTATTTCATGATGGGTGACAACCGCGACAATTCGATGGATTCGCGCTACTGGGGTTTTGTGCCCGAGAAAAACATCGTTGGAAAAGCCTTTTTTGTCTGGATGAATTTTGGCAGTCTGAAGCGCATCGGGGCTTTTGATTGATTTTTAACGTCGGCAACAGGTCGGTTGACAGGAGAAAAATATGACGGTGCAACGCAAATCCAAGCAGCGTGGAATTTCCTTTATTGGTTTGGTTTTTGTAGGCTCACTACTGGCCATGACGGGGGTGGTGGCTGCCCAGGTGTTTCCCACCTTTTTGGAGTACCAGTCGATCACCAGGGCGGTCAATAAAGCCAGGGAGGGCCAATCGGTGGCCGAGGCCCGCATGATTTTCGACAAGGCCGCGCAAGTTGACGACATCAAATCCATCAGCGGTAAGGACATTGATGTCACCAAGGAAGGCGATAAGGTGGTGGTGAGTTTTGCCTATGAACGTGAAGTTCATCTGGCTGGCCCCGCCTACCTGACGCTCAAATACGCCGGGCGTTCCAAATAAGGATGGCAGATCCCTTGTTAGAGTTGCAGCGTCGCCTGCAACATAATTTTTCGGATGTTTCCCTGCTGGTCAGGGCACTGACGCACCGCAGTTTCTCCATTGACCATTACGAACGCCTGGAATTTCTGGGGGATTCGGTGCTCAACTTGGCGGTGTCCGACCTTTTGTATGCGCGGCTGGCGTCCTTGCCCGAAGGTGATCTGTCCCGTGTCCGTGCCAATTTGGTGAAGCAAGAGACCTTGCACCAATTGGCCGTGGGCCTGGGGCTGCCAGATGTCATCAAGCTGGGGGAGGGCGAATTTCGCTCGGGTGGCCAGAAGCGGCCCTCCATTTTGGCCGACGCATTGGAAGCCATCATTGGTGCGGTGTACCTGGATGCCGGTTTTGCCGTGGCACAGGCGCTGGTGCACCGATTGTTCAAGGCGGTGGAAATCAACCCCCAGATGGAGGCCATCGGCAAGGACCCCAAAACCGAGTTGCAAGAATGGCTGCAGGGCCGCAAAATGAAGTTGCCAGCCTATACCGTGGTGGGAACCCTTGGGGCAGCGCACAAACAAAGCTTTGACGTGGAGTGCGAAATATCCGAATTGCACTTGGCAGAGCGCGGCATCGGCGGATCACGCCGTGCTGCAGAACAGGCCGCAGCTGCCGCGATGCTGCAAACACTCAAGACAAAGAAACCCTTATGACTGCTCCTAAAAATATAGCTGCTCCCGCAGAGTCCACGGGGGCTAGCGTTGAAAAAGATGCTGATTCCAATTTGGATGCCATGCTGGAAGGTTTGCTCAAAGGCACGCCCAAACTAGCCCAGCCCGGAACACCCGCAGAAGGGCAGCATTGCGGGCTGGTGGCGATTGTCGGCAAGCCCAATGTGGGTAAATCCACCTTGCTCAACGCCCTGGTGGGCCAGAAGATCAGCATCACCTCGCGCAAGGCACAAACCACCCGCCACCGCATTACCGGCATGCGCACCGAAGGCGCCACGCAGTTTGTGTTTGTGGACACCCCGGGTTTTCAGACACTGCATGGCAACGCCTTGAACAAGTCCCTGAACAAGACCGTGGTGGGTGCGGTGGCCGATGTGGACCTAATTTTGTTTGTGGTGGAGGCAGGCAGCTTCACGCCCGCAGATGCCCGTGTGCTGGCCCTGATTGGCAAGAACATCCCCACCCTTCTGGTGGCCAACAAGCTGGACAATGTGCACCGCCGTGGCGATATTGCGCCCTGGCTGCAAGAGATGCAGGCCAAGCATGCGTTTGCCGAATTTGTGCCCATGTCGGCCAAAAACCCCAAGGACATTGCACGCCTGTTGGGTATTTGCGAGAAATACCTGCCTGAACAGGCCTGGTGGTACTCGGAAGACGAGCTGACCGACCGCAGCGAGAAATTCCTCGCCAGCGAACTGGTGCGTGAAAAACTGTTCCGCCTGACGGGTGACGAGCTGCCTTACACCTCCACCGTGGTGATCGACAAGTTTGAGGAAGAACCGCCGCAAAGAAAAGGCCAGAAACGCCTGCTGCGCATCGCCGCCACCATCGTGGTGGAGCGGGATGGCCACAAAGCCATGGTGATTGGTGACAAGGGCGAGCGCATCAAACGCATCGGCATGGAAACCCGCGTGGAGCTGGAAAAACTGGCCGATGCCAAAGTGTTTCTGGAGCTGTGGGTGAAAGTGCGCTCCGGTTGGGCCGACGACGAAGCGCGGGTGCGGTCCTTCGGCTATGAATGAGAACACCCCCCGGCTTGCTCGCTTCGCCTAGCCGCTTTCCCCCTTGCAGGGGGCAAGGCCAGTGGCCCGGCAAAGCCGGTTTCACGGCGTTCGCTGGGCTGAAGGCGGCGCGCTAATCTATGGCAACTAAACGTATTTCCGAGGAACCTGCGTACGTCTTGCACCGCTACGACTGGAGCGAGTCCAGCCTGATTCTGGAAGTCTTCACCCGTCACCACGGGCGTATTGCGTTGGTGGCCAAGGGCGCCAAGCGGCCCAGCTCCAGCTTCCGGCCGATCTTGCTGCCCATGCAGCCCTTGCACCTGGCCTTTGGCGGTGACGCCGAGATCCGCACGCTCAAGAGCGCGGAATGGCAGGGCGGGCACGTCATGCCCTCGGGCGATGCGCTGCTCTCGGGCTACTACCTCAACGAGTTGCTGCTGACCTTGTTGGCGCGCGACGATCCCCACCCCCGGCTGTTTGATGTGTACGACCAGGTGGTCGAGGTCGTCGCCAGTGAACACGGCGAAATTTTGCAAACGGCCTTGCGGACCTTTGAGCTGCTGCTGCTGCGCGAAATTGGTCTCTTGCCCCAGTTGGACGTACAAACCATGACACTGCGCGAGTTGGATTGGGATGCACGCTACACCCTGGTGCCCGAAGGTGGTTTGCGCCAGGCCCATGCGGAAGACCGTGCCCACTTGAGCGGTGCCCAGTGGGCAGCATTACAAGACGCGGTGCATGAATCGACCCCCTTTACCCGCACATTGCGCGCCTGTGCGGAGGTGATGACGGAGCTCAAGCCCCAACTACGGGCCGTGCTGCACTACCATTGCGGGGTTAAAACCCTGCGCACGCGCCAGATGATGATCGACATCCAATCCCTATAGCAATGGCCCCCACGCTTGTCACTTCGTGTACTGCGCTGCCCCCCGAAGGGGGCGCATTTTGCCTTGGGGCGGCCCGGCGGCAAAACATGAGTTCTACCATGCAAACCTCTCTTTCTGTCAACCTCAACAAAGTGGCCCTGGTGCGCAACACCCGCCACCTGGGCATTCCCAGCGTCACCCGCGCAGCCACGCTGTGCCTGCAGGCGGGCGCCGCCGGCATCACGGTGCATCCGCGACCGGACGCGCGCCATATCCGCGCCGACGATGTGCTTGAGCTGGCCGAGTTGCTGAAATCCTGGCCGGACCGTGAATTCAATGTCGAAGGCAACCCATTTCACAATCTGATGGACTGCGTGCAGGATCTGGTGGAACGCCAACTGCCGGTGCACCAAGTCACCTTCGTGCCCGATGGCGAGGGCCAGTTCACCAGCGACCACGGCTGGAGCTTCCCCCAGGACGCCGAGCGCCTGCGCCCCCTGATTGCACAAGCCCACGCCCTGGGTTTGCGCGTGAGCCTGTTCATGGACGCCGATGCCGCCGCCATGCCGGCGGCCCGAGCCGTGGGGGCCGACCGGGTTGAGCTCTACACCGAACCCTATGCTGCCGCCTGGGGCACCCCAGAACAGGCCGCGCAATTACAACGCTTTGCGCTCGCGGCCCAAGCCGCCCTGGACGCGGGGCTGGGCCTCAATGCGGGCCACGACCTGAACCAGGACAACCTGGCCGCGTTTGTGCAGCAGGTGCCGGGCGTGCAGGAGGTGTCCATCGGCCACGCCCTGATTGCCGATGCGCTGGAGATGGGCTACGGCGCCACGGTGCGCGCGTATTTGGACTGCCTGGAACCCCAGTAGGTCGCCCACATGATTTACGGCATAGGGACGGACATCTGCGACGTGCGCCGCATCCGCGACAGCCTGGCGCGCCATGGCGACCGTTTTGCCGCCAAGGTGCTTTGCGAATCTGAGTTCACCATCTGGAAGGCCCGCAGCGCGCGTTGGCCCGAGCGGGGTGTGCGCTACCTGGCCACCCGTTTCAGCGCCAAAGAGGCGTTCAGCAAAGCCATTGGCTTGGGCATGCGCATGCCCATGACCTGGCGGCTGTGTGAAATTGCCAACCAGCCCCGGGACCACGCCCAGGCCGGGCAACCTTTCATCGTGTTGCATGGGGGCCTGAAAGCGTGGTTTGAAGCCCGTGGGCTGCAGGTGCACGTCAGTGTTACGGATGAAACCGACTACGCCGCCAGCTTTTGCGTAGTCGAGACTTCAGCGCCTGCATTACAAGAGAAATAGGCCGCTAGCCCCCGTTGCATATGCGCAAGCAGCTAGTAAATTCATAGCAAAAGTATTCACATAAGTACCCACCATGACCCAACACGCCCCCCTCATCATCGACATTGCCGGCCTGACGCTGAGCAAAGTGGACCGCCAGCGCCTGAAACATCCGTTGGTCGGCGGCCTGATTTTGTTCGCCCGCAACTGGCAAGACCGGGCGCAGCTCACCGACCTGTGCCGCGCCATCAAAAAAGTACGCGCCGACCTGCTGATTTGTGTGGACCACGAGGGTGGGCGGGTGCAGCGCTTCAAGACCGATGGATTCACGCACTTGCCGCCCATGCGTGCCCTGGGCGAGATGTGGATGGCGCCCGCGGCATCACCCGGCAATGCCAACAAAAAAGGCGGCGCCATGGACGCCACCAATGCCGCCACCGCCTGCGGTTACGTACTGGGCGCCGAGCTGCGCGCCTGCGGTGTGGACCTGAGTTTCACGCCGGTGCTGGACCTGGACTATGGAGAATCCAGCGTGATTGGCGACCGCGCTTTCCACCGCGACCCACGGGTCGTGGGCTTGCTGGCCAAAAGCCTGATGCACGGCCTGCAGAGCAGCGGCATGGCCAATTGCGGTAAACACTTTCCGGGCCATGGCTTTGTCCAGGCCGACTCGCATACCGACATTCCGGTGGACAAACGCAGCCTGAAAGCGATCCTGGCCGACGACGCCGCCCCCTACCGCTGGCTCAACACCGTGACCACCAGCGTGATGCCGGCCCATGTGATCTACCCCAAGGTGGATGCCCGCCCTGCCGGCTTTTCTTCCAAATGGCTCAATGGCATCCTGCGCGGCCAGATGGGCTTTGGCGGCGCCATTTTCAGCGACGATCTCTCCATGGCCGGTGCCCGCCTGATCGACGGCCAGCAGGTCAGCTACAGCCAGGCGGCCGTGGTGGCCTTGAATGCGGGCTGCGACATGGTGCTGCTGTGCAACCAGTCGGTGGCCAGCAGCGAAGGGGAGGGGCGGGCGGTGGACGAATTGATCGACGGCCTGACCGAAGCCCAGCTCAAGGGCGAATGGCAGCCGTTAGATGCCAGCGAAGACCGCCGCCTGGCGCTCTTGCCGCGTACCCCAGCCCTCGCCTGGGACGACCTGATGGTGCAGCCGGACTACATGCGGGCGCTGGACTGGTTGCCCTGAGCCGGTAGCGCCAGGGTGGCCAGCCTGATGCCCGCCTCATGGCTTACCGACAGCCCCATGCGCTTTCAGGGTGAACGGTGCAGACGGGAGCCAGACAGTGCGGCGATCTGGTCGGTGGTGGCGGCGTCAATATTGGGGTGGCGTGTGAGCACCTTGGCTGCGGTGAGCAGGGCGCGCAGTTGCTGTACGTCTTTGATGGTTGGGGCCACTTTGATTTGGGCCAGCGCTGCCTGGCTGTTGCCGCTCTGGATCAGCGCGGCAACCTTGGTGGCCCAAATACTTTGACGGGACATGGGAGGATTCCTGATTGGGTTGAATGACACGCCATTTTGGCACATAGCCCATACAGATATTGCGCAAGCAGCTATTAAAAGTGTAGCAAAAGACGTCATGCTGGTCCCCATGACAGTACGGGCGCCAATACCGCTGGCCACTGTCGCAGGCCATGGTAAGACATTGACTGGTATCTAAGTGGTATTATTGCGATCCAACACTTTGGAGGTTCTGTGTGACCCGCCCGGCATTCACCCTGTCGCCCCTCAATCCAGCAGACCGTTCGCCCCTGTACCGGCAGTTGGCCAGCCAACTGGAGCAGGCGATCCGTGCCGGGGGTTACCGGGCGGACCAGGCCTTGCCTTCGGAGCGCATGCTGGTGGAGTCACTGGGGGTGTCCCGCGTGACCGCGCGCAAGGCCATTGCGCTGCTGGTGGGGCAGGGGCTGGTGCTGCGCCGCCACGGTGCGGGCAATTTCACCGCGCCGCGTCTGGAGCAGACCTTGTCACGTCTGACCGGCTTTACCGAAGAACTGCGCCTGCGCGGCTACGCCCCCACATCGATCTGGCTGACCCGGGAGGTTCGCCAGGCCCTGGCCCAGGAATGCCAGTCCTTGGCCTTGTCCCCCTCCGCACAGATTGCCAGCCTGGAGCGCTTGCGTCTGGCCGATGGTGTGCCCATGGCCCTGGAATTCAGCGTCTTGCCCGTGGCGGTGCTGCCCCAGCCCGAGGCGCTGGAGGGGTCGCTCTACGCACATTTGGCCGCAGTCGGCCACGTGCCGGTGCGTGCCGTGCAGCACATCCGCGCCCTCAATGCCGATGCCCGCACCGCCCAGCGGCTGGAGGTGCCGCTTGCCACCGCCCTGCTGTGGGTCACACGTACCGCCTACCTGGCCTCGGGCCAACCCGTGGAGCACACCGTGTCCTATTGCCGCAGCGATGACTACGATTTTGTTGTTGAAATACCGAGGTCCCCATGAGCCAGACGCCCCACTTGCGTGGACACATTCTCACCCCCACCGGCTTTGTCCGCGGGCACATCGCCTGGGGATCCGACGGTCGGGTCAGCGCCCTCAGCGGCACACCGGTGGCGGCCAGCACGGTGCGCGAAGCGGCCGAGCCGCTGATCCTGCCGGGTTTCATCGATTTGCATGTGCACGGCGGCGCGGGCCACGACATCATGGAAGGCGGCGACGCCGTGCAGCATGTCACCCGGCTGCACGCGCGCCATGGCACCACGGCCTTGCTGGCCACCACAATGACCGCCCCTCTGGCGGACCTGGACACCGCCTTGGCTGCGCTGGGCCCGGTGTGTGCGCAGCGCACCGCCGGGGCCGCGCGGGTGCTGGGTGTGCACCTGGAGGGGCCCTACATCAGCGAGGCCCGGCTGGGCGCGCAACCCCCGTTTGCCCGGCCGGTGCGTATGGAGGAAATTCAGCGTTTGCATGCGCTGGCGCCCATCCGCCTGATCACGCTGGCCCCGGAGGTGGGCGGCAACCAGGATCTGATTGCCACGCTGTGCGACCAGGGTTTCCGCGTGCAACTGGGCCACACCAGCGGCAGCTACGAAGACGGCGTGGCGGCCCTGCGCAACGGGGCCACCGGGTTCACGCACCTGTTCAACGCCATGTCCGGCCTGCACCACCGCGAGCCCGGCATGGTGGGGGCGGCGCTGGCCCATGCGCCTTTTGCTGAGATCATCCCCGACCTGCTGCATGTGCACCCGGGTGCCATCCGTGCCGCCCTGCGCTGCATTCCTGGCCTGTACTGCGTGACCGACTCCACCGCCGCTGCTGGCATGCCGGATGGGGAGTACGCCTTGGGGCGCCACACCGTTTTCAAGTGCATGGGCGGGGTACGGCTGGCCGACGGCACGCTGGCGGGCTCTACGCTGTCCATGGACCAGGCCTTGCGCAACCTGGTGGATACCCTGGGGCTGGACCTGGTGGAGGCCTCCCGGCGCGTCTCCACCCACGCCGCCGACCACCTGGGGCTCAAGGACCGGGGCCGCCTGGCGCCGGGCGCCTGGGCTGATGTGGTGGTGCTCAACCGTGATCTGGAATTGCAAGCCGTCTATGTCGAGGGGGATGCCGTCCCGATGTAACGGTTTCCTGTGAAGCCCTTGCTTACAATCAGCGCTACTTAGGAGTTTCACCCCCATGAGCATCAAAAGCGACAAATGGATTCGCCACATGGCCGAGACCGCCGGCATGATCGAGCCCTTCGAGCCCGGCCAGATCCGCCAGCGCGACGGTAACAAAATCATCAGCTACGGCACCAGCAGCTACGGCTACGACATCCGCTGCGCACCCGAATTCAAGGTCTTCACCAACATCCACAGCACCGTGGTCGATCCCAAGAACTTCGATGAAAAGAGTTTTGTCGATTTTCATGGCGACAGCTGCATCATCCCGCCCAACAGCTTTGCGCTGGCCCGCACCATGGAGTACTTCCGTATTCCGCGCAACGTGCTCACCATTTGCCTGGGCAAAAGCACCTACGCGCGCTGCGGCATCATCGTCAACGTGACGCCCTTCGAGCCCGAGTGGGAAGGTTATGTGACGCTGGAGTTCTCCAACACCACGCCGCTGCCCGCCAAAATCTACGCGGGCGAGGGCTGTGCCCAGGTGCTGTTTTTCGAGTCCGACAAGGACGATGTGTGCGAGGTGAGCTACAAGGACCGCGGCGGCAAATACCAGGGCCAAGTGGGCGTAACACTGCCCAAGGCCTGAGCGCAGCAGCCCAGGGTAGGCCAGCTTTTCATGTGGGAAGCTGTGCCATCGCCTTTTTCAGGGCGTTAAAACAATCCGCATCAAGGGCAGTTCCTACCGTTTTGGCCATCATTTCCAGGGTTTTGGGGATGGGGACGGCACCCCGGTAAGGGCGCTCGGCGGTGATGGCGTCAAAAATATCGGCGGTGGTGATGATGCGGGTTTCCAGGCTGATCTCGTCGGCCTTCAGGCCCCGCGGATAACCGCCGCCATCCAGCCGTTCATGGTGTGCCCCGGCCACCCGCGCCAGTTCGCTGAAGGCGTGGATGCGCGACAAAATGGACTCGGTTAACGCTGCGTGCGCGCGTACGGCCTTCCACTCTTCGGCGTCCAGTTGTCCAGCCTTGTCCAGCACACTGTTGCTGACCCCGAGTTTGCCCACGTCGTGCAACAGCGCACCGCGCTTGAGCCAGCGCCGACGCTCCACGCTCAGACCCAGGGCTTCGGCAATCAGGTCGGTGTAAAGCGCAACCCGCGCGCTGTGGCCGCTGGTGTAGGGGCTCTTGGAGTCGACTACCTGGCCAAAGGCGGCGGCAATATCGTCCAGGTAGTCGTCATCCAGCGGCACCTCAAAACGTCCGGGCTCCAGCGCCAGCACGGCGTTTTGAATGTCCGGTGAGCGCAACATGGTCCAAAAATCCGGAGTTTCCGCCAGGTGCTCTACCGCGTGCACCTGTTCCGGGTCAAACCATTGGCCGGAACGGTTGCGTACTTCGGCCAAGGCCGCCTCCACGCCGTCGGCCGTGTGGAAGACGTCAATTACCTGGGCGAGCAGCGCAATACGCGCGTACACGGGAATGGCCTTGCCCGCCAGCCCTGCGGGTTTGCCCTGGCCGTTCCAGTGCTCGTCCAGGCTGTAGATGCCCGCAGCAATGTCCTCCGAAAAACGCAACAGGCGCGCAATTTCGGCGCCCCGCTGGCAGCGGGTCTGGATCAACTCCCGGGATAACTCGGGGCCGTCCTTGAAAATATGCAGCACACTGCGAAAACGTTCAGCCAGGCCTGCTTTCAGGCCGGTGTGCTGCAGCACAAAACGCACCACTTGGGGCAGGCTGTCACCCACTTGCTTGAAATCATGTTTGAAATGCAGATCGTCGGTCAGGTAGAGCTCGCAGATGCGCGCCGCATTGCTGCTGCAGCCCAAGTCCTTGAGCAACAAGGTGTAGTACAACTCCCACAACTGGTGCTCGGGCAGGCCCATTTCGCGACCGATGTGCATGCCGATCCAGCAGCACCGCACGCAATGCCCTTCCGGCTGCCCCTCGGTGATATCGAGTGCGTGGCTCAAGGAACCCATCAATTCAGACAGCTTCAGCCCGTTTTCTATCGGGTGAAAAGTGGCAGGGTTGGCAAGGTGCATGCTTGCATTCTAGGCAGCCACCATGCCCTTGTCTTGCACGCGCAAACCCAAGAAACGCTGGGTGGAGGATAATACGGGTTTGCCCCTAGCTCTAGGGGCCAATCAGCTATCGGATGGATAGCACTCACCTTTGCTATGCATGACCGAATTGAACACTGATCTGACCCCTGAATTGAACGCTGATACTTTGCCTATGGCCTTTGCCCAGTTGCAGTTGGCTGCCCCGCTGGCGCGCGCCGTGGCCGACATGGGCTACACCTCCATGACCCCGATCCAGGCCCAGGCGATTCCTGTGGTGCTGCAAGGGCGCGATGTGATGGGTGCTGCCCAAACCGGCACCGGCAAGACCGCCGCATTTTCGCTGCCCTTGCTGCAGCGCTTGCTGAAACACGAAAACAGTTCCACCTCACCCGCGCGCCATCCGGTACGTGCCTTGGTGCTCTTGCCCACCCGGGAATTGGCCGACCAGGTCGCCCAGGCCATCAAGTCCTACGCGCAGCACACGCAAATGCGGTGCGCCGTGGTGTTTGGCGGCATGGACATGAAGCCCCAAACCTTGGAGCTGAAAAGAGGCGTTGAAATTCTGGTGGCCACGCCGGGGCGTTTGCTGGACCACATCGAAGCCAAAAACGCAGTACTCAACCAAGTGGAATACGTGGTGCTGGACGAGGCGGACCGCATGCTGGACATCGGCTTTTTGCCCGATCTGCAGCGTATCCTGTCCTACCTGCCCAAGCAGCGCACCACACTGCTGTTTTCAGCCACCTTTTCGGGTGAAATCAAGCGTCTGGCGGGCAGCTACCTGCAGAACCCGGTCACCATTGAGGTGGCGCGCTCCAATGCCACCGCCTCTACGGTGGAGCAGCATTTCTACAGCGTCAACGAAGACAACAAACGCCACGCCCTGCACCAAATCCTGCGCCAGCGTGGCATCAAGCAGGCTTTTGTGTTTGTCAACAGCAAGCTGGGTTGCGCCCGCTTGGCCCGCTCCTTGGAGCACGAGGGTCTGAAGACCACTGCCCTGCACGGTGACAAGAGCCAGGACGAGCGCCTGAAAGCGCTGGACGCCTTCAAAAAAGGCGAAGTGGATCTGCTGGTGTGTACCGATGTGGCGGCACGGGGCCTGGACATCAAGGATGTGCCGGCGGTGTTCAACTTTGACCTGCCCTTCAACGCCGAAGACTATGTGCACCGCATTGGCCGCACCGGGCGGGCCGGGGCATCGGGCCTGGCCGTGAGTTTTGTCGGTGGTAACAACGATGCACGCTTGGCGGGCGACATCGAAAAACTCATCAAAATCAAGATTGATCTGGAAGCCATCGAGTTTGATGAGGACCTGCCCAATATTCGCCAGCAAGGTCGTATCAACGATGGCCGACGCATGTATGCCGAAGGTGCGCAAGACGATTCGCGCAACCATGGCCGTGGACGTGGCGGTGCGCGTGATGTGTCCCATGAAGGGCAGTTTGCCCGTCAGGATCGCCCGCCACGCCGTGACTATGCAAGGCCCGCGCCCGCACCGCGCGACCCGTTTTTTGACAAGCCTTATGAGCCGGCGGCCGTGAGCGAGGCGGCGTCTACGCCTTCTTGGGAGGCCTCGGCACGCCCGGCCACGCGCAGTATTTCGGCCAACATCAAGCACAAGGTCAAGGTCGCGGCGCTGTTCAAGGCCAGCTGATGCAGTCTCCGGGTTTTTGTGCCTGTTCGCAGGGCACTTGGATCAGTTCCGTTCTCCACGGTATCCCGTGGCCTTGCGTTTCCACACGCAAGGCACTGAGCGAGCCACCCCAAACACAACCTGTGTCCATGGCCAGGACGTCGGTGCGCCCCAGCCAGCCAAGGGTGGACCAGTGGCCAAACGCGACGGTGATGTTGGCGGTTTTCCGGCCCGGCACGGCGAACCACGGCATATAACCCGTCGGAGCGGCATTGGCACTGTCCTTGGCCTCAAACTCCATCGTTCCCTCGGCTGTGCAAAAGCGCAAACGCGTCAGCGCATTCACGATCACACGGATGCGGTCCATTCCCGTGAGGGCGTCGTTCCATGCCGCAGGCGCATCTCCATACATCGCATGGAAGAATTCGCCCGCCGCAGGAGATTGCAATACGGCCTCCACCTCACGGGCTAATGCTATTGTTTTGATAGCTGTCCACGCAGGAAGCACGCCGGCGTGAACCATTAAGAGGTCCTTATTTTCCAGGGTTTCCAGCAGAGCCATGGGTTGGTGCCGCAGCCAGTGCAACAGGGGCTGGCGATCAGGCGCATTCAAAACACCGTCCAGCGTGTCCTTGCGCCGGGGTTTGCGCACCCCGTGTGCCACCGCCAAAAGATGCAGATCGTGGTTACCCAGCAAGCACCGTGCGGCGTTGTCGTAGCCCATCAGCCGGCGCAGAACGGCCGCAGAGTCGGGCCCACGGTTGACCAGGTCGCCCAGCAAGAAAAGAGTGTCACGGCTGGGGGAGAACGCCAGGGTGTCCAGTAAACGCTGCAGCGCCGCATCGCAGCCCTGCACGTCGCCGATAAGGTAAAGTGCCATGTGTTCATTTTCGCTTGGGTTTCATGGAATTTCTTCTGATAGTGCTGTTGACCTTGCTCAATGGTGCTTTTGCCATGTCGGAATTGGCGCTGACCGCCAGCCGGAAAGTTCGCTTGCTGACCATGGCCGAGGCGGGTGACAAGGGTGCCAAAGCCGCCTTGACTTTGCTCGAAAACCCGACCCAGTTCCTGTCGTCGGTGCAGGTGGGCATCACGTCCATTGGCATGTTGAACGGTATTGTGGGAGAGGCCGCCTTCAGCGATGGCCTTTCCCGATGGCTTGGGGCTACGCTGGCATTGTCAAACAAGACGGCGGATATTTCGGCAACCGCGCTGGTGGTGACCCTCATCACCTTTGTCACGATTTTGTTCGGTGAGTTGGTGCCCAAGCGCATTGGGCAGTTGTATCCAGAATCTGTGGCACGTTGGGTGTCACGCCCTATGACCTGGGTGGCCACGGGCGCCAGCCCCTTTGTGCGCCTGCTGTCAGTCTGCACCCACGGCATGCTCAAGCTGTTGCGGATTGACACCAATGACAACCGCACGGTAACCGAGGCAGAAATCTCGGCCAGTCTGGAAGAGGGGGTGGACGCCGGCATCATCGAAGAACACGAGCACCAGATGGTGCGCAATGTGTTCCATCTGGACGATCGGCCGCTGACATCCATGATGTTGCCACGCGCCGACATCAAGTGGTTGGATGCCTCCACCACGGCGGCGCAGTGCCTCGCCCAAGTGGGTACGGGGGGGGATAAAGGCGCACACTCGTGTTACCCCGTGTGCCGGGGGTCGCTGGACGACGTCGTCGGCCAGATCAGTGTGGCACGGCTATTGGAACTGGGGGGGCACCCCACGGGAACGATCGAATCCATGGCCGACGTGGCGGTGTTTGTGCCCGAGACCTTGAGCGGGATGGAGCTCATCGAGCAGTTTCGGACCAAGGCGGCGCGCATGGTTTTTGTGGTGGATGAGTACGGCGTGGTGCAGGGCTTGCTCACACCCTATGATTTGCTGGAGGCCATTACCGGCGAGTTGCAGCCGGAGGCGCAGACGCAGGCCTGGGCCATCGAGCAGACGGATGGGTCGTGGTTGCTGGACGGGCTCATGCCGGTCGGTGAGTTCAAAGTTCGCCTGGATATCGAGGAAGACCTGCCGCAAGAGGACCGTGGGCGTTACAACACCCTGGCAGGGCTCTTGATGGTGGTGTCTGGCCATCTGCCCGTGATCGGTGAAAGCATCGAATGCGCACATTGGCATTTTGAGGTGCTGGAGCTAGAAGGTCGGCGCATTGACAAGGTTCGGGCCCGTCGGCTGGTTTAGAGCCGTCCGGTGGCCCGGTAGGCCGCCAGCCCCAGCAATTCGTGCAGGGCCAATTGCCAGCTGTCTACACCGTCCCGCAGTGAATATTCCGTCCAGCGGGTGCTGACTCCGGTGCGGAAGTCGACGGGGTACGCCGTTACATTCCAGCCTGCTTTGACAAAGGTGGCCATGGAGCGTGGCATATGCCAGGCCGAGGTCACCAGCAGCCAGCGTTGGGTTTTGTCCACGCCGGGGAGTTGGGCTGTCAAAACGGCGTTTTCATAGGTGGTGCGCGAAGCCGATTCGTATTCAACCCGCTTGCCCGACAGACCCATGCTGTCAAAAAAAACCTGTGCCCGGCTTGCCTCGCTGGGACCGCTGCCCAGCAATGCGCCTTCGCCACCGGTAAACACCACGCGCAAGTGGGAGGTGCGCAGCAACGCGGCCACTGGGGCGGTCATGCGTTCAGCGGCACCGTTAAGCAATGGTTGTGTGTGCGCTTGCGCCACCTCACCGGACTCCGTCGCCCCGCCCAGCACAATCACCCCTACGTAGCTCCGCAGATCTGCCTGTGGCGGCATCTCGGCATATTGCTGTTCCAAATGCCGAATCAGCAAATCTGGCAGCGGTTGCCAGCCCATCAGCAGCATCAGGGCCAGTGCGGTCCCTATCAGGCGCCGTGCCAGCCGGGGCCTGCGTGAGAACAAGATCAGGCCCAGAAACAAAAGCGCGGCGACCCATGCCAGGGGTTGGGCCAAAGCACCGAGAATTTTGGAAAGAATGAACATGGGCTTAGGGGGGGAGGAACGCTGCCTGACATCACAAAAGTTGTCACTTGTCGTCCGGCATGGGTCGTGCCTGTTGCATGGCGGCTTCCAGCGACTGCTTGACTTGTTGTTGAATTTCCTGGCTTTGTTGTTGTGGGCTTGCGCCTGGGGTCGTCGTTGGTATCGCCACACCTGAGTCAGACGTGGATAGGCCAGAGGGTATGGCTGCGGTGCTCAGTTGCTTCTTGGCAAGGGCGCCGACAAGCGCAAGCACGATCAGCACACTCAAAATACCCAAAATAGACCGCATGACACTACCTTTCTTAGACTGCGTTGGAAGAAATGGCGCTTGCTGGCGATTGTCAATGATCGCCATCCCATAATGGCCGAACCCTCGCATAATTTGCGTTGGACAGTGAATTGAATTGTGGCGATGAAGAAGAGGACACTGGATGGCAATAAAGATATTGAATTCAATGGGGGCATCGCTGGCGCTGGCGGCGGCGTTGGGTGCCTGCGCGATTCCCGAGCCGCTTCCAACGGTGGTAATACCCTTGACGGCGGAAAGTTGGGTAGGCATCCATTGGGTGGCGGTCGCCATCGATGGCGTGGTACCCGTGATCAGTCCTGCGCCGCAGTTGCGTTGGTCGGGCCCAGAACAGGTGAGTGGCACAGGAGGGTGTAACGGTTTTGCGGGGAAGGCAGCGGTGCGGTCTGGCGAGGTGCGCTTTGGCGCATTGGTCGCCACCGGGAAGGCTTGTATCACTGCGCCTGCAGGGCAGGAGGATATGTTTTTCAAAGCCATTGAACAAACCCGTAACGTGCGTCTGGAAGACGAACAGCTCGTACTGGTGAATGCTACGGGGAAAACATTAGCGCGTTTGGCGAAAGCCAAACAACAGCAACCTTGAAGAAAGGTTGGTGCCCGGGGCCGGACTCGAACCGGCACGCCTTGCGGCGGGGGATTTTGAGTCCCCTGAGTCTACCAATTTCACCACCCGGGCAGGTACTAGCGAAGAACCAAATTATGGCACATTTATGGACATGAAATACTTAACAATTGAAGATTCCATCGGAAAAACACCTTTGGTGGTCCTGCAGCGTATCCAGGCACAGGAAAATTCCGCGCGCAACACCGTGGTTTTGGCCAAATTGGAGGGCAACAACCCGGCTGGGTCGGTGAAAGACCGCCCCGCGCTGTCCATGATCCAGCGTGCGCAAGAGCGTGGCGACATCAAACCGGGCGACACCTTGATTGAGGCCACTTCGGGCAACACAGGCATCGCTTTGGCCATGGCAGCGGCTATCAAGGGCTACCGCATGGTGCTGATCATGCCGGAGGACCTGTCGATTGAGCGGGTGCAGACCATGAAAGCCTTTGGGGCCGAACTGATCCTCACCCCCAAAAGCGCGGGTATGGAATATGCCCGGGACTTGGCCGAACAGATGCAGCGCGACGGCAAGGGCCGGGTGCTGGACCAGTTTGCCAACCCGGACAACCCGCGTATCCATTACGAAACCACTGGACCCGAAATTTGGGCGGACACCCAGGGCCAGGTCACGCACTTTGTCAGCGCCATGGGCACTACCGGCACCATCACCGGTGTGTCGCGCTTTTTGAAGGAAAAAAATCCGGCCATCCGCATTGTGGGCGCACAACCCTCGGAAGGCTCACGGATTCCGGGTATTCGCAAATGGCCCCAGGAATATTTGCCCAAGATTTATGACCCGGCCAACGTCGATGAATTGGTGTCCGTGAGCCAGTCGGATGCAGAGGAGATGTGCCGGCGCCTGGCACGTGAAGAGGGTATTTTTGCTGGCATTTCGGCCGCCGGGGCCTGCTGGGTGGCGCAGGAAATTGCCAAGCGTGAGCGGGATGCCACGATTGCCTTTATCGTCTGCGACCGTGGTGATCGTTATCTCTCCACCGGCGTGTTTCCAGCATGACACACGCCTTCAAATTTTGCCCCCAATGCGCGACTCCCTTGGCACTGATTACCCATGCCGAGGATGGCGGTGATAAAGAGCGCTTGCGCTGTCCTTCGTGCACGTACACGCACTGGAACAATCCAACGCCAGTGTTGGCCGCCGTGATTGAGTACAACGGCCAGATTTTGTTGGCCCGCAACGCTGCGTGGCCCGGAAAAATGTACGCCTTGATCACTGGTTTTATGGAGGCTGGAGAAACGCCCGAGGAGGGCATTGCACGCGAGATTTCTGAGGAAACTTCGCTCACCACCGATGCGCTGAAACTGATCGGTGTGTACGACTTTCAACGCATGAACCAGATCATCATTGCCTACCATGCGGTGTGCCATGGCGAGGTAAAGCTCAGCCCTGAACTGGTGGACTACCGTCTTTACCAGCTGGAGGACGTGAAGTGTTGGCCAGCCGGTACGGGGTATGCGCTGGCCGAGTTTTTGCGCTGGCGCGGACACACACCGGAGTTCATCGATCCGGTGTGGCGGCAGGACGCCGAGAAGCTGGCGAACTAAAATCGGCGCCTCTGCCAGAAAACTGCCTGTATGAACATCGACAAAGAAATTGACACCCGCGGCTTGAATTGCCCGCTCCCCATTTTGAAGGCCAAAAAGGCGCTGGCTGAGTTGGTCAGCGGCCAGGTTTTGAAAGTGGTGGCCACCGACGCGGGTTCCTTGCGCGATTTTCAGGCGTTTGCCAAGCAAACGGGCAATGAACTGATTGGGCAAGAGACGCAGGGGGAGGAATACATCCACCTGCTGCGCCGCCGCTAAGAAGTCGTCCAGGGCACCTTGTGGTCTGCGCCCGCAGCAGGCCTGGGGTGGGTGCCGCCGCTCGTGTCCCCCGCAGAGGGCTTGGCCCTCTGCTCCTCCTTTACCTCGCTTTGGCGCCCACCCCAGGCCTGCTGCTTGGATCTGGGCGATGCGCTCTTTCTTTACACCAAGCGAGCCAACTGCTCGCGCACCTTGGTCAGGGTGGCACTGAAGTCGTCCATGCGCTTGCGCTCCTGTTCCAGCACGGCGGCGGGGGCCTTGGCGACAAAGGCTTCGTTGCCCAGCTTGGCCTGGGCTTTGCCGATTTGTTCTTCCAGACGGGTCACTTCCTTGCCCAGGCGCAGCTTCTCGGCGGCCACATCGATTTCCATGTGCAGGCAGATGCGGGCTTCGCCCACCATGGCCACCGGGGCCGCTTGTGCGGCAGTCGCCCAGGCGGCCTCGTCGTCGAACAGGCGCACCTCGTTGAGCTTGGCCAGCGCCTGCAGTACGGGGGCGGCAGACTTCAGGAAGGCATGCTCTGCCGCCGTCTGCGCCACCACAAACAGGGGCAGCCGGGTGGCCGGTGACACGTTCATTTCACCGCGCAGGTTGCGGCAGGCATCGACCAGCAGTTTGAGCTTGGCGACGTAGGCGATGGCCGCTTCGTCAATGCGCTCGGGCTGGCTGATGGGGTAGGCGGCCACACTGACCGATGCGCCATCGCGACCCGCCACAGGCGCCACTTTTTGCCACAGCTCTTCGGTGATGAAGGGGGTGATGGGATGGGCCAGGCGCAGCATGGTTTCCAGGGTGCGGATCAGGGTGCGGCGGGTGGCGCGTTTTTGCGCGTCTGTGCCCGTGTTGATCTGCACCTTGGCAATTTCCAGGTACCAGTCGCAGAACTCGTTCCAAACAAAGTCGTAGATGGTGTTGGCGACGTTGTCCAGGCGGTATTCTTCAAAGCCCTTGGCGACATCGGCCTCTGCTTTTTGCAGCAGCGAGACAATCCAGCGGTCGGCGGCGCTGAAATCCAGGTAGGCACTGTCGCACTGGGCTTGCTCCTGCACACCGCAGTCCTGGCCTTCGCAGTTCATCAGCACAAAGCGGGTGGCGTTCCACAGCTTGTTGCAGAAGTTGCGGTAGCCCTCGCAGCGCTTGCTGTCGAAGTTGATGCTGCGGCCCAAAGAGGCCAGCGAGGCAAAGGTGAAGCGCAGAGCATCGGCACCAAAAGCGGGAATGCCTTCGGGGAACTCTTTTTCGGTGTTCTTGCGCACCTGGGGTGCGGTTTCGGGTTTGCGCAAGCCTTCGGAGCGTTTGGCCAACAGCGGAGCCAGCGAGATGCCGTCGATCAGGTCCACCGGGTCCAGGACATTGCCTTCGGACTTGCTCATCTTCTTGCCCTGGGCGTCGCGCACCAGGCCGTGGATGTAGACGTGTTTGAAGGGCACCTGGCCGGTGAAATGGGTGGTCATCATGATCATCCGGGCGACCCAGAAAAAGATGATGTCGTAGCCGGTGACCAGCACGGAGGATGGGAGGTACAGGTCGAAATCCTGCGTCTTTTCGGGCCAGCCCATGGTGCTGAAGGGGACGAGTGCGGAGGAATACCAGGTATCCAACACATCTTCGTCACGGCGCAAGGTTTTGCCGGGGGCCTTGGCTTGTGCTTCGGCTTCGTTGCGTGCCACGATGACGTTGCCGTCTTCGTCGTACCACGCCGGAATCTGGTGGCCCCACCAGAGCTGGCGGGAAATGCACCAGTCCTGGATGTTGTTCATCCACTGGTTGTAGGTGTTGACCCAGTTCTCGGGCACAAACTTGACCTCGCCGGACTGGACAGCGTCAATGGCTTTTTGGGCAATCGACTTGCCGGTCGGGTCGGTCTCGCTGACCTTGGTCATGGCAACAAACCACTGGTCGGTGAGCATGGGCTCGATGACCTGGCCGGTACGGGCGCAGCGCGGCACCATGAGTTTGTGTTTTTTGACTTCGACCAGCAGGCCCAAGGCGTCCAGGTCGGCCACGACCGCCTTGCGCGCCACGAAGCGGTCTAGGCCCCGGTATTTCTCCGGCATAAGTTCTGCCCGCGCTTCGCCTATTCCGGTTCGAAATAGTGGTTGGGCATTGGAAGTATCAAACCCGTCTTCGCCTCCCTGTTTGAACAAAGAGCCATCAGGCATCGCAAATTCCGTTCCTGAAGGCATCCACAGCATCGGCGCGGAGCTAATTTTTGCATCAAGCGTTAATACGCACACCGTCGGCAGCTTGTGGCGCTGGCCCACCGCGTAGTCGTTCTGGTCGTGGGCGGGGGTGACTTTCACCACGCCGGTGCCGAAGGCCTTGTCCACGTAGTCGTCGGCAATCACGGGAATGGTGCGGTTGCACAGAGGCAGCACCACCTGCTTGCCAATGAGGTGGGCGTAGCGCTCGTCTTCGGGGTGCACCATCACCGCCACGTCGCCCAGCATGGTCTCGGGGCGGGTGGTGGCCACCGTGATGGAGGCGCCATCGGCGGCGGGCTGGCCGCTGGCGTCGGCCAGCGGGTAGCGGATGTGCCACAGCGAGCCATCTTCCTCTTCGCTCTCCACCTCCAGGTCGCTCACCGCGCTTTGCAAAATCGGGTCCCAGTTGACCAGGCGTTTGCCGCGGTAGATCAGGCCTTGTTCGTACAACTGGACAAAGGTTTCGGTCACCGTCTTGGACAGCTTGGGGTCCATGGTGAAGTACTCGCGGCTCCAGTCCACGCTGTCGCCCATACGGCGCATCTGGCTGGTGATGATGTTGCCGCTTTTTTGCTTCCATTCCCACACTTTGGACGTGAAGGCTTCGCGGCCCAGGTCGTGGCGGCTGACTTTTTGCTCTTGCAACTGGCGCTCCACCACGATCTGGGTGGCAATGCCGGCGTGGTCGGTGCCCGGAATCCAGGCGGTGTTGAAACCCCGCATGCGGTGGTAGCGCGTCAGGCTGTCCATGATGGTCTGGTTGAACGCATGCCCCATGTGCAGCGTGCCGGTCACATTGGGGGGCGGCAACTGGATGGCAAAAGAGGGTTCTCCCGCTAAGGGGGCCTGGGTGCCACGGTAGCCGGCCACGCCGTAGCCGCGACGCTCCCACTCAGGACCCCAGTGGGCTTCCAGGGCGGCGGGTTCAAACGATTTGGACAGGCTGTTGAGGCCGGGTTGTTGTAGGGTATCGGTCATCCTCCAATTTTATTCGACAGGGGCGGCCCCTCCAGAGCGAAAGCGCGCGCTTTCGGGATAATGGGGCATGCTTTTTCTTCTCTCGCCAGCCAAGTCGCTGGACTATGAAACTCCTGTTGCGCCGCATCCCCACACCGCGCCCTTGTTTGTCCCGCAGTCCAAAGTGCTGATTGAGGTGCTGCGCAGCTATTCCCCCCAGCAAATTGCCGAATTGATGTCGCTCAGCGACAAACTCTCGGGCCTGAACGTGGCCCGCTATGCGGCCTGGTCCACCAAAGCCACCCCTAAAAACGCCCGCCCAGCGGTGCTGGCCTTCAATGGCGATGTGTATGGTGGGCTCGATGCGCGCTCGTTGGGGGCGGACACCATGGCCTGGGTGCAAGACCATTTGTGCCTGTTGAGCGGCCTATACGGCGTATTGCGCCCCCTGGATTTGATGCAACCCTACCGGCTGGAGATGGGAACCCGGCTGGCCACCCCGCAAGGCGCCAATCTGTACCAGTTTTGGGGTACCCAGATCGCCGAGTACCTCAATACCCGGCTGCGCGCCGATATCAGCCCGGTGGTCATCAATTTGGCTTCGCAAGAGTATTTCAAGGCGGTGGACACCCGGGCCTTGAAGGCGCGGGTGGTGGAGTGTGTGTTTCAGGAATACAAGGGCGGGCAGTACAAGATCATCAGCTTCATGGCCAAGCGCGCGCGCGGGCTGATGGCGCGTTTTGCCGCCACGCACCAGCTGGTGCAACCCGAGCAACTGCGCGCCTTTGATGCCGAGGGCTATGCTTGGGATGCAGGCCAATCCACCCCGCAGCGCATGGTGTTTCGGCGCCAGCTTGACGCGGGCACTTGAAATTTTGAGTTAAATGGGCATCTAGCCCCCGTATACAAAGCGTAGGTAGCTATGAAAATACTAGCAAATGGAATCGAAATAGAGATTGAAGACACCGCCTCCATCAACCCGCAGGATGCGGATTTGCAGGCGCGCCCCACCGTATTGCTCATCATGGGCCTGGGGATGCAACTGGTGGCTTGGCCGCCGCAGTTCATCCAGGAACTGGTGGATGCGGGCTACCGGGTGGTCCGCTTTGACAACCGCGACATCGGGCTGAGCACCCACCTCGACTTTTTGGGTAAGCCCAATTTGTTCTGGGCGGGCCTGAAGCACAAGCTGGGTTTTGTGCCCCGCCCGCTGTACACCGTGGGTGACATGGCCGCCGATGCGCTGGGGGTGTTGGATGCGCTGGAGATCAAAAAAGCCCATGTGGTGGGGGTCAGCATGGGCGGCATGATCGCCCAGCGTGTGGCCATTGCCGCACCGGAGCGGGTGACCAGCCTGACCAGCATCATGAGCACCAGCGGTGCGCGCGGTTTGCCACAACCCGACCGCAAGGTGATGCGGGTATTACTGAGCCGCCCGACCGGTACCAGCCAGGACGCGGTGGTGGACCATTACGTCAAATTGTTCACCGCCATTGGCAGCCCGGCCCATCCCACGCCGGAGGCCGAGATGCGCGAGCGCATTGCGCGGGGTGTGCAGCGCAGTTTCCATCCGGTGGGAACCCTGCGCCAGATGCTGGCCATTGTGTCGGACATCACCCGTGCGGCGCAGCTGTCCCGGGTCAAGGCCCCCACCCTGGTGCTGCACGGCAAGGCCGACCCGCTGGTGCCCTATGCCTGCGGCGAAGACACGGCGCGGCGGATCTCGGGCTCCAAGCTGGTGGGCATCGATGGCATGGGCCACGACCTGCCGCCCGAACCCGTGGCCAAAATGCTGGAATCCCTGATTCCCCACCTGCAAACCGCCGATAAAACGCGCTGAAGTGAGCCCATGAACACCCCCGAACAGTCCCAACTGGGCAAAACCTCCGCCTACATCGACCAGTACGATGCCTCGCTCTTGTTTCCCATTCCCCGGGCTGGCAAACGTGCCGAGATCGGCGTCCCCAGTGCGGCACCGTTCTTTGGCGCCGACCTGTGGACCGCGTTCGAGCTGAGCTGGCTTAATCCGCGCGGCAAGCCGCAGGTGGCGCTGGCGCACTTCATGGTGCCCTGCGAGAGCCCCAACATCATCGAGAGCAAGTCCTTCAAGCTGTATCTCAACAGCTTCAACAACACCCACTTTGCCGATGCCGATGCGGTCAAGGCCCGTTTGCGTGCGGACCTGAGTGAAGCGGTGTGGCGCGGTGCGGCCAGCACGGGGCAGGCCCCGGCGTCGATAGGCGTGCGCATTTTGCTGCCAGAGTTGTTTGACCGCGAGCCGGTGTACGAACTGGATGGCCTGAGCCTGGACCGGCTGGACGTGGAGTGCACCCGCTACACACCAGCGCCCGACTTGCTGCACACGGTTGCCGATGAAGCCCCGGTGAGCGAAGTGCTGGTGAGCAACCTGCTCAAAAGCAACTGCCTGGTCACCGGCCAACCCGACTGGGGCAGCGTGCAGATCAGCTACACCGGGGCACCCATTGACCAGGAAAGTTTGCTGCAATACCTGGTGAGTTTTCGCAACCACAACGAGTTCCATGAGCAATGCGTGGAGCGCATCTTCATGGACCTGTGGACGCGCTGCAAACCACTCAAACTGGCGGTGTATGCGCGCTACACGCGCCGCGGCGGGCTGGACATCAACCCGTTTCGCACCAGCTACCCGCAGGCGCTGCCGGGCAACACCCGCCACGCTAGGCAGTAGCGGGCCTCAGCAGCTGTGCCGCCTCCCGGGCGGCCACCACCCCTTCGTCGGTGGGGATGACCCAGACCTGGACCCGGCTGGTGGCGCGGTGGATGGCTTGGACGCCGGTGGCCACGGCCTGCGCGTTGGCCTCAGGGTCCAGCGCGATACCCATCCAGGCCAGGCGTTCGCAGACCTGGGCACGCAACACCGTGTCATGTTCGCCAATGCCGCCGCTGAAGGCCAGCACGTCCAGCCCTTCCATACAGGCCACCAGGGCGCCGGATTCACGCACCACCCGGTGGGTGAACAGGTCTATGGCCCGTTGGGCGTCGGCACTGGGGTCGGCGCGCAGGCGGCGCATGTCGGCGCTGATGCCCGAGACCCCCAGCAGGCCGCTTTGCTGGTACAGCAGGGTCTGCAGCCGGTCGTGGCTCCAGCCTTGCTCCATCAGGTACAGCAACACGCCGGGGTCCAGCGCACCGCAGCGGGTGCCCATCACCAGCCCGTCCAGGGTGGAAAAGCCCATGGTGGTGGCACGGCTGCGTCCCTCCACGGCGGCGCACAGGCTGGCGCCGTTGCCCAGGTGGGCCATCAGCACGCGGCCATGGGCCAGCGTGCTGTGCTGCTGCAACTCTCCCATGAGGTATTGGTAGGACAGGCCATGAAAGCCGTAGCGGCGAATGCCTTGCGCGGTGAGGGACTGCGGCAGCGCAAAGCGGGAGTCCACTTCGGGCAGATCGGCGTGGAACGCGGTGTCAAAACACGCCACCTGGGGCAGGCTGGGAAACGCGGTTTGAAACGCCCGTATGCCGCGCAGGTTGTTGGGCTGGTGCAAGGGCGCCAGCGCATTGAACTGCGCCAGCCGGTCGAGGACCTCGGGGCTGACCCGCACACTGCGCGTGTAGTCCCGCCCGCCATGCACCACGCGGTGGGCCATGGCGCTGATGGCCGGCAGAGCCGGGTTGGCGGTGAGCAAATCGTTCAGGCTGCGCAGGGCCTGCCCAAAAGGATCTTCCTGGGCGCTCGGCAGCCGGTGCTGGTGCTTGCCGCCCTGAAAGGTCCAGCCCAGCACCGGGGTGCCGCCGGGCTCCAGCCCCTGGATGTTGCCCGTGAGGATGCTGGGCTGCACCTGGCCCTGCACCAGGGGGTAGATGGAAAACTTCAGCGTGGACGAGCCCGCATTGACCGCAAGAATAGCCATGCCCTGCGCCCTACCAGGACTCGCGCGGGTGGTCGCGCCGGGCATTGTGGGCTGCCAACTGGGCCAGCAGGGCCGAGGCCACGCGGTTCATGGGGCCGTCGGCGCGGCTGGTCAGGGCGATGGGCACTTTGGCCCCCAGCACCAGCCCGGCACCGCTGGCGCCGCCCAGGTATTCCAGTTGTTTGGCCAGCATATTGCCCGACTCCAGGTCCGGCACCAGCAGGATGTCGGCATCCCCGGCCACCTTGGATTCAATGTGTTTGATTTGGGCTGCACGCACCGAGATGGCATTGTCAAAGGCCAGCGGGCCGTCCAGCAGGGCATTGGTGATCTGCCCGCGGTCGGCCATCTTGCACAGGGCGGCTGCGTCGATGGTGGAGGGAATGTTGGGATTCACGGTTTCCACCGCGGACAAAATGGCCACTTTGGGGGTGGGCACGCCCATCAGCCGGGCAAAGTCGATGGCGTTTTGGGCGATGTCCACCTTCTCTAGCAGGGTGGGGCGGATGTTGAGTGCGGCGTCGGTGATCAGCAGCGGCTTGGCGTACAGCGGCACATCAAAGCGAAACACATGCGACATGCGCCGCCCGGTGCGCAGTTTGGGCTGGGCCAGCACCGCATGGATTAACTCGTCGGTGTGCAGGCTGCCTTTCATCAGCACCTCGACCTCACCCTTGGCCGCCATCTCGGCGGCTTTTTCGGCGGCTTCGTGGCTGTGGGCTACCCACACCAGTTCGACGCCCGTGAGGTCGATGCCGGCTTCCTGGGCCAGGTGGCGCAGGCGCAGCTCGGGGCCGATCAGCACCGGGATGATCAGGCCGTGGCGGGCGGCATCCATGGCGCCGGTGAGCGACTCCGCATCGCAGGGGTGCACCACGGCGCAGCGCACCGCGGGCATGCCCGCACTGCGCGCCAGCAGCTCCTTGAAACGGGCCTCGGGGTCAAACAACTGGATCAACGGCGCCTGGACCTTGGGCAAGCGCACTTTTTGGGTCGGGGCCAGAACCCGGGCCGTACCGTGCAGCACACGGGCGCCCTTTTGGTTGAGCACCTGGCAGTCCAGCTCAATGCTTTTTTGGGCCTCGTCCTTGCCCACCACCGTGGCGGTGACGGTGAGCGTGTCGCCAATGTGCACCGGCTTGGTGAAGTGCAGAACCTGTTCCAGGTAAATGGTGCCGGGGCCGGGAAACTGGGTGCCCAGCAGGGCCGAGATCAGGGCGCCGCCCCACATGCCGTGGGCAATCACCCCGTGGAACAGGGTGTCATTGGCGTACGCGGCGTCCAGGTGGGCGGGGTTGGTGTCGCCCGACACGGCGGCAAAGGCCTGGATGTCGGCCAGCGTGAGCGTGCGCAGCAAATGGGCGCTTTGGCCCAGGCGGATTTCCTCAAAGGTGACGTTTTCCACCAGATCGGTGCTGGGGCTGAAGTTCATAGCGACATGCCTCCCGAAACCTCGATCACCGCGCCATTGATGTAGCTGGCCTCGTCGCTGGCCAAAAAGGCGTACACATTGGCGATTTCTTCGGGCCTGCCCAGGCGCTTGAGCGGTACCTTGGCCTGCAGTTCCTGCAGTATTTTTTCGGGCATGGCCGCCACCATGGGGGTGGTGATGAAGCCCGGCGCCACCGCGTTCACGCGCACGCCCTTGGGGCCCAGCTCGCGGCTCCAGGTTTTGGTGAAACCAATCACGCCGAACTTGGTGGCGGCGTAGTTGGTCTGGCCAAAGTTGCCGTAAATGCCCACCACCGAACTGGCGTTCAGAATCACACCGCCGCCCTGGGCCACCATGCGGTCCGCCACCGCCTGTGCGCAGTGGAAGACACCGCGCAGGTTCACATCCACCACGCGGTCAAACTGCTCCAGCGTCATTTTTTGCAGCCGCGCATCCTGGGTGATGCCGGCGTTGTTCACCAGCACGTCGATACGGCCAAACTGCGCCTGCACACGGGCGAGCACCGCGTCTACCTGGGTGCGCTGGGTGACGTCCATCACATAACCTTCCGCCATGGCCCCCAGGGCGCGGCACTGCGCCACGGCGTCGTCCACGCCGGTTTGTTGGAGGTCGCAGACCACCACAATGGCGCCTTCGGCGGCGAATTTGAGGGCGGTGGCCAAACCGATGCCCTGTGCGGCACCGGTGATGAGGCTGACTTTGTGGAGCAGGCGAGGGGTGGTCATGGTGGGTAGAGGAGTGGGGTTGGATTAAATTCAGGCCTTTGCCATGGTGGCAGCTTGCCGTAGTTGTGCGTTGACTTTCTCCAGTTCCTGTTCGATGCGTTTCATTTCAGTCACGTCCACAAAGGTGATCACCACGCCTTCAATCACATTGTCCAGGGTGCGGTAGGGGCGGATGCGCATGGTGAACCAGGCGCCGTTGGTGGTTTGCACTTGTGCGTCTTTGGGCACCAGGGAGTCCAGCACGGCCTTGGCGTCGGCCACCAGTTGGTCGTAGCCCACCAGGTTGGAGACGATATGGCCCACCGGCCGCCCCACGTCGCTGGGGATCAGGTTGATGATCTGGGCTGCCGTGGGGGTGAAGCGCAAAATGCGCAAATACGGGTCTACAAACACGGTGGCAATGCCGGTGCCCGCCAACAGGTTGTTCATGTCGTTGTTGACGCGTGACAGGTCGGCCACCTTGGTGTGCAGTTCGGTGTTGACGGTGGACAGCTCTTCATTGACCGACTGCAGCTCTTCCTTGGAGGTTTCCAGTTCCTCGTTGGTGGACTGCAACTCTTCGTTGACGGACTGCATCTCTTCGTTGCTGGATTTGAGTTCTTCGTTGGAGCTCTCCAGCTCTTCTCGGGTGCTTTGCAAATACTCGTCCTTGGCCCGCAACTCGTCTCTGAGCGTGGCCATTTGTGCCATCGCGTCATGGGCGGGGCACAGTGCTGGCACAGCTGCCTCCGTTTTTTCGGTCGGGTTGCTTGCTGCTGTTACGGTGGCTGGGTTGGGCTCCGTTTCCGGCGCTGTCGCTTCCTGCAGCGCGACCAGGTACAACTGTGCGTCCGATGGCGCTGCCGCACCGAACGGGCTGATGGCCACGGGGCGCACGCTCAGGTTGACCTGGGCCACGTGCCCATTGGTTTTGATGCGCAAGTTGGCGGTGCGCACGACCTCCTGGGTTCCGGCGCATTTGTGCAGGGCATTGGACAGCGCGGGGCGCAGGCCCTCGCGGGCCATTTTCAGGATGTTGAGAATGCCGGCCTCGCCGGGGGCCAGCTCCAGGTACAGCCCGGAGCGGCCGTGCAGGTACAGGATATCGCCCTGGGCATTGATGAGGGCGCCCACCACCGCCATCTGTTGCAACAGCGCCTGTTCGGTCAGTTCGCGCAGCGGCAGCTTGGCAGGCCCCGTGGTCTTACCTGTGAGGTGGGGCTGCGCCGCCAGCGAGCCGCTGACGGCGCTCATGGTCGGCATGGTTTGCAGCGCGCGGTTCAAGGCGGCGCGTTGCAAACCATGAAAATCCTCCTTGCGCTGGTACAGCTTGGCCTTGCGGTCCAGCACGGCGTACATGTCGTTGAACTCCCCCACCCCCTCGGAGGAGCCCAAAAAGAGCAGGCCACGCGGCAACAGGGCGTAGTGGAACAGGGGCAAAAGTCGTTTTTGCAGCTCCGGGCCCAGGTAGATCAGCAGGTTGCGGCAACTGATGAGGTCGAGCTTGGAGAAGGGCGGGTCCTTGACCACATCCTGCTCGGAAAACACCAGCATGTCGCGGATGCTTTTGTGCACGCGGTAGCTTGCCCCTCCCGGTTCGGGCGAAAAATACCGCGCCAGGCGCTCGGGCGTCAGGTCGGCGCTGATGCTGGCCGGATACACCCCGGCGCGGGCGAAGGCAATGGAGCGGCTGTCCAGGTCGGTGGCAAAGACCTGCACCGCATAGCTGGTCTTGAGCGCTTCCATGCGCTCTTGCAGCAAAATCGCGATGGAATAGGCCTCCTCCCCGGTAGAACAGCCGGCCACCCACACGCGCAGGGCGGCACCCGCGGGCTTGTTGTTAAAGAGCTGGGGGATGGCCTGGTCTTCGAGGACCTGGAAGGCCTCGGGGTCGCGGAAAAAATTGGTAACCCCGATCAGCAGGTCGCGAAACAAAGCGTCCACTTCCGAGGGGGCTTGCTGCAGGTACTTGACGTAGCTGTCCACGTCTGGAACCTGGTGCACCGCCATACGCCGCTCGATGCGGCGGTGGATGGTGCCGGGCTTGTAGCCGGAAAAGTCATGGCCGGTCTGGGAGCGCAACAGGACGAACACTTTTTTGAGTGCACTTTCGTCCTTGGGGGTCGGAGGGGCGGCAAGCTTGGGGTTTTTGCCGAAAGCGTGCAGGGCGTAGGCCATGAGCCGGGCGGGCATCTCCGCCGGGAGCAGGGTGAAGTCCACCATGCCGCTGGCAATGGCGCTGCTGGGCATGCCATCAAACTCGGTGGAGCTGGGCTGCTGGGCCATCACCATGCCGCCCGCGTCCTTGATGGCGCGTGCGCCCAGCGTGCCGTCGCTGCCGGTGCCGGTGAGCACGATGCCGATGGCCCGCTCGCGCTGGTCTTGCGCCAGCGACGAAAAGAAGAAGTCGATGGGCAGGCGCTGGCCGCGTGGTGCAGAGGGTTCCAGCAACTGCAGCGAACCGTTCAAAAACGCCATGTCGTGGTTGGGCGGGATGATGTAGGCGCAGTTGACCTTGACGGGCATGCCGTCCTCCACCTCAAACACCTGCATGCGGGTGTAGCGCCGGATCAGATCGGCCAGGATGCTTTTGTGGTCGGGGGCCAGGTGCTGTATCAGCACAAAGGCCATGCCCGGGTCCTGGTTTGCGGGCATGCCGGAAAAGAAGGCCTCAAAGGCCGCCAGGCCCCCGGCCGATGCACCGATGCCCACGATCGGGAAATTGGGCAGGGCCTCCGGTGTGGCAGAGGTGACGGGTGCTGCGGTGGGCAGGATCTTGCTGTGGGTGTGCAGGCTGTGTGCGGAGGGCGTTTTTTTTGTCGGCATAGGGGTGGGGCTTGGCCTGGAGAGCGACTTTTGCTCCTAAAAGAGTAGCTGCTTACGCAGATTCTGTAAGGGGTTTCTAGGGATTTGATACATAAAACCGGGCCAGTTCGCTGGCGGGCGTGGGGTGCCCAAAATAGTAGCCCTGGAAAGCATCGCAGCCCATGCCGGCCAGCATATCGCGCTGCTCGGCGCTTTCCACCCCTTCGGCAATCACTTTCAGGCCCAGGCTGTGGCCCAGCGCCACCACGGTGCGGGCGATGATGGCGTCGTTGGAGTCGGTCAGCAGGTCGCGCACAAAGGACTGGTCGATTTTGAGCTGGTCCAGTGGCAGGCGCTTGAGGCAGGACAGGGACGAGTAGCCGGTGCCAAAGTCGTCCAGGGACATGCGCACCCCATGGGCTTTGATGGCCCCCATCTTGTCAATGATGTCCTCCACGTCGTCCATCAGCATGCTTTCGGTGATTTCGAGTTTGAGCAGGTTGGCGTTGGCGCCGGTTTTGCGCAGCGCGTTGGCGACGTGGGCCACAAAGTCGGGCTGGGAAAACTGGGAGGCACTGACGTTGACGGCCATGGTCCATTGCGCTGTGTCGGGCGCTTGCGACCAGGCCACCAACTGGGCACAGGCCGCCTCCAGCACCCATTGGCCCAGGGGCAAAATGATGTTGGTTTCTTCGGCCAGCGGGATGAATTCGACCGGTGGCACCAGGCCGCGTGTGGGGTGGCGCCAGCGCACCAGCGCCTCGGCCCCCGTGGGCACCGTGTGTCCGCGGGCGTTGATCTGCACCTGAATTTGGTAGTGCAGCACAAACTCGTCTTTCAGCAGGCCCTGGCGCATGTCTTTGGCGAGTGCGGCGTGGGCCGCGGCCGTGGCTTGCATGGCGGGGTCAAAGAAGCGCACGGTGTTGCGGCCGGCCGCCTTGGCCTGGTACATGGCCACATCGGCTTTCTTGAGCACGTCGTCCATGGTTTCATGGTCGTGCAGGAACAGCACAATGCCAATGCTGGGGGTGCTGCTGTAGCTGTGCTGGCGCAGGGTGTAGGCCTGTCCCAGGGCGTCCAGAATTTTGAGTGCGATCACCTCGCTTTGGGCCGCCGCCTCGTGGGGGAAGGGGCTCAAGCCCTCCAGCAGCACCACAAATTCATCGCCCCCCAGGCGTGCCACACTGTCCACCTCCCGCACGCAGGATTGCAGCCGCGTGGCGACCTGCTGCAGCAACAAGTCGCCCACGTCGTGGCCCAGGCTGTCGTTGAGCAGCTTGAAGTGGTCCAGGTCCAGAAACATCAGGGCACCGTGCTGGCCGCTGCGGTCCGAACTGGCGATGGCCTGCTTGAGCCGGTCCATCAGCAAGCGCCGGTTGGACAGGCCGGTCAGCGGGTCGTAAAAGGCCAGGCGGCGGATTTCGTCTTCGTACTGGCGCCGCTCGGTGACATCGCGCACCAGGCCAATGAAAATGGATTGCCCGCTGCGCGCAATCTTGGACACGGACAGGCTCATGGGAAACAGGCTGCCGTCCCGGCGCCGTCCTTCCACCTCGCGCGGCGCGCCCATGATCCGTGCTTCTCCGGTGTGCTGGTAGCGCTGCAGGTAGCCGTCGTGCTGGCTTTGGTGGGGTTCGGGCATCAGCATGTTGATGTTGCGCCCCAGCACCTCCTCGGGGGCGTAGCCAAACATGCTGCTGGCGGCCTTGTTGAACGACTCCATACGCCCCTGTGCATTGATGGTGATGACGCCGTCCGCCATGTGGTCCAAAATGGTTTGGGTGTGCAGGGCCGCTTCGCGCAGCGCGGCCTGGCCTTCAATGCGCTGCTGCTCCGCCTGTTTGTGCTGCGTGATGTCGAGCAAAAAGCCCCGCAACCAGCGCGCTTTTCCGTGTTCTACGACCACCTTGGTGCTGTCGTGCAGCCACACCAGCCGCCCGTCTTTGGCCACGAAGCGGTATTCGAAGGCATGGTCTTGCAGGCCAGCGGTTTGCGCCATGGTATAGGCCAGGGCCTGTTCGCAGTCGGGCGGGTAGATATGGTTTTTCCAGAAATCGGGCTCCAGCCACTCCTGCACCGCATAGCCCAGCAGGCGCTCGGCGCTTTTGCTGATGAAGGTGTTGGTGAAGGTGAGGGCGTCGGCCTCCCAAACGATGCCGTCGGTCGAGTCCACCAGATCGCGCAGGCGCTGGTCTTCTGCCTGCAACGCCGATGCGGTGGGCTGGGTGTGTGGGGTCATGGACGGCAGAACCCCTGCGGGGTGACCGGAAGACGCATGCGCATGAAAACCAATTCTCAGGGTGTAGGTGGGCAAAACGCTCAATGTAAGCGTTTATAGCGTGCAACTCCCTGCGCCAAGCCGGCGGGCGGACTTATTTCAGTGCTTGAGCCAGTCGCACCGAACCCGCTGTAGCCGGTGGGCTTTGGCCCGCGCCATGGCGTAAAAATTGGGAGCCAGCATGGCCAGCAGGCACAGGGGGTAGGCCCAGGGCGTGTCCAAGGCAAACGCGGGTAACCAGCCCACCCGTCCCATGACCCACAAAATCAACACGGTATCCCACAACTGGTACTCCAGCGGATGCTCCGCCCGGTGGGCGACATGCCATTTCTTGATGCGCTGAAGTTGGTTCAGGTCGAGATGGGGGGGTAGGTACAAAGCCATGTGAACCTCCTGCATGAAGATGTCAATGTAAGTTGCGCGTAAGCAGGTGTCAATATCCCAGTGTTGACTATGATCACGGCATGCACCGCAGACACTTTCTCCTATTGCCGACAGGTTTACTCACAGGAGCCGCCATGGCCGATACCCCCAAGGTCCAGTCGCTGGACGATGTGTTGCGCTGGCTGGACCGTTTGGACCACGCCACCCAGGTCCGCAGCACCAACGCCTGGACGATGCGGGCGGTGCTGGAGCATCTGGCCCAGAGCATTGAAATGAGCATGGACGGCTTTCCCCAAGCCAAAAGTGCGCTGTTTCAGGCGACGGTGGGCGCGGCTGCCTTTGCCGTTTTTGGTCTGCGTGGCCGCATGAGCCACGGGCTGATGGAGCCCATCCCAGGCGCACCGGCGCTGGCGCAGTTGAACGACTGGAAGCCCGGCGCCACCCGCCTGCGCGCTGCGGTGCAGCGCTTCCAGGCCCACACCGGTGTATTGCAGCCCCATTTCGCCTACGGCGCCTTGGACCGGGACGATTTTGCGCGGGCCCACACGCTGCACATTGCCAACCACCAGGACGACATCAGCGTCGCCTGATTCCATTTCCGTATCCATGCGATATGTCGTTGCCCCTCCTGGTCGTGCTAAAGCACTGCCTGCGTCGGGGCGCCTCATCTCGCATAGATCTGAAAACGGAATTGGGGGCGGCAGGGGGCTTAAAAAAGCTGCCCGGTGGTTGCTATCAATTCAGTAGCTGCTTGCGCAGATTCCACGGGTGCTAGAGCCTTGTTTGGCTTGTAAGACTCGGCCTGGTCGGCGCGCACCAGCGCCCCCACCCGCACCCCCAGCAGGCGTAGGCGCTGGGACAAGGGGGCGCGTTTGAGGCATTGGCCTGCCGCCTGGCGGATGGTTTTGGCGTCCGCGGTGGTGTGCGCCAGGGTCAGGTCGCGGGTGACGCTTTTGAAATTGTCAAACCGCAGCTTGATGCCAATGGTCTTGCCCACATAGCCTTTGCGCTGCAGGTCGGCGGCCACCTGTTCACACAGGGTGGTGAAGATCTGGCCCAGCTCGGCTTTGTCGCGTACCGCGTGCAGATCCCGGTCAAAGGTCGTCTCGCGGCTCATGCTCACCGGTTCGCTTTCCAAGACCACCGGGCGGGTGTCGCGCCCATGGGCGGCTTCCAGCAGCCAGGCCCCGGTCCTGGGGCCAAAGGTCTGCACCAGCCAGTCCAGCGGGCGCTGGGCGAGCTGGCCTATGGTGTCGATGCCGTGGCTTTTCAGCTTTTCATCGGCCTTGGGGCCAATTCCGTTGATCTTGCGGCAGGCCAGCGGCCAGATTTTGGTCTCCAGGTCGTCTTCCCGCACGATGGAGATGCCATTGGGCTTGTTGAACTCGCTGGCCATTTTGGCCAGCAGCTTGTTGGGCGCCACGCCCACCGAGCAGGTGAGGCCGGTGGCGTCAAAAATGGCTTTCTGGATCAGGCGCGCCAGCACCCGCCCGCCTTCGCGCTGGCCGCCGGGCACCTCGGTGAAGTCGATGTAGACCTCGTCCACCCCCCGGTCCTCCATCAATGGGGCAATGTCGGTGATGATGGCCTTGAACGCGGCGGAGTATTTGCGGTACTGGGCAAAATCCACCGGCAGCAAAATCGCCTGCGGGCACAGCTTGGCGGCTTTCATCAGCCCCAGGGCCGAGCCCACGCCAAACTGGCGCGCGGCGTAGGTGGCGGTGGTGATGACGCCCCGGCCTGTGTAGTCCTTGAGCACGGGGAATTCGCTGATGCCGATTTCGTGCAGGGCGCGCCCGCCCAGTTGTTCGCGCAAGGCCTCGTCCTGCGCCCGGCGTCCCCCGCCAATCACCACCGGCAGCCCCTTGAGCTGCGGGTAACGCAGCAACTCGACCGACGCATAAAAAGCGTCCATGTCGAGGTGGGCGATGCGGCGGATCGGGGGCGTCATAGGGTAAGAATAGCGTAAGAATTATTGATTCAAGTCAAGGCTAAACGGGGCAAAAAAGGTATGCTGCATCGCAACAATCGCATTCCCCGTTGGAGCCCGCATGGACAAGCATTTTCTCTCCCCTCTTTTTTCGCCCAACTCCATCGCGGTTTTTGCAGGGCAGGTGGACGACCCCGATTCACAGACCGCGCAGGCGCAGGCTTTGCACAGCGCCCTGCGGGCGCAGCGCTTCACCGGCACGCTCATTTTCATGGACATCCATTTCAGCGGCACGCTGGCGGACTTGGCCCATACCCAGGCCGATCTGGCCATCATTGCGGTGCCCGCGGCCGAGGTGGCTGCGGCCCTGGAGATTGCCGGTCGCATCAAGTGCCGCGCGGCACTGGTGATTTCCAGCGGGGTGGACGCGCCCCAAGCGGCCGAGCTGCACAAAATTGCCCGGCGCGATGGGGTGCACCTGCTGGGGCCCAATTGCCTGGGTTTTCAGCGCCCGCACCTGCAGCTCAACGCCAGCGTGGCCGGCGACCTGTGCGCCAAGGGGCCGCTGGCCTTGGTGTCGCAGTCGGGGGCGCTGACCGCGTCGATCCTGGATTGGGCCAAGAAAAACGCGGTGGGTTTCTCCACCGTGGTGTCTCTGGGCCCCAACACGGCGGTGGACATGGCCCAGGTGCTGGACTTTTTGGCGGCCGACGCCCACACCCACAGCATCGTCGTGTACATGGAAGGTATCCGCAATGCGCGCCGCTTCATGAGCGCGCTGCGCGCCGCCGCCAACGCCAAACCCGTGATCGTGCTCAAGGCCGGACGCCAGCAGGCGGGCAACCAGGCCGCGCTCACCCATTCGGGCACCATTGTGGGCAGCGACGATGTGTTTGATGCCGCCCTGCGCCGCGCCGGCGCCGTGCGGGTGCGCTCGTTTGTGCAGCTGTTTTCGGCCGCCAAGTGCCTGGCCTCGCGTTACCGGCCGGTGGGGCGGCGGCTGGCGGTGGTGACCAATGGTGGTGGACCGGGTGTGCTGGCGGCCGACTGGATCAGTGAAATCAAGCTGCACCTGGGCTGCCTCACCCGGGAGCAGGCGCAGGTGCTGCAAGCCCAGTTGTCGCCCCTGGCGTCTTTGTGTGACCTGATTGATGTCTCGGAAGACGCCGGCCCCGAACACTTCCAGGCGGCGGTGGAAGCCGCCGGCAAAGCGCCCCAGATCGACGGCGTGCTGGCCATCTACTCCCCCAAAGTGGGCACCGACGGCGCCGCCATCGCCCGTGCGCTGGTGGAGTGCAACCAGCGCCTGGGCAAACCGCTGCTGACCTGCTGGATGGGGGATTCCAGCGTGGGTGAAGCCCGGCAGATTCTGAATGCGGCAGCGATATCCACCTTTCGCACCCCCGAAGCGGCGGTGGGGGCCTTTGGCAATATTTCCAAGTTCTACCAAAACCAGCAGTTGCTGCAGCAAACGCCGCCGCCGCTGTCGGACCTGGCCCAGCCCGATGTGGAGGGCGCGCGTATGTTGGTGGAAAGCGTGCTGGCCGAGCGGCGCAAGGTGCTGACCGAGATGGAGTCCAAGGCGCTGCTGGCGGCCTTCCATATTCCGGTGACCAAGACCATTTTGGCGCGCAGCGCGACCGAAGCCATCATGATCGCCACCCAGCTGGGTTTCCCGGTGGCGCTGAAGATCGATTCGCCCGACATCAGCCACAAGTCCGACGTGCAAGGCGTGGCGCTGAACGTGCTCAATGCCGTGGGCGTGCGCGACACCTATGTGGAGATGATGCAGGCCGTGGCCCGGCTGCAGCCCGGCGCACGCATCAACGGCGTCACCATCCAGAACATGTCCACCCAAAAGCGCGGGCGCGAAATCTACATTGGTCTGGTGACCGACGACCCCTTTGGCCCGGTGATTGCCTTTGGCGCGGGCGGAACCATGATTGAGCTGATCAACGACCGGGCCATGGAGCTGCCCCCGCTCAACCAGTTTCTGGCACGCCGCCTGATCGAGCGCGCCCGCGTGGCCGAAACGCTGGGCGAGTGGCGCGGCGCGGCGCCGGTGAACATGGAGGCGCTGGAGCAGGTGCTGCTGCGGGTGTCGGAGATGGTGTGCGAGCTGCCCCAGCTGCGCGAGATGGACATCAACCCCATCATCGTGGACGAGTCCGGCGCCGTGGCGGTGGACGCGCGCATCGTGGTGGACAGCGCACTTCCTTCCATGCGCCATTACAACCACCTGGCCATCCTGCCCTACCCCTCTCAGCACGAGCAGGTGTGGCCCTTGCATGGGGGCGGGGAGTACACGGTGCGGCCCATCCACCCGGACGATGCCACCATGCTGCAGGAGTTTGTGCGCCACCTCTCGCCCGAGAGCCGTTACTTCCGCTTTGTCTCCAGCATCCAGGAGCTGCCCGCCACCTTGCTTTCGCGCTTCACCCTGATCGATTACGACCGCGAAATGGCGCTGGTGGCCATCACCCGGGACCGCCTGACCGGTGCCGACGGCGAAGTGAGCGAGGTGCCCCGCGTGGTGGGGGTATCGCGCTACATCACCAACCCGGACCGCACCACCTGCGAGTTCTCGCTGGTGGTGGCGGACGATTTCAAGGGCCGGGGCCTGGGCTCACGCCTGATGCTGTCCATCATGGACTTCGCCCGGGAGAAAGGCCTGACCGAGATCGAGGGCCTGGTGCTGGCCAACAACCCCACCATGCTCAAGCTGATGCGCAGCCTGGGCTTCACGGTCAAGACCTTTGTGGAGGACGCGGACTTCAAACTGGTGACCCATGTGCTGTAGGCCACCGGGGCTTTACTCGTAATTGGGCGGCGGCAGGCTGTGGAAATATTTGAAGTTGCCGCGCCCGCTTTGCTTGGCCAGGTACATGGCGGCGTCGGCATGTTTCATCAGGTCGTCCGCGTTGCCGCCATCGTCGGGGTAGATGCTGATGCCGATGCTGGGCGCGCTCACCGCCCAGTGGCCTTCGATGAGGTAGGCCGGGGTGAGTGTTTCCAGTAGTTTGGCGGCCACCGTGCCAATGTCGCTGGCTTCGTGCATGTCGGGCACCAGCACCACAAATTCGTCACCCCCCAGGCGGGCCACCGTGTCCACACCGCGCACACAGGTCTTCATGCGCTGGCCAACAGCCTTGAGCAGGGCATCCCCTGCGGCGTGGCCAAAGCTGTCGTTGACCTGTTTGAAGTGGTCCAGGTCCAGGTAGAGCATGGCCACTTTGGTGCCCAGCCGGATCGCGCGTTCGACCGCTTGCTCCAGCCGGTCGATCAGCAGGCTGCGGTTGGGCAGCCCGGTCAGCGGGTCGTAGTGGGCCAGGTGGTCCAGGCGCTCTTCGATGGTCTTGCGCTCCGAGATATCGTAAAAAATGCCGATGAAGTTGGTGGGCTCGCCTTGGGCGTTCTTGATGGCGCTGATGGACAGGTATTTGGGATAAATGCCGCCGTCCTTGTGCCGGTCCCACACGTCGCCGTGCCAATGCCCGGTGCTTAGAACCGAGGCCCACAGTTCCTTGTAAAAGTCTTTGTCGTGCCGGCCCGATTTCAGCATGCGCGGGTTGTTGCCCAGCGCCTCTTCGCGGCTGTAGCCGGTGAGGGTGGTGAAAGCCTGGTTGACCGAAAGGATGCAACCCTGTGCGTCGGTCACCACAATCGCGTGCTCCGTGGCTTCAAAGGCTTTGACGTACAGCAAGGTCTCCGCCTCTTCGCGGTGCAAGGCGGTGACATCGTCGCCAATCAGCATGGTGCCTTTGACGCGCCCCAGGTAATCGCGCCACACCACGGCATGCCACGAGACATGGCGCGACTGCTGTTCTTGCGTGAGCAGTTCCGATTGAAATTCGGCAGGGAACAGGGGGGCCTGGCTTCCGTGGGGATAGAGGCGCTCATACAGCCCCCGGTCGTTGGCGGCACAGTGGCGCTGGAACAGCGCGCAGTTCATCAGCTCCGTTCCATGGCGGTTCAGCAGCCGGCACAAACCCCCGTTCGAAAACTGTATGCGCCCGTGGGTGTCCAGAATGACCGCCACCAGCCGGGTCTCGTTCAGCAAGGGGAATACGTTTTGGATGGAACGCTCCATATCCGCCTCACCCTCCTGGTAGGGCGTGACGTCGAAGCACAGGCACAGGTGGCCATCGAATGTGTGGGCCGGCGTGGTGTGGGGCATGCCCTGGCCCACCAGCCAGCGGTAGAAGCCGTCGTCGCGCCGGTAGCGAAACAGCAGGCGAAACGGCTGCTGGCCGGTGTGCGCCTCTCTCAAACCCTGCGTCAATGGGGCGATGTCATCGGGGTGTACACAGTCCAGCCAGCCCCTGTCCAGTTCCAGGGCGCGTTCGCGGCCGGTGAAAGTGGTCCAGGAGGGGCTGACAAAGCTGCACCGGCCCTCGGTGTCGCTCATCCAGACCAGGAGGTTGGCCGGGTAGGCCAGGTAGTGGAAGTTGTCGCCTATGCCGGGAAACCGGGCCGGGTCGGGTGGAGTGCGCTTGTGCTTCATGTGGATGGCCTTGTTGTATCAACTCCCCACCCCCATGGTACGCCAGCCCTAACCCATTAAAAAGTGCCTGGCAGCAATATGCCTTTGTCGACCGTATGGATGTTGGTGTGGCCGCAAAACGCCATGGTCAGGTCCAGCTCCTTGTGGATGATCTCCAGCACCTTGTCCACGCCCGCCTCGCCCATGGCGCCCAGGCCATACAAAAATGCGCGGCCGATGTAGGTGCCCTGCGCACCCAGGGCGCGGGCCTTGAGCACGTCTTGCCCGCTGCGGATGCCGCCGTCCATGTGCACTTCGATCTGCTGGCCCACCGCCTCCACAATCTGCGGCAGTGCGCGGATGGAGGACTCGGCGCCGTCGAGCTGGCGCCCGCCGTGGTTGGAGACGATCAGGGCGTCCGCCCCGGAGTTGACGGCCAGGTGCGCATCCTCCACGTCCTGGATGCCTTTGAGAATCAATTTGCCACCCCAGCGTTTCTTGATCCACTCCACATCGCCCCAGTTCAGGCCCGGGTCGAACTGCTTGGCGGTCCACTCGGAGAGGGAACCCATGTTTTCCACGCCCTTGACGTGGCCGATGATGTTGCCAAAGCCGTGCCGTTTGGTGCCCAGCATCCCTAAGCCCCAGCGTGGCTTGGTCATCATGTTCAGGATGTTGGCCACGGTGAGTTTGGGCGGGGCGGAGAGGCCGTTTTTCAGGTCTTTGTGGCGCTGGCCCAGGATTTGCAGGTCCAGCGTGAGCACCAGGGCTGAGCAGCCAGCAGCCTTGGCGCGGTCGATCAGGCGCTCGATGTAGTCGCGGTCTTTCATCACGTAGAGCTGGAACCAGAAAGGGTGGTTGCCGGTCTCCTGGGCCACGTCTTCGATGGAGCAAATGCTCATGGTCGAGAGTGTGAAGGGAATGCCGAATTTTTTAGCCGACTTGGCCGCCAAAATTTCACCATCGGCATGCTGCATGCCGGTCAAGCCCGTGGGTGCGATGGCCACCGGCATGGCGACTTTTTGCCCGACCATGGTGGTGGCGGTGCTGCGGTTTTCCATGTTCACGGCCACGCGCTGGCGCAGCTTGATTTTCTGAAAATCGCTTTCGTTGGCGCGGTAGGTGCTCTCGGTCCAGGAGCCGGAGTCCGCGTAGTCGTAAAACATGCGGGGCACGCGCTTTTGCGCCAGAACGCGCAGGTCTTCGATGTTGGTGATCACGGGCATGGGGGTCTCCAGAAAGGGGCTTTTTTTGAACGCCTCTGGATGGTAAGGGCCACCCCGTGCCGGTGGTTTGAAATATGGACGCGGGTGATTGAAATTATTTAATCGCCGATTTAATCGCCGAAACACACGCCCAAATCGCGCCCGGTTTGCAGCGTGTCGCAGTCCAGGGGCACGGCTTTCATGCGCCCGGCCACTTCCTCCAGGTGGACATAGACCACGTTGGGAAACGCCAGCGAGACCATCACGCCCGACAGGCCTTCTTCCAGCGCCCGCACGGCTGCCGTGCCAAAGCGCATGGCGGCCAGCCGGTCAAAGGAGGTGGGGCTGCCGCCGCGCAGCAAGTGGCCCAGCACCACCACACGGGCATCCTTGCCGCTGCGCTGGGCCAGCGCCTGGGCCACGCGTTCACCGATGCCGCCCAAGCGCTCGGCATGGCCAATCTCGGCGGGTGCCAGCAGGGCGCGTTCACCTTGGTGCGGCTGTGCGCCCTCGGCCACCACCACCAGGGTGTACATGCGGCCCTCGGCATCGCGCTCGCCAATCTTGGCCAGCACTTTGTCCAGGTCGTAGGGAATTTCGGGGATGAGAATGGCGTGCGCCCCGCCCGAGATGCCGGCGTGCAGGGCAATCCAGCCGGCGTAGCGCCCCATGACTTCCACCACCATGACCCGCTGGTGGCTCTCGGCGGTGCTGTGCAGGCGGTCCAGGCATTCGGTGGCAAAGGACACGGCCGTGTCAAACCCGAAGGTGGTGAAGGTTTTGTCCAGGTCGTTGTCAATGGTCTTGGGCACGCCCACCACGCGCAGGCCCTTGCGGTGCAATTCATTGGCAATGGTGAGCGACCCATCGCCCCCTACGGACACCAGGGCGTCAATGCCCTCGCGTTTGAAATAGTCCAGAACTTCGTCGGAGCGGTCGGTATCTTGCACGCTGCCGTCGGGCTGGGGGGTGGGGAAGTGGAACGGGTTGCCCCGGTTGGTGGTGCCGATGATGGTGCCGCCCAGGTGGGAAATGCCACGCACCCGGTCGCGGGTGAGCAGGGTGACACCGCCCTTGGGGTAACGCTCGGGCTGCAAGATGCCGTTGAAACCGTCCCGAATGCCGACGGTTTCCCAGCCCCGGTTGGCGGCGGCCGACACCGTGGCCCGGATCACCGCATTGAGGCCGGGCGCGTCGCCGCCCCCGGTGCAGATCGCGATACGTCGAATGGCTTGGGTCATGGCAATTTCCTTGGTGGGGACAACAGTCTATTGAGGATAAGCCATTAGCCCGCCCCCTACAATCCTGCCCCAGTGGCGCACGCATACGCACGCGCCTATATATAGGGATCCAACAATGCAAATTTCGGCCAGTATTTTCAAAGCCTACGACATCCGTGGCATCGTTCCCAGCACTTTGACCGAAGAAGTCGCTCTCGGGCTGGGCCGGGCCTTTGGCACCGTGGCCCTGGCGCAAGGCGAAACCACGGTGGCGGTGGGGCGCGACGGGCGTTTGAGCGGCCCCCTGCTCTCGCAGGCCCTGATGCGGGGGCTGGAAGAGGCGGGCGTCAGCGTCATTGACGTGGGCATGGTCACCACCCCCATGCTGTACTTTGCGGCCAATACCCTGTGCACCAGCGGTATCCAGGTCACCGGCAGCCACAATCCGCGCGATTACAACGGTTTCAAGATGGTGATGGCCGGGCGCGCCATCTACGGCGAAGACATCCAGGCCCTGCGCCGCATGATGGAGACTGAGAGCTGGACGCTGAGAGCGGGTGCGACCCGCCGGGCGGTGGATGTGCTGCCGGCCTACACCGCGCGCATCGTGGGGGATATCAAGCTGGACCGGCCCATCAAAATCGTGGTGGACTCGGGCAACGGTGTGGCCGGTGCCTCGGCCCCCGGCATCCTGCGCGCCATTGGCTGCGAGGTGCAGGAGCTGTTCAGCACGGTGGACGGCAACTTCCCCAACCACCACCCCGACCCCAGCAAGCCTGAAAACCTGCGCGACCTGATTGCCGCGCTGCAAGCCGGAGACGCTGAACTGGGCCTGGCCTTTGACGGTGACGGCGACCGGCTGGGCATCGTCACCAAAGACGGCACCAACATCTACCCCGACCGCCAGATGATGCTGTTCGCGCGCGACGTGCTCTCGCGCGTGCCCGGTGGCACCATCGTGTTCGACGTGAAGTGCTCGCAGCGCCTGGCCCCGGCCATCGCCGAGGCGGGCGGCGAGCCCCTGATGTTCAAGACCGGCCATTCGCTGATCAAGGCCAAGATGAAAGAGATCGATTCGCCCCTGGGCGGCGAAATGAGTGGCCATATTTTCTTCAAGGAGCGCTGGTTTGGCTTTGACGACGGCACCTATGCGGGCGCCCGTTTGCTGGAGATCGTCAGCCACGCACCCGATGCCAACGCGGTGCTCCATGCCTTGCCCACCAGTTTTTCCACCCCCGAGCTGAATGTGGCCTGCGCCGAAGGCGAGCCGCATGGCTTGGTAGAGCAGTTGGTGGCCCGCGCGGCGTTTGCCGCGCCAGCCGTGGTCAACACGATTGACGGCTTGCGTGTGGACTGGCCCGATGGCTTTGGGCTGGTGCGCGCTTCCAACACCACGCCGGTGCTGGTGCTGCGTTTTGAAGGGCAGACCCAGGCCGCGCTGGAGCGTATCCAGGCCGACATGCTGCGCCTTTTGCATGCGGTTAAACCCGACGCGCATTTTGAGGCGGCGGCGCATTGAAGATCCTCATCGTCAAACTCTCCTCGCTGGGGGACGTGGTGCACGCCATGCCCGCGGTGCAGGATTTGCGCCAGGCCTTTGCGGGCGTGCAGATCGACTGGGTGGTGGAGGGCGCGTTTGCGCCCCTGGTGGCGCGCTGCGAGGGTGTGCGCCGGGTGATTGCCTGCGATTTGCGCCGCTGGCGCAAGTCCCCTTTCTCCCGGAAAACCCGCCAGGAGTGGCGGGCGTTCAAGGCCGAGCTGCAGGCGGACGCGTATGACGCGGTCATCGATCTGCAGGGCCTGAGCAAGTCGGCGCTGGTGTCTTGGCTGGCGCGCACCACGCCACGCGGGCGGCGCATCAGCCTGGCCAACCAGACGGAGGGCTCTAGTTTTGAAGCCCCCGCGCGCTGGGTGGCCGACGTGGCGATTGAGCTGGAGCCGCATGTGCATGCGGTGCAACGTTCGCGCATTCTGTGTGCGGCGGCCTTCAAATACGAGGCGCCCGAGTCGCTGTGCTTTGGCCTGTTGCCTGGAGCTTTGTGGGCCGCGCCGCCCACGGTGCTGACCTCTGGCTTTGGTGCGAATCCCTTCGCTCCGCGCACGCCGGTGGTGGCTTTGGTGCACGGCACTTCGCGCGCCGACAAGCAGTGGCCGCTGGCCTCCTGGGTGGCCCTGGGGCAGCGTCTCAACCACAGCGGTTTCATGGTGGCGCTGGCCCACGGATCGGCGGCGGAAAAGACCACCAGCGAAGCCATCGCGGCCCAACTGGACGAGGCCTGGGTCTGGCCTAGCATGGGGCTGGACGCACTCACCGACACCATGGCCCGCTGCGCGGGCGTCATCGGGGTGGACAGCGGCCTGAGCCACATCGCCGTGGCGCTGGGCCTGCCCCATGTGCAGATCTACAACTTCGACACCGCCTGGCGCACCGGCCCACCGGGCGCCAACGCCGCCCGCCAGGTCAGCGTGTACGCCGCACCCTGGCCCGAGGTGGACGCGGTGTGGCAGGCCTGGGAAGGGCTGGACACCCCGGTGTTGTGCCGATGATGCTGCGCCTGTATTCCTGGGCCATGTGGCTGGTGCAGCCCCTGCTGCGGCGCAAGCTGCACCGGCGCGCACGGGCAGAGCCCGGTTACGGCGAAGCCATCGAAGAGCGTTTTGGGTATTACACCCACCCTGCGCAGGCTGCTCAGCGCATGGCTCCAGCCCCGGCCGTGGCGGGCGGCGAACCCGCACTGGTCTGGGTCCACGCCGTCTCGCTGGGGGAAACGCGGGCGGTGGCGGTGCTGGTGGCGCAGTTGCGCAGCCAGTTGCCCGGCATGCGCCTGCTGCTGACCCACGGCACCGCCACCGGCCGCGCGCAGGGCAGGGCGTTGCTGCAGCCCGGCGATGTGCAGGTGTGGCAGCCCTGGGACACGCCCGGCGCGGTGGGGCGGTTTTTGGCGCATTTTCGGCCCCGCATCGGCTTGCTGGTGGAAACCGAGGTATGGCCGAACCTGGTGGCCGGCTGCGCCCGCGCCGGTGTGCCGCTGTGCTTGGTCAACGCCCGTTTGAGCGACAAGTCCCTGCGCCAGGCCCAGCGTCTGGCTTGGCTGTCCCGGCCAGCCTACCGGGGCCTAGCCGCCGTGTGGGCCCAGTCGGCGGACGATGCCGCACGTTTGAGCCAGTTGGGCGCGCCGGTGCAGGGCGTGCTGGGCAACTTCAAGTTCGACGCCACGCCCGATGCGGCGCAACTGGCGCAAGGGCGTGCCTGGCGCCAGGTGTGCAACCGGCCGGTGCTGATGTTTGCCAGCTCGCGCGAAGGGGAAGAGCAGCTGTTGCTCGATATTCTTAAGCAAATAAGGGCTCTAGCCCCCGTGGAATATGCGCAAGCAGCTCCTAAAACTATAGCAAAAGAGGCGGTGCAGTGGCTCATTGTGCCGCGCCATCCGCAGCGTTTTGACGCTGTGGCCACCCTGTTGGCCGCCCAGGGTTTCACCGTGGCGCGCCGCAGCGCCTGGGCGGATGCACCGCCAGAGGCCGATATCTGGCTGGGAGACTCGCTGGGGGAGATGGCCCTGTACTTTGGCATGGCCGACGTGGCTTTGTTGGGCGGCAGCTTTGCGCCTTTGGGCGGACAAAACCTGATCGAAGCGGCGGCCTGCGGCTGCCCGGTGCTGATGGGGCCGCACACTTTCAATTTTGCCGAAGCCACCGCACTGGCGCAGGCCGCGGGCGCAGCGTTTGCGCAGCCCGACTTGCCCACCGCAGTGGCGCAAGCGCTGGCGCTGGTGCACACCCCCGCTGAACTGGCGCAGGCGCGTAGCGCCGCCCTGTCCTGGAGCCAAGCCCACCGCGGCGCCGCCCTGCGCACGGCGCTGGCGGTGAAAGGGCTGTTAGTGGGCTAGCAGGCTGTTGATAGGCTGCAGGTCTTCCGCCTTCAGCGTGCCAGCCGCCTGGCGCAGCTTCAGGCCACCCACCAGCACGTCGTAGCGGGCTTTGGCCAGTTTGGCTTTGGTGTCGAACAACTGGCTTTGGGAGTTGAGCACGTCGATGTTGATACGCACGCCCACTTGGTAGCCGAGTTTGGTGGCATCCAGGGCGCTTTGGCCGGAGGCTTCGGCGGCTTCCAGCGCCTTGACTTGGCCCAGGCCGGACTGAACGCCAAAAAACGCAGTGCGGGTGCCTTGGGCCACGGTGCGCTTGGTGGCTTCCAGGTCGGTGCGGGCTTTGTCTTCGAGCGCCAGGGTTTCTTTGACCTTGTTTTGAATGGAGTAGCCAGCGAACAGCGGCAGATTGAAGCTCAATCCCAGTTTCGCCTGGTTCAGGCGGTAGTCAGCGCTGGTCGCTGCGTTTGTGGTGGCGCCACTGATGCCATTGCTGTTATTCATACCATAACTGGCACTGAGGTCCAGTGTGGGTTTGTGGCCCGCTTCAGCTTTGGTGGTTTCCAGTTTGGCAACGTCCAGTGCAACGGCCAGTTGTTTGATGCCTGGGTGATTGGATTCGGACTGTTGCACCCATTGGTCCACGTCTGCGGGCTCCACTGCCGCCAATGGGGCCTGGACGACCAGCACCTTGGGTTGCGCGCCTTGCTGCCCCACCAATTGGTTCAAAGCGATGGTCTTGACACGCTGGTCATTTTCGGCGGCCAGTTCTTGCGCCACCACGAGGTCAAAACGAGCCTGTGCCTCGCGTGAATCGGTAATCGTGGAGGTGCCCACTTCAAAATTGCGCTTGGCCGAGGCCAGTTGTTCTGCCACGGCGGCCTTTTGGGCTTTGACAAAAGCCAGGCTGTCGGTGGAGGCCAGCACATCAAAATAGGCTTGGCTGACCCGCACGATCAAGTCCTGTTCAGCGACCGCCAGTTGGGCTTGGGCCAAATCCAGTTGTTTTTTGCCTTGTTCATAACTGGCCTGGTTCACCGGGCGGTACAGGGGCTGTGTGGCGCTGATGGTGGCCGATTGTGCTCCGTAGGCGCGTTCAGGATTGGGCAGTGTTTCGTCGCTGGTGCGGCTGATGCCAACCGCCAAACCTACGGTGGGCAGCAGCAATGCCTTGGCTTGTTCCGCCTTCGCCAGCGTGGCATCAAACTGGTGCTTGGCCGACTGGTAGGCTGCGTCATAGCCGCGGGCTGAGGTGTACAGGTCCACCAGGCTTTGGGCTTGTGCAGAGGCGCAGAATCCCGCCCCCACCGCAAGCAGCAAAGGCAGCAGTCGGAAACGGACAGGCAGGCGGGGATGGGACATGGTGGTCTTTCTCGAACGGGTAGGAAAAAAAGATGCGCTCAGTACCGCGCAATGCTGGGGTCTACTTCGGCGGACCAGGCGTGGATGCCCCCCGCGATATTGGCGACGTGTTCAAAACCTCGGCTCTGGAGAAAAGACGCCACCTGCATGCTGCGTCCACCGTGGTGGCATAGGCATGCAATGGGTTGTTGCGGGTCCAGTTCGGACAAGCGGGGGGGAATCACCCCCATGGGAATGGCGAGCAAAGTGAAACCCTCCGCCTTGACGCTGGCCAGTTGCAACTCGTGCGGCTCGCGCACGTCCAGGACCACGGGTTCTCCGTGCTGGCGTGCGTGGGTCAGCCATTGGGCCAGTTCACTGGGGCGGATTTGGGCAATCATGGTGGGTGCAATCTTTGAAGGGTCAGAATTTGAAGCGCGATGGCTCGCTGAAGTTTTGCAGCCGTGGCGCCACGGTTTCCCAGGGCTGCGTGGTGCGGAAGTCGGTTTCGCTGGTGCGGGTCACAAAGGTGGCGCGCATCATGGGTTCATGGCCTACGATGGCGGCCAAGCGCCCCCCGACCTTCAGCTGCGCGAGCAGGCTGTGGGGGACTTCGGCGACGGAGCCGCTGAGCAAAATCACGTCAAAAGGGCCTTCTCCTGACGCGCCTTTGGAACCATCGAAGTTGTGGACTTCAACATTGGCAATGCCGGCCTTGGCCAGATTGGTGCGTGCCACTTCGGCCAGCTCCGGCAAAATCTCCAATGAGATCACGCGCTGCGCGCGGTGTGCCAGCAGTGCCGCCATGTAGCCGGAGCCGGTGCCGATCTCCAGTACTTTGTCGGTTTTTTGGATGGCCAAATCTTGCAACAAACGGGCTTCTACTTTGGGTGACAACATGCGTTGACCGCCGGGCAGGGGGATTTCCAGGTCGGCAAACGCCAGCCCTTTGTGGGCCAGGGGGGCGAAGTCTTCGCGTTTGACCACGGAGAGGAGCTCCAGCACCTCACCATCCAGCACATTCCAGGGACGGATTTGCTGTTCGATCATGTTGAAGCGGGCTTGTGCGGTGTTGTCGAGGTTCATTTAATACTCCATGGGGTATGTTAGCCGATTGTAGTAAATTTTACTGGCTAGGGGCTTTAGGGCCGCTGACAAGCCGTTTGGCCCATTGCGCCAGATCATCCATATAGCAATACACCACCGGCACCACCACCAAGGTCAGCAAGGAAGAGGTAATCACCCCGCCGATAACTGCTTGGCCCATGGGGGCACGCATCTCGGAGCCTTCGGTGAGCGCAAAGGCCAGGGGCACCATGCCGAAGATCATGGCCAGGGTGGTCATCAGAATCGGGCGCAAGCGCACTTTGGCCGCCATCAGCAGGGCCGCATGGCGTTCCATGCCGTCTTCACGGGCGCGAATGGCAAAGTCCACCAGCAAGATGGCGTTTTTGGTCACCAATCCCATCAGCATCACCACGCCGATGACCGAGAACATCGAGAGCGTGGAGTTGAACATCATCAGTGCCAACACCACGCCAATGAGGGTCAGGGGCAGCGCCGTCATGAGGGCCAGGGGCTGCAGAAAACTTTTGAACTGGCTGGCCAGAATCATGTAAATAAATACCACCGCCAGTACCAGGGCCGAGATGGCGTAGCCAAAGGCTTCGCCCATGTCCTTGGTGGAGCCGCTGAACTTGTAGCTGTAGCCGGGGGGCAGGGCGATGCCCTCCATGGCGGTTTTGATATCGGCGGAGACCTCACCTGCGGAGCGGCCTGAGACGTTGGCGCTGATGGCGACTTCGCGGGTCAGGTCGCGCCGGTTGATCTGGTTGGGGCCGGTGGACTCAGCCACCCGTGCCACTTGGTTGAGCCGCACGATGCGTGCGCTGCCATCGCTATTGGCGCCCACCGTGAAGGGCAGCAATTCCAGATCGGCAGGGCTGTTGCGGGCTTGCGGTGCCAGACGGACGTTGACATCGTAGGTTTGGTCGTCCGGCGCGCGCCAATTGCCCACGGTCTGGCCCGCCACCAAGGTACGCAAGGACGCGCCGATTTGCGCCATGCTCAGGCCCAGGTCAGACGCCACATCGCGTTGGATTTGAACATCCAGCGTGGGTTTGTTGGGCTTGACGCTGGAGTCCAGATCGACCAGTCCGGGTATGCCGCGGATTTTTTCCAGCGCCACTTTGGTCAGGCGCTCCAGTTCGGCCGTGTCTGCACCCTGAATGGAAAACAGAATCTGCTTTTGCCCCCCGACCGAGTCCAGCAGGCCGACATGGGTGACAGTGATGCCGGGGACTTGGCGGAGGCGCTCGCGCAAAACCACCGACATGTCTTCGACCCCAAGTTTGCGCGCTTTGCGGTCCACCAGACGGATGTAAATGCTGGCGTAGATTTTGCCCTGCGCGTTGCCGGTGTTGATGGTGGACAAGGTGTAGCGCACCTCGGGGAATTCCCGAATGATGGCTTCCACCTGGCGCGCCTTGGCTTCGGTCACTTCCAATGAGGAACCTACCGGGGTGTTGAAATTCAGCGTGGTCTCGGAAAAGTCCGATTTGGGAACAAACTCGGTCCCCAAGAGCGGCACCATGAAGATACTGCCCACAAAAATCGCGAAGGCCATGCCGACCGTGGCCAGTTTGTGCACCAGTGCCCAACGCAAAATGGTTTGGTAGGCCTCGGCCAAGGTGTCGGTGGCATGGTCAAACCATCCGGTGACCCGGCCTATGGTTTTGTCATACCAGGTGACGGGTGGGCCTGTGCGGCCATGGGCCTCAATGCTGGGGTCGTGCCAGATGGACGACAGCATCGGGTCCAGCGTGAAGCTGACAAACATGGAGATCAGCACGGCGGCCACGATGGTGATACCAAACTCGTGGAAGAACTTGCCGATGATGCCGCCCATGAATCCGATGGGCATGAACACCGCCACGATGGACAGCGTGGTGGCCAGCACGGCCAGGCCGATTTCCTGCGTGCCGTCCAGCGAGGCTTGGAACGGGGTTTTACCCATCTGCACATGGCGCACGATGTTTTCCCGCACCACGATGGCGTCGTCAATCAAGAGGCCCACGCACAGGCTCAGGGCCATCAGCGTGATCATGTTGATGGTGAAGCCAAACAGGTTCATGAACAAAAAGGTGCCGATCAGGGCAATCGGCAAGGTCAAGCCGGTGATGACGGTGGAACGCCACGAGTTCAGGAACAAAAACACAATCAAGATGGTGAGCAGCGCGCCTTCAATCAGGGTGCGGCGTACGTTCTCCACCGATACCCGAATTTGGCGTGAACCATCGGTGATCTGCTCCAGACGTACACCTGGGGGCAGCTGTTTTTGCATCTCGGACAAGGTCTTTTGCAGCCCATCAACCACGGCAATGGTGTTTTCATCTTGTGACTTCTGCACGTTGAGCAGCAAGGTGCGCTGGCCGTTGTACAGCGCCAGGCTGTCCACCTCTTGTGCACCATCGGCCACACGCGCAAGCTGCTCCACCCGCACGGCAGCGCCATTTTTGCGGGCCACGATGATCTTGCCAAAGTCTTCGGGACGCTGCATGCGCGCCTGAATCTGGATGACGCGCTCTTGCTCCAGGGACCGAATATTGCCGACCGGCACGTCCTGGTTTTCATTGCGCACGGCGTTCACCACCTGGTCGGGGGTGATGCCAAACGATTCCAAGGCCTGCGGATTCAAATAAAGGTTGATTTCCCGTTTGGTACCGCCCACCAGGGTCACCGAGCCTACGCCGCGGACGTTTTCCAGGCGCTTTTTGAAACTTTGTTCCGCCCAGTTGGTGAGTTCCACGGCGCTCATCGGTTTGGCATTGTGCGCCGCGCCGGACCGCTCCAAGCAAGCACGCGCCCCCTCGGGGGGCAGCGCAGCACACGTAGTGGCAAGCGTGGGGGCATCATCAGGCAACACGGCGACCGACCAAATGGCGCGGGCGGCTGGGTCAAAACGCAGCACACGGGGTTCTTTGACCTCGGAGCGCAGCAGCGGTTTGACCGAGGCCACTTTTTCCCGCACGTCATCGGCGGCCTTGCGTCCGTCGATGTGCAGGCCGAATTCAATCACCACCACCGATTGGCCTTCGTAGCTGCGCGAAGTCAGGGCGTTGATACCGGCAATGGAGTTGACGCCTTCTTCAATCTTTTTGGAGACTTCGCTTTCCACAATCTCGGGCGAGGCGCCGGGGTAGTCGGAAATCACCACCACCACGGGGAAGTCGATGTTGGGGAACTGGTCCACCTGCAGGCGCTGCAGGGAAAACATGCCCAGCACCACCAGGGCCAACATGACCATGGTGGCAAACACCGGATTTTGGAGGCTGACGCGGGTGAACCACATGGCTTACTTTCCGCTTGGTGTGCGTTTGACCGGCGTGCCTGCCAACAGGGTGCCTACGCCTCCGCTCAGGACCGCGGCATCTTCCGCGATGCCTTTGACCGCCACCATGGTCTGGCCATTGAATTCCCCGCGCACCCCAAGCTCCACCGTTTGTTGTTCGACCCGTTCCTTGCTGATCCATTGGACATAGGGCTGGGGTTTGTCGGTGCGCACGGCGCTCAGTGGGAGGGCCAGTGTGTGCAAGGTGCCTGTTGCCAGGGTGCCCTGTGCAAACAGACCTTGGCGCAGGCCCGGGTTCGATTCGATGGCCAAATAGGCCAGCACGGCGCGGCTACCGGCGACGGCGCTGGGGTTGATACGCACGACCTTGGCCGACAGCGGCTTGGTTGCACCTTCCACGGTCAGCAGGGCCGTTTGCCCCAGTTTGACCCCCAGTGAATCGGCGGCGCTCAGGCTGGCTTCCAACTCCAGGCGGCTCAGGTCCACAATTTCCACGATGCGGGCATCGACTGCCACCCGTTCACCGGGCTGCGCCAGACGCTGCGCCACCAAACCCGAAATAGGGGCCCGCAGCACGGTGTCGTTCAGGGATTTGATCGCCACATCGGCACCGGCTTGTGCAGCACGGTAATTGGCTTCGGCCGAAGACAGGGTGGCAATGGACGAATCCAGCGCAGTTTTGGAGATGAATCCCTGGTTCACCAAGGATTGGTTGTTGTCGAAGCTGCGTTTGGCAATGTCCACCTGCGCCTTGGCCGACTCGGCCTGCTGTTGGGCCTGGCGCACCCGTGCCTGAAATTCGGTGGCATCGACGCGGGCAATGACGTCGCCCGCTTGGACGAAGTCACCTTCGCGCACGGCCAGCCCTTGCATTTCACCTGCAACCCGGGCTTTGATGAACGCGGAGTTGACCGCTTTCAGGGGGCCGGAAATGGCCAGAACCTGCGACAAGTCCACGGTTTTAACCTGCACCCAATCCGATGCCGCCAGCTCGACGACGGTCTGGGTCTTTTGTGTGCGCTGCTGGGTTTCCAGTGCCACCTGTTTGGCTTTGCGCGCCGACAGAGCCCGCAGCGCACCGCCGGCCAGCAAGGCCACGGCCAAAACAATAACGGTCCATTTCAGCCAAGGTTTCATGATGCGGTCGTTTCTTGGGGGTGGGGTGGGGTGGGGGGGCGCTTGCACAGACCATGAAGAATGGTTTCCACTTGCACCGAAAGGTATTCTTCTGGCACCAGCCGGCTATTGGCATCGCAGCAGGTGCCAAAGGAGTGTTTCCAGGTGGCCAGAAACAGCATGGGCGCCAGAATGGTGTAGACGCCGTATTTCATGTCGATGGGGCCGAATTCGCCCAGGTCGATACCACGCTGCAAAATGCGCCGTATCAGCGCCGAACCGGGTTCGATCACCTCTTGCTGGTAGAACGCGGCCAATTCGGGGAAATTGCTGGCTTCGCTCATCATCAATTTGCTGATGCCCGAAACGGCGCTGTTACCAACATCGATCCACCATTGGCGCATGAACAGGCGCACCAGATCGGCGGTGCTGCCCTGGTACGCCTCAAAGCGCGCATTCCATTCTGGGTAGCGCCCCGAAATGTTCTCCCGAACCACCGCCTTGAACAGGTCTTCCTTGCTGGCAAAATAGAGGAACAGAGTGCCCTTGGAGACGCCGGCGCGCTTGGCGACTTCTTCCGCGCGGGTGGCGGCAAAGCCTTTTTCCACGAACAGCTCCAGCGCCGCCGCCACCAGTTCGGCGGGGCGGGCCTCCTTGCGGCGTTCGCGTTTGGCGCGTACCGTGGCGGCTATTTCAAAAAGACAGATGGGGGTGGACATGAAGTTAATGACTCGTTGGTTATTAGTCTAACCGCATGCCCTGGTACCGTCAAGACGAATTGCCTTCTTTACGCCACAGCAACAATCGCCCCATCCGAGCAACCGCAGGGCGCCCAAACTCCGGGGGGCCAGGGCATAGGCAACACGGCGATCAGGAAGACAAAAAATTGCGCACACATGGTCTAATGGTGCGGCGTATCGGGAATCGTTCCCAGCAACCTGGGCACAGCGCAAACGCTTCATAGGACCATGAAGGAGACCGCAGATGCAGAGTTTGAACCAGACCATTGCCCTTGGGGGCGGCTGTTTTTGGTGTACTGAGGCCGTGTACGTGCAGGTGCGTGGTGTGCTGGACGTGGAGTCTGGCTACTGCAACGGCCATGTGCGACAACCCAGCTACGAGCAGGTGTGCACCGGCACGACCGGCCACAACGAGGTGGTCAAACTGGTGTTTGACCCGGCGCAAATTAGCCTTCGAGAGATCCTGGAGATCTTTTTTGTGATCCACGACCCCACGACACTGAACCAGCAGGGCCATGACCGGGGAACCCAGTACCGCAGCGGAATCTATTTTTCGTCGCCAGAGCAAGAAGCCGTGGCCACGGACTTGGTTCACGAAGTCGGTCGAAGCGGTGTCTACAGCCGGCCCATCGTGACCGAGGTGTTGCCACTGACCAATTACTGGCCTGCCGAGGACTACCACCAGGACTATTTTGAGAACAATCCCGGCCAGGGCTACTGCGTGGCGGTGGCTGCGCCCAAAGTGGCCAAATTTCGCAAAACCTTCGCCCGCCTTCAGAAGACCTGAATGGTTACAGAGTGTTACACCTTCGGTGACTTGGGCCCCAAACTGCCTTGCGCGCGGTAGACTAAACCATGGTGACAAAAGATAACAACAACGGATTGCTGGCCAGAATGGTCAAGCTGATCCGCAGGCCAGCACAGGACACGCTCGATTCCGAGGTGTCTGCCATGGGGCGGGAGAGTGAATTCAACAAATTGGCGCTTAAAGAGCGAATTGAACGCAAGCGCCAGGACGATGCCATTCGGCGGCGGGAATTCAACCATTTGCGCAAACTGCGCAACGATGGCCCTTTGACGGGGCGCTATGTCGCCGGTCAACGGGTGGAGTTCCAGAGCAGTGTGGGGTTCAACCCGGAAGAGCGGGCACTGACGGTCAAGAAAATTGATGCCATTGAAGCCCAACTGTCCCGGCACTGGTTTGAACTCAAGCAAAGTGATGCTGCCGCCCCAAGGGGGCCTGCGCCTGCCCATCCCAAACCGGTTCTTGCTTCGGCCGCGCCGGTGCGCACCACAGCCTATGCCCCGATTCATGTGCCCGCAACCGACCCCGCAGGAGACCCATTGCACGGCGCAGAGGCGGAATCCACCCAAATGGATTTGCTTGTACCCACCGACCTGGGACCCGCAAATGCACCTCCACCGCAGGTACCACCGCAGGTCACGGCATTCCGAAATTCGCGACACAGCAGTTTTGAGGCGGGCATCAGTGGGTTTTCCAATTCCAAGTTGATGTCGGTCGAATTGGGGCAGGGCCTGGGGGACCCGGACTTACAGGAGGCCGCCATCCGATTTGCCGATGGCGATGAAGAGGGGGCCGAGGGGATTTTGCTGGCCATGCTGCAGGCGGATACGGAGCAATCCGAGTCTGCCGCCGGATGTGCCGCAGCCCTGTTCGATTTGTACCGCGCCACCGGCCAGCAGGCCAGTTTTGATGTGGTCGCCATGGACTATGCCCAGCGTTTTGGGCGTTCCCCGCCCGAGTGGTTTTCCACTCCCGAGCTGCTTGCCAACAAAACGGTGGCCGCAGCGCCGGACACCGCCACGTTGACTGGTCCCAGCGGAGCGCGCGTATGGGAGTGCCCGGCAGCGCTTGACCTGGCTGCCATACAGACCTTGCGTGCCACACAGTTGAACAACAAGGCGCCCCTACATTTGAATTGGCATTCGCTCAAGTTGATTCAGCCTGATGCGGTCAAGGAGTTGGAAGGCCTGTTCGGCCAGTGGTGTGTGCAACCCCTTCAGCTGTATTTTTCCGGAGAGGAAGCCCTCGAAAAAACATTAAAAATCGCGACACCCGCAGCAGACAAAAGGGTGGACCCTATTTGGTGGCGTGTTCGGCTCGACGCCTTGCGCATCCTGAAATTGCAGGACGCGTTTGAGGCAGTGGCGATGGATTTTTGCTTGCTTTACGAGGTGTCTCCGCCCGCCTGGGCCGACGCACGATGTGACTGTGTGTGCGAACGGGTGCATGCCACCCAGCCCCGGGTAGATACGCCTTTGGAGGAAATGGATTTCGAACCCCTTGAGGCGGTGGTCGAGCTGACCGGGCAGGTGCTGGGTGACGCGGTGGAGGCGCTGAACCGGCTTCAGCGGGGATTGAAGGAGCACGATACCCTTGTGATTTCGTGTGCCAAACTGATTCGTGTCGACTTTTCAGCCGCAGGAAGCATCCTCAACTGGGTGGCCGAGCAGGAATCGCAGGGGTGCCAGGTTCAGTTCTTTGACGTGCCACGTCTGGTGGCGGCGTTTTTCAGCGTGATGGGCATCAACGACCATGCCCGGATCATCTTGCGCTCCAAATAAATCAAATTTTTTGCACCGTTGCCCGGCGCTTGGATGGCGTGCGGCGGGCGGGCGCTGCGGGTGTTTTGGCTGCCGTTGGTGACGCTGGTTTGGCAGCTTTGGGGGCGGCGAACACCGCCCGGCGTGCCAGTGCACCCGCCATGTGGCGAATCTCCGTTTTCTTGCTGCGCAAAAAGTCCTGCAGCAAACGCGCCGGAAAGCTGTTGATGGTGATCAGAATATCGGCCAGTGCCCGGTAACGCGGCACGCCGTCGTACAGGCTGCCCAGGGTGGCGACCATGGCCACGAAGGAGCGCGACAGGTGCAGGTATTCGCCCCGAACCACCAGCCCCAGTTGCTGCGTGTTGGACATCAGGTGCATCAGCGTATTGGCCCGTTTGAGCCAGCCTTCGGGGCCTTCCTGGTACAGCATCCAGGCAAAGTCATATGACAGAGGGCGGATGTTCTTTTTGTCCAGGGTGCGCACCAGCGCTTCACGGATTTCGGTGCGCCGGGCCTTGGCGGCCTCGGGGTCGGTGCAGATGGCGATCAGGGAGTCGGTCAGCATGTCGGGGTTGGCCACCAGCGCCCCTTTCAGGTAATTGAGCACGGGCAGCATTTTGCCCGCCAGCTGGATGGTGTTGCCCCAGTCGATCAGGTGCAGGCGGCTGTCCTTGTCGACCATCACATTGCCGGGGTGCAGGTCACCATGGACCTCCTGAAAGACAAAAATCTGGCTGAGGATGGTGAACAAAAATTTCTTGGCCAGATCGCGCCGGTACGCAATCGGGTCGCGGGGCTTGAAGTGCTGGGCGGCGCGGGAGATGTTCACTGCGCCTTCAACGTATTCCATTTCGATCACGCGTTCCGTGGCCTTGTAGACCTCGGGCACGCGCCAGATTTGGCTGTTCTGGGCCCGTCGCGAAAAGCTGGCTTGCACCTGGGCCTCGCGCTCAAACTGCAGTTCACCGCGAAAACCTTCGATGAAACCGTCAATCTGTTCCGTCATCGCCTTCAAAAAAGGCGTCAGTTTGCTGTGCGGTGCCCAGTACTGGCTGGATACCAGCATCAGCCCGATGGAGGTTTTGCCCATCAGGAATTCGCGGTCCAGGTTGTGCCGCCCGATTTTGATGATGACCGGAATCAGGTGCTCCACGTCACGGATCATGACCGGCTTTTTGGCCAGGTAGACCGAGCCGATGGAGCCCGATTTGATGGGATGCTCCGCATCAAAGCCGAAGTAGATCTCTTCCGGCGGTCGGCCAAAACTGTCCATCAGGGCGGCTCTGGCCTCCTGCGCCGACATGGGCGGCACGTCTTCCTGAAAAACCGCCAGCTCCCGGGCAATTTCCTCGGGCAAAAAGTCGGCGGTGGCCGCCGCCACCTGGGCCATCTTGATGAAGAAAGGGCCGAACTCGCGCACCATTTGCGCCACGATCTGGGCCTGGGCACGGTAGTCCTTGGGGTCGGCCTGAAAAAAGGGCCGGATGTAGCGCAGCGCCTTGATCTGGCGGCGGATGATCTGCAGGTCGCTGCGCACCACCTGAACCCGGCGCAGCAATGCGTCCATGCGGTTCTGGTTGGAGTAAAAAATATCCTTCAGCTCGTTGATCACCTCCACCAACAGGGGCTCGTAGGTTTTGAGGAGCAGGCGCGTGATGTCCAGCCCCAGGTCGGCCAGGCCGCGTAGCTCGGGGTCGGACATCAGTTCATGGAAAAAGGTCCAGAACTCATCAATGATCTGCTGCGGCACCGGAATCGGCGAGCGCGACACCGACTCATTTACCACGTAGCGAATCAGGCTCTCGGTGGAGCCCTCGTTGGGCAGCACATTGCGCGAACGCAGGTAGGTGGTGATGCGCCGGGTTTGCTCGGTCAGCGGGTGCTCGTACAGGGCGGCAAATATGCGGTCGATTTCCCGGCTGAATTGGGCGTCCGTGATGTGGGTTTCTCCGCCCAGCAGGCGCGTCAGAGGTACAAACGCAGCGGCCACCCGGGCAGTCGAGCCCGGTAACTGTGCGGTTTGTTTGGCCAGGTCCTTGGCGCCGCGCAGCAGCCGCATGCCCCCGGCGCGCACCGCACCCAGGGTGGTGGTGGGGCTGGATGCTTCGTGGCCCGGCTCCGCCTGCGGCGAAGGCGCATCCGCCACTGGCGTTTGCCGTGCCCGCGTGCGTGCTTTTACGGGCCGGTTCGCCTGCGGGGGGGCTTTGCGTTTGCGTGGGGTAGTGGTCTGAGGCACGGTAGGCCAGTGGTGTGTGCTGCGCGAGAGGGGCTGATACTCGATTTCCGTCAGACCTTACGGTGCTTTCGACTTGGGTAGTCCGTTTGCTCCATCGCCCTTAGACGGGCGATAGCGCGTTGAATTATAGGCTTTGGTTCTCCATGGGCGCCATCAGGATGGGCCTGCCGGCTTCTGGGGCCTGGGGCCCTCGGTTTCAGGTACATACACCATGGTGCCATTTTTTAGCCTGTAGGCAGTGCCGGCCTTGGCTCCTTGTCCTTCGCCTATCTGCCCGGAAGACTTGTATTCCTTGAGTTCATTGCCCTCTTTGACCACCATGCCCATGTCGGGCTTGCCGGGATTCTTGATGACGATGACATCCTGCGTTGCAAAGGGGTTGAGCGGATTTTCAATCACGGCGATCAGCAGCACCGCGATGATCACCAGGAACACGTCCACGATGTTCACCACGCTCAAAATCGGATCGTCGCCATCGTCGTCCTCCAGAATGTTGATGTTCATGGGGCGGCGCATGGCCGGCAAAGCAGATTCAGCCATGTAGCGCTCCTGCCAGATGCACGGTTTCAGTGCCCACGGCGTTTTGCCTGTCCGCGCGGCGATCCAGCACCAGGCCAAGTTCTTCCAGTAACCAGCGTTTGCGAACCAATTGCACGACGTAGGTGATGGCGGCTGACAACAGCGCCACGATGACTGCCGAGAAGGCCACGACCAGATTCTGTGCCATGCCCTGGGCATTGCCTGCCGAGACCGATATCAAGGCCGGGCCCATGGGGATCATGGTGGCAACCAGGCCCAGCATGGGCGCAATACGGCTGACGATGCGCTGGACCTCGATTTGTTTCAGTACTTGCAGTTCCAGATCGTCCTGGGTGGCGGTGGGCTTGGTGCGCAAAAAGTGGGCAATGGGTTGCCGGCCATGGCCACGCAACACGCGCAACGCCAGGTCAAACAGCAACATGCCCAGGCAGAACAGCGCATAAACAAACATCACACACAGCAAGATGAGCACCGGGGCGAGGAAGAACTTGGATATCTCGTACAAAAGGCTTTCAATGCTGTTCATTTTTCGTTTTCACTGTGAGAGGGTTGAAGGAGGTGTTCGGGCGCCGGATTCACGCCGTGTGCGCCAGGCCTGGTAGCCCATGCCACCCAGCACGGCCAGGGCGATCAGCCCCGCATAAATCCAGACCAATTGCTCGGCATGCGGTTCTTTTTTGACTTCACGCATTTCTTGTCCACGCACCACCTCAGGCGCTGGGAGCGGACGTGGGGCTGGCGGCCGGGGTTGGTCTAGCGCCTGCGCTGGCGCCTTGGCCACGGCCGTTGCCAGCGCACTGGAACGTTCGAGTCCAAAACCCGCCTGGGCTTGCCGCAGGGCTTGACGGTCCTGTGCTTGCGCCATCCGGGTGATGTTTTCGCTGCTGCAACTGTCGGCATCGCAGGCCACACCGGCCTCTTGAATGGCTTCCAGATTGGCGGCTTCCAGTGCGGCGACCGTCACGGCATCGGCTTTCCAGTAGCCTTTGTTCACAGCGACCAGCATGCGGTCCACCATGGCCTGAAAAGCCCGCATGTTCTTGGCATCGCGGAACTTTTGCCGGATGTCGAGCTGGTGCTTGTCCTGCACATAGGTCTCAAACATGGCTTGCCACTTGGCGCCGTCCACCGCCTCGGGCACGGTGACTTGCCAGCCCCAAAGGTTGTCGGTGACTTGCATGACAAAGCGCGCGCCGGCATAACCTTCGCCCAGCATGGCTTTGATCCAACTGGGGTTGAGGTAGCGTGTGTGCATCTCACGGCCCATGAACTGGTCCAGCGTTTCTGTGCGCGTCCTGGAAAGATCGGCCAGGTTGACCAGCAGCGTCTCGGGGGTGCTGCCATTGACCTGCCGCACGGCCAGGGCCGCGCCACCGAGAAACTGGAACACGTCGTCGTTGTCCAGTGTGCCGTAGAGATTGCTGGCGCGCGAATGCAGCACCGCTTTGACATCCTTCAAGGCCATTTTGAACACATCCACCGCGAGTTCTGCACCTTCACCGCCGCTGGCAGCACCTGCACCGGGGGAATCCCCCCAAAAGCCTTGCCCAAACAGATGCCCCATGCGTTTGAAATACACATCGGCAATCTGCCCCTCCTGGCTCCAGCTGTTGCTGGCCCGAACCACGTTGTCCAGCCCCGTACCGTACGCACCCGGCGGGTCGGTGAACAGGCGAACGGCGGCCATGCGTGCCGCCAGTTCGGGCGGGACGCCCCGGTCTTCCAAGGCCTTGCGGGCGGCCAGCACATGGGCACGTATTGGGTTGTCGGCCTCGGGCTGGTCTTTGACCATGTTGACGGCTTTGTCCAGCAAGAGCATCAGCGTGGGCAAGGAATCCCGGTACAGCCCGGAGGGGGTGATGACCACGTCCACGCGCGGACGGCCCAACTGGGTGCGCGGGATCAACTCCACATCGGCAATCCGGCCAAACGTGTCCCACACGGGCCGCACCCCCATCAGCGCCAGTATTTGGGATTCCAGCACGCCGCCATGGCGCATGGTTTCCCCGGACCACAGGTTAAACAGCAGCCGGTCGGGGTACTGGCCTTTGCGTTGGCGGTAGTCTTTGAGCAAAGTCTCTGCCAGCGCAGCGCCTTGCTCATACACGCCCGGTGCCGGAATGCGGGAGGGGTCAAAACCATAGATGTTCTTGCCCGTGGGCAAGGAGGCAGGGCTTCGCAAGGGGTCGCCGCCCGGCCCGGCGGCCACGTAGCGACCCGCCAGGGCGGCCACCAGGGCATCCAGCTCGGCCTTGGCGCTGCTTACCATGCGTTCTGAGAGTGCTTCAACGCGCTTCTCAAATTCGGCTGGCATCATGGCGCCCATGCGATCCACCATGGCGTCCGCCGTGCTGCGGCGCAAGGCTTCTGATGGGGCCACGCCAAAGGTGTGCAGGCCAAACGGGGTTTGTGTGTCTTCGATGTCGTGCAGGTAGTCGTGCAAAGCCTCAATGTCTTCGGCGGTGTGCAGCGCTGGCCTGCCCAGATCTTTGAGCAAGCCCATCTTGCCAGCTTGGCGGTTGATGTCATGGAGTGTGGCGGCGGCTGCGGATTCGCTTTGTTGCTTGGCCACGCCATAGTCTTCAAACAGGCCGTGCAGCTTCACCAAGTCCGGGCTCAAGCCCGCGCTGTCAAACGGGGGCGTCATGTGCGAGATCAGTGTGGCCATGCCGCGTCGTTTGGCCTGCAAGCCTTCGCCCACCACATCGACGCTGTAAGGGTAGACCTGCGGAATAGCGCCCACCATGGCCTCGCTGGGGTCGGCGGGTGTGAAGCCTACCTCCTTGCCGGGCAACCACTCATGGGTGCCGTGGGTGCCCACGTGCACCATGGCATGGGCCTGAAAGCCTTTTTGCAGCCACAGGTAAAACGCCAGGTACTGGTGGTGGGGCGCCAGTGTCACGTCGTGGTACATCTTTTTAACGTCACCCCAGCCGCGCACCGGTTGCGGTGCAAACAGCAGGTTGCCAAAGCGCTGTGCCGCAAACACAAAGTACGCCTTGCCCTGGGGGTCGCGCCAGACCATGGATTTGAAGTTCTCCGGCTCGCCCCAGGACTTGACCATGCTGTCGCGCAGTGCCTTGGGCTGGGCATCAAACCAGCGCCGGTAGTCCGCCATGGGCAGCAGCAGGGCCTCACCGCTGCGCACGCGCTCTGCCAGCGCGCCCGGCGTGCTGTCGGCTATGTTGGTGCCATGGGTGTGAAGCCGGTCGAACAGGCCCGCTTCGCTGGGGGGCAGGCCTTGGGCGTTGTAGCCTTCCGCTTCGAGGCGTTTGGCGATGTGCCACAGCGAGCGCGGCAGCACATTGAGGTACGAAGCGCCCACGTTTTCAGCCCCTGCGGGCTGGTTGTAGTAAACGATGGCAATGCGTTTGTCCTGTGGTGGCAACACCCGCAAATCCACCAGTTTGCGAACGCGGTCCGCCAGGCGGCCTATACGCTCCGGGATGGGGACTTCGGCCACGTACTCCAGTCCGGTGTCTTTGTCCTTGCGGCGCTCTTTGCTGGCCACGACGGTGGGGGCGACGATGCCCGCCAGTTCCGGCCCCCCGACTTGCCAGCTGCGTTCGTTGTGGTCCAGGCCAAGCGGGGAGTTCTCCCATTCCTGGTGCGTGGCCTTGTACAGAACAATCCCGTTGACCAAGGGAACGTTCAGGCGCTCCAGCAGCGGAATAATTTTGTCGGGCACGTTACCCAGCTTCATGGCCAGTGCGACGACGGCTGCCACATGGGGGCGTCCGGTGCTGTCCAGAAAAAAGCGCTCTACCGGCACGGTGGAGGGAAAACCGTAGACCGGAAGCACGTTGAATCCACGGTGTTCCAGCGCATCGGCGATGGCTTGGATGTTTTCACCCAAGCCGTCGATGGCCTGCCCCCGGCTGAGCACCACGCCCACCCAGGGTCTTGCAGCGGCACCGGCCGGCGTATTGGCGGGCGTGGGGAGGCGCTGCGCCAGGTAGCTGGCGGCATAGTCTTCAAAGGTCTCGAACAGTTGCCCGGTGCGGTGGTTCAAGGCCGCCACCTGAGGCAGCGCACGGGGCGGCGCAGCGGAGATGGCATAGCCGTAGTCGCGCTTCAACGCGAAGCGGACCATGTTGGCCAGATTCTCTGCACCACCCGCGTCGGCATAGGCGCGCAAGGCCAGGTCTTCACGCAGCCCCAGCTTGGCCGAGGCACCCTCGTTTTGCCCTGTGCCATAGATACGGTGGCCCCGTGCTGCAACGGCCTGCATGGCAGACGTGACTCGCTCCCCCACTGCGCCGACCAGGTGACGCGCAAAAACAATGTCCGCTTTTTCCAGCGCCACGAGGTCGGTCGGGTCCAGCAGCGACTGCGGCACGATGCGAAACGTCAGGGATTCCAGCACGGGATCGGCCTTGAGCAATTTCACCGCAGCCACCATGGCCTGTGTGGCCTGATCACCGGGAATGAGCACAATGCTGCGGGCGTGCACCACGGGTGCGAATGGCAATGCGAACAGCAGCAGGGCGCCGCCCCAAAGGCGCAACGATGCGCACAGGCGATGCAGCCAGCCACGGGCCTGACGGTGAGCCCAACCGGGGTGTGCTCTCAAAACGACAGTACCAGTTCCGCCGTGGCATTGCGCCCTGGCAGCTTGGCAAACAGGTAGACCGGCCGGTCCAGCACGTTGTTGACGGCCAGATTCAAACGCATGGTCTTGTTCCACTGGTAGCCCGCCTGGAGGTTGACCATGGTGTAGGCATCGTTGCTGCCAGGCACCCCTTGCACGGTGTCGGTGTTTTGCGCGGTGATATGGGTCTGGTCCGTGTAGCGCGCTTCCAGTGTTCCTGACCATGCGCCCTGCGCGGCGCGCAGTCCCAGGTAGGCCAATTTGGCGGGCACTTGCGTCAGGCGCTTGCCCACACTGGCCGGGTCCGCGCTGTTGTCAAGAATTTCAGAATCAATCCACGACAGATGGGTACTCCATTCGAGCCACGGTGCCAGCTTCGCCGTCAGACCCCACTCCACGCCCTTGACCTGCGCTTGGCCAGCATTGATACGCTGCGTGAGTGACAGGTCGATCTGCTTGGAGTAGATCATGTCTCTCAGGCGGGTCTCATAGTAAGTGGCCGTGGTTTTAAGCCCCTCAGCCAAACGCCATTCGCCGCCCAGTTCCCAACTCGTGCCACGCTCGGGCTTGATGCCGGGGTCACTCTGAATGGTCAGCAGCCCGGTGGGTGAAACCGAGGAGTTCTGCACGGTGGTCGAATACAGATCGAGGTTGGACGGCGCCCGGAACGATTGCCCCCAAGAGGCCCGCAGTGTCACGGCGTCATCGGGCTTGTACACCCCGGATACCTTGGGGTTGAAGGCGGTTTCAGCGCGTGGGGCGTAGCTTGCCGTGCTGGCCGGTGCCGTATTCTGGAAAAAATCACCCTGCGTTTCCCAGCGGTCCAGGCGTGCGCCGGTGTAGAGGGTCAGGCGCTCGGTCAGCGCGAACTCGTCTTGTGCGAACACCGATGTCGTGGTGGAGCTGCCGTTGTAGCCCCCGTTGATCGTGGTCCTGGTGTCCGGGGCGCGCCAGTTCGCCAAGGCATAGCTGCGCCGTTCCACCGTATCGCGGTGCAGCGCAACACCGGTGACCACGAAGTGCTGGGCACCCAGGGGAAAACTAAGTGTTGCCGTGCCGTCGAGGCTGCTGTTGGGTGCGTCTGAGAGGCTGCCCGGCCCTGCATTCCAGGTGGCGCCTGTGCCGATGGTGGGGAAGTTGAACTGGCGGTCCATGCGCGCCAGATCCACGTTCAACTTCAGATCTTTGCCCAGCAGCCCTTCGTAGCCTGCGAAATAGCGTTTGCTGGAATCGGTGGACGGGGTGGAGCCGACAAAATTGCTTTCCGTCAGCGTGACCCGTTGGCCATTGATGCCCAGCGTGCCACTGGACACCGAGGCACCCGTCGCGCTGTTGGTGAGGTAGCTGTTGAAACGGCTAAAACCGGTGCGCATGTCGGCATGGGCCAAGCCTGCATAGACGCGATCAGTCGCCGAGAGGTCGTAGCTGAGCTTGACCATGGCATGGCTTTGTTGCCAGGGCTGCGCACCTTTGTCGCCAACGATGTAAGCCGGAACGCCCTCGCGGGTGGTGGTGGGCAGGGCGCCATCGACGGGTGTGCCCGGCGCGCCACCCACGGGTGTGCGCACGGTGCGTTCGCTGGCATACCCTTCGCGCTCGTTGCGGCTGAGGCCGGCGGTGATGCCCAGGCCGCTGGCGAGTTGGTCCCGAAAGTAGACGCTGGCGTCTGTGCCAGCCGCATCGGCAAAACCTCTTTTCAAACGCACCGTCAGCTCATGCTGCGTGGGGCGCTTGCTGATGACGTTGACCACGCCCCCCATGGCATTGCTGCCATACAGGGAGGCGAAGGCGCCGGGCACCACCTCGACGCGCTCCACGTCGTCCACAAAAACGGTCAGCCAGTTGACCCCCTGCGAATTGGCGTTTTGCAGCGGCTGCAGCCCGTCCAGCAGAACCAGGGTCCGGTTGGTGCTCATGCCGCGCAGCGAAAAGCCGCCTTCGCTGGAGTTGCTTTGGCCGTTTTCCCCGCGACCGAGGTACAGGCCGGGAACCTTTTGCAAGGCATCGCTGATGCGAGAGACGTTCCTGCTCCCAATTTCCTGGCTTGTCACGACCGATACCGCCGCAGGTGCATCGGACACCTCAAGGGCCGAGCGGGTGGCGGTGATCACTACAGGTTTCAGGGTGTTGGTGGTGGGCTGGGCCAGGGCCGTCGAAGAGAAAGCGCCCATGAGCGCCACGACCAGGGCCGTGCGTTGCGGAACCACGCCAGGGCGGCGGATGGGGGTTTGCGTGTTGAACATCGTGCGGGAACGGGTTGCGGCCTGAGTCCTCACGCCTAAAGCGTGTTAAGCGTGTTTTAGGCCTCAAGCCCTTGTGGAATATGTGTGAACAGCTATCTATTTGATAGCAACATGCCTGTCAGTTCAACCGCATGCCGGCGGCCAGTTGTGTGACGTTGTGGCGCACCATTTGCAAGTAGGTCGCACCCGGCTGGTCGGCGCCCGACAGGGCATCGGAGTACAGGCTGGCCCCCACGGTGGCGCCAGCGTCCTTGCTGAGTTGCGCAACCAGCTTGGGGTTGCTCATGTTCTCCACAAACACGGCGCGGATTTTTTCACGCTGGATTTGGCGGATGAGCTGCGCCACCTGCTTGGCGCTGGGCTCGGCTTCGGTGCTCACACCCTGGGGGGCGAGGAAGGTGATCTGGTAATGCGCTCCAAAGTAGCCAAACGCGTCGTGCGAGGTGATGACTTTGCGCTTGGCCACGGCAATGCCGGAAAACTGCGCTTGGGCCCAGGTGTCCAGGGCCAGCAGTTCTTTCACATAGGCCTCGGCGTTGGCTTGGTAGCTGCTGGTGCCGCTGGGGTCCACCTTGGACAAGCCCGTGGCGATGTTGCGCACATAGATCACCACATTGTGGGGGTTTTGCCAGGCGTGGGGATCGGTTTCCGCGTGGGCGTGGCCGCCCTGGCCTTTTTCGGGGGCCATGTGGCGCGCTGGCACGCCCTTGGAGGCGATCACGGTGTCGCCTTTGTAGCCAGCCGACTTGGCCAGCTTCTGCGCCCAGGGCTCAAAACCCAGGCCGTTGGTGACCAGGAGCCGGGTGTTCAGCAGGGCTTTGGCATCCGACGGTTTGGGCGCAAAGGTGTGGGCGTCTTCGTCCGGACCCACCAGGGTGGTGAGCGCCACGCGCTCGCCACCGACCACGCGCACCAGGTCGCCCAAGATACTGAAACTGGCGGTGACGGGAATTTTGTCGGCCGCAGCGGCGCCGCCGTGGGTGAAAAATGCCAGGGCCAGGCTGCTGGCCACAAGAAGACGACGGGTAGGGTGCATGGATTGCTCTCTGGATGAAAAGGGAAGATAACGTGAGACGGAAAGGGAAAAGACGCAGGCGGGGACAGCCGGCTTAGGCCACCCGGTGCGGCGTGGTCCACCAGCGGGGCCGCCAGCCGCCGGGCGCCAGCAGCAGTGAGCCGAAGTACAGTGCCCCCGCGCAGCCGATGATGGTGGGGCCCGAGGGCGTGTCCAGGTGGTAGGACAGCAACAGCCCGGCCACGCCGGCCAGCAGGGCCTGTGCGCTGGCGTTGAGCAACTGCGCGGGCAGCGTGTCGTGCCACAGCCTGGCGGACACGGCGGGCAGCATCATCAGGCCCACGGCCATCAGGGTGCCCAGGGTTTGGAAACCCGCCACCAGGTTCACCACCACCAGCATCAAAAAGCCCTGCTGCCATACCCAGCTGCCCCAACTGCCCCAGCGCCCCATGCGGGTACGGCGGTTGGCATTCAGAAACACGGGGTCGAAGCTTTCCAGCACCAGGCCGCGGTACATCAGGGCCAGGGCCAGCACACTCGCCGTGGCCACGCTGGCCACCAGCAGCAGCCCGGCGTGGTCCACACCCAGCGCGCTGCCAAAGAGGATGTGCAGCAAATCCAGCTGCGTGCCGTGCCTGGAAATCAGGGTCACACCCAGGGCCAGCGCTACCAGGTAGATGGCCGCCAGGCTGGCATCTTCCTTGAGCGCCGTGGCCTTGCTCACGAGGCCCGCCAGGCCCACCACCAGCAGGCCCGCCAGCACGCCGCCCAGCGCCATGGCCGACAGCGAGAGACCCGCCACCATGTAGCCGATGGCCACCCCCGGCAGCACTGCGTGGCTCAGCGCGTCGCCCATGAGGCTCATGCGCCGCAGCGTCAAAAACACGCCCAGCGGCGCGGCGCTGAGCGACAGCGCCAGCGTGGCCACCAGCGCGCGGCGCATGAAGGCGAATTCGGCAAACGGGCCGATCAACACATCGAACAATACGTTCCAAACAGAAGGGAGCAGGGCATCCATCACGCAGCCCTCAGGTCGCCGGATGCAGGGAGTGCACTGCGTGGGGCATGGCCGCTGCACGCTGCACCAGCGCGGTATCGGTATCGCACACCTGCGCCGTTTCGTCCCAGGCCTCGGCCATGGCGCGGGCGCGCTGCAGATGGGCCTCGGTCAAGACCTCGGCGGTGGGGCCCCAGCCCACCAGTTCGCGCGCCAGCAGCAGCGTTTGCGGAAAATGCTGGCGCACCTGGGCGTCGTCGTGCAGCACCGCCACCACGGTGCGCCGCTCCTGGTGCCACTGCTGCACCAGCGCCAGCAGGCTGGCCGTGGTTTTGGCGTCCACCGCGTTGAAGGGCTCGTCCAGCAAAATGAGCTGGGCGTCTTGCACCAGGATGCGGGCAAACAGCACGCGCTGCAGTTGCCCCGCCGAGAGGGTGCCCACGGCGCGGCGCTCAAAACCCTGCAGGCCCACGGCCCGCAGGGCCGCATCCACCCGCGCAAGCAGGGTGCTGCTGACAGCGCCCCATGCGCCCGCACAGCCCCAGCAGCCCAAGAGCACGCAGTCCCGCACGTCGATGGGAAAGCCCCGGTCTATCTCGCTGAGTTGCGGCAGGTAGGCGATGCGCTGGCATGCGGCGCTGACGGTGAGCGCGCCGCCCGAACGGCCGCCTTCCATGGGCAGCAGGCCCACGATGCTTTTGAGCAGGGTGCTTTTGCCCGAGCCATTGGGCCCCACGACCGCCGTCAGGGAGCCCGGCGCAAACTGCCCGCTGATGTGGTGCAGGGCCGGATGTTGGCGGTAGCTCACGGTCAGGTTATTCAGTGTAATCAGGGGTGCTGCGCTCGCAATGGCGGGCTGCGGGGGTGCGGGATGCGTTTTCATAGCGGCACCGCCTCCATTCCCGCCCACAGCACCGCGCCCCACAGCAGGGCCAGTACAGGCGCCACGGCCAGCACCCGCAGCCAGGCGGGCCAGGCCAGCACGCTGGGGGCAGGGAATTTCAGACGAGCAAGGGAGGGAGCCATGCGGGGTTTCATTTTTGTAAAGCAGGACGGATAGGGTGAAGTTGCGGTAATAATGCAACTTGATTGCGGTATAGTCTATCGCAACTTGATTGCGTTTTTGTGTTTATGCAACTTGGTTGCAATAATTTAGAAAACCCCATGGCATCCCTGACCCCTCCCTCCCATCCGATGACCGCGGCCGACCCGATTGACGCCTTGCTGTCCGCCCACGGCTTGCGCCGCACGGCCGCCGCACGGCTGGTGCTGGGCTGGCTGTTGGCCCACCCGGACACCAGCTACACCCATGCCCAATTGCAGATGGCCTTGTCCGACGACGGCGCCAGCGCGTCCAGCGTGTCTTTGGACCGCGTGACCCTGTACCGCCTGATAGACCGGCTCACGCAAGTGGGCCTGCTGCTGTGCCGCGTGGACAGCCAGCGGGTGCGCCGCTACCAGGCCATGCCAACCAGCGTGCACGCCATTCCCCACTTTGAATGCCAAAGCTGCCACCGCGACAGCCCCTTGTCCGGCGCCTTGAAAGCCAATGCCGCCGATCTGGAAAAGGCCGCTGCGATGGCGCTGGAAGTGCTCAAGGCGCTGGGGTACCAGGACATGAGCATGGACTTTGCGGTGCGTGGCCTGTGTATTGACTGTGCTGCAAGCACCAGCGCGCCCGCATGATCCGCAGCCGCCAACTCCGCTACAGCTACCCCGGCGGCCCCACCTTGGACTTTCCCGATGTGGATGTGGCCCAAGGCACGGTGTTGCTGCTCAGCGGCCCCTCGGGCTGTGGCAAATCGACCTGGCTGGCGCTGGCGGCGGCCTTGGTGGCTCCCACGGCGGGCGAACTGGTGGTGGCCGACCAAGCCTTGGGTGCTCTTAAAAACATAGCTGCTGACGCATGGCGGGCGCGGTCTATCGGCTTTTTACCCCAGAAATTGCACCTGAGCGCGGCCCTGACGGTGCAGCAGAACCTGGCCCTGGGCTTTTGGGCCAGCGGCCAGCCCGAGGACGCCGCGCGCATTGCCGACGCCTTGCAGGCCCTGGGCGTGCAGGAGCTGGCCCAGCGCACACCGGCCCAGCTCTCGGGCGGCCAGGCGCAGCGCGTGGCATTGGCCCGCGCCGTGCTGCTGCAGCCCCGCGTGATCCTGGCCGATGAACCCACGGCCAGCCTGGACGACGAAGCCGCCGCCGATGCGGTGGGCCTGCTGCTGGCCACGGCGCGCACCCACGGCGCCACCCTGGTGATTGCCACCCACGACGCCCGCGTGGCGGCGCTGATTCCCGCCACATTTGATGGTCAAATCGGCTTCCAGCCCTTGCGCTTGGTGCGTAAGCAGCTATGAAAAGAGTAGCATGAAGACTTTGTTTTTTGCTTGGCGTTACCTCTGGTCCCGGCCTTTGGGCGCGGCGCTCAATGTGCTGCTGCTCAGCCTGGGGCTGGCGTCCATCACCTTTTTGCTGCTGGTAGGGCACCAGTTGAACAAGGCCTTCGAGCGCGACCTGGCGGGCATCGACGTGGTGGTGGGGGCCAAAGGCAGCCCCATGCAACTCATCCTCTCGGGGGTCTTGCACATCGACGTGCCACCGGGCAATGTGCCCCTGAAGGCGGTGCGCGAACTGGAGAAGCACCCGCTGGTGGACAGCGTCATCCCCATCAGCCTGGGCGACAACCTGCGCGGTTTTCGCATCGTCGGCACCTCGCATGCCTACATCCGCCACTACCAGGCCACCCTGGCGCAGGGTAGTCTGTGGGACGCGCCCATGCAGGTGGTGGTAGGCGCCACCGCCGCGCGCCAACTGGGGCTGGTGGTGGGCCATACCTTTGTGGGCGCACACGGGCTGGGCGCGGGTGGCCATGTGCATGGCGACAGCCGCTACACCGTGACGGGCATTCTGGCGCCCAGCGGCAGCGTGCTGGACCGGCTGGTTCTCACCGACACCGCCTCGGTGTGGAAAGTGCACGAAGACTTCACCGCGGTGGACGCGGACGACCGGAAGGTGATGGAGGAAGAGCGTGAAATCACCCTGGCGCTGGTCCGCTACAAGACGCCCATGGCGGCCCTGAGTTTCCCGCGCTTCATCAACACCGGCACCGACATGCAGGCCGCCGCCCCGGCGCTGGAAATCAGCCGCCTGCTCAACATGCTGGGCCTGGGCACCGACGTGCTGCGGGCCTTTGCCGGGGTGCTGCTGCTCACCGCGGGCTTGAGTGTGTTCATTGCCCTGTGGAGCGCGGTGCGGGAGCGCAGTGCGGATCTGGCGCTCTTGCGCATGCTGGGCGCGTCACCGGCCAAAGTGGCGGCCCTGCTGCTGTGCGAGGCCCTGTGGCTGGGCCTGCTGGCGTCCCTGGCGGGCTTGCTGCTGGGCCAGGCCTTTGCGGCGGCGCTGGCCTGGCTGCTGCAACTGGACAACTCTTTGCTCATAGGCGGCATGGTCTGGCCGCCCGAGTTACTCATCGTGCCCTGTCTGGCGCTGGGGGTGTCGGTCGGCGCGGCCCTCTTGCCCGCATGGGGGGCTTTTCGTGTCAGTGTTCTCAGTCTTCTCCAAACCCGGTAAATTTATGAAAAAAATGCTTCTAGCCCTCGTATTCATTGCGCAAGCAGCTACTATTTCGATAGCAGCTGAAACCGACAAGGAAACCAAGGAAGATATTGCCCGCCACCGCGCCATCGCGGCGGCCCATGAAAACGCCGCAAAATGCCGCGAAGCCGACAAAGGCGAAGAGGTCTGCAACAAAGCGCTGCAAACCGCTTGCAAAGGCCTGGCCATCGGCAAGTTTTGCGGGATGAAACACGAGCACTAAGATCGACGCTCTACAGGAGATTCGCCATGAAACGTTTTGCCCTCGCCGTGTCGCTGAGCGCGGCCCTGCTGCCGCTGGGCGCATGGGCGCAACTGAGTTCGCCCATGGGGGGCGGTGCGGTTCCTGCGGGGACCGGTGCCGGCGTGCACAGCCCCAACAGCCCCTTCGCCCCCTTGCAGGAGCGTGCCGACGTGCTGCCCTGGTCGGTGCTCACGGCCGTCAAGACCAAGGTGGAAAAAAACCGCATCCTGCCGATCTTTCCCGCCACGGTGCAGGCCTTGCACCACAAGAGCCAGCGCATTCAGGGTTTCATGATGCCGCTGGAGCCGGGCGAGAAACAAAAGCACTTTTTGCTGAGCTCGGTGCCGCTGAGCTGTGCGTTTTGCGTGCCGGGCGGGCCTGAGAGCATGGTCGAGGTCAAAACCAAGACGCCCGTGAAGTACTCGCTGGAGGCGGTGGTGGTGGAGGGGCAGTTTGCGGTCCTCAACGACGACCCGTTTGGCCTGTACTACCGCATCACCGACGCGGTGGCCGTGAAGTAGGGCGACCCGGCAGGCCGCGATGGCTGGCGATGAGGCCGGTTTCCGTCATTTGCTTGATGCAGGTCAAGGCGGTGTGTGCCGCACAGCGCGATAGTGACCCCTTCGGTTGCTGATCGGCAGCCGGTTCATCATTCTTCTTGAAGGAACGCCACCATGAAAGCGCTGACAGACCTCTTTACCACCGACTACGGACTGATGAGTGTGGCAGGCATTGCGTTCATGATGGGCATGGCGGTGTGGTTCCGTCTTTATTTCAAACGCAAGATGGACGAGGATGCCAAAGCCGCTGGTTTGTAACTCTCTGGCGCCGGTGGCGCCCACCCCCTGACCTATGCCATTGCTTCGCCAATCCCCGGGTCAGGTGGCTGCGACAAGGGGCAGGCTGCTGCACCACTTCGCGATTTGGATGGTTGCGACCAGCTTGTTGTTTGCAGTCTGGCTTCATGTGTTCCGGTTGATCGACGCCGACCGTCTGCGCACGCTGGCGTCCGTCGAAAACGATATTGCCAATTTGGCGCGGGTCAGCCAGGAGCACGCCGAACGCACTTTGGCCAGCGTGGACCAGACGCTGCGTCTGCTCCAGTTGGAGTATGTAAACCACGGCGACCAACTGAACCTGGCGGAAATGAGCGCCGCTGGTCTGATGGATGGCCAAGTGCTGCTTCAGGTGGGGGTGATTGACGCACAGGGCTTTTTGCAGCAAAGCACCCTGCCCATTGACGGAGGTGTCGACCTCTCGCGGCGTGACTATTTCACGGTGCACGCCTCCAAAGACGACAACGGCCTTTTCATTTCCCGCCCCTTGCTGGAGCCAATGTCTGGTCAGTGGTCGGTGGCACTGTCACGGCGGCTGATCAAAAAGGATGGCACTTTTGCAGGGGTGATCGTGGCCTCGCTGGACCCCGGCTACTTCACCCGCTTTTACGGCGAACTGCAATTGGGTGAGCGCGGTGTGGCGTCTCTGTTTGGCCTGGATGGCGCCGTGCGGGCGCGCCGGATGGGCAACCTGGAGCAGTTCAAGGGCGATTTGTCCGCCAGTCCCGCCATTGCGCGCCTCGCCCAGGGCAACCAGTCCGGCACGTACACGTCTCCCGGGGTGATCGACCATGTGGAGCGTATTTTGCATTTCCGCAAACTGCCGTCCTATCCCTTGCTGGTCGCGATTGGGGCGGACAGCAAAGATGCCTTTGCCGGCCATGTACAAACCCGTTCCAACCTGGTGCGCCAGGCCGCCATTGGCAGTTTTTTGGCCTTGGCCATTGCGGTCTTGGCGTCTTGGTATGTGGTGGCCCGGCAGCGGCATACCTGGGCCCAGGAGCAGGCGCTGGCGCTTTTGCAGGATCTGACCAGCCGGGTGCCCGGTGCGGTGTACCAATTTTTGCTGCGCCCGGATGGCAGCGGGAGTTTTCCTTTTGTCAGTGCGGGCTTTCGGGCCATCTACCGGATGGCCCCCGATGAAGCGGTTGACGATGCGGCACGCATTTTTGCCCTGGTGCACCCGGATGATTTGGCCGAACGGATGGCCGCGCTCGAACATTCCGCCCGGACCTTGAGCCCTTGGGAGCAGGAGTACCGCATTCGCTTTGCGGATGGCACGGACCGCTGGATTTTTGGCAAATCCGCGCCGCAGCGGCTGGAGGATGGGTCGGTGCTGTGGCACGGTTTCATCTCCGATATCACCGAGCGCAAGCTGGCAGAGGTGCAGTTGCGCATTGCCGCCACCGCCTTTGAGTCGCACGAAGGCATGTTCATCACCGACAGCGCTGGTGTCATTTTGCGGGTCAACCGGGCGTTTTCCAGCATCACTGGTTATTCGGCGGCCGATGCCATGGGCCAAACCCCGGGCCTGCTGAGCTCGGGGCGCCACGATGCGGCCTTTTACGGGGCCATGCGGGCGTCCATTGCCGCCAGCGGGTCCTGGCAGGGGGAAATTTGGAACCGGCGCAAAAATGGCGAGGTGTTCCCCGAGTGGTTGACCATCTCGGCGGTCAAAGACGCCAAGGATGTGGTGACCCACTATGTCTCCACCTTTGCCGACATCACGGGACGCAAGCTGGCGGAAGACCAAATCAAAAACCTGGCCTTTTACGACCCCCTGACCGGTTTGCCCAACCGGCGCCTGCTGTTGGACCGGCTGCAGCATGCGCTGGCCAGCAGCAAGCGTTACCACCGCAACGGGGCCTTGCTTTTCATCGATCTGGACCACTTCAAAAACCTCAATGACACGCAGGGACACGGCCAGGGCGATTTGATGCTGTGCCAAGTTGCCGAGCGCCTGAACTATTGCGTGCGCGAGGGCGACACGGTGGCGCGCCTGGGCAGCGACGAGTTCGTGGTCCTGCTGCAGGACCTGAAAGACAAGCGCACCGACGCGGGCGCCCAGGCGGAAGCGGTGGGGGAACAAATTGTGTCGGCATTGAGCCAGCCCCATCCGCTGGTCCAGCTGACGCACCACAGCAGTGCCAGCGTGGGGGTGGCCTTGTTCCACGGCAGCGAATTCCAGGTGGAGGATTTGCTCAAACGCGCGGACCTGGCGCTGCACAAAGCCAAAGATGCCGGCGGCAATACCTTGCGTTTCTTCGACCCTGAAATGCAGGCCTCCATGACCGCGCGTGCGGAACTTGAAGCCGACTTGCGCCAGGGTTTGGAGGCGGACCAGTTTTTGTTGTTCTACCAGCCCCAGGTGGACCAGCAGGGGGGGCTCACCGGGGTCGAAGCCTTGGTGCGCTGGCAGCATCCGGTGCGCGGCATGGTGTCGCCCGCCCACTTTATTCCGCTGGCGGAAGAAACCCGGCTGATTCTGCCTTTGGGGCAGTGGGTGCTGGAGACCGCGTGTCGGCAATTGAAGGTCTGGAGCGCGCAGCCGCATACCGCGCATCTCACGGTCTCGGTCAACGTCAGTGCCTTGCAGTTTCTGGGAGAGCAGTTTGTGCCAGAGGTGCTGGCCACGCTTGAACGTACGGGGGCACCGCCCCATCGGCTTAAATTGGAACTGACGGAAAGCCTGCTGGTCAACGATGTGGACGACATCATTGCCAAGATGCTGGCACTCAAGGCGCAGGGTGTGGGCTTTTCGCTGGACGATTTTGGCACCGGCTACTCTTCACTGAGCTACCTCAAACGCCTGCCGCTGGACCAGCTCAAAATCGACCAGTCCTTCTTGTACGAAGCCCTGTCCAATCCCAAAGACGCGGCGATTGTGCGTGCCACCGTCACCTTGGGCAAAAGCCTGGACATGATGGTGATCGCCGAAGGGGTGGAAACGCAAACCCAGTGCGACTTCCTGGTGGGGGAGGGCTGCTTGCACTTTCAGGGCTACTATTTTGGGCGGCCCGGCCCGGTGGAAGCGTTGGAGCCGTTTTTGCGGCATTAACTTGCCCATAGGCCCCAGCCCAGCACCAACGCAGTGCCCCACATCATCAAGGCCACCAACCCGTCCAGTGCCCGCCAGGTCGCCGGGGATTGCAGGCGCTGGCCGAGCCACAACACGCAAAAGCCCAGTCCCACAAACCAGAGCACCGAACCGGTCGCCGCACCGATGCCAAAGGCCGCATTGGCGGGTTGGCCCCAGGCCATGGAGGCGGTGCCAATCAACACCGCCGTGTCCAGCCAGGCGTGCGGATTCAGCCAGGCAAAGGCCAAGGCAGCCCCGGTGGCTTGGCGGCGGGTCAGGGGCGTAGACCCCTTGGCACCTGCATCCAGCGGGTTGGCGGGGACGCCCGCCCGAAAGCGCTGGAATGCCTGGGTGCCGTAGAACAGCAAAAACAGGATGCCGCCGCCGACCAGGGTGTTTTTCAGGGGGGCCGAGAGCCCCCCCAGTTGCGCCAGGCCCAGCACGCCCAGGCCGATCAGCAACACGTCCGACAGGATGCACAGGCCCACCGTCAGCCACACATGTTGGCCCAACAGGCCCATGCGCATCACATGGGCGTTTTGCGGGCCCAGCGCCATGATGAGCGACAGGCTGAGCAGCAAACCGGCATAAAACGCCGGGGCCAGAGAGGATGCGGTAGACAGCAGCATGGGTGGTTTCGGTTCGGTTGGTGAAGGCTTTTTTTGCGTGAATGCCTGCAGTGTGCCGGGAAGGTGCATTTAATTAAACAAAACTAAATTAAACTTTTATCGGTAAATAAATTTTTAATCAAAGGAGCCGGGATGCTGGATGCAAGGCAATTGGAGGCACTGGCTGCCGTGCTGGAGCAGGGCGGCTTTGGCCCTGCCGCGAAAGCACTCAACCTGACCTTGCCGGCCATATCTTTGCGCATCAAAGCCTTGGAAGCCGCCTTGGGGCAGCGTTTGCTGGTGCGCGGCAAGACCGTGCGGGCGACACCCGCAGGCCAGGCCCTGCTGGGCCATGTCAAACAACTGCGCTTGATGGAAGCAGATATGGTGGGGGGCTTGCAACAGGGGCGCCCGTCCGGTGTGCAAGTCCGCTGGCAGAGTCTGAGTGTGGCCGTCAACGCCGATTCACTGGCCAGCTGGTTCCTGCCCGGGGTGGCTGGTTTGCTGGCGCAGCACCACCTGCTGCTGGATGTGGTCATTGACGACCAGGATCACACGCATGAGGCGCTCAAGAATGGAGATGTGGTGGGCTGCGTCAGCACGCAGCAGCAGCCCATGCGCGGCTGCCTGGCCGAGCCGCTGGGGGTGTTGCGCTACCGCTGCGTGGCGGCGCCTGACCTGGCGGCCCAGTGCCGGACCCCAAGCGGGGCGGTGTCGGTGCACCGCCTGCTGGCAACCCCCGCAGTCATCTTCAACCGCAAGGACGGTTTGCAGGACGCGTTTTTGGAACAGCATTTCAAGCTGGTGGCGCCCCAGTACCCGCGCCACTTCGTACCGGCGGTGGATGCCTTCGAGAGCGCCCTGGAGCACGGCATGGGCTGGGGCATGGTGCCAGACCTGTTTTTGGTGGAGCGCCCCGGCCATTTGGAGTTGCACGAAATTCTGCCGGGCAGTGCGGTGGACGTGGCGCTGTACTGGCACCACTGGGAGCGCGAACCGCTGTCCGCCCAGCGCCTGACGGCAACGGTCAAGCAGGCGGCAAAAAAGGTCTTGCTTTAAAGGGCTTGGGGCGAGGATGCTCGGCGCGAGACCGCCGCCCACAGCCGGGTGCCAAAGCCGTTCACGACCAGCCCCGACAAAATCAGCACCAGAGCGGCGAGTTTGTAAGGCGCGAGGGACTCGTTGAAAACCAGCACCGAGCCGAGCATGCCGAACACCGGCACCAGCAGCGTCAGAGGCGCCACCGTGGAAACCGGGTATTTTTTCAGCAAACGGTTCCAGATGGCGTATCCGAACAAGGTGGTGGGGTAGACCTGGAACAGGATCGAGAAAACGGCACGGGAGTCGACCGTGGCCAGGGAATGGACGATTTTCTCGGAACCCGTGACAAGGTAGGACAGCAGCAACAGCGGAAGGGGTGCGGCCAGGCTGGACCACACCATGAACCCAAACATTTCCGTGGTTTTGGACGCCTTCACGATCAGGTTGGCCGCAGCCCAGGCCAGGGCTCCCAGAATCACCAGGCCCAGGCCGAGCACGGTGGTACGGCCTTGGGTATGCCAGAACACCAGGGCCACACCGGAAAAAGCAATCACGGTGCCAGCCACCAGTGTCGGGCGGACCTTTTCGCTGAAAAACAGGATGCCACCGGCCATGGTGAAAAAAACCGCAAGCTGCAATACCAAAGAGGCGAGCCCGGGTGAGACACCGAAGTCGATGCCGGCGTACACCAAACCCCACTGCAACACGCCGAACATCAGCCCATAGGCCACCAGAAAGCGCTTTGGCACGGCGGGCCGAGGAATAAAAAAGACGGCAGGCACCGCGCACAAGGCAAAGCGTATGGCAGCCAGCAAATAGGGGTCAAAAGAGGCCAGGCCGATCTTGATGATGGAGAAGTTCAGTCCCCAAATCGCGGTGACGAGCAGGGCCAGGCTGAGTTCAAACAGGTTCATGGTTTGGTAATGCAATGAAATATGAAAATTGTTCGCATGATGGGCGGGTGTTGTTTTGAATTTTGCGAGGTTGAACTGGAATTGACTATCGTTTTCTATTCGAGAGACAAGTGAATAAAATTCACCTGGTATGACAAACAAAATTCCACCATTGCCGGCCCTGCGCGCGTTTGAGTCGGCCGCGCGGCACCTGAGCCTGCGCCGGGCCGCCGAGGAGCTGCACGTGACGCATGGTGCGATCAGCCACCAAATCAAATTTCTTCAGGAGAGTCTGGGGGTTGAGCTGTTGCAGCGTGTCGGGCGTGGCGTGGGTTTGACACATGCCGGGCAGCAACTGGCGCCAAAGCTGACGGATGTTTTTAAGCAACTGGTCCGTGCCATGGAAGAGGTGCAGCCCAAGCCCGCACGGCGCACCCTGCGCGTATCGGTGTTGCCCTCGTTTGCGGCCAAGTGGTTGCTGGCGCGTTTACCCCGGTTCATGGCCCTGCATCCCCATATCGAATTGACGCTGGATGCCAGCCTGACGGTGGTGGACCTGCAAAGGGAAGGGGTCGATGTGGCACTGCGCTATGGAGCGGGCGACTGGCCGGGTGTGCAAGCCGAAAAACTGATGGACGAAGACATGCTGGTGGTCGCCAGCCCCCACTATCTGGGGCCGCTTGTGCCCACCCGTGCCGCGGATATTCTGGCTAAAACACTGTTGCGCGACAACGCGGCCGTCACTTGGCAGGACTGGTGCAACGCGGCAGGTGTGGGCCCTGTGGCGCTCAACTCCGCCATCGTCTTCAATGATGCGGGTTTGCTGGTCCAGGCCGCCGTCGAAGGGCAGGGGGTGGCCTTGGTGCGCTCCGTGCTGGTCCAAGATGATTTGGCCGCAGGCCGCCTCATGCGCCTGCCAGGCCCGGTACTGGCGGCCGCGTATTCCTACTATCTGGTGACCCCACGCCACCGTGAACTGTCAGACAACGCCCAGGTATTCCTGGCGTGGATCAAAGCAGAGGTCCGGCAGCCGACGCCAAGCACCGGCGCGCACCGGCTCGGGTAATCAGGGAGCCAGGCGCTCACGGACCCAGGCCCGGTCTGGCGCCTGCGTGTAACGCAGGCGGTCATGTAAGCGGCTCTTGCGACCCTGCCAGAACTCCCAGGTGTCGGGCTTGAGCCGGTAGCCACCCCAGTGAGTAGGGCGCGGCGGCTGCAACAAAAACTTGGTCCCAAATTTGGCCGCATTGGCCACCAGCACCCCACGCCCCGAAATCACCTGGCTTTGCGGCGAGGCCCAGGCGCCGATGCGGGAGTCCAGCGGGCGGCTGTGGAAGTAGTCGTCACTTTCGGCATCACTTACTTTTTCGACCACCCCTTCGATGCGTACCACCCGCTCCAACTCCACCCAGTGAAACTGCAGGGCGGCAAACGGGTTACCGGCCAGTTCCCCCCCTTTGCGACTGCTGTAGTTGGTAAACCAGGTGATGCCGCGTTCGTCATAACCTTTGATCAGCACAATGCGGGTGCTGGGGCGCAGGTTGCTGGACACTGTGGCCAAGGTCATGGCGTTGGGTTCCGGTATTTCCGAGGCAATGGCTTCCTTGAGCCATTGCTCGAATTGGACCAGAGGGTCGCCGTGGGAGGCGTCCTCGCTCAGTTCGGCGCGTTCGTAGCTTTTTCGGAGGGATGCAATAGAGGTCATAGCACAAGTATAGGCAGGGCGGCTGGTTCGTACCCAGTTGGTAACCTCACGGCATTCCCAAGATCAGGTTTCCAAGTTACCATGCGTTATGTAATTTTGTTACAAAGCACCATGCAAGACACCACCGCTCTTTCCCACCCTGCCACTCCTGCGCTTCACCCCATGGTGGAGGCCGTTACACGCCGTATTGCCCAGCGCAGCGCGCCCACCCGCAGCGCCTATCTGGCGCAGGTGGATGCGGCGGCCCAGCGTAAGCCGGGCGCGGAACGCATGGGCTGCGCCAATGTGGCACACGCCTTTGCCGCCATGCCCGGTGACGACAAGGCCCGTGTGACAGGCATCGACAAATTCAAGGTGGTGGCCGAGAAAGGCCCCAACATCGGCATCGTTACCGCCTACAACGACATGCTTTCGGCCCACGCGCCGCTGCAGCACTACCCCGACCTCATCAAACTGGAGGCGCGCCGCTGGGGCGCCACGGCCCAGGTGGCCGGTGGCGTGCCCGCCATGTGCGACGGCGTAACCCAGGGAACACCCGGCATGGAGCTGAGCCTGTTCTCGCGCGACACCATTGCCATGGCCACGGCCATTTCGCTCAGCCACGACGTGTTTGATGCGGCCCTGATGCTGGGGGTGTGCGACAAGATCGTGCCGGGTCTGCTCATTGGGGCGCTGCATTTCGGCCATTTGCCCACGGTGTTTGTGCCGGCGGGCCCCATGACCTCGGGCCTGTCCAACAACGAAAAATCCAAGGTCCGCGAAAAGGCGGCACAGGGTTTGGTGGGGCGCGCCGAGTTGCTGGAGGCCGAATCCGCCGCCTACCATGGCTCGGGCACCTGCACTTTTTACGGCACCGCCAACAGCAACCAGATGCTGCTGGAGGCCATGGGACTGCATGTGCCGGGCACGGCCTTCATCAACCCCGGTGCCAGCGTGCGTGAAGAGCTCACCCGTGAGGCCGCACGCACGGTGCTGGGCATCACCAAAGCCAAGCGTTTTGCACCGATTGGGCATGTGGTGGACGAGCGCTGCATCGTCAACGCCATGGTGGCGCTGCTGGCCACGGGCGGCTCCACCAACCACCTGATCCACTGGGTGGCGGTGGCCCGGGCAGCCGGCATCGTCATCGATTGGAACGATTTTTCAGACCTGTCGGACGTGGTGCCCCTGCTCACCCGCGTCTACCCCAATGGCAGTGCGGACGTGAACCAGTTCCAGGCCGCAGGCGGTCCGGGTTATGTGATTCGCGAGTTGCTGGACGCCGGTTTCATGCATGCCGATGTGCTGACGGTGCGCGCTGGGGGATTGCGCGAATTCACCGGCATTCCTTCGGCCCAAGCGGACGGTGCGTTGCAGTGGACGGACCCGGGCGCCAGCCAAGACGACTCCGTGGTGCGTCCGGCCAGCAGCCCGTTCAGCGCCAGCGGTGGCTTGAAGCTCTTGCAGGGCAACTTGGGCCGCAGCGTGATCAAGGTGTCCGCCGTGCCCGAAGACCGGCATGTGATCGAAGCGCCCTGCCGGGTGTTTGATTCGCAAGAGGCGCTGCATGCGGCTTTCAATGCCAACGCTCTCAACCAGGATCTGATTTGCGTGGTGCGCTGGCAGGGCCCCCAGGCCAATGGCATGCCCGAGCTGCACAAGCTCACCCCCCCGCTGGCGGTGCTGCAGGGCAAGGGTTACAAGGTGGCGCTGGTCACCGATGGCCGCATGAGCGGCGCTTCAGGCAAAGTGCCGGCGGCCATCCATGTTTCCCCCGAAGCCGCCGCCGGTGGTCCGCTGGCCAAGGTGCGGGACGGCGATGTCATCCGCCTGGACGCCACCGCGGGCACGCTGCAGGTGCTGGTGGATGCCGCCGAGTGGGATGCACGCGCCCTTGAAACCATGCCCGAAGCCCTGCGCGCCGCCAACGGCGTGGGCATGGGCCGTGAGTTGTTTGCCAATATGCGCCGCAATGCGCTGGCGGCGGAAGAGGGTGCGTGCAGCTGGCTGTGAGCCCGCGCACAGCCCCATTGCCCCTTACCCTTGTTTATATTTGGAGAATGCCATGAGTTCCCTGCCCCGCTTCACCGCTTTGCAAGTGATGCAAGACGCCCCCGTGATTCCCGTGATCGTGTTGAATGATGTGGCCCATGCCGTGCCCATGGCGCGCGCCTTGGTTGCAGGCGGTATTCGCATGTTGGAAGTGACCTTGCGCACGCCGCAAGCCCTGGCCTGCATCGAAGCCATTGCCAAAGCGGTGCCCGAAGCCGTGGTGGGTGCGGGCACCGTGCGTTCCAAATCCGATGCACAAGCGGCCGCCAATGCGGGTGCATGTTTTGCAGTCAGCCCCGGCTACACCAGTGCCGTAGGGCAGGCGTGCCGCGATGTGGGTCTGGCCTTGTTGCCCGGTGTCGCCACCGGCAGTGAAATCATGATGGCCCAAGAAGAGGGTTTTACCGAACTCAAGTTCTTTCCGGCCATGCAAGCGGGTGGCCCGGCCATGCTCAAGGCCTGGAGTGGTCCGTTTTTTGACGTGAAGTTTTGCCCCACCGGTGGGGTGACCTTGCAAAACGCCCCCGACTTCCTGGCCTTGCCCAATGTGGTGTGTGTAGGGGGCTCCTGGGTGGTGCCCGCGGATGCTTTTGCCCAAGGCGATTGGGCACGGGTCACCCAACTGGCCAGCGATACGCAAAGCCTGACCCGGTCATAACCCCGTCACTCGAACCAGTCGGGGTACACGTGTTGGGCTTGCGACAAGGCCTTGTGACTGATCGCACCCATATAGCGCACGTCCTGTTCATCCAAGGATTCGACCGTGTCGCAGGTCAGGGCCTCTAGCTGTTTTTTTGCGGCCAAAATTTGGTGCCGCTCTGCCATGGGGAGCCCCATCAGTTCGGTGGCAACCTGGATGACCAGCTCTCTGTGCCCTTCTTGGCCCAAGGGGAGAAGACCGTGCAGATAAATGGACCCCAGGCACAGCGCGTAGATGCCTTCCAGTGCCATCTGGCATCGGCTTGTGGGGCCCAGTTCAGACGATTGCGCAGCGCGCAAGGAAAAAATGGCGTTCGACAGAAAGCGCAGCGCGACGTAATCGTCAAACCGGGTTTTCTGTAACTGCCGGCTCCACATCAAAACTTCAAGTTCGATGGTGGGGGGTCTAAGTAAGGTAGAGGTAGAGGGCATGGGACCGCCTTTTTTGGCTACAAGTTCTCCTCTATATCGGCCACATTTCGCTGAACTGGAGTCTTGGTGTGCCAAGGTGCAGCAATAAGCTGCGCCTCCCTGCATTTAGCGCAGGCCTGTGCCTGACGCGTGCTCTGCACGCTGGATCAACTCGATCTTGTAGCCGTCTATACCAGACTCGGGAAGGGTAATAATCCTTTATAAATCAATAGCTTAGTTAGGTGCTGTAACCGTAATAACCGCCTGAAATACCCCTCAAACGGGCTCAAGACGCAATCAAACTGCGTCTGAGTCGGTATGGGTTTGTAGAATAGCCATCCGTATGAGTAGGAGGCTACATGGCTAAACCGCGTTTGAAACCGTCAGGCAAGTGGGAAATAAGTCTCAGCCACCCATCCCTACCTGGTGGGCGCAAGGCGTTCTCCTTTGACACCGAAGCGCAGGCAGCGTCCTATGCGGACCAGTGGCGGCTCATGAAGCTGGCGGGCATGGCTCCACCCGCTGAGCTGCTCAAGTCCACGGTGAGCACCACCACAACGCTGGCCCACATCATCCGTGCCTGGATCAACAGCGGTCTGGCCGCACCTACCGCGCAATCCGCACTTGGCTCGCTGTTGATGGAGGTCGGGGCTGTCAAGTTGGTGGATGCAAATTACGCCTGGTTGGCCGGATACCTCCAGTCGCTCAAAGTAAAAACCAATCTCGCCCCAGGCTCCATACGCCACCGCATTCAAGGCCTGGGCCGTGCCATTGATGAGTACCTGCGGCACAACCCGGATGTGGTCATGTCAAACCCGGTCAAGCTGCTGCCAAAGGGTTACAGCGCCTATACCGACCTGGACAAAAAGCTGGTGGTGGCAAATGGAGGCAAGGCAAAGGTTGATGTATCGCGGGACAGGCGGCTGCACAAGGGCGAGCAAGAGCGCATCGTCGCGGCATTGTCAGGATTCCAGCGGCCAGACCGCGAGCGTAGCTTGCTGCTGCTCGGCGGCAACGCCATGCTGACGATGTTCATTGTGATTGTGTACTCTGGCCTTCGATTGAAGGAGGCGTACACCCTCAAGCGTGGCAGCATCGAAATGGACCACAAGGTGATCCGCGTGCAAAGCTCCAAGCAGTGGCGCGGGAAAATTGCGTTCCGCGATGTGCCTATGCGCCCAGAGGTACACGCCGCGCTGGTGCACTACCTGTCAAACCGTTCGATGCTGCCCGGTGCGAACCTGTTTCCGTTCATGGAGGAGGAGCCAAACCTTCCCCTGCAGAAGGTGTCCTCGCGGTTGTCAGCGAGATTTACGACAGCCTTTGACTATGCGGATTGCCCTGGCTTGCATGAGCATGACCTGCGCCACGAAGCCACATGCCGCTGGCTGGAAATGCGGGACTCCAGTGGGAACTGGATGTTCCGTTCTGAAGAGATCAATCGGATCATGGGCTGGTCCGCTGGGTCCGTCATGGCGCAGCGATATGCCAGTTTCAGGGGTTCCGACCTTGCAGCCCGAATGTGGGCAACACCGGAGGCTGGCGGCGCTTCGTCGGCACTATAGGTGTGACGTTAGGTTGGCGCTTGGACCGGCGCTCTTGCGCTTCTTCTCGGGCCTTCTCTGCCAAATACACCAGGAGGTCGGGGCGTACAAAGAGCCAAGACCGGCCAATTTTTAAGCCGGGTATGTCGCCCGCCCGCGCCAGCTCTTCGACCTGGTCGACTGTGCAGCGCAGCATGGCAGCGCAATCCTCTGATCCAATTGTGTCGCTCATGGTGCAATCCTTTTGAACTCGATCACCCATACGCATGGGTTTGCGGCCCATGAATCGGTTCCGTTGAGGGATTCCCAGAGGTCTCGATAAGCACCTTTTGCGCTGGCCAACTGCTTTAGACCGCTAGTTTCATGCGGACCACCCCAGTAGTAGCCGTTGTGGTTTTTGGTGCATCCCTCGGCCTCGGCATCTGCCCTGCTGATGTCATTCAGCCGCTCCACACGCACGCCGGTGATTTCCAGAGTGAGGCGGCTGGCCCAGCGGGGCATGTGGATGCTGGGGCGCCAGCGGCCACCTGGGATGTGGTCGAGTCCGTCAATTTGGCTAGCACGATAGCCGACTGAACCAATGTCTTTTTGGTAGATGTATTCGTCACCACCGAAGTACCCCCAAGTTTCCCGCACCCAAAGCCGGTTACCGGGTTGGCCGTATGGGCAGTTGTGCATGATTTGGCGCATGCCAGGTAAGTCGTTGGTGCGGGGCTGCACGCCGCCGTTTTTGTACTTAAACACCCGGCGCGTCTGCGTCTTGGAGCCACCAAGCAGAGCCCGGACCATCGGGCCGCTGAAAAGTATTGGCCGTTCTTTCATGCTGCCACTCCCGAAACCATCCGAATCACCGCCACCTGCCCGCCGTTGCTGCGGATCTGGCTGGTGGCGGTTTTGACTACCTGGTCAAACTCAGCGCGGCTAAGTTTGCGTATCTGGAAGGCGTATAGGTTGACGAAATCGCGCACGGCGTCCAGCTCATAAAAGTGCAGGGCGGTGGGCTTCCAGCCGTCCACCTTACGGGCGCGTTTGTAGATGGCCTGAAGGGCGGTATCCGCGCTGTCCAAGTGCTCGTGCAGGCCGCGCACCACGCCCTGGCGTTCGATGGCCTTGGCCACATCCATGCAGCCGGCAAGAATGGACCATTGGCGCTGTGTGGCCACGCCTTCGCGCAATGACTTGAAGGCTTCCTGCACAGCGGACAGCAGCTCGTCGACATCCTTTCGGTCGATCTTTGCCGCGCCATTGATGGCGATTTCCAAGGTGTTCACCACGGGCGCCCAACGTGGGCGGCGGGGTGTTTTGAGGTCGTTGCGGGAGGTGATCATTTTCAGCCTCGCAGGTGATGGCGGGTGATGCTGGCGATGCCATTGCGCGGAGTCGTTTGCGGCGTGTTGCCCAGGCCGGCCACGTCCGCATCCGGGGGGATTTCCAGGAAGTTGGAGCGGTCCTGGCCGGTGGCCTTGAGGTACTCAATTTCGACCTTGGCGGTGTCGATCAGCACGCCGGCCACCTGCGCCACGGCGCGGGCGCGATCGGGCTCCATGGGCTTGTCGCGGTTGCGCAGATCCGCCAGGGTATCCATCAGGTGTTGGCGCAACTGGTCGATGTGGGGCGCCATGGTGGGGGTGTTGGGTTTGGTATCGGTGCTCATGCGGATATCTCCTGTGCTTCACGGGTGATTCGGTTGACTTGGCGGGTAATGGCGCCCCTGAGCTGCACCAGGCGGGCCAGCGCGGGGTTGCTGCTGTTGGGGTGGTTGCGCCTGGCGTTTTCGGCGCGGCTGATGCACTCCAGCTTGTCCAGGGTGATCTGTTCCAACACCTTGGTCTTGGCGCCGGGCTTGAACACCACCATGTGGCCTTTGGGCACAGGGCCGTGCGCCGCTTGCCACACGAGGCGGGCCACCGGATGCCAGCGCACATGGTTCGCGCCTGGCAGATCGTTGACCTTGCGCTCCAGCTGGCCGTCGCCACTAACGCGGTAGGTGCCGATGGGCTGCCAGGTGTGAGGACGGCGGCCGGCTTTGAACTGGGTCGGTACCATGCCGGGGTAGTTGATGCCCTTGCGGCCGGCGTTCCAGGACTGATGGCCTTTTTTGAATTTGTGATCAGCGGCGGGGTGTGCCGGCGTGAGCCGATCGCGCGCCATTTGCTGCACCAGCTCGGGCGATTTGCGCAGTCCACGCGCGTTGGCCATGGCATGCACGCGGGAGAGTGGGATGCCGATGAAGTCGGCCAGATCCTGGGTGCGCTGGTCGGGGTACATGAGGTCCAGGATCTCCAGCAGCTCTGGCGCCCACCGACTGCGGGCTAGCGTGGTTTCGCGGGCGTTTTGCGCACGCCACTCGGCCGTCTTTTGCAGGCCCAGTTTGGCGGCGTGCTGGTACAGCGACCCGACCGAGCAGCCGATCTGGTCGGAGAGGCTCTGCGCGGTGGCGCTGGGGAACATGTCGCGCAGCCAGGCATCGAGCGCCGGCGTCCAGTTGGTTCGTTGGCTTGGTTTGCTCATGCTGTCACCAACACCTTCCTGCCGCCGCGCTCGTCACACGTGCTGACCTTGCCGGCTTGCTCAAGCTTGGCGATCAGCTCCAGGGCCTTGGTGGTGCCGATCTTGAGGTCGGTCTTGAGCATGCGGACGTTGACTTTCTGATTGCGCACGATGATGTCG
>NZ_JAUYQD010000005.1 GCF_030697375.1 Rhodoferax sp. | reverse complement strand
TCGGTGCCGACCTGGTTGACGTTGATGGCGCTCAGGGTGCCGATCTGGATGGCGCTGGCTTCCGTGAGGAACAAGCCTCCGGTGCCGGTGCCCGCCACGCTGGCGGCCAGCTTGGTGACGTTGAGTTCCAGGTGGTTGGCTGCGGTGCCTGCGCCGTTACCGCTGGCTGTGCCCGTGGTGACCAGGCGCAACTCGTTGGCCGTGAGGTCGGTCTCAGCCGTGCCGCTGTCGCTGATGCTGGACGCACTCAGGCTGATGTTGCCACTGGTGCTCAACGCGCCCAGTGTCAGCGTGGTGGTGGCCACATAACGGATGTTGCCGTTGACGGCCGTGCTGACTGCGCCGTCGGTCATGGCGATGGCATTGGCCCGCGCGTCGATGGTGCCCGTGCCGGTGGTGCTGATGTCGCCATCCACGCCCTGGCTCAGGGTGGTGCCTGCCACCAGGCTGATGTGTCCGCCGCTGGCCGCCAGTGCGGCGTTCAGGCTCAGTGCGCCCGCCGTAGCTTGGAGCAGGGTGTTGCCGGTGGCGGCGCTGACGCCGCCCGTGGCCGCCGTGCCGGCGTTGACGGTGAGGTCGCCTGCCGTGCTGACCAAGACCAGGTGGCCCGCGCCCGTGACGCTCAGGTCTTCCTGGGTGACGGTGGCCGTGCCGCTGGCGCTGCCCGGTACCGTGGCATCGCTGCCCACGCGGTTGATGGCCACCGTGAGGGCGTCGATGGTGACGCCGCTGCTTTCGGTGATGTACGCGCCACCTGCGCCTGCGCTCAGGTTCAGCGTGGTGACACTCACCTCCAGGTGGTTGCCGCCTGCGCCTATGCCCTTGGTGCTGGCGTTGGCCTGGAGCAGCAGGCCTGCCGCAGTGATGTCCACCGTGGTGTCGCCCGCCGTGTCGCGGTCGATGATGTTGCCGGCTTGCGCCGTGATGGCGACGCTGGCGCTGCCTGCGGTAATGGTCTCCAGGGTGATGTCGCCCGTGGCGGCGTTCAGCAGGATGTTGCCGTTGTTAGAGCCAATTGTGGCTGCAGACCCCATGGTGATTGCGCTACCAGCTATCAATTCGATAGTGGAAGCAGCACCGCTGGCGGTGATGTTGGCGTTTTGCACGATGTTGGCACCAGCATTGAGGCTGGTGTGGCCGACACTGTTGGTGACCGTGGCGCCGATGGTTAGGTCATTGGCCCCGCCTGCGCTCATGAGCAGGTTGCCCGCTGCACTGGTCGCGCCGCCGCTGGAGAGCGTCTCGATGCTGCCTGCCGTGGTGACCAGGATCAGGTGCGCTGCACTGCTTAGGTTGCTTTGCGCCGTGTCGCTCGTGGCGGTCAGGGTGGCACCGTCGGTGCCGACCTGGTTGACGTTGATGGCGCTCAGGGTGCCGATCTGGATGGCGCTGGCTTCCGTGAGGAACAGGCCTCCGGTGCCGGTGCCCGCCACGCTGGCGGCCAGTTTGGCGACGTTGAGTTCCAGGTGGTTGGTGCTGGTGCCCGCGCCGTTACCGCTGGCTGTGCCCGTGGTGACCAGGCGCAACTCGTTGGCCGTGAGGTCGGTCTCGGTGGTGCCGCTGTCGCTGATGCTGGACGCACTCAGGCTGATGTTGCCGCTGGTGCTCAAAGCGCCCAGCGTCAGCGTGGTGGTGGCCACATAACGGATGTTGCCGTTGACGGCGGTGCTGACTGCGCCGTCGGTCATGGCGATGGAGGCGCCTGAGCGCACATCCACGGTGCCGGTCCCTGTGGTGCTGATGTCGCCAGCGGCGGCAAAGCCCATGGCCCCGCTGCTGACCAGGCTCACATGCCCACTGCCCGCGTCGAGTGCGGCATTGAGGTCCAGGGTGCCGGTGATGCTGAGCAAGACGTGGCCGCTGCCGGTGGCGGTAATGGTGTTGCTGACGGTGGTATTTCCACCCGCCACCAAGACCAACGCGCCGTTGCCGGCAACAGCCAAGCCGCTGATGTCGGCCAGGTCGTCCTTGTTGGCAACAGCGCCCAGGCTGTCCACGCGGTTCACCCGCGCGGCAATGGCCGCCACGCTGCCCACGGTCAGGGCATCGCTTTCCTTGATGAAGGCACTGCCGCTGGTCACATTCAAGGCCAGCGTGTTGACCACGGTGTCCAACAGATTGCTGCCTGCACCAATACCCGTACCGGCGCTCAAACGCAGGCTGGAGGCCGTCACATTGGCAACGGCGGTGGTCTCGTCCGAGGCCTGGGCATCCAGGATGCTGCCCGTGGCGGTGATGCTGACGTTGCCCGTGCCGGCCAAAATGACGCCCACCGTGGTGTTGCCGTTCAGGCTCTCCAGGCGGACATTGCCGTTATTGGTCTTGAACTGGGCGTCCGTCTCCATGCTGAGCGCGCCGCCCGCACGGACATCGATGGTTTTCCCGGTGGCGAGGGTTTCCACCTTGGGTTGGTTATTCGCCACGCTGCCATCCGTTGCCAGCACATCGTCTGCCGCCAGCAGGCTGATATTGCCGTTGGTGGAGGTGATGTTGTTGGCCAGCGTCAGGTGCGCCGTGGTGGCCCCGGCCAATTCCTGGGCTTGCAACAAAAGGTTGCCGGTGCTGCCGGTGGTGGCCAGCAAACCGCTCACCGTCAAGCTGCCGTCGGTGGTCATCACCACCAGGTCGCCGCCGGTACCCGCCAGGCTCACCGCATTGAGGGTCAGTGCCGTGGCTTCCCGCAGGTAGAGCCCGCCGCTGGTGGTGTTGGTCGCGGCCGTGGAGGCCACCCGGGTGTACAGCGGCGTTGCGCTGGCGCCAATGCCGGTGGCGGCGCTGAACGTAAGGGCCGCGGTATCGCCGTCGATGTTGTTGCCGTTGCCGGTCAGTCCGTCGGTGATATTGCCCAAGGTGGCGGTGATGCTGACCGTGCCATCGGCTTCGATGATGCTGACCGCAATGTTGCCCGTGTCGGCCAACATCGTCACCTGGCCGGTATCGCCCAGGTTCAGGGAGGTGGCCTTCTTGCCGTCCACCATGGTGATGGACGTGGCGGCGTGGATATCGATCAGGCCGCCGGCGGAGGTCAGGTTGCCCCCTATCGTCACGCCTGCGGTGCTGGAGTTGAAGGCAATCCCCCCCCCGGTGGTGGTGACGGTGCCGTCCTGGGCGCTGCCGCCGGTGCTGGCGTCATCCGTGTTGGTGATGGCGCCGGTGGCCGTCAAGGTAATCTGGCCTGCCGTGCTGCTGATCACGTCGTTCACCACGATTTGCTTGGATGTGCCCTGCGCGGTCAGCGCCAGGGTGCCGCTGCCGGCATTGACCACCCCGGTGCCGGAGGCCAACACGGTGATGGCGCCGGACCTGGCCGTCAAACTCAGTGCCCCGGTCCCCCCGGCATTGTCCTGGCGCAGGCTGGTGACGGAAATGTCTGCCCCTGCTGCCGTTTCTGAAATGCTGAGGTCGCCCGAGGTGGTGTTCAAGGCGGTCAGCGTGCTGACTTCCGTGAAGGCCAGGTTGATGCCCGTGGCCGCGCGCACATTCAGGTCGGCGGCACGCAAAGGCTCGCTGCTGACGCCATCGCTGGTCCGGTCGGTCTGGGTGATGCTGCCGCTGGCGGAGTACAGCACGATGTTGCTGAAGGCCACCCCGGTGCTGTCGCGGGCGTCGATGGTGTTGCGGATATCGATATTGTTGATCGCATCCAGCTTAATCGTTCCGTAGGTGAGCAGGTTGTAGCCCGCGATGCTGGGGTCTTCCACCGTGATGGAGCCACCGTACACCTCCAGCGCGTCACGCAGGGTGGGCTGGTCGATTGCGTTGATCGCCCCCAGGCGGACGGCGCCCGTGGCGGTGGCGTGCCCACCGGATTCGTGCCCGATGACGATCTTGGTGAAGCCGTCGGCAAAAGTCTCGATTTCCGTGTTGTCAATATTGAGAACACCAGACGTCACTCCCAGGGGGGGCGAGCCCAGCTCAATTCCAAAGGTGGTGTCCGTGGGGCGCAGCGTCATCATCCCGGTCCCAATCACCGACCCACCGCCGGTGTTGTTGAAGGTGATTTCATTGGATTCCACAAACAATTCACCACCGCCGGTCAAGGTGACACCCTTGGCAAACGTGACCTGGTTGGCACCATAGACGCGCAAATTGCCGCCGTTGGTCAGCGTCAGCGCTTCGTTGAAGGTCACCGTGCCCGAGGCGTAGATGATCAAGTCGCCCGCGATGTCCACCTGGTTGGAGAAGGTCACGTTGTCGGGCGTATTCAGCGTGCCGCCAACCGTGACCCCACGGATGGTCAGGCTGGACAGTTTGTCGGACCCGCCGACAATCCCCTGCACCAGCACGTTGCCGGGTGCTTCCAGAATCAGGCTGTCCACCGGGTTGACCCCGTTGCCATTCAAGAAGTGGGCTGAGTTATTCCCCAATTGGATGTTGCCGGTGCCGTCCGTTCCGGCGGTCAGGGTGATGCCGGCACCGTCGATGACGACGGAGTCGTTCACCAAAATGTCGTCCGCGGCGGTCACATTGGCCGAGTAGGTGGTGGTGTGGCCCGAGCCTTCAATGATCAGTGAGGAATTGGCACCCAGCGCCAAATTCTGGTTCACATAGATATGCCCGCCCAACACCGGGTTGCGCAACACCAGTGTGTCGTTCAGGTTGATGGTGGTGCTGGCCAGTCCGGCGTCGCCGATGTAAATGCTGCTGGCGCTTTCGTAGCTGCCCACCACGATCTGGCGGAAGCCGTCTTGCAAGTTGCCCAGCTCTGCCGTGTTCAATTGCAGCAGACTTGCCGAACTCAGTGCCGAACCCGCTTGCAGGTCACCCAGCAAAATGGCCCGGGTGGGGTCCAGCGGAACAATGGTGAGCAGTGCACCCGCACTGCGCAGCGTGCCGGACAGATTCAAGGTGTCCGCCGTCAGCGTGATGTCGTCCCCGCCCGCGTCCACTGGCGCAGACACGGTTTGTGCCCCGGTCAGGCTGCTGACACCGGTGCTGCCGCCCTTGGAGCCCGATGTCGTGGTGTCGGCGATCACATTCACATCGCCGGTCACGATGATGGAGACGTTCTTGCGCTCGCTGCTGCTCACCGTCAGGTTATTGGCATCCACCACAATGGCCAGAGGGCTGTAGAGGAAGCTGCCGTAGGTGGCGCCCACTTCGTCGCGCACCGCAATCACCAAGCTACCGTCGGTGGTCTGCACAAACGTACCGCCCGCCGAGCGCAGGGTCTGGTTGTTGTTGATGTGGCCCACCGCCGTTTCGTAGCTTTGCACACGTGTGGTCGTGACCGCGCCGGTGGCGGCGTCCGTCACGAATTTGCCCTGGCGCATGGCCCAGTCGATTTCCGAATCGAAACCGCCTGCAGCCGTTCTCCAACCCACATAGGCCGGGTCGTTGACCAAAGACCCTTTGGGCGCTTTCAGAGAAATATTTCCAGCACCCGCAACCCGGATGCCCGCCGCCAGCGTGATGTCGCCGTCTTCCGCCGTCACGGCGACGCCGCCGCCCGTGGTTTGAATGTCCGCATTCAAGGTGAAAGCGCCACCCACACCGCCCGCGTACAAGGTCACCAGGCCGGCCTTGGCCTGGATGCCGCTGCCGTTCACCGTGATGGCGCCGTTGAGCGTGCTGACCGTCACCGTGCCGGTGGCGGCTGCATTGCTTTGCTGGATGCGGCTGATGACCAGCCCGTCCAGCTCTTCGATATGGATGTGGCTGCTGGCACTGGAGTCGCGCAAGTCCAGCGCGGCGACCTGGGTTTCCAGCGCATTGCCCGCCTGGCCGATGCCACCGCTGGAGTCCACCACCAGCTTGGCGCCGGTGGCAATCACGTCCAACCCGCCCTCGCCCGCGTCCACCACACCGCCGCTGCGGATGGTCAGGTCTGCCGTGCTGGTGCTGCGCAGCTTGCCCAGGGTAATGGCGCCATCGGCATCCAGGGCAATCGTTCCCGCACCGGCATTGATCACCGTCAGGTCGTCCATGACCATGGTTCCGGTGCCTGCATCCAGCAGCACATTGCCCGATGTGGACGTGATATCGCCTTGCGAGCCCAACACCATGCCTGCTGCGGCGTTGAGCGTGACTGCGCCGCTGACGCTGGTCACCGCCTGGTTCAGGGTGATAGCCCCGCTGCTGGTGCTCAGACTCAGGGCCGAACTGCCGGTGAGCGTTAGCGTACTGTCCACCGTCAACGCCCCGGCGTTGGCCAGGGTGATGGCGGCGCCGCCGGTGACCAGGCTGGTTACGGTCAGGGCGCCGGTGTTGCTCAGGTTGACCACGTCGCCCGTGGTGACGATGTCCAGGCTGCTGGTCCGGGTGGTGCCGGTGACCGTGCCGCCGGCCACAATGCTCAGCTTGGCCGATGTGGCGCTGAACTGGGCACCAAAAGTCACCGTGCCCGGGGTCTGGATGGTGATGTTGCCGGCCGTGCCGGTCAGCTTGGTGATGGTCACATCGCCGGTGGCCACCACAGTCAGGTTACCACCCGCCATGTCCACATCGGCCAGGGTGATGTTGCCGGTCTGATTGACCACCAGATTGCCTGCACCGGTCATGTCCACCTTCAGGCTGTTGATCTGCGAGGTGAGCGTCAGGTTGTCGCGCGAGGTGATGTCCACGCTGTTGGCGATGATCTTGCCCCCCAGGGCGATGCCGCCGGCGGTGGCACTCAAGGCCACGGTGCCCGTGTTGCCCACGTTCAGGTCGTCCACCACGACCAGATTGCCCCCGCCCGCCACCAGGTTGAGGTGGTCGCCATCGTGGGTTTGCAGCGCCACCACCGTCAGGCTGGCCGTGGTGCTGAGCGCATAGTCGCCCGCAGCGCGGGTCGGCAAAATAACGACGTAGTCCCCTGTTTTGGTGATGGTGCTGCTGCTGAGCAGGGTTGCATTTTCCTGAACGGCTTGCACGTCGTACACCACATTGGCGATACGGGCGGTGAGGGTTATGACATTCCCCGCCACCACGGCCGTGGCCTTGGAGCCGACTCCGGCCTCGATTTGCGTTTTCAGGCTGCCCAGAATGGAGGCCCAGTCGGCAGTGACGCCACTGGTGGTGCCGGGCTTGGCCTCGTAGGCCGTGCCGTCGATGGTAATTTTGTAGTTGTAGTCTGCCGCTGGTGTACCGGTGAACTGCACCGTGTTTTGCTGCGCAACCGCCGTGCCTGCCGAACTGATTTTCTTGGCACTGATGACGCTAGGCGTCAGGCTGAACACGTCGGCCTCCACTTTGACCGCACTCACGGTGAAGGCGGTGTTGATGACCTTGGCTTTGAGTGCCAGCAAGGACGGCTGGGCGCCATCGGCGGCCAATGCAGTCACGGCCAGGGCGGCGTCGGCATTGATGGCAGTGCGCAGCTTGCCCAGCACAGCGGCCACGTCGTCACCCGACGCGGCCGTGACCATGAAGGCGGTGCTGTTGATGGTCATGTAGTAGCGCTGACCGGCCACCACGGGCACGGACACGGCGTCCAGACGCAGCTCGTGCTCTTCAAAGCGGCTTTCACCCGGCTCGGTGGTGGTGGCTTTGGTTGCCAAATTAGCAGCGCCCACCGCAACATTGGTCAGGGAAAAGGCCTGGTTGAGCCCTTTGCTGATCTGCAGTGCGTTTTGGCCATCGGTTTGCACCACCGTCGCCACATAACCATCGGAAACCGAGTTGGTGCTGCTGGCTTCAATCTGCCCTTCGAAGGCCTGAAGCACCTGCAGCCAGGTGCTCATGCCGGTCGCAGGAACCTGGAATACCTTGGTGCCCAGCACCATTCTGTAGGTCGCGGTGGTATCCAGATTGCCCAGGAACTGCACTTCGCTGACCTGCGCCACGCCTGAAGCGGCGGCGACTTTGGGTGTGGAAAAGACCTGTTTATTGGCGTAGTAGCCGGCCTTCTCGGCGCCACCGCTGTTGGTGACCTTGACTTCACTCAGGGTGAAGCTGACGTTATTGCCCTTGCTAAAGGTGAGCTGCTGGTCTACCGAGGAATCCACCGTGAAGCCCGCGGTCTCGATCTGCCCATCCAGCACCGCGCCCAGGGTGGCCCAGCTGCTGGCGGTGGCGTGTTTGACCGACAAGGCGGACACCGTGAAGGGTGTGCCTGCGGTGGCCGCCGTTAAAGTCAGCTTGCGGTTGGCGGCATCCACGGCAACGTTGCCTGCGCCAATGCCCGCGTTGGCCTCAATCGCCGTGTCCAGCGCATTCAGCACGGTGGTCCACGTAGCCCCGGCCACAGCCGTGTAGGCATACGCGGTACCGCCTACGGAGACACTGTAGGTGTAGCCCTGCAGCGGTGCGGTGTCGGTATTGAAGGTGACGGTACTGACCTGTTTGACAGGGCTGACCGCCGCAGTGGTCAGGGCCACGGTTTGTGCACTTGCATCTTCCGCAGCCGTCACCGTAAAGGTAACACCCTTGTCTAGACCCGTGATGGTCAGGGTTTTGTTGCCGTAATCGGGAACCACATTGCTGGCGCCGCCCACTTTGGCATGGGCGCTGACCTTCGTTTTCAAGTCGTCAAGCACCGTGTTCCAGGTAGAAGCCCCGCCTGCGGTGGAGGTGTAATTGGTTCCGTCCACCGTGACTTTGTAAACAACACCGTTGGTGGGCGTTGCACCGCCAGCGAATGTGACGGTGCTGACTTGTGGATTGCCCACCACATTGGCGGTGGTCACCGCGCTGGCGGGGGCGGTGCCGACGTTGGTCGGCGTCAGGCTGTTGCCAAACACCTTGTACGTTGTACCGTCCAGAGTGACGTTGTAGATGGCGCTGCTGTCAAAAGCGCCATAGAAGGCCACCACATTCTTTTGCGGCAGACTGGCGCTGGCGGTTTGCACTGGTGTGGCGTAGGCGCTGTCGTTGACCTGGCCCTTGGCGCTGACGGCCACCATATTGATGGTGAAAGCGGTGTTGGCGGCGGAGGCAGTCAAGGTCAAGCGGTTGCCGTTTGCCCCTCCCACGATGGCACCGGTCACGGGCAGGCCCGCTGCGGTGATACCTGCGTTCAGGCCCGTGAGCACCGTGCTCCAGGTGGGCGCACTGCCCGAGTCCACCTGGACATTGGTGCCATTGATGGCGACCGAGTAATAGGTGTTGGCGGACGGAGTTGTCCCTGTGAACTCAAAGTAGCTCACTTGCGTGGCCACATTGCCGGCAATCACGGTCGCATCCGCGCCGTTGTTTTCCACGGCTCCCGCTTGCTGGGTGGCCGTTTGCGTGCCGACTTGCAGATTAGTGACCGTAAATGCCGTGTTGAGCGGTCCGGTCAGGGTGATGGTTTTGGCGGTGCCATCGGCCACGGCGGTGGTGATATCGCTCAGGGCCTCCAGCTTGAAGGCCAGTGCCGCCAGCAAACTGCTCCAGTCGGCCGTAACCACCACGCTGTTGACAGTCTCGCCCACCTGCAAGGTCACGGTACTGGCGTTGACCGTGGCGCTGATGCGGGTGCCCGCGACTGGGGTGTAGTTCACAAACGTGAGTTTGCTGACCTGGGACGCACTGGTGCCCGCAGTGGCCACGGTTCCCGGTGTGATTTCGGTGTAGGCGCCATCTGGCACATTGGCGTTGGAGGCGGTCAGCGTGGTGGACTTGTAGCTCACGCCAGGCGAGGTATTGCCCAAGGCGGCGCTGGCCGTGGTGCGGATTTCGATGGAGGTGTTGCCTCCGAAATCGTCGGCGCTGATGAGCACCTTGGCGGTGCCTCCCACCGTGCCGCGCAGCAGCACGCTTTGGCCCCACACATCGGCGTCGTAGTTGTCGTAGTCCGCAATGCCAGCACCGGTCGTGGGCGTAGGCGCGGCTTCGGTAAACATCGTCTTCCAATTGCTGACCATGGGGGTGCCATCGGTTGCCCCCCCCGGGTTGCTGATGAGCGCCAGGGCCGGCAGCTCATAGATGGTGCCGGCAGAGTCCAGTGTCACCGTGCCATTGACCTTTTGGGTGCCGGACGCCACGGCGGTTTCCACGCGGTCCACATACAGGTTGCCGCTGGCCTTGAGGCTGATGTTGTTGCCGCTGACATCGGCGTCCACGGAGACATTGCGCGCCCACAAGGGGCCGCCTGCGTCAATGGAGATGGAGCCGTTTTTGGCCTCGGCAGACTTGACGTACAGCCCCGTTGCCTCGCTGATGCGGATATTGCCCGAGGTGCTGGATTGCACCGCAATGGACTCGACGAGGGTGTTGAGCTGGATGCCGTTGGTGGCTTGCACGCTCAGGTCGTCGGCGATGAACACCGAAGCCCCGTCTGCAGTAATGCTGGTCGCCTGCACCTTGATGTTTTGGGTGGCCCCCACAATGCCGCCCTTGACGGTCAGGTTGCCGGTGATGGCGAGCTCGATGTTCTGCGCCTTGTCGTAGCCCGACAGGCCGCCGACAAAACCACTCAGCGTCCAGTCGCTGGTCAGGCCGACAAAGATGTCCTTGGTGGCCCGCAAGGCGAAGTTGGTCGCCTGGAACGACGGTGTCTTGATGCTGATAAAGCCGGTGTCGCGGGTGGCCACGGAGGCCGACAAGGCTGCCGTTTCAGCTTCCGTCAGCGTGCTGCCGCTTTCCTGGTTGATATTCAGGTACGACTTCACCTGGCCCTGGCCACGGGCGGTGATGATCACCTCGCCAATGGAGCCGGACGATGCCAGGATGTTGCCGGTGACAAACACGTCTTTGGCGGACACCAGCTCCAGCTTGTCGCGCGCCGTCAGCGTGCCGGCAAACGACAGTACATCGCCGCTTTCGATGATGATGGTGTTGGAGGTGATGCTGCTGGGCAGCACCACGGACTTGTTGGTATTGGTGGTGCCAAACTGGAAGCGTGTACCGGCACGGTACTCCATGCGGTCGCTGGCATTGAAGAAGCGGTACAGGTCCACCATGCCACCGGCCACGAAGCTCACGCCCGTGGCGTAGGTCAAGGAGTCGCCGCTGGCCGGGTTTTGCACCGACAGATCACCCACCACGCTGCGCAGGTAGAGGCTGCCGCCCGAAACGACGGCCGTGCCCAATACCGACAGGTTGTTGTGCGCCTGCACCCGCACTTCGGTGCCACCGGCGCTTGTGGTTTGTGCCCGCTCCACCACCAGTCCCAGATTGCCTTCGTACAAGCCATCGGCATCGCTCAGGGTGAGGTCACCCGCTGTGGTTTGCGCATCCAGGGTGTTGATGGCCACTTCCAAACCGGTGATGCCGGTCGCGGCACGCAAGGTCAGCTTGGCCGCCACGACGTCCACGCCCGCGTCGTCCTGGCTTTCGCGGATGGCACCGCTGGTGGAGGTCAGAGACACATTGCCCGCCGAACTCACCTGCGCCACGGCCACGCCGCCTACTGTTTTGGCGGCATCCAGGTAGACACCCGCCACCACGGAGCGCACCAGAATGTTGGAGGCTGCCGTCACCGTGATGCTGTTGGCCACCGCATTGGTGAGCAACTGCACATCGGCCAGGTCTACCTGCCCAGCGGCGGTCAGCACCAGGGCGCCGTTGGTAATGCGCGTGGCATCCATCACCATGGCACGGCTGCCCTGGCTGAGCAGCACATTGCCCACACGCTTGGTTTCCATCTGCAAGCCGCGTGCCTGGGTGTTGAGCTCGATGGCATTGTTGCCAGCGGTGATGACCGCATCGGACAGCACGGCCACGGTGTCTGCGGTGATGGCGTCGCTGCCCACGGCACTGCGCTTGACGGTGCCTTGCGCCGTCAGGCTCACATCGCCCCGGTCCGCACTGCTGATATGCACCACCGTCAGGTTGGCATCCGCCACCCGGGTCACACTTCCTGTGGTGCCCGTGGTTTTGGCCACCGCGTTCAGGGTAATGTCGTTGCGGTCGCTGCCGCCCAAGGCCTTGACCGAAGTGGCCACGATGGCCCCCTGGTTGACCACGGTGATGGCGCCGTCAGCCACCTGCACGGCTTGCAGGTTCAAATCACCGGCGTTGGTCAAGCTGATGTCGCCGGAGCCGGTCAAGCTCAGGCTCACGGTGGAGAGCTTGGTGTTGAGCGCCAAACCGTTGTCGGCGCTGGCGGTCAAGGTGGTGGCGCTGAGCAAACCACCGCTTTGCGTCACATGGCCTTCCGTGGCGGTGAGCTTGATGTCGCCTTGCGCATGGGTGCTGGACAGCAAGGCCGTGGTCAAGGTGATCGAACCACCGAAGGCGCCGGTGCCGAGTTCGATCTCTGCGCGGCCTGCTGCACTGGTGCTGCCGGATACCACGATGCTGGTGCCCGCGGCCGCGCTAAAGTCGCCATCGCCGCTGGTACCGGTGCTGGAGTCGCCTGCGCTGATCCAAACCGAGTTGGATGCCGCCAAGGTACCCTTGAGCACGCTGGTGCTGTCTTGCAGCAGACTGACATCGCTGCCTGCCTTGATGCTGACGGTGGCCGTTGAATAGGTGGTGCCCGCGCTGATGGACGTGACCGCACCCATTTGCGCCGACAAGCTGGCATTGCGCCCGGCGCGCAAGTCCATGTCTTGGCCCGTGGTCAGGGCCGACGATGCCAGTGTCAGATCGCCCCCCTTGGCATTGAGCGTCAAGGTGCTGCCCGCCACCACCAGGGACTGCGACTGGCCGACCACCCCACCGGTGCCGGTGAAGGTGTTGCCACTGATCTCCAGATTGCCGCCGGCGGCGACCGACAGCGCCAGGTCGGACTGCACCCAGCCGCTGATGCGGCTATTGCCACCTGCCGACAGGCTGACATTCTTGCCCTTGATCGATTCACCGGCAAAGTCCGCACCCCGGATGTTGATGTCTTCCGAGCCCTCGATCCGGTATTCCCGGGTTTTTTCCACGACGTCTTCCACCGTGGCCCACAGGGTGTGCACTTCGGGAACCTGGGTCAGCTGGCGGGTGGTGACTTCGCCATACACGGGGCGGTAGTCGTACACCTTTTGCGCCTGGGTGGTCAGCTCGTAGCTCACCTGCACACGCTGGTCGCGGATGTCGTGCCACTGGGAGATCCAGTGCTGGGTGTAGTCGTAGAAGTCTTCCTTCATGTTGACGTAGTACTGGTCCTTGTAGTAGATCCAGTACTCTTTGTCATTGCGCTCCAAGACGGGCGCAGGGTCGGTATGCGCCTCGGTCCAGACTTCGGTGTGGCCATAGAGGGTCTGGTTGGTCACCGGATTTTGGTGCTGGTGCGTGAAGTCGTAGTAACGGGGGGTGTCGTTGCTGACGCGGGGCTTGGTGTTCCAGTAATCATTGCGCCAATCCCAGGACATATAGGAGTAGCTGTTGATGTCGGCCCATCTCCACGCACCGACCTGCTTCCAGAAGCTGTAGTCATAGGCGGCCTGGTTGGCCCGGGTGTCCACAGCGGTCTGGGTGAGCGATAGGGTGTCCAGGCTCAGCGCATCGAAGTAGCGGGGGTCGGCATTGACATCTTTGGTAAAACCCGCGCCCGACGTATAGCTGCCATCCACCGCCGGGCGATGCGGCGGTTCTGAAGCCAGTGCCGGAGCCCAGGACCAGTTGGGGTCAAAGTCACGGCTGTAGTCCAGGTTGTCGCCTGTGGTCTTGTCGGCCAGATTGAAATACCGCGTTCCGGTGTCCTGCATGTAAGACGCCGCCCATACGGCGGCGCCGTGGTCCGTACCCGAGTAGCTGGTGTAGCCACTGGTCTTGCTGTTGAGCTGAGTGGTCGCGTCCGCTGCCGTGGTTCGCGAACCCTGCTGCTGGTAAAACACGCTGCTGTCGTCTTTGTACTGCCCGACAAACTCCCCCATACCGGTGCCGCTGTAACCCAACTGGGCTGCAACGGCCAGTTTTTGGACAACACTCAGGCTGGCGTAGTCAGTGTTGGCCGCAGGTGCGGTGGTGTTGTAGTCGGTCCAGCGGATATCCGCGTTCAGGTAATCCTGTCCAGCACCTTCAACAAAGCTGGTCTTGTTCGCAAATCCTTCTTTGACAAATGTGGCGGGCAGGGAGACTGAACCTGCCGTAATCCAACTACCGGTACTGTCGGTACCCGACATGTTGGTGTCCCCGCTCAGGTACTTGGCTTCGCCCTCGGAGACCAAACGCAGAATATCGTTTTGCGCCCCTTCAGGCATTTCCACGTACTTGTCTTTCCAACCCGCCACATCGACGTGGTAGACCTTGCTGGAGTTGTTCTTCCAGGTGGCGGCTTCAATGGTTTGTGTGGTGGTGCCGTTGCGTGTGCGGGTCACCTTGATCATGTCGTTCTGGCTGGCCTGGTAGTTGCTCTCGCCAGACACGCCCACCGCACCGCTGGCATAACCCATCTTGAACAAGGGCATGTAGCCCAGATGGTTCAGGACGGCCTGCCGCTGGGCGCTGCTGAGTTGGGTAAAGGTTTTGTAGGCGCTGGCCTTGTAATCCCCGGTCACTGCTTCTGCCGATTGGTTGGGCAGGGCATCGGTGCTGGCGTTGCTCCAGTTCACCTCGCTATTGAAGTAGTCAACCCCTTCAATGAAAAACTCGCGGTTTTTCATGCCCACTGGCGCATTGGGGTTGTAGTAACCGGTCTGCGTCAGCGTGACTTTCATGCTGGTGAAGGTGCTGCCGACCTCGACCAGTTTGTTGCTCAGGAGCTGGATTTTGGTGATGTCGCTCCAATAGTCCACATAGGTGGTGTAGGTCCCTGTGGCCACTTCGCGGGTGCCGGTCACTTCCTGGTAGGTTTCCGTGCCCACCACCACATAGCGGCGCTGCAGGGTGTCATCCCCCGCGCCCACAGTGGCGTCGGACAGCACGTTGACATCGCCACCGGCTTGGATGGCCACGTCACCGGTGCCCACAATGGTGCCCTTGCCAATGATGGTGATGCGTCCACCGCTCAGGCTGGTGGAGGCAATGGCGCCTTCGAGGGTGGCACGGCTTGCCAACACGTTCACACCCGCATTCATGCGAATGGCGCCCGCTGAGACTATTTCCCCGCTGACTTGCATTTGCGTGCCCGCGTTGAGCAGGATCAGCCCATTGGCGTTGGTGACTTTGAGCACCCCGTCCACCGTGATCAGAGGCGACAGCAGATGGATCAGCGTGTCGGACTGAATGATGGCTTTTTGCAGCGGCTCCGCCTTGCCGGACAGCACCATGGCCTGGCGCGCGTGCATGAACACCTGGGCGTCCGCCCCCGTGGCAAAGGCATGGCTGCCGGGCAACAAGTTAACCTGGTTGCCGGTGACGCTGATGCTGTACAGCGCATCAATCAAGCCCACGGCGGTCACATTGCCGCCCGATGAGTTGATGGTGATATTGCCCACCTTGTTGAGCACCGGATTGGAGCTGCCCTCCAGGGCCGTACCGACATTGCCGTTGATCAAAATGGTGTCGTTGGCTTGCAGGGTGATGCTGCCGTTCAGGGCGGTGTCCAGCACCCCGCCGGCAACGGCATTGGCCACATCGGTGGCACTGATGACCACGCCCAGGCGGCTGCTGTGGCTTCCACCGGTCACGACCAGTTGGTCGTATGCATAGATTTGGCCGTTGGCGGTCAGCAATGAGGCGGTGGTGACGGTGGCGTCGGCTCCGGCGCCGTCCGCCTTGACGATCCCATTGAGCACCATGGTGCCGGTGGCGCCCAGGGTAATGCGGCTGTTGGCCGCATTGGTGGTAATGGCGCTGGGACTGGAAAGGCTCAGGCCAAAACCGCTGGCCTCTTGCCCGGCCTGTACCACCACTGTGCCTGTGGCGCGCAAGCTGGCCGCCGCGTCCAGGAGGGCCCCGTTGGCACCCGCGCTCAGGTCGACACGCTGGCCGCCTATGACAATGCCACGTTCTGCCCGCACGTCCAGGATGGCGTTGGCGCCTGTGGCGCTGGTCACGTTGCTAACGACCTGGTAACCCGCTTGCGCGGAGCCCGCCAGTTGCATGCTGCCCGCGCTGATGCGCAGGATGCTGTTGGCCGCATGGGTGTACAGGTTGGAGTCGCCCGCCAGGGTCAACAAACCACCGGCTTTGACTTCCAAGAGCGTATCCGCGTCGAGCTTGACTGCGCGTGCAGTGGTGTCGCCCGCCACGGGGCTGACGTTGCCCATATTCAAATAGCCGCCCGCTTGCACCAACATGCGCTGGCCCAACTGGTCTGCAGCAATGGTGGTGTTGTAGATATCAAGGTTGCCACCGGCCTTCATTTGCAAGGACCCGGCAAGGGTCATCTGACCCGACATACTCATGTAGTTGGCCGCAGTGACCTGGATCTCGTAGTCCGTCAGCGAGGCGGTGGAGCGGGTGCTCTTGACCACCCCCTCCAGGATCACATTGTCGCCCTTGAGGTTGATTTGACCGGCGGTTTCGACTTGTCCACCGTCTTTGTCCAGGGTCAGCGTGCCGCGCTGCGCGGTGATGTCCACCAGGGTGAGCCCGGCATTGCCCACGCCCACCAAGCTGTTGATGACCACATCGTTGAGTCCGGTGATCAGGATACGGCCACTGCTGCCGGTGGAGCTGAAGCTGCTGCTGGCGTGGGTTTGCACGCTGATCTGCCCAGACACCACATTGGTGCCGGACTGGATGATGATGTCCCGGTTGGCGGTGATCTTGCCGTAAATATCCAGCGTATTGCGCGAGGTGATGATGACATCGGCATTGCTGCCCGCCGCAATCAGGCTACCGTAAAGGGCGCTGGTGCCGGCCGGGTTGAGCACGATGTTGCCACTGCGGGTCTCTATCACACCCAAAATGCCCAGGTCCAGGTCCTGGGCGCCTTCGGCGGTGGTGCCTGCGTTCAGGTTCACTGCCGAATAACCCACCACCCAGTTGTTGATGCTGATCTTGCCGCCGGCTACACCGGCCTTGCCCAAGTTGACTACGGAGCCTTGTTTGCTGGCGTCTACCGCGTATTCTCGGTTGGCATCGATGCGGGCGGTGCTGGTCAGTTGGGTAAAGCCCAGCCGGGACGCTCCCACGGAGCCGGCCGCCAAGACGCTGAAGTCCTTGTTGCTGGTCCACAGCAGGCGACCGCCCACTTCATTGAGGTCCAAGTCGGCAACAGTAATCGTGCGCGTGGAACCGTTGGCGGGTGCACCGGCTGCGCCCGTGCTGTCCGCCACCACAAAGCTGGTGGCATACAGGGCGGTTTTGATGTCGGCCATGAGCGTGCTCAGGCCGGTGTTGAGCAAGGTGGCGGCCTTGGCAATCTGCACCGTGCCGCGCAGCTTGTAGGTGCCCATGTCGATTTCCAGGGCCAATGCGGCGTCTGCACTGAGGTCGCCATCGGCGAATTCGACAAAACCATCTGCCAATACCTGCTTGGACCAAGCGGGTGCCAGGACGGTCAGATTGCCGCTGGAGCTCAGGTTAATGGCGCTGTTCTCCAGCCCGGTTTTAAGGTGCACACTGCTCAGAAGCACCACACCTTGGTCGGCATAACTACGGCTGCTATTGGCCGAGCCGGTGCCGCCGCGCATGTCAATGAGCGCACCCGCATACAAGTCCCGCCCGATGCGGACTTGCTTGTCCGCCGTGATGGTGATTTTGGACGCACCTGTGCCGTAAACGCTGCTGGTGCCCAAGGTGAGGCCTCGGGTATCAAGGTGGTCGATCACCTGGCCACCCGCCACCAGCAAGCCGTACAGCTCGGCGTCTTGCGCCGCCTTGATGATGATCTCGCCCGCCGCATTGCTGGTAGCCACCCGTGCGCCACCCGGCATTTTCAGGCCAATGCCGTCGTTGTAGGTCACCCCACCGACCGTGACCATGCGCCCACTGCCGCCTTCAAGCTTGACGGTTTGGTTGGCACGAATGGTGCCGCCAATTTCTACTTCGTCACCGTCTTTGGCGATGGTCTTGCCGCCCAGGTAGAGCTGGCCTACCGCCTTGATGTCTACAGTGGACAGTTCGCTGGAGTAACTGATGGTTTCCGACTTCAATATGCCGTTTTCATAGACCTGGGAAACGGTCCCGCCCGAGAGCACCATGCCAATGACTTCCACATGGCCCAGAGCGTCAATGGCGACCAGGCCACCGCTGTTGTTGGAGGTCTTGCCTGCGGCCGTCAACCCTGCTGCAGTCGTCAAGCGAACCGCCACGCCGTCGTCACCGGCACCGGGTGTGGCGGTGGTGGTCAAGGTCACGGACTTGGAGGCTGCCAAGCTGGTGTTCACCAGAATTTTTTGCCCTGCACGCACCTCAATCGTGGCGTCGCCCGAACCCAGCCACACGGTGCCGTTGGCACCGACGCTGCCGCCCGCAATGGTGGAGCCATGAAGCTCCAGGTCTTGGCCACCATGGATCTTGATGTGTGTGCCACCCTTGATGGTGTTGAGGATGGCCGTTGCGTGGGTATACACGCTGACTCCACTGGCGTTGGCGCCCCCTGCTGGCAGCCCACTGGGGTTGGCGCCGTTGAGTTCCACACCACCGTAGAGGCTGATGTCGCCCGCCACACGTGCGGTGCCTTCCAGATAGACCCAACGGTCTGACTGCAGTACCAAATTGGCGTTGTCGCCCAGAAGATTCAGGTTGCCACGGATGATGACGTCATTGGCGCCGGTCACCGTCAGGCCCTGGTTGGCGTCCAAGGTGGTGATAGTGCCGGTCAGCAAGAAGCCGTAACCACGCTGCCCCAGCAATTCGTGTTTGTTTTGTACCTTGAAGCTGTCGATGACGCCGTCGTTGGTGCTGTCATAGGCGTACACCACGTAGGTGTTGGCGCCATCGGTGACCACCCAGCGGTTTTCTTTGCCCGTGCTCAGGTTGGAGTTCTGGTAATGCAAGCCCTCGGTAAAGCGGCTCATTACCGCCTCTTGGCTGAGTGCCGTGTTGGGGTTGGCTTTGAAATAGACCTCGCTCTGGCTCCATTCAAAACCGGTTTGCTCCAGCACACTGAATTGCTGGGCTGCGGTCAGCACGGTTTTCTTGGCGGCAATTTGCTCGGCGGTCAAATCTCCGCTGAACTGTGCATCGGCCTCTGGAACCGCTACGGAACTCCAGACCGTCTGGCTGTTGCGGTAGTCGTAGCTGGTGGCCAGCGTGTAAATACCGGTGGTGGCATCTTTGGCGGTTTCGCCTTGGGTGAAGGTGAGCTTGAAGTCGCTGCTGCTGGCCTTGTGCCAGACCTGCCCGTCAAAGCGGCGGTAGTTCAGCTTTTTGAGCACCTGGTCTTGCTGCTCCAAGGTGAGGTCCGCAAACGCCGTGCCGGGCGCGGGCTTGCCTGCCTTGGCCCAGTCCACTCCCGCGATGGTGTAGTCACCGCTGGAGCCTTCGGTAAAGGCGGTACGGATTTGTCCCTGGAGGGCGGTTGCGCCCGGGTTGTAGAACACCTGTTGCCCATACAAAGCGTAGCCCAAGCCTTCGGCCACCAAGGTGCGCTGCGCAAAATTCAGGTCTTCAAATGACGCAAAGTCGCTGGTTTTGCCCGTGGCGTCCACAGGCGCACCGGGGCCACCCCAGTCGATGCGGCTGTAGTCGATCTGCCCACCCATGTGGAAGCCCTTGACCATTTGCTGCCCGGCGGCGGCGGCGGCCTTGTAATAGCTGGTGCCCTCGAAGACTTCATACCCCAGGCCAAAAGCGACCTGCTTTTTCTGCGCTGCAGACAGGGATGCAAAGGACGCGTCGGCCGCAGGCGCCCCGGCTGCGCCCCAATAAATATCGCCGTTCTGGTAGTCGGTCACCACGCCTTGGGTGAAGCTCGTCAGGATGCGCTTGTCCGGTGCCGCACTGAACTTGCTGAAGTAGTAGCCGGTCACCGTGGAGGAAAAGCCCAAACTGTTGGCCACGGCCTCTTTCTGGGCCGGGCTGAGTTTGTCAAACGTGGTGTCGGCATCGGGCACGCTCAAAATGCCCCAGTTGACGGAAGACACATCGTATTCCGGGAAGTAGCCCAGGTACCTGGAGGCCACGATCTTTTCATCAATGCTGAGCTGGCTGAGCGGTGTATTGGCGTCCACTTGGGGACCCGTGCTGCGTACAGGCCAGTCCGCCGACGCATTGAAGTAATACAGCCCGAAGGTGCTGCGCTGGTTGTCCGCAGCGCCCGCCACATAGCCGGCTGACGATGGGCTTTTGGTGAACTGGTAGGTGGGCTCGACGCTGTAGCCCAGTTGGCGGGCCACCGCCAGCTTTTGTGCCTGGGACAGGCTGTCAAAACTGGCGTCTGCGGAGGGAGCAGAGACACCTTCGGCCGACCAGTTGATCTGGCTATTGCTGTAGTCGGCAGACTCGCCTTGCAGGAGTCCGCTGGTGTACCGCCCCGTATCGGAATTGAAGTAGTAAGTGCCGTTCAGCACGGTGTAGCCGGTCGCAGCGGCCTGTGCCGCCTTTTCACTGCTGCTCAGTTGTGCCGGCGTCAGGCTTTCTACAAAGATGTTGGTGCTTGCGTTGTAAAAGCCACCGTTTTCGTACACGGTGTAACCCAGGGACTGTGCAATGCTGCGCCGTGTTTCTAGCGGCAAGGACGCAAATGGGGTGTAGTTGGACAGTGCGGTGACGGTGGGCGTGGTGCCCACCGTGATGCCTTTGGCGGTGAGGGCACTGCGCAGTGCGCTGGACAAGGTGCCATTTTGCAGGCCCGTCAAGATGGCGTTGTCGAAGGCAACGCTGGTGATTTCCACGCCGTTGATGGTGTCAAAGTAGCTGGCGTAGTCGTCATGGTTGACGCCATAGTCCAGGTCCATGCCACCGGCTGCCGTAACCGCGCCATCCAGGCGCAGCTGTCCCTGCGTATTGATGACCAGATGGGTTCCGGTACCAGTGGCGACCGCAACCTGCTCTCCACCCACCGTGTCAAAACGTGCACCCACCGTGACGGCGGCACCACTGTCCACATACAGGTAGTCAGTGGAGTTGAGCGTGACCAGTGCATTGTTGTCCCGCGCAGCAACCACGCCACCAAACAACAACTGGATACCGGTGCCCGCATCCATGAGGATGCTGGAGCCCACACCTTGCACCTGAATGGTGGTGCCGCTGATGATGGAATGCGATGTATCAATGATCACATCGCTACCATCGTTGTAGGTATAGATGCTGCTGCCCGCATCGGCAGTGACGCTGTTGGGTGCCGAACCGTAGGTCACCATGGCGCCCAGCCCGGTGGAGCCATGCACCTGGATGTTGACCAGGTCATCCCCGCGCACCCAGCCGGACACCAGCAGTTGCTCGCTCAGGTTGATGCGGGTTTCGCGGCCATGTACGCCGGAATCTGGCGCACCCATGGGGTTGCGCACATTGGAGCGCTGCACTTCCATCAAGGCAGCTTCCAAAGTCAACACGTCGGTGGAACGGACGTTGCCCACCACATTGATGCGATGGGCCGTGAAGGTGGCGGCGTCGCGCAATCGGGCGCTGAAGCTGAAGATGCCAATGGGCAGGTCTTCCACGTCGCCGATGTACATGCTGACGCCTGAGGCGTTGTGGCCCACGTTGATTTGGGTAAAGCCGTCTTGCAAGGCAGAGAGGTCGCGCATGCCCACGTCCATGCTACCGGTGGCTCCGCCGTTTGAATAGTCGCGCCCGTAGGTGGACTGGCCCGCGCCGCCAATGCGGTAGTTTTGCGCCACATCTTTGGCCACCAGGGTCAGCAAGCCGCTACCGCGCACTTTGTCGTCGCCGGAGCGGAAGTCCACATCGTCGGCGGTGAGGGTGATGTTTTTGGCGCTGGCAACGGTCTGGATGACGCCGCTGTCAAGCGACAACAGTGCCTCGCGACCTGCCAGCTGAATGTCAATGGTGCCCGTGCTTGCATAGACCCCGCCCGCCGCGCCACGGCTGCCATCGGTGATGGTGAGACTGTCGCGTTCGCGAACAACAACGTCGCCCACCCCCTGGTTCACCAGGGTGAGTGTGGCGAGTTCGGTACGCAGGGCGCCGACCAATCCGTGGGACTGCAGGTTGAAGTGGCCCAGTGGCGCCACTAACTGGGCATCGGTCACATTCAGTACACCCGCAGCAGTGAGCTTCAGGCCGGTCGCCCCCCAGGTGTTGCCAGCAATGTTCTTCAGTGTGGTGGTGACGGCGTTGTCGCTAACTTCAATGGTGTCTACCGCATCGTCGAAGTTAATGGTGCGGTCTTTGTAGAGGTATTGGTGCGCATTAAGGAAGATGGGTGCATCGGTCGTCAAGGTGTCCAGTACCACACGGTCCGTTCCGCTGCCCCCCTTCACGGTCAGCACACCGGCGTTGTCTGCATACACCGTGTTGTCTCCGCCACCCAACTCCAGGCTGGTATTGGTGGAGCCGCGCACGGTGATGGTGTTGTTGCCACTGCCAGCACTGATGGTGTTTTTGCCCGCCCCCATGTCGATGGCGTTGGCGCCTGCGGCGCCCGTGAACTTGTCATTGCCCGCACCACCCAGGTAAGTGATGCCACTGATGTCACCGCCCATGATGACGTCATTACCCGCGCCACCGCTGATGGCGCTGCCCTGCTTGCCACCCAGAATGATCAGGTTGTCGTTGCCGTCCTGGCCTTCAAAGTCAAGTACCGCGTCCACGCCTTCGCTGACAAAAATACTGTCGTTGCCTTTGCCGCCACGTGCCACGATGCGGTTGATACCGGTCAATTTGTCGGTCTTCACCCCCATGGAACTGACAATGATTTCACCCGTCAACTTGCCGTCTGTGTCGCGCACCGCGTCGATGTTGTAGGTTTCGTGCGTGACATCGTCATAAATGGCAGCGCCATAGCGCCCGGCGTCGTCACCCATGTTGAGATACAGGGTGTCGCCAATCCGGTGCGTGATGACCGGTGGTGCACCCCAGCTCCAGGCGTAGCCCGCAGACACACTCATGCCGGCGACTGTCACACTGGCGTTGAGCGTGGCGCTGGCGGCCGTCAGCACGATCTCTCCGCTGAAGCCGGCCAGGGTGGTGTTGATTTCAAAGAAGCCCAGGTCGATGTGAACGTCCAGGCTGCCGTAGACGCTGGCAGCAAACAGCTTGTTGCTGAAGGTCATGGACATGCCAGCCCGCAGGACCAAGATGGACATATCGACCTCAAGGGCTACGGCGCCTTTGATTTCAAAGTCTCCATCCGATTGCAAATAGCCGCTGATGGTGACATCCAGCACACCAAAGAAGTCCAGGTTGGCACGGTCCAGACGAATCTCGAAGACGCTGTCAATCAGGCTCATGCCCCCTTCAAAGTCCAGCTCAAACGCCAAAATCTTGATCTTGCCGTCGAGTTCCAGATTGAAGGTGGTGTTGCCCGCGATGGTGAAGGTTTCGCCCCCTGACACCAGCGGCAATGTGGTGTAGGCCGCAGAGCCGGTATTGATCTCCAGGAGTGCGTCCGCTTTGATGCCAATGGCGGCAATGCCGAGTTCCACAGTGGTTTGTGCCCGCAAGGCAAAGAAAGCCCCCTGGCCCCGGTCCATGATGGCTGCCGCACCAGTGAACCCCAGTTCACCAAAAGCACCGAGGTCCAACTTCATGTCCAACGCGGCCTGAATACCGGTGTTGTCCAGTTTCAGGGCCATGGCCCCTTCCAGCGTGATGCCGACCAGCTCAATCGCACCCGAGCCTCGGAGGTACAGCGTGGTCGCGTCAATTTGGGTCAATTCCGTCAGCGCCTTGCCATTGGCATCCCGCTCCACTTCCTTGTTGGCGTTGAGTTTGAGGGTTTTGACCGACTGTGCACTGCTGGTGGTGTTGACCTGCAAGAGCACGCTGGCCTCAATAGAGAAGACACCCGCCACTTCCAGCAGCTTTTGGCCGGGCGAACCCACCTGCAGGCTGCCGTAAATGCCGCCTTCGACAATGCCCAGTGTGCCGGTGACATCCAAGGGGTTGAGCAGGGGCAGGTCCAAAGACGCCGTAACGCCCAGCTCCATGCCGGATTCGGAGACGATGATGCCAAAATCACCGTTGAGCTTGAGCGCGCCGTCCAGCAGATTCAACTTCCCATCACCCAGCAATTGCACATACATGCCCGTCCAATCGGGTTTGCCTGCAGGTGTGGCACCGATGGTGTATTGCCAGTTGGGGAAACTAGGGGGAGCTGTGGCCGTGTTGCTGTCATTGTCCAGCGCTTGCTTGAAGGCATCGGGTATGTCGTAGACGATGGCTTGTCCAAACGTATTGAGCGTCAGATCAAAGTGCACATCCAGGCTGGCCAAGCTGCCCAGGTCCACCCCGGTGGACAACTCCATGCGCAAGGCCGCGCCCGCAACACCGCCGCGTTTACCAACCACCAGCAGGCCGGTTGCATGGCTTTCAATCGCAAAGGCCCCTTTGCCAATCGTGGCTGCCACATCCGCGAACACGGTCAATCCGTCGCTTTCGCTGAACTGAAAGTCCAGCACGCCGTCCATTTTCACCAAGCCAAACATGTCCAGTTTGGCTTGGCCAAAGATGCGGATCAGTTGCTCTTCGTAGTCCAGCACGATGGGTTCAGACGGATTTCCGGTAGGGATGGCGTAACCCGCGTTGACAACGTCGTTGCTCAGGTCGCTGTCCTGGTTGACGGCCAGCGACATGTCCTGCCAAGTGCTCTTGGAAAAATCAATCGTGGTGAACGCAAAGCTCACGCTGGCATCGTCATAGGAGACCGCGCCGGTGGTGGCATCTTTGGTATAGCCCGAAGAAATGACGGTACGTGCGCCGGTATTCAGGTCCAGTTGCAAACCGGTGGCTTGCAATACGACATCGTCAATCCCCACCAAACCAATGGTCTGGATATTGGCTTGTGCGGCAAGGTAAACCCCCACCGTCAGTCCGCCCGCTCCGATCTTGAGTTCTCGGGCGACGACCAGCCCCACATCCAGGTTTTCAATGGCCAAGCCAACTGCCGTAGCGCTGTGCGCGCGGTTATCCGCCTCGTTGATGCGTCCGTCGCTATTGGCATCAAGCCAATAGGGGCCACCCACACCTACAAAACCATAGGCATCGTTAATGCCGATCGCCAGGGTACTGACCTGGGTCACCTCCCCATTGGACAGGGTGACGGTCTCGGACCCCTTCTTGGTAAAGGCCATGGAAGCCGACAATTGCACAAATCCAGCCAGATTGATCTGCGCGTAACCCACCTTGGCCTGGATGATTTCTTCGTTGAAATCCAGAATGACGGCATTGTTGCCGCCTGCAGGCACGGCCAAGCCATAAGTAGCGCGTTTGCCGTCGCCGTTGCGGTCTTCATCACCATCCAATAGACCGTTTGCGTTTTCGTCACTCTCGGGAGAGGTGGCAAAACTGGTCTGGTAGTTGATGGACGGTGGTCCAAAAATCTGCAAGGCAGCGTTCACGATCGGCCCGGCACTCGGGATCACCATCGTGTTGATATTGACTTCAATATCGTGCGCCTGCACATCCAGCAAGCTGTCGTCAATACCCGTCAGAAATGCGTCGCCCACACTGGCTTTTGCAGTGATAAATTTCGGCGTGATGCTGGCCGCACCCGGAATCGCCAGCGCCAGCGTTGGCGTCATGATGGCCAGGCCAAAATCCACGTCATCCACGACCAAGCCAATAGCACCGTCATTGATGCTGTCGAGCAGACCGTCGTGGTTCGCATCTTGCCCGTAGCGGTAGGGGCCACCGACACCAGCAAAACCCGTGAGGTTGGCGCCCCCCAAGGTCATGGCCTCCACCTGCATGGAGAAGGTGGAGCCTCCTCCCAAATCCGACACCAAGGTGGAAAGGCCACCAGGGTTGACATCCACGGTATGGCGCTCGCCTTTGCGGAACGCCAATGAGCCACGCAAGCTCAGGAATTCAGACACCTGGATGTCGGCCATGCCGATGTCCAGGCCAATGATGTCCTCCCCCCCAAAATCCAGGTACACCGGCGTTCCGCCAGTGGCGATTTTGTAGCCCAGTGGTTTGTTCTTGGTCGGGTCCACCAGATCCACCACCGCCGGGAAGCTGGTTTTGAAGTCGGCGCGCGAGCGCATCACGCCGCCGAACAGCTCGCCGCCTGCATTGACCTGCAAGGTCACGTCCTGCGCGGTCAGCTTCAAGACATCGCCAAAACCATAGGTGCCGATCTGGTCGGCATGGGCGCTCAGCGAGTAGAAGTTTTGCGCCTTGAAGAAATCAGGCAGTTCCGCTTTGAAAATGCCCAGACCAATATCCAGATTTTCCAGCCCGAAGCCGGTAAGTCCGGCTTGTTCAGCCAAGGGACGCGAGAAGTCAGGCGTACCTGCGCCAATGTAGGCATAGATATCGGAACCGCCCAGGGTCAGGCCCTTGAAATCCACATCGCTGACACGTGAGTAATCGGCCGAAATACCACCCAGGCTCTTGATGCCGTCGATGATGGTGTTGGCGGTACTACCCAGCAATGGCTCCAAGGCAGCCAGGTCGGCTGGCAGGCCGGTGTACATGGTGCCGTTGAAGGTCTTGCCCAGATTGAGCTCAAAGTCACCGCTCAGATGAACAAAGTCGCCCAGATTCAGATTGACATCCGGCAGAGAAATTTTGCCAAGGACGATGGCGCCCAAGTTGAGATCAAACCCGATGGACAAGTCCAGGTTGCTGATGAAATTGAACGCGTCTTTCAGGAAGCCCACATCGGGCATTTCTGGCAAGAGGTCCGTCAACCCCTTCAAACTGATGGTCGGCATGAAGCCGGTTGGCAAATCAAACCCCGGCAGATGCAGTCCAAAATCTGGCAGGTCCAGTTCTGGGAAAACAATATCCGGGAATTGAACCTTGAGGTCTGGCCAGTTCAGCACCAGGTTGCTCAAAGCCGACAAATCGATCTTGGGAGCACTCCACGAGAAATCTGGAATATCGAATAGGTCGAAATCCGGGAATGCAGGCAGATCGGGAAGATTGAACTCCGGGAAATTCAGCTGAATGTCCGGCCACGCCAGGTACAGTCTGCGCAGATCCGGCAAATTCAGGCTTGGCAGATCAAACAAGGGCAGATCGCCCAAAAAGTCCAGCCCAAAGGACAAGTCAGGGAAGTCGGGGAGCGCTGGGAACGCAATGTCCGGGAACTGCAGGCCCAAATCGGGCCATGCCGCATAAAGTGCACGCAAGCTCGGGAGATCAAAAGTTGGAATACTGCCGATATGAAAATCGGGTAAGCCAAACAAGCTCAGCGCCGGAAAGTCGGGCAAACTGGGGAACGCGATATCGGGAAACTGCACTTGCAAGCTAGGCCACTCTAGCTGCAGCCTTCCCCACGCAGGCAACGTGAGGCTGGGCAAACTCAAATTCAGGTCAGGCATATCCAACAATGCCGCCCAATCCACACCCGGCAAGGTGGGTAGCGTCAGGTTGGGGATTTCGAAACGCAAGTCGGCCAGAGAGGGCAACTCAAACTTCAACATTTGCAGGGAAGGCAGCTTGAAGTCCAGCAGATCGAAATCCGGCAGCGTGATGCTGGGCAAACCCAAGGCGCCCAGGTTGATGCTCGGCATCTCGAACTCGAAACTGAAGTCGTAGCTGATGTCGAACAGGTCAAAGATGCCCAACTTGGCATCGATCTGCAGCCCCAGCAGATTGGAGTCGTAGTCCAGGCTGATGCTGTTGCCTGCGGTGCCTACTGGCACGGTCAGCTTGCCGCCCTCAAGCTCGGTGTAATCGACAAACAGGCTTGGAATGGGGTAGCCGTTAACAATGGCGCCGTTGAGTTTGAGAACAACATCCTTGCCTTCCAGAGTCAGGTAGGGGTCCGTTCCCACCAAGCCTGCTTTGTCCGCGCTGGCATACAGGCTATAGAAATTGACCCCTGGCACCGCAAAGCCCGAAGCTTTGGAGGGGGTCAGCATGGACAGAATAAAATCCATGTTGTCTATGGCAAAACCCACTGCTTCTTCGTTGGGAGCGCCATTTACCAGTTGCCCGTTTGCATCTTGGGTGACCGTCTTGTACGGCCCATTGAAGCCTGCAAAGGCTTGGACGTTGACACCCGCAACCACGATTGCATCAGCGGGAGCCACGACCTCCATGCCGGCAAGGTTGAATCCAATACGATCCAGAGTGCGCTTTTGGAACGCAAACCCGCCTTGCAAACTCACAATGCCCGCCACATTGGCCGTGGCCAGTCCGACGGACGCCTCGATCAACTCTGAATTGAAGTCCAGCAGAACGGGGGTGCCACCGGTTTGGACCGTGCGCCCGGCGACCGAGCCGCCTTGGGTAAAGTCCGCCACCATGCCGGGTTTGCTGCCCTGGTTGATGGCAACACTCACATCGCTGAGGTTGAACTCGATGAAATCACCGAACCCCACAAACCCAATGTCATTGGCATGGGCTTTGAGGGCTGTAAATTTCGTCCCCTGTGGCACCGATGGCTTCGTCAGATCCAGCTCGGTCGTGAGAATCGTCAGCCCAAAGTCGAAATCATTGACCCGCAATCCCATGGCATCGTCGCCCAGGTCATTGGTGTCAATGAGGTGGTCTCCATTCACATCCGTTGTCGGACCGTTGAGCCCCACGAACGCATGGACGTTGTTGGCACCAATATCAATGCTGTTGGCTTTGACACCGGCAGTGCTGTTCAGCCCTTGCTTGACGGTGATTTCGGTGGTGCCGCCGCGGCGGAATGCAAAATCCCCGGACACATGCACGAACTCCGAAATGGCCAGCAAGGCGTGGGAGACCTTGGCCTCCATCAGTGCCTCGGTAAAGTCCAGCGCCATAGGGTCTGCACCTGTCGGCACGACCAAACCATCGGCACCAAAGCTTTGCACAAAATCCACCGTGGCCCGTTTAGCGGGAAGGGCCTTCCACGCGGAGCCCCAGTTCAGGTTCACCTCGATGTCGTTGCCGGACAGCGCAAATATGCCGTCACCACCGGCGACGACAAACTCGCTGGCCGTGGCCTTGAGCGCCGTGAATTTGGGTAACTGGATGGATTTGGCCGTGGGCGTGAGGATGGCCAGCGCCAAGTCCACGTCTTTGAGCGCCATCCCCAACAAACCAGCCTGGTCTTTGACGGGCTTGACGGAGTCAAAGTCCGGCACGCCATACCCTACAAACACATTGACATCGCGCATGCCGATGGTCATGGCCTCGACTTCGAGGTTGGATACGCTGGACCAATCGTCAGACACCACCGCGCCATCGGCCGAAGTCTTCAAACTCGCGATAGTGCCAGCCATACCGAGGTCGGTGAGGGTCACTCCGGTGTCAATGGTCACCCGATGCCGTTGGCCTTTTTCGAAACTGAAGGCGCCTTGTACATAGACAAATTCATCCAAGCGCAAAGTGGCTTTGGCCACTTGCACCCCCATATAGCCACTCTCAAACGCCAGCGCCATCGGGTCGCCCCCGGTGGCAATGGACAGGCCACCGGCACCATAGGTACTCGTGAAGTCCACAAATGGCTTGACGGTACTTCCGCTCCAGACTCCACCCTGGTTGGCAGAGACGGTCACGCCTTCTGCGCTGAGGGTCAGGAAGTCCAGTCCGGTAAAAGCCACCAGGTCTGCCGTGGCTTTCAGCGCCCATAGCTTCGGCAACTGAAGGGTGGTATCCGCAGCCTTGTAAATCACCAGGCCCAGATCCAGGTTGTTCACCACCAGCCCAACCGCGTCGGGGTTGGTGCTGTCGCTGACTGCATCGTTGTTGGTATCCACAAAATAGGGACCCGAACCGGCAAACAGCTTCACATCGGAGAAACCCAGCGTGAGTGTGTTCATCGCCAGGTCATTGATGTGGGCGTACTGCCCAGCCGTCACCAGTCCTTTGGACTGCAAACTGCTCAGGGCCGTTGCCGCTTGTGCGCTGGTATCGGAAAAACCGGTGACGATGTCCACCGAAACACTGGCCGTCTTCTCAATGGCAAAGCCACCTTCAAGATGGAAAAAGTCGTCAATCTTGACCAGGGCGTGCCCGACTGACACACCGAACATGGAACGGTTGAAGTCCAGTGCAATGGCGTCCCCGCCGGTTGCCACCGCCATGCCCGCATCGCCAAAGCTGGACTGGAAGTCCACAAATGGGGTCAACTCCGTGCCGCGCCATTTGCTGCCTTTGTTCATTTGCACCTCAAGGTCTTCCACCTTGAGTTGCATAAAGCCCCAATCCACATCCAGGGGCGTGGCCCAGAAGGCCTTGACAGCGAACAAACGCGGGATGATTTTGTCAGGGTCGGCCCCTGCCGTGGCCTTCATGGTACTGAAGGCGATGTCAATGTTGTCCAGCGCAAACAAGGGGTCACCCGGGTTGCCGACGGTGATGGTCACATCGGCTGCGCCGATATTGAGGACATCCACCGGCAGGTCGGTCAGCAAAGCATTGTTGGCCGACAGATACCCTTTTTGCTTCAGGGCGGTCAATTCGGAAGCCAGGCCAGCAGCAGGTGTTCCAGTCAGGCGGCTGGGCAGCCCCGTGACCACATCCACTTTTTGGCCGCTGATTTTTTCCAGGGCAAAACTGCCCTCGACCTGGAAGAAGTTGCCCACATTGAGCAAGGCATGGCCAATGGAAACCCCGACAAAAGATTTGTCGTACTGGATGAATACGGAATCGCCCGAGGTGGGGATTTCGTAGCCATCGGCACCAAAGCTGCTCTTGAAATCGATGTACGGCGTGGACAGCGTGGGTGCGCCCTTCCATTTACCACCCTGGTTGGCCTGTACTTGCAGGTCGTCGATCGTGAACTTGAAGTAGTCCCAGTCCACATTGAGTGGCTGCTTCCAGTCGAGTTGCAGGGCGTAAAACTTGGGGATCACCGAGTCCGGGTCGGCCAGCAAGGTCGAATCCATCATGACCAAGGCCAGATCAATGTCATCCAGCGTGATGCCCATGCGGTCCACATTGAGCACTTCGCCCGCGTCCATCAAGCCATTGCCATTGGCGTCAATGAAATAGGGGCCGATGCCCGCAAAGACGTCCACATCGGTGAAGCTCAGGGTGAGCGGCTTGACCTGCAGATCCTCGATCCGGCTGTGGTCAGCGGAGAGGCCCTCCACCTTGCCCAGCCCCGTTTTCAGGGCAGCGTCCATGCTGTTGGGGTAGGTCGCGGGCAGGCCGGTTTCGACATCCACCGCAATGGTGTCGGCCATTTCCATATAGAAACCGCCGCTGACGTAGATGTAGTCCGAAATAGCCAGCGTAGCGCGCCCCACTTGCACCTGGGTCAGTGCACCCTTGCTGCCATCCAGGTTCATGGCGATGGCCGTGCTGGGACTGGAGCTGGTGTCCACCGTGAGCACGGTGGCCCCGGCGGAATAATCCACCACCAACGTCTTGGCTGGCACAGCGGGGGTCACCACGGTGAGCCCCTGCTGCTGCACCGACAAATCCAGCGCAGCGGTCTGCGCCTGGGCCGTGACCACGACGTTTGCAACGTCCACCCCAGCCAAAGTACCCGCAAAGGAAAGGTGCAGCTCCTTGCCAGTCCACACCGTGACATGCACCTGGGCACCCACCAAAGCGCCAAAGGCCGTGTCTACGGCGGCTTGCACCTCATCTTGTGTGGACTGCAGGGTCAGGCCGGACACCGTGTACGTAGTTCCGCCATGTGCCAATGCCAGGGAGAAAGCAACGTCTTTTGCCTGGGTGTTGAACACAATGCTTTGTTCTTCACCACTTTGGGCGCGACCATCCGTCACGCGAATGGGGCTGACTTCGGCCAAAGTAAGGTTACCAAAGTGCGCCGTCACGTCCGCCACATTGGTAGCAGCCAAGGCGCCCTGGAATGTCAACTGGTAACTGGTAGACGCACCTTGGGTGTTGGCGGCGTCCAGTGCGACCTGTACGTTGCCAGAGCCAATGTTGGCCATGGCGGTCAGCGCGGCTTGAATGCGCGCAGCCATCACCGACGTGTCTGCAGAATAGGCAATCGCCCCCGACATTTGGCCGTTCAGTTCGATCGTGAAGCTACCGCTGGCCACCTCCGGATCGACCTTCAAATCGGCAAGCTGCAAGTCAGCGACATTGACGCCCAACAAGCTGCCGCCAAACACCACCGAGTAGCGGCCCTGCGACGCACTGGCCACCGTGACCTGCGCGCCGGACAATCCCGCCAATGCCGTGTTCAGTGCCGACTGCACTTGCGCAGCACTTGTACCCAATGCCAGACTGGCCGTGGTGTAGGTTTGCCCACCATGGACCAACTGCAGCTTGAACGTACCCGTGGCACCGCTGTTGTCTACAAAAATATCCTGTACCTCGGCCACCGCCGCTGAGCCGCTTTGCACCAGGCTGTAATTGAACTGCCCTGCTGTGTAACGGAAGGTCTTGTCAGGAACGTCCGTGTGGTTCAGTGCCCCCACAAAGCTGACCAGGTAGCGCTGACCGGCAGCGCTGGTCGGGTCATAGGCGACGCTGATGTTGGCCGGATCGGTGCCCAGCATGGTGGCGTAGGCATTGCGCAAATTGGCCGCGTTCTGGGCGGTATTGCCCACCACGAAGGTGCCCGTCCCGGTCGTCCCCATGCTGGTGACGGGTTCAACGGACGGAACCACGCTCAGCAAATGGATATCCTGCCCCGCGAGGCTACCGCCCAAACTCAGGCTGTATTCGTCGTTGGCAACCCAATCGGTCACCTGCACCTGCGCACCGGCAATCTGGCCAAAAGCGGCCGTCACAATCGCTTGCACCTGCGTCTGGCTCAATCCCGCGGTGATTTGGGTGCTGCTGTAGGTTTGTCCACCGAACTCCAGGCTCAGCGTGTAACCCACTGCCAGCGAATGGCTGCCAATCGACAGAGCTTGTTGCTGAGAAACCGCAGAAATCCCATCAGTGATGCGCACAGTGCCCACTGCCACGCCTGAAAGATTAGCGGTGTTGGCGCTGACGGTGGGCATATCCGTGCCAGCCAATGCGCCTTTGTACGTCACCTCAAAACTGGTGGTCTGCCCCGCCGAATGCGCATGGTCTACCGTGACCGCCACATTGCCCGCACCCACATTTCCCAACCTGGCAAGTTCGCTTTGTATGCGTTTGGCCATCACCGCCGCATCGTCGCTGTAGCTGATTTCGCGGGTCGTGTTGCCGTTCAAACTGAGCGTGAACGTGCCCGTCGGCGCACTGTTGGCCGCTTGGGTGGTCACCAGCATTTCGGCCAGGTTTTTGCCTTTGAGGCTGCCCCCGAACGTCACCAAATAGTCACCATTGCTGGCCGTGCTGACGGACACCGAACCGCCCCCAGAGGCCAATGCAGCATTCAACGCATTTTGAACACTGACACTGCTAGCACCAAAGGCCAATGCCGCCGTGGTGTAGGTTTTGGCAGCGTCGGTCAATGCCAGGGTGAAACTTCCCTGGCCAGCCGCCGCAATATGCACGCGCTGCACCTCACCGCTGGCGCTCGCGCCTTGCTGCTTGTTGATGGGAATGATGTCCCCACTCAAGACTTCTTTGATCGTTATTTCGCCAATATCCTTGTTCGCCAGTTGGCCGCCAAAGCTGATGTCGTAGCTGTGGCCTACGCCTCCGGTCTTCTGGAAACGTTCGTCCAAACTGACGGTGATGTTTTTCGGGCTGGTATTGAGCAAGCTGACAAACGCTTCTTTGATGTAACGCTTGTTGTTGTCGATATCGTTGTTGACGAAGTGCGTGACAACGGTTTTATCGCCCAGGGTGATCTCGTAGAAGCCCTTGGTGACATACGGTGTGGTGAAGTTGATCGACTTGATCTCACTGCGCCCGGCGCCCGAGGCGGCGGACTCCTGGGTTACCGCCGCCGTGACCGGGCCGGGTGCCGCACCCACGACATCCAGAACCAGACGCTGGACCTCGCTCACACCTGGCACGGCTTCAACGTCCACCGTGACATTGCCGTTGGCGCTCAGGAAAACACTGTAGTTTCCGCTCACCGAGGGCTGCGTGAACGTGATGGTGTTGATTTCGGTCTTACCAGGCACACCCTGGGTTTGGTTCGTGACCTCCACCGTCACAGGGAGTGGGTCGGCGCTCAATGATTCGATCACGAGGCGCTTGACTTCATTCACCCCCGCCTGCGATTGCCCTGACTGGCTGACGCTGGTGGTTACGGTTGGAGGCGTGGCGGCGGCGGTAATGCCGGTAACGTCCACACCCGCCAATGCTTCGACAAACTCCACCACATACCCGTCGTATGCATTGCCGGTGACTTGCACGTTGGCGGCGCCAATGCCGTCCAGTGAACCCATTGCATTCTTCAATGCGGCCAAAATCTGGCCATTGGTTTCACTCCCTGCCAGGGTGAGCTGTGCCGTGTCCGCAGCATGGCCCGCATGCGCAGACTGGGTGAGTGTCAGTGTGCCGACCATGGCCGGTGGCAGCGCCAACAACAACTGGGTATTGGTCTTGGTGGTGACCTCAGGAATGGCGGGCAACGTAATGCCACGGTTCAATGCCAAGGAGAGATCAGCGGCATGCACCGTCAATGCATCAATGCCTACCAAGGAGGCGCCTGCCGCCGTGGCTTGCAAACTGGTGAATTTGCGCGCAGGGTCGGCTGGATCGGTAATCAGGGCCAGCGCAAAATTGGCGTCTTCAATCTTGACACCGAGTTCATCGTCGGTACCGCCGTTGACACCGGCAAATACATCAATGGCGTTGCCGCCGATGGTCAGCAGGTCGGCGCGCGCAATGTTCGAACCATCGGACAAGGTGACCGGAGCGGCTGTTTTGGACAGGGCAAAGTCACCATCGACCTGGAAGAACCCGAACATGTCCAAGGTGAGGTGTGCACTGGCTTTGAGTGAGTCGCCGTCAACCCCTTGCATGTCCAGTTGCAAATCAGAACTCGGGCCCGTGGCAATGGTCAACTCCGTGGCGCCATCGGCATAGTCGACCACACTGCCGTCATTGGCAGCTTGGTTGATGGCCACCTTGATGTCGGAGCCTGCCGCAGTCAAACCGTCTATACCCACAAAGGCCAGGCTGCTTGCGCTGGCCTGCACCGAAGTCCAGGTGCGGGCGGGGTCCTGTTTGTCGCTCATCAGCGCTAGGCCGAAACTTGCACCGCTCAGGTCCAAGCCAAAGGCCTCGCTACCCAAGCTGCCTGCGTCGTCGCGCGCACCGTTCATGCCCACGAAGGCCTGCACATTGCTGGCGCCAATGGTCAATAACTCCACGGCTACAGCGTCGGTGATGGCCTGGCCATCCTGGTCGGACAATTGCACCGAACGGTCGTACTTGTCGAAAGCGAAGTCGCCCGACACGCTGAAGAAGTTAAACAGGTTGAGGTCCAGGGTGCCACGTGCCCGAGTGAGCTCACCCAAGGTGCCGTCCATGTCCAGACTGATATAGGAGTCGGGTCCGGTGGTGACATCAAGTGCCCGGGCGGCGTAGTCCACCACCACATCGGCATCCGCACCCACCCCGGCGATACCCCGGTTCAGCTGCACTTGCAGATTTTCTGCAGCCAAGGTCACGCCTTCGATACCCACCAGGGCGACCGAGCCAGCAGTGGCTTGCAGCGAGGTGAACTGCCGCTTGGCGCCCTGCTTTTCACTCATGAGGGCCAGGCCAAAGCCCACGTCTTGCAGGGAAAGCCCCACTGCATCCGCAGTGCCGCCATTCAGGCCGGCAAAAGCATCAATCCCCTGCCCACCGATGGTCAGCAAATCCACTTCAATGGTGCTGCCCGGGGTGGTGTCGGTCAGGTCGGACAAGACCACACTGTCGGTCCGCTTTTCAATGGCAAAACCGCCGCTGGCCTGGAAGAAGCCAAACGCATCCACGGTCAGGTTGCCGCTGGCCGCCAACATTTCACCGTTGGCGCCATCCATGCTCAAGACCAGATGGCTGCTCGGGCCCGTGGCCACTTGCATGGCCGTTTTGCCCGTGCTGTAGTCCACCACCGCATCATCGAGCTTGCCCGCCTGGTTGACGGAAACACTCAGCGTATCCGCGGCAATGGTCAAGCCATCCACCCCCACCAGTGCCGCGCTACCTGCGCTGGCCTGCAAACTGGTCCAACTGCGGCTGGTATCCAGTGTGGAGCTCATGAGCACCAAGCCAAAATCCACATCGGCCAACTGCAGACCCAAGGCATCGTTCTGGCCGCCATTCAGGCCCGCGAAAGCCTGCACGTCCGAGGCACCAATAGTCAACAAGGACACCGCCCCGCTCTTGCTACCGTCGGACAAGGTCACGCCATCGGCAAGCGTGCTCTTCTCCACGGCAAAATTGCCGTCCAGTTGCACAAAGCCGAACAAGTCCACCACCAAATGCCCTTTGGCCTGCAGCAACTCACCCAGCTCACCATCCATGTCCAGCGTCAATTCACTGGCGGGGCCGGTCCGAACGACGAATTCCTTGGCAGAGAAATCAACCACGCTGCCATCCGTGGCTTGGCGGTTGAGGTGCACCTCAACGGCATCTGCAGCAACGGTCAATCCGTCCACCCCCACAAATGCAGCACTGCCCACCGTGGCCTGGATGGCGGTCCAGCTACGGGGGGTGGCCACCTTCTCGCGCATCAGGGCCACCGCCAAATCGACACCCGACAACTGCAAGCCCAACGCATCACCCGTTCCACCGTTCAAGCCCGCAAATGCACTTGCATTCGACGCACCGATGGTGAGCATGTCAACACTGACCAGATCCACCGCACCGGCAAGCAGCACCTGCTCGGTCGCCTTTCGCACGGCAAACCCGGCATCGGCTTGCAAAAAGCCAAACGCGTCCAGGGTCAGGTGGCCGCTGGCTTCCAGCAGTTCGCCCTTGCTGGCGTCCATGTCCAGGCGGAGTGATCCACCGTCCGCATCGTTGGCCACTTCCAGCGGCGCGGACAGGTAGTCAATCAGACTGCCATCCAGCGCGGCCCGGTTGACATTGATTTGCAGATCGGTCGCGGCCATCGTCAGGCCAGAGACGCCTTTTAATTCTGCTGCGGATGCACTGGCTTGCAAGCTGGTCCAGCGTCGCGCCGGGTCGGCCTGGTCACTGGCCACCACCAAGCCAAACTCGGCTCCACTGACGCGCAAGCCCATTTCATTGGATTGGCCGCCGTCCATTCCCACAAAGGCGCCCAGGTCCTGGCCCCCAATCGCCAGCATCTGGGTCAGCACCACACTGCCATCCCCCAGGGTCACACCCTGGGTTTTCTTTTCGATCGCCAACTGTCCACTGGTCTGGAAAAATCCAAACACATCCAGGTTAAGTTGGCCACTGGCCTGCAAGAGTGCACCCTTGCTACCGTCTGCGGTGAGGTTCAGGGTTTTGCCCGCAACCGTGATGCCCATGGCGTGGTCGCCAGAGAAATCCGCCACCTGCTGGCCAGAAGATGCCTTGTTGTAGGTCAGCGCAAGGGCACTGGCTGCCAAGGTCACCCCCGACAGGCCTGACAGACTGGCGCCCCCCATGGTGCCGGTAAGGCTGGTCCACTGGTTGGCCGTATTCGCCGTGTCGGAAAACAAACCGAGCACAAACTCAAGGCCCGTTGCGTTGAGCCCCACAAACGCGGGTTCACCCGCATGGAGACCTACCGCCGCAGACAAACCGGTGCCTGCGACCCAAATCTGGTTCGCGGACCGGGTGGTGCCGTCGGCCAGATTGAGCGTGGCAGGCTGCCCCGCCCAACGCACGGCCAAAGACCCGGAGGCCTGCACAAAACCCGCCAGGGACAGTTCGGCCCCCACAATGGACAACTCGCGAACGCCGGCTTCCAATGCACTGCCATAGGTATAGGCCTGTCCGGCCGCTGAAATGGCCACGCCACTGGCGTCGGTGCTGGTTTCATTCAGACGCAAGCTCACCTGACTGGCCGACAGGGAGATGTCGTCGCCCAAACCGGCACTGACAGCGCCGCGGGCTTCCAGCACCCGGCCCGCAGCGGAAATGGACAAGCCCAACTGGGCCTGCTGCACACCGATGTGGAAGCTGCCCGCTGCGATCTGGGCGGATGCGCCCTGTGCCACCACACGCATGGTGTTGGCCGTCGCATCTTTCTCAAAGAAAAAGCTCCCCCCCACACTCAAACCAGAACCCAGAGACGCCGCCAGACCCACGACACTGACGGCCTGCAGGTTGCTGGAAGCCGCAACCTCACCAAAGGTGTAGCTAAAGTCACCCGCAAAGCTCAGCACCCGCCCGGTCTGCAGCGCGCCGGTGCGGTTGATGACCACCCGGGCAGCTTCTGCACTGGCGCTGGCAAAGCCACCGCCGGCCAGCGACAGTGCGCCGGTGGCCTCGAACAGCAGCCCGGCGTTGCCGGACACCAGTCCAAAAGCGCCGTTGCTGACGCCTACCGACATGCCACCCGCAGACAGGCTGGCGGCCACGCCCTGGCCCGCCATGACAAAGTCGCTGCCCAGCACCGACACCCCCACGGTGGCGGTCAGCGATACATCGCCCACCGCCCCCGCCAAGGTACCCGAGACCAACAGGTACTCGCCACCCGCGCCATCGGCGTTGAAAATGCTGGCGCCCACGGTGATGGCATGGGTGCTCAGGTTGAGCAAGGCATCGTTCGCAGCCCCGCCGGCCAAGTTGCCATACCCCAAATTGAAGTCCAGCGCCAAGTTGCTGCCCTGCAGAGTCACACCACTCAGGCCACTGATGGCAGCACTATCGACCTGTCCTTTGCCCAGCACCCACCCATAACCCGCGCCAGCCGCATCGGCCTGCACAAACGCCAGGTCCAGGTCCAGGCCAGTCAGCGCCAGCCCTTTGCCCGATACGCCCAAAAACGCATTGAGGTTGCTGGCGCTGAGGGTCCAGACATTGGTGTTCAGGGCACTGCCACCCACCGGGGTCAGGCTTTCGTCGGCGTCGTAGCCCAGCGTAAAGAGCCCTTGGGCGCTCAGGTTTCCGCCGATGTCGAGACTTCCGGTGAAGCTGATCGGTGAGACATCCTGAAAATAGTCGAAGTTCAGCCATTGCCCGATCTGGTCGGTGGGTGCGTTGTCCACCGCATCCAGAATGAAACCAATGGAAGGGTCAATGCTGTGCGCCGTGAGCACCAAGCTGGTGGCGCCCTGGTTGACCTCAAAGTACAGGCCATCACCTGTCTTGAGCAGGCCGGAGCCCACGTCAAACTTGCCGGTGACCGAGCCGTAGTTCATGATGGTGAAGGTGTCACCATCCTGGGGGCGGTAGCCGTTGATCAAAGACAGGGACAAGGTACCGTCCAGGGCCGCTGCACCGCTTGCATTGATTTGGTCATAGTGCCCATCGCCGGTGCCCGCAGTGCTTCCACCAATTTCGATTTGCAAAGTGCCATTGGCCGCCTGGCTGTAACTGGCCACGTTCAAAACGCCGGGGGAATAACCGGGGCTGACCACGCCCGTGTTGAAGAGCGAGATATCCATGGAGCCGCTGCCGCCCAGAACCTCGTTGGCCGCAACCCGCAAGGACGCATCCATGAAGCCGGCCTGTGCAGCCATTTGCCCCATGTCGAACAGCACCGCATCCACCGCAAAGGTTTCTGCAGCGCTGTTGGCTGCGGGGCTTGCCAGCAAACGTGCCATTAACGGCACCGAAATGGAGGGGCCGTTGGCTTGCTGCGCCGCAGCATAGGCGGCGGTGATGCTCTGGATATCGTCCTTGTCCGGCGGCAGGGTGATCAGCAGGGGACCGAACACTGGGTCGGCTGACATCAGAACACGGGGTTCAAGAGGCTCAATCCGAAAGGCATCGCGGCGCATTGCATCACCGATACGTGACGCCACTGATTTTTTTACAGCCTTCATTTCCTACCCCATCAAGTTCCTGACACATCGCCAGACTGGCAACCAAACCGCAGAATTACCGCGCGCAAAAATCCAGAGGATCCTCCCGATATTGTCGATTTTTTTGACCCGGAAGTCCACCAACATTGATCTGCGTCATGACGAAAATTTGCGGATTCGTCATATCCCTGAAACATTTTTTCGGCTTTTTTTGCTAAGTCGCAGGTTTGGGTGGGGCCATGCAGCGATCCTGGTGGTTGGGAACCCTGGGCTGCAGGTCTACCGGCTGAGCTCCCGCCACTGGCGCGTGGCCTCGGGATTGCCGTTGCGGGATTGGATATACAGGTTCAGCAAAGTGATCTCGCGGCACTGGTACTGCGGGTCTTGTGCGCAAGGCACTTCGATCAGGCGGATGCCGGTGTTCTCTTCCAGGCAGCGGCGGTAGTAGTCTGAGAACTCGCCGATGGTTTCGCAGCGCTTGCCTTCGCCGCCATAGGCCCGCACCAGCTGCAGCACGTCGAAGGTGCGGGTCGAGCAGTGGTAAATCGGCCCATCGCCGCTTTTGCCCAGGTGGAAAATGTCGTTGCGCATGTAGACGATGGTGACCGGCAGCGCCTGCTTCTGGAAATGGATCAACTCATTGAGCTGGAAGTGGAACCCTCCGTCCCCGGTGAGCACCACGGTGCGGTCCGAGCTCTTGCGGCGGCGGATGGCTTCGGCCGCCACCCGCGCATAGGGCAGCGAGGTGCCCATGGCCGCGTACCAGGGGTTGGCCAGCCAGTTGATGCCCATCTCCGTGGCCTTAGGGCGCAGCCCAAAACTGGCAAAAAAGGAATTGCCGACTTCCGGCACAAAGGCGGTGCCGAAGTCTTGTTCCCCCTGCACCTGATTGATCACATCGACCAGCACATGGAAGTCGAATTTGGCCTCGGGTGCCAGCGCAGGCGCCTGCTTTGCAGGGGCCTGGAAGCCGTAGACGGGCAAGTCGGCGTCCAGCAGGCCTTGCACGATGCGGACCAATTCGGCCTCGCGCGGCACGGTGGACTTGACCACCGTCTTGTTCTTGAAATCAGCGATGAAATGCGTGCCGGTATGGAAGGCGCTGGCGGTGTCCTGGGCAATGATGCTGCTGCCCAGGTCCAGCACGTAGTCGGTGTGGGACTCGATGTGGCGGCGGATGGCCGGGTCGCTGAAGGCGCCGTTGTAGCTGCCCAGGCACAGGGGGTCGGTTTCATCCACCGCGCCCTTGGCAAACCAGTCGCTGACATAGGGAATCTGGAAGCGGTGGCAAAACGCGTGCATCAGGCGCGTCAGCTCCGGGTTGCGTCGCACCTGCACCCCAAAGTAGACCAGCGGTGCACGGGCCTGCTGCAGTTTTTGGACGATGGTGCCCAGCACCGCCTCCAGCCCGGCAAACACCAGGTCCGGTCCGGCCAAGTGGTCCAGGGCGGGTAGCGCCAAAGGCTGGGTCAGGGCAAACACCAGGTTGCGCGGCACTTCGATAAACACCGGCTCGCGGTGCAGCCAGGCGTGCTTGACCAGTTCAAAAAAGCGGAAGGCCGAGATATTCGGCTGGCCCCGGGAGCGGTCGCCCTGCAGGCGCTCGCTGCGGATGCCCATGGCGGCAAAGGCGTGCAGGGCAGCGTCGTATTCGGCACGCCAGCTGTTGCCGGGCTGCACCATGTGGTGGATGCCTGACTGGTGCACCTCGTCTTCACCAGGGGCGCCGGAGATAAAGACCACCGGCAGCCCTTCGGTCTTGGCCAGGGCGGCGGCGGTGGCACAGGGCAGAGAGCCCACCGTGTAGGTGGTCAGGCAAAAACCGATGCCCTCCAGCTCGGCCTGGGCGCAGGCGCAAAAGCCGGCGTGCATTTCATTGCTGGAAGGCAGCACGGTGAGGCCCTCCTGGTCCAAGGCGGCAATCAGGTTGGCCGCAAAGTCACCACCCACGCCATACAGGGTATCGACACCGAAGTGCCGGATGATCTGGCGCATGGCTTGGCCCAGGCTGACCAAGGAATGCTGGTAGTCGGCACCGAAATTTTGTTCGTAAGGCGTCATCGTCATGGAGAGGTCCATCGCTTTGGTTGCAATCCCAAAATTATTCGTCCAAAGCCATGCACAAGGCAGCCGTTCTTGGCACCCTCTTACCCCCTTTGCACATGTTTTGTGCATAAAAGGCATTCAAAGTGCATCAAAACTCCATGCGCCCCTTTATTGCCGTTTGGCGCGTTCGTACAAGGGCACCACTTTGGGCAGGTTGGCCTCAATCTCGGCGATGCGTGAGCTGCCAGACGGGTGGGTGGACAACCACTGCGGCGGGCCCGAGCCATTGGCGGCGCCCATTTTCTGCCACAAGGTGACACCGGCGCGGGGGTTGTAGCCGGCGCGGGCGGCCAGCTCCATGCCCACCAGGTCGGCCTCGGATTCATCCTCGCGGCTGAACTCCAGGGTCAGCAACTGCGCGCCGTAGTTGGTCACGGTCTGCCCGACCTGCCCCAGGCCCAAGACCTGGCTGAGCAAACTCGCGCCAATGCCGGTGGCGGCGTTCTTGCCCATGCGCTCACGGGCGTGCTCGCGCAGGGCGTGGGCGATTTCGTGGCCCATCACCATGGCGACCTCGTCGTCGGTGAGTTTGAGCTTTTGCAGAATGCCGCTGTAAAAAGCGATCTTGCCGCCGGGCATGCAAAAGGCGTTGACCTGCTTGGAGTCCAGCAGGTTGACCTCCCAACGCCAGTCCTTGGCGCGGGGGTTCCACTCTTGGGCGAACGGAATGATTTTCCGGGCGATGGCCCGCAAGCGCTGCAATTGCGCGTCATCCTTGGATGCCAGGGCGTTCTTGCTGGTGGCCTGGCTCAGCATCTGCGCGTACTGCTGCGTGGCCGAGCGCTCCACCTGTTCGGCAGGCACCAGCTTGGCAAAGGCCGAGTTGCCCCCCACTTCCACGCCTTCGCGGGCATGGACTGCCTGGGTTGCCAAAGGCAACACCAACAGCAGACGCAAGCACACGGTGGCCACCCCTGTTCTTCTATCCGACGCCAAAAACCGCGATCCCATGGACAAACTCCCCTATTGCGCAGGCATGTGCATGCCTGTAGACACCACAGTATTATTCCCCTATGACTATTTCCACGCCGAACACGGCACAAAACACCACCAAGCTCAGCTGGGGCGCCACCCTCAAGGTGTACCTGGAGCCGGCCTCGCTGCGCATGCTGTCCCTGGGGTTTTCCGCCGGACTGCCCTTGCTGCTGGTCTTCGGCACCCTGAGCTTTTGGCTGCGCGAGGCCGGCATCGACCGCACCACGATTGGCTTTTTGAGCTGGGTCGGCCTGGCCTATGGCTTCAAGTGGGTCTGGTCCCCGCTGGTGGACCGCATGCCCATTCCGGTGCTGACCCGCCTGCTGGGGCGGCGGCGCAGCTGGCTGCTGGTGTCGCAGGCCGTCATCATGGGGGCGCTGGTGATGATGGCACTGACCGACCCGCAACAGGCCTTGGCCCCCATCGTGTGGTGCGCCGTGGCCGTGGCCTTTGGCTCCGCCACCCAGGACATTGCGCTGGACGCCTTTCGCATCGAGTCCGCCGACACCGAACACCAGGCCGCGCTGGCCGCCACCTACCAGACCGGCTACCGCCTGGCCATGATCTGGGCCGGCGCCGGTGCCCTGTGGATTGCCGCCCGGGCCGAAGTGCCTGGCGCTGTGGCCGGTGCGGCCGCCGGCTACCAGCAAGGCGCCTGGCAAACCGCCTACCTGGTGATGGCGCTGAGCATGTTGCCCGGTGTATTGACCGTGCTGTTCTCGCCCGAACCGGCGCGGCGCGCCCTGCCCCCGTCCAAAAACGCGGCCGAGTGGCTCAAAAGCGCGCTGGTGGAACCCTTTGCCGAGTTCCTCACCCGCTACCGCTGGCAAGCGGTCCTGATCCTGGCGCTGATCGCCACCTACCGCATCAGCGACGTGGTGATGGGCATCATGGCCAACCCGTTTTACGTGGACATGGGTTTCAGCAAGGACGAAGTGGCGGCGGTGACCAAGGTCTTTGGCGTCATCATGACGCTGGTGGGCGCCTTTGTCGGAGGCGTTTTGTCGTTGCGCATCGGGGTGATGCGGGTGCTGATGCTGGGTGCGGCGCTGAGCGCGGCCAGCAATTTGCTGTTCGTCTGGCTGGCCTCGCGCGGGCATGACGTCCAGGCCCTGGTCTGGGTGATCTCGGCCGACAACCTGGCCAGCGGCATCGCCTCGGCCGCCTTCATCGCCTACCTCTCGTCCCTGACCAATGTGGACTACTCGGCCACCCAGTACGCCATGTTCAGCTCCATGATGCTGCTGCTGCCCAAATTCGTGGCGGGCTACTCCGGCGTGTACGTGGACCATTTCGGCTACGGCAGCTTCTTCACCGCCACCGCATGTATGGGGGTGCCGGTGCTGGCGCTGGTGTGGCTGGCATCAAGGGTCAAATTGGCCTCCAGCCCTTGAATACAGTGCGCAAGCAGCTATTAATTTAATAGCAAAAACAGCCACACTGTTTTTTTTGCCAACTCCATTCTTTACCGCACAAATAGAAATCACATGGGCAAAAACATCCGCTTGCAACGATTGGCGAACGATTACGCCATCTCGCGCCTGGCACCGACGGACGCGCTGCCGGACTGGGCGGACGGCCCCGGCTTTGTGTCGATTTGCCGCAATGTGGATGAGCTGTCCATCTTGTGCGAACAACAACGGGTTCCTGAGGGCGTGACCGCCGACCGGGAGTGGACTGCCTTGCGTTTTCTGGGGCCCTTTGCCTTTGGCGAAACCGGCATCGTGCTGTCCGTCATCCAACCCTTGTCCGAAGCGGGACTGGGGGTGTTCGTTGTCTCTACCTATGATGGCGATCACTTGTTGCTCAAAACCACCGATATGCCACGCGGCACCGCATTGCTGACACGGGCTGGACACAGCGTTCTTCCGGTCTGAGGACAGATTGGACCGGCTGCGCACCGCATTTCCGTAAACCCAGTTTCCAGTCCCCGCCCATCCGACCCCGCCCCGTTTACCATTTCCAAAAACTCGCCCTTGCATTGGTCCAACGGGAAGTAAAACCGCAATCGATGGGTCAATATCGACGTCGCCTTTGCGTGGATCGATCGGGTCCTGTTATGTATCGCATGGTGGGTTATGGTGCATTTCTCGCGACATCGCTTGCTGCATTTAAGCGCCGAACAAGATGCATATTCATCTCGCGGGTGTGCCTATTCCAGTGTTTCATGGTCTGCGCAAGTTCGGTTTGTAGCTTTGCGGCCGTTTGACTGTCGCCTGAAGTCATCGCCCACACCGCGTACTCGGCGTTCACTTCGAAGCTGCCGAAACGGTTGGCCGCCGCTTCAAACTCAGCCTTTGCATCTTGGTTGCGCCCTGCACCCGCGAGCGCACGGGCCATGAGAAGACTGAGCTGTTCCGCTCTGAAGTTGGCGTCAGTTGCGCGAATTTCCTCCAGATGCGCCATGGCCGGCGCATACCTGCCGCACTCTACGAACGCACGCGCTGCGCAGAACTTGATTTCCAGATCAGAGGCGAATGGCCCTCTAAGGCAGGCCTCGTAGTTGTTTGCTGCCTCATCTGCGGCACCAGCTTCCAATTGCGCCAAGGCAAGGCGCATCTGGTTTTGCGCCGTTGGGGTGTAGTCGAAAGCGGCGCGTGCCTCACGCAACTCGCGGCTTGGATCAAGCGATCTGGCGGCGGCGGAGACCACCTTCCTTGCGCCATGCTCCAGCCTGGAGTTCGGAAGATAGATGGCTAAGAAATAGACGATGCTGCCGAGCAAGGGAAACGAGAACAAAATAATGAGCCAGTAAATCTGCTGGCCGGATCGCAGAGCATGGACGGCAAAGAACAGGGCGACCAGTATGTGTAGACCAAGGCCAATAAACGGCATATTTACTCCCTAACAAACCATTGTTTTGTTGCGCCAAAGACCCTGCCGACCCGCATTTAGTCCTTGCGACCTGTTCGGCTGGCGGTGTTTGCAAGTTTCCCCTCCGACCGAGAGCACTCGATGGCTCGCTGAAATTCTAGCGTGGCGGTGGTGCGGGGGCACCCCGCCCGCCCCGCCATCCCTGCCGGTGCGCAACCGAGCCCTTGCATCAAGTATCAAATCAGCCTCTAGCCCTTATATACATTGCGCAAGCAGCTATCAATTTAATAGCAACAACTGCTCTACATCGCAAGCCCCGCCCCTTGGGCATCGGCTGCTGCCCCCTTCGCCCCCGCGCTGACGGGCGTAGGCGCCGGGCACAAACATCTTTCTTGTTCCGGCAAACAAAATCCCGGCGCTTGTCGCGATACTACCCACACAAATGAGAACTATTCTCATTTGAATTGAACCACCGCACCCTTGTCCATGCCGACTGCGGCACACAAGGGCGCCAGGCGCCCTTGTGTGCACCTGGCCCGCCGTGGGTGTGGATATTGACAAGGAATGGTGGGCAAAGTATGGCGGCTTCTGGAATGGCAACACAAGCCGCGGTGCGGGCTGACAGGCAGGAACGCCTGCTGGTGTTCACCCTGGCGGGCATCCAGTTTTCCCACATTCTGGATTTCATGGTCATGCTGCCGCTGGCGCCGTTTCTGGTCCAGGCGCTGGACATCGGCACGTCGCAATTCGCGCTGCTGGTGTCGGTTTACACCCTGGCGGCGGCGGCCAGCGGGCTGTTGAGCGCCACCTTTGCCGACTTGTTCGGGCGCAAAGGCCTGTTGCTCACGCTGTTTTCCCTGTTTGCGCTGGCCACCTTGCTGTGTGCGCTGGCACCGAATTACCCAATGCTCTTGCTGGCCCGGGGGCTGGCTGGCGTCTTTGGCGGGGTGTTGAGCGCCCTGTTGCAAGCCACCATCGGCGATGTGATTCCTTTTGAGCGGCGCGGCCGGGCCAGTGGCACGGTGATGTCGGCCACGGCCGTGGCGTCCGTGCTGGGCGTGCCTACCTCCCTGGTGCTGGCCACCCGCCTGGGCTGGCCCTGGCCGTTTGTGATGATCGCGGCGATTGCCGTGGTGTTTGTGCTGCTGGCGGCCCGCCACATTCCCCCCTTGCCCCGCCCGCCGGTGGCCCACGGCGGGCGCACGGGGACACCGCCGTGGGCCCGCATGGCTGCGGTCCTGCGGGAGCGCAACCATGCGCTGGCGATGCTGTTCATGACCCTGGGGGCCTTCTCCACTTTCACCGTGGTGCCCTACCTCACGCTCTACCTCGTCGGCAATGTGGGCCTGGGTGTGCAGCAGTTGCCCATGGTGTATGCCCTGGGCGGCGTGGCCAGCTTTTTCGGTGCCCACACGATCGGCCGCCTGGCGGACCGCTGGGGCCAGGTGCGCACCTACCGGCTGGTGGCGCTGCTGTCGATCGTGCCCCTCCTGCTGCAAACGCATATGGCGCCAATGGCGCTGGGCTGGGTCCTGCTTTGCAGCACGCTGTTTTTTACGCTGGGGTCAGGCCGGGCCATCCCGGCAATGGCCATCGCCATCTCGGCGGTGCAAGCGCCGCTGCGCGGCACCTTCATGTCGCTGAACTCGGCCCTGCAGCAGCTGGCCAGCGGCGCGGCGGTTTTGCTGGCGGGGCTGATGGTCAGCCAGGCGCCGGACGGTGCGCTCAGCGGCTACGGCAGCGCCGGCTGGCTGGCCGTCGGCCTGACCGGATGCACGGTTTTTTTGGCCGGAAAAATCCGGCTGCATGCCCGCCCAGGCACTCCCCCACCCCCAAGCAACCCTATCCATTGCGCATCAGGAGAACCAACATGAATGATGTATTCAGAGGAATCATCGACGCCCAGGCCGAAAACCTGCTGTCGGGCTACCACAGCGACGATCCCTTTTTCTTTGCCACCCCCGAACACACCCTGCTCACCCGCGGCCACTATGCGACCGTGCCGCAGCCCACCAGCGGCAGCAGCCTGAGCGAGACGGTGGACCTCGCGCTGAAGCAGGCCAGGGAGCGGGGCCACCCCAACCCGATCGTGGTGGGGGCCATTCCGTTTGACACCGGGCAGGCCGCCCGGCTCTCCATTCCCCACCATGTGCTGAGCGCGGGCCCCCTGACCCGCCGGGCCGCGTCGGCGCCCTTGCGCACCCCCAAATGCACGGTCACGCCCCAGCCGGCGCCCCAGGTGTACGCCGAGGGCGTGGCGCAGGCAGTGCGGCAGATCCAGGACGGCGTGCTGCGCAAAGTGGTGCTGGCACGCACGCTGGAGCTGGCCAGCGAGGAGGCCATTGACGTGCCCTGCCTGCTCGAACGGCTGGCCCGGCGCAACACCCATGGCTATACCTTCGCCCTGAATCTGGCTGCCACAGGGCAGGGCACGCTGGTGGGCGCCAGCCCGGAACTGTTGCTCAGCCGCAGGGGGCTGCAAGTCCGCTCCAATCCCCTGGCGGGGTCGGCGGCGCGGGTCCGGGAGCCGTTGGCGGATGCCCAGCGCAGCCAGGCCCTGCTGCTGTCCGCCAAGGACCTGCACGAGCACCAGCTCGTGGCCGACGCAGTGGCCCAGGGCTTGCGCCCGCATTGCAAGGTCCTGGAGGTGCCGGCGGCCCCTTCGCTGATCCACACCGAGACAATGTGGCATTTGTCCAGCGACATCCGGGGCGAGCTGGCCAGCCCAGAGGCGAGTGCGCTGTTCCTGGCCTCCTGCCTGCACCCGACGCCTGCGGTGTGCGGCTACCCCAGCGACCAGGCGTTGGCGCTGATCCGCCAGATCGAACCGTTCAACCGGGGCTTTTACAGCGGCATGGTGGGCTGGTGCGACGCCGAAGGCAATGGCGAGTGGGTGGTGACCCTGCGCTGTGCCCTGGTGCAGGGCCAGCACATGCGTTTGTTCGCGGGCGCCGGTGTGGTGGCCGAATCCCAGCCCGCCAGCGAGCTTGCCGAGACCAGCGCCAAGTTCAAAACCATGCTGAACGCGCTGGGCATGGCAGCGCAGGAGACCCTCTGATGCTGGCGCACTGCACCCCCTGGCCCGAGGAACTGGCGGCCCGCTACCGCGCCCAGGGCTATTGGCGCGGGGAAACCTTCTCCGGCGTATTGGACGAACGCATCGCGCGCCATGGCGAGCGGCTGGCCATCGTCAGCGACACCCGGCGCTGGAGCTACCGGGAGCTGGGTGCAGAGGCCGATCGGCTGGCCCGGGGGTTCCATGCTTTGGGGCTGGGCCCGAACGACCGCGTGGTGGTGCAGCTGCCCAACTGTGCCGAATTTTTTGCCGTCATCTTCGCGCTCTTTCGCCTCGGTGCGCTGCCGATTTTTGCGCTGCCACCCCACCGCAAGTTCGAAATCGGCCATTTTTGCCAGCATGCACAGGCCACCGCGTATGTCATTGCCGACCAGCACGCGGGCTTTGACTACCGCACACTGGCGCGCGAGGTACAAGCCGACACGCCCTGCCTGCGCCATGTGCTGGTGCTGGGCGAAGCCGGCGAATTCCGCGCGCTGGATGCGCTGCCCCGGCTGGAGCAGGACCTGCCCGCACCCCCCCGCCCCGGCGACACCGCGTTTTTCCAGCTCTCCGGCGGCAGCACCGGAACACCCAAACTGATTCCCCGCACCCACGATGACTACCTCTACAGCGTGCGGGCCAGCGCGCACATCTGCCAGCTCAGCACGGACAGCGTGTACCTGAGCGTCATCCCCGCCGGGCACAACTTCGCGCTGAGTTCGCCCGGCTCGCTCGGAACGCTGTACGCCGGCGGCACCGTGGTCATGTGCGCCCACCCCAGCCCGGACGTGGCCCTGGCCTGGATCGCCCGAGAGCGCGTCACCATCACCGCCCTGGTTCCGCCCCTGGTTCCCGTGTGGCTGGACGCCATCCACCGCATGCGGCCCGACCTGCGCAGCCTGCAGGTGGTGCAAGTGGGAGGCGCGCGCCTGGGCGACGACCTGGCGCAGCGCCTGAGCCAGGAGTTGGATGTCACCTTGCAGCAGGTCTTTGGCATGGCGGAAGGCCTGGTGAACTACACCCGCCTGGATGACCCTTTGGGCGTGGTCCTGCACAGCCAGGGCCGCCCGATCTCGCCCGATGACGAAATCCGCATCGTCGATGACGAAGACCAGCCGGTGCCGCCCGGCGCCGTCGGCCACTTGCTGACACGCGGGCCCTACACGATTCGCGGCTACTACAAGGCCGACGAACACAATCGCCGCGCATTCACCGCCGAGGGCTTCTACCGCACGGGGGACCTGGTCCGGTGCACGGCCCAGGGCAACCTCGTGGTCGAAGGCCGCGCCAAGGACCAGATCAACCGCGGCGGCGAAAAAATCTCGGCCGAAGAGGTCGAGCAGCAGCTCCTGGCGCACGCCGCAGTCAGCGCCTGCGCCATTGTGGCCATGCCGGATGCGTTTCTGGGAGAAAAGAGCTGCGCTTTTGTGGTGCGCAAGGACGCGACGGTGCGTGGCATCGACCTGATCCGCTTTCTTCGGGCACGCGGCTTGGCGACCTACAAGATTCCCGACCGCATCGAGTTTGTGGACCAGCTTGCGCACACCGGCGTCGGAAAAATCAACAAAAAACAGTTGCGCCAGGACATTGCGGCGCGCCTGGGCGGGGCCGCACCGGGCCCCCAACACCCAACCACGCTTGAAAGCACCCAGCCATGAGCATTCCCAAAATACCCTCCTACCCCATGCCCACCCAGGCGGGGGACAACCGCGTGCAGTGGCAAGCCAGTGCGCAGCGGGCGGTGCTGCTGGTGCACGACATGCAGGACTATTTCCTGGACTTTTATGAACGCGCCAGCGCACCGATCCCCACGCTGATCGCCCATACGCGGCGCCTGATCGACGAGGCGCATGCCCAGGGCATTCCGGTGGTGTACACCGCGCAACTCCCGGAGCAAACGCCGCTGGAGCGCGGGCTTTTGCAGGCGATGTGGGGGCCGGGCCTGACCGCCCAGCCGCAGCGCAAGAATATCGCCGCGGAACTGGCGCCCCAGCCGCAGGACACCGTGCTCGACAAATGGCGCTACAGCGCCTTTCAAAAATCCCGCCTGCTGGACATCATGCGCGAGCAGGCCCGCGACCAACTGCTGATTTGCGGTCTCTACGCACACATCGGCTGCCTGATGACGGCGGGCGAAGCGTTCATGCAGGACATCCAGGCCTTCCTGGTTGCCGACGCACTGGCCGACTTCTCGGCCCAGGAGCACGACATGGCGCTGCGCTACGTCGCCCAGCGCTGCGGGCGCACGGTGCTGACCGAGCCACTGCTGCAAAGCCTGCGGGCCCGCGTGCCGGCGTCCAAGGCGGAGCTGCAGTCCCTCGTCGCCGCCAGCCTGCACCTCCCGGCCACCGAGGTACAGGACGAGGACAACCTGCTCGACTGGGGTCTGGACTCCATCCGCATCATGTCGCTGCTGGAGGGCTGGCGGCGCGCCGGCCTGGACATCAGCTTCATGGCGCTGGCGGAGCAGCCCACGCTGGCGGCCTGGTGGGCGCTGCTGCGCGGGCACACACAGCCCCTGCACCCAGAGGCAGTCTGCGCATGAGCAACCATCACCGTCCACTCTCCCGCAGGGGACTGGTGGCGCTGCTGTGTGGACTGTGCATGCAGACCAGCCTGCCCAGCCATGCGCAGTCCAGCGCCCCGGCTCCCTCCGCGCCCCTGCCGGCCGACTGGGCACCGACCCAGCTCCCGCGCAGCTACAGCTTCGATCTGGAGTCCACCCACACCGGGCAGCGGTACCGCATTTGGGTGGGGCTGCCACACAAGGCCGCTCCGGCATCGGGCTACCCGGTGCTCTGGGCACTCGACGGGCTGGCGAGTTTTCCGCTCATGGAGCTTGCCCGTCCCCGCCCCCCGGCGGCCCACGAGAGCGCGCAATGGCGCAAGAAAATAGGCGACGAGCCCAGCGGGCTGATTGTTGCCATCGGTTATGCCAGCGGTGAGGCGATCGACGTCAACGCCCGCGCGCTGGACTACACGCCCCCCACGGACGCCCCCACCGGCGACACCTTCTCCAGCCGGCACGGGGGGGCGGATGCCTTCCTGCGCTTTCTGACGCAGGAGTTGCGCCCGCTGCTGGCCCGGCATTTCGCCATGGACCCGCGGCAACACACCTTGTTTGGTTTTTCCTACGGGGGCCTGTTCGCACTGCACACCCTGAGCACGCAGCCGCAGCATTTCCAGCGCTACTGGGCGGCCAGCCCCTCACTCTGGTTCGGTGAACACCAGACCCTCAAGGCCTTGCCGCAACGCCTGGCATCGCTGGACTTCCAGCGCCACGCGGCCCTGGTCATGGTGACCGTGGGCATGGATGAGCAGTACCCGGCGCAATTCGCCTCGGCGGAAGTCCGGCACAAGCTGCAGGCCCGCACCATGGTGGACAACGCCGAACGCTTTGCCCGCACGCTGGCCCACAGCGGCCAGGCCGGTTTGCAAGTGCGCGTCCAAACCCTGGCCGCGCGTGACCACCAGGACATGCTGATGCACGGAGCCCGGCACGTCATCGATTTCGCTTTTGCCCCCGAGTCCGCGCCACCGCGGCCCTGAACCCCCAACACGCCACCATGACTCCCACCTCTCCCCGCTTACCGACCACCTCCGCCCAATACGGCATCTGGATGGGCCAGCAGATGGCGCCGCACAGCCCCAGCTACATGACCGCGGAAGTGATTGAACTTCGCGGCGCCCTGGACGCAGCGGCCCTGGGCGCCAGTGTGGTGGAGGTGCTGCGGCACTGCCATACGCTGCACATGCGTTTCCAGATCGACGACGAGGGCCTGTGGCAATGGCCGCAAACACCGTCGGATGCACCCTTGGCCCACCATGACCTGCGCCACGAGGCCCAGCCCGAGGCGGCCGCGCAGCGCTGGATCCAGCAGTCCCTGAGCGTGTTGTGCGACCCGACGCAAGACCCGCTGTACCGCAGCGCCTGCTTGCAGCTGGCCGACGACCGGCACCAGTGGTATTTGCAGGTGCACCATATCGCGCTGGACGGCTTTGGTTATGGCCTGGTCGCCCAGGCCGTGGCGGCGCGCTACAGCGCCCGGGTCAGGCAAGCGCCGCTGCCGGTGCTGCCGGATTGGTCCCTGGACCGGGTGCTGCAGGCCGAGCAGACCTACAAGGCCCAGGGCAAATTCCAGCAAGACCAGGCGTTTTGGACCCGGCACCTGCAGCAGGCCCCCGCCCCGGCCACCCTCGCCGCAGCCCAGGAGTTTTCGGACGAGGTCATCCGCCACAGCAGCCGCCTGGGCGCGGGCGAGGTGGAGCGCCTGCAGCAGGCGGCCCAGCACTGCGGGCACGACTGGGGGAGCTGGATGCTCGCCGCCATCGGCCTGTGGCTGGCCCGGCACTCCGGCCAGCGCCAGCTCACATTCGGCCTGCCGGTGATGAACCGCCTGGGCACGCCGGCGCTGGGGGTGCCTTGCATGGCGATGAATATCGTGCCCATGGCGGTGCACATCGACCCCGACCAGGACATGCAGGCCCTGGCCCGGCAAATGGCGCAGCGCATGCGCACCCTGCGGCCCCACCTGTACTACCGCTATGGCTGGATACGCGGCGACCTGGGCCTGCTGGAGGTGCAAAAACACCTCTTCAACCAGGCGGTCAACCTCATGCCCTTTGACCGGCATGCACCGTTTGCGGGGCTCGAAAGCAGCATCCACCCGGTCAGTGCCGGCCCGGTGAAGGACCTGAACATCAGCCTTTCCGTGCTCAACACCGAATGGCGGCTGCTGCTGGAAGCCAACCCCAACGCCTACACCCCGCAGCGCCTGCAGGCCTTGCAAGAGGATCTGCTGCAATGGCTGCGCACACTGGCCGCGCTCCCCCCGCAGGCCCGCCTGGCGCCGCTGTTGCCAGAGCTGCCGCCGCTGTCCATTGTGCGGGGACCGGCGCTGAGCACCCCCATCCTGCCGGTGCTCCAGCGCCTGATCGCCCGCGCCGCAGACACGCCCGGGCACCCCGCCATCGAGTTCGAGGGGGCGTGCCTCCGCTATGCGGACTTGCTGCAAGAGGTGCAGCAGCTGGCCGGCCGCCTGCGCGCGGGCGGCCTGGCCCCGCAGGACCGGGTGGTGGTTTTGCTGCCGCGCAGCCCCCAGGCCATCGTCGCCATACTGGCCACGCTGTGGGCGGGTGGCTGCTACGTGCCGCTGGACCCGCGCGGCCCGTCCAGGCGCCTGGCCACAGTGCTGGCCGATGCGGCGGCGCAGCAGGTCGTGACGCTGGCGTGCTGGGCCAGCTCCGCCGGGACGGCAGCCGTACTGTGCATGGACTTGGCCCCGGAACCCCGCACGCCCGCGGCCCCCATGCCCAGCCCCTGCCCGGTGGACGCACAGCACCCGGCCTATTTGCTCTACACCTCGGGGTCCACCGCAGCGCCCAAGGGGGTGCTGGTCGGCCACGGCGCGCTGTCGCACTTTGTCGCCAGCAGCGGCCAGCTCTACCAGATCCGTGCCAGCGACCGCATCCTGCAATTTGCGCCGCTGCACTTTGACGCCAGCATCGAAGAGATTTTTCTGGCGCTGTGCCATGGCGCCACGCTGGTGCTGCGCAACGATGCGGTGCTGGACTCGATCCCGGCCTTCACCCGCTTTGTCGAGCAGGCGCACATCAGCATCCTGGACTTGCCCACGGCCTACTGGCACGAACTGGCCCATGCGCTCGAACCGGCGCTGGCGGCGCAATTGGCCGGGGTGCGGCTGACCATTGTGGGGGGCGAAGCCGCCCTGCCCGAACGGGCTCGGCGCTGGCAGTCCTGCCTGCCCGGCAGTGTCTTGCTCAACAGCTACGGGCCCACCGAGGCGTCGGTTATTGCCACCACGGCCGTCCTGAGCGGGGCGGGCGCGGTGTGGGACGGCAGCGACACCGTGCCGATCGGCCTGCCCCGCCCCGGCGTGGAGGCGCTCATCGTCGATGACCGGCTTTACCCCGTGGCGCAGGGAGAACCGGGGGAGCTTCTGCTCTGCGGCGAAGCACTGGCCCTCGAATACCGCAACCAGGCGGCCCTGACCGCCCGGCACTTCGTGGCGCTGACCGCCCTGCCCCACCAGCCCCGGGCCTACCGGACCGGCGACCGCGCGCGCCTGCACCAAGGGCAATTGGTCTTTTTGGGCCGCCTGGACCACGAAGTCAAGATCAGCGGCCTGCGCATCGACCCGGCGGAAGTTGAAAATGCGCTACTGGGCAACCCGGCCGTCCGGGAAGTCGCCGTGGTCGCGGTGGCGCGCCAGCCAACCGGCTACGCCCTGGCCGCCTTTCTGGTGTGCGCCCAAGCGCCCCCGCTGGCAAGCTTGCGCCACCACCTGGCGGACCTCCTGCCGGCCGCCGCCATCCCCGACCACTGGCACTTTCTCGACAGCCTGCCGCGCAATGCCAACGGCAAGATAGACCGCCAACAACTGGCCACCCTGGTGCACCGGCAGGAGCCGCCGGTGCTGCCCGACGCCACGGCGCTGGAGCGGCAGATCATGCAGGTGTGGGGGGCGGTGCTGGGTGACATGCCCGAGGGGGTGCACGCGAACTTCTTTGAACTGGGCGGCAAATCTCTGCAGGCCATCCAGGTGTCCAGCCAGCTGGGCCGGATCTTGCAGCGCGAAGTCGCCGTGTCGGCCCTGTTCAGCCACGCCACGGTCCAGGCGCTGGCCAAGGCACTGAGTGCGCCGGTGGCGCACCGCCCGCCGCCCGCCCGCGAGGACCAGGCTTTTGCCCCTGTGCTGACAATCCAGCAGGGCCGCCACCCGGCGCTGTTTTGCCTGCATCCGGCCGAGGGTTTGTCCTGGTGTTACCTGGGTTTGGCGCGCCATTTGCCCGGCACCGCCATCTACGGCCTGCAGGCCACCGGGGCGCAGGGCGGGCTGGCCCCGAGTTTTGACGCCCTGGTGGAGGACTACACCGCGCGCATACGCCAGGTGCAGGTCCACGGCCCCTACCGCCTGCTGGGGTGGTCACTGGGCGGCGCGCTGGCGCATGCCATCGCCGCACGGCTGACCGCCCAGGGCGAGTCCGTGGAGTTGCTGGCGCTGATGGACAGCTACCCGGCCAGCGCCTTCCAGGCCTGGCGCGCGCCCGCCCTGCAAGATGCCCTGATCGCCTTGCTGAGCGTGACTGGGGAGCTGGAGGCCGACTCGCCCGAGGCCATCTACCTGCGCCTGCTGCGCCCCGGCAGTCCCCTGGCAGCGCTGGGCCGCCCGGCCCTCGAAGGCCTGGGCGCACGGGCCCTGCACGGCATGCAACTGTTTCGCGCCAGCCAAACGCCCCGCTATGGCGGCGACATGCTGCTGTTTCTGGCGGGCCTGCGCGAAGCCCATGCGCCCCGGCCCGCGTCGTGGTTGCCCTACCTGCAGGGCCGGCTCGATGCGGTCGAGCTGGACTGCAACCACTTCGGCATGAGCGACCCGGGCCCGATGGCCTCTATCGGCCAGGAACTGGCCCGGCGCTTGAAGGTCTAAGGAAATCACATGGCAGAAAAAATTGCAGTTGTCACCGGCGCGGCCCAGGGCATAGGCGCGGCCGTAGCCCTGGCCCTGGGCCGCAGCGGGGTTCGGGTGGCCGCGCTGGACCTCCAGGCCGACCCGCTCACGCACCTGGCGCAGCAGCAGCCTGGCCGCATCCAGCCCTACCCGGTGGATTTGCGCTGCAGCCGGGAGGTTGATGGCGTGGTCGCACGCATTGAGGCCGAGATGGGGCCCGTGGACCAACTGGTCAATGTGGCCGGCATTTTGCACATGGGGCTCATTTGCGCGCTCAGCGACGCGGATTGGGAGGGCACCTTTGCCCTGAATACCCATGGTGTGTTCTACCTGTCCCGCGCGGTGGCCCGCTGCATGGTGCCCCGCGCCAGCGGTTGTATTGTCACGGTGGGGTCGAACGCGGCCCGCGTTCCGCGCATGCGGATGGCGGCCTACGCGGCTTCCAAGGCGGCGGCGTGCCACTTCACCAAATGCCTGGGGCTGGAACTGGCCGAACATGGCATACGCTGCAATACCGTCTCGCCGGGCTCGACCGATACCGCCATGCAAAGGCAGCTGTGGCAGTCGCCGCAGGACGCCCAGAAGGTCATCGCCGGTTCCTTGCCGGGCTTTCGCACCGGCATTCCCCTGGGGCGCATTGCCGACGCGCAGGACATTGCCGACGCGGTCCTGTTTTTGCTCAGCGATGCGGCCCGCCATGTGACCATGCACGATTTGTGTGTGGATGGGGGCGCCACACTGGGCGTCTAGCGTGCTGGATTCGTGCCTGCGGCGCATTCCCTTTCTTGCCGCCGTACAAGCGGTGGCGCCGGCCCACATCCCCCGTGGCATCCAGGTGCACCTGCTGGAGCTGGCCTTGCAGCAGGGTTCGCTGCCCGCGCTGCTCTCGCTGCTGCCCGGGCCCGAGCAGGAGCGCTGCCTGCGCTACCGCCGGTCGGCGGACCAGATTCGCTTTGCCACCACGCGGGTGGTGCTGCGGCGCCTGCTGGCGCGGCGCTTGCGGGTGGCGGCGCAAGACATCGAATTCGCCATGGGGGCTTTTGGCAAACCCGGCCTGCCACACGGGGTGCCGCTCTTTTTCAATGTTTCGCACGCCGGCGGCTTCGCGCTGATCGCCTTGTCGGCGCAGGGGCCGGTGGGTGTGGACATTGAAGCCACGGCCAGGATGCCAGACACCAGCCCCCTGCACCTGGGCTTCACGCCAGACGAGCAGCGGTATTGTGATCGGACGGCGGATGCCCATGCATTCCTGCGCGTCTGGAGCGGCAAAGAGGCGGTGTTGAAAGCGCTGGGGCTTGGCATTGGCCAGCATTTGCCATCGGTTTCGGTCATTCCCGGCCCTGCCGGGCACTACGCGGTCTCGCCGCACGGCGCCGGTTTTCCCCTGCCGCCGCAGGCGTGGCAGCTCCCGGCGCCCCCGGGTTTTGTCGCCGCGCTGGCGCTGCTACAGCCGGTTGCGGCAGTGCTTGGGCAGGAGCCCGAAGTTGCGGCGGAAAGCGGTTGAGAAATTGGCTTGGCTGGTGTAGCCCGCGATTTCGGACGCCCGGGCCACACTCACGCCCTCTTGCTGCAGCGCACGGGCGGCGCGCTGCAGGCGGTGCTGGCGCAGGTACTCAAAAATGGTTTGCCCACAGACTTCGCGGAATTGCTGCTGCAGGGTGTTGGCATTGCAGCCCATGGATTGGGCGATGGCCCGCATGTCCAGACCGTCCGCCTCCCCGCTGTCGAGAAATTTTTGCAGGCGCTGCACGCGCCGGGCGGCGCTGGCGGGCAGGGCCACCGAACGGGAGGCTTGGCCCAGCGTGGCCTGGGAGAGTGCCTCGACGATCAATTCCAGCGCACGGCTCTCCTGGTGCAGCTTCAGCATCGGGGCGTCGAGCCCCACCGGGTGGATGAGCTGCTCCGCGACGGCGATGGCGCGGGACGTGGGCCGCCAGGCATATACCGACAAATGGTCCCGCAGCAAGTCCTGCGGGAGATCGGCAGCATCGAACCAGGCTGGCTTCAGGGTCAGCACCACCATGCGCTGGCGGGTGCCGGCGCGGGAGTGGCGCTGGAAGGTATCGGGGGCGTTCAAGGTCACGACCGCACCCTGCGGCACCGCGTTGCGGCCCTCCCCGGCGTTCAGCGGCAGGGACTGCTTGCCGACCACGACCTGGGCATTGCCCTCCAGCTTGAGCATGATCTTGAGGCTTTCCTCCTGGATGACGAACCGCGTCACCATGTCGTGCAGATGCACGATGTCGGTGCAGTGCAGGGACAGGCCGTCGCGCAGGCGGGCGATGGAAAAGCTGCCCTGCATCAGCGGCGAAGTCGCGCCCATGGCCGGGGACAGCAGTTGGAAACCCTGGCCGACCTGGGTGCAGAGCCGCTCGGCTTCGATGGCCCGCGCCGGGTGGCCCGCCGATGGTGCGGGAAGCGGGGCCAGGGCATTCCCAACGGAGGCGGTGCTGTGGCGTAAGGAAGGGGCGAGCACAAAGAACTTTCTTGTTCAAACAAACAAAAAATGAAGGGGTGTGGCGATACTAGGGTTCATTCTAAATGAAAATGATTCGCAATACGAATCATGACTTCCGCGCTCCACCGACGCGGAAACCAGGAACCAGAAAGACCCCCCATGCAATCCCACCCCCCACGCATCCCGGCAAGGCGTCTTGCCATCGCTCTGGCATTGGCGTACGCGAGCCTGCCCAGCTGGGCCCAGTCCTCGGAAAAATCACTCGCCGAAGTGACCGTGCTGGGCACGGCCGAGGAAACCCTGAAGCAGGCCTCCGGTGTTTCGGTCATTGGCGCGCAAGACATCGAGAAGCACCCACCCGCCAATGACCTGTCGGAAATCATCCGCACCATGCCGGGCGTGAACCTCACGGGCAACTCCACCAGCGGCCAGCGCGGCAACAACCGCCAGATCGACCTGCGCGGCATGGGTCCTGAGAACACCTTGATCCTGGTGGATGGCAAGCCCGTCAGCAGCCGCAATGCGGTGCGCTATGGCTGGCGCGGTGAACGCGACAGCCGTGGCGATAGCAACTGGGTGCCTGCGCAACAGGTGGAGCGCATCGAAGTGATCCGCGGCCCCGCCGCCGCACGGTATGGCAGCGGCGCGGCCGGGGGGGTGGTGAACATCGTCACCAAGAAGGCGACCAAGGAAACACACGGCCAGTTGACGGTGTATGCCAATGCGCCGGAACATGCCGAGGAAGGGGCCACCCGAAGAATGAACTTCAGCCTGAGCGGGCCACTGGCGGAGAACTTCAGCTACCGCCTGTACGGCAATGCCAACGAGACCGGGGCGGACGGCACCTACATCAACGCCGGTCACCAGGCCCCGGGGTTCGCCACCACCTTGCCCGCCGGCCGTGAAGGGGTGCGCAACCGGGACCTGGGTGCGCAATTGAGCTGGAACCTGTTGCCGGGGCACACGCTGGACCTGGACCTCAACTACGGCCGCCAGGGCAACATCTATACGGGCGACACGCAAAACATCAACAGCAACAGCAACGTCGAAACCCTGCGGGGCCAGGAAACCAATGCCCTGGCGCGGCGGGCCTATGCGCTGACGCACAAGGGCAAATTCGACTTCGGCACATCCCTGAGTTATGTGCAGCGCAGCGAGACCGACAACACACGTATCCAGGAAGGTTTGGCCGGCGGCACCGAAGGCATCTTCCTGGCCGGCACGCCCGCGTATTTGAGCAACCAACTGGAGGACGTGACGGCGCACAGCGAGCTGAACCTGCCGCTGCGCGGCCGCTTCAACCAGATGCTGACGGTCGGCGCCGAGTGGTCAGGGCAAAAGCTCAAGGACCCCAGCTCCAACACGCAGGCGACCACCTTCGGCACCATCCCCGGGGTCAGCAGCACGGGGCGCAGCCCCGACGCGTCGGCCCACACCGTCTCGGTTTTTGCGGAAGACAACGTCGAGCTGTCGCCCAACCTCCTGCTGACGCCGGGCATCCGGTATGACAACCATACCCAGTCCGGCGCAAACTGGAGCCCCGCGCTCAACCTGACCTACCTGCTGGGGGAGAAGATCACCCTGAAGGGCGGTATTGCCCGCGCCTACAAGACGCCCAATCTGTACCAAAGCAACCCCAACTACCTGCTCTATAGCTCCGGCAACGGCTGTGTGGCGGTTTCCAACGGCACGACGGGGTGTTACCTGCAAGGCAATCCCGACCTGAAGGCGGAAACCAGCGACAACAAAGAACTGGGCATTGAGTTCAAGGACGGCGGGTTTGCCGCCGGCGTCACCTGGTTCCGCAATGATTACCGCGACAAGGTACAGGCGGGCACAACGCCCGTCGGCATCATCACCACCACCACCGCCGTCACCAGGAGCCTCTACCAGTGGACGAACATCCCCGAAGCCGTGGTGCAGGGGCTAGAGGGCAACCTGCGTGTGCCGGTCAATACGGCGCTGGACTGGGTCACCAATGTCACCTACCTGATCGAGTCCAGGAACAAGACGACGGGCGACTACCTCTCGGTCATTCCGGAGTACACCATCAACTCGATGCTGGATTGGCGCGTCAGCGACACGCTGGGGGCGCTGTTCTCGGTAACCCTGTACGGTAAACAAGAGGCGATGAAGCTGGATTACAAGGGCAAGCCGGTCACCGGCACCTCGGCCGACGCGCTGGCACCGTATGCCATTGCCAGCCTGAGCGGCAACTACAGCCTGTCCAAGCATCTGAAGTTGGGCGCGGGCGTCAACAATATTTTTGACAAGCGCCAGTTCCGCGCCGGCAATGCCGTCTCGGTCAGCTCCACCGCCGTGTATGGAACCAGCGGCGGCGCCGGTGCGGCCACCTACAACGAGCCAGGACGCACACTGTACGTGTCGCTGACCAGCACCTTCTGACCCCAAGGCACAACACAACATGAAAAACACAGGGCGGGCCGTGTGGGCCAGTCTGGGCCTGGCCTGGAGCCTGCTGGCAGGCCCGGTGCAGGCGGCAGACGCATTGGTGACCGACATGGCAGGGCGCACGGTGCGCCTGCCGGCCAGCAGCGCGCGCATTTTGCTGAGCGAAGGGCGTCTGCTGCCGGCACTGGCCATTTTGGAGCCCGAGGACATCGGTCGGCGCATTGTGGGCATGGCGGGCGATTTCGAACAGCTGGACCCCGCGGGGTATGCCCAGTATGCGCAGCGCTTTCCCCACCTGCGCGAGGTGGCGCGCACCGGCCGCACCACGGCGGAAAGCTTTAGCGTGGAAAAAGCCATTGCGCTCAAACCGGATGTCGCCATCTTCGGCCTGGAAGGCCATGGCCCCTCGCCCAACGACCGCGAAACCCTGGCCCGGCTCTCCATGGCCGGCATCGTGGTGGTGTTTGTTGACTTCCGCAATGACCCCTTGCGCAACACCCGGCTCAGCATGGAAATCCTGGGCCGCGTCCTGCGGCGCGAGAAAGAGGCGGCGGCCTTCGTCACGGAATACACCGCACAGCTCGCCCGGGTCACGCGCAAGCTGGCAACCCTCAAGGCGCCCGGCCCCACGGTGTTCCTGGAAAACCGGGTCGGCCTCAGTGACGAGTGCTGCTCCACCATGAGCAACGGCCTGATGGGCACGCTGCTGGACGCGGCCGGTGGTCGGAACATCGCCAAGGGCCTGGTGCCCGGGGCCTTTGGCATGCTCAGTCTGGAGCAGTTGATCAGCCGTCCGCCGGACGTCTACATCGGCACGGCCATCGGTTCGCGCGACACCGTGGCCCGCATGCCCATGCGCATCGTGCTGGGGGCGGGGGTGGATACCAAGACCGCGCAGGACTCGCTGGTGCGGGCGGTGCAGCGCAAAGGCATTGCCATACTGCCCGCCATCCGCCAAGGCCAGGCGCATGCGCTGTGGCACCACTTCTACAGCTCCCCCTTCAACGTGGTGGCGGTCCAGGTGCTGGCCAAGTGGCTGCACCCGGCACTGTTCAGCGACCTGGAGCCGCGCCAGACGCTGGCCATGTTCTACCAGCGCTTCCAGCCGGTGCCGCTGGAGGGGCAGTACTGGACCTCGCTGCCCCCCGGCGCGGCGCCCCAGCGATGAACGCATTGCAGACACCCGCGCCGTCGTTGGCGCAGCGTTATGGCGCGCAGGTGCGCCGCCGCATCACCGTCTTGCTGCTACTGCTCGGGCTGTTGCTGCTGGTGTTCGCCACCGACTTGGGCACCGGCCCCGCCGGCATCACTTGGCACACGGTGTGGCAGGGCCTGCACGCGCCGCAGCAGCTGGACGAAGGGACACGGGTGATTTTGTGGGAGCTGCGCCTGCCCTACGCCGTCATGGCGGTGCTGGTGGGGGCCGCGCTGGGACTGGCTGGCGCGCAGATGCAGACCGTGCTGAATAACCCCCTGGCCAGCCCCTTCACCCTGGGCCTGTCGGCGGCGGCCTCGGTCGGCGCCTCGCTGGCCATCGTCACCGGCTTCACGGCCTGGGGGCTGGGGCCCGAGCTGGCACTGCCCCTGTGCGCCTTTGGCGGCGCCGTCTTCGCGGCGCTGATCATCCATGTGCTGGCATGGCGCTGGGGCGCCTCGGTCAACGGCGTGGTCCTGTTTGGCATTGCGCTGATGTTCAGTTGCGAGGCCCTGCTCTGGCTGCTGCAATTCCTGGCCGACAGCAACGCGCTGCAGCAAATCGTGTTCTGGAGCATGGGCAGCCTGGGCCGCTCGACCTGGCCCAAGATTGGCGTGCTGACCACGGTGCTGCTGGTGTGCGCCCTGTGGACCCAGTCCCAGGCCTGGTCCCTGACCGCCCTGCGCAATGGCGAAGACCATGCACGCAGCAGCGGCGTGGCCGTGGAGCGGCTGCGCCTGGAGAGCCTGGTGCGGGTCAGCCTGCTCAGCGGCACGGCCCTGGCTTTTGTGGGCACCATTGGTTTTGTCGGGCTGGTGGGGCCCCACATCGCTCGGCTCAGCCTGGGCGAAGACCACCGCTTCTACCTGCCCGCCAGTGCGCTGGCGGGCGCCCTGATGCTGTCGTGCGCCTCGATCCTGAGCAAGGTCTTGCTGCCGGGCGTGGTCTTGCCCATCGGCATCGTCACGGCGCTGGTCGGGGTCCCCGTCTTCATGCTGCTGGTGCTGCGCCACCAGGGAGGGCTGCGGACATGAGTCTGGTGCTGCAACAACTCGGCGTGTCCTACGGCGCCAAAGTGGTGCTGCAGGGCATCGACCTGGCACCCTTGCCCGCAGGCCGCATGGTGGCCCTGGCCGGCGCCAACGGTGCCGGCAAGTCATCCCTGCTGCGCGCGCTGGCCGGCATGTGCCGCATGTCCGGGCAGGCCTTGCTGGATGGCGAGGACCTGGCGCGCCTGCGGCCGCCCGCACGGGCGCGCCGGGTGGCGTATATGCCGCAAAGCCTGCCGCAAGCCTCGTCGCTGACGGTGTACGAGTCCGTGCTCAGCGCGGTGCGCATCGCCTGCCCGCAGTGGTCGGCCGCCGACACGCACCAGCGCATCGACCAGGTGCTGCACAGCCTGGGCCTGCATGCCCTGGGCTTGCGCGCGCTGGACTCGCTCTCGGGCGGCCAGCGCCAGATGGCCGGGCTGGCCCAACTGCTGGTGCGCCAGCCGCGCCTGCTGCTGCTCGACGAGCCCACCAGCGCGCTGGACCTGCGCTGGCAGCTGTGCCTGATGGAGGCCCTGCGCCACTACCTGGCCAAGCACCAGGCGCTGTGCCTGATGGCCGTGCACGACCTGAACCTGGCGGCGCGCTTTTGCGATGACATGCTGCTGATGGCGCAGGGCCGGGTGATTGCACGCGGCGAACCGGGCCGGATACTGACCCCGGCCCTGCTGCGCCAGGCCTACGGCATTGCGGCGCGTGTCGAAAGCTGTTCGATGGGCCTGCCAATGGTGGTGGCCGAACATGCGCTCGACCCCGAATAAACCCCGGTGCGGGCTGTACCGCACCACACCAACCCAGGAGAGACCACCATGCACTATCTGAAAGGCAGCATGCCCACATCCGAGCCCAGCCGCTACCTGACCCGCCTGTGCTACCACTTCCACAAAAAAATCGACGTGGACTACGACGCACAGCAAGGCCTGGCGCGCTTCCCCTGGGGCGACTGCCGGCTGACCGCCCAGGAAGGCGCGCTGGACTTCGAGTGCACCGCCGCCTCGGCGGAGCAGTTGGGCCAGATCCAGCATGTGCTCAATGAACACGTGGCGCTGTTCTCCCGCAAGTCACCCCTGGCCGTGCAGTGGCACACCGACTGAGGCACGTGGGGGCGGCGCCGCCGCGGCACCTCACGCCGGGGTTTTCTTGAGCAGCCCCAGCAGCGCCACCGTGGCAAAGCCCGCGCCCGCATAAAAAGTGGCCGAGGCGCCCCACTGGTCCCACAGCCATCCCGCCACGGATGTCTTTGCCAATGCGGTCCAGCAGCCGAGCGCCCAGCACAAAACCCATGGTGGGCGCCAGGGCGTAGCCCGGCCAAGGCCAGGCCTTTGCACCACCCCAGGTAGTCGCTGAGCGCGCCCGAGAACACCTTGACGATGAGCGCGGTCGCCTCGGCCAAGCCTTCCACCAGGCTGTGGATCATTTCCGAAGAAATGTCCATCAGCATGCGGACGAAACCCAGGGCCCAGACCCCGCCGGGAATCTGTCGCAAGGTGTTGTGCGTGGTGTGTGGCATGGCGGATGGGTTCCTGGCGCTTGGCTTGGATCACGCTACAAGCCAAACTAGCCTCTAGCCCTCTAGAACATTGCGCAGACAGCTACCAATTTGATAGCAACGCCCGTTCGCAAAAATGTTGACAGGCTGGAATTGCCTAAAGCCCAGTCATAATCCGATCAAACAAACGGGGTGACGCTTTCAAACTCCTATCGCGACTGCCTCAGCTGGCGGTTCCGTCCAACATGGTTTATCAGCCGCAGGAGGTGTTCTTGGTTTCTACGAGCATTGCAGCGCGGCAGACAAACGCTAATCATTAGGCCTCGCAACACGCATACGAGAAGGTCCGCCGAATGAACTTCCTCCAATCGTCCCCTGCACGCAGCACGTTGCAAACTACGCTTTTCGTTGCTCTACTTGTCCTCACTATGTCAGGTAGGGTCTCCGCGCAATCGAGCGAGCTGGACTCGGATGAATTGATGCGCCGAATAGTGTCGATCAGTGCTGATCCGGACTTTCGGCGCGGAAGCCCCGAGAAGCGTTCGCTTTACGAGACCCACCTGCAAGAACTGATGAACCGAGCCAAGGCGAGACAGCCATCGGCAATGTTCAACTTTGGTTGGTATCGAAATCAGTTTTGTGTCATTACGAAGAAGCAGGGCATCGACGTAACTACAGCTCCCATGTGCGTTGAGGCCGTTGAAGATCTCAGGGCTGTGGCGGAGAACCCAAAGATCGCTTCACTGTTCATTTCTCCCGCCGCAATGACGATGCTCGGGGAAATGCACCGCGACGGAATAGGTACAAGACTCTCCCGGTACCTCTCCGCCGACTGGTTTGTGAAATCCGCAGCGCAGCGAGAGAAGAACGGTGACAGAGATGGGGCCATTCGCGCTATGGAAGATGCTCTCAACGTCGTTCCAGATCATCCAACTGCCAACGAACTGCGCACCAGGCTCTTGAAATGAGGGTCAGCTCGTCCACCTTCGCACCCCGCTTATCACCCATCGGTTCGCTGCGCTGCTTGGCGCAGCGATAGACCAAATCGCATCCCTCTTTACGCAGCCGCTCCATGGCCAGGCTTTGCGCAATGACCCGCAGAAAGATGCGTAGCACCATGTTGAGCACCGCCCCGTCGCGCTGCATGAAGTAGCGCAGGCGCTTCGGGACGAACAGCCCCCACTGGCGCACCGGCAGGCGGGGGAAAACATGATCTGTCGGACATGGGGCTTGGGGCTGTGGTGGTCGCCCTGCCCGTCGAACTGGCCCGCGCTGGCGAGTTCATGCCAAGGATATCGAAGTGCTCGGCTATGGTTTGGTAGGGCAGCGTGCGTTCGGGGTGGCGCGGGTTGTAGAGTCTGGGTTTGCCTGCGACGGCTGTAGGTTGGGTGGCAGCAGGCATACAACAGTCCGCATGGTGGTGCAAATGTGGCCTGGCGTGCGACTGGGCTGTAGACGTGTACATAGTGCGACGCCTTGATGGGTATGGCATACGACCTTCGCCCCCACCTGGCTTCGTCCACCGCGCCCCACGTCACCGTCCGAGGCGGTATTGAATCGGCGTCCAGCCCCTGTGGCATATGCGCAGGGCCGTGCCCCTACGGCCGCGGGGAATCTTCACGCCGGGGTTTTCTTGAGCAGCCCCAGCAGCGCCACCGTGGCAAAACCCGCGCCCGCATAAAAAGTGGCCGAGGCGCCCCACTGGTCCCACAGCCACCCCGCCACGGCGCTGGCGATCAGCAGGGAGACACCGCTGACCAGGTTGAAAAAGCCGAAGGCCGTGCCGCGCAGGTCGGGCGGGGCGGTGTCGGCCACCATTGTGGCCAGCAGCCCTTGGGTCATGCCCATGTGGACCCCCCACAGCGCCACGCCGGCCAGCACGGTGGTCCAATGGTCGTTGGTGGCCAGCACCAGGTCGGCGGCGATCAACACTCCCAAGCCCCAGGCCAGCAGCGCCTTGTGGGACATGCCGTCGGACAGCTTGCCAAAGGGGTAGGCCGTGCCCGCGTAGACCAGGTTCATCGCCACCATCACCAGGGGCACCAACGCCACCGGGACGCCCCCTTGCTGGGCACGCAGAACCAAAAAGGCCTCGCTGAACCGCGCCAGGGTGAACACGGCCCCCAGGCCGACCACCCACCCATACCGCGCGCCGAGCCGCCGCAGGTTCTCACGGCGAATGGGGTTGGTCCGCTGCTCCGCGGGCGGCCTCTCGGGTTCGTGCACGCCCCACAGCAGCACCACCACCGCCAGCAGGCCGGGCACCACCGCGACCCAGAACACCGCCCGAAAATCATTGGCCCACAGCAGCATCAAACCCACCGCCAGCAAGGGTCCGAGGAACGCCCCCACGGTATCCAGGGACTGGCGCAGGCCAAACGCGGCGCCCCGGTTGGCGGCGCAGGTCAGGTCGGCCACCAGCGCGTCGCGGGGCGCGCCACGGATGCCTTTGCCAATGCGGTCCAGCAGCCGAGCGCCCAGCACAAAACCCATGGTGGGCGCCAGGGCGAACAGCGGCTTACTCAATGCGCCCAAGGCATAACCGGCCAAGGCCAGGCCTTTGCGCTTGCCCAGGTAGTCGCTGAGTGCGCCCGAGAACACCTTGACGATGAGCGCGGTTGCTTCGGCCAGGCCTTCCACCAGCCCGACCGTGAAGGCGCTGGCCCCCAGCACCCCCACCATGAACAAAGGCAACAGGCTGTGGATCATTTCCGAAGAAATGTCCATCAGCATGCTGACGAAACCCAGGGCCCATATCCCGGCCGGAATCTGTCGCAAGGTGCTTGAGGGGGTTGGTGTCATGGGCGGGGGCATATCGGGTTTTCTGCTTGTCCAATGGGCATCATTCCAGAAGCCAAATCAGCCTCCAGCCCTTGAATACATTGCGCAAGCAGCTATTAATTTAGTAGCAACCATTATTTACCTAACTTTACCCCGACTTCAAGGGCCGGGCACGCGGCGTAGGCTTGGCCGGAATAAACTGCGGGAATGACCCATAACCTGTTGATGATTGAAGACGATGCCCGCCTGGCCGCCATGGTGGCGGAGTATCTGCAGCAAAACGGCTTTGCGGTCAGCCGCGCGGGCGATGGCCTGGGTGGGCTGGCCCAGCTGAACAGCCCCCCCAGTGGATTGACTCCCGATCTGGTGATTCTGGATTTGATGTTGCCCGACATCGACGGGCTCGAAGTGTGCCGCCGCATTCGCGCCTTGTCGGGGCCGGTGGCCCAGACCCCGGTGCTGATGCTCACCGCCAAGGGTGACGCCATGGACCGCATCATCGGCCTGGAGATGGGCGCGGACGACTACCTGCCCAAACCCTTCGAGCCACGCGAGCTGCTGGCGCGCATTCGGGCTATTTTGCGGCGCAAGGTGGACGGCCCTGTGCCTGCCACCAAAACCCTGCGCTTCGGATCGCTGGAGATTGACCGTGACGCCCGCACCGTGACCGTGTCGGGCGCGCCCTGCGAACTCACCTCCTACCAGTTTGACCTGTTGGTGGCCCTGGCCGAGCGGGCCGGGCGTGTGCTGACCCGCGACCAGATCATGGAAGCGGTGCGCGGACGGGAGCTGGACGCCTTTGACCGCTCGATTGACGTGCACATGGGCCGCATCCGCGCCGCCATTGAAGCCGACGCCAAAGACCCCAAACGCATCCTCACGGTGCGCGGCGTGGGTTATGTCTTTGCCCGCCAGCAAGACTAGGCAGGTGCTGGCCGTGTTGCTGCAAAAACTGTACGTGCGCATCTGGCTGGCCGTGGTGCTGGCCGTGGCGGTGCTCACGCTGTTGGTGGGCTGGGCCTGGCGCATGGCATCCGAGCCCCCGCTGCGCGAAGTGGTGGTGCGCAATGCCCAAGGCGAGGTGATTGGCAACGGGCACGCCCGCATGCGGCACGCATCGGGCATGCCCGGGTGGCATCCGAACCAGCGCCCCTTGGTGGGGCCCCCTCTACCGCCCGAGCGTGACGCCACCGACGACGACGCAGAACCCAGCGAACCGCCGCCCCGCGGCCGCTTTGGCGAAGGCCCTGAATTCATGGTGCGCATGCAAGACGGGCAAACCATCCATCTGCACCTGCCGCGCCCGCCGCAATCGTCGTGGCGCGCACCCTTCGGGTTTTTCTGGACCCTGGGCCTGGTCGCGGTGGCCGTGGCGCTGGGCACCTACCCCATCGTGCGGCGGCTCACCCGCCGACTGGAAACCTTGCAAAACGGTGTCGAGCGCTGGGGCAATGGCGACCTGAGCGTGCGGGTGTCCATGGAAGGCGACGACGAGGTGGGTTTTCTGGCCTCGCGCTTCAACCGGGCCGCCCAGCAGATTGAGACCTTGGTCAAGGCACACGAATCTCTGCTGGCATCGCAAAAATCGCTGCTGGCCAACGCCTCCCACGAGCTGCGCTCCCCGCTCACCCGTATTCGCATGGGGCTGGAGTTGCTGGGCCATGCCCCCGGCCCCGCAGCCAAAGACGAAATTTCGCGCAACATCACCGAGTTGGACCAGCTGATAGAAGAAATTCTGCTGGCCAGCCGACTGGACGCCCGCGAGGCCGACCTGGGCACCGTGGAGCCCGTGGACCTGGTGGGGCTGGCCGCCGAAGAATGCGCCCGCGCCAACGCCACGCTGGAGGTCAACGGCACGGCGCTGCTGGTGCCAGGCATTGCCAAGCTGCTGCGCCGCGCCGTGCGCAATTTGCTGGAAAACGCCAACCGCTATGCCGCAGGCGATGTGACCGTGCATTTGACGCAGCAAGACCGGCAAGCGGTCCTGCGGGTGAATGACCGGGGGCCGGGGGTGCCCGAAGGACTGCAGACGCGTATTTTTGAGCCCTTTTACCGCCTCCCCGGTGCGTCCGAACGCGACGGCGGGGTGGGCTTGGGGCTGGCATTGGTCAAATCGATCACCCAGCGCCATGGCGGCACCGCCACCTGCAGCAACCGCGCCGACGGCGGCGCCTGTTTTGAGATCCGTTTGCCGCTGGAAAACTGAGGATTTCCCAAAATCGGCCGTCTTTCGGTCCGGGAAGTCAAAAAAAACCAAAAATAGTTTGGTTTTTCTCAAAAAAAAACCCAAAACTCACCCGAATGGGGGATACCGCTAATTCTGTGAAAGCACTAAAGTTCATACCACTGCTGTCACAGTTGAAAAGGATAGAAGCCAGGCCAACCAATAGGCTTGCTTCAACAGGTTCCAACGACGTTCCTTCGGGAACTTTTACAAAGCCACCCTCGGGTGGCTTTTTTTTTTACCCCTATGCACTCCAAGCTGCATCACTTGCAAGGCCGGCGCACCTTCCTGGCACAGGCGCTTGGCACGGCAGGCATCGTCACCCTGGCGCCTGCGCTGGCGCTGGGTGCAAGCGAACTGGTGGTGGCCAACGTCACGCAGATCTACCCGGTACAGGTCGCCCGGATTGACACCCCCACCACGGTCCAGCAGGTATCGGCGCTGGTGCAAGCCTGGAACGGCAAGGTGGCCGTCGGCGGCGGGCGCTACAGCATGGGCGGGCAGGTGGCCGTGCGTGGGGGGCAGCACCTGGACATGCGGCAAATGAACCATATGGTCTGGGTCCGAACGGACGCCATGCTGGCGCGGGTTCAAGCCGGAATGCGCTGGCGCGACCTGCAAGACATCCTGGACCCGCTGAACCTGTCGGTAAAAACCATGCAGAGCTACTCCAACTTCACGGTAGGCGGCGCAGTCTCCGTGAATGCACACGGGCGCTACGTGGGCCATGGCCCCCTGGGCAACACCCTGCAAGCGCTGCAGATGGTCTTGGCCGATGGCTCCATTGTCGAAGCCAGCCTGGGCGAAAACTCCGACTTGTTTCGCGCGGCCATCGGTGGGTATGGGGCCTGCGGCGTGATTACGGAGGTGGAACTGCGGCTCGCCCACAACGTTCGCATCGAACGCACCGTGGCCTCGGTGCCGCTGGAGCGGTACGTGGAACACTTCGACAAGTCGGTTCTGGGCGACAAGGCGGCGATCTTGCACAACGCAGACCTGCTCCCCCCTGAATTCAACGCACCGGTCAGCGTGACCTGGCGTGAAACCAGCAAGCCCTTGACGGAGCCCGCACGTTTGACTCCCAGGGGGCAAAGTTACGGCCTGGAGCAAAACGTGCTGTGGGGCCTCACCGAACTGCCGGGCGCGGAGCGTCTGTACAAAAATGTATTGCACCCCCTGCTGCAGGGAAAACCCGCCGTGAAGTGGCTCAACCACGAGGCGAGCCTGGACCTTGCCCTGCTGGAGCCCCGCACGCGGCGCCTCTCGACGTATGTACTGCAGGAATACTTTGTGCCCAAGGACAACTTTCTGCCATTCACCCGGGCGCTGGCCGCCAGCTTGCAACGCCACCGCGTGGAGGCCTTGAACGTGTCGATTCGGCATTCACCGGCGGACCCGCTTTCCATGCTGCCCTGGGCCCAAGTCGAGGTGTTTTCCTTGGTGCTGTATTACAAGCAGCGCACACACGTGGCGGCGCGTACGCAGGTGGGGCGCTGGACGCGCGAACTGATCGATCTGGTGCTCGCACACCAGGGCCGCTACTACCTGCCCTACCAATTGCACGCGACGCCAGCCCAGTTCGACGCCGCATACCCCGAAGCCGCGCTGTTGCGCAGCATCAAGCAGCGCTTTGACCCCTTGGGCAAATTTTCCAATGAACTCTGGCGCAAGTACCTCTGAGAAAAAAGCCCGTGGCCCCTTTCAGGGCCGCGGGCTTGGGGCGAAGGGCTCAGACCGGTCGCTGGATTAGCGCGAAGCCTTGAAATTGGTGAAGGTGCGGGTTTGCACCTTGCGCGTGGCTTGGGGCAAGGCGTCCGGAGCCACCATGGTTTTGATGGCGGTGGCGTCCAGGAAAATGGACTTGTTCTCGGCCACTTCCTTCTTCACGAACTTCAGCGACGCCGCATTGGGGTTGGCATAGAACACCTTGTTGGTGAGCGATGCGTGCACTTCGGGGCGCAGGATGTAGTTGATGAAGAGGTGGGCGTTTTCCACGTTCTTGGCATCCTTGGGGATGGCCATGGTGTCAAAGAACATGGTGGCACCGGCCTTGGGCACCAGCGCTTCGATCACCACCGGGGTTTTGCTTTTGGCTTCGGCGGCACGGCTGCGGGCGATATTGATATCACCCGAGAAACCCATCACCAGGCAGGTCGCGCCGCTGGCCATTTCTTCGATGTAGCCCGACGAGGAGAAACGCGTCACATAGGGGCGAATCGCCTTGAGCACTTTGGCGGCTTCCGCGTAGTCTGCCGCTTCCCGGCTGTAGGCGGGTTTGCCGGCGTACATCAGGGCGGCCGGGATCACTTCCGAGGCCGAGTCCAACACGCTCACACCGCAGCTTTTGAGCTTGCTCACGTACTTGGTATCGAACAGCAGGCTCCAGGCGTTCTCGGGCATGGGCAGGTCACCCAGCGCGGCCTTGACTTTGTTGACGTTGATACCGACCGTGACGTAGCCCCACATCCAGTCCACCAGGTATTCGTTGCCCGGGTCCAGCTTGGCCAGTTGTTCCAGCAAGCCCTTGTCCAGGTTGTTCCAGTTGGTCAGCTTGCTTTTGTCGAGTTTTTGCAGCAAACCGCCTTCGATTTGGGTTTTGGCAAAGTGGGAGCCGGGCACCACGATGTCGTAACCGGTTTTACCGGCCACCAATTTGGCGTGCAGCAGTTCGTTGTTGTCGTAGTTGTCGTAACGAACCTTGATGCCGGTTTCTTTCTCGAAATTCTTGATCGTGTCTTCTGCAATGTAGTCCGACCAGTTGTAGATGTTCAACACCTTGGGCTCGGCGGCCTGCGCCCCCATGGCAACCAGTACCGCGCCGGTGATCAGCGCCAGCGAAGCGCCCAATTTTTTCAATCTTTTGGCCATTAGAAGTAATCCTCTCAAAGGGGGGTGGTGAAAATCAGAAGACATCTGCCTGCACAGCAGGCTCAAAATGATAACAAAGCACAGGAGGTCTGCTGGCTACGCATTTTTGCGAAGTCGCAATTCACAGGGAAAAACAGCTAAAACCGTTAACAGTAAAGCGCAAGCAGCTACAAAAATCGTAGCACATCCGCAGGCTGAATATCGACCAGGCAGCGGGTGTGCCCCAGTGGACACTCCCGCTTAAAGCAGGGGGCGCAATCCAGCGCGGGCCGGTAGGCGGGATCGTTTTTGAGCCACAACACTTGGGCATTGGCACTCAAAGGCGGGGTGTGCAAAGGGCTGGAAGAACCAAACAGCGCCACCTGCGGCACACCAAAAGCCGCCGCCACATGCATCAGCCCGGAGTCGTTGCTGACCATGGCCCGGGCGGCGGCAATGATCGCCAATGCTTGGTCCAGCGAGGTACGACCGGAAAAATCGAGGCACTGCCCTGGTTTGGCTGCATTCGCGGTTTGCGCGATTTCCGCACACAGCGCCGCCTCTTTGGACGACCCCAGCAGTACCACCGGCAGGGGCAACTGCCGCGCCAGGGCTGCAAAATGCCGCGCAGGCCAGCGCTTGGCCGGGCCGTACTCGGCCCCCGGTGCCATCACGTAGTAGCCCTGGCGGCGCAATTCCAGCTGGGCCATGGCGGTCAACACCATCTCCACCGTCAGTTGCAAAGCGGGTTGGTCGCCTTGCACATCGGGTTCGCCGCTGAGCGCAGAATAAAACGCCACCATGGGCGGGCGCTCCCCCTCGGGCGGGTTGGGCAAGCGCTGGGTGAGCAAAGCCACCCGCGATTCACCCTGGTAGCCCACGCGTTTGGCAATGCCGGCCCACCAGGGGAGCAAGGCGCTTTTCAGGGAATTGGGGCAGACGTAAGCGGTGTCAAAGCGCCCGCGCAACTGCTTGGCCAGGCTGCGCCGGGCAGCCCATTGCAAACCGCCATGGGCAAAAGGCAGCTCCAACACCTCGGCCACCTGCGGCATGGCCCGGTACACCGGCGCCACCCAGGGCAAGGCCCCCACGGTGAGCCGCTCGCCACGCGCCGCCAGGCGGCGCATGAGCGGCTCGGTCATCACCGCGTCCCCAATCCACTGGGGGGCGATGACCAGAGAGCGGGAACCGGACGCCAAGCCTTCAATGCCCGTGGAAATGCTCGCCGTCCTTGAGTTTGTACACCGTGCCGCAATACGGGCACTTGGCTTCCCCGGCATGGCCCACATCCAGGTACACCTTGGGATGGGTGTCCCAGACTTTCATGCCCGCGATAGGGCTGGGGCAGTACACACCGCCTTCGCGGTTGAGGTCTTTGGCCAATAGTTCAACAGTTGCTTTGCTCATGCGTCATCCTTATTCGTAACGGACATCCAACATCCGACAATTTGTTGGGGACAGAGCTGGCCGCTGCGCGGCTGCGGTCTGTCCCGCAAAGTCGGACATCCAAACATCCGACAATTTGTTGGGGACAGAGCTGGCCGCTGCGCGGCTGCGGTCTGTCCCGCAAAGTCTCACACTTTCGTGAGCCAATGGGCGTATTTGGGGTTGCGGCCGTTGACGATGTCAAAGAACGCGCTTTGGATTTTTTCGGTGATGGGGCCGCGGGAGCCGCTGCCCAGCTCGATGCGGTCGAGTTCACGGATGGGAGTGACTTCCGCCGCCGTGCCGGTGAAGAAGGCTTCATCGCAAATATAGACTTCATCGCGTGTGATGCGTTTTTGCACCACTTCCAGGCCCAGGTCCTTGCAAATGTGGAACACGGTGTTACGGGTGATGCCGTTGAGCGCCCCGGCGGACAAATCGGGGGTGTAGACCACGCCGCCCTTGACCACAAACAGGTTTTCACCCGCGCCTTCGGACACAAAACCGTTGGCATCGAGCAACATGGCTTCGTCGTAGCCGTCATCCGTGGCTTCCATATTGGCCAGGATGGAGTTGGTGTAGTTGCTGACCGCCTTGGCCTGCGTCATGGTGATGTTGACATGGTGGCGGGTGTAGCTGGAAATCTTGACGCGGATGCCGCGTTTCATGCCTTCTTCGCCCAGGTAGGCGCCCCAGGGCCAAGCGGCCACCATCAAATGGATGGTGTTGCCCTTGGGGCTGACGCCCAGCTTTTTGTCGCCAATCCAGGTCAGGGGGCGCAGGTAGCCGGATTCCAGCTTGTTTTCGCGGATCACGGCTTTTTGCGCTTCGTTGACTTCTTCCTTGGTGAAAGGAATCTTCATGCGCAGGATCTTGGCGCTGTTGAACAGGCGCTCGGTGTGCTCTTCCAGGCGGAAAATGGCGGTGCCGCCTTCGCCCTTGTAGGCGCGCACCCCTTCGAAAGCGCCGCAACCGTAGTGCAGGGTGTGCGACAGCACGTGGATCTTGGCATCGCGCCACTCCACCATCTGGCCATCCATCCAGATTTTTCCGTCACGGTCAGCCATGGAGGGGGGAAGGGAGCTCATCGGTGATGTCCTTAAAGAGTTACGGTTGCAGATATTGCAAAAACCGTGATTTTACGAGCCTGCGCTGGTGCAGGCCCAACTCCCCAAAAGACTAGGCCGCGTGGGCGTCCTGCACCGATTTTTCCAGTTCGGTAAATGCCTCTTGCACGTATTCACCCAGGCGTTGCAAATTGGGCAACTCGTCAGTGGCGATCAGGCCAAAAAACAGGTCGCCGGCGTAACTGAACAGCGTGATGTTGAGCAGGTTGCTGGGCGGCAGTGTGCTGATGGGGTGCATTTCCTCCATCTTGGCGCCCTTGAGGTAGAGGTGCGACTTGGGGCCGGGCACGTTGGAGACCAGCGTGTTGCCCATGGGCGGCAAGGTGTTGCTGAGCTTAAGTAACTCGGCAATCTGCGCCACCAGCCCGGTGAGGATGGTGTAGGACTCGATGCCTTCGGGCGCAACGCTGTCGATCATGGTGCGCACGCTGCGCAGCGAGAAGCCAATGTTGCGCAGACGCACATAGGGGTCGTCGGTGGGTGGGGACAACTCCACCTGGATGATGCCGATTTTGTTGCCCGCTGTTTTCTCGCCTTCCTGGCGCAGGTTCACCGGCATCTGGATGGTGATGGGGCGCTGGAGTTCAACGCCCTGGTCGCTCAGGTAGCGGCGCAAGGCGCCGTCCAGGCAGGTCAGCGCCACATGGTTGATGGTGGAGCGGGTGCGTGCACGGATCTTGTTGACGCGCTCCATGGACACCCCGGCGGTGGTGAACTGGCGCCCGGGCGTGACTTGGCCGGTGAGGGGCGTTTTGGCGCTGGAGACAAATGGCAGGGCAATCGCATTCTTGGTCAGGTTGACGCTCTCCAAAAACAGCATTGCAGCCAAACGGCTGATGCCCAGGAAACGCAGCGTGGTGCCGCCCACCTCTTTCCACAGGGACTGCATCATCTCCTGGCTGGCCTTTTTTCGCCGGGGGCCGTGGCCGCCGTGGGTTTGGGTCCACACCGGCCGCAACTCCAGGTCGTCCGCCGACTGCGCCATGTTCTCGGCGGTCCAGCGCGCCATGGTGACGCCATCGGCATAGGCGTGGTGCATTTTTTGGTACAGCGCAAAGCGGCCATCCCCCAAACCATCGATCACATGCACCTCCCACAGCGGGCGCGACCGGTCCAGCATGGGGGTGTGCAAGCGAGCCACAAAGTCGTACAAAGCCTGGCGGTCGTTCTGCCCGTTTTCCAGCTTGTGGTAAAAAATATGCTGGCCCAGATCGACGTGCTCGGCGTCTTTCCAGTGCGGCAAGGCGCTCAGGGAAAACTGGATGGTGCGATTGAACGGCGGTTTGACATCGGTGAAGGTCAGATACTCACGGTAAAGATTCTTGGCAAAAGCTGCGGTGGACTTGGCGGGCCGTTTGTAGATCAGCAAACCCGCAACGTGTTTGGGGCTGGCTTCGGTCTCGGCAACAAAGAAGCCGAGGTCAAGTAGGGACAGTTTGCTCATGGGACTCCGTGGGTATCGCGTTTTGAATTTCGATTTATCGGACCATTGTCAACGACTTATTTCCCAAGAGCAACCTGAAAACTGAGGTGGGAAACCTAGCCCAAATGCGGCAAGGACAGTGTGCTTCTTCGCACACCACCCCCACGTCAGCCGAGTCCGCGCACCACTTCCATCGCCTCTTCCACCCGCTCCACCGCGTGGATGGTGAGCCCCTCGATGGGCTTCTTGGGTGCGTTGGCCTTGGGCACCACGGCCACGGTGAAGCCCAGCTTGGCGGCCTCTTTGAGCCGCTCCTGGCCACGCGGCGCCGGGCGCACCTCACCGGCCAGGCCGATTTCCCCAAACGCCAGAAAACCCTTGGGCAGCGGCTTGCCGCGCAAACTCGACGTGATGGCCAACAGCACCGCCAGGTCGGCGGCGGGCTCGCTGATGCGCACGCCGCCCACGGCGTTGACGAACACATCCTGGTCCATGCAGGCCACGCCCGCATGGCGGTGTAACACGGCCAGCAGCATGGCCAGCCGGTCTTTGTCCAGCCCCACGGACAGGCGCCGGGGCGAGGGGCCGCCGCTGTCCACCAGGGCCTGGATTTCCACCAGCATGGGGCGCGTGCCTTCCAGCGTGACCATCACACAGCTGCCGGGCACCGGCTCGGCATGCTGGCTCAAAAAGATGGCGCTGGGGTTGGACACGCCCTTGAGGCCTTTTTCGGTCATGGCGAAGACGCCGATTTCGTTGACGGCGCCAAAACGGTTCTTGATGGCGCGCACCAGGCGGAACTGGCTGTGGGTGTCGCCCTCGAAGTACAGCACGGTGTCCACCATGTGCTCCAGCACACGCGGCCCCGCCAGCGCGCCTTCTTTGGTGACGTGGCCGACCAGCACGATGCACACCCCGCTGGCCTTGGCGGCACGGGTCAGGTGGGCGGCGCATTCGCGCACCTGGGCCACCGAGCCGGGCGCCGAGGTCAGTTGCTCGGAGTACACCGTTTGAATAGAGTCAATGACGGCAATGTCGGGCTGCAGGGTACCCAGCGTCGCCAGTATTTTGTCAAGCTGGATCTCGGCCAGCACTTTCACCTGGCTGTTGTCCAACCCCAGGCGGCGCGAGCGCAAGGCCACCTGGGCGCCGCTTTCCTCTCCGGTGACGTACAGCGTGCTCTTGCCGCTGCGCTGCAGCGAGTCCAGCGCCTGCAAGAGCAAGGTGGACTTGCCAATGCCGGGGTCCCCGCCGATGAGCACCACACCGCCTTCGACAATGCCGCCGCCCAGCACCCGGTCCAGCTCCTCGTGCCCGGTGGGTGTGCGGGCCATGTCCACGGCGTCGATGTCGCCCAGCACGGCGACCTCGGCGGTCTTGGCCAGTGCAGCAAAGCGGTTTTTGGTGGGGGCTGCGCTTTCGGCAACCGATTCAATCAGCGTATTCCACGCGCCGCAACTGGGGCATTTGCCCAGCCACTTGGGGCTGGTGCCGCCGCAGTCGGCGCACACGTAAACAGTCTTTTCTTTGGCCATAGGGCGATGGTACTGTATAAAACAACAGATACCAACAGTCCCCAGCGCGGTGTTCCGCCCTACCGGCTAAGGCCCACCTTCGCTTTGCGCACCTTTTCCAGATTCACAGCCACCTTGACCTTGGAAAAATCCAGCGGCTCGGAGATGGCGTAGACGGGGTTGGCCGTGTCCTTGGGCTGGTACCTGACCACGGGCATGCCCTTGTCGTCGGTGAGACTGATGACCCAGGGGGTGTTGGCCCGCGCTCCACGTTGCACCGCCACACCGGTCTCCCCGTGGGCCAGCAGCACATAGGTGCCCGGGGGATAAAACCCCACGACCTGTGCAATCGCCGAACCGACACCGATGGCATCGCCTTCGGCGCCCAGCACCATGGCCCGAACAGCCTTGACGGCGGACTGCGCACAGCGCGTCTTGCGTGCGGCCATCCGTGCCACAAAACCATCGGCCATGGCCAACAACCGGCGGCTTGCCAGGGTCTGCGGCAAGCCCTCTGGGGCATTGGGCGCATGGTGCCAGCGCACAATGTCCAACTGCTCCGCATCGTCCACGCCCAAGCCCCGCAGAATAGCCACGCTTTTTTCGGGATGCTCGCGGATGAGCGTACGCTGCCAATCCGTGGGCTCGGAGTTTTGCCGCGCCAGGCTGTCCTGGTCGCGTGCCATGCCGATGTTCATGACCAGGGCAGCGCTGAACAGGGGCTTGCGTTGTGCCAGCTCCCAGCCCAGCTTTTCCGCCGTCAACTGGCACACCACCGCACACAACAAGGCGTGGGTGGCGCAGTACCCCAAGCTGTTGTCTGCCAAGGCCTGAAACAGGCAAAACAGCGTGTCATCTGCGTCGGCCTCCAACAGCGCCAGGGCCTTTTGCTCGATGCCGACCAAGCGGGACAGCGGATTGATGGCCATCCCGCCCTGGTACAGAATGCCGCGCAGCACCTCCTGCAAGTCCAGCCAGCCCCCATGGACCTGTTGGGCCACCACATAGTCGCTCTCGCGGATCTCGCTGGGCATGGGGGCACGCGCAATGTCCCGCACATCCCCCCCATCGCGCAGCATGGCATGCACCATGCGTTCATAGCTGCGTTGCCAGGCCAGGGCATCCTGGGGCGTGGTCGAGGCCTCATGGGCCCGCAACTTCTCGCGGTGCACCTCGGACACCACCGGCTGCCCCTTGCGCAGCAGCAGCTGCCCGGAGGCATTCCACACATCCACCGGGAGCGGTTTGCCCACCTCCAGCATCGCCACAGGAATAGGAACGTACTTCAATCCGCCACCTCCACCGGCACCCGCGGTGCCAACGCACACATTAACTCGTACCCCACTGTACCCGCACTGCGTGCCACTTCGTCAATGCCCAGCAGCGCACCACTGGCCGCACGCCCCCACAGGGTCACTTCACTGCCCGGCCCGCTCTGGGGCACCGGCCCCAGGTCCACCGTGATCATGTCCATGCTGACACGGCCGACCGTGCGGGTGCGCACGCCATCGACCAGAACCGGTGTTCCGGTGGGGCAAATGCGGGGGTAGCCGTCGGCATAGCCACAGGCCACCACCCCGATGCGCATCGGGCGTTCCGCTGCAAAATTAGAGCCATATCCGACCGTAGCCCCCGTGGATATTGCCTGAACAGCTATGATTTTTGCAGCAAGCGTCATGGTGGGCTGCAGCTCCCAGTGCGCCACCGAGTGTTCGGGGAAATCAGGGGCGCTGCCGTAGACGGCGATGCCCGGGCGCACCCAGTCCGATGTCACCAGCGGGTCCAGCGGCTGGTCCGCATGCGCGCCACCGTGGGTGTGGCGCAGCGTGGCGGCGCTGTTGCTCAAGGTGCGCTCCCCCGGCAGGTCCCGGGTGATGGCGGCAAACACCGCCATTTGCTCGGCCACGCCCTTGGGACCATCGGCATCGCTGAAATGGGTCATCAGGGAAATCTCGTCCACCTGGGGCAAGGCATTGAGCCGGGTCCAGGCCGAGCGGTACTGTTCAGGCGCAAAGCCCAACCGGTTCATGCCCGAGTTCATTTTCAGGAACACGCGGTGCGGCACATTGGTCTTGTGCGCCGCCAGCATGTCGATCTGGGCGTCACAGTGCACGGTATGCCACAAATCCAGGCGCGAGCACAGCTCCAGATCCCGCAGCTCAAACGCCCCTTCCAGCAGCAGAACGGGACCGCGCCAGCCCAGATCGCGCACCCGCTGGGCTTCGGCCAGGTCCAGCAGCGCAAATCCGTCGGCGCCCCGCAGTCCGTCGAACACCCGCTCGATCCCGTGGCCGTAGGCATTGGCCTTGACCACGGCCCAGACCCGGGCGTCCGGCGCGGCGCGGCGCACACGGGCCAAATTGTGGCGAAGTCCCTGGAGGTGGATGGTGGCTTGGATAGGACGTGGCATGAAGTATCGGATTGAAAAAGCAGTCTGGATTCTGACATTGCAGGGCATGCTATAACCGCAGCACGTTTGGAGACATACAACAATACCCCACGTATTAGCCCCGCTAATGCGCGCCACCCTGATTCATGAAACGCGGTTTTTTTACCATCATGTCAGCGCAGTTTTTCAGCTCGCTGGCCGACAATGCGCTGTTCGTGGGCGCGGTGCAATTGCTGAGAACCGGTGGCGCCCCGGAATGGCAGCAGGCGGCATTGGTCCCCATGTTTGCCCTGTTTTATGTGATTTTGGCGCCCTTTGTCGGCGCTTTTGCCGACGCCTTTCCCAAAGGGCGGGTCATGCTGGCCAGCAATTTCATCAAAATTTTGGGCTGTTTGCTGATGCTGTTTGGCACCCATCCCCTGATGTCCTATGCCATCGTCGGCTTGGGCGCAGCGGCCTACTCTCCAGCCAAATACGGCATTCTCACAGAGCTCTTGCCAGCCTCCCAACTGGTCAAAGCCAACGGCTGGATCGAGGGGCTCACCATCACCTCCATCATTTTGGGAGTTTTGCTGGGGGGGCAACTGGTCGGGCACGCGGTGTCTTCGATGCTGCTATCGATTGATATCCCCTGGATCACCACCAGCATCGACACCGCTCCCGAAGCGGCCATCGGCGTGCTGATCTTGATTTACGGCTTGGCCGCCTGGTTTAACACCCGCATTCCACTGACCGACGTCCCCATGCGCCCCCTGCCCCGCCACCTGGTCAGCCTGTTGCCCGACTTCTGGCACTGCAGCCTGCGCTTGTGGCGCGACCGGCTGGGCCAGATCTCCTTGAGCACCACCACGCTGTTTTGGGGCGTCAGCGGCAATCTGCGCTACATCGTGCTTTCCTGGGCCTCGGTGGCGCTGGGCTACAGCGTGACGCAGGCCTCCGCGCTGGTGGGGGTGGTGGCCATTGGCACCGCCGTAGGGGCAGTGGCAGCATCGCTGCGCATGCGCTTGCACCAGGCCACCAATGTGCTGCCCCTGGGCATTGCCATGGGGCTGCTGGTGATTCTTTTGAATTTCATCACCAACGTGTGGGTCGCCGCGCCGTTTCTGATCTTGCTGGGTGGGCTGGGTGGTTTTCTGGTGGTGCCCATGAATGCACTGCTGCAGCACCGGGGCCACAACCTGATGGGAGCCGGCCGATCCATCGCTGTGCAAAATTTCAATGAGCAGGCCTGCATTTTGGGCTTGGGCGCGTTTTACAGCCTGTCCACCGGCATGGGCCTGTCGGCGTTTGGCGCCATCACGGTGTTTGGCATGGTGGTGGCCGGTTTCATGTGGGTCATCAAGCGCTGGCACCAACGCAATTGCCGCGAACACAGCGCCGACGTCACCCACCTGCTGGACATTGCCCGCAACGACAACCTGCATGGCTAAGGTACTGGCCGCCTTGGGCCTGATGGCGAATGCCTTCACCTGGGGCGTGTCCTGGTGGCCGTTTCGGGAACTGCAGGGCCTGGGGGTGCATCCGCTGTGGGCCACCGCTTTCATTTACGTGCTGGCCCTGTTGGCGCTCCTGGTATGGCAGCCCTCGGCTTGGCGCGCGTTCACACGGTATCCCGCCTTGTGGGCCTTGCTGTTGGCCGCAGGGCTCACCAACGTCGGGTTCAACTGGGCCGTTACGGTAGGCGACGTGGTGCGCGCGGTGCTGCTGTTTTACCTGATGCCCGCCTGGGTGGTGGTATTGGCCTGGCCGATCTTGGGAGAAAAACCCAGCGCCGGCTCGCTGGCGCGCCTGGCCTTGGCCTTGGCGGGGGTGGTGATTGTGCTCAAGACGCCCGGCTCGGCCTGGCCCGTGCCTGACACGCTGGCCGACTGGCTGGCGCTGATGGGGGGCTTGAGCTTTGCGCTGACCAATATTTTGCTGCGCAAACTCCAGAGCGTTCCCCCCGCCGCCAGCATGCTGGCCATGTTTGGCGGCGGTGCAGTGATGGCGACGCTGGCCGCCCTGCTGGGCATGCAACAAGGTTTGGTCCACACGCTGCCACCGGTGGCCGTCGATTGGCTGGCTGGGGTGGGGGCTTTGTGCCTGTTCATCCTGGCGGGCAATCTGGGCCTGCTGTATGGGGCCACACGCCTGAGCGCCAGCGCGACCTCCATCATCATGCTGTCGGAGGTGGTCTTTGCCAGTGTGTCGGCGGTGCTGCTGGGCGCCGGTGCCATGAACCAGCGCACGCTGTGGGGTGGCATGCTGATACTGTTGGCGTCTCTGCTGTCGGCCCTGTCGTTTGGCAAAGATCCAGCTGCGCCCAAGACAGCCCTTTGAAATGCCATTCCGTTTTCAGATCAATGAGAGATGAGGCGCCCCGACGCAGGCAGTGCTTTAGCACGACCAGGAGGGGCAACGACATATCGCATTGATATGGAAATGGAATCAGCCCGCCAAGTCCATGGGAACGCCCATAGGCTCCAGCGCCAGGTATTCCACACGGTCGCGGCCGGACTGTTTGGCAACGTACAGGGCTTGGTCGGCGGTTGCATACAGGCCGTCAATCGACGCCCGCTGCGACTTTTGCAAGCCGCTGACGCCAATGCTGGTCGTCACCGCAAGCGCCATCCCCTGCACCTGCAGCGGTTTTTCCCGTATGGCACACCGCAGTTTTTCAGCGACCGCCAGGGCGCCTTCGCAGTCCGTGCTGGGCAACAGGACAATGAATTCCTCCCCTCCCATGCGGGCAATCACATCGCTGGCCCGCACGCCCTTCTTCAGCATGGCCGCCACCTGCTGCAAGACCTCGTCGCCTGCCGGGTGCCCGTACTGGTCGTTGATCTTTTTGAAAAAATCCAGGTCAACCATCAACACACAGGTGTCTGACGGGAAGCGGGCCGAACGCACCAGCTCCATCTCCGCCAGGCGCATGAATTCCCGGCGGTTGTACAGGCCGGTCAAGGCATCGTGGGTGGCTAAAAACTCCAGCTCGGTTTGCTTGCGGGCCAGCGCCTGGTTTCCCCGCACAATCTCGCGGCGCAACAACACCGCCGACGCATACTGGTGCCACATGACGGTGGACGCCACAAAACTCATGAGCACCGCGCTGAGACCGTGGCTGCGGGCCATGGCCAGCAATTCCGGGTCGGGCTGCGTCAAGGCCAAGGCCTGGAAAAAAACAAGGTAGGTTCCGACAAACATGGCCAGCGCCCAGGTTGGGCGCATCAGGGACAACATGCCCACCAACAGGCAAATGGTGGCAAAGTTGGTGGTGTTGGTCGTCACCATCTGGTCGATCACGGACAGGGCCACGGCAAACGCCAAGGCAGTGCACGTAAACAGGGTTTGCAACGCCAGGGCCTGCGGGCTGGCACGCACATGGCGTTGGCAGTAACGGTGGATGAGCAGCCCCAACACCCCCATGGCCAAGGCCATGGCACCATGGGCCCAGCCAATGGCGTTGGCCCAGCGCGCATGCGGCAAGGCTCCTTGGCTGCCCGTGAAAAACCAAAATTTGGCGATGTAGCCCATATTCACCACCAGGGTGAAGCCCGCGAAGATGCGAAAGCGGCGCATCGTCTCCATGGTGGCTTCCCCTTGCACCGCCCCGTTGTCGTGCACGGCGCTGCGCAGCCATTGCGTGAAAGTGGCGAAGTACGGAGGCATCCGGGTCTCTCTCTCCCATGGGTGGTTTTGGGTATCTTGCCACCAAAGACAGGTACCTACACAGGGTTATTGGGGTGTGCCTGATGGATATTTGATTTTTCACCCCAAAGTACCCATTTCATTTCCACTTTTTCTGATTTGATATTGACATGACCACCCTCTACGACTTTGAAGCCTTGCAGATCAACGGCAAACCGATCGCCCTGAAAAAATTCAAGGGCAAAGCCATGTTGATCGTCAACACCGCCAGCGCCTGCGGTTTCACCCCGCAGTTTGCCGGCCTGGAGGAATTGCACAAAACCTATGCGGACCAAGGCTTGGTGGTGCTGGGCTTTCCCTGCAACCAGTTTGGCGCGCAAGACAGCGGCAGCAATGACGAAATTGCCGATTTCTGCCAAATGAACTACGGCGTGAGTTTCCCCATGATGGCCAAAGTGGACGTCAATGGCTCCGACGCCCACCCGCTGTACCAATGGATGGCGCAGGAAGCCCCGGGCCTGCTGGGCAGCAAATCCATCAAATGGAACTTCACCAAATTCCTGATCGGCAAGGACGGCAGCGTGCTCAAGCGTTATGCGCCTACGGACACCCCCGAGAGTCTGCGCAAGGACATTGAGGCTGCGCTGGGGTAGTAGACACGCACCCGCCTGGTGCGCGCCCACGGCGCTTGTAAAACAATCGCATCAGGCCTGGGCGGGGCTCTTTGCAAGCGCGGCATCCAGCACCTCCACCCAGTGTTTGACCGCCACCGTGGTGCCGCTTTGCAAATGGGTGATGCAGCCAATGTTGGCGCTGATGATGACCTCCGCCGCCTGGGCCTGCAGGTTTTCCAGCTTGCGGTCACGCAACTGGTAGGACAGCGTGGGGTTGAGCACCGAGTAGGTCCCGGCCGAGCCGCAGCACAGGTGGGATTCCTGGCTGGCCAGGCGCACACGAAAGCCCAGCTCCGCCAAGTGTTTTTCCACGCCGCCACGCAATTTTTGTCCGTGCTGCAAGGTGCACGGCGGGTGAAACACCAAGGCCGGTTGCCCGCCCGTTTCCACCTTGCCGCGCAGGGCAGCCACCAGCTCGGGCAGCCATTCGCTCAGGTCACGGGTTAACGCGCTCACGCGCGCAGCCTTGGTGGCGTAGACCGGGTCGTCGCGCAGGATGTGGCCGTAGTCCTTGACCGTGACACCACAGCCCGAGGCGTTCATCAGGATGGCCTCGACGCCCTTGCCGGATGCAGGCGCAATAAATGGCCACCAGGCGTCGATGTTGGCGCGCATCTCGGCTTGGCCACCCTCATGGTCGTTCAGGTGGAACTTGACGGCGCCGCAGCAACCGGCCTTGGGGGCCACCACCGCCTGGATGCCTGCGGCGTCCAGCACGCGGGCGGTGGCGCTGTTGATGTTGGGGCCCATGGAAGGCTGTGCGCAACCCGCCAGCATCAGCACCTGGCGCGCATGGCGTCGCGTGGGCCACTGCCCTGCATCTTGGCGGGGGGGCACCTTCACTTTCAGCACGGCAGGCAGCAGCGGACGCACCAGTTGCCCCAAGGTCATCGCGGGGCCAAACAGCGGGGAAGGCAGGCCTTCCTTGAGCGCCCAGCGCAACGCCTTCTCAGGGAGAGGTCGCGGCACTTTGGCGTCCACCAGTTTGCGGCCGATGTCCAGCAGGTGGCCGTAGTCCACACCCGAGGGGCAGGTGCTTTCGCAGTTGCGGCAGGTCAGGCAGCGGTCCAGGTGCAGCTGGGTGGAGCGGGTCGGCGTACGCCCTTCCAACACCTGCTTGATCAGGTAGATGCGCCCACGCGGGCCATCGAGTTCATCGCCCAGCAGCTGGTAGGTGGGGCAGGTGGCGGTGCAAAAACCGCAGTGCACACATTTGCGCACAATGGCTTCGGCGGCCAGTCCGTCGGGGGTGTTTTGGTATTCGGCGCTGAGGGTGGTTTGCATAGAAGATCTGTCCCGCAAATTTCACATGTCTGCAAACAAGCGGCCGGGGTTGAAAATGCCTTGGGGGTCGAAGCTGGCCTTGAGGCGGCGCATGGTGGCCATTTCGGCCGCATTTTGTGATGGAAATCGGCCTCTAGCCCTTATGGAATGTGCGCGAGCAGCTATGAAATTGGTAGCAAAACCACCCGCTTCACGGGCTGCTGCTTGCAGTTGCTGCGCCGCATCCGCGGGTGCCCACAGCCAGCGCAGGGCACCATGCCACTCCACCAGGGGTGCCCAGGGCAAAGGCAGCACCGGTGCGGTGGGCGCCACGCTCAGGCGCCACAGCGCCATGTCGTCCCCGCGTGGGGCGGCAAAAAACGGCAGCTGCTGGTTGCGACACAGGCCCCAGTCGGCAGCGGCCTGCGCGGTGTCCATGCGGCTTCCATTCACCTCTTTCAGCAGGGTGTGGCACGCCGCTTCCACGGCGGCCACCGCCCCGCGCAGGCGCACAAACAGAAGGTCACGGGCCGGTACCGCCGGGTCGGAATCGTCATGCACCCAGCAACTGGCGTTCAACGGCAGTGGCTGGCCGCCCCAGCGGTGCAGTTGCTCCAAAGCGGCGGCCTGGTCCAGTTCAAACACCAGGGTGGCCTCGGCCGGCGCAACCGGCAGCACCTTGAGGGACACCTCGGTGATCAGGCCCAACGTGCCCATGGCGCCCACCATCAGGCGCGACACGTCGTAACCCGCCACATTTTTCATGACCTGGCCGCCAAAGACGAGGTGCTCGCCCCGGCCGTTGAGCATGTGCAGACCCAGCACGTAGTCCCGCACGCCGCCCACGCCGGCCCGCGCCGGACCGGCCAGACCGCTGGCCACCATGCCACCCACGGTGGCCGGCCCCTGCCCGGTACCGGTGCCACACCAGCCGAAGTGCGGCGGCTCAAAAGGCAGGCACTGGCCGTGCTGCGCCAGCAGCGCCTCCAACTCGGCCAAGGGGGTGCCTGCGCCCACCGTCACCACCAGCTCGCTGGGTTCGTAGCTGACGACGCCGTTCAAGCCGGTGCTGTCCAGCACCTCGCCCTGCAGGCTTTGGCCATAGAAGTCTTTGGAGCCGCCACCCCGGATGCGCAAAGGGGTGCCGTCGGCCCGTGCGGCCTGGATACGGTCGGTGACGTGGGTGAGTGCGTGGTCGAAGGTGTGCATGGCGGCATCGTAAGCGCCCGCCTGCCACCGTGGCGTGAATTTTTTGAACGCCCTGGCTGCAAAAAATTAATCGGCGAAACTATTCACCGGCAAGCCGGGCACGTCCACCCGCAGGGAAAACACGCAGCCCGACTGGGGGAAGCGCTCCAGTTCAGCGGCACCGCGTCCATGGCGCGCAGTGGTCACAAACAGGGTTTGGAGATCGTCCCCACCGAAGCAGGGCATGGTGGGGCACTGGGCGGGCGTGGGGTATTCGGCCAGCAAGGTGCCTTCGGGGGACAGCTTGCAGATGCGGGCGCCTTCAAACATGGCGCAGTAGTAGTTGCCCTGCACATCCACCGCCGCACCGTCGGGGCGGCCCTGGTAGGCGGTTTGCGTCCAGTCCCATCCGCTGGGCTTGGCATCGAACTGTTGGAAGGTGCGGTGGTGTGCCATGGCATTGGCCTGCAGCTCGTAATCCCAGGCGTGCACCACATGGCTGGGCGTGTCGGACCAGTACAGGGTGCCTCCATCGGGGCTCCAGGCCAGGCCGTTGCCGGTGAGCGCGTCGCCCGCCTGGCACGCGACCAGTGGCGCACGCCCGCCCCGGCAGTCGATGGAGTACAGCTTGGCGGCGCGGCTGCCCTTGGGTTCGTCGATGGTGCCCACCCAAAAGCGGCCCAGGGCGTCGCATTTGCCATCGTTGGCGCGCACGGTGGCGGTGTCGTAGTCCAGGGTCACCAGGTGCTGCAGCTCACCACCCCACTGCCGTGCCCGGAACACGCCGTGGCGCAAGGCGATGACCAGGCCGCCGCTGCGGGCTGGCGCGATGCAGCCGGGCTCGGTGGGCATGTCCCAGCTTTCCACCACTCCTGAATTTGGTGCGGTGCGCAAAATTTTCTTGCCCGGGATGTCCACCCAGTAGAGCCGCTGCTCCTGCGGGTGCCAAAACGGGGACTCGCCCAGTTCAAAGGTCTGGGGGCTTATGGCGTTCCAAGTCATACCTTGGGCACCTCGCCCCGTGTTAGTGCGTTTTTCATAGCCCAAATTGTGCCCGTGCTTCACCCAAAAAAACGGCCCGGGAGAACCGAAGTTCCACCGGGCCGGTGTTTCGACGCAAGTCGAAACAGGTACGTAACGCTTTGTGCGCTGCTTAGCGGTTGTAAGCGGTCTCGCCGTGGTACGTGATGTCCAGGCCTTCGCGCTCTTCTTCTTCACTGACACGCAGACCCACCGTCAAGTCCACCAGTTTGAAGGCCACGAACGACACCACACCCGACCAGATGATGGTGGTCAACACGGCCTTGGCCTGGACCCACACCTGCGCCGTGATGGAGTAGTCAGCACTGGCAACCATGGAGGCTGTAACCCAATCCGCCACATAACCGGGGCCACCCAGGGCTGGCGAATTGAACACACCGGTGAGCAAGGCGCCGACGATACCACCCACGCCGTGCACGCCAAACACGTCCAGCGAGTCGTCCGCACCCAGCAGCTTCTTCAAACCATGCACACCCCACAGGCAGGCAAATCCAGCAACGGCACCGATCACCAGTCCACCGCCGATACCGACATTGCCGGCAGCCGGTGTGATCGCCACCAGACCGGCCACGGCACCGGAAGCTGCACCCAGCATGGACGCCTTGCCACGCATCATTGCTTCACCCAGGGACCATGCCAAGACTGCGGCAGCGGTGGCACCAAAGGTGTTGATAAAGGCCAGGGCTGCGAAGCCGTTGGCTTCCAGGGCAGAACCGGCATTGAAACCGAACCAGCCCACCCACAGCAGGGAGGCACCCACCATGGTCATGGTCAGGCTGTGGGGTGCCATGGCTTCTTTGCCGTAGCCAATGCGCTTGCCCACCATGAAGGCGCCGATCAGGCCGGCAACCGCTGCGTTGATGTGCACCACGGTACCGCCGGCAAAGTCCAGCGCGCCGGTCTGCCACACATAACCCGCCTTGGCATTCATCGCATCCACCACATCCTTGGCGGAGTAGGCGTCCGGGCCCATCCAGAACCAGACCATGTGCGCAATGGGTGCATAGCTGAAGGTGAACCAGATCACCATGAACATCAGCACCGCAGAGAACTTCATGCGCTCGGCAAAGGCTCCCACAATCAGTGCGCAGGTGATGCCGGCGAACGTGGCCTGGAAGGCGGCAAACACGATCTCGGGAATGACCACGCCCTTGCTGAAGGTCGCGGCATTGGCAAAGGTGCCGGCCGCGTTATCCCAGATGCCCTTCATAAACAAGCGGTCAAAGCCGCCGATGAAGGCATTGCCCTCGGTGAACGCCAGGCTGTAGCCATAGATGAACCACAGCACCACGATCAGCGAGAAGGTGACCATGACCTGCATCAGCACGGACAGCATGTTTTTGCTGCGCACCAGGCCGCCATAGAACAGCGCCAGACCTGGCACAGTCATCAAGATCACGAGCAAGGTGGAGACCATCATCCAGGACGTGTCGCCTTTGTTGGGAACCGGTGCAGGCGCTGCTGCGGGAGCCGCCGCTTCAGCGGCTGCAGGCGCAGCGGCAACGGGCGCCGCGACGGGTGCAGCGGCTTCGGCCGGTTTGGCTTCCGCAGCAGGGGCCGCGGAGGCCGCAGCGGCAGGCGCGGCGGCGGTTTGGGCTGTGGCAAAGGTGCCTGCACTGAGCAGACCCAAGCCTAACGCGAGGGATACAAGCAGTTTTTTCATTTTTATGCTCTCTTAGGTGGATTTACAGCGCTTCGTTGCCGGTTTCGCCGGTGCGAATGCGTACGACCTGCTCCAGGTTGTAGACAAAAATCTTTCCGTCACCAATCTTGCCGGTGCGTGCGGCACCTTCAATGGCTTCGATCACGCGGTCGACCAGCGCCTCGTCAATGGCGGCTTCAATTTTGACCTTGGGCAGAAAATCCACCACATACTCTGCACCACGGTACAGCTCGGTATGGCCTTTTTGACGGCCGAAGCCCTTGACTTCAGTGACAGTAATGCCTTGCACGCCAATGCTGGAAAGGGCTTCACGCACCTCATCGAGCTTGAACGGTTTGATGATGGCCGTTACGAGTTTCATGGTTTCTCCTAAGTGGTTAAGGACAGAGCTTCACAAGGCTCCGATCTGGGACTATCGGCTTCTCCAGAAATCGGGAGATGCAGGATCTATGCATGCTCCGTGCCAACTCCCAATTGCAATTGCGCTTTCGCAATGTGCACCCAATCCAAGCAACATGGGGTAATATGACTGTATAAAAACTCAGTGTGCACTTCATTGGTGCAATTATTCAGGGAATTGTGGCGCATTGCGCACTATTTTGGGAGGCAACAAAAATGAGCTTATCTTTGGTGCGCAGTCGCGCCTTGCTGGGGCTGGAAGCCACCGAAGTCACTGTCGAGGTGCATCTGGCCAACGGCCTGCCCAGCTTGACCCTGGTCGGCTTGGCCGATGTCGAAGTCAAGGAAGCACGCGAACGGGTGCGCTGCGCCATCCAGAATTCCGGCCTCGAATTCCCCAACAACAAGCGGATCACCGTGAATCTGGCACCCGCTGATTTGCCCAAAGACTCTGGAAGGCTGGATTTACCCATCGCCTTGGGCATTTTGGCCGCCAGCGGCCAGATCGATGGAGCGCGTCTGAAGGACTACGAGTTTGCCGGAGAGTTGTCGCTGTCCGGGGCCCTGCGGCCGGTGCGTGGCGCTTTGGCCATGGCCCTGGCTTTGCACACCGGCCAGGTTGTTTCCAAGCTGGTATTGCCGCCGGACAGTGCGGAGGAAGCCGCCCTGGTCCCGGATTCCCAGGTGTACCGCGCCCGCCATCTGCTGGACGTGGTGCGCCACTTTGCGCTGCCGAACGCATCGCTGCTGCCCGGGGTAGCGGCGGACACCGCCGCTACCCCGGGCAGCAGCGATGGCGCGGACGACGGGGGCTGGACCCGGGTCGTGGCGGCGCCTCCTTCCACCCGCGCCCACCTGGCGGACATGGCCGATGTCAAAGGCCAGGCGGGGCCCAAACGCGCCTTGGAAATTGCTGCGGCGGGCGGGCACAGTGTGCTGCTGTCTGGCCCGCCCGGCTCTGGAAAATCCATGCTGGCCCAGCGTTTTGCCGGACTGCTGCCCGATATGTCCTGCGAGGAAGCACTGCAAAGCGCCGCCATTGCCTCCTTGGGTGGGCGCTTTTCCATGGAGCGCTGGGGACAGCGCCCCACCTGCAGTCCGCACCACTCAGCCAGCGCCGTGGCACTGGTGGGAGGCGGTTCACCGCCCCGGCCCGGCGAAATCTCCCTGGCCCACCATGGGGTGTTGTTCCTGGACGAGCTACCGGAATTTCCCAGAGCCGCCCTGGAGGCTCTGCGCGAGCCGCTGGAAACCGGCACCATCACCATCGCGCGGGCGGCGCGGCGGGCTGAATTTCCGGCACGCTTCCAGTTGATCGGTGCCATGAACCCCTGCCCTTGTGGCTACCTGGGCTCCAGCACCCACGCCTGCCGTTGCACGCCCGACCAAATTCACCGCTACCAATCCAAACTTAGCGGCCCGCTGATGGACCGCATTGACCTGCATGTGGAAGTGCCCGCCTTGCCAGCATCCGATCTGCTGAGCGCCCCCTGCGGGGAATCGACCGACGATATCCGGCACCGCTGCGCGCAAGCACGCGAACGGGCCCATGACCGCCAAGGCAAGACCAACCACGCGCTGGTCGGGCAGGAAATCGACACCCATGTGCTGCTGGAGGCGGCAGCTGCCAAGTTTCTGCAAGCCGCCGCCGCGCAGCTGGGCTGGTCGGCCCGAGGCACCCACCGCACCCTGAAAATTGCCCGCACCATTGCGGACTTGGCGGGGGTACAGAGCACCCAGCTGGCGCATGTGGCGGAGGCGATGCAGTACCGAAGGCGGGGGCAGGCGGGGGTGTGAACGAGATGGACTGGCACAAACATCAAAGGGAATCGGTACAAACGGCAGACTGGCCGAAAGGACTGAAGACGCTGGCAGGCGCGACCAACTGATCGCTCAGGTCCGCAAGAAGTGCGGGCAGCCGCAAGGTAATGAAGTTGGACGACTCCGTTCCGGCCACCGTCGCTCGCGCCGTGATTCTGACCCGAAGCCATCCCGAAAATTGCTTGCCATACCGCAGGTCAAACAAGGCCAATCCAGAGGCATCGGTCGTCATAACCCCCGCACTCAAGGCCACCACATTGCCTGGAGTAAGTTGTCCATTGCCGTTGATATCTTCCCCCACATCCAGGATTCCATTGGTGTTCAGATCTTCATTCACACATCCAGGTACAACAGAATTGCGAACCCAAAGGCTGCTTGCCGAGTCGTACGTCATGGTGCCCTTGTCATAGTCCACCGGTAGGGCCGACAGGCTCAGTGATTGAGACGCAACAGCCACTCCGTTGGCATCCGTGACATATGCAGAAAACGGCCTGCTGTAATTGGTGGAATTGAACTCCGACATCGTGCTACCAAAGGCCAAGGTAATGAACAAAGCATTGCCATTGACAGTCAAGGTCGTTTGGCCACTCACCACTGGGGACCCAGCCTCAGCCCGGATGACGACTCCGTTTGCCGCAGTGGACGATGATCCCGGGATGAATTGCACCTGTGCCCGCCCATTTCCGTCGGTCGTCGCCACCCCCGGAGACAAGCTGCCATTGCTGAGGTCTTGAACGAGCGAGAAGGCGACCGAGGTATTGGCCACGGCATTGAGATTGGCATCGCGCACCACCGCCTCAATCGTGCTGCGACTGCTTGTTGAACCTGACACATTGGGCTGCACCGCCCCTGGAGTTGCCTGCACTACAACACTGCTGGGAACGCCAGCCACAAACTGCACCGGCAAACTGACTTGCCCCACGCCTGCAATTTGCGCCAATACGCTAGCCGGCCCAGCAGTGGTCGACGACAAGACCGCACTGGCATCGCCATTGACATCCGTGGCGCTGGAGCTGGGCGCAAATGTGCCTCGGGTTGTGCTGAATATGACAGTTTGTCCGGGAACCCCCAGGTTCAGATTTTTGTACCGCACCGTAACCGTCTGATTCACCCCAACGGCAATAAGCGCATCGCTGGCAAGATTTAACACAGAAAAATCAATCGCGCTGACGGTCACCGTTGTCGTCGCAACACTACCCAAGCCCGAAACAGTCACCGTGTCAGTTCCCGCATTCGTTGGCGTGTACGTGAACGTGGTGCCCCCCATGGCATCAGTGGTCGGGGACGACAGCGCAATGGTATTGCCCAAGGTTGAACTAGCGGTGATCGTCGCTCCTGCAATGGGGCTGCTGGCCGAGTCCACCGCACGCACCGTATAAGTGGCATTCGCCCCACCCAGTTGCAAGGATCCGCTTCCAGCCACGGAAACACTGGTCTCGGTGACCGGTATCACGATACTTCCAGACGCGGCTGCAGCACTCACGGTGACCGTAATATTGCGCAGCGCCTTGTTGCTTCCTGCGCTTAACTTGGCGGAGACAGCCCCAGAAGCGTCCGATACAGCAGACGTCACCTGCAAGATGCCAGAACTGGATGCAAAAGAAACCGTCTGGCCTGTCAGGCCTACGTTGGACGTATTTTTAACAAAGGCCGTAATCACGACTTCGGCCCCGGCTGACGCCAGGGCATTGGACGATGCCAGAACCTCTATGGAAGAGGGAACCTCGGACGTGGTGGTGGTCGTTGTTGTTGTGGTTGTGGTTGTCGTCGAGCTTGTCGTTGTCACTTTGTTCCCGCCGCCGCAGGCCCCCAGCGCCATGGCAACTACAACACACGATACATATTTCAAGAGTTTCATTCACACCACCCTGAGTTTCAAATTCAGGATCAAAGAGTGTTGATCAAGTGGCGATCATACTGACCAATGCACCGAAATGCGCCAAAGTGTGCCCAGGTCCGCGCCGTGCCTGCTTGCAGTAGGGCAATTGCACTTGCTACAGATCAGTTCAAACGCAACACCGCATTGGCCACAGGAACATTTTCGTCCTGACCCGCACAGACCGTGCCCGCACGAAAGTTTCCGGTAGCCCCACCGCCATCGTCCGTGGCGCGGTCGAGTTGGATCGCCAGATCGCAATCGATGTTCTGAACGCGAACCACATTCACCCAATTGCCCGGTATAGCGCCCAAGCCTGGCAGGGTAGCCGCAAAAGTGCGGTTGGTTAATGTGACGGTGACTACGCCATTCAAGGTGATAGGAGTTGCCGCATCGCCCCGAAGCATGGATGCCCGAATCAGCTCTTCACTCGCGCAGGCCGACTCGGCCCCGGTGTTAATCACGCCATTGCCATTTCCAGCACATGCCGGTGTCATGCCGGGTATGGATAGATTGGGCGTGATCAAGTCACCAGGCCAGGCGCCGTAGCGATCACGAAACTGCTGACTGGCGGTGGCGATATCACCGACACCCTTGATGACCTCCTTGTTCTGCGCATTGCGAATCACCGAGCGCGCGTTCAAGACGCCGCCCATGATCAAGCCAATGATGACCAGCACAATGGATATCTCCACCAAGGTGAAGCCGCGAACTTGCTGTCTGCGACTCTTCATGTGCACGCCTATGACGTTCACCGCATGGTGCCTAAAGTGGTACAAACGTGCGCACGGCGGTGCCACCCGCAGGACATCCTGGCGCAGCAGCATCCGTCATCACCTTGCCACTAAGGTCAAGACCGTCATCCAAAGCCCGATCCACATCCAGGACAACCTCGCAAGGAAGATTGAAGAAGACGACCACGTTGAGAATGCCAGGATTCGCAGCCACATACGCTGCCGTCGCGTTTGCGGCAGCGCCAGCCATGTGCACGGGGCCGAATTGCGATTGCGTGCGCATGGTAGTGGTTGCGCCCAATTTGCCAATCATGCCCGCCTGGTAGAGCTGAACTGGCGCCTGCCCAATCTCAGAAGCGGCAGTGGCAATGCCGGTTCCGGCTGCAAGCGTCCCAGTGATCAAGCCATTACCTTGGGTGCCGCCGGTTCCTCCTGCCGTGATATTGGGCAAAGTATTGGCCGCGTACACCCAATCCCCAGGCAAATACCCGTAGCGCAGCTTGAAGCTGACTGAGGCGGTTTGCAGATCTCCTGCTATCTGAACAATGTCCTGCGCCTGCGCACGGCTGATTTGCCCGCGTCCCGCCATCAGTCCAGCAGCCAGCAAAATGCCCCCCAGCACCACCACGATGGCCATCTCGGCCAGGGTAAAACCGTATTGCTTGCGTCGATTGAATTTCATGGCTGTCTCTCTCAAAGGGTGTAGCCGCATCTTAGGGGCAACGGGCGGAAATACCGGGAAAAGCGGCCAATAACTGCCCATAGGTCACGTCCGCCGCCGCAGCGCCGAACATGGACAGTTGGTAAAGTTGTTTGGCCGCTGGGGTGCTGGCATTGGACACCGGCGTGCCGGAACGGCAAGAATACACGGCGCCGGGCGGACAGGTATAGGTGATGGCGCCATTGCCCGCACTGGGCTGGATGGCAAGCAAACTGGGGGCTATCAGGGGTGGAGTGCAACTGGCCAGGGCCACTTGCTGCAGGGCCTGTTCACGGTAGAACGCCTGGGTGCTGCCCTTGAGCGTTTTGTCGTCCACCAGCGGCTGCAGCAAGTCCCGTGGTGCCATGTAGGCGACTACATCGTCAAAAATTCCGCCGGTGGACGCGGCCACCTCGTTAGGCGTACGGCTGACAAAGGTGGTGGAGGCCACGCCAGCATTGGCCAATTCATCGGCTCCCGTCGGTGCTGCAATCACGGTGCCCCGCAGGGTGCGTGCGCCTGAACCGTTCTTGCCGTGGGAGATCAGCATCACCACCGGATTGGGGGCTATGGCCGGCCCCAAAGCACCGGCGGCGTCGCGCTCTTGCAGCGTAAAGGTGGTCAAGGGCGTGGTGAGTTCATTCAACGTGAAGGCCGTCGCGCCTGCGGTAAGAGTCCAGTTGCTGCTGCTGGCCGGAGTTCGGTTCGCAACACGGTAGGTAAAGAAATTACTCCAACCGTCTTGCACATCCCCCACCGAGATCCCCAAGGCTCGCCATGGAACAACGCCACGTCCGGCGTTGACCAGACAGGGCGTGTCTTCGGCGCCATCCCATGGCGCCCCCGAATTGGGGCATGGAAGTCTGCCGTTGGTCCGTAGGAACGAGACCAAGGCCACCTTGATGCGCTCTTGCTTGGCCTTGGTGTCGCTCCAGGCCGCGCTTTCTTGTGTTGCACGCAACAAACGCAGGCCCAGCGTCATTAATATGGCCATCAATGTCACCACTACGGCCATTTCCACCAGCGTAAAGCCGAGAGAACGGTTTCTTGCAGCTTGATTAAATTGCCAGAGTGGGTGACGACTCTTCATGGGGTGAGGCTCAATATTGCTTCCAAAATAATAGCTTCTTGCGCAAGTTATATAGGGGCTACGAGCAGATTTCTATCGTATTCCGAGAGTTACCCCGTGCACCACGTCCTGCAAAAAATCCCGCCAGGGCGGGATTTTTTCTTCCAAACAAAACTCGACCCACTGACACACGTTGGATTCGCACTAAATGCGCATGCAAACCGTCCAAGTGGTGACAGCAGTTTCGTTGTACGCAACGCCAACAGGCGTGGTATTGATCGGCGCAAACGGATTGACCGCATTGGTTTCTCCACGTATGGTGCCCGTACTGTTGCCAATTTGGTTGGCGGGCAATGCACCGTCAATCAGCGAATCAACGCCCGCAGCTTGCTTGGTATTCAGGCCCGCGACACACACCGATACGCCATTTTGACCATATATACCAGCCAAGTCGGAGGTTACGCCCATCAAACCGCCACCCGCATGCCGAGGCAAACCTACCGCAGTGGCTGGCGCTGTGGGATCTCCCTGCAGCAATCCAGAAGCACGCATGGCACGCCAAAATGCGCCTTGCTCACCACCATTGGTGAACGTCTGTGCGGCCGTAATCAGAAGAACCCCGTTGCCGGTACCGCCTACCGTGCCGGGCCACCCACGCGCCAACATGGTTGCCGCCGTATCGTCACCGGGAATGGCCTTATAACGGTCAATGTAACCGTTGTAGGCTGCCTGTACCGCCTTCATGTCGTTAACGATGCTCTTGATGCGGGAGTTTTCAATCATCTCCTGCCCCTTGAGCACACCACCCAGCAGCAAGCCGATGATGACCAGGACGATGGCGATTTCCACCAGTGTGAAACCCGACTGACGGGACTTATTGCGATATTTCATGGTTTTCCTAGAAAAGTGAATCATTGCGGGCGGCGCCAACAGCTGCACTGCGCACATCAGAATGTACCCAGCATGCCGGTGCCCGGGTGTCAGAAATTTTTACACCCCCTTTGTTATTGGTTCCGTTGTTGCTGCATAGGTTTGTTCTTGCGGCATATCCAGTTCAAAGCACAGTTGATCACCAATGACCGACGCCGTCAGCCGCCCCCCCGCTTCGCGCAAGCTCTGGCGCGCCTGGTAGAGGCCCAATCCCAAGCCACCGGGGCGTCCGCTGGCAAAGGGTTCAAACAACTTCTCGGGCGCCAGCCCCATACCGCTGGCAGGCAAAGGGCACCACAGAGTCACACGCGCCACAGGCGCCTTTGTCCCGGATGCAGCAACCATGCCCAGTTCGGCACGGGGGCGCGGCGCACGGCCTTCGCGCCAATCGCCGGCCAGGTTGGACAGCAAGTTGTCCAGCACGCGCTCCAACGAACCGGGCGCAATCCAGGCCATGGTTTCACCGGAAATTGGGAGCTCTAGCCCCGCCAGACGGGCCGCCTGTTGCAGCGCCTGACGCAGGTCGGTATCACGCGGTATATCCGCATGGGCTGCTTTGCCCAATGCAGCATTGAGCCGCAGAGCGCGCTCTTGGGCCAGAGGTGCGTTGTCCTTGAGGCGCTGGGCCGCTGCCAACAAGGCCTGAGGGCTTTGGGCATTGGCGAAATCGGCACTGACCCAGGACACCCACTGGGCCATATTGCGCATGTCATGTTGCAAATAAAGCGACAAACGCGCCCGCTCGGCCAATGCCACCGACAGCGCACCTGTGCGTTCTCGCAAGCGGGTTTCCAACAGCAGCAAAAAAACTTCTGCCAATTGGGTGGCAAACAGACGCTGCTCCCCCCGTGGGGCGCTGTGCAACAAATGCACCGTTAGATGCACTTCAGCACCACTGACCAGTTCATAGGTTTGCAGCCCGCCTTTCGAGGGGATGGCATCTGGTGCCAGACCCAACTCGCCCTGTACGGCTTGTCCGTACCAGTCTCCGTTCCAGCGCACGCTTTGCCACCCCGCACCGTTTAAAACAGACCAGGCCGCCTGCGGAATTTCCAAAGGTTCAAGATTGCGGCCGGCAAGTTGCAGCAGCGCTTGCATAGCCGCACGATACCGCTTGGCCCTGCGCGTCAGGCCCAGGCTCGTCAGCCACAGCGTACCACCCGCCACCAGGAAAACCAGCGACAGGCTATTCAGGACGCTTGATTCCATATTTATTCAAATAGTAGTAAACGTGTTCACGGGCCAGGCCCAACTGGCGTGCGGTCTCAGCCACGTTATGGCCGCAAGCAGCGAAGGTGCGGCGCAGCAATTGCTCTTCGGCCTGTGCTCCCGCCTCTTTGGGACCATCCCCGATGCGGGCGGTGATGTGCAAGCGCGCCTCACCACTGCGCGCAAAACTGGCCTCTTCCCTGGCAAACAGCTCCGCACGGCGCAGGGCGTGTAATACGGTGTCCAGTGTCACGGGTTTGAGCAGAAAATCAAATGCACCCCGGCGCACTGCTTCGTGTGCCGCAGATGACTCATCTTGCCCGGTGAGCACCAGGACCTTGAGAGCAGGCGCCAAACGTAAACCTTCGTCCAGGACAGCCAAACCTTCACGCATGGTGCTGGGTTGGGGTGGCAGACCCAAGTCGAGTAAAACCAGATTGGGCGCGTCTGGCCGCTGCAAGCAGGCCATGGCCTGGATACGGTCTTGGGCAAAAACCACCCTGTAGCCGTGATCCCGCAAGGAGGCACCAAGGTAGCCACTCAGGGCAGGGTCATCCTCCACCAGCAGGACATGGAGGCCAGATGGATGGGCACGTGCATTGGAAGACATGCACTCGGACTCTATTCGCCGCTGGTCCAACTGGACAAAAGTGGCAGCACTGCCAGCCCAAAACCCACCACAATGCATCCCATACCAGCCACCGCACGGGTCAATGCCCAGTTGATGCTGGTTTCGGGACTGACACCCATCAGGGCATATCCCAAGGCAATCAGCAGCAGTCCCACAACGACGTAGATGCGTCGACGTATGGTGCGCTTGCGGTAGCGTTTATGCGAGAGTTCAGAAAATTCAGAGGTCATTTTGGTGCTCGCACAGTGACGGAACCTGGAGCCACGAGATCGCTGCGCACGCCGCTCACCGTGTCCAGTGACTCACCTACACGCAAACGCTGGCCGTCCACCACGGCATCCATCCCTGTGAGGTGCGGGGTATTGGTGTCACCCTCAGGCAGCGCTTTGCTGTTGATCCAAACGGTCCCCTTGCGGCCACTGCGACGAACCACGCCAGACAAGCGCATCGTAGAGGGTGCCTCTGCCCCGGTGTCGGGTTGGCGTGCATGGCTAATTTGTTGGCGCTGGGCCGGTGTATAGAACAAAGTATTCAAAATCACCCGCGAAGCCTCGGCGGCCCGCACAGGCTGGCCCACCAAAGCCACCGCGAAGATCACCGCCAAAGCAGGGGTGCAAGCAGACAAAAACGCCTGCATTTTCATGCTGTCCGGCATATTTATGGGATGTGCATCTGCAAGCATTAAGGTGCCTGCACGACGTTCTGAACGAAAGGCATGGTGACAAAACGCAGTACACACTGCGCAGTCAACCCGCTGTCTTTGGGCTCCTGCAGTTTGCACGCGTTCACCCGAAAACGTCCCCTGGCCTGCGCCCGATAATTCTGAATCAGGTCCAGCACATCGGTCTCTATGCTGTCGCGAATTTCAAACTGCAAATCATGCACCAAAGGCTCTGTCGCCGGAGCGTCAGAAACGGGCTCTGGCGATCCAGCGCTTGCGCCCAATGGCTTGGCAGCCAGGAGTTGCACAGCAACGGTGCCAGGCAGTCCCAAATTGCGATGGCTTGCCTGCAGTTGTTCAACCCAAAGCGCGCGGTCTGGATCACCCACCAATCCCTGCTGGCGCAACGATTCATAACGCTGTATATGCGTTTGAACATTGAGCAGATCCGTTTGCTTGGTGTCCAACTGGGCCTGCTGTTCCTGCATGGAAGCCTGCAGTTGCGCTAGGCTACTCTTTAAATTGTTATCCAGGTACCCCAAACCAAACACCGCAACAACACTTAGCGTGACCACTACAGCGAACCAGACAATGCTGCGCCGTGCCAGCAAAAATACGGGGGTCCACTCGCTCACAGCGCCCCCTCTTTGGCAATTTTTTTGACGGCATGCACACCTGGCAGCGTGAGGCACCAGACCAAATCGCGATCGGTTGGTGTCCTGGCTGAACCCGTGCTGATATCCCCATCGCGAAGTTCACGCGATGGGTCGCGCATGACCTTCACACCTTCCATTTGCTTCAACAACCGTGTGAATTCGCCAGCCTGTTGTGCCAACTGGCGTGGTCCAATTCCTTCGGCGAGCAACAGCGTCAATTGCAGCTCCACCTTGCGGCTAGGGGGCAGTTCCGATGCCGGGTCAGGAAGGGCCACCGCCGCATTGACAGTGCCTTCTTGTGGACACGCCACATCTGATGCATTCAGAACCTGCCACTGCATGCTCTTGAGATGCGCACCAGGTAGACTGCCCAAGATGTCGGAAAGCTGGCCCATATGAAGCTCCAGATCCGGGGCCGAAGCAATCTCATCGGCGTCAAGCGCCAGCGCCTTGCGCACCATATCAGGGGATACGCCAAAAGCTTCTGTCGCAAGATCCACCTTGGCGATGTGAGAAGCAATTCCCTCTATGGCAGCCTGCACCTGGGTGCGCTCCCGCTGGGCCTGAATACTGCTGCTGACGCTCGCACTTGCAATCCACACAGTGATTGCAACGCTCAAGGCCACGCCTATACGTGTGGCCTTGGTCACACCACCTGCCAAGTACGCGGCGCGGTATGACAGTGGAGCCAGTTGCCCGGGAGGTCCTTTGCAGACCACATCAAATAGCACATGGGTCCAGTCCTGTACGGACTTGGAACCCCAAACACTCTGTGGTGGCAAAACGTCGAGCCGATCACCCGACAATGCCGCCGCCAGACCATCGGCGCCTCCCATCAGCAACACGCCAAAACGCTGGCTCCCGCGCTCCAGGACATGGGTATTTTCCAAGTGCCTGAGTGTGCGGACGATTTCTGCAGCTTGTTCTGCCGCGGACTGCGTTGCGGCAATCAGGCGTGTCAACACAGGGGACCGCTGTTTCAAGAACAGTATGCGCATGCTGGCGGGCTGGCACAGCACGACAAACAAATTCGGAGGCATTGCAGGCTTTTGACCCAGATGCGCCAGCAACATGGAGGTGCTCCAAACCCCAACCATGGGCGCCTGCAGTGTTTTTAACGCGACCAGGATGCGATCCGCCGGTTCGATGGCGGTCAGCGTTTGCAGGGGCGGAGCAAGGCGCTCCATGATTCCGCCATTGCTGCGGGGTGGCACTGCAATTCGAAATGCACTCTCTGGAAACCGGCTGGCTAGCTGGCGCTGAACATAGTTGCTGCGATCCGCGCCAAAAACGCGCGGTACCGTGATTTCAACAAATGCCTCTTCCGCAAGGTCCGTCACCACCCAAACCGGTCCCTGGGCAGGACCTGGCACGGACATCCACCCTTGCGCGGATTTTTCCCACCACACAGAACCGGATACGCTGATGTGAAGAACGGTAGCCACGGATTCAGGTCTTCATTTTGGAGATGGTGTCGTAAATGGGGCCCAATACAGCCAGCATGATCCACCCCAGAATAAGCCCCATCACCACCGTCAACGCTGGCTCAATCATGGCCTGAACCTTGGCAATGGACTCATCAATGTCGCGCGAATAGAAGTAGCTGATGTTGGCCAATGAGGTGTCCAGCGCACCGGTCGATTCCCCCACCCTCAACATACGAATCACAAAGGCCGGGAATAATTGTTCGGTGGCGAAACTCTCTGAAATCGACGTTCCCGTGGTCACCCTCTCGCGCGCCCGGTGGATGGCATGTTGAATGACCAGATTGGTTGATATTTTCTCGCAATACTGCAACCCATCAATCAGTGGAATACCTGTGCGGTACATCAATGCCAGAGTGTCAGCAAAGCGTGCCATCGTCATTTTTTTGAGCACGGGACCAATCACCGGCATGGTCAATTGCAATTGGTGCAGTTTGTACCGGACACTGGGAAAGGCTGCAGACAGCGACACCAACCCAACCACCAAGAGAGGCGGCACCGTCAGCATGGCCCACCAGTAATGCACGAAAAGATTCGACAAACCGATAAGCAATCGGGTTTGCAGTGGTATGTCCTGGCCCAGATTGGTTAAAAAACCGACCAACTGGGGAACCAGGTAAATCATTAAAAAAAACACCACGCCACCAATGACCACCATGACAAAGGCCGGATAGGCCAACAGCTTCTTGGTTTGCGCTTCCATTTCATCCTGCCATTTCAGGGAACGGACAATTTCCTTGAGAACGTCCGGCAACTGGCCGGTAACCTCCCCTGTGCGGATCAGGTTGACGACTGTTTCAGAAAAAACCCCGGGAAAGTGGGCCACCGCCTCTCCCAGGGTAGCGCCAGCCTCGATTTTTTCAAATAAGCTGCCCGCCAAGTCTCGCCCGGCAGGGGTCTCAGACTCATCGCGCAAATCCGCAAGTGAGTCCAAGATAGGTACCCCCGCGCGCACCAACATTTCCAATTGAAAAAGAATACCCAACACCTCGCGCCGAGGCATCTTTTTGACCGTGGAAACGCGCACCACCACCGTTTTAGCCGACAACAACGACAGGTCCAGGCGTTTGAGTTGCGCCGCCAGATCAATTTCATGCAGCGCTTCGATTCGGCCTTTTGCAATCCGCCCATCATGGCCGGCTGCGCGGTATTGGTACTGCGGCATCAGACGATCAGTTCAGTCAAGTCCACCACCCGGCCCACTTCTTCGACCGTGGTAATGCCTTCACGCACCCGGCGCAGGCCATCCTCGGCCATGGTGACAAAACCTTCCCGTCGCACATGGTCCATCATCACTTTCAGACTGGCACGCTGGGTGACCAATTCATCCAAAGCAGCGTCAAATTTGAGCAGTTCCAGAATGGATGTGCGTCCCTTGTAACCAAGGTGTTCGCAGGCAGGGCACCCGACCGGTCGGAACAAGGTGTGCGGATCCCCCAACTTGATACCCAGGAGCTGCAGTTCTATGGGGCTAGGCGCATGTGGCGCCTTGCAGGTGGTGCAAAGTGTCCGCAACAAGCGTTGCGCAACGATGCCAATGACATTGCCTGCCAGGACCTCGGGCTGGATACCTAAATCCACCAACCGGGGAATGGAGCGAATGGCGGAGTTCGTGTGCAGGGTCGAAAACACCTGGTGCCCGGTCATGGCCGCACGAAAGGCCATCTCGGCCGTTTCGTGGTCTCGCACTTCGCCCACCAAAATAATGTCGGGGTCCTGGCGCATCATGGAGCGGATGCCTTCCGCAAAATCCATTTTGACGGCATCCGACAATGAGGTCTGCCGAATCATGGGCATGGGGTATTCGACCGGGTCCTCCAGTGTCATGATGTTGACACTTTCCTTGTTGAGGTGGCCCAAGATGGAATACAGGGTTGTTGTTTTGCCCGAACCGGTGGGGCCTGTCACGAGCAAGATGCCTTCCGGGCGCGACAGCATGAGCTGCATGGTGTTGAACTGTTCGTCCGACAGACCCAATCCGTCCAGTGGAACAATGCCGCGTTTGCGGTCCAGAATACGCAACACAAAGTTCTCACCATGGATCGTGGGCTGCACCGCCGACCGAAAGTCCACCTGGCGCCCGGAGATGGTCAGTGAAATCCGCCCATCCTGCGGTGCCCGTGTTTCGGCAATGTTCATGCCTGCCATGACCTTGAGGCGCACGACCATGGCGGACCAATAGCGCAGGTGCAAGGAGCGCACTTGCCGCAACACCCCATCAATCCGGTAGCGGATGCGCAAGAACTGCGATTCGGGTTCGAAATGGATGTCGGACGCACTGCGAAGCGTGGCGTCGGCCAAAAGTGAGTCCATCAAACGAACCACCGGGTGGCTATAACCGTCAGTCGCCTGTGTCAGACTGGCCACATCAATAGCACCTGTTTCCAGTTCATGAAGAATGCCGTCAATGGACAGCTCATGGCCATAGAACTGCTCAATCGCAGACAGGATTTCTACGCTACTGGCCAATCGCCATTGGATGCGAGGCCCCCCTGCCAGCAAGGCTGTGATTTGGTCGACCGCCACAATATCGTTGGGGTTGGCACTGGCGATGACCAATTCATTGGTTTTTGCATCCAGACTGGCCGGAAAAAGCGCATGCCTTTTGGCCAGCGGCTTAGGGATCAAGGCCAGCGCAGCCGGATTGGCGACGATACCTTTGAGGCTGATCGCTTTTTCACCCAGACTGTCGGCCAGCGCACTGCGCATGGCCTCTTCGGTGGTAAAGCCCAGCGCCAGCAGGGCCTCACCCAGTGGTTTTCCCGAACTTTTTTGCTCCAGAAGCGCAATCCGCAATTGGTCTTGCGTGATCAACCCCAGTTGAATCAGCCGATCGCCGAGGCGCACAGGCGGTGCACCGCTATGGGTTTGTGGTGTACTCATTTGTCAGCATCAGTGCGGCTGCCAAGCGCTTGGCGCAACTGCTCAAGCCTCTGGCGCACCACCTCCAAAGAAAAAGCAGGGCGACTGACCGGTGCCACTTTGTCAGAAAGCTTCAGCACGTTTTCATACTGCACTTGTGCCAGCCCATACTGACCCAAGCGGTCCAGCGCTACGGCGTGGTTGTAGACATGCAAGGGGTTGTCCGGCTCCAGAACCTGGGCGCGCGCGAACAGCTGCACGGCATCGGCCAACCGGCCATCACGAACCATGGCATTGCCTGCCATGGCCATGGTGGCGGCCGAGCCAGGCTGGCGGGCAACCAACTCGCGTGCACGGCTGGAAGACACAGCCACATCGACCGCAGAATCCAGTTCCAGCAGGGCAGCGTTGGCGACGGTATTACCCGGTTCTTGGCGCAACACCCTGCGGTAATAGCCTTGCGCCTCCTCACGCTGTCCTTTTTGGTGGGCAATATAGGCCAAGCCCAACAAGGCATCACGCTCGTCCGCACTGACTGCAAGCGCCTGCCTGTAAAACCGCGCTGCGTCGTCCAAACGCCCCTCCTGCAATGCAACATACCCCAACTCAAGCATGTTGGGCCCCATCATTTTGGGCACAAAACCGGGCTTGGGTGTGGTGCCACGCAAAACGACCTCATTGCCTGGCGGGATGTGGGCAGGAGCAAGCTCTGGAGCGCTTGGCACTGCGGCGGGCACGGACCGCGACGGTGAAGCGGCGCTTTGCGCGGTGGACGGCGTCACTATGGTTTCCACTGGCGTGACGGAGGACTGCCGATTCGCGGCTGCTTTGGGCAATGGCCCCGCTTCACCAAGCCGTGCAACCGGTGACACGGTGATAGAGGGTTGCGTTGCGCTGGCCACTGGCGCAGGGGCTTCGCTCGCGGTCACAGCCGCCCCCGGCCCAGGGCTGGCTGCAACAGGTGCAAGGGAAGACGTGCCACCCAGGCTCAATAGTGCGACCGGATCGCCCCACACCCCCAGGAACACACTCGCAAAGCCTGCGAACAAAACGAGCGCAACACCCCCCAAAACGAACACTCGCCGCTTCGCCTTGCCGGGTGGCGCGGCGTCGGGCGCATAGGCGCGGCGGATTTCTTTGGCCACGCGGTCTGGGCTCGCCAGCGGCGGGGCAGATTTTGCAGAAGAATCCAATGCACCGGAAGACAGCAATGCAGTTGGCGCAATAGGGCTTTCAACGGGAGGAGGCGCCGACACCATTTTCGGTGCAGGAGCGCGATCTGACTGCGCCTGTGGAAGGGCGGCCGGAGTCGGCACGGGTTCGAGCGCCGACAGCGGTTCAAACGCCTCCAACTGCAGCGCAGGCGCGGGCTCCAAAAGGAGCTCCTGGACCAACTCTCGGCTGGGGAGCAAGGCCGGCTCTGAGGTCAGCTGTGGAAACGAGACATCCCCCCCCCCCACTTCGGTCAAACGCAGTTCGCCGGGATCAGATACAGGCAATGGCAACGACGCAGCCGCTGCAGCTTTCTCTTTGTCCTTGCTGGCACGGTGCAGGGCGTCGAGAAGCAAGCTCATGGCTTCCTCAAGAAGGAGGGAAAATCGACGCCCGCGGGTGTCGGCGATGCGTCCATGGCTGCGCTCGCATCCTCCAAGGTGGTTCGGAAGTTTTTGAAATCGCCTTCCAGCGACGGATCCTGCAGGACGGTGGGGCGCAGAAAGATCACCAACTCTGTTTTCTTACTGCCCTCATCGCGGAACTTGAACAGATTGCCAATCAGGGGCAATTTGTTCAAGCCAGGGACTTCATCAGAGTTGTTGTTGCGCGAATCTTGCATCAGACCACCCAGGATGGCCACGCCCCCGGATCGAACGCGCAAGACAGACTCCATTTCACGGGTCTGCACTTCAGGGATGCGGTTGATCACGGAGTTCGGAATCAAGCCCGGATTGGGGTCCACCGCGTAACCCGTAATGCGGCTGATGGTGGGGCGCAGGTTCAGCGTCACCTCATGGGATTCGCTGACCTGGGGTGTCACAGTCATCAAGAAACCGATGGGCACCGTGTTGATGGTGCTCCGATAGGTGGCCGGGGTCGCGGCAACACCCGCCGACGCCGGAGTGCCAGCAGTCACGTCAATGCTGAAGTAAACCTTGTTGTCCACCACCTTGAGCACGCTGCTTTGGTTGTTGAGCACGGAAATCTTGGGGCTGGAAAGCACCCGCAAGGTGCCGAAGGACTCCAGCATGCTCAGCATCATGGTGAGGTCACGGCCATCGAAAAAATTGGCGTCGGTCCGTGTGAGGGTGAGCAGTCCACTGACCAGCCCCCCAGTTTGCAGGCCCACACTGGGACCGGTGGGCCGGATGGTCAGGCCCGGATCGGTGATGGTGCCGCCGGGGCGCATCAGCGACCAATCAATGCCTTGCTGGAACCGATTGGACAAATCCACCTCGACAATCGTCGCCTCAATCAAGACCTGCATTCGGGCGGAGCGCATCACACGGTCCAAAAATTCACCCACCTTCGCGTGCTGGCTTTGGGTGGCCCGCACACTGATGTTTCCGGTTTCTGGGCTGGCAATCACCGACGCGGCCTCCCGAAACTGGCTGCGCCCTGCAAGGCTTGCAGGCGTTGTGCCCGGCCCAGACGCTGTGGCCCCACCACGCGCGGGAGCCCCCCCTGGCGCGCTGCCGAGCACGGCAGACACGATCTGGGTTGGCACGGACGGGGCTGCCGCAGGGGCAGCTGGACCGGCGGCATTGGTGTCTGGCAAGAGCTTGTCGGTCTCCCGGAGCAAATCACGCACATTGGCGATCAGGGTCTCCCAGAACCGATTGTTGGAGGTGTTGGTGATGACCGAGGTAGACGCATTGCTGCCGGAGCCTCCTGCACTGCTGCCCGGCGCCGTTCCGGTGCTGGCAACATTGGTCGAGGTGGTGACGTTGGTGCTGGAGTCCCTCTGGATATTGGGGTAGTCCACCCGGTAGTTTTTGAGATAGGGGGTGTCTGGCAGGATGGACAGATTGCGCCCCTGCATCTCGTAGCGCAGGTCCACTTGGCGCGCTACGCGCTCCAGAATTTCCACCAGCGTCTGGTCCCGTACATTCATGGTGACCGTGCCGGTGATGGACGGGTGAATGTCCACGTTGAGCTTGGCGTCGCGCGCCAGTGCAAAAAGAAGATCCTGCACATTGACGTTTTGCATCACCACGCTGTAGACCTCTTGTTTGGGACTCGGACGTGGAGGCTTGGGCAAAGGGGCTGCGGATGCAAACTCCGGCGGGTTGCCAGGTACGATGGGCGCAGGACGCAGATGTGCGCTTGACACGGGAGGGCTGGGCGGAGCGGCACACGCCACCAAGCCCAAAACCACACACGCACCCATGTTCGCAATGCCAAAACGGCGACCCACGCGATGTACTGAAAAACGGCTCAAAGTATTTGATCCTGTTTGATTCTGGCCCATGTCCTGACAATCGGCTTATTGGTTTTTAGTGCGGTCGGCAAGCCCGCCATAGCGGTGGATGCTTGGGCCGTCGTCCCGAAATGACCGTAATACACAGACACGAAATTGCGCCCATTGTAGGTGCTTAGCTGAACGAAAACCATTGAAGAATCAACAAGATGGCCCGCAGAGTTCAGGTAACCAGCCACACTCGCGTCACGCGGCAATGCCGCCAGTTGGATGGTGTAGCCGTCCAAATCCGGCGTCTGCAACAGTGCCTGGGTGCGTGCCAAATAACTTTGCAAGAAAGCGTCGGTGGCAGCAGGCAAAGCGGCGCTGATCGGTGCCTGCAGGTTTTTCACGGGCACCGTGGAAGGCGCTACAGCGGGCGGTGACGGCCGCTCCGCAAGTTCCACAGCGGGCTTGGCCGCGCCAGGCGCGGGCGAAGAGGGTGGCGCCACAGGTGCGACAGCAGCAGGGGCTGCGCTTTGCACCACCGGGAGCTGTCGTTGCTCAAGAAACCACAGCGCCACCACCGTCATGGCCACCGCAAGCGCCACACTGCTTGCCCCCCAGCGAACCCAGGGCATCCACGGCTTGCTACGCAGCCCGGGCGTATCCGCATGCAACTCGCCCAATGCATCTTTGACGTGCCGCACATCGACGACCATGGCACCACCAGCATAGGCGCCCAACAAGGATTTATCGGCCAGCAAGTTGATGCGCCGGGCGCGACCGGCCGAGGCTTTGACCAACATGGCCATGGCCGGTGGTGTGAAAAGCGCTCCCCCTTTCCATCCGGCGGCTCTCAGCCGGTGATCGATATAGGCGCTGGCCTCGGACGGGGGAAGCGGCTGCAATTCAAAGCGGTGAATCACCCGATCACGGACCTGCCGCAATCTTGGCTGTGCGAGCAAGACATCCAGCTCGGGTTGGCCAAAAAGCATGATGTTGACCAACTTGTGGCTGGCCGTTTCCAAATTGGACAACAACCGTATTTCTTCAAGCGACTCGGGCGGCATGGCATGCGCCTCGTCCACCACCAGCAATACCCGCTGTCCGTTGGCGTGGCGCCGCAATAGCTCTTGCTGCAAAACCGACAGCTTGGCTTCCGTCGACGTGGGCAGGTCCGTCAACCCGAGGTCACGGGCAATCGCACTGAGGATTTCATCCCTGGAGAAACAGGGATTGGCCAAATACACCGTACTGACCTGCGCCCCCAACTGGCTGATCATCAAACGTGACAGCAAAGTCTTTCCACTACCCACTTCAGCGACGACGGTGATGATGCCTTCTTCGTGCCTTGCCACATGCAACAACGCAGAAAGAATGTCACCCCGGCGGCCCCCTGAAAAGAAAAAATCGAGGTCCGGCGTGATTTTGAAAGGTGGTTTGGTCAGCCCAAAATGGTCAAGGTAGAGTAAGGACATCGGAGTAGTTTTTTTCGATTCTGGCATGCATTTTGAATATCGCCCGTTCAGTCTTTCACAGGCACACCCATCTGGCGCAAATAGGCCCACACTTCCTTGCCCACCACACCCACCGCACGGGCCTTCTCTGCCATTTCCGCTGCGCTGCTGGTCTGCCCCAGGGCAGCAAGAGACACCGCCGCGCCCAGCAGCCAGCGCTGTTCATTGGGGCGCGATTGCAAGGCCACCATGTACGCGTGCACACTGTCCTGGTGGCGTCCCAGGCGCTGGGCGGCATGGGCACGCACCGCCCACAAATCGGCCTGATTTCCCAAGAGAGGCTCCAGGCGGATCAACACATCCCAGACCGCTTGCGGGCGCGACTGCGCCAACTGCATGCGCGCAAGCTCCCGCACCGGAATGACCAGTAGCTGTGTCGCTGCCGGTGTGGCACCCGCGGCGACAGTGCGCTCTGCGGTGGCAACGACCTCCTCCATCCATTCGATCGCGGCTTCCCGCGAGCCGGCATTCCACAAACCCTGTGCATGGGCCACCGCGTCTTTGCTGGCTTGCTGTTGGCGTAGCGCCAGTTGGGCTGCATCCGGCGGGACGGCCCGTGCAGGCGCAGCGGCCGCAGCAGGAGGGACCGGCGCCTGGGGGCGCTCCGTCAGAGCATCCTCTTTGGCAACAGCGGGCGACGCGGAACGCGCAAACGCGCGTACTTCCTTTTGACTCAGCGTCGAATCCATGCGCAAGACCACGGATGTGGGGCCGAGGCGGGGGGCCACTTGGGCCACATGGGTGGGTTGCATTGGTGAAACATCCACCATAGCCGTGCTCTGTGGTGCTGCAGAGGCAGTAGGCGGTACCGGCACTGCCTCTGCAACCGGTGGCTCTACTTTTTGAGCAAGACCAGGCTGTGCCAAGGTCTGCGGACCGGGATTTTCCCGGTAGCCCCACTGCCATCCACCCCCCGCAGCCGCGAACAGCACCAATCCGAGCACACCCACCCCAATCCACAACTGGGTTTGGGCACCGCGCACAGGTGTAGGGGAAATGCTGACCGTATCCCTGCGCAGGCTTTGGCCCGACCGCCCGCTGGAGGCACCGGATTCTGGTGCCTGCCGATGGTCCAGGTCACGCAACATTTTGTTAATGACGCTCATGCTCCCCCCTCGTGCTGGTCGTCCACCCGTCCCAGAGACGACGCCCTTTGTCGGGCGGCAAAGCCCCACCGCCACACAGGCAGCGACCATGGCCAAGGCGCGCGCACCCTCACCCCGGGTGTGTCGTGCGCGGCCAGGCGCACATGGGCCGCCGTCACACGGTGGCTGCCCTCGCCATAGGCCAACATCAGGCATTTGTGGGCGAGGATGTTGATCAAGCGCGGCACGCCGCCACTGCACCGGGCAATGGCCAAAGTGGCCTTGGGCTCAAACACATGGACGTCGGTGTTTTCATCTTTGGCCGCAATAGCCATGCGGTGCTGCAAGTACACGCCCACGCGACCTTCATGCATGGGCCCCAGGTATTCGCTGAAAGTGATGCGCTGCAAAAGCTGACGGATTTCAGGCAGGGCCAGTTTGTCGTCCAGCTCCGGTTGTCCCAGCAAGACCAGTTGCAACAACTTGCGTTTTTCCGTCTCCAGATTGGACAGCAAACGAATGCTTTCCACCGTGCGTACCGGGATGGCCTGCGCTTCGTCTATGCACACGACCACGCGACGCCCGTCTTGCGCATGCTTTAGCAAACAGTCGCGCAGCGCATTCAGCACCTTGTGGCGGCTGAAAGGCACCACCACTTCTATACCCAGCTCATTGACCAAGGCCATCAGCAAGTCGTCCGGCCCCATGTCCGGATTGGGAACGTAGGCGGTGACACACTCCCCCTGCAACGTTTTGAGCAACTGACGGCACAAAACAGTTTTGCCGCAGCCCAGGTCGCCCACCACCTTGACAAAACCTTCGCCGCTACGCAACGCCACCAGCAGCATGTTGAGCGAAGCCTGCGCGCCCGCGTGGGGGTAAAAAAAATCGGTGTCCGGCGTGATCGAAAACGGGGCCTCCCGCAGCGAAAAATGCCCCAGGTACATTATTGAGACAACGCTTCAGCAGGGGGATTGGCGATGCTGCCATCCATGCGGATGACCCGCGCGCGGCTGGCATCCATGTCGTCCAGAGCAGCCCGGGTGCGCCGGGTCTGCGCCTCCCAGTCCGCAGCGGTGCGGATGATGGAGGGTTTGATCAACACCACCACCTCTTTTTTGCGCCCGGTATTGGCCTTGTTTCCCAACAGGAAAGAAAGAAAAGGAATACCACTGCTGCCCGGCAGACCAGAGGCTTGGCGGCTGGTCTCCATCTGCATCAAGCCGCCAATGGCCACGATATTGCCATCCTGAATCCGCACCAGGGTATCCGTTTCATTCACGCTGTTCGACGCCATCGGAAAACGGAAGTTTCCGATGCTGCCCAGATCTATCTGTTTGGTTTTCTCCGAGACCGTGGTGACGGATGGGTGCACATGCAACGTGATGTTGTTGCCCTCGTCAATCTGGGGCGTCACGTCCAGCGAAATGCCCGAGAAAAACGGGGTCAGTGCAATGGTGGGCAGCGTGGTGGTAGCGCTGGTGGTGCTCGTGGCCGATGTGGACGAGCCCCCGGTGACACCGGTCACGAAGTACTCATCGGTCCCGACCTTCAGCACGGCCTTTTGGTTGTTCAGCGTGGCCACGCGCGGACTGGACAGAATTTGCACGTCACCCCGGGTTTCCAGAAAACCCAGCACCGCCTGGAAACCATCGGTTGCAAACGCCAGCCCAAAGAGGCCGGCCCCGGCCTGTGGAATCGATACACCGTCCGCCAACAAGGCCGCCCCCCCTGAAGGAAAGCCGGGAAGATTGGCCTGGACCCCGCTCACCAGCGTGTTGCTGGTGGTGTTGCCACCGAGCACGCCCACGGCACCGGTGGAGCCCCCACCGTTCTTCAGGGCCGACCAATCGATGCCGCTCTGGAAGCCGTCACGCAGCTCAACTTCAACCACCTTGGCCTCCAGCATGACTTGGCGCTCCACGGCAATCTGGGCCGCCTTCAAAAACTTTTCAACCTGCCGCAATTCGTCGGGCATGCCACGCACGGCCATGATGCCCGCCTGCGGGCTGGTGATCACGCTGCGCCCATCGCCCGAGCCCACCAGGCCACGCACCGCGCCCGCCAATTCGAGCCAAAAATCCGTTTGCGAGGACGTGGACACGCGGCTGCCGTCCATCCGCTGCGTGGTACCGGTGGCAGGCGTGCTGGAAGCGGCACCGGCGCCCGCGGTGTTGCTGCTCTGCCCCACACCGGAGGACACACGCAACTCGCTATTGCCAGAGCGTTGCGAGTTGGGATAGTTGACCGTAAAGATGCGGGTTTGCAATGTGGGCGCATAAATAGTGATGCGTCGCCCTTCCATTTTGAAGTCGTACCCGTACACATCACGGATGGCCTCCAGAGCCTCGCTCACCGTCACACCACGCAAAGTCACCGACAAGGTTCCCCCCACGTCGGGATGCATCAGCATGCTGTAGCGTGTATCGGCCACGATGGCCAAAAACACATCCCGGGCCTGCGCGTTGTTCACCAACAAGTCCAGCCGTGGCTCTGGCGGCAAAGGCACGGCCGGGGGGGCGGGCTCGGCCAGTGCGTCACTCACCCGCGCGGGCACGACGGCAGTGGGTTTGAGCGCCGGCGGGGGCAACTCTGCGCGAATAGCGGCGCTGACATCGGGGGTGCGCAGCGGCCGCTCTGCGGCACATCCCGCCAGCAAGCCTATGCCCAAAACAAGCAAGGCATTGTGCCCGGCCCATGCCCGGCGGGGGCTTAGCCGTGCGGGCGCAAGGATCAGGAATGGTTCGAACATGGAAATGGCTTTTACGGTCATGTGGATGGACCTCAGGGTTGGGCGCCGTCACACGAAACGACTTTGGCTTTTGGGGTTACTTGGGTTGTTTTGGATGGCTTCACGGATTTGGATGACTTGGGAGCACCGGGATCACAGCTGGGCACAGGCACTGCCGCACTGCGCTGAATGCCCGCAAAACGTGGTACTTTGCGCAGGACTTTTCCTTCACGCAGCCATACTGCAGTCTCCGTGATGCGCTCGATGCGGGCTGGCCCCACTTTTTGTCCTGCCGCGTACAAACGGGTACCCACCACCAAAAACGACTTCGCGTCGCGCACAATCACCGCCATACCCTGCGCACCCAGGGGCTCTGCGTTGGCCTTGGCGCCCAGTCCGGCACCCATTTCAGACGGCGGCAGGGTGGGATCACGCAGCTCTTGTGCCGCGATACGCAAGGACAACAGCAACAGCAATAGCGCCACCGGGCGCAGAACCCGGAGCGGCATCACGGCTGCACCCCCAGCACATACACTTGCAAATGCAACTCAGGAGGCTGTGTCTCGCTCTTGAGTTGCAAGGCACCCCAGCGCAACGCCGGCAGCGCGGTTTCCAAGGTCTTCACATACCGGACCAGTTCTCCATAAGGCCCCGACACCCGCAAATCCAAACCACGCCTGGTCAAGCCCACCGGGGTCGCAGCCGAAGCGGGTGCACCAGCGCCCTCCTGACCCAGGGTACTCACACCCAGAAGCGTCAACCCTTCGTGGCGGCGCAAAAACTGTACCAGCACCTGCTCCAACGCCGGACCGCCCTCGGCCCGTGGGGCCATCGCATTGATCTCCTGGTCAAGCCCTTGCAGGCGGGCGTCCAATCCCGCAATCTCGTCCCGCACGGCCTTGCTTGCATCAACCGGTTGCCCTGTGGCCTTTAGAGATTCCCGCAAACGCGTGAGTTCCGTGCTCTGGGCCGCGAAACGCTGGGTCACCTGCTTGTGTGCCAATTGCACGGGCGACAGCAACAAGACATCGGCCAAGGCGATGCTCAACACGATGGCCGACACAAACATAATCCCGCGCTCGCGCAAACTGAGTGCGTCGATACGGGCGGCTTGTTGGCTCCACCAGGGTTTGATGGTCTGGATCATGGCTTGCCTCCGGTCGCGTTGGCCGCAGTCGCCACGGGCGCTGGTTCTAAGTTCACCAGATTGAACGACCACACGGCGGACGCACCGGCCTTCTTCGTGGCTACCGTGTTTTCCACCTTGACCGTGGCCAGCTTGAGCCCCCCCAGGAGTGGGCTGGCGGCCAATTGATCCACCCACGTATTGAGCGCCGAGGGCTCCAGCGTGAAACCGGTCAGCTCAAAACGGGTGGCGTCGGCCTTGATTTCCGTAATCCACACCGGTGCCGGAATGCTGCGGGCCACCCACTGCAAGCGGTCCGAATGGCCTTCGCCCGAGCGGAATGTACCCGTCTGCAATGCCTGCAACAACTGCCCTCGCTGCTGCACCGCCTTGCGGCGCTCCTGCAACTGCTGCACCAGGGTCGTGTCCACGGGCGCTGCACTGGCCTTGTGGCTCTGAATGGCGGCCTGCAGGCTCTCAATCTCGCGCGTCTGGGCCAGCATGGTTTGGTTGAACCCCGCGCTGGCATTTTGCAGGCTCCAGACCCAAGCACCACACAGCGCCCCTCCCGACACCATGAACACGGCCAGCGCAACCACCATCGTCTGCACGGAGAAGTACTTCTTTTGCTTGAGCAAAAGGGGCGAACTCAGATTGATTTGCTGGGGCATGGTGGGCAATCAGAGTTTTCGGCTCTCCGTGCGCATCAGCACCCCCAGCAGGGGAAAGCACAGCGCACGGTCTGCCATCGGCAGGGCCTGCAGGCCGGAAAACCAAGCGTCCGGCTCTAGCCCGGTGACGGCCTGCCCCGTCTCGCGCCCCAACCATTCGGCCATCTCTGCCGTGCGCTCGCCTGCGTACACCATCAGACCATTCAGGGGCATGCTGGACCAGGAACGGTCCCACAAGTCCAACGAGCGCTGCACTTCGACCACAAAGCGCTGCACCCGCTCGTTGCCCACCCCGCCCGCACCCGTTGTGGACACCGCAGAGTAATCGGTACCGGCCGATACACCGCCCACACTGTAGTCCGGCACATACTCACCCACCGGTGTGAAAGCGGCGCTCGGAGCTGGGCCGGACTCGCCACCTTCACTCCAGGGCATCGCCATAAAACCTGCGGGCAATTCAAGCCGGCGCGTATAAAACAGTTCTTCGTTGGCGCTGATGGTCAGCACCGCCTGGTGCTCGTCCACCACCAGCGCGGCATTGGCGCGGTCCACCCGGCCTTCACGCGCAGCCCATGCGCTTTGCAGATTGCGCTGCGCGGTTTCCTGGATATCAATCACGGGCACAGTCCAGTGCATGGCATCGCCCAAGTCCATGGCTTCGCGTATCACGGCATTGGTCGCGGCCACCACAAACAGATGGCCCGTTCCCTTTTGTTGCCCATCGCCCACACGCATCACGTCCAGCGTGATGTCGTCCATATGGGCTTGCACCATTTCGCGAATCTGGTACCTTGCCGCCGCACGCAGCTCTTCCGGGGCCACGGCGGGAGCATCGATCTGCAACACCTGGTATTGCTCCGGCCGCAGCATCACCTGCGCCACCATGCCCTTTAGCCCCAGGGCCTGCAGCCGGTGCACAAAGGCATCCATGCTGTCGGACCCTTGGCGCTCCACCCCGAGTTGTTGAATTTCAAACACCCCACCGGCACGCGCCCGTGCCCGCACAAATGCAAAGGTCTGCGCCGACCAAGAGACGACCACATGGTCCGGTGTGCGCTTTTGCTTCCAGGGCCAACGCATGGTCAGCATGGTCTCCGGGAAAACGGCAAAGAGACGGGGGGTGTTGCATGAATCATGGGTGGGGTGACTGGCAAAACGTGTGCTCTCAGTGCTCGTAATTTAGTAGCCGGTGGCGCAAGCATGAATCCTTGAACAGGGCTTTGCGCATTGTCTAACAAAATGAGGGGCTTATCGACTAGTAGTTTTCCCGGCGGTAGATCAGGGGGCTTCTGAAGACACCAAAGGTGGCGCGTCCCACGGGATTCGCCACCGCTCCCGTCCAGTTGTATTGCAGCCAGACGGGCACCGCTGCGGTGACATTGATGGAACCGGGATGGCCCGCACCGGGCGCCCGCAGCCAGAGGTTGAAATTGCCCGCAAAGCCAGCCACCCCATTGCTGTCGGTACCCACCAGCCCACCTTCCAGGTACGCGCGGTTGGCCACTGCCGGGGCGGCGGCGCAGCCCACACCGCTGGCGTTGGCGGCCTCGGTGGCGCAGGTGTTGCCCGTGATGCTGGGCGCGGTCACCGCTGTGAAGACCAAGGTGGCGGTGGTGCAGGAGTCCAGAACATTGGTGCGCCAGCCATTGGCCGCACTCTCCCAAAACTCAGTGCGAAAGGTCATGGGCAAGTCCAGCAGTTCCGAACCATAGGCGTTGAGCAATCGGGCGCGGCCACTGCGGATGTTGGCGCCCCCTTCTGCAAACCCATTGGAACTCACGGCCTCCGTGTCCACTGCGCGCAAAACCAATGCAGCAGGCAGGGTGGTAGGTACAGGGAATGTGTACCGAACATTGTTGGCCGTGCCCACCCCGGCTGCGAAATCGGCGGCCGCGAGCAAATTCCCGGTCAGATTGGTCAGGACACCTGCGTTGGACAGGGTGGTCGCCTTGGCCCAACCGGCCCCCGTGTAATTGGCGGTTGTCCCATTGGCCTGGTTGCGCGCGGTCACCACCACGGTGAAGGGCTGTGCAGAGTAGGTGAAGTTGGCTACGTTGCACCCTTGGGTAACCACGGCATCGAAATGGTGCGGGATAAATCGCCCGAAATACGGGCTAAGCACACTGCCAATGCTGCATCCGAATTTTCCACCAACTGCTGTGTTGGAGCGCGACCCGAGCACACAATCTCCGGCAACGCTGTCCACTGCAGCAAAGGTGGCGTCCACCACCCCGCCCGCATTCAACCTGAAATAACCCACTTCGCCATAGCTGAAATTGGCTCCGCTCGCGCCGTTGCCGGTCGCCGGTGTGGCGGCGCCAAAGGTGCCCGCCAAAGCCCCCACCTGGGTGGCTCCGGTATGTGCCGCGGCCTGGGTGGCATCCAGGACGGGCGTCCCCCCATAGCCCACGGTGGCCGTGCCCGCAGTGAGTTCAAATGCCGATCCCGCCATGACTTTGGGTGACGCCGTGGTGCTGGCACCCGTGGCATCGGCGTTGGCGCTGGCCGAAGTCACGGTGAACTGTTGGGGACGCACGGCAAAGTCGTCGGACGAACACCCATAAACAACGGGGGTCTGGTTGGAGTCCCTGACCCGGCAACGCACCTTCCCATAGGCATTGGCCAGGTTGAAATTGGCACTCAGCGTCTTGCGCCCCGAATCGGCCGCTGCAAAGGTGATGGCCTGGTTCGCCAGCGGACCCGCGTACGCGCTGCAGGCTGGCGCCGGCGAGGCGCTGTCGTCAAACAATTCGACCGTCACATTGGCCGCAGCGGAATAGGCTGTGGCCTGCGCTCCGCTGCTTTGCAACGCAACCACGTCAAATTTGAAGTCAGTGCCGCTGAGCTTGGTGTAGAGCGGGTTGCGGGCAGTGGAGGGGGCGGTCAGGTTGTTGTGTGTTAGCCCGGTTTCCAGGCACTCGAACCCGCTGACACACGGCGTGTTGGTGAATGTCAGGCTGCAACTCTGGCTTGCCGTGGCCGTGTTCCAGCACTTGGTCCCATTCAGGGGTGTGGTACTCAGGCCGCTGGTGCCGAGGGTGACCGCCCCAGCCCCGTCCGCCTGCAGCCCGATGTTCTGGGTGGAGCTGCTGGAGCCTATGGAGAACGAAGCCGGTGTCTTGGTGATGGCCGGAGCAGCCGGCGAGGTGGTGAGAGATCCGGTCAATGTCCCTGTGTTCACAATATTGGCAGAAAGGCATGGCACCTCTGAAGAGGTACAGGCCAGCACGGTGACGGTCTCCGAGCACAGCGTTCCCGCACCGTCGTGCCGAATTTCCAGATGGTCATAGGGCGGCACGACGGGCGAACCGATCACGAAGTCGTAGCTAAAAGTATAGGTTCCCGGTGCCGTGAAATCGAGCTCTACCCCGATGCCGGTGTCCTGGTAGCTGGTGACCACGGTGTTGCTCATCACGGCGGCCTGCCGTACCGAACAATTGGGGGTGGATGTGTCAAAAAAACTGGCCCATCCCGACGCACAGTATTTCGAAAACACCTGACCACTGCGCTCCCGGAAGGACTCCACCACCGACACACCGGCCGGGATGCTGGTGCTGGAGGGACAGGTGGTGCCCGATGCCGGCGGGTAGGTCCCAATCACACGTTTGCCGTTGGTGTCCACAAAAGAAACGCCACAGCCATTGTCACTGCCGCCCAGATAGGTGTCGAACACATGGTAATAGCGCACCGGATTGGTGGCACTGACCGCATACCCGGAAGGGATGGTGAGTGTCACCTCTGCGGTTAGAAAATCCAAGGGGGTGGTGTACTTCCACAGCACCGAGACCTGGGGACCTGCGGTGATGCCAAACGCACCCGTTGCCGTCTGCTGAACACCCGACGAGGACGGATTTGCCGGTGTGGCCGGCGTGATGGAGTAGGTGTTGTACATGCCCCCGCTGGGGACATAACCGCCACCAACCGTGTGGCTGGGGCCGTACACCAATCCATTGGCGCGAATGAAGACGCCATTGTCCAGGTTGTTGCTGGGGGGGACGGACCCAGGCGCGTAGACTTGCCCAGTGTTGTTGAGCCGTCGGACCTGGATCTTGGTCGTGTCCTCCATATAGAAATGCAGGCCATTGGTTGCGGTGCTGCCCCCCGTGGAATTGAATTCGGTCAGCGATGGGATGGTGACCGCACTGGCCATCGATGCCGTCGGACTGGCACCGGCCCCGCAGCTGTCGTCGTTATAGGCAATAAAGTAGGCGTTGTAGGTCCCCGCGCTGCTCGGCGCCGTGATGCTGAAGGTTTCGTTAAACGTGCCCGCTGTTTCGTGGTTGGGGTGGTTGACGCAGGCCACGGCGCCCGGTGCGCTGGCGGAGATACGCCAACCGGTAGACCGCCATTGGTACCCCGCCAGGCTGGAATTGGTGGTGGCATTCACCACTGCAGTGATGGTTTGACCCGCCGTCACGGACACACTGGATGCGCCGTCCAGCGTGGCCGAGTTGATAACCAAGGGCGCCACCACAACCACGGCGCTGGCCAGCACGGTGGTGGAGCTGGTTCCCGAGCTGCAGCTGTTATCGTTGTACGCCACAAAATAGGCGTTGTAGGTTCCCGGTGTGGTCGGGACCTGGATCGTCGTGTTCTCGCTGTAACTTCCCGCCGACGTATGGTTGCCGTGGTCCCAGCAGGTCAAGGCACCGGGCGGTGTGGCGGAGATGCGCCAACCGGTGCTGTTCCAGTCGTTGGCGTTACCAGTTCCATCAGTGGTCACATTGACCACCAGAGTGACAAAGTCACCCGGCGTCACCGTGACACTGCTGGCATTGTTCAGCGTCACCGAGGTGATGGTCCGGGCGGCATGGGCCTGCGGTATGAACCCCAGGAACCCGGTGAACGCCAGAAACAGCAGGAGCACATGCCTGAGCCCCATGCCTATACGAGCAGGCGTGCTGGATGGAAACTGGTGATGCAGGTGCATGGATTCAACGCTCCAAAGACGCAGACACACTGCGTTCGATACGCCCGGCGGTGCCGACTGCGCCCAAGGTCGCCTCCGCAGTCAGTTGGAAGATCCTGGTGTGGGGTGGCGGCGCAACCCCGCCCTCGTCTTGGTAGGTCTGCGCGGTGCAAGTAACGGTGACGGTGAAGGCATTGATCACCAGCCCGGTAGGACTGGCCGGGCAGGCCGAAGGAATCACCGCCGTTACGTTGAAAATTCCCCATTCCAGCCCCGCGCGGGCCGCCCAGTAGGCGTGCGAGCCCTGCAGGTCTTGCGTGGAGGTGCGTTGCTGGGTGTTGGAAAAAGTCAACATGAACCCACCCAACGCGGCCAACACCACCACCAGAAAAATGGCGGCAATGGCGGCGAATCCGCCTTGCTGGGCGTGGTCGCGTGTCATGGCGTGCTGTCCACGTGGATCTCGTGGTAGAGGCCCACGGTCTCGTTGTCACGGGTCAGCTCCATGCCGATCTGGAGCATGGCATTGCGCTGCAAGTCCGCGCTGTTGTAGACAAAAGTGCAGGCGCTCAGGTTTTGCGCCAGCACCGGAGTGCCTGCCGGGATGTCCGCCTGGGTTAGACAGGCTGCGGGCTGGGGATACGGTCCGGCCAATACCCGGGCGAGCCGAAACAAGGTGCCGGTGCCGTTGCCGGTCGCGTCCACCCCCACATTGGTACAGACATAACTCACCGCATGCTCTGCGGCCGGAATCACATGAAAGCGGTTGCTGCCTGATTCCTGTGGGTAAGGTGTTGCACGGCCTGCCGTCGTGATGGTCGTCTCCGGGCCAAATATCCCAACCCCCGGCACCAGCACCGGCGCCGCGTTCACCCGGTCCGTGTTGTCCTGCATGTAGGCATCCGATCCGGGAATACCCTGATTGCCAATGGCGATGAGATCGTTCTCCGCAATTTTTTGGTCTGCCTGGTCTGCGGGCAAGTTGATGTTGTCTCCCAGCATATTGAAACTGGTATCCACGGCATTGAACACCAGCACGTTAGCGGCCGGTGCGCCTCCCACCCGGTAGCGCCCGCCGATTTTGGTGGGGATGAAATCGATGCACAAACTGGTCCCCCCACCTATCGGCGGACGCAAGCTGTTGGGCAAGGCGCCGCGGAGGTCGCGCGCTATGCGGCGCACCGTGGTGTCGGCCAGATCCGTCAGTTCGGCACGCCGGGCACTGCTGAAATAGATCTCCAGGGGGCTGCGCATAAAAACGGACAGCATGCCGCCAATGGCCCCCATGATGACGATCACCATGATCAACTCGACCAAGGTGAAACCACGTTGAAGTCCTTGGTGGCTCATAGGAAGTTGGTTCGACGGCTGTTCATGACCACGACTTCGGTACCACGGCTGACGGTGACGGTGACATCCTTTGCGTTTGCCAGGGCAATCACGTCAAACGCGGCGGGGACCACGGCAATCTGCACCCGGTAGCCGTTCAGCGCAGCGGGCAGGCCGACAAAAACGGGCCCTGTTGCCACAATGACTTCGTCAATGCCGTTGTAGTCGTCCACGTCGTCGAAAAGTGTGCGATTGGCTTCGGGCGGCAATATGGCCCCGCAGACGGGAGGAACGGCAACGGCATCGACGGTGTCCGGGTCGCAAAACGCCTGGAGCAATATTTCCTCCATGATCGAATCCGCCAGCGCTGCGGCTTGCTTGCGCACCATGGGGTCGGCGCTGGATGCGGCCACGTTGTTCATCACCGACAAAATACCCGCCAGCCCCGCACTCACCACCACAATAAAGGTAATGAGCTCGATCAGGGTGAAGCCCTGGTTGTGCGCTCTAGTCATGGACATAGCCGGTGACGGCCTCCACGGTGATGCCGGTGCTGTTGGAGATGGTGACTGTGACCGCAGCGGCCTGGTTGGTGCTGCCCAATGGGCTGAATTGAAATGCCCCCGGCACCCCTACCAAACCGGCGCCCCCGCGCAGCGTGTTGGGGGGCTCCAACACCGTGTCACAGGCCTGATCGGGTGGGATGGTGGTGTCCATGGTCAGGGTCACGCCGCTCGTATTCAGCGCCACACACACCGTGCGCCGCTGTGCAATCGCGGTTTTTTGGGCAAAGCGCAGCAAAGACAATGTCTCGTCATGGAAGCCCCGCGCGTTGAAGTCCCCCGTATTGAACATCCGGGGTGCCGCATACACAGCCAGCACGCCCAGGATCACGATGACCATGATGAGTTCGATCAGCGTAAAACCGCGCACCGCCGCCCGGCCAGGTAAGCGGCTTCGGCAGAAACGGGGGCCTGGGGTCTCAACAGACATGGTGATCCAACACTTTTGCTATATTTTTAGTAGCTGCTTACGCAATATACACAAGGGCTATGGCTTGATTTGGTCTGCATTTTCCTGCAAAACCACGACCCACGCCAGTAGGCATATCCCTGACAATACCCAGCCCACCTCATCCCGAGCGCAAGCTTACCCAAAGTATGCACCCTCAGACTGCCAGCACCACCGCCCCCCGGACACCCGAGCAGCCCGCCACGGTGCTGGCGTGGACCCTGTTCCTGGTGCCTGCCCTTGGCGTACCCAGTGAGTTGATGTTGCAGGACACACTGAAGTCCGCCGTGGTGGCGTTTGGGGTTCTGGCTGCTGCACTGCTGTTTTTTTGGCAGCAGCGCCACCGCAGCGCGCCCTTGCAGTGGCATGGGTTGGTGTGGCTGCCCATCACACTCATGGTGTACGCGCTTGGCAGCATGCTGTGGTCGCACACCTATCTGGCCGCGGTGGAAGCCATTCGCTGGTTCATATTGGGTCTCTTGCTGTGGCTGGGCCTGAACACGGCAAGCCGCGAGAAGGTGCCTGCGCTGCTGTGGGGCATCCATGCGGGGGCCGTGGTGGCGTCCGTGTGGACGGCGCTGCAGTTCTGGCTGGGCTGGGGCTTATTCCCACAAGGCGCGGCTCCGGCATCCACCTTCGTCAACCGCAATTTTTTTGCGGAGTATGTGGTGTGCACCTTGCCGTTTTCAGCCTATCTTCTGGCAAACCTGCGCCAGTCCCGCTACCTGCCCTGGCTGGCGGGGTCCATCAGCCTGAACGTCGTCGCCCTCATGATGACCGGCACCCGCTCGGCCCTGGTGGCGATGTGGGTGCTGACGCCCGTGGTGCTGGTGATCTGGGTGAAATACCGCCCGCAATTGGCCTGGATGCAATGGCGCAAATCAGAGCGGATGCTGGTGGGCCTGGTGTTTGTTGCTGGAGTTCTCGGCTTGGGGTCAGTCCCCACCGGCAACCCCATGCTGATGGCGGACAACATAGGCACCACGGCGCTGCAGCGCAGTTTTGCACGCACCGCCTCCATCGCCAAGCCTGCGGAATACACCGTAGGCTCATTTTCAATCCGCTCGGTGATGTGGCGGGCCACCGCCCGCATGATGCTGGCCAATCCCTGGGCGGGCGTGGGTGCCGGGGCCTGGGAGGTGCACATTCCGCTGTACCAACATGCCGATACCACGCTAGAGACCGATTACTACGCCCACAACGAATTCTTGCAATTGCTCAGTGAATACGGGCTGCCCGCCGGAGGCTTGTATCTGTCGTTCTTATTGGCCTACTTGCTGATCACCGCAGGCAACACCTGGCGTTTGGAAGGGGCCGACCTGACCGAGGCCCCCTTGCGGTCCGTCACCCTGGCCTGCCTGCTGGCGCTGCTGATCGTGAGCAACGCCGGTTTTCCCTGGCATCTCGCCAGCTGCGGTGCCTTGCTGGCGCTGTGCCTGGCCCTCCTGGCGGGGTCGGACGCCCGGCTTGGCCATCGGCAAACGTTTTTTGCCAAGGCATTGCCCTGGACACCGGCCCGCTCCCGTGCCGCACTGGCCTTGCTGCTGTGCTGCAGCGCACTCGCCATCTACATCACCCGACAGGCGGCGACGGCAGAGCAGCAATTGGTGCGCGCCATCCAACTCGCGGACTCACTGCGACAGCCACAGCGCGCTGGCATGCTCCCCTTTGCGGACCGCAAGACCCAGGCGCTGCAAAATGCACGCGAAGGCATTGCCATCAACCCCCACTACCGCAAACTCACTTCAGATATCGCGGAACCGTTTGGGGCCGGTGGAGACTGGGAAAGTGCCGTTTGGATACTGGAGTCCATCGCGGCCTCCCGGCCCCATGTTGCAGCCATTTGGACCGGTTTGGCCATGGGCCACTCCCAGCTGGGCCAGCACGCGCAGGCACAGCAGGCCCTCAGCCAAGTGCAACGACTCAAACCCCAGGCGGCGGACACGCGAACGCTGGAGGTGGTTTTGCTCAGCAACGCGGGCCGTGAAGAGCAAGCCGTGCGCATGCTGAACACGTATTTCGACCGGGATGAATACGACTTCGATATGGCCCAGGCTGGCTACGCGATTGGGTATAAAACACAGCATTGGGCATTGGCCATCCGATCCCTGGAACTCAGAAACAAGGCGTGGCCAGACCAAGCGGCCGATGGATATCTTCGGCTAGGCAAGCTGTACGCCGAGCCGGCTGTACGGGACGACGCAAAGGCACTGGCCGCCTTCAAAGCCGGCTTGAATGCGGTGCCTGAGGAAGAAAAAGCCAATTTTCGCAACCAGGTTCCCGCCCCCTACCAAGCACGGATGTAAAAAAGCCACCCCTGTGGGTGGCTTGCTGGAGACGCCCCTTCGGGGAGTTAGAGGATACCAATCGCGGTGAACGTTGCGGTGGTGCTGGGAGGTCCGGCATTGGTCAAAGTGCAGGTCACTGACACCCCGACACCCACAGCGGCAGCGGTAATGCTGTAGCCGCTTGGCAAGCCGCCTTGCATGATGGTGGAACTGCTCATATCGGTGCAATTGCTCACCGCCGCACCCTTGGAGGTGGAAATACTGCGTGCCCCATAGTTGATTGCCGCCGCTGAGGACAAGGCGCCTGCCACCCCCTGCGTGGAGGCGGTCACGGCATCACCCCTCAAATCTACAAATTTGGGAACAGCCACCGCGGCCAGCACGCCCAAAATCACGATCACCATCACCAACTCAATCAGCGTAAAACCGCGTTGCACTTGTTTCATTTTGTCTACCTTTAAAAATTAATTTAGAAACTCGGGTCAAAAAACCAGGCACTGATGCCACACCCAACGACCATGCCTGACAAATTCTAGTGCAGTGACTTCATTTTGTGCATGAACTTTTAAGACAAAGCACCTGACAAAAATCAATTCACCTGCGCGATCTCAAGGTTTTTTCAATTTCTCCTGCGTTATTTCAACACCTGCCCCTGCCACACGTAGGTTTCCATGGCGGTGATTTGCAAAGGCCCTGGTGCACCGCCCACTTTGAACCAGGCGGCTGGAGTAGGAGCGGGGCCTTCCAAGCCTTGGTGATACATGGGCAGATAACCGATGCAACTGCAATCGGGATCAAACACCCAACTCCCAGGGGCCACCGTCTCCATGTGCAAGGCACCGAACTCGCCCGCAAAGTTGGCAGGCACCGCTTCGAGCAGACGAAAGGGATTGCGTTGCTGTGCAACCACATGCGGTCTGGCTGTAGACACCGTTTGCTGCAGAAAGTCCAGAACCAAGGCGGTGCGCAATGCGCCCAGGGTGGACTTGACGGCTGCCAACTCGCCCTGGCTTTGCACCCCCCGCACATGGCGGTCAAATGCGCCCATCAGCACCAGCACGATGGCCACCACCATGCCCCATTCCAACACCCGTCCGCTCCACAGGGGTGCAGCCACCGGGCTGGTACGCTCAACGGCCATGCGCAAGCACCCTGCTAACCGCCGCCCCGGCCCATGGCCGCCGCGCCCATGTTCCACAGCGGCAAAAACACGCCCAGCGCCAGCAGCAGCACCAGTACACCAATCACCGCCAGCAAAATCGGTTCGATGGAGGCGGACAGGCCTTTGATGGCATAGTCGGTTTCGCGCTCGTACATCTCGGCAATCTCGAATAACAGGTTGTCCAGTTCGCCGGTTTCTTCCCCCACATTGATCATTTGCAGCACCACCGGTGTAAACACATTGGTGGCCGCCGCACAGCGCGCAATACTCTCGCCGCGCTCAATACCGTCGCGCATTTGCTCGATGCGACCGCCAATGAAGGCGTTGTCCACCGTCTGCGCCACCACGGTGAGCGCCTGCACCAGCGGCACGCCACTCTGGCTGGACAGGGCAAAGCTGCGGGCGAAACGGGCCAGTGTGGCTTTCAACACAATCTCGCCCACGATGGGGAGCTTGAGCTTGCGGGCGTCCCAGCGGTAGCGCCCGGCAGTGGTGCGCAGGTAGGCGCGGGCGCCCACCACCGCAGCCACAGTGCCAGCCAGCAGCATCGGCCACCACCGAATCGTCCAGCCCGAAAATCCCAACAGCCCCCGGGTAATGAGGGGCAGCTCCGCGTTAAAACCCGCAAACACCTTGGCAAACACCGGAATGACGAAGATGTTGAGGACAACGATGGCAATGGCCATGGCGATCATCACAAATGTGGGGTAGCGCAGCGCTTGCTTGATGCGCGCGCGCACGTCGCGCTCAAACTCCATGTGTTCGGTCAGGCGTTTGAACACTTCGGTCAAGCGCCCGGTCATTTCACCGACCTTGATCATGGAAACATAAAAAGCGCCAAAGAGGTCCATGTGGCGTGCCATGGCAACTGACAATTCCCGGCCCTGGTCCAGGCTGGAACGAATGTCCTTGAGCAAATCGGCCATGGCGGGCTTGGTGGCCGAGGCTTCCAGCCCTGCAAAGGCCCGCAAAATGGGCACCCCGGCCTTGTTCAGGGTGTACATCTGGCGCGAAAACATCAGCAGATCGTCCAGCACCACGGGCTTGCGGTTGAGCTTGGCAAACCAGTTTTCTCCTTGGGCTTCTTTGGTCGCTGCGGCCAGTGCAATGTACACCGGTGCCACGCCGATGGACATGAGCTGGTCGGCCACGCCGCCTTCGGTCATGGCTTCCAGTTGGCCGGTGACAGCTTCGCCCCGGCTATTGCGCCCCCGCCATGTGTAAATCGCCATGGGGGTCAGGCTTTCGCGTCCGCGTCGCCAACATCAAAACCGATGCGCAATGCTTCTGCCAGCGAGGTGCGGCCCTGGCGCACCAGTTCCAACGCGTGGTAGGCCATGGTGTGGCCCTGCATACGCGCGCGCGCGGCCCGCATGAAACTGGCAGGGTCGGACTGCGATGCCGCTTGTGCCAGATCCGCGTCCATCTCCAGCAACTCATAGACCCCTTGGCGGCCCGCATAACCGGTGCCATTGCAGACCGAGCAGCCCAGGCCGCGCTTGGGCGTCAGCGTCTCCCCTGTCGCCAGCATGGTGGTCAGCCAGGATTGCTCCTGAGGCGTCGGTGTGTGGGGCGCGGCGCACTCCACGCAGTTCAGCCGCACCAGGCGCTGGGCAATCACCCCTTGCAGCGAGGTGGCCACCATGAAGGCAGGCACGCCCATGTCCAGCAAACGAAACGGCGTGCTGATGGCGTCGCGCGTGTGCAGGGTGGACAGCACCAGGTGGCCGGTGATGGCGGCACGCAGGCCAATCTCGGCGGTCTCGGCGTCGCGCATTTCACCCACCAGAATCACGTCGGGGTCCTGGCGCAGGCAAGAACGCAGAACCTTGGCAAAGGTGAGTTCGATCTTGTCATTGACCTGCACCTGGGTGAGGCCGGGCAAGCGGTATTCCACCGGGTCTTCCACGGTGATGACCTTGAGTTCGGCGGCGTTGATCTCGGCCAATGCGGCGTACAGGGTGGTGGTTTTGCCGGAGCCGGTCGGCCCGGTGACCAGCACCATGCCGGCGCTGCGCCCCAGCACTTCACGAAAACGCTTGAGCATGTCGGCCGGCATGCCGATGGTGTCCAGGCGGCGCATGCCCGCGCCCTGGATCAGCAGGCGCATCACTGCGGACTCGCCATAGGTGGCGGGCAGCGTGGACAGGCGCACGTCGATCGTGGTTTCTTTCAGGCGCACGCTAAAGCGTCCGTCCTGGGGCAGGCGCTTTTCCGAGATATCCAGCCCGGCCATCAGTTTCAGCCGCTGGGCCAGCGCGCCGCCGATGCGTTTGTCGGCCTGGGTCTGGGTTTGCAGCACGCCGTCCACCCGCACGCGGATTTGCAGGCTGGACTCCTGCGGTTCGATGTGTACGTCCGAGGCCCCCACCTGCACCGCGTCTTCAAACAGGGACTGCAGCAGACGCACCACCGGCGCACCTTCGGTGCCCACGGTGGCGGTGAGCTCGCCAAAGTCCACCGCATCGCCCAGGTCTTTTTCCAGGGCGCGGGCCAAGCCGCTGATTTCATCGGTACGCCGGTACAACCGGTCAAAGGCCAGCGCCAACTGGCTCTCGGCGGTGGCGGCGATACCGATGTTGCGCTTGAGGATGCGGGTCAGTTCGTCAAAGGCAAACAGGTCCAGCGGGTCACCCAGGGCCACCAGCAGCATGTCGCCCTTGTCTTCCAGCACCAGGGCCTTGAAGCGGCGGGCGCTCGACTCCGGCAGGAGCTTGACCACTTCGGCCCGAAACGGAAAGGTCTTGAGGTTGACAAAGGGAATGCGCAGTTGGCGCGCCAAGCCATTGGCCAGCAACTCTTCGGTGATGATGCCGGTTTCGATCAGCAGGCGGCCCACCTTCTTGCCGGTGGTGCGCTGCAAGTCCAGGGTTTGTTGCAACTGCTCCTGGGAAATCAGGCGCTGTTGCACCAGCACATCGCCCAAGCGCATTTTTTCAGGACGGCCGGGGGCGGGTCGCGCGGCGCCCGGCGCAGCCATTCCATTCGGCGCTACAACGGCCATATTCATGCCCCATTCCTTGTACTGTGGGCAAAAATAATAGCACGCGCCACCCTATTAGATGGTGTCCCGGGCTCCCACAGGGCTGGCAGGACGGACCACATTGCCCTCGACCGTGACCTGGGACCCCACCGCCAGCGGGCTGTTCTGCTCCACAGTGCGCAGGCTGCCATCTTCCATGCGCACGTCCACCCGGTACGCCAACTCTTTCTTCATCCGCTTCTCTACGGTGTTGCCGGCCCAACCGCCGCCCATGGCCCCAATCACAGTGGCCACCGCCTTGCCGTCCCCCCCGCCAAACTGGTTGCCCACCAAGCCACCCAGCACCGCCCCGGCAATCGCACCAACCCCCGTGGGTGTGGTTTCATGCTGGATGGGTTCGACAGACTCCACCGTGCCGCAATGGTTGCACAGCACTTTGGGGGCCTGGGCTACGACCCGAGGCACGTCCATGGACTCGGCAGCCCCTACGGCCCCGTCCCAGGGAGTGGAATTGGGCTGCGGCAAGCCTTTGGGCGCCGGAGAGTGGACTGTTTTAGCGCCTTCTTTTGCTACCGATTTCATAGCTGCTTGCGCAGTATTTACGGGGGCTTGAGGCACTTTTTGCTTATGAACCGGTGCCACTGCGGGGGCTGGCGCTGCCACCGTATCCGCGGCAAGGCGGGCCACCACGCTGGTGGGCGTGCTCAGATTTTCTGGCGCCGCCATCGCGACGGGTGGGGTTTGCACTTGCACCAAGGCGGCACCCATGGCCAGTGTGGCCGTGCCCAGCACCCCCACAGCGGCCCACAAATACCGGGAGGAGCGGGGCAAACGGTTGCCCACAGCGTCGATAGCGTATGTCATGTATTTCCTTCAAGTTGAGGGCAGTCCTGCCCACGGCGTCAACCGTACTCCCACAACGGTTGGCGCCTGCCCAAGGTAAACAAACACTGCAACAACGGCGTGTGAGATGTGTAACGGGGCGTAAAGCCCCGCCGCAGTTCGCCAGGATCAGAGGTTGGGCGCCAACAGACGCTGCAGGTCAGCCAGGTCCATACCACGCCGACGGGCGAGGTCTTGCGCCTGATCGTCCCCAATCTTGCCCACATTGAAGTAGGTGCTGTCCGGGTGCCCCAGGTAAAAACCGCTCACGCTGGCTGCAGGCGTCATGGCCAGGCTCTCGGTCACCTCCATGCCAATGTCCTGGCACTGCAAGAGCGCAAACATGTCTTTCTTGACGCTGTGGTCCGGGCAGGCCGGGTAGCCCGGCGCAGGGCGGATACCCTGGTATTTTTCGGCAATCAGATCCTCCGTGGCCAAGCTCTCTTGTGTGGCGTAGCCCCACAAATCGGTGCGCACCCGGTGGTGCAACACTTCGGCAAAGGCCTCGGCCAAGCGGTCGGCCATGGCTTTGAGCATGATGGAAGAGTAGTCGTCATGGGCCGCTTCAAAAGCCTCCGCGCGCTTGTCCGCACCAATGCCGGCGGTCACCGCAAACAGGCCCGCGTAGTCCGGGGCGACCTCCTTGGGCGCCACAAAGTCGGCCAGGCAACGGCTGGGGCGCATCACGCCGTCAATCTCTTCTTTTTCGGCCTGCTGGCGCAGGCCGTACCAGGTCATGGCCACCTCCGAGCGGCTTTCGTCGGTATAAAACGCGATGTCATCGTCATTCACCGTGTTGGCCGGGTACAGGGCCACCACGCCATTGGCGGTCAACCAGCGCCCTTCAATGGCGCGCTTGAGCAAGGCCTGGCCGTCGGCATAGACCCGCGTGGCTTCCTCCCCCACCACTTCGTCTTTCAAAATCGCCGGGAAAGGCCCGGCCAGATCCCAGGTCTGGAAGAAGGGGCCCCAGTCGATGTACTTGGCCAGCTCCGTCAGGTCGAAATTCTTGAACACGCGCCGGCCAATGAACTTCGGCACGGTGGGGGTGTACACGCTCCAGTCCACCGGCGTCTTGTTGGCGCGGGCTTTGGCCAGGGGCCACAGCGGTGTTTGCTTTTTGTTGGCATGTTGGTGGCGTACTTTGGCGTAGTCCGCATTGAGTTCGTCCACATAGGCACCCACACCGTCCCCCAGCAGGCTTTGCGCCACGCTCACGCTGCGCGAGGCGTCCGGTACGTACACAATCGGGCCTTCGTAGTGCGGCGAAATCTTGACCGCCGTGTGCACCCGGCTGGTGGTGGCGCCGCCAATCAGCAAAGGGATCTTCTTGATGCGGAAGTAGTCGTCCTTTTGCATCTCGCCCGCGACGTACTGCATTTCTTCCAGGCTGGGCGTGATCAGGCCGGACAGGCCAATGATGTCGGCGCCCTCCACCTTGGCACGCGCCAAAATTTCATGGCAGGGCACCATCACGCCCATGTTGACCACGTCAAAGTTGTTGCACTGCAAGACCACGGTAACGATGTTCTTGCCGATGTCGTGCACATCACCCTTGACGGTGGCAATCACAATCTTGCCCTTGGTTCGCACGTCCCGCCCGGCCGCTTCGTCCAGGCGTTTTTCTTCTTCAATATAGGGAATGAGGTGGGCCACCGCCTGCTTCATCACCCGCGCACTCTTGACCACCTGGGGCAGGAACATCTTGCCCTGGCCGAACAGGTCGCCCACGATGTTCATGCCGTCCATCAGCGGCCCTTCAATCACATGCAGCGGGCGCCCTCCCTTGGTCAGCACTTCCTGGTAGGCCTCTTCGGTGTCTTGGGTGATGAAGTCGGTGATGCCGTGCACCATGGCGTGGCTCAGGCGCTGCCCCACCGACACGGGGGCTTCGGGCGTGCCGCGCCACTCCAGCTTTTTGCTGTCGTCCTTGGCCGCGCCCTTGGCGTTCTCGGCAATTTCCACCAGGCGCTCACCGGCGTCCGGGCGGCGGTTCAGGACCACATCTTCCACCCGCTCACGCAGGGTGGGCTCCAGGTCGTCGTACACGCCCACCATGCCGGCGTTGACAATGCCCATGTCCATGCCCGCTTGAATCGCGTGGTACAAAAACACGGTGTGGATGGCCTCGCGCACCGGGTCGTTGCCGCGGAAGGAAAAGCTCACATTGGACACCCCGCCCGACACCTTGGCGCCCGGCAGGTGCTGCTTGATCCAGCGCGTGGCGTTGATGAAATCGACCGCGTAGTTGTTGTGTTCTTCAATGCCGGTGGCAATGGCGAAGATGTTGGGGTCAAAAATGATGTCTTCCGCAGGGAAGTCCACCTCGTCCACCAGGATGCGGTAAGCGCGCTCGCAAATTTCAATCTTGCGCTGGTAGGTGTCCGCCTGCCCCTGCTCGTCAAAAGCCATCACCACCGCAGCCGCACCGTAGCGGCGCAGTAGTTTGGCCTGGTGCTTGAAGGCGTCCACGCCCTCTTTCATGCTGATGGAATTGACAATACCTTTGCCCTGCACGCAGCGCAGCCCGGCCTCGATCACGCTCCATTTGCTGGAATCGATCATGACCGGCACACGGGAAATATCGGGTTCGCTGGCGATCAGGTTCAGAAAACGCACCATGGCGGCCTGACTGTCGAGCATGGCCTCGTCCATGTTGATGTCGATGATCTGCGCACCGTTTTCCACTTGCTGGCGCGCCACGGACAGGGCCTGCTCGTACTCGCCGTTCAGGATCATGCGGGCAAAGGCCTTGGAGCCGGTCACGTTGGTGCGTTCACCCACGTTGACAAACAGCGAAGTGGCGTCGATCCGTACCGGCTCCAGGCCGGACAGCATCATGGGAGGAAGAGGAATTGCGGGCATGCGTCTCACCTGTAAAAATGGTTTACCAGGTGAGCGTCGTTGCGGTCAATACAACATGGTCCAAGCCTGACGGGATCTGTGCCACCCGCTGCAACGCTCCTTGGATGCCTTTGATTTTACAAGACAGTGCCCGGGCGGCGCTGGCCCCGCCACAGAGACCCCGAGTGGTGCCGCGGACGGCCCCGCTCAGTAGTAAAACGCCACGCCGACCTCGTAGTGCCTGCCACTGAAATTGGCCCCATCGTGGCTGAAGGATTCATTGACCCAGCGCACACTGAGTCCCAACTGGGGCTTGGCGGTGCTGGACTTGCCTTCCGACGCTGAAAACAGGTACTGCGCTTCTAACACCGTCCCCAGCGTGCTGCTGTAGTCGCCCACCCCGGACCAACCCGCAGAAATACCGGAAGCAGTCATCCTTGCATAGGTTTTCCGCAGCCCGCCACCCAAACGAAAAGCCTCGGTGAGGTTCACAAACCCCAAGAATTCGACCGGTGTGGTGGTGAACTCCATGCTGCCATTCATGCCCATAGGGTCGCTCACAGCGCGGCCAATCGACCCCTGCAAGGTCAGCCCTTCGGACAGCCGGTAGTCCGCGCCCACACGAAATTGCGTTCCGGTTCCGGGCTTGATCTCAAACGGCACCACGCTGCCGGAGCCCACCGTGGTGATGGTTCCCGATGCAATGGTGTCGCCCCCATTGGACATACCCGCTGCGGCAAAAAACCGCCAATTGGAGCCCTCGGCATGCGCCAAAACGCAAGCGCCGCACACCAGCAAACCAGCCAAGACCTTTTTCATCACAACTCCCTTTTTAACAAGGAGCGAATTGTTGCACAGGGAGGCGGCTGGACAGTGGGCGGCGCCGGTGCGAAACTTAGTAGTACATCACCACGCCAAAACCCAGGTGGTTTCCGCTCTTGGCGCTGGCGCTGGCATTGGTCGGGGTGTAGGTTTCACTCACATAGCGCAGATTCAGTCCCAACTGGGCCTTCCTCACTGCAGCGCCGGTTTCCACCGGGCTGAAGAAGTATTGCCCCTCCAACACGGTGCCCACGGAACTGTTGTACGTGCCTGGTGTGGCGCTGCCAGCAGCAGCACCTGACACGGTCAACTCGGCGCTGTTCGCTTTGCGCAAACCGCCACCAATACGCATTTGCTTACTGATGTCATAAAAAGCCAGCAATTCCACCGGCATCCGTTTGAAGGAAATCTCGCCATTTTTGGCATTGGTGCTGCCGGATTGGTAGCCCACCGAGCCTTGCACCGTCACTTTGTCAGCCACCCGGTAGTCCGCACCCACGGACAACACGAACCCCTGGCCGGCATTGACTTCGTAGCTGGTTCCATCAGAATATTTTCCCGATGCCAAGGTATCGCCACCAAAGGCCACGCCCATACCGCCAAAGAAACGCAAATCCGCAGCCTGCGCTTGCATCAACATGCACCCGAACACCACACACCCTAACCATTGCTTTTTCATTGCGACTTCCCTTTAAAAGTCGGCAAGTCTACCCAAACGCTGCGGTGCAAAATATTGTCTCTTATATACCACACATAGAAGCGAAATGGGTGGAGGCAGCGGGCACGCGGACTACCGTTTCCCTAGGCTCCTCGGGCTGACCGCTGCTGCTGCGTTCCTTGGGTTACCATGAATTCCATTCAAAGCATCCCCCGCAGCCTCTCACAAGGAAGTTCCATGACAGCACCTTCCGATGCCCCCACTCCGCCCCACCAGCCCCATGCAGACCCCGGCCATGAACACGGTGACGGGGAAGCCCCCACGGGGGCGGAGCGTGCCGCCCAGTTGCTGACGGCGCCCAAGGCCTTGTCCCAACTCAGCCTGCAAGAGGCCCGCGTGGTGGTGGACTACATGGTGCCTGCGCATTTCTCCAAAGGCACCTGCTTTATTCGGGAAGGCGACTCGGCAGATACCGGATTCATGGCGCTGGTCATCCGCGGCGAGGTCATTGTGGAAAACATCATCGTCAGCCGCACCCAGCCCGTTACTGTCGCAGTACTGGAGCCCGGCAGCCTGATCGGTGAAATGGGATTGCTGGACAGCGGTCCGCGTTCGGCCTCCTGCACCGCAGGAACCGAGCTGTATTGCGCCATTTTGACGCGCCATGCTCTGCAATCCTTGATTGCCCACAACCCTGCCATCGGCGCCAAGCTCCTTCTGGCCGTGTCCGCGCGCATTGCGGAACGGCTGCGCGACACCGCACGCAAACTGCGCCTGTACGCCAAACTGGCGCTGACGATGCAACTGGAGATCGACCGGATCGTGCGAGAAACGCCGGGAGGCCCCGGCGCTTAAACCACGTTCACGCCGCTTCTTTGTAAAAGAAATTGCGTTGCAACGAACGCGCCGCCAGCGGCGCCACCGCCTGGCCGATGGCGCCAATGTGGTCTGGCGTGGTGCCGCAGCAGCCGCCCACGATATTGACCAAGCCTTCGGCCGCGAACTCACGCACCAAGCGCGCCGTGATGTCCGGGGTTTCGTCAAAGCCGGTGTCGCTCATGGGGTTGGGCAGCCCCGCATTCGGGTAGCAGCTGATAAAGGTATCGGGCGCCACGCGGTTGAGTTCCTGGATGTAGGGGCGCATCAAGGCCGCACCCAACGCGCAGTTCAGGCCAATGGCCAGGGGCTGGGCATGGCGCACGCTGTGCCAGAAGGCCGTGACGGTCTGACCGCTCAAAATGCGCCCGGACGCGTCGGTCACGGTGCCGCTGATGATGAGGGGCAGGCGCTCGCCCGAGGCTTCAAAGTATTCGTCCACCGCGAACAGCGCTGCCTTGGCGTTGAGCGTGTCAAAAATGGTTTCCACCAGAATCACATCGGCGCCGCCCTCGACCAACGCCTTGGTTTGGTCGTAGTAAGCGGCACGCAACTCTTCAAAAGTCACGTTGCGTGCGCCGGGGTCGTTCACGTCGGGGCTGATGCTGGCAGTCTTGGGCGTGGGGCCCAGGGCGCCGGCCACAAAACGGGGTTTGTCGGGCGTGGAGTATTTGTCGCAGGCGGCGCGGGCCAGTTGGGCAGACACCCGGTTCATCTCCACCGCCAGATCCGACATGTCGTAGTCGGCCTGGGCCACGGTGGTGGCGCCAAAGGTGTTGGTCTCGATCAAATCGGCTCCGGCGGCCAGGTAGCGCTCATGGATATCCGAAATCACGTCCGGGCGGGTCAGGCTCAGCAACTCGTTGTTGCCTTTGACATCGCGCGGGAAGTCCTTGAACCGGTCCCCCTGGCTGCCCGCGCCGGTGTAGCCCGCACCACGGTACTGCGCCTCACCCAGCTTGAAGCGCTGGATCATGGTGCCCATGGCGCCGTCGAGGATCGCAATGCGTTGTTCCAAAATGCCGGGCAGCGCCTGGGCGCGGGTGTAGTGCAGTGGTTTCATGCCGCTATTGTAGAAAAAGGAAGCCAGCCTTCGGGCGGGTAGGCCCATGCACCGCAGGGCCATGCTGCAGGCCAGCGACAGCCCCTGCGTGGGAGAGGCAAATTGGCGGGACAATAGGGGCCTGAGGGCTGCCGCCATCCGTTGGCTTAGATACGCTGATGTTTCATGGTGTTTTAGGCCTCTAGCCCCCGTATCCATTGCGCAAGCAGCTACCAATTTAATAGCAGAAGTATTTTGTCCTTTCAGCAGATTCTCAGCGAGGTTTTTGGCTACGCGCAATTCCGTGGCCCCCAGCAGGCCATCATTGAGCATGTGGGTGCGGGGGGCGACGCCTTGGTGCTCATGCCCACGGGCGGCGGAAAATCCCTGTGCTACCAGATTCCCGCCATCGCCCGCCAACAGGCCGGCCACGGCGTCACCATCGTCATCTCCCCGCTGATTGCGCTGATGCACGACCAGGTGGGTGCCTTGCACGAAGCCGGGGTCAGCGCCGCCTTCCTCAACTCCACCCTGTCGGGCGAGGAGGCGTACCAGGTGGAGCAGCGCCTGATGCGCGGCGAGATCACCCTGTTGTACGCGGCGCCCGAACGGATCACCACGCCCCGGTTTCTGGCGCAGCTCGATTCCCTGTTTGAACGCGGGCAATTGAGCCTGTTCGCCATCGACGAGGCGCACTGCGTCAGCCAGTGGGGCCACGACTTCCGCCCCGAATACCGCGCGCTCACCGTCTTGCACGAGCGTTTTGCCGGTGTGCCGCGCATGGCGCTGACCGCCACCGCCGACGACCTGACCCGCGCCGACATTCTGGAGCGCCTGCAGCTGGAAGACGCCCGGGCCTTTGTCAGCAGTTTTGACCGCCCCAATATCCGCTATTCGATTGTTGAGAAGCGCGACAGCACGCAACAGTTGCTGCGTTTCATAGAGCGTGAACACGAGGGCGAGGCCGGCATTGTGTACTGCCAGTCGCGCAGAAAGGTGGAAGACATCGCGCAGACCCTGGTCGATGCGGGCATCAAGGCCCTGCCCTACCACGCGGGTTTCGACGCCAAGGTGCGCCAGACCCACCAGGACCGTTTTCTGCGCGAGGAGGGCATAGTGATGGTGGCCACCATCGCCTTTGGCATGGGCATCGACAAGCCCGATGTGCGGTTTGTCGCCCACTTGGACATGCCCAAGAACATTGAAGGCTACTACCAGGAAACCGGGCGCGCAGGGCGTGACGGCCTGCCCGCCGAGGCCTGGATGGGCTACGGCCTGCAGGACGTGGTGAACCAGCGCCGCATGATCGACGAAAGCCCGGCGGGCGAAGAATTCAAGCAGGTGATGCGCGGCAAACTCGACGCACTGCTGGGCCTGGCCGAGGCCACCGACTGCCGCCGGGTGCGCTTACTCAGCTATTTTGGGGAGACCTATGGCAGCCTGCCGTCCGCTGCCGGGCCGCCCCAAAGCGGACACGGCCCCCTCGGGGGGCAGGGAGGACACGAAGTGCCGACCGTGGGGGCCAAGTGTGGGAATTGTGACAACTGCCTGCATCCCCCGGCGGTGTGGGACGGCACCGACGCCGCGCGCAAACTCCTCAGCACGATTTACCGCATCCAGCAAATGAGCGGCATCAGCTTTGGCGCGGGACATTTGATGGACATTGTGCGGGGCAAAACCACCGAAAAAGTGACCCAGCACGCCCATGAACGCTTAAGCACCTTCGGCATAGGCGCCAATTTCACCGAGTTGCAACTGCGCGGCGTGCTGCGTCAGCTGATTGCCATGGGGGCCGTGGCGGTGGATGCGCAGGCCTTTAATACGCTGCAACTCACGGAACAATCCCGGGCGGTGCTCAAGGGGGAAGTGGGGGTACGGCTGCGCGAGTCGGTGTCAGGACCGGCAGACAAAAAAGTACGGCGCAGTGCGCGTTTGGGTGCGGTGGTCAAGGCGCCGATCAACTTGGACAGCGAAGGCTTGATGCGCTATTCCGCCCTGAAAGCCTGGCGGGCGCAGGTGGCCAAGGAACACAACCTGCCCGCCTATGTGATTTTTCACGATGCCACGCTGGCGGCCATTGCCCAAAGGGCACCGCAGTCCCTGGACGATTTGCAGGGTATCAGCGGGATTGGGACCAAAAAACTGGAGGCTTACGCCCAAGAGGTGCTGCGCGTGGTGGCGCTGGACTGAACCGCGCCACCCAACCGGCCACTGGCTTTAGTGGCGGCGGAAGCAGCTTTCGTAGGACATGGCCGCACCAGACATGGTATTTTGCAGGCGCTCAATGGCCCGGCTATGGCGCGCACCGTCTGCAGCATCAGAGACATGCTGGCGGTGGTGCTGAATCAGCGAGTTGAGCTTGGAACGGCATGCGTCCAAAACCCCAGCAAAGTTCAAGGCGATATACGCCGAGTGATCTGCATTGGTTTGACGGAATTCATCAGACCAATAGTTGAAAAGTTGCCCTTTGTAAGTGCCTTTTTCGGGTACTTTGATGAGATCTTTTTGCATGTCAACTGTACAAACAGGTAAGAAATAGATGCTGTCAAAGAACCTCAGCAAACTTCCAACGTGCTGACTTCTCTGTTGCATCCGCCTATGCCTATGACGCATGGGGCACCCAAACGGTTGACAACCACTGCAAGATTTGTAGACAGGGTGTTCTACCGGCAGGCGAAGGCTTACTGCACAAAACCCATGCCACGGGACTCCCGCACCTCGGGTTTGATGCGGTGCTCGGCCTCCAACTGCTCCAGAAATTCCAGCGGTTCCATCTGCGCATCCAGAATCAGCGCTTGGCGTTTGACTGCCGCAAAGTCCCCGGGGCACAAGTGCTCCAACGCTGCCAGGCGGGTGCACCATGCGCCTTGCAACTGCTTTTCCTCTCCCTGGCAAGCTTCGGTCACAAACAGGGCCTCACGTTGGGCCCGGGTCAAGGGTTTGAATTGGATTTTGAAGGTAAAACGGCGCAATGCCGCCTGGTCAATGCGGTCCATCAGGTTGGTGGTGCAAATGAAGATGCCGTGGAAGCGCTCCATGCCCTGGAGCATTTCATTGACCTCGGTGACTTCGTAGGTGCGTTGCGCGCCGCGGCGGTCCTGTAAAAAGCTATCGGCTTCGTCCAGCAGGAGTACCGCATCTTCCGCCTCGGCCTCGCGGAACATGGCGGCCATGTTTTGTTCAGTCTCACCGATGTATTTGCTCATCAAGTCGCTGGCCTGCCGAATCAGCAGAGGCTTGGTCAGGGAGCTGGCAATGTGCTCGGCCAGCGCCGTTTTGCCGGTGCCCGGGGGGCCATAAAAACACAGCGTGCCGTGGGCGCGCGCCTTCAAGGCCTGCACCATGCGGGGAATTTCATAACGGCTGCTGACATTCAGCAACGCCAGGTCATAGCGGGTCGCCGCCTGCTGGCGGGCGCTGTCCATGGCCCGGTTGCCCAGGGCCAGGTCGGCATTGCGGAGTTGGCGTTCCATCAACGCCTCCATACCCAGGGGCTCCGCCTGCAGCGCGGCGGGGCTTGCCAGTTCGGCAAAGCGCACCGCCGTGCGGATCTGGGCCGGTGTCAGCCCCTTGCGACTGGTCAAACGGGCCACAAAGGCATCGGACACCTGCACACCTGCCAGGGTTTTGCGCACCACCCCTTCGCGTGCGCCGGGCGGGGGAGATTTGAGCTCCAGATGGTAGGCAAACCGGCGCCGAAACGCCGGGTCAATCTGTTCGATCCGGTTGGTCACCCAGATGGTGGGCACGATGTTGGATTCCAGAATCTGGTTCACCCAGGCCTTGCCACTGACGCTGCCATTGGGCGCGGCCACCGCGTCGGCACGCGCCAACAAATGTGCCGTCTCGCTGGAAATAGGCGGAAAAACGTCTTCCACTTCGTCAAACAACAACGCTGCCTGGGCACTGCCTTTGAGGAACACCTGGGCAATCTGCAAGGAACGGTAGCGGTCCCGCCCACTGAGGGAGTTGCCATCGCGGTCGGCGTATTCCACCTCAAACAACTCCAGCCCCGCCGACTGCGCCACCACCTTGGCCAACTCGGTTTTGCCGGTTCCAGGGGGACCGTACAACAACACGTTGACACCCGCCTCCTTGCGCGCCACGGCATTTGCCAGGAGGGAACACAAAACCTGGGCGTCCTCGGCCACAAAGGCAAAATCTTCCAGCACCAGGGTGCTCTTGGACGACAACCGGGTGAAGACCGCCATCAGTTCCGCCTGGTCGCGGTACTGGCGCATCAGCACCGGTGGCAGCTTTTCACTGACCTTCATCAGGTCGGCCAGGTCGGTGATGTTGTGTTCGGAGATCAGGTTTTCCACCAGCCCGATGCGTTCCAGGCGCGAGCCGGCGCGCAGGGCATCGCCCAATTCCTGGGGGCTGACCCCGGCCACTTCGGCCAGGGCCGCAAACGCTTCCGGTGCATTGTTGACCTTGAACTCCACCAGGATGCTGCGCATGTCCCGCTGGTAACGCGCCAGGGTTCCGTACAGCAGCAAAGCGCGTTCCGCTTTGTTCAGTTGGAGCAGTCCCGCCAAGGCGTTGATGTTTCTTTCGACCAGTGTGGATTGTTTCTTCAGGGCGTGGCTGAGCCATTCGCCGGTGGCGGCCAACACCGAAATCAGGTCCTTGGGCTGGTCCTTGACGTACTCGTCCAGAAAAAAGAACAGCGTTGCCTCGTCATACGGGCCACGCCACACGCCGTGGTGGTTCAAAAATTCTGCGGCATCCAGCACCTCATGCCCGCGCCAGAGTTCGTTGCCAAGGCAACGGCGGGTCAAAAAATCGCGCAAACGAGCCAGTACCGACACCGGCCACACCAGGTGCCTGCCCGCCAGCCCCACGATGCCATTGAAATCACGCCGCACATTGAAACTCGCGCCCTGGCGTGAGGCCAGGGTCAACACAAAATGCGAGCACATCAGGTCCATGACCGGTGCTTCACCCAAGCCCGGCGAGGGAATCAAGTGCCCACCTAAGGGCTGAAACAGCAAACGCTTGGCCATCAAACGCCTCCAACATAGGGGTGTGCCGGATTTACGATAACGCAGACTGCCCTAAGATGGAAGTCCTCACCGAAAATATTTGATTTGAAGGCGTCGGTCAAAAGCCGATGACATTCCGTCCATGATTGACTACAACGACATCATCCAGGCCGCGCAACGACTGCAAGGCCAATTGCTCAACACCCCGTGTGTGGCGTCCAAAACCCTGTCCGATATCACGGGTGCACAGGTGTTTTTGAAATTTGAAAATCTGCAGTTCACCGCCTCGTTCAAAGAGCGCGGCGCGTGCAACAAGCTGGCCCAGCTCACACCCGAACAGTCGGCCCGAGGGGTGATTGCCATGAGCGCGGGCAACCATGCCCAGGGGGTGGCCTACCACGCCCAGCGCCTGGGATTGCGCGCGGTCATTGTGATGCCACGCTACACGCCGGGCGTGAAGGTGGAACGCACCCGCGGATTCGGCGCTGAGGTCATTTTGCATGGCGACACCCTGGACGACGCACGCGCCCACGCGCTGGCGCTGGCCGAGTCTCAGCATCTGTGTTTTATCCACCCCTACGACGACGAAGCCATTGTGGCGGGGCAGGGTACGGTGGCGCTGGAGATGCTGGACGAGGTGCCCGACCTGGACACGCTGGTGATTGCGGTGGGCGGCGGCGGCCTGATTGCCGGTATGGCCACGGTGGCCAAAGCGCGCAAACCGGAAATGGAAGTGGTGGGTGTGCAAACCACGCGGTTTCCCGCCATGTTCAACGCCATCAAGGGCACCCACCATCCACAAGGCAGCAGCACCATTGCCGAAGGCATCGCGGTGGGCTCCCCTGGGCGCATTCCCCAGGAAATCATCAAGAGCCGGGTTGACGACCTGGTGCTGGTGGATGAAGGTGACATTGAGCAAGCCCTGGTGATGCTGCTGGAAGTAGAAAAGACCCTGGTCGAAGGCGCGGGGGCTGCTGGCTTGGCCGCGCTGTTGAAATACCCCGAGCGCTTCAAGGGAAAACGCGTGGGACTGGTGCTGTGCGGCGGCAATATCGACCCGCTGCTGCTGGCGTCCATCATCGAGCGCGGCATGGTGCGAGCCGGGCGCCTGGCACGCATACGCGTCAGTGCGCGGGATGTACCGGGTTCGCTGGCACGCATCACAGCCATGGTCGCCGAGGCCGGGGCCAATATTGACGAGGTACACCACCAGCGCGCCTTCACCACGCTGTCGGTGCAAAACGCCGAGATTGAGTTGGTGGTGCAAACGCGCGGCCACGCCCATGTGGCTGAAGTGCTGGAGGTGCTTCGCCAAGCGGGGTTTGACGCCCAACTGGCCTGACCCTCAGCGCAACTGTGGGGTTGTCGTTAGAATCCCGCCCCATACCCGTCGCAATTGAAAGAACCCCTATGTCCACCCACGCAACACACACCCCTGCCCATGAAGTCGACACGGTCGAAGCCATTGTTCCCATGATGCCCTTGGTATTGCCCTTGGTCGGCGGCGTATTGATGTTCTTGCTGGCATTTATCGCCGTGTCCATGGCCTGATAAACGCCACCATGGGTGCTGCCAGAGCACCCATGGTCCTTCAATAGTGTCCAGCAGACGTACACACCTGCCGCCGACACCTCGGGCACCAGCACCTGCCAGCTGACTTCGCCCCACGTTTACCCCCTCTCTCTCCCTTGCCACAACACTGCGGATTTACGCAGTCAGGGCAGCATGCGCGTGCGCGCCCTCAAAAATACGCATACTTCAATGCAAGTTTTGCATATCTTTTGCACGTAATTCGCATGTAACTTCGGTACGAGTTCATAGAATTGCAATCCGGCTTGCATGGCCTGCAAGCATCGGTGTATGGGTACTGCCTAAGCAGAAAGCCGTGTTCTCAAAATCAAACGCCCATGTGGGGTGATCCGATTTTGAAAAGACGTTTTTCAAACTTAGGAGCTTTTCCATGAACTCACCTGTAATGCAAGGCCTCAACCTCAATACCCCAAGCTACGTCAAAAACGCACGCCTCATCGCGTGGGTCGCCGACATGGTGGCTCTGTGCAAACCGGCATCCATCTACTGGTGCGACGGCTCTGACGAAGAATACCAACGCCTGTGCCAACAACTTGTCGACGCAGGCACCTTCACCAAACTCAATCCTGCCAAGCGCCCCAACAGCTTTTTGGCCTGCTCGGACCCCAGCGACGTCGCCCGCGTGGAAGACCGCACCTATATCTGCAGCGAGAAAAAAGAAAACGCCGGCCCCACCAACAACTGGATGGCCCCCGCCGACATGCGCGCCCTGCTGCAATCCGGCCAAGCCGACGGCACCCCTGCCCTGTTTGACGGCTGCATGCGCGGACGCACCATGTACGTGGTGCCCTTCTCGATGGGTCCGCTGGGCTCGCACATTGCCCACATTGGCATTGAATTGACAGACAGCGCCTACGTCGCGGTCAACCAAAAGATCATGACCCGTATGGGCAAGGCCGTGTTTGACGTGATTGGTGTGGACGGCCCGTTTGTGCCTTGCGTGCATACCGTGGGCGCACCGTTGGCCGCAGGCCAGCCCGATGTGAAATGGCCTTGCAGCAAGACCAAGTACATCGTGCACTACCCCGAGACCCGCGAAATCTGGTCCTACGGTTCCGGCTACGGCGGCAACGCGCTCTTGGGCAAGAAATGCTTTGCTTTGCGCATTGCCTCCAACATGGGCCGCGACCAGGGCTGGTTGGCCGAGCACATGCTCATCTTGGGCGTGACCAATCCCCAGGGCAAGAAATACCATGTGGCAGCGGCCTTCCCCAGCGCTTGCGGCAAGACCAATTTCTCGATGCTGGTGCCACCGGCTGGCTTTGACGGCTGGAAAGTCACCACCATCGGCGACGACATTGCCTGGATCAAACCGCATGCCGACGGCAAGATGTACGCCATCAACCCCGAGGCAGGCTACTTTGGCGTGGCACCGGGAACCAACTACCACACCAACCCCAACTGCATGGCCAGCTTGGACAAGAACGTGATTTTCACCAATGTCGCCCTGACCGATGACGGCGACGTGTGGTGGGAAGGCATGGAAAAAGACGGCGGCAATATTCCTGCGCACCTGATCGACTGGCAAGGCAAGGACTGGACTCCCACCATTGCCAAGGAGACCGGTGCCAAGGCCGCCCACCCCAATTCCCGCTTCACCGTGACGGCGGGCAACAACCCAGCACTCGACCCCGAGTGGAACAATCCCGATGGCGTGGCTATTGATGCCTTCATCTTCGGTGGCCGCCGCTCCACCACCGTGCCCTTGGTCACCGAAGCCCGCACCTGGATGGAAGGTGTGTACATGGCCGCCACCATGGGCTCCGAGACGACCGCCGCTGCCGTGGGCCAGATGGGCGTGGTGCGCCGCGACCCGTTCGCCATGCTGCCCTTCTGCGGCTACAACATGAGCGACTACTTCCAGCATTGGCTGGACATGGAGCACAAGCTCGAAGCCACCGGCGGCACTTTGCCCAATATCTACTGCGTCAACTGGTTCCGCAAAGGGGCGGACGGTAAGTTCGTCTGGCCCGGCTACGGGGAAAACATGCGCGTGCTGAAGTGGATGATTGACCGCCTTGAAGGTACCGCCAAGGGCTCTGAGAACGGTTTTGGCATCAGCCCGACCTATGAAGAAATCACCTGGACTGGCCTGGATTTCACGGCGGCCCAGTTTGACACGGTCACCAGCCTGGACAAGGGCGACTGGAAGCAGGAAATCGCGCTGCACACCGAGCTGTTCAGCCAGCTGGCCTACCACCTGCCGAAAGAACTCGAAGAGACCAAAGCCAAACTGGAACAGCGCCTCACCGCCTGATCCACGGCAACCCGCAAGCTAGCCGCATCCTCCACCCTGGGCACCATCCACGCCGGGGTGAATTCCACAAGAACACTGGGGCAACAGCCCCGTGTTTGGAGCATAAAAAAAGCCACCTGATCGGTGGCTTTTTTATTGCGGTGTTAGGAGCCGGTGATCAGTTGTCGCCTTGGCTGCGCATATAGGCATGCTGCAGTTCCGCCATGATGCGGGAATCATGCTGGGCATATTCCCACATCTTTTCTTCCATGCTGCGCTCGGTCGCTGCCTGGGACCAACGGGCCAAGGCGGCAGCCATGGCGCTGGTCAATTGGCGCAGAGGGGGGGCCAACAATGCCAAGGCGGCAAAAGTAACGGTCCACAAAGCGACCCATCCCACCAGCATGTGACCATCAACCCAGGTCTCAATCAATTGATCCGCCACCACCAAAAAAGCAGCCAGCGCAGCGGCAAGCAACATGCCTGCCAGCGTTTTGGAACCGCTCGCATTCTTGGGAGTACCGGGCTTCACCGTGGCGCCGACCGTGTGGTGTGCGCTGGGGAAATGGGGGAAATAAGGGGAGGCAATACGTGTCATGGCGAACTCCTTGGGAATGTTGATACGCAGTGAGTTATTGGTAGGCATGGGTGGATGTTAGGGTTTTCACTAATATTTGTCTACTTTATGTTGGTGATGTTTGGTATTCACAGTAGTTATGATTGACACATGTTTCCCGTGAATCTGCGCACCTTCGACCTGAACCTGCTGAAGGTATTTGACGTGGTGATGTCGGAACGCAGCCTCACGCGCGCCGCCCAGCAGCTGTCACTGACCCAGCCAGCCGTCAGCAATGCCTTGCGCCGCTTGCGCGAGGCGCTGGGGGACGACTTGCTGGTGCGCAAAGGCCGCGGCCTGGAGCCCACCGCCCGGGGAGAAGAACTGTGGCCTGCGGTACGCGAAGCCCTGCAACGACTGCAGGCCTCCTTGGCCCCCAGTGTGTTTGAGCCCAGCACGGCAAGCAGCACCTTTGTCCTGACGCTCGCCGATGCCACGGCAGCGGAACTCATTCCGGGACTGGTGGAGGCACTCACCACACTGGCGCCCAATGTCTCCCTGCGCCTGGTGCCACTCACCACGCGCGACCCCCGTGCCCTGCTGGACGCAGGCCATGCTGATCTGGCCATTGGCCATTTCCCTGCCGTGTTGGCGGACCTGACCGCACGGGCTCAAGCCGGGGAGGCGGTGTCCTTCCTCCACCAAAGGCTGTTTGCCGGCGACTATGTCTGCGTCATGCGCCAGGGCCACCCGCTGGCCCAAGGCCCCCTCACCCTGCAGCGCTTTTGTGCGGCTCGCCATATGCTGGTGAGCTTTTCCGGCCGGGCTTTCGGCTTTGTGGACGAGGCACTGGCTTCCGTGGAATGCACGCGCCGCGTGGTGCTGACGGTGAACCAGTTTTTTACCGCTGGCAAAGTGGTCATCAACTCGGACCTGCTCACGGTGTTGCCCCGGCATTTTGTAAACGTGACCGGATTCGCCGACCAGCTGGTGACGCGCGAACTGCCCTTTGAGGTGCCGCCCATCCATGTCGATGCCTTGTGGCACCAGCGTGAGAACGGCTCCAGTGCCCAGGCGTGGCTGCGCGCCCAGGTGGCCGCTTTGGCCACACGCTCCTTTCCCGCATGAAAATTCAGCTGCTGTCCGACCTACACCTGGAGGCCCACCCCCTCTGGACGGCCCAGCCCGCACCGGGCGCGGATGTGCTGGTGCTGGCGGGCGATGTGGGCTCCTACCAAAACGGCTCCCTGCTGCAAGACAGCGACTTCGGACTGGGCCAATTCTCCCCCCTGAACGGCTGGCCCACCCCGGTCATCTTTGTGCCAGGCAACCACGAATACGACACCATGGATTTTGATGCCGCACACGCGCGGCTGCAGGACTGCTGTGCCCGCCTGGGTCTTATTTGGCTGGAACGTGAAGTGCTCACCGGCCCCTGGACCGACCGCCTGGGCCGCCCGCTACGGTTTGTGGGCACCACGCTGTGGACCGACTTTGATGCCTTGGGCCCGCAAGCGGCCTCTGGCATGGCCGCGCACGCACCTGCCAGCGCCCACCTGCTGGCCCAGCAGCTAAAAGCCCGCGACAAAGCCAGCCGAGCCGCCAACTACTACCTGCGCAAGACCGGCACCACCCGCAGCGGAGAACCATTTTTGGCAGCGCAGATGCGCAACCAGGCCTTGGAATGCCAAGCCTGGTTGCAACAGGCTTTGCAGACACCGTTTGAAGGCAGCACCGTGGCCATCACGCACTTTGCGCCCAGCCTGCACAGCGCCGACCCACGGTATGGCCTGACGCCTGGCACGGCGGGGTTTTGCAACCATCTGGACGACCTGCTGCCGATGGCGCAACTCTGGCTGCACGGGCATTTGCACGCCCCCAGCGACTACACCCACCTGGGCTGCCGCGTGGTGGCCAATCCGCTGGGTTATGCCCGCAAGAATGAACAAGCGCGGTTCACGGCGTGCGGCACTTTGGAAATTTGAGGAACTGGCAAACCCTGACTTCCCTGAATCAACCAACCATGGGTATGGCGCGACAGGTCCAACGAGGCAGATGCCCATCCCAGCGGCTGCGCATGGTTTGAAGGAAACCAGGTGCACACCTTGTACCTGCGGCAGGCACACCCTCCAGAATATCTACCGACACCTTGCGCCCGGCAGTGGCTTTCGCCCTCGCCATCGCACAGCGGCCCGTGCCTGGCGGCCGCCGGAGTGCTATGGGGCGGGGCGTTTGCGCTGTACGCCTGGCACATGGCGGCGGTGCTGCTGTCACAACGCGCAGACGGGCAAGCGGGGTGCGGCGGAAGTGGCAACGAATTGCTATCAAATCAATAGCTGTCTACGCACTACCCATCTGCCAAAGGTTGTTTTTTTATTGAATTTTTATTGCAGCGCACCCTAGGCCCGTTGGCGCCTTGTCTGGGCAGGCTTCAGGGCGTCTTGCGCGCCGGGTATCCAGCATACGTGAGGGGGGAACACCCACCAGGAGGCAAAGGCGCTGAGCGCCACCATGCCGCCGCGAGCTGCTTGGCGCGCCGGGGAGAGCACGCGCCGCCCGATTGCAGGCGGGCATGGCGGAGACGGATGCGCCCCGGCGTTGACGAAACAATTCAACGCATGGGTTTGAACGCCGTTCGCTGGCAAATAACCCACCAAATAAAAATTTATTCAAAATATGCTTGTGTTTCTTAATGCGAATCATTATCATTACGGAATTGTAAGAATCTAAAGGAATAAGAAGCGTGCAAGCACCTGATCGCCCGACGACACTCGAAGCCGCCAACCCTGTGGTGCTCGCCAAGTTGGGTGAGCTTTACCGCGAAGCCTTGGCACATGACGGCTTTGCCGAATTGAAGGTGGAGATACGAATTCTCCGGCGCGGTCAAAAAGAGGTCATTCTTCATTGCGGAAAGCAATACCGGTACGTCGTCAACTACGCGCCCGGCGCTTAAACGCGCCAACCGAATCAAAACTTCCGCCCGGGTCAGGCTTGGCGGAAGGCAGGAGTAACAGGCTGGCGACGCGGGGTCGCAGCGCATACATCTGGAATTCTCCAGAACTCTCATAAAACAACCTGGCGCAGGAGTTCCTGGGGAGGGAATCCGAAGCCAACTGCTATAGAACGTTACCTATGTTGAAGAAACTCATGGCCATGACCAAGGCCGAACTGAAATCCACAATCCAGGCAATCGATGCCACCGCCGTCAAAGGCCGCGCCCTGCGCCGCCAGCTGGCCGGAATGAAGAAAAAAGACGGCGGATTCACGCTGCTCGAACTGCTGGTTGTGGTTGCCATCCTGGCCGCTATCGCCGGCACCGCCACCATCATGCTGCAAGACACCGACCGCAAGGGTGCCGCTGCCGCGCACGTGGCGATGATGGATGAGCTGTCCAAGGGCATTCAGACGTTCCGTGTGTTGAACCAGGGTCAGTATCCGAACAACTTCGACTCGCTGCTTTCCAATGCCACCAATGTCATGGTCGGCGCCGCCGACGCAGGCATGATCAGCAGCGATCTGGCCGGCAACATGGCGTTAAGCACGCTCACCGCCGCCGACGTCACAGCGCTGAGCGAAGTGGGCATCACCACGACACGTGTCATTGACACGACCGCAACCCCCGACGGCGGCGCGGCAGGCGATTGCGCCACCGGCGCCTTGATCAAAGCCCTGCTGGTTAGCAAGAAGGGCAACCTCACGCCGCAAAACATCTTCCGCCCAGTGACGGCCAACGGTTGCGGCTTTGCTGCCGATGCCCCAATCGTTGCCACGGGCGCTGCTTACCTGTGGGGCAATGGCACTGCCGCCAACCCGGCCAACCAGCGGGTCAATGCACCACAGGACGCCAGGCTGGTTGCTTTTGGCGTCGGCCCGGACTCGACCTTGTTCAACCCCTCCACCATCGGTGCCCTGTCCAACTCGCCGGTCTACCGCCATGTAGCTCCCACCGAGTACAACCGCTTCATCGTGCTTTGGAACGTTGGTTCTACCGCCACGGCAGCCGGTCAAGCCACCTTCCAAGCCATCGTTGATGGCGCTGGTGATACCAAAGACGAAGAACTGGGTGAAGTGGACAACGTCCGTAAGACCTAATCACGGATTAGTCTGAGTCTCACCGGAGCGGGCGACTGACCCTGCCCGCTCCACCCGGAGGGTGTCGATCACACGCCGACGCCCTCCCTCTCCCCCCTGAATCACGAATCGAGAATTTCCATGGCGCTGTCCAAGGCAGGTGATCTGCGCGACCGCGGTTTTACGCTGATCGAATTACTGGTGGTGTGCAGCATTCTGGCAGCCCTGGCCTATACCGCCTGGGGCAGTTACACCGGCATCCAGGAAGGCGCCGAGGACGACATCGCGCGCGCCGAAATGCAACGCCTGGCCGATGGCCTGAAACGCTTCAAAGCCGATACCGGGTTTTATCCGGGACAAGGCCCCTTTATCCTTTCCGCACCTGGCACCGTGGAAACACCGGTTTCCACCACCCGCATGGATTGCACGCCGTCTGGCGGCGTGCTGCGCACCTGGGCGGCGCCCAATCTCGACACAGACAAGGACGCCTGGTTCGCCTCACCGGTCAATCTCGCCCTGCTGTTCACCGCGCCGTCACTGTGTGGCAACCATCCCCTGGCTTTCCTCAACCGCTGGAACGCCGACACCCGCCGTGGCTGGCACGGCCCTTACCTCGATACCCAGTCGCGCCTGTGGGTAGACCACGGCGCCGACTTCAACGCCAGCAGCGTCGTATTCACTGCGCCCGACGGCACCGGCTCCCCCCTGGCCGGCAGCAAGCTGCTTGACATCCCGGCCTTCGGCGCGGGTCCCCGCTACCGCGCCGCCACGGCGGGCTGGGGCGCCTGCTACAACCAGGAGCAAGAGGACGGCACCTGCATGCTTGGCTGGCGCACCGTGGCACGCGAAACCGTGGGGTACGACAGCACACAGCAGGAACTGCCTGCCCACGCCCGTCCTTTCGCCGTCTTCGGATTGGCCAACAACGACGCTCCCCGCATCGTCTACTGGGGCCGCGATGGCCGTTATGGCGGACGCAACCCCACCGACCCCTGCCTTGCGAATCTGGCGGAAGCCGAGGGCGAAGACGACCAGGTTCTGTGCCTGGGACATTGACACGACAAGGAAACTCCATGCAAACACTCCATTCCTACGGCCTTCCCACCCTCGCTGCAGTGGCGCTGGCCTTTGGCCTCGCCGGACTGGCGTCCAGCAGCTTCGCTGCCGACACCGCCGCACCAGCTCTCGCACCGGCGCCCCCCACAAGCGGCCTGTCCTCTACTGCCAATTACAAGGAAGTTGATTTGAAAAAACTGGTCAGCGACTCGCGTACCGAGGTTCCCGGCCAGCGGATCATTTTTGCCCCGTCACCAGTCAAGTTCCGTGCCACACTGGCCGCACGGCCTGCCCCACAAAAGGCTGACTACTTGATGAGCGCGCTGTCGATGATGAAGGTCAGCAACCCACCCCTGGTCAGTCAGCGTATCGGCCTCGATTACGGCGGCGACAAGGCACTGGCCGCCTACATTGAGGACGGTGTCGCCGCCCGCCTGAGCAAGGACGTGTTACCCGGCCAGGCGCGCACCTTCTATGCCTTTCACGTCTACAACCACTCGCGCGGTCCTGCACTGTTGGTCACCTCATTCTCGGATTGAATGCGGCCATGCACGTCCCCACCGCTCGCCACCCAAGCCGCAGCAGCACCGATGGCTTCACGCTGATCGAACTGCTGGTCGTGGTGGCTGTCATGTCGGCGGTTTCCCTGATGGCCTTTGGCCTCTCCACCGAAGACCGCGCACAAATCCGCCATGACGACACCCGCTTACGCCTGCAAAGCCTGCGCCGCGCCATCACCGGCCAACTCGGACCTGCAACCCCCGACACCATCGGCGGCTTCATTGCCGACAACGGCGATCTGCCCAGCGATCTGGCGACGCTGCTGCAGCCCGGCAGCCTGCTGGCGCAGGGCGTGCAGCAGCCCCTGTTTGATCCCGTGCCGGATACCGCCACCTGCGCCAGCAACGGTGGTGAAACGCCTCTGAGCGACAACGCCGCACTCCTGGTCAAGGGCCACCGGGGTGACTATCTCGGCAGCCTCACTTTCAATAGCCATTTCCGCGACGGATGGGGCAACGAAGATGGCAACAGCGCCGCCGACGCCCTGAATTTTGGCTGGGCAGTCGTACTTAAGAGTGCTGACCCCAACCTGACCATCACTAGCCTGGGTGCAGACAACGCCTTGGGCGGCGAAGATTTCGCTGCCGACCGCAGCCTGAACATCAACGCCGCTGACTGGCTGGTCCCATTGCAGGGATGGAATGTGCGCGTCACCAACTACAGCGGTGCCGACATCATCGGCAAAAAGATGGCGGTCAGCCTGCTCGTCTTCAGGAATACCGCAAGCGGTGGTCAGTGGCTGCGCTACTCGACACCGGTGGCGGATGTCTGCCTCGATGGCACGGGCGACGGCTTGGTCAGCGCGGCGCTTTGTCCACAAAGCGTCACTTTCGCTTTCTCCGCCAATTGCAAGGCCGGCGACACGGCAAGCGGTGCCAGTCTGGTTCCCCAGGGGCGCCATTTGCTGCTCGTCACCAGCGACACCGACAACACCCTATGGAACAGCACCGACTCACCCGAGTGGGACACGGGCAAACGCAGCTTCGCCCGGATTGACGCGGTCGCCGGGATCGCACTGCCCGAAGCCCGGCTGGAGCTGCGATGAAACCGCTGTTCAAGCGCCTGCGTTCGGGTAGACAAAAGCCCTGGCTGCTGCTGGCCTGGGACATCACCGGCCTCAAGGCTGCGGTATTCGCCGAGGAGGGTGGGCAAGGCCGCATCGTGGCCACCACCGAGTCACCACAAGCGCGGTTTACCGAGGCGCTGGACGAAATTCTCCTGGCACTAGGCCGACAGTCGGAAATCAGGCCCCAGCGGGTTGCCCTGGCGGCCAGAAGCCTGCTGCCGGGGATCGTCAACCTGCCGGTCCCCCCGGACAGGCCCCGGCCCACCGTCCAAATGCGCGAACTGGTACAAAGTGAGATCGAACCGGTGCTGGCCGAGTTCGGCAGCCTGTGGTCCATGGGTGCCTTGCTCGAAGCGCGCAGGCACCTGAGCGCCATGGACCGGGAAAAAGTGACGCTGGAAGAGGCCATGCGCCGGGAAGGCCGACGCACGCCGCTGCGCTACGGGGAAACGGCGCTGGAAATGGAGCTGATCCACCGCGCCGCACTGGACGAGTGCCTTGACCTGCAGGAGCACCTGCAAAACCTCGACGCTTCAACCATGGCCGGCTGGCGCGGGCGCATCCAGGACAAGCATCCTCTGTGGCTAGCCTGCGGGGTGGGCGCGGCCAACTACCAGGAATGGCAAGACGCCATCACCCGGCGCCATTTGCGCCTGGAGGCCTGCCTGCCGCTGGTCTGGCTGGCCAGCGAAAGCACCGCCGAAGCCGCACCGGACAAGCGCCGCGATAGCCCGGTCGCCACCGTGAGCCTGGAACTGCACCAGGAAGAGGTGGTTGCGGTCCACCGGCAAAACGGCCTGGTTCTGGCCGCCCGCAGCGAGGGCCGCATGGAGCGCCGACTGCACGCCGACTGGCTGGCGCGGCTGCTGGCCGACTGGAGCGGCGAAGCGCGCCTCAGCGTGGAATTGGTCTGCCTGCACACCGGTGACGAAGCACTGGCCCACAGTCTGTGCGACGACCTCGGCCTGTGCACCGGCCACCCGGTGCAACTGCGTCCGGTGGGCGAAAGCTGGGAGCGCTTTTGGCTGCACCTGGCGCGCGAAGCCAGCGGCGACAGCTCGCGCCTGCCGCGTATTGTCGAACGCGAATTGCGCGGGTCCTTATGGAACGACCACGATATCCGCCGCCTGGCGGCCATCGGAGTCGTCATTGCCGGACTGGGCGTGGTCGAAGGCCTCCAGCGGTACAAGTTGTACCGCCTGAACACGACAGTGGCGGAAAAAAGCCAGGTTGAAAAAACAAAGGCGCAGGCCACCCAGAGCGAAGCCAGGTTCAACGCCGAACTCAACGAACTGGCCAAGGACCTCGACGTCACCCGGAAAAAACTCGAACCGCTGCTCAACGACCACGGGCGCCTCAGCAGCATCAGCACCATGCGCCAGAACCTGCCCGATCTGCTGCAGATGCTGGCCCAGACCATCGGCAACGATGCGGTGCTCGACAGCCTACGCAACAGCAAGGTAAGCAGCAATGCCACCTCCATCCAGGTGGTCGCTTGGTCGCCCAGCTATACAGGAGCACAGGCCTTTATCAGCCGAATTGCCGAACAAAGCCGCAGTCTCGGCTACGGCGTGACGCAAACCGGCATCATTGAACGCAAGGGACGCAACAACAAGATGGGTCACGAGGTGAACTTCTGGTTGATCCCGGAAAGCGACGATCTCGAAGGCGACTCCGCCGTCACCCGCCCGGCTTCGTCACCACCGCCCACCACCGCAACGGTGGGCATTTCCGCCGGGGTTCCCCCGGCCCGCCCTTGAAAACCGCCATGGCCGAAAACACCGCCTTCCACTCGATTCAGCAGCGGCTTGTGTATAGCCGTGCCGTCTGGCAGAAGCTCCCGACCACGGAGAAAAACACCTACACCGCCATCGCCGCCGCCATTTGCATGGCGCTGTATTTCGCGTTGCTCTGGCCTATCGCGCATACCCGCCTGGGCAAGCTGGAATACGACCTCGAAAAACAGGCGGTGCGCAACAAGGCTGCGGCAAAACAACAGGCCGCCCCGGCCACGCCGGCGCCCAGCCTCGGCGGCAGAAACCCGGGCGAGGCACGCCGCGAGCTGGACGAACTGCACCGGCAACTGGAGCGCACCACGGCCGAGGTGGCGCGGCTCAACGCCGGTTTCGTCCCACTCGACGACAGCCTGGCGATGAACGTGCTGAAAACCGGCCTGACCAGTCTGGCCGAAGCCGGCGACATGGAGGTGCTCGCGCTCGAACACGTCTACTTGCGCAGCGAGGACAAAGACCGACCGCCGACAGCGCAAATGGTGCTGGAAGCGGCGCAAGCCAACCCGTTCAAGCGTCCGCTGATCGTGATGCATGCGCGCGCCAGTTTTCATGGGCTGATGCAGTTCCTCGACGGGCTGGCCAGACTGCCCTATGTCGCCGCGCCCGTGAGCAGCGACATCTCGGTGCAGGTCGAACGCCATCCCGAAACCCAAGCGATCATCCGGCAGTGGCTGGATGTCCAGATCAAGTTTGCCGTCTAAGCCATGCACGAAACACCACCGACTCCCGCCACCGCACACGCCGCGTTTGACGCGTTTCTCGCCGCCGTGGTGGAGGGCCAGGCCTCGGACCTGCACCTGGCCGGTGGCCGGTTGCCCTGCTGGCGCCTGCACGGCGAGGTCGCTGCGATGTCGGACAAGGCATGGCGGCACGCCGCCATGGGCGAACTGCTGGACACCTTGCTGGCCCCCGGCCAGCAGCGCGATCTAGCGGAAAAAGGCACGGTCGATCTCGGTTACACCTCCAGCGCGGGCGAGCGTTTCCGGGTCAATGTTTTTCGCAGCCTGGGGCAGCCCGCGCTGGTGGCCCGCCATCTGCCATCACGCTTTGCCAGCTTCAATGAACTGCGCCTGCCCGAAAGCCTGCGCGACCTGGCGCGCCTGCACGCCGGTCTGGTGCTGGTGACCGGCATTACCGGCAGCGGCAAAAGCACCACGCTGGCCACCCTGATCAACGAAATCAACATCAGCAGCCCGATGCACATCCTGACCATCGAGGACCCGGTCGAATTCGTGCACCGCCCGAAACAGTCCATCATCAGCCACCGGGAGCTGCATACCGACGTTCCCGACTTCGCCAGCGCGGTCAAGGCCTCGCTGCGCGAAGACCCCGATGTCATCCTGGTCGGCGAATTGCGCGACACCGAAACCATGCGCGCCGCCCTGACCGCAGCCGAAACCGGCCACCTGGTTTTCTCGACCTTGCACACCGCCGACGCCACCGGGGCGGTGGAGCGCTTCGTCGGCGCGTTTCCCGGCGGCGAACAATCGGTGGTCCGCCACCGCCTGTCGCTGGTGCTCAAGGCGGTGGTCGCACAGCAGCTCCTTCCGGCCGTCGGCCGGGAAGGGCGGGTCGCCGCCATTGAAGTGCTGCAGGTGACGCCTGCCGTATCCAACCTGATTGCTTCGGGGCGCACCGCGCAAATCTACTCAGCCATCGAATCAGGCCGTGACGCCGGCATGCAAACCTTCGACCAAGCCCTGGCCGGACTGGCGCGCGACAATCTGATAACCACCGCGGACGGGCGCCGACTGGCCCGTGACGGGGTAACCTTCGATCGCCTGCTGGCGGGTGGGCGGGGGATGTGATGGTTCTCAACGAAGCCGCCCTGATCAATGCCGGTCTGCAAGCCGGACTGTTCGAACGCGAACTGGTCAACCGCCTGCGCGGCCAGGCGCGGGTGTCGCGCCTGCCGCTGCTTGAAGCGCTGTCGCGTGAACTCGGCCTGCCGCGCACGGCCTTTTACCTGGCGCTGGCCGAAGCACACGGCCTGCCCTACGCCCAGCTCGGCTCCTGGGTGCTCGATGGCGCCAGCGCCGCGCGCCTGCCGGGAACATTGCTCAAGCGCCACCCGATGGTGCCGCTGCGCACGCCTGAGGGAACGCTCTACCTTGCGGTCAGCGACCCGGCCGACCAGCTCGGCGTGGAAACCGCGCGCCGCATTTTGGGTGCCACAACGCCACTGGCAGTCGCAGAACCCGAAGCGATCGGTCCCCTGCTCGCGCAATTTGCACCACGCGAAGCGCGCGACACAGCATCCGAGGAACCGGTCGCATTGTTTGAGCGTCTGGTGCGCGAAGCCCTGCTGCGCCGCGCCTCGGACATCCACATCGAAAGCATCAAAGAAGGGGTGCGCGTGCGCCTGCGCGTCGATGGCCGCATGCAGCCCTGGGGCGGCCTGCTGCCGAGCAACCTGGGCGACGGCATGATTTCCCGGGTCAAGGTGCTGTCCGGCATGGACATCGCCGAGTCGCGTGCGCCGCAGGACGGCGGCCTGAGCTATCCCATTGGTGATGGCGCCGAGCCGGTCGAGATGCGCGTCGCCTCGGTGCCGGCCAAATTCGGCGAACGGCTGACCTTGCGCGTCATGAAAAGCGACCCCGGGCGCCAGACGCTCGATGCCCTGGGCATGCCGCCGTTCATGATCAAGCGCCTGCAAGAAGGGCTGGCCCACCCGCACGGCATCATCCTGGTCACCGGCCCGACCGGCAGCGGCAAGAGCACCACGCTGTACGCCGTGCTGCGCGAACTCGACGCCAACGCGCTGAACATCCTGACCGCCGAGGACCCGGTCGAACAGGTGATCTCCGGCATCACGCAGGTGCAGGTCAGCGGCAAGGTCGGGTTTTCCGGCGCGTTGCGCAGCTTTTTGCGCCACGACCCCGACGTCATCCTGGTCGGCGAAATCCGCGATTTCGACACCGCCGACGTCGCACTCAAAGCCGCCACCACCGGCCATATGGTGCTGTCAACCCTGCACACCAACACCTCGGTGGGCGCCATCACCCGCCTCGCCGACATCGGCTGCGAGCGCTTTCTGGTCGGCGCCACGCTGCACGGCATCATCGCCCAGCGCCTGGTGCGCATGCTCTGCCCACACTGCCGCCAGACCCGATCGGCGACGCCGGAAGAAAGCCAATTGCTCGGTGCGCAGGAAATGGGCGAGTGCGCCATCTTCGAACCGAAGGGCTGCCCGCGCTGCCTGGGCTCCGGCTATCGCGGGCGGGTCGGTCTGTTTGAAGCACTGTGGCTGGACGCCGGGCTGGCCGAATGCATAGGCAACGGCGCCGGCGAACGCGAACTGAGCACGGCCGCAGGCGATTACTGGCGGCTCGGCGACGACGCCCGCGACAAGGTCCGCCGGGGCCTGACCAGCCTGGGTGAAGTTCGCCCCTACCTGCACCTGAGAACCTGAGAACCCATCCATGCCAACCTACAGCTACGTCGGATTGAACCAACAGGGCAAGGAGCTGAGCGGTCAGCTGGAGTCGGCCGACCTGAACCAGGCCCGGACCACGCTACGCGGTCAGGGTCTGCGCATTCTGGAGCTGGCCGCTGGCAGCGGCGACCACCGCTCCGTACCCGACATGCTGCGCGCCCTGGTGCGCTGGTTGCACACCGGGCTTTCTGTGCGCAACAGCGACATGATGCTGTTTTACCGCCAAATGCAGTTGATGCTGCGCGCCGGCCACACCATTTTGGAGGCGCTGGAAGCGGCCGGTCGGCTGGCTGGTCGCCCGCGCCTGACGCTGGTTCTGCACCGCTGCGCCGAGCGCATCAGTGCCGGCAGCAGCTTCTCCGCCGCCTTGGCCAAGGAACCGGCGATCTTCCCGCGCATCGCCATCAAACTGACCGAGGCGGGCGAGGCGAGCGGCGAGCTGGACGCGGTTTTCGAACGGCTGGCGGCGCTGACCGAGCGCCGCGCCGACGTGCGCCGCCAACTGCTGACCGCGCTCACCTACCCCGCCATCGTGACGCTGGTTTCGATCGGTGTGATCGGTTTCCTCGTCGGCTCCGTCGTGCCGCGATTCGCGGTTTTCCTGCAAGCGCGCGGCAAGGCCGTTCCCTGGGCGGCCCAGACCATGATGGACATTGCCGACTGGCTCGGACGGTGGGGCATTTCCCTGGTCATGGCGCTGGCCGCGCTGATCGTCTGCTTTGTCGTGCTGCGCCGCCTGCCGGCCTTTCTTCTCTTGAGCGACCGTTTTCTGCTGCGCGTTCCGGTGCTCGGCGGCACCTTGATGTCGGCCGCCATTGCCCAGGTCTCCTGGACTTTCGGCCTTCTGCTGAAAAGCCGCCTGACGGTGCTGGAGGCCTTGCGCTCGGTCAGCCAGGTGGCAGGCAATGCGGCGCTCACCCGTGCGCTGCACCAAGCCGCCGAGCAGGTGCTGGAGGGCCGCGCCCTGACCGTGGCGCTGGCGCGCAACCCGATACCCGCGCTGGTGCAGCACATGGCCGCGATCGGCGAACGCAGCGGCGAAATGGAAGCCGTCATGGAAGCGCTGGGCAACCACTACCAAAAAGAACTGGATGCCCGCGTCAAGTTTCTCTCGTCGATGATCGAACCCCTGTTGACGCTGCTCATCGGGGGCCTGGTCGGCTTTGTCTATTACGCCTTTTTCCAGGCGGTCCTTGCCGTTTCCACCGGAGGCGGCTGAACCCGATGATGCACAGATCTCTCCCCAAGCACCCCAGCGCCGCGCTGCTGCTCACTCTGAGCCTGTTCGTGCTGGACGCGTCCGCCCAGAACCAGGCGCTGGACCTGGCCCGCGACAAGAGCACCGACCTGCACCCCAGTCTGCGTGAGGGCCTGAACACGCTGGGCCGTTATGCGGAGACGGTCAATCGCCAGGTGAATTCACTTGGCGGCAAACGCTCAGACGACACCACGCTGCCAGACACCCCCCAGCCGCCCCTGCCCCGCACCGTGGGGGGCCGCCGCTTTGAGAGCAGCAACGACCCGTTCGAAGTCTCACCGCAATTGCGCGAAGGGCGCAGCGCCAACCGCTACCAGGGTTCGCCAGGGGCCAGCATTCTCGAACTGCAAAGGCAGGTCCGGCTCAAGGCGCTGGTCATCACGCCGCAGGGGCGGGCGGCCCAGCTCGCCATCAACCCAACAGAAACCATTACCGTCATGGACCGCGAATTGATTGACCTCGGTGACCTGGGGACGTTTCTCGTCCAGATCGATCGCCAGGGCGTCACACTGCTCGATCCCAGCATGCCACAGGGCAAGAAAGTGATTCTGCGATGAAGCACCGCATGCCCACACTTCTGCTCGCGGCCCTCTTCGCTGCGCCCTTGGTATTTGCCGCCCCCCCCGGCGCAAAGTCCAAACCGGTCGTGGCCAAGGCGGATATACCCCCTGCCACCAAACCAGCGCCCTTGCCCACCGGGGTGCTAGGCGACATCCAGCTCACCCAGGTGCGACTCGACGATGCCGTCCGCCTGCTCTCGCGGGTCGGCAAGGCCAACGTGGTGGTGACCGGCAAGGTTGCCGACCAGATTGTCTCGCTTTACCTGTACGACACCACCGTCGAAGACATGGTCCGCAACCTGTGCCGAGCCGCCGGTGTCTGGTACCGCTTCGATGCCGCATCGAAAACCTACATCGTGATGAGCGGCGAGGAGTACCAGAAAGACCTGGCCATTGTCCGCGACGAACAGACACGGGTCTTTACCCTGCGCCACCACAATGTGGTGGCAACCGCCAATGCCATCAAGGCACTGTTCGGAGGCCGGGTCACCCTCTCGGCGCCGGTCGAGGAAATGCCGCCCTCCTCGCTTGGCAGTGGCAGCCGCACCAGCACCAGCGGAGGCAGCAAGGACGGGTCGGCCAGTACCGGAAACAGCCGCACCGGCGGCAGTACCAGCGGTCTCAGCGGGGGCGCCTCTCTGGATCAGGCGCAAACCAGCGGCGGCGCTGGCAATGCCCGTGGTGGTGGCCCGGGGAGCTATGACCCCGCATCCGATCTCGCCCGCCTGGGCCAGGACCGCCTTGGCAGCCAGCTCCGCACCGGTGCCAACGGGCAAGCGCTGCTGAGCATGGCCGATCTCCAGGACATGGCGGCCCGGCAGGGCCCCCCGGTGTATGTCTCTTACAACAAACTGAACAACCTGCTGATGGTGCGCACCGGCGACGAAATAACGTTGAAGCAAATTGGCCAATTGGTCAGCGATATGGACAAGCCGCCCAAACAGGTTTTGCTGGAAATGAAAATCCTCGAAGTGAAGCTGGACAACGGTTTCAGGTCGGTGTTTGACATCGGCTTTGGCAGCAAGGGGACGACCAACGGCCCGCTGGGAATCGGTGCACTGCCCAGCACCAGCAGCAACTACGCGGCCATGGCCGGGCGGACCGGGCTGTTTGGCGTCGAGCAGAACGCCACCGCCATCTGGCAAATCATGAGCGAGTCGCTGAGTCTGCGTTTCCAGTTGCTGGCGCAGGAAAACAAGCTCAAGGTGCTGTCCTCGCCCATGCTGGTGGCGGCCAACAACCAGCAGGCCCGGCTGTTTATCGGCGACGAACGGGTGCTGACGGTCGGGGCCTCGTCGCAAAGCACCACCGGCACCACCGGTGCCACCAACACCCAGATCACCGTGGAGACAGAAAAACGCAATGTCGGCCAGACGCTCTCCATCCTGCCGCGCATCAACGGTGACCGCTCCATCAGCCTGACCCTGGACCAGGACAGCTCAAGCGTCAAGCTCAAGGACGGCTCAATCCCGATCGCTACCAGTGGCGGACAAGTCATCGATTTCCCCATCGATACGGTCTCCACCGCCTCCTTGCAAGTCACCGCACATGCCCAGGATGGCATGACCGTTGCCATCGGCGGCATGATCCGCGACAGCGTGCAGCGCGACGAAGAAAAGGTGCCGCTGCTGGGTGACCTTCCGGTGTTGGGCTACCTGTTCAAACGCGACGTGCGCGCCTCCGTGCGTTCGCAGATGGTGCTGCTGATCACGCCCCGCGTGCTGGAAAACCCCGGGGAGTCGAACAGCATTGCACAAGCCAAGACGCAGGATTTCAACGCATTGGCGGCAACCCTTCCGAGCCCCCCCGTCGTGCCCAAGCTGAGCAGCACCCCAGCGGAGCCAGCCGTTTCAGAAACGACTTCCAGCGCCCCCCCTGGCCACGGCGAGGACACCCGCTTTGCCGCGCTGGCCCGTGCCGCGGCGGCGGCCGTCCGGCAGAAAGACCCGATGGCCGCGCCACCGCAAGGCCTGCGCGCCCTCCCCCTTGGCGACACCGGCCGCTGGCCACTGGCCAACGGCATGGAGGCCTGGCCCAGGGCCAGCTGGCAAGGCGACGGCCTGTATGTCACGGCGCTGCAAGTCAGCAATACCAGCGCGCAGCCGGGGGCGCTGGTGCCCACCCTGATACGCGGCAACTGGGCGGCCATGGTGCTGGAGAAGCAGCAGCTCGATGCGAGCGGTGGGGCCGACTCCTGGACCTGGGCCTATGCCATCTCCCGCCTGCCCTTTGAACAAGCGGTGCAGCGGCCGTGAAAAAGAACCGCGTTTATTCCTGCCTGATGGCAGCCATGGCCTTGGGCGCCGGTCTGCCGACGCTGGCCGATCCACTGGCCGGGGCGACGATGACGGTGTATGAAGCCACTGGCCCACGCCAGGTCGAACTCGCACCGCCGTCGGTGCCCACCTTGACGGTATTTACACCAAACAGCGCAGGAGAGGTGGCGGTGGAGTCCGCCCGCCCCCCCACACAGAGCGCTTACTTGAAACTGTCGTCCGGTTACCGTCACGACCACACGCGCTTCACCATCGCCTCCGATCTTGACGGGCTGTCCACCCCAAACATCCTTTCCGAACTGATCTGGGACGTGCCCGCCGCCGAAATCCGCCTCGACGGCGGCTGGACCCATCCCTCCGGCATCACCGCCCAAGCCCACCTGGCCTATGCGCAGGCGCTTTTCGACGGGACAGTGCAGGATTCCGATTACCGCTTCAACAACCGGCAAGGCGAGTACTCACGCTCCTATTCCGAAGCGAAGGACAGCCGCATGCTGGATGTTTCCCTCGGCGCCGGATGGCGTTTGCCGTTTGGACACAGCGGCTCGCTGACCCCCATGCTGGGATTTGCCCGGTATGACAGCCTTTACCGCATGCGCAACGGACGGCAAGTGGTGTCCGCTTACGGCGAGCGCACACCGCTGGGGGCCTTTGCCGGCTTGGACAGCCATTACAACGCGGTCTGGAGCAGCATCTGGCAAGGATTGGAGGCGGACTTCAGGCCCACGGAACAACTCGCACTGCGCGTCGGCATCAAGCACCACTGGTTCGACTACCGGGCCGAGGCCGACTGGAATCTGCGCAGCAGATTCGCCCATCCGGTGAGCTACCGGCACCAGGGCCACGGCCGCGGCTGGGAGACGGAAATCGGCGCCGACTGGCGCATTCTCCCCGGCCACCACGTCACGCTGGACCTGAGCGAGCGCAGTTTCGCGCTCCAAAACGGCAGTGACACCACCTACTTGTCCAACGGCACAAGCGGTGATATGCGCCTCAACGAGGTCATCGCCGATAGCCGCTCCATCCGCATCGGCTACCGCTACACGTACTGACATGCCATCCCTCTCAACACCTGTTTCATTGGAGAAAAAAATGAAAATCAACGATCTTCCTCTGTCCCCCAAGGGGCTGCCCAGCCCCCTGGCCCAGGCCTGCGCCGCGGTGGATGGCATCCTGCTCGGCAAAAGCCACACCGTCAAACTGGCCATGGCCTGCCTGGTCGCGCGCGGCCACCTGCTGATCGAAGACCTGCCGGGCATGGGTAAAACGGTGCTGGCCCATGCGCTGGCCAAGGTGCTTGGTCTGCAATTCAACCGCGTTCAGTTCACCAACGACATGCTGCCGGGCGACCTGAGCGGCGGTGCAATATTCCACAAGGAAAAAGGCGAATTCGTCTTCCACCCCGGCCCCCTCTTCACCCAACTGCTGCTCGCCGACGAGATCAACCGGGCCTCGCCCAAAACCCAGTCGGCGCTGCTTGAAGCCATGGAAGAGCGCCAGGTGTCCAGCGACGGCACGACCCGCCCGCTGCCCGAGCCTTTTTTCGTCATCGCCACACAGAATCCGGTGGACCAGTTATCCACCAACCCCTTGCCGGAAGCACAGCTCGACCGTTTCCTGATGCGCCTGTCGCTCGGCTACCCAGATGCTAGCGCCGAGCTGGAGGTCTTGCGCGGCGAGGACCGGCGCCATCTGCTGGATCGACTGCCGCCCAGCCTGGATACGGCCGGCCTGCTGGCGCTGCAACAGGCCGCCCGCGCCATCCACGCCAGCGAGGCCTTGCTGGCCTACGTCCGCGCCTTGGCCGAACACACCCGCCACAGCGCCGGGCTGGGCTATGGGCTGTCGCCGCGCGGCGCACTGGCGCTGCTCGCCGCCGGGCGCGCCTGGGCGCTGCTTGAAGGACGCGACCATGTTTTGCCGAGCGACATTCAGGCCGTTTTCCCGGCCGTCGCCATGCACCGCCTCGGGCTGGGCGACGCGCGCCAGACGGCCACGGCAGCCGCCACCTTGCTCGCCGCCGTGCCGCTGCCATGAAGCGTCTGGCGCCGCTTTCCAGCCTTGCCTCGCGGCCCACCGCAGCCGGTAGTTTCTGGCTGCTGGCGGTTGTCGCGCTGCTGGCCACGGCCATCAATTACGGCAACAACCTGGTCTTCGCGCTGGCTTTCCTCTTGCTCGCGGTCTGGCTGCAGGCCGCCTGGAATGGCTGGCGCAACCTCGCCGGCCTGCACTGGCAGGCCAGCGCGCCCATGCCCGTATTCGCCAACGAGCCGCTGCGCATCGAGGGTCGGCTGACCGACCGGCACGGCCGCCCGCGCTCGCAGCTCCTGCTGATCGCTGGCCCGGTCGCCAGCGCAAGCAGCCCACTCGCCGCCGACGGCGAGGCCACGCTCGCCGTCGCGCTGCCGACCGGGCGGCGGGGACCGCTTAACGTCAGCAATCTCACCCTGGTCTCGACCTACCCGCTCGGCCTGTGGCGCAGCCAACGTCGGCTGCCCCCGGTCGACGCGCTGGTCTATCCGGCGGCGGAAGGTGACGCCGCACTGCCCGTGGCGATCCCCCGCCCGGCCCACCGATCTGCTGCGGCCGACGATTTCCAGGGGCTGCGTGCCTACACCCCAGGCGACCCGCCGCGCCGCATCAACTGGCGCGTCTGGGGCCGGCGCGAGGAACTCCTGGTCAACCAGTTCGACGGGAACCGGGGCGGCGACGCCCTGTGGCTCGACTGGGCGCACTGCCCGGGCGCTGGCGACGCTCGCCTGGCCCAACTGGCCCGCTGGGTGCTGGATGCCGAGCGGGCCGGCTGCGACTACGGCCTGCGCCTGCCCGACGCGGCCGGGCCCACCGTCGCACCGACCCGGGGCCGGGCCCACCGGGACGCCTGCCTGCGCCGGCTGGCCCTGTTCGACCTTGCCCACTGAATGAAAGTAAAGCCCTGATGTCCACCCAACCCTCCATACAGTCCATGCCCCCCGAAGCTATTGCCTCCCCCCATGATTCGGCGCGTCCCGCCATGCGCTGGCGCACCCGCGACGCCACCCGCCACCTTCTCGAAGCCTTTATCGGCGGCTTCGGCATTTCGCTGGTGACCGGCGTGCTCCTGTGGCTGGACGTGGGTGGCACCGCCCTGGCCCAGGTGATGCTCATCACGCACCTGGTCGCGGGAACACTGGGGCTGCTGCTCTTCATTCCCTACCTCTACGCCCACCTCAAGGACGGCCGGGAACCCTGGAAAGACCTCCTTTTTCCCTTCCGCCTGATCCCAGAAATCCGCTGGGATCGCCAGGCCGCCAAGCGCCTGCACGGCCACAGCCTGATGTGGGCGAACTGGCTGGTGCTGCTGTCCGGGGTGGTGATCGCCTTGCCGGTGGTCTTCTACCTGATCGGCTATCCGACCTGGATGCTTCCCTACGGGAGCAGTCGGTGGCTGACCTGGATCCATGACGCATTCACCGTTGTGGTCCTTGCACTCCTTGTCCTTCACTTTCCCGCCAAAGACAAAAAATGAAGCTGTTCAAACTCTACCAAGGCCTCTATTCAGGTTGGCGCCGGATCATCCTGGCCATCTTGCTGACGAGCGTCGCCGTCGGCGCCGGTTATGCCTTTTTGCCCGCCAACCGCGACCTCGGCATCGCCACGGGCGACCTCCCCTTCTACAGCCTGCCCTTCGGCAAAAACCCCTTTGCTCCCGGCGAACTGAAAACGCCTGACGGCAAGCTGGTCAACTGGCGGGGCGTTCCCTCGGCCCGGGACTGCGGTGCATGCCACCGCCAGGAATTCATGGAGTGGAACACCTCGCTGCACGCCATCTCCGACCTTGACCTCATCTACGACGCCGCCGTCACCCGCAATGCAGGCAGTTCCCATGCCGCTGGCGAGATCGGCGACCAGAAGGGCCGCTGGTGCGAGTCCTGCCACAACCCGCTGGGCACCCTCACCGGCGCGGTGAATCCGATCATGGCGGTGCAGGAAACGGAAGCCATCGAGGAAGGCGTGAATTGCATCGTCTGCCACACGGCCACCCACCCCGAACCGCTGGCCGGCAACGGGGCGTTCACGTCCAACATCAATGGCTATTTCCGGCATCTGGACCCGGGATTGATCATGGCCGCGCCGTCCCGCCATGCGGGCGACATGCAGGCGCGCAAGAAGTCTCCACACATGGGTTCGAGCGACCTGTGCGGCGCCTGCCACACCGAGATCCGGCCCACCGATGTCAGCGGCCAGCACCGGCTCGATTTCCAGGCCACCTTCGAGGAGTGGCGGGTCTCCGAATTCCCGAAAAAAGGCGTCGAATGCCAGGACTGCCACATGGCCAAAGACCCTGCGGCCTTCATCGCCGCGCTCAAGAAGGGTGAAAAACCACCGCGCGGCGTCTCCCACCGCTTCATAGGCGGCAACTACCTGCTGACCAACCCCAAACTGCCTGACAACCTGGTCACGGAGCTGCGGGGCGGATCACCGACCGGGATCAACCGCATTTTCAAGCGCAACGAATACATGGATGAACTGGGCACCACCAACCACCAGGTGACGGATCTGCTCAAGTCCGCCGCCAACCTGAAGGTCGAAGTGGCGCCGGGTGAGTCTGGCAAGCTCCGTATCGGCGTGCTCGTGAGCAACACCGGCGCCGGCCATGCACTGCCCACCGGCCCGCTTGACCAGCGCCACATGTGGCTGGAAGTCACCGTCACCGACGCCACCGGAAAAACACTCTTGCACAGCGGCGCCTTCGATGGCAAGACCGGGCGCACCGCCGCCGACGCCGTGATGTGGGTCAAACACATGGAAGACGACAAGGGCAAGCTCGACCTGCGCCATACCCTGTTCGACGTCGAACGACTGGTCTATCCGAGAAAGCCCATCCCTGCCGGCGCCACCCAGAAGGTGGACTACACGGCGCCGCTACCCGCCCGCGCCGCCGGACCCTTGCGCATCCAGGCCAAGCTCTGGTACCGCATCGCCTTCCAGGAAATCCTCGAAAACGTCAAGGAGGAAGGCTTGGGCGACCTGAGCGGGGTCATCGTCCCACCGCTGCTCATCAGCGAGAGCGAAATCCTCTCGCCCATGCCCGAACGCACCACCATCGCCACCCAGGGGAAGAAACCATGAGCGCAACGCTTGCCAAACATTCCGGCGTGAAGGGGGTCAGCCTGGTCGAAGCCAGCGTCTGGGGCTTGTCGATTCTGGTCGGCATCGCGGTCGGAGCGGTCCTCTACAACCGCCGGGTTACCGACGAGATGGTCCTGCTTTCCAAGGCCCGCGAGACCGTCCGCGCCCTGAACGCGGCGCTGCTCATGCCCCGCCCGCAAAGCCGTCCAATGCCCAACACCACGGAAGGTCTCGGCGCGCTGGTCGAGGATGGCACGGTCTCGCACATTCCAAACGACCCCTGGGGACGCGCCTACGTCTTTCGCAACCCGGGCCGGGAAGCTGCCTACGATCTGCTCTCGCTGGGCCCCGACGGCGTCGAGAGCATGGATGACGTCGTGATCTGGAATCTCTACGGCACACGCGCCGTCGTCAGCCAGGGCGGCGCCGGAAACCGCCCGCGCCCCGCCGCACCCACGCCAGGAGCCGACCAGAGATGACCGCACTCGCTCTCATCGCCCTGGCCTTGTTCGCCCACGCGCCGTCGCTGCCGCTGGCGGCCTGGCCCGCGCTGGGCCTGGCGCTGTTGAGCCGACGCCTGCCCCGGCGCCCGTGGGTCAGCGCGCTGCGCCTGCTCGGCCTGACCCTCTGCACGGTCACCGCCGGTCTTGCCTTCGGCTGGCTGGAGAGCGGCACGCTGCGCCTGGGATTGCTCCTGGTGCTGACCCTCAAGTGGGCCGAAAGCCAGCGTCCACGCGAGCATGCGCTGGTCGCATGCGCCGCCGCCGTGGCGGTCGCCATCGGCCTGCTGCAATGGGGCGAGGGGGCGGGACTGTTGTTCGTGCTGGCGACCGCCTTGCTCCTGCTCGCCGCTTACGGCGCCCCCGCCAGCGCCACGCCACTGACGGGCCGCGCCGCGCTGAACGGACTGCGCGGCGCAAGCGCACACCTGCTCACCGCCTTGCCGCTGGCCGCCGTGCTGTTTTTGTTCTTCCCGCGCATTCCCGGCCCCCTGTGGGATATTGGCCTGACTTTCGGTCTGCCCTTGCCGGTCGGCATCGAGCAATCGAAACAGGGCCTGGGCATATCCGCCCGGCTCAAACCGGGCCAGACGCAAACCGGCGCCAGCGACGGGCAGGCCGTGTTGGTGGCCGAGTTCGCGGGCTGGGTTCCGCCCACCAGCCAGCTCTACTGGCGCGGACCGGTGTTCTACAACTTCGACGGCCAGGAATGGCAGCTTGACGCCGACTACGCCGCCGGTAACGGCCGCAAAATCATGCAGCAGGGCTGGCGGCGCGCCGCCGATTTCAAGGGCAAGCTGCAGTCCACGGCGCAGGAAGTGGACTACACGGTCCGCCTGACACCGCACGGTGGCCTGTGGCTCTACGGCCTGGACCTGCCCGCCCGGCTGACCAGCGAATCTTTCATCGGCCCCGACTGGCAGGTGCTGTCGCACATGCCGGTGCAACAAGAGATGCGTTACGCCCTGGGCTCCTGGCTGGAATGGACCGCAGGCGGTGAACTGGCGCCGGCCTTGCGACAGCGCGCCCTCGCCCTGCCTGCCCACAGCAACCCGCGGCTGCGTGCGCTGGGCACCGAGTTGGCCGGCCAATTCACGGACGGCGGCACCGATGCGCTGCTGCGCGGGGCGCTGGTCACCCTGTCCCAGGGCGGCTACCGGGTGCGCGACCGTTTCACACCGCCCACCGATGCCAACGCCCTGGACGCATTCTGGTTTGATACCAAGGAAGGCAACGCGGAATTTTTCGCCGCCGCCTTCGTCGTCCTGATGCGCTCGGCGGGCGTTCCGGCCCGCCTGGTCACCGGCTATCGCGGCGGCAAGCTGATGGCCCTGACCGACTATGTGGTGGTCAAACGCAGCCATGCCCACGCCTGGGCCGAGGTTTGGGACGAAAAGAGGGGCTGGCGGCGCGCCGACCCGACGGACATGGTGGCTCCAGAACGCTTCGCCAGCGGCCCGGCCAAGCCCAAGCCCGCAGCACAGCCGACGCCCCAAACCGCGCCTACGCCATCCTCCGCCCACAGCAACCCCGCACCGGCTCCGGCTGGCGGCTTCGCCGCCAGCACCGCGCCGCGCAGCATGCCAACCCCGGCGCTGCAACTGCCCGACCTCTCGGACTGGCTGGGCCGCTGGGTTTTCCGCCTCGACGGTGCGCAACAAAAGGCACTGCTCGGCGGCAAGGGGGGCGGCTTTGCCTGGCTGTGGCTGCTGGCCACCGCCGCTGTGGCCAGCGCGCTGCTGTTCGGCGCCAGCCTGCTGCTGGCCCGCTGGCGGGAAAGCCGCCGCCTACCGGCGCCGCAGCGCGCCTGGGCGCGGGCCTGCCGACAGTTGGCAAAAAAGGGCCTCGCCCCCGGGCCAACGGAGTGCCCGAGCGCCTACGCCAACCGGGTCGCCGCCGCCCGCCCCTCCTGGGCCGAGGCCATGGCCCGCCTGGCGGACGCCTATGGCGCATGGCGCTACGGGCCGACGCCACAAACCGCCGCGCCTGCGGTCTCTGCCGAGGCGCGTTTTCTGATCAACCGGATTTTGGCCGGGTAGGCCCTGCCCGCCCGCTGGTCACGCACCCCCTTTATTCACCTGCCCACCGATCACCATGTTCTTTTTGCGCCTGCTTACCCCCCTGCTGCTTTGCCTGGCCTGGCTCGCCCTGCCTGCAAGGGCAGCCACCGATGGTGCAGCCGTCGTCGCCGAGATCAGCCGACGCGGTGACGCCGCCGTGGCGGCCTATGACCCCGCCCACCCGCTGCCCACCGCCGCCGAATTTTCCAGCCTCTATTTCGAGGTGTTCGAAGGGGCAGGCATGGAGTTGGACCTCGGCATGAAGTCCCCCGGCCTGAAAAGCGAACTGGAGGTGCTGTTCGGCGCCGTCAATGGGCAGGCCATGCGCGCAGCGCCTGTCGCCGAGCTCCACGCCGCCTGGCAGGCGCTGCGCAGCAAGCTGCAGCAGGCCGGCGCCCTGTACGGTACGGCGCAGGATGGCGGTTTTCTGCCGGTTTTCATCCAGTCCTTGCTGATTTTGCTGCGCGAAGGCGCCGAGGCGATGCTGGTGGTCGGCGCCCTGGCCGCCTACCTGCGCCGGGTCGGCGGCGCTGACCGGGTCTGGGTCCTGTATGCCGGGGTGGGTATCGCCATTCCACTGTCCTTGCTCACCGGCTGGGCCCTGACCGGGGCCTTGCAGGCCGTCGGCACCTCACGCGCCGTGCTGGAAGGGGCCACCATGTTGCTGGCCGCCGCCGTGCTGTTCTATGTCAGTTTCTGGCTGTTCTCCAAACGCGAGGCGCAGCGCTGGCAGGCATGGATAGGCGGCCAGATCGACAGCGCCCTCTCAAGGGGCTCGCTGCTCACGCTGGGCGGAGCGGCCTGCCTGGCCGTCTACCGGGAGGGTGCGGAGACCGTTCTTTTCTACCATGCGCTAGCCAGCGGCGCCACCGGACAGGATGGCGCGATTGCCACCGGCATCGGCGCGGCGGCGGCCATTTTGCTCGCCGCCTATTTCGCACTGCGGCACCTGGCCTTGCACCTGCCCTACCCCCTGTTCTTCGGCGGCACGGCCGTGCTCTTGTATGGACTGGCGGTCGTCTTCATGGGCCAGGGCATCATCGAACTGCAGGCTGCGGGCAGTCTGGGCAGCTTCCACCTGGCAGGGGCCCCGCACATTTCCTGGCTTGGCCTGGCCCCCACCGCGCAGGGCCTCACCGCACAAGGGCTCATGTTGCTGCTGCCGGGGCTTGCCTGGGGGTGGCGGCAACGGCGGTCGGCGCCGGCATAAGCGTCGGCACCATCGGTAGGCCGGACGCACAGGACGATCAAGGAGAAACGACGATGCCGATGTCAAAGGAAAGACTGGACCTGCAGGCCGGTCGCCGCCTGCTGCTGGCAATCGCCGCCGCCGGCGTCTTTGCGCTGCTAACCTGCAGCGCCTTCTACCTGTTCGAGATCGAGCGCCTGACCAGCCGGCAACTGGCCGCGCTGGCCCACTATGCCGGGCAGACGATGCACGCCGCCGACCTCGGCTGGCAGCGCGCGGCGGCTGACGGCGCCCAAAGCGGGGCAGGCGATCACTCTCTGTCCTGGCAGTTCGATGCCACCGGCCAGCAAATCAGCCGCGTCGCCACCCTGCACCTGCCCAACGGGCGCAGCGCTACGCGCCGCTTTCCGATCGACAACACCTGGCTGGCTGCCAGCCACCGGCCGGACCTGCGTCTTTACCTGGTCGGGCGCGGCCGGGTGCTCGCGTCCTCGCTGGGCGAAGCCGGCGCCGGCGAGGCCTCGGCGCTACAGCCGCAGGTGGTCGGTCGGATCGCCCGCCAAGATGCGCTGTTCGTCCAGGCCCCGATGCGCTGGGACGACCAGACCGACAGTCCGCTGCTGGTCGTCCAGCAACGCCTGTCGCTGCCCTTTTCGCTGGGGGAAATTGCACTGGCCGGATTGTTCCTGTGGGGGATTCTTGCGGGGCTGATCTGGCTCACCGTCGGCATCTGGCTGAACAAGGCGCTGCAGCAGATCCAGTTTCTTGCTTACCACGACCCGCTGACCGGGCTGATCAACCGCGCGGCGCTACGCGTCGGCCTGGCCCACATGCTCGCGGAAAGCCGGCGCAACCATACCCTGCTGGCCATCTTCTATCTGGATTTGGACCGTTTCAAGATCATCAACGATTCGCTCGGCCACGCAGTTGGCGACCTGGTGCTCAAGGAGACCGCGCAACGCCTGCTCGCTTGTGTGCGCGATACCGACTTCGTCGCCCGACTGGGCGGCGACGAGTTCATCGTGCTGGTCGGCGAACTGGCCGGGGCCAACGATGCCGCAGCCATTGCCCGCAAGATCATTGCCAGCCTGGCCGAACCCATACGGGTGAACGGACATCACCTGCAGACGGGCTGCTCCATCGGCATTGCCACCCACCCGGGATCGGTCGCCGACCCGGACGGGCTGATCAAGCAGGCGGACAGCGCGATGTATGCGGCCAAGCAGATGGGGCGCGGGCGCTACCACTACTACGATGAAAGCCTGGGCGCCAAGGCCGACCTGCGCCTATCGCTGGAGTTGCGCATGCGCGAGGCGCTTGGCAAAGGCGGCTTCGCCGTCCATTACCAGCCGGTCGTCTGCGATCAGGGCGGCATGCGGCTCAACGGCTTCGAAGCCCTGCTCCGCTGGCACTGCGGTGGCGAGGACATACCGCCCACAGACTTCATCCCGCTGGCCGAGGAGACGGGCCTGATCGTGCCGCTGGGCGACTGGGTCCTGCGCCAGGCCTGCACCCAGATGCGGGCTTGGCAGCAAGAATTCGGGCAGAGCCAAGGCCTGTCGATGTCGGTGAATGTGTCGGTCCGCCAGTTGCATGGCGGTGACTTTGCCGACCGGGTCGCAAGCGCACTGGCCGAAAGCGGGCTGCCGCCGTCGGCCCTGATCCTCGAACTGACCGAGAGCCTCTACGTCGATCCCCATACCGCCATCCCAGACACCCTGCGCCGCCTGCAGAAAATGGGCGTGCGCCTGGCGATGGACGATTTCGGCACCGGCTATTCGTCACTCGCCAACCTGACCCGCCTGCCGATCGACCGCCTGAAGATCGACCGCTCGTTTGTCAGCAACATCGCCACCGATCCGGGAGAACTGGCGATTGCGCACACCATCATCGCCATCGGCCAGCAACTGGGTCTGGAAATCGTTGCTGAGGGCGTCGAAACCGCGCAGCAAGCGGCTTTGCTGAACAACAGCGGCTGCCATATCCAGCAAGGCTGGCTGTTCGGACGCCCCGCTGCGCCAGCCGACATTGCGCAAAAACTATTTGCCTCCCGCACGGCCAATCCATGGCAGCCAGGATCGTCGACAAAGCCGGTCGCTCCGACCGCTTGCACAGATTCAGCGCCGGCAAAAAATGTCTGCGCCCCCCCACCCAGATTGGGCAGTGTTGAGCACTAGAGCGCCTGATGACCAGACCACACTGGCACCGGTGATTGCGGTAGGCGGTCTCGCCGGTGGAGATTTGAGGGGCATCAATCCTGCGCTGGCCGGTGCGGATAGACTTCGGCTTTCACTTGAGGATGCACCATGAATATTCTTCTCGCCGTTGACGGTAGCCCTTTCAGCAAGAAAATGCTGGCTTATTTGAGCACCCACGAGAGCCTGCTGAACAAGGACAACAGCTACACCGTCTTCACCGCGCAACCCGCCTTGCCCCCTCGGGCTCGCGCGGCGGTGGGCAAAGAGATTGTGGAGGCGTATTACGCCGAAGAATGCGAGAAGGTGCTGGCCCCTGTTAGCAAATTTTTACTGCGCCATGGCATTGACGCCAAGAGCAGTTGGAAGGTGGGACCGGCGGGGGCATCCATTGCCAAGTTTGCGGAGCAAGGCAAATTTGATTTGGTGGTGATGGGTTCACACGGGCACGGCGCACTGGCCAACCTGGTGATGGGCTCGGTCGCCACCCAGGTGCTGGCGCACTGCAAGGTGCCGGTGCTGCTGGTGCGCTAACCCGCCGCAACGCGGACGTCTTGGCACTATTTGCAGTCGTTTCTGGAAGGCGTCACAGCTCCGTGCGCAGAGACCATATCTCTGGAAACAGCACCACATCCAGCATCTTGCGCAGGTAACTGACGCCACCGGTCCCGCCGGTGCCGCGTTTGAAACCGATGACGCGCTCCACCGTGGTCACATGCCGGAAGCGCCACAGGCGGAATGCGTCCTCCAGGTCGGTGAGTTCCTCGCCCAGTTGGTACAGCTCCCAATGCGCTTTGGGATCGCGGTAGACCTGCAGCCAGGCTTGCTCCACCTCCTTGCTGGCCACATAGGGTTGTGACCAGTCGCGTTGCGTGTGCGTGGCGGGCACTGCAATGCCGCGGCGTGCCAGCAGGCGCAGGGATTCGTCGTACAGCGACGGTGCCACATAAGCGGCTTGCACCAAGGCCAGACGTTCGGGGGCATGGGCGTGGGGTTGCAGCATGGCGGCGTTCTTGTTGCCCAACGCGAACTCGATGCAGCGGTACTGAAAACTCTGAAAGCCGCTGCTTTGCCCCAAGTAGGGCCGCATGGCGGTGTACTCGGGTGGCGTCATGGTGCCCAGCACATCCCAGGCGTGTACCAGTTGCTCCATGATCTTGCTGACGCGTGCAAGCATTTTGAAGGCCGCGCCCAGCTCATCGTTGGCAATGTTCTGGATGGCGGCGCCTAGCTCATGCAGCATCAGCTTCATCCACAGCTCGCTGGTCTGGTGCTGGATGATGAACAGCATCTCATCGTGCGTGGGCGACAGCGGTTTTTGCGCCGAGAGTATGGCGTCTATGTGCAGGTAGTCGCCATAACTCATGCGCTTGCTGAAGTCGAGCTGGGCTTTTTCTTCGGCGACTATGGCCTCGCCCACCGAGGGGGTAGCGTGCATGGGGCAGCCGGAAGGAGGGTTGTTGGTATTGCTCATGTCAGGTCACCGCGTGTTTCTGGTTGAACTCAGGCTTCTTCCATTCTTCGGTTTCCAGCACCTGGCGCAGGTGCTCCACCGCATGCCACACATCACAGTAGCCGATGTAGAGTGGTGTAAAACCAAAGCGCAGGATGTCCTTGTGGATGCCGCCGTCACCGGCGCGGAAGTCGCCAATCACGCCGCGTGCGATCAGCGCTTGCACGATGGCAAAGGCGCCCGAACCCTCGGCGGCATGCTCTCGTGTCAAACAGACTTGCGAGCCGCGCTGCGCATGTTCGCGTGGGGTTGCCAGGCCCAGTCCGTAGCCTTGGCAACGCTCTTCCACCAATTGGATGTACAGGTCGGTCAACGCCAGCGACTTGGTACGCAGCGCCGCCATGCCGCCCAGGGCCTCTGCGGCCTTGAAACCGTCCAGACCGCACTCCAGCAGCGACATGCTGACGATGGGTTGCGTGCCGCACAGGTAGCGGGTGATGCCAGCGGCGGGTTGGTAATCGGCCGTGAATTCAAACGGCTTGGCATGGCCCCACCAGCCCGACAGCGGCTGCCAAAAGCGGCCCGCATGCTTGGGGTTGACCCACACAAAAGCCGGTGCGCCGGGGCCGCCGTTCAGGTACTTGTAACCGCAACCAATGGAGAAGTCGGCCTTTGCACCAGTCAGGTCCACCGGCACCGCGCCTGCGCTGTGCGCCAGGTCCCACACCACCAGCGCACCGGCGGCGTGTGCGGCGGCGGTGACTGCGGCCATATCGTGCATGGCACCGGTGCGGTAGTTCACATGGGTCAGCATCAAAACCGCCACGTCTGCGGTGAGTGCGGCCGCAATTTCTTCCGGCTCCACCAGTTGCAGCGTGTAGCCGCGCTCCTTGCACAGGCCCTCGGCAATGTAGAGGTCGGTGGGAAAGTTGCTGCGTTCACTGAGCACCACGCGGCGCTGCGGAGCGTCTTGCGCGGCCATGGACAGCGCGGCGGACAACACCTTGAACAGATTGATGGACGTGGTGTCAGTGGTCACCACTTCGTCCGGCCCGGCACCAATCAGCGGCGCGATCCTATTGCCCAGGCGCTGCGGCAGGCCAAACCAGCCAGCGCTGTTCCACGAGCGGATCAAGCCCGTGCCCCATTCCTGGGTGATGACCTCGGCAGCGCGCGCGGCAGCGGCCTTGGGCATCACGCCCAGGGAGTTGCCATCGAGATAGATGATGCCCGGGGGGATGGAAAACAGATCGCGCAAACGCCCGAGTGGGTCCGTCGCATCACGTTGCTGGCAGTCTTGAAGTGTGATCATGGAGGGTTTCATTGGCTTGGGGGTAAAGAGTGTGGACAGGAGGATGGGGCCAGTGTCTTTGCCAACCAGCGGCAAAGGTCGCTATTCGATTCCTCGAATCCGTGAATGGCCGTGAAGTGATTAGCACCTGGCTGCTCCTTGAGAAGACCCGTATTCCCGCTCGCTGTCCATGCCGCGTAGTAAATGGCGGATTGGCGCGCAAACTCGGAAGTTTCGGCCCCTCCCCAGGTCACCCATGTCGGCGTGGTGCAAGGCCGAACCCCAAACGCTGAAGAGTTGCGCCGGATCACACCGTCATCGAGTTGAATCATGGGCTGCAGATAGCTGTAACGCAGGGGTGCCAGGTCAAACAAACCGCTCACCAGCACCGCCGCTTTCAGCAGGTCTTGTGGCAAGCCGTAGTCTTGCTCCCAGTGGGTCTGCAAACACATGGAGGCCAGCTGTGCCCCGGCTGAATGGCCGCCAATGCCGATACGGGTAGGGTCGCCCCCGTATTGGGCGATGTTGCGCACCGTCCAGGCAACGGCCGCGCGGGCTTGGCGGGTGATCTCGTCAAGGCTGACCTGTGGGCACAAGGCATAGTTCACCACCACGGTAGTCATCCCCAGCGGCTGTAACCCTAAGGCAATGCCACTGAACTCTTTACTGGAAAAGGCACGCCAGTAGCCCCCGTGAATGAACACAAACACGGGCGCGTTGGGTGCCTCGGCAGGAAAAATATCCAGGGTTTCATGCACTGTTGGTCCAAACGGAACATCCAGTACGCATTTCAAGTTCTTGCGCGCCGCCTGGGCTGTGGCCAGGTAATGATCCAAAGGAGACGGGCCGTCGCCCAGCCCCAGTGAGGGGTTGTATTGCGCATCAATTTGCGCCTGGCTATCAAAGTCGCGGTACAGGGTGTGCATAGGTCAGCGCTCCAGCACCAGCGCAATGCCCTGACCCACGCCGATGCACAGGCTAACCACGGCATAACGCCCCTGACGGCGCGCCAATTCGTGGGTTGCACTGATCACCAGACGTGCACCCGATGCGCCCAGCGGATGACCGATGGCAATGGCACCGCCATTGGGGTTAACGCGGGAATCCTGTGCAGCAAGACCGAGCTGGTGCAAGCAGCCCAAGACCTGAGCAGCGAATGCTTCGTTGATTTCAATCAGGTCCATCTGCGCCAGGGTGAGGCCGCTACGCTGCAACGCCTTGTGGATTGCCGCCACCGGGCCGAGACCCATCAGGCGTGGCTCGATACCCACGACCGCCGCAGAGCGGATGCGTGCCAGTACGGGCATGCCGTGGCGCTGTCCCGTTTCCTGGCTGGCCAGCAAAACCACGGCGGCACCATCGTTGATACCTGAGGCGTTGCCAGCCGTGGTGACGCCACCGTCAAACAGGGGCTTGAGTCGCTCCAAAGAGGCCAGCGTGGTGTCGGCGCGCGGGTGCTCGTCGCTATCAAAAACAAGGGGTGCTGCTTTGCGCCCTTGCGGCACGTCAAAGGGCACGATCTCTTGCGTAAAAACCCCCGCCTGCTGGGCTGCCGCAAAGCGTTGTTGCGATTGCAGGGCAAAAGCGTCACAGGCCGCACGGGTGAGCCCCAGGCTTGCGGCCACCGCATCGGCAGTCTCCGGCATGCTGTGGTTGCCAAAAGCGTCGATCAATCGGGCGTTGGGAAAGCGTGCACCGATGGTCGAGTCGGCCACGCGCAAGTCACGGCTGTAGGGTGACTCCGCCTTGGCCATCACGAAAGGGGCGCGGCTCATACTCTCCACACCACCCGCCAGGTACACATCGCCTTCACCGGCCGTGATCGCGCGGGCACAGTCCATGACCGCCGCCAGGCCGCTTCCGCACAGCCGGTTGACGGTCTGCCCCGGCACACCTGCACCCAGCCCGGCCAACAAAGCAGCGTGGCGGGCAATGTTGCGGCTGTCCTCGCCGGCTTGGCAGGTACAACCCAACACAACGTCTTCGGCCTGTGCCGCCATGGGCGAGCGTTTGGCAACGGTACGCAGCAGGTGTGCCACCAGATCATCGGGCCGGACCGAAGCCAGCGCGCCTGCGTGGCGGCCAAAGGCCGTGCGGGCACCATCAAAAACATAAGCATTCAGCATGGAGCTTGAGTCCTGTTCCGGTTCAATAGTGCGCAGTGCTGTCCCCAGCTCTGTTGAAAGGGGGGGTCACCTTGAGGATCGAACATATCGACGCAATCAATCAGGAATCACCGCAGTGACTTCGATTTCAACCTTGGCTCGGTCTTCAATCAGCGCGGCTACTTCAATCGCTGTCATGGCGGCATTGAAACTACCAATAAGTTCTCGAAAGGCCTTGCCAATCTCGGGATAGGCGGCAACATACTCTGTCTTGTCGGTTACGTACCAGGTCATGCGCACAATATGCTCGGGGCGTGCCCCGGCTTCGCGCAAGACTTCCACGATGTTCGTGAGCGCCTGTCGTACCTGTCCGGCCATGTCGTCGGTATGAAACACACACTGCGCATCCCAGCCAATCATGCCCGCCACAAATACCATCTGGCCACGGGCCATGACACCGTTGGAATAACCCCGGGGGCGTGCCCAGTGGGGCGGTTGAATCACCTTCATCTTGAATCTCCTGTAAAACTTTGCCAACGCGCGATTCCTTCGCGCACGTCTTGTGGGATGTCAATAGCGCCATCGTGTGCCAAGGAAGTCGATACCAGTACTTGCCGAATTTGTACGCAGAAAATCGATCCATGCACACAATCCACCCGCAGCGTGAGGGAGCGACTGCCCATGCGTTCAAGCTGCAGCCGAAACTCCACCACGTCGCCCATACGGCAGGGCGCCCTGAACTCGCTTTGCAGCGCAACCGTCGGTAGGCCAATGCGGCGCGGTCCCAGCAGTTGCGCGTAGTTCACCCCCAAGGCATGGGTAAACCAGTCTTCCACCAGGGCGTTGAGCATCACGAAATACTGCGGAAAAAACACCATGCCTGCCGGATCGCAATCCGAAAAACGGATGACACGGGTTTGCAGAAATGTGCACGCCCCTGTGGTGTCGACAGGTGTGAGTGGGCTTTGGGACTGCATGGCTTCAGACTCCGACGTAACGATGCCACACATCGGGACTGCCACCGAGCTGCACCGAATCGCCTTGCCACACCACTTTTCCGCGCTCGATGATGGTGTGGTGATCGGCCAGATTCACCAATTTTTGTACATATTTATCGATGACCAAAATGCTCTGTCCATGCGCCCTGAGCGTGGAAAGACAGCGCCAGATATCTTCCCGAATCAGCGGCGCCAGACCTTCGGTGGCCTCGTCCAGAATCAGCAGGTGGGGGTTGGTCAGCAGCGCGCGTCCAATGGCCAGCATTTGTTGCTCGCCGCCAGAGAGTTGATTGCCCATATTGCGCGAGCGCTCCTTGAGCCGAGGGAACAAGTCATACACCCGCTCCAACGTCCAGGGCTCTTGGCTGCGGCTGCGGTTAGCGGCAAAGGCGCGCAGGTTTTCTTCGACCGAAAGATTGGCAAAAATCATGCGCCCCTCTGGCACCACGGCCATGCCCATGCGCCCAATGCGATCAGGGCTGAGGTGGTCAATGCGTTCACCACAGAAACGCACCGTGCCTGCGGTGGGACGCGTCAGCCCAAAAATGGAGCGCACCGTGGTGGTTTTACCCATACCATTGCGACCTAACAGGGTGGCGGTTTCACCCACACCCATCTTCATCTGGATACCAAAAAGAATTTGGCTGCTACCGTAGGCGGTGTGCAGACCGTCGATTTCAAGCAGTGTTTCGGTGCTGGTGCGCATGCTCAGTCCTTTAGTACGCTGCAGCGGGGGCATCCACAAGGGCATCGTCACCCAGGTAGGCGCGCTTGACATCGGGGTTGTCTTTGATTTGCTGCGCTGTGCCGCTGGCAATCACCTTGCCAAACACCAGCGTTGAAATGGTGTCGGCCAAGCGAAACACGGCATCCATATCGTGCTCGACCAGCAAAATGGTCAACTCACCGCGCAGGCTTTCCAAGAGTGCCACCATGTTCTCGGACTCGTCCGGCCCCATACCGGCCATCGGCTCGTCCAGCAACAACAACTTGGGTTGTGTGGCCAGTGCCAGACCTAGCTCCAGTTGGCGTTGTTCGCCGTGCGACAGCGCGCCAGAGATCGTGTGCAGGCGCCCCCCCAGTCCGACCCGCTCTGCCAGCGCGCAAGCCTGTGCGTAGCGTTCACGCTCAGAACGGGCAGCGGTCCAAAACCGAAAGCTGCTGCCACTGCGGGCTTGCACCGAGAGTGCAATGTTGTCCATCACAGACAGGCGTTTGAAGATGCTGGTGATCTGGTACGAACGCACCAATCCGATGCGCGCGCGCCGGTGCATGGGCATGGCGGTGACGTCTTGCCCCGCAAAACGAATGCTGCCTTCATCCGGCTGCAAGGCCCCGGAAATCTGGTGAATCAGGGTGGTCTTGCCAGCTCCATTGGGGCCAATCAGTGCGTGGATGGTGCCCTGTTTGACCTTCAATTGGGCATGGTCGGTTGCCGTCAGTCCACCGAAGCGTTTGACCAGTTGGTCCACGTGGAGCAGTACCTCACTCATGCGCGCCTCCGGGATTTGACCAGGCTTGCCAAACCATTGGGGGCCACCAGTACCACCAGCAGCAGCACTGCGCCCAAGCCCAATTGCCAGTGAATCGTGAAATGGGTGAGCAGTTCTTCGAGCAAGAGAAAAAAGACGGCACCCATGACGCCACCGTACAGGTAGCCGACCCCCCCCAGAATGACCATGATCATTAGCATGCCGGACTGACTCCACTGCATCAGCGCCGGGCTGACAAATCCGCCCAGATTCGCCAGCAATGCCCCCGCCAAACCCGCCAGTGCGCCCGCCAACGTGAACGCAACCAGCTTGTAGCGAAAGACGGGGAAGCCAATGGCGCTCATGCGCACCTCGTTTTCATGGATGGCTTGCAGCACGTGGCCAAAGCGGGCGTTGAGCAAACGCGCTACGGCAACCAAGGCCAACACCACAATGCTTAAGGTGACGTAATAGAAGATGCGGTCATTGGTCAGATCCAGTCCAAACCCCAAGGTAGAACGACCTGCCAGGGAGAGGCCATCGTCTCCACCATAGACCTTGAGGGAGGTCACCAAATAAAACAACATTTGGGCAAAGGCCAGCGTGATCATGATGAAGTACACCCCTTGGGTGCGCAAGCTGATGGCACCAATGGCCAGCGCGAACACGGCACTGACCAGCATCGCCAGTGGCCATGCCAACCAGGCGCTGACGACGCCCGCCTGCATGAAAATCGCCACGGCGTAGGCCCCCAAACCCACAAATGCGGCATGGCCAAAACTCACCATGCCACCAAATCCCAGGATCAGATTGAGGCTGGTCGCGGCCAAGGCAAAAATCAGGATGCGGCTGGCCAGTGACACATAAAAGTCTGTGCCGGTGGCGCTGGCAATCAAGGGAAATAGGACCAGCAGTGCCAGCACCGGCAGTGCCCACCGCCAGTGCAGGCGGTGGTCCAGAATGCTGTCCGTGGTGCTTTCCAACATGGGGTGTTGTGTCATGGTGTATTGCTTGAAATATGCGGGCCGTGTTCAACCATGGGCGGGGAACAAGCCCCTTGGACGGAAGAATAGAACCGTGGCCATCAGCACGTAAATCATGATGGAGGCCACGGCGGGTGCCGCATTGGCAGCCGCCTCCGGTGACATCAACATGCCGAACAACAGGGGAATCAGCGCACGGCCCGCGGTGTCAATCACACCCACGATCAAGGCCCCCAGGAAAGCGCCACGGACTGAACCGATACCACCGATCACGATGACCACAAAGGCCAGAATCAGAATGCTTTCCCCCATGCCGACCTGCACTGCCAGCATCGGCCCCAGCATGCCACCGGCAATGCCGCACAGGGCCGCGCCGACACCAAACACGGCGGTGAAAAGATTTCGGACATTGACCCCCATGGCCAAAGCCATTTCCCGGTTGGCAGCACCGGCGCGCACCTGCATCCCGACCCGGGTCCGGGTGATCAGCAGGTACAGCAGCCCAGCCACCAGAAAACCCACGCCGATGATGAACAATCCGTAAGAGGAATAGGAGAAACCAGGAAACAACTCCACCGGACCCGCCAGCGCTGGCGGAGGATTGAGGGATATCGGCTGCGCACCCCAAATCAGGCGCACGGTTTCGTTGCACATCAGCATGATGGCAAAAGTCCCCAGCACCTGAGAGAGATGGTCCCGCTGGTACAAGCGCCGCAAAATGCTGATTTCCAGAAGAACGCCAAACACAGCGGCACCCAATATGCCCAGCCCCAGACCCAGCCAGAAGTTGCCCAGCACATCGGTCAGGGTGGCAATCAGGTAGGCCCCCACCATGTACAGCGAGCCGTGGGCCAGGTTGATCATGTCCATGATGCCAAACACCAGCGTTAAGCCAGCGGCCAGCAAAAACAGCATCAACCCGAACTGCAGGCCGTTGAGTGCCTGCTCCAACACCAGTATTGCGTTCACAGGCCTTCCCCTCGTACAGCGTATTTCGCCATCAACCTGGCATCTTGCAACTGCCGACGTAAGCGTCACTGTGGTTTTTGAGAACCGCGCCGCCCAACATCCGATTCGTCACGCGGCCTTTGGCATCTTTGCTGACCATGCGCACATAGTAGTTCTGGATAGGGAACTGGTTTTTGTTGAACTTGAACTCCCCGCGCACAGAATTGAACTTCGCTGCCATCAGCGCTTTGCGCACAGCGGCCTTGTCATCCAACTTTCCCTTGGTGTCGCGCACTGCGGAATCGATCAACTGCGCAGCGTCGTAGCCCTGGGCCGCGTACATGGTGGGCAGGCGGCCATATTCTTTCTCGAACTCGGCTACGAATTTTTTATTCGCCGCATTGTCCATGTCATGCGCCCACTGTGTGGTGTTGAACATGCCCAGCATCGGCTCGCCAACGGCCTTGATCACATCCTCGTCGCCCGAGAATCCAGGGCCAAACAGCGTCATGTCTTTGGACAGACCGGCACCGACAAACTGCTTGATGAAGTTGATGCCCATGCCGCCGGGCAGGAAGATATACACCGCGTCAGGCTTGGTGGCACGGAGCTGGGCGATTTCAGTGCCAAAATTGAGTTGATTCAGGGCAGGCAGTGCTTCGGATGCGACTTCACCTTTATAAAAACGCTTGAATCCGGTGATGGCATCCTTGCCTGCTGGGTAGTTGGGCGCGATGACCGCCACACGCTTGAAGCCCTTGTCCGTGACCACCTGACCCGCTGCCTCATGCATGTTGTCGTTTTGGTAGGAGGCACTGAAGAAGAACGGATTGCACTGCTCGCCGGCGTACTGGGAGGGGCCCGCGTTGGCGCTGATGTAATAGGTCTGCGACTGGAAAGTGGGCGCGCCCACGGCCAGCATCACATTGGAGAACACCACGCCGGTCATGAAGTCAACCTTGTCACGCTTGACCAAACGATCTGCCGTTTGACGGCCCACGTCGGGGCTGGCCTGGTCGTCGGCGACGATCACTTCGGCATTCTGCCCGCCGAGCTTGCCGCCTGCGAGTTTCACGGCCAACTGGAAGCCATCGCGAATATCCACCCCCAAACCGGCACCGGGGCCGGACAAGGTACTCAGCAAACCCACCTTGACGGTGCTTTGTGCTTGGGCGGACAGCGCCAACAGCGCGGCCGAAGTGATCAAAGTGTTGCGCACGAAACGGGAAGATTGTTGAAGCATGGTGATCCGTCCTGAGGTGAATGAAAGGTTGAGGGGAACAACGGGTTTACAGTGAGCGCAGCTTGAAGCGCTGCAATTTGCCGGTTTGGGTGCGCGGCAGCTTGTCGATGAATGCAATGGCGCGGGGGTACTTGTAGGGCGCGACCACGCTTTTTACGAAGTCCTGAAGGGTTTTCACCATGGCAGCATCACCCACTACGCCAGGGCGCAAGGCGACAAAAGCCTTGACGATCTGGCCGCGCTCTTCATCGGGCTCTCCAATCACTGCGCATTCGGCCACACTGGGGTGCTGCATCAGTGCTTCTTCCACTTCGGGTGACGCAATGTTGTAGCCCGAGGAAATAATCATGTCGTCGGTGCGCGACTGGTAGAAGAAGTAGCCATCGGCATCCATCAAGTAGGCGTCGCCTGTGAGGTTCCAGCCGTCGCGCACATAGGTTTTCTGGCGCTCGTCGGTCAGATAGCGGCATCCTGTGGGGCCACGTACCGCCAGCTTGCCAACCGTCCCAACCGGTACGGTTTTTCCGTCGTCATCGACCACACGCGCCTCGTAGCCAGGCACCACGCGGCCGGTGGCCCCGGGGCGTGCCGATGCTTCATCGGCAGAAATGAAGATGTGCAGCATCTCGGTGGCACCAATACCGTCTATCAGCTCAATGCCGGTGGCTTCGCGCCACAACGCACGGGTGGAAGCAGGCAAAGCCTCGCCGGCGGACACGCAGCGGCGCAAGGACGTTCGGCGCACCTCGCTGCCCCGTGCCGACAAGGTGCGGTAGGAAGTGGGTGCCGTGAACACCACCGTGGCGCCAAATTCCTTGATGCCGTCGAGCAGCTGTGTGGGCCCGGCCTTGTCCAGCAGCACGGTGGACGCGCCCACCGACATCGGGAACAGCAGCAGGCCGCCCAGACCAAAGGTGAACGCCAAGGGGGGGCTGCCGATGAACACATCGTCGGGCGTCGGCTTGAGCACATACCCCGGCCAGCAGGCACAGATCGCCATCACATCGCGGTGGAAGTGCATGGTGGCCTTAGGGATACCCGTGGTGCCGGATGTAAAGGCAATCAAACAGGTGTCATCGGCGGCGGTGTTGACGTTTTCAAACACGGGGCTCTGGCGCTCCATGGCGGCCTCCAGACTGTCGGGGCCGCTGTAGTTGAAGTGGCGCAGGTGCCGCAGTTGGGGCGTGTTGTGTGCCGCCAGACCCATTTCAGTGGATAGGCTGGCTTCGCACAGCGCATGGCTGATCTTGGCGATGTCCAGAATCGGCTGGAGCTCTTTGGCGCGCAGCAGCGGCATGGTCGCCACGGCGATGCCACCCGCCTTGACGATACCAAACCAGCAAGCCGCCATCATCGGTGTGTTGGACGCGTGCAGCAGCACCCGGTTGCCCGCCACCAATCCCATGTCCCGCGTCAGCACGTTGGCAACCTGGTTGGCGCGGTCGTTCAAATCACGGTAGGTCCAGCACACATCTTTGCCCCGGATGCACACGCGCTCCCCACGCCCTTCGCGAATATGGCGATCCAGCAACTCCGTGGCGCAGTTGATGTGCGCGCCAAACTGCAACTCCGGCAGATTGAACAAGAAATCGGGTTGCAACGCGATGGCCGGCAGGCTGTCGCGGGCAAAGGTGTCAATGTGGGCGGTGGTCATGGTGCGTGTCCAACGTCTTTGAGCAGCTCCCGCGCGATGATGAGCAACTGCACCTCGGTTGCCCCTTCATAAATGCGCAGGGAGCGGATGTCGCGGTACAGGCGCTCAACGGGTTGTTCGCTGACCACACCCATGCCGCCCCAGAGCTGTACGGCCGCGTCAATCACCTGCTGCGCACCCTCGGTGCTGACCATCTTGGCCATGGCGGCTTCTCGGGTCACAGTTTGGCCCTGGTCGCGCTGCCAGGCGGCGCGGTAGGTCAGCAAGGCTGCGCTATCGACGGTGGTGGCCATCTGTGCCAGTTTGGCCTGGGTCAATTGAAAGTCGGCCAGGGTCTGCTTGAACATCTTGCGGGTGGTGGCGCGCTGCAAGCCTTCATCCAGCGCGCGGCGGGCAAAACCCAGCGCCGCAGCAGCAACTGAGGTGCGGAACACATCCAGCGTGCGCATGGCCACTTTAAAGCCCTCACCCGCCGCGCCAATACGCTGCGACAAGGGAATGCGGCAGTCCTGAAAGCGCAGGGTGCCCAGCGGGTGCGGTGCCATGACGTGAATGCGCTCGCTCACGCTAAAGCCCGGCGTATCGGCATCCACAATAAAAGCGCTGATGCCACGCGAACCCGGAGCTTCACCGCTGCGCGCAAACACCACGTAAAAGTCGGCAATGCCGCCGTTGGAAATCCAGGTTTTGGTGCCGTTGAGCAGCACGCTGTCCCCCTCGATGCGCGCACTGCATTGCATGGCAGCCACATCGGAGCCGGCGTCGGGCTCGCTCAAGGCAAAAGCGGCAATGGCCTCGCCGGCCGCGACACGCGGCAAATAGGCAAGCTTCTGCTGCGCTGTGCCTGCCAGGCTGATCGCGCCGGAACCCAGTCCCTGCATGGCAAAGGCGAAGTCTGCCAGTCCGCTGTGGCGGGCCAGTGTTTCGCGGATCAGGCAAATGCTGCGGGTGTCTATATCAGCCCGGGCGGCACCGTATTCGGTGCCACCGACCGCGTGGCGCAACCAGCCACCGGCCCCCAACTGGCGCACCAGCGCGATGCACTCGGCATCCACATCGGGGCTGTGCGTCTGCGCGATGTTGTCCACACACCAAGCATCCAGGGATTTGGCAAGCTCTGCATGGTGGGGCTCAAAAAAGGGCCAGTTCAGGTAGTGGGTATCACTCATGGTGCGGCGTCCTTAGTTACCCTGAAAAACAGGCTTTTGTTTGGCGACGAAGGCGTTGTAGGCGCGGCGGAAGTCTTCAGTCAGCATGCACAGTGCCTGCGCCTGCGCTTCCGCTTCAATGGCTTGGTCAATGGACATGTTCCACTCCTGGTGCAGCATGGTTTTGGTGATGCCGTTGGCAAAGGTGGGCCCGGCAGCAATGTCGCTGGCCCAGGCTTGCGCGTCCGCCAGCAGGGTTTCAGGTGCGCTCAGACGGTTGAGGAATCCGGCCCGCTCTGCTTCTTCGCCGCCGACGGAGCGGCCGCTGTACAACCAGTCACTGGCGCGGCCCTGGCCGATGATGCGCGGCAATATGGCGCAGGCACCCATGTCGCAACCGGCCAGACCAACGCGGTTGAACAGGAAAGCGGTTTTGCTGCGCACCGTGCCGATGCGCAGGTCGGACGCCATGGCGGTAATGGCACCCGCGCCTGCACAAATACCATCGATGGCCGCGATGATGGGCTGTGGACAGGCACGCATGGCTTTTACCAAATCACCGGTCATGCGGGTGAACATCAGCAACTCAGGGGCCGCCAGTTGCACCAGCGGGCCAATGATTTCATGCACATCACCGCCCGAGCAAAAGTTGCTGCCAGCACCGGTGACCACCACCACTTTGACATCGCTGGCATATTTCAACTGGCCAAACAGGTCGCGCAACTCGGCGTAAGACGCGAAGGTGAGCGGGTTCTTGCGCTCCGGGCGGTTGAGGGTGATGGTGGCGACACCGCTCGCGCAGGTCCACTGGAAATGCGTGGCCTGGTAGGCGGCCAGCGACTTGCGGTTGGCAGCCAGTAGCGTGGGGTCGATGGAGGTGGAAATGTGGGAGTTCATCGCGTTTGGTCCGGGTTTCAATGGGTGGAAGAGGACGGCACGGCGTCGGCCTGTGAGTTCAGGATGTGCACGCGCAAACCACCGAGTTGTCGGTACATTTGCGCCAAGGTAGTGGCATCAAGGCAGGCGAACAATTCAAGCACCCATTGCTCATGTTCCTTGGCCATGGTTTCAAACTGCTCCCGGCCTTTGGGCGTCATTTTCAATAACCAGGAGCGCCTGTCCGTCGGGCTGCTGGAACGTGTGACCAAGCCATCCCGCTCCAACTCGTCCGTGATCGCGGTGACATTGGCACCGGTCACCATCAGGTGGCTGGAGAGGTCCTTCATGCGCATTCCCCCCGTCTCTCGGTACAGCTGGGACAGATAGTCAAAGCGCGGCAAACTGGTGTCAAAGCGCACGCGCAGTCTGCGTCGAATTTCACTCTCCACCTGGGTGGTACAGGCCAGCATGCGCAGCCACAGTTTGAGTGCAGCATGGTCGCCAACGGCGCTGCGTGCTTCAAAACCCAAGCCGTCGGCGGCATGAAGCGCGTCGGTGCTGGCATCCTGCTGGGGGGTAATAGTTTTAGTCATTTAAGCCTCTAGGTCCCGTAAAATATGCGCAAGCAGCTATCAAATGTATAGCAGCCATGGTTTCATACTCATGCCATCACCTCGCCACCGCACACGGCGATGGCTTGGCCGGTGATGCTGGCCGCACCCAGCCCTGCGAGCCAGGCCACCGTGTCGGCCACTTCCTCGGGTTGAACCAGCCGTTGCATCGGATTGCCTTTGGCCAACTCGGCGCGTGCCTCCAGTTCGGTGCGGCCAGTCTTGGCCATGATGTTGGCGACAGCGTCCTTGACGATGTCGGTCTCGGTATAGCCCGGGCAGACGGCATTGACCGTGATGCCCTTGGTCGCCAACTCCAGCGCCAGGGAGCGGGTCAGGCCAACAACACCATGCTTTGCGGCGGTGTAAGCCGAGACATACGCGTAACCGACCAACCCGGCGGTACTGGCCACATTGATGACACGCCCGGATTGGGCGGCCAGCATGTCGGGAAGGGCCGCTTGGATGCAGTGAAAAGCCCCCATCAGGTTGACACCGATCATGCGCTCGAACAAGGTTGCATCGGTCTTCAAAAATGGGGCACTCACCGCCTGTCCGGCGTTGTTCACCAGCACGGTGATGGGGCCGAATGTGGCACGCGCCGCGTCCATCCCACGGTCCACCGATACCCGGTCACTGACGTCCATCGCGACCGGCTGGCAAACGCTTGCCCCCCCCAGCGACTCGGCAAACTCGGCAAGCAGACGGGCATCGCGCCCCGTAATCGTGACACGGTAACCGTTGGCCACGAGCCGGGTGGCGATAGCGGCACCCATGCCACGACCGCCGCCCGTCACCACCGCATGAGGGCCGGCACGCATCATGCGTTCAGCGCCAGTTGTCCGGCACGCTCCAAGTTGCGCTCCAGCTGGACTTTGCCACCCATGTACTGCTTGGGCCACGCCATATCGGTGTAGCCCTGCTCGGCTGCGGCATGCAGCGTCCATGCCGGGTCCGCCAGATGCGGGCGGGCCAGCGCGCACAAATCGGCACGTCCGGCGGCAATGATGGTGTTGACGTGGTCGGCCTCAAAAATATTGCCTACCGTGATGGTAGGGACGTTCAGTTCGTTGCGAATTTTGTCGGAGAACGGCACCTGGAACATGCGGCCATACACCGGCTTCTCGTCTTTGCTGACCTGTCCGGAAGAGACGTGGATGATGTCCGCGCCCGCCTCCTTGAACAGGCGGGCCACTTCTGCGGCGTCGTTCGGGGTTGTACCGCCGGGCACCCAGTCATGCGCTGAAATCCGCACCGACATGGGCTTGTCCGCTGGCCACACGGCACGCATGGCCTTGAACACCTCCAGTGGATAACGACACCGGTTTTCCAGACTGCCACCGTACGCATCGCTGCGCTGGTTGGTGAGCGGCGAGATGAATGAGGACAGCAGGTAACCATGCGCGGCGTGGAATTCGACCATGTCGAAGCCAGCGCTTTCGGCCCGCAGGGTTGCTGCGACAAAATCCGCCTTGACCTTGTCCATATCGGACCGCGTCATCTCGCGTGGCACTTGCGAAGCACCCGCGACGTAAGGCAAGGCCGATGGGGCAATCAGGGGCCAGTTGCCCTCTGCCAATGGCTGGTCAATGCCATCCCACGCCAGCTTGGTCGAACCTTTTCGGCCTGCATGGCCAATTTGCATCGCCATCTTCGCCGTGCTGTTGGCATGCACAAAGCTGACGATACGCCCCCAGGCGCTGGCCTGCGCATCACTCCAGATGCCTGCGCACCCCGGGCTGATACGGGCATCCGCCGATATACAGGTCATCTCCGTCATGACGAGGGCTGCGCCACCCAGACCGCGCGCTGTGTAATGCTGGAAGTGAAAATCGCCCGGCAAACCATCGGTCGCCGAATAGGTGCACATGGGTGACACCACCACGCGGTTGGCAAGCGTCATGCCACGCAGTGTGAAGGGTGTGAACATCGGCGGGATCGGCTTGGGCGGCAGGCCGCACTTCTGGGCAAACCACGTATCCACACTTTCGACGTATTGGGGGTCACGCAATTTCTGGTTGGCGTGACCGACGCGCTGGCTGGACGTCAGCAGTGAGAAAGCGAGTTGCTCGGGCTCCATGTGCACATAGCGCTCCACGTCCTCAAACCAGGTCATGCGGTTGCGTGCCGCGCTTTGCAGCTTGAGCGCTTCGATTTCGCGCTCGGCTTGGTAACGCGCCAGGCGTTCAGGCACCGTGCCTTCACTGCTGTTGAGCACTTTGGCCAAAGAAATGGCATCTTCCATCGCCAGCTTGGTGCCGGAGCCGATGGCGAAGTGGGCGGTATGTGCGGCGTCGCCAATGAGCACGATATTGTCCTTGTGCCAGCGCTCGCACAGCACCCGATTGAACTTGATCCACATCGCCGAACCACGCAGGTGACGGGCGTTGGAGATCAGCTTGTGGCCATCGAGCAGGTCCGCAAACAGGTTCTCGCAAAAGGCGATGGATTGATCAGCCTCCAACTTGTCAATGCCAGCCTTGAGCCAGGTGGCCTCGGGGGTTTCCACAATAAAAGTGGACATCTCTTCGTTGAACCGGTAGGCGTGCAGATTGAACCTGCCAAACTCGGTTTCCTTGAAGGCAAAGGTGAAGGCGTCGAGCTTCTTTGTGGTACCCAGCCAGATGAAGCGGTTGGTGCGTTGATCAATGCGCGGATTGAAGTGCGCTTCGTGTTTGGCCCGCGTGGTCGAGAAAACGCCATCGGCACCCACCACCAGGTCGTACTCCCGGGCATACATATCGGGATCGGTAATCTCCTGCTCCCACTGCATCTTGACGCCGAGTTCGGCCGCGCGATGCTGGAAGATTTGAAGCAATTTCAGACGCGCCATGCCACAAAAACCGTGCCCCCCCGAGGTGATCTTGCGGCCTTTGACGTGTACATCAATATCGTCCCAGTGGTGAAAGTTGGCTTCGATTTCATTAACGACCTGCGCATCGGCATCCCGGAAGCCATCCATGGTCTTGTCGGAAAAAACAATGCCCCAGCCAAAGGTGTTGTCGGCGGCATTGCGGTCCATCACAGTGATGTCGTGCGCCGGATTGGCCTTCTTCATCAAAATTGCGAAGTACAAACCCGCGGGGCCGCCGCCTAAACATGCGATGCGCATTGCGTCTCTCCTATCGTTGGATCGCCAAAACTGCCGCCAAGGACGACGACGCTGTTCGATGCGGAATAGTCTGAAGTCACAAAAATACCCGGCACCATGGGTTGTACTTTATATCTTAATAGTTAAGACGTAAAGCATTTGTTGATTCGACGTTTTAGGTGTTTACCCGTATGCAAGCAGTCTCTAAAGCGAGGAAACGTGACGGACCGGGCCCCTTACGCACCCGCCAAGTCTCTGGCGCACCGCAAGGTGCCGGTGCTTCTGGTGCTGGTGCGCTAAGTCTGCGCCACGCGGGAGGTTTTGGCGCTTTTTGCGGCAGGGGCGGGCGTTGTGGGCTGCCCCAAGGACTGCGCGGCCGCGCTGGACAGTGCAGCGGTCAGGCGGTCAATCACCTCGGAATGTAAATTCCAGCAATGCCAGTACAGGTTGACCGGCAGGGTCACGTTGGGGGCCAGGTTCACCAGTTCGCCGTTGGCCAGCAAATGGCGCACCTCCAGTTCGGGCAGGACGCTGGCGCCCCAACCGGCCAGCACGGCGCGCACCTGCCCTTCGGAACTGGGCACGAAACGCTGGTTCAGCTTCACCCGGCGCAAGCCCAAAGCGCGCCCGACAAACTCGGTCTGCAAATCGTCCTTGCGGTTGAAGGCGATGAAGGGAATCTGCCGAAAGTTGTGGGGCGTCAGCCCCTGCGGGCAATGCGCCTGCGCATAGGCGCGGGTCGCCACCACCACATACTGCATGGCGCCCAGGGGCAGCACCTTGCAGCCGCGCAGGGCCTGCTTGAGGGTGGTGACACAGCCCAGCACCTGCCCTTCGCGCAGCCACTCGTGGGTGAAATCCTGGTCGTCGGTGATGATCTCCAGCGGCAAACCGCCGTGGACCAGGGTGTCCAGCGCGGACAAGGCCCAGGTGGCGATGCTGTCGGCGTTGATGGCAATGGACACGCGCTCTTCTTCGGTGGGGGCCCCGGCGCTGGGGGTGAAGTCCTGCAAATCGGTTTCCAGATCGGCGCGCAGCAGGCGCATTTGCATCGCATGTTTGATCAGCAGCCGCCCGGCCGAGGTGGGTTTGACCGGGCGGCTGCGCACCAGCAGCACGGTGCCGACCTGGGCTTCCAGCGCCCGCAGGCGCTGTGACACCGCCGACTGGGTGATGGACAGGCGCACGGCGGCGCGCTCAAAACCGCCCTCTTCCACGATGGAAGCCAGGCACTCCAGGGCATCGGCATCAAAAATTCGCATCCCCGTATTATTAACAAAACTTATGATTTTGCAAAGCATTTCATTTTGCTGCTACAGGCATGCCGTTTGAACGACACTCCTGTCCATGAAAATACTTGTTTTAGGCGCCGGCATCATCGGCGTAAGCACCGCGTGGCACCTGTTGGAGCGCGGGCATGAGGTCACCGTGGTGGAACGTCAACCCGACGCAGCCATGGAAACCAGCTTTGCCAATGCGGCACAAATTTCGGTCAGCTACTGCGAGCCCTGGGCCAACCGCGATGCGCCGCTCAAGGCGCTGAAGTGGATGTTCAGCAAAGAGGCCCCGCTGCTGTTCCGCCCGCAAAACCCCTTGGGCGCGGGCTGGCTGCAGTACGCCTGGGGCCTGGAGTTCCTGGCCAACTGCAACGACCAGGCCTTTGAGCGCAATGTGCAGCAACTGGTGGCCCTGGGCGCCTACAGCCACAGCGCCCTGAAAGACCTGGTGGCCAGCACCGGCATCGAGTACCAGCGCCTGGAGCGCGGCATTGCCCACTACTACACCGACCAGAAATCGTTCGACACCGCCGGCGACGCCGCCGCGCTGATGCGCAAGTACGGCGTCGCCCGCCAGGTGGTCGCCAAGGACGAGTTGCTGCGCATCGAGCCGGCGCTGCGGCAGTTTGCCGATTCCATTGTGGGCGGCACCTACACACCCAGCGACGAGTCGGGTGATGCCCGGGTGTTCACCCAGGAACTGGCCAAGCGCTGCAAAGCGCGGGGTGTGCAGTTCCTCTATGGCCACAGCATCGAAGGCCTGGACGTGACGGGTGGCGCTATTAATTCCGTAGCTGTGCGCGCAGGTTCCACCTGGGCTTGCGGCATAGAACATGTTGGAAAGCGGCTATCCTTGAAGGCCGACCAGGTGATCGCCGCCTGCGGCTCCTACACCGCGCCCTTGCTGCGCAGCGTGGGTGTCAAGCTGCCCATTTACCCCGGCAAAGGTTACAGCGCCACCTTCCAGATCCTCAAGCCCGAACTGGCGCCCCAGGTCTCCACCATCGACGACGAAAAGAAAATCGCCATCAGCCGCCTGGGCGACCAGCTGCGCGTGGCGGGCACCATCGAAGTGGGCGGCTACGACCTGACGCTGGACTCGTCGGTGGCCCGCGCCCGCTGCCACATGCTGTCGCGGCGCATCGAACAGGTTTACCCCGGCATGTGCGACACCCGCACGGTGGAGCAAGGCGGCGAGCCCAACTACTGGACCGGGCTGCGCCCCGCCACCCCCACCAATATTCCCTACATCGGCAAAACCCGGGTCAAGGGCCTGTGGGTCAACGCCGGGCACGGCACGCTGGGCTGGACCCACGGCGCAGGTTCGGGCAAAGCCATTGCCGAACTGATCAACGGCCAGCGGCCCGAGATGCAGTTCGCCTTTCACGGCGTTTAAGCGCGAGGCGGCACCCTTTCCCGACCCGGGAATTGGCGCCATTTTTCAGCCTTGTTTGGGCTTTAGCGGGGCGTAGTTGCCCCGCACAATCTCCGGCAACGAGGAGATTCCATGGCTTTGCAATACCAGCTCAAAGAGGGCAATTACCACTTGTACGACCTGAGCACCCCGGCCAGCAAGGTCACCGGGGAACACCGGCTGCGCCTGAAGACGGACACGGTCGCCATTGCGTTCGACGCCAGCACCGGCGTGCTGCACGAACACGGCAGCCCCCTGCGCATCCACTCCTGGGCCACCACCGCACGCCGCCGGCTGCGGGCGGCCGGCGCGCTGGACAGTGCCAACGACATCGTGGTGGTGTCCGGCCCGCTGCCGGTGGACGAGATCAACAAATGCCTGCAGATCAAAGGCTACTGCCGGGGCATGTTTTCCCGCCTGTCCACCCTGCCGCACGGCAAGCTGATCGCGCGGGCGCATTAACCACTTTTGCTATTGTTTGGATAGCTGCCTGCGCCGATTGCACGCGGGCTACAGCCTGATTTGGCATGTAATCTTGCCGCAGAAGCCCTCAAGTGCTTTCTTGGGGCGGTTTGATTTTCTGCATGACGGACTCCACCAGGCCGATGGTCCAGCACATCGGGCAGCCGCGAAAGGCCAACAGCGCACCGAGGGCCGCCGCCCAGGACAAGGCGCCCTGCGTTTGGTGCTGGATCGCCCAGACCAGCAGCCAGATGCCAAGCGCGCCCCGCAGCAGATGGCCGATCAGGCTTTCGCTGGCAAATAGGCCGGTGGCGCTGCGTTGGAAGAGTTGCTGAAATCGTGTCATGGGGTGCTTTCCGGCAACAGGTATTCCTTCACCAGGGCGCGTGCGCGCTGCAGGCGGCTTTTGACCGCCTCCCGCGTGATGCCCAGGCAGGTGGCGATTTCACTGGTGGTCATCTCCTGCATATCACGCAGCAAAATGATTTCGCGGTGTGGTGCGGACAAGGACTCCAGCGCACGCACCAGGTCGATGCGCAGCTCGTGCGTGGGCATCCGCGCGAAATGCTGGCGTTCCTCCTGACTCTGCAGATCCTCCACGCCGCGCATGTACATCAGCGCGGGCAGCATGCACAGGCGCGCCACAATCCGCAGCAGCCAGGCGCTCAGGGCGGACACGCTGCGCACCGTGCCGATGCGCCGGTACAGGACGATGAGCGCCTCCTGCACCACGTCGTCCACCGCCGAGGAGCGATGGCATTGGTAACGGGCATAACGCCGGACGTCCGGGCGCAGCTGCACCAGCAGGTGCTCCAGCGCCACCGGATCGCCCGCCTGGGCCGCTGCAAAAGTGTGTTCCTGAATTCGCATGGGGTGTCTAACAGTGGTCGGTGGGTTTGCGCCCTGACAACGCACACGCCGGGCAGTAGCGGACCACGCCGGTGAGCATACTCACCACCCCCACGGCCGCGACCGCCAGGCCCAAGGGGCTGGCCTGCAGGCCGACCAAGCCGCACAGCACCATCAGGCAGCCGCCCACGATACGCGCGATTCTTTCCTTGGGGCCGACATTTTTTCGATTGAACATACAAATCCTCTTTGACTCTTTGACAGGGGTGAACGCTTGCCCTGCACGGCTTATTCCGTGCTGGCCCAGGTAAAGAGGGGCGCAAAACGCAAAAGGAATCGCGGGTTTGAAAATAAAGTAGCGCCCAGGCCCGTGTGCGCACGCAGAATGCAGGCCATTTCACCACCAAACCCCCGTGGAATAAGCGCAAGCAGCTCTTAAAACTGTAGCAGAAGAAGAACCTTCAACCCGCAGCGTGGCACCCATCTGCGCAGGAAAGCGCCCAGGGCACGCTAAACCCGCACGATCTCCCGCAGGGGCTTGAGGACGCTGGAGGGTGTCATGCCAAAGGTCTGGCGGAACATGCGGCTGAAGTGGGACGAATCGACAAACCCGCCGTGCAGGGCGGCCTGGGTCAGGTTGACATTGGCCCCCAGCCCGGCCATGGCCGCACGCACCTGGGACCACACGCGGTAGCTGCGATAACTCACGCCCATTTCAGCGTGGAACAGGTGGTTGAAATGCGAGGCGGACAACTGCGCAGCGGCTGCGGCGCCATCGCGCCCCAGCGGCTGCTCGCGCAACTGGCGCAGGCACTGCAGGCTGCGGGCCACCCGCGCATCGATGGGCGCGACCGTGGGGCAGTCCAATTGCAACAGGGACGGCAGGTCGAAGTTGCGCAAATAGGCGTCCATGCTGCTGCGCGCCTGCACCGGCGCCGCCGGATCAAAAATCACCCCGCCCCGGCTTTGAAAGTGCGTGCGCAGGCTGCGGGCTTCGGCGGAGTCGGGCTCCAGGTACACCATGGCGACCTGCTCGCCGCAGGGGTCGAAGACATGCTCCACACCGGTGGCGACCAGCGCGCTGTGGCAGGTCTGTGCAGGGGCGTGGGGCAAGTGCAGGGCAAAACGGCCGGACAAGCCCATCAGCAGCACCGGCGAGGCGTGGCGGTGCCAGCCGGTGGCGGGCAGTTCACCACGGTACAGGGCGCGGTCGGTGCCCAGGGTCAAGGAATTGGTAGCGCGCATAGCCCAAACATACAAGTTTTTTTATTCGGCGGTGGGTAAGCTGCCCCCACGCTTGCCGCTGCGCGTGCTGCGCTGCCCCCACGAGGGGGCCGTCGTCGCCTTGGGGCGGCCCGGCGGCGACTGCGCTGGCCCCCACGCTTGCCGCTGCGCGTGTTGCGCTGCCGCACACCTTTCCACTCTCACGGAGACTTCTTTTGAAACGCCTTGCCCTCGCATTGTCTGCCCTCCTTCTGCTCCTGCTGGCCCTGGCGTATTACAGCCTGCCCGCGCTGTTCAAGCAGCCCTTGCTGGACCTCAACCGCGCCCTCTCCGGCCTGTCGGAAGACACGGTGGCGGTGGGGCCCCACACCGTGCACTACCTGGCGGGCGGCGGCGGCGAACCGGTGGTTTTGCTGCACGGCATTTTTGCCGAGAAAGACCACTGGGTGGACTTTGCCCGGCCGCTGACCGGCCGCTACCGCGTCATCGCCCCCGACCTGCCGGGTTTTGGCGAAAGCGGCCGGCTGCCCGACCAGACCTATGACTACGCCACGCAAACCGAGCGCCTCAAGACCTGGCTGGATGCGCTGGGCCTGAAGCGGGTGCACCTGGCGGGCAATTCCATGGGCGGCACTATCGCGGCGCTGTTTGCCGTGCGCTACCCCGAGCGGGTGGCCAGCGTGGCCTTGATCGGTGCGCCGCACGGCATCAAAACGCCGCAGCCCAGCGTGATGGATGCTTGGATTGCGGAGGGCAAGACCCCCCTGGTGGTGCACGACGCGGCGCAGTTCGAACAGATGATGTCCCTGCTGTTCACCCAGCGCCCCTTCCTGCCCTACCCCATCCTGCAGGCCACGCAAGCCGAGGCCGTGCGCAATGCCCCCTCCAACGCCCGCCTGTGGAGCGCGCAACTCAAAGACCGCTACCTGCTGGACGCGCACATCGGCCAAGTGCAGCAGCCCACCCTGGTGCTGTGGGGTGCGGACGACCGGCTGTTCGATGCCTCCGGTGCGGAGGTGCTGCGCAGCCGCCTGAAAAACCCGCACATCCAGCTGCTGCCCGGGGTGGGCCATTTGCCGATGATGGAAGCACCCCAAGCCACAGCGCAGCAGTACGCCCGTTTTCTTGGTGATTTAGGCCGCTAGCCCCCGTGGAATAAGTGCAAGCAGCTATTAAAACAAGAGCGATTGCAGAACACCAGACCGGCTCTATACCCGCAGTGCCGTGCTGATTTGCGCCGGAATGCGCCGGGGCCGCAGGGTGACCGCATCCACGCAGCCGATGCGGAACTGCCCCTCCACCAGCAGCACATCACCGCGCCACAGCTGCTGCGCCAGTTGCAGCGAGGCCTGGCCGCGCTCGACCACACGCACGCTGACCGTGAGCAGGTCGTCCAGCTTGGCCGGTAGCAGGTAGCGCACATGGGCCTCGGCCACCACAAAGATGGCGCCGGTGTCGATCTGCAAGCTGCGCTGCTCCACGCCCAGGGCGCGCAGCCATTCGGTGCGGGCACGCTCAAAAAATTTGAGGTAGTTGGCGTAATAAACCACACCGCCAGCGTCGGTGTCTTCGTAATAGATACGGAGGGAAAAAGGGTGGGGCAGCTCGGGCACGGTAGTCAATCGAGGGGATGGGAAAGAGCGCCAGTATGGCGCAGGCGCCGCTCCACACGCCGCCCGCAGGCCCAGCCCCTGGGCCGTGCGCCACACCCACGCCCCACCCCCGCGCCTACCAGGCGTTGCGTTTGATGCGTTTGAGCTGGGCGTCCAGGCGGTGCACGCTGTCCTCGGCGCTGGTTTTTCCGGACAGCACCTCCCGCGTGGCGTTCCAGAAGCTTTCGCTGACTTCCGAATACCGGGCCCCGGTCACCGTGGAGGGGCGCGGCGAGGCGGCGCGGAATACTTTGTACAGCTCGTCCAGGAAGGGGTTGGCGGCCAAGACCTCGGGGTCGGAGTAGAGCGCACGCAAGCTGGGGTTGTACGAGCCGTGGATGGAGCGTTCTTTTTGAACCGGGGCGCTGGTCAGGTACATCACCAAGTCGGCCGCAAGGTTGATGTTTTTGGAGTGTTTGGACACAGCCAACTGCCAGCCGCCCAAGGTGGCGCCCCGGGGGCCGCCGGGGATGGAGGAGGGCAAGGGGGAGATGCCGATCTTGCCTTTGATCGGGCTGTCGGCGCTGTTGCCCATGGACCAGGCGTAGGGCCAGTTGCGCATGAAAGCCGCGTGGCCACTTTGGAAGACTGCGCGGGCGTCCTCCTCCCCGAAATCCAGCACCTGGCGCGGGGCGATGGTGCCAATCCAGGAGGCGGCGGTTTTGAGTGCCTTGACGGTGTTCGGGTTGTTGATGGTGACCTCGCCCTTGGCGTCCACGATGGAGCCGGCGTCAAACGCGGTCAGCCATTCCATGGCGTCGCAGGTCAGGCCTTCGTAGGCTTTGGCCTGGAACACAAAGCCCTGGAATTGGGTGACACCGGCGGCCCGTTCACCGGTCTGGATTTTTTGCGCCACCTGGGCCAGTTCATCCCAGGTTTTGGGCGGGCGCAAGCTGTATTTGGCAACCAGGTCTTTGCGGTAAAACAGCAGGCCCGCGTCGGTGAACCAGGGCATGGCCAGCAATTTGCCGTCCTGGGTGTTGTTGCGGACAATGGCCTGAAAGTGGTGGTACTCGGCGTTTTTGCTGAATTTTTTGAGGTCCACCAGGTGGTCCTTGATCAGGCCGGGCCACACCACATCGACCATCACCACGTCCACCTCTGGCGAGCTGGCGTCAAACAGCTTGCGGTATTCACCCAGCAGGTCGGTGGAGGACGAGGGGGTGGTGTACAGCTTGACGGTGTGCCCGGTTTTCTGGGCCCAGTCGGCGGTGTGGCGCTTGCACGACGCATAGTCCTGCCCGTTGGAGCCGCAGGCAATCGTGAGGGTGGCGGCCTGCAGGGACGTGCCCAGGGCCAGAAGGCCCAGGCAAACCAGGGCGCGGGTGCGCAGGCGGTGGAGGGTGGTCTTCATATTTGGAGTCTCCGGTGCAAACCCCAAGCGATCCCAAGGTTTGGTCAAACATGCGCAAAATTGCGTAAATAGCCACGACAAAAACGTTTTTGATTATTCCAAAAACGTTTTTGCTAAACATTGGGGATTTCCCTAGGCAGGGTTGATCGCATGGAAAATGCAGCGCGGCGCCACAGGCAGGTCACTGCATGCCAATGGCATCAGGCAGGGGCGCAATCGCTTGGCTTGCTTACAGCATTGCGCTTTTACGTGTGCTCAGGCCGGTGGCGGAAGACAGAACCCCGCCTGAAAACATCAGACCCAGCCATTTTCAATGAACTCGTTGATAGAGTACACACGGTTCTGCAACTGCCTCTGTTGTATGGCACCAATGACCTGTTGGACCCCACTTGCGTAGGGTGAATCACCGTACACACGCGTTTCCATGGAGATGGCGCATGGGCCATCCTGAATCTGGATGCGATGAAATGCGTGCCGAGCCAGATGCTCTGACGGGATGTTGAGAGTAGTTGCCTGGTGAGAGGTGCTGCGCACAGAGGTGACCTCGGACGCAGCGAGTCCAAGCGCCTTGGCCATCGTCACGGCGGTACCGGGAACAGAGGCCTTCGAGGCCTGGTGTGACTCCGTGATACTGATCTGGCTCCCTGTGAACAAGGCACCGGAACGCTCCAGCATGCACATGAACTTCAGCATGAGGATGTTCGTGTTGGGGCAAAGTACGACGGGAAAGGCGGGTAGGAGATCTTCAATGGAAGAGCCGGTGGCCAGCTCAACAAGCACGGATGATGTGCGCTGGCAGAAGCTGTAAATTTCGCCGATCTCGCGTCCAGAGCCCGCATGAATAACGATGGCGCGCGCTCCAGCGTCAGGCACACCAGACCACGAAGAGATCGTGAACTGCTGGCCTTGAGCGAGCTTGTTGAGCAACTCCGTTGCGAGTTTCCCTGCGCCTGCAATGAAGACGTGCATGTATTGTTCTTTCACGTAAAGGTGGACAGTATCGGGCTTCGCCCGTGACCAAGGAGCCTTAGTCGGCGTTGACTAGCCCCGCGTCCCATAGTTCGGCCGCACCCGCGAAGATCGAGGGCTGGCTTTTGACGCCATGCGCAAGGGCCGCCCCGATCCAGGCCAGGGTGTCGTGGTGGCTACCGGGAACCAGGTCTCTTTGGCGCTCCGCCACCAGCCAGGCATGCAGCCTGGCGTAGCTCTGCGGGTGGTGCGCATACGCCCAGGCCAGGCCCACGAGATCGGCGTAGCCTTCCTCGCGGCGCACGGCCCGCATGCGCACATAGGCCACACCGAGCTCGGGGCTGAGTCCAGCGGGCACGCTGGCGGTGAACCCGGCGGGCAGCGCCAGCCAGGTGCCTTCCAGGTAGCGCCGGCAATGGCCCAGCTCGTGCGCGGCCATCAGCTCCAGCGTCGCGTCCAGGAGTTCGGGCTCAATGCGGTCGAGCGTAGCCTGCGCGTCCACGTTGCCGCGCATGGAGAGAACCAGTTTGCAGCGGCCGTCCACGAAGCCCAGTGCCAGCGGTGCGGCGCCGGGCATGGGCTGGGGCTGTACCGTGATGTCCAAAGGCATGCCCGCGCGCTGGGCAAACACCACCACGGGCCAGGCACCTGCCAGCCAGCGCTTTTCTACGGGGGTAAGGTCAGAGGCAAGGCACGCTGCGGCGCTCAGCGCCAGGGACGCAAAAACGAGGATGGATTTCCACACGAGAAGACTCCTGATGAAGGCTCTTCGTCAGCCATGAACGATTCTTGAGCCCGTTTTTTCTGCCCCCACCGCTACAAAGAGCGCCATGCGCGACGACTATGACGACCGTGGGCGCGGATGTGGCCACGGGGACTGATCCGGCGCAGGAGCTCACGCAATACTCTGGTGCGCCCGTGCCAGGCAGGCTTCAAACGCCCGCGTCACCCGCGACGCCTGCGGCGAGCGCCGCACGATGCTGAAAAAGCTGCAGGGGTAGCGAAACAGCTCGGGGCGGATCGGCCGCATGCGGGCGGTGCGCATAAAGGCTTCGGCGTAGTGGTCGGGCAAAAATCCCAGGTACTGGCCCGACAAAATCAGCGTGGCAATCGACTCCTGGTCGTAGCCCGTGGCCTTGCGTGGCAGGCGCACCTGCTGGCTGATGTCCATGTTGGGCGAGTGGTAGCCCAGGCCCGCAAAGGGATGGGCGCGCAAATCGTCCCAGGCCAGGTTCGCCAGGTCGGCCCGAAACAGCGCGTGCTGGGCGCCGCAGTACAGCAGCATGGTTTCGTCGAACAGGCTCTGGTAGAGCAGCGTCTCCGAACTGCGGTGCCCCGGAATCACGCCCACCTGGAACTGGCCGTCGATCACACCGCGCTCAATCGCGTTGATGGGCGCCACATGCAAATGAAGCTCCACCTCGGGCGCTTGTGCCGAGAACAATGCAATCGCCTCGCCCAGGTGCGCCTTGGGGTTGCTGGCGGTTTTGTCAAACACCGCGATGTGGAGCTGCCCGCCCATGCGGCGGTGGATTTCGTCCACGCTGGCGCGAAAGGCGTCGGCCCCGGCCAGCAGGCGCAGGGTTTCCTGGTAGATCTGCCCGCCCTCGGTGGTCAGCGCAAAACCGGCGCGGCCCCGGCGGCACAGGGTCAGGCCCAGCCGGGTTTCCAGGTCTTTGACATGGCGGCTGACGGTGGAGGTGCCGATGTTGAGCTCCAGCTCGGCCGCCGCCATGCCCCCGCACTCGACCACGCTTTTGAACACCCGCAGCAGGCGGATGTCCATATCGCTCAGTTGCCCCAGGGCGGCACGGCTATTTACTTGCATAAAGTGTCAACTGAATAGTGATACATAGGCATTTATAAGAGTAACAGAAGGCCTAAGAATGTGGGAACCCGAACACCACAAGGAGACCCCGTGAACCTGAACGATGCCCAAGCCCTGGCCGCCCCCCGTCTTGATGCCGCCTGGCTCGATGCCCACTGGATGCCGTTTACCGGCAACCGCGATTTCAAGGCACACCCGCGCATGATCGTGGGCGCCAAGGGCTGCTACTACACCGACCAGCACGGCAAGCAGATTTTTGACGGCCTCTCGGGCCTGTGGTGCAGTGGCCTGGGCCATGGCCGCCAGGAAATCACCGATGCCGCCATGCGCCAGCTGGCCACGCTGGACTACTCGCCCGCCTTCCAGTTTGGACACGCGCAGTCGTTTGCGCTGGCCAACAAACTCAAGGAACTCACCCCCGCCGGGCTGGACTATGTGTTTTTCACCGGCTCGGGTTCCGAGTCCGCCGACACCTCCCTGAAGATGGCCCGCGCCTACTGGCGTGCCAAGGGCCAGGCCAGCAAGACCCTGCTGATCGGCCGCGAAAAGGGCTACCACGGCGTCAACTTCGGCGGCATCTCGGTGGGCGGCATTGGCGGCAACCGCAAGACCTTTGGCCAAGGCATTGCCGCCGACCACCTGCCCCACACCCAGCCAGCGCCCGGCTCCTTCTTCCGTGGCATGCCCGAAAAGGGGGCCGAACTGGCCGACGACCTGCTGCGCCTGATTGCGCTGCACGACGCCAGCAACATCGCCGCGGTGATCGTGGAGCCCTTCTCGGGTTCGGCCGGCGTGGTGATTCCGCCCCAGGGCTACCTGGCCCGGCTGCGCGAGATCTGCACGGCCAACAACATCCTGCTGATTTTTGACGAAGTGATCACCGGCTTTGGCCGCACCGGCGCCTGGACCGGCGCCGAGGCCTTTGGCGTGACGCCCGACATCATGAACGTGGCCAAACAGATCACCAACGGCTCCCAGCCCCTGGGCGCGGTGCTGGTCAAAAAGGACATCTACGACACCTTCATGGCGCAAGGCGGCCCGGACTACCTGCTGGAGTTCGCCCACGGTTACACCTACTCCGCCCACCCCGTGGCCTGCGCCGTGGGCCTGGCCACGCTGGACCTGCTGGAGAAGGAGAACATGCTGGACAAGGTCAAGGCCCTGTCGCCTTACTTTGAGAACGCGGTGCATGGCCTCAAGGGCGTCCCACACATCACCGACATCCGCAACTACGGCCTGGCCGCCGGCTTCACCATCGCCGCCCTGCCGGGCGAGCCGGCACGGCGCCCCTACGAGATCGCCATGGCCATGCTGGACAAGGGCTTTTACGTGCGTTATGGCGGCGACACCATCCAGCTGGCACCGCCCTTTATCAGCACCCCGGCGCAGATCGACAGCCTGGTCAACGCGCTGGGCGAGACCATCCAGCAAACCGCTTAACGCACTTTTGCTCCTAATTTGATAGCTGCTTGCGCTTGTATTACAGGGGCTAGCGGCCTATTTCATACCCAAAATAATCCTCTTAGCACCCATGACCTCTGCCAACCCCCTCCCCCTGATCGGCCACCTCATTGACGGCCAGCCCGCCAGCGGCGGCAGCCGCAGCCAAAGCGTGTTCAACCCCGCCACCGGCCGCGCCGAAAAAACCCTGCAACTGGCCGACAAGGCCACGGTCGAGCGGGCCATTGCCAGCGCCCAGGCGGCCTTCCCGGCCTGGCGCGCCACGCCACCGCTCAAACGCGCGCGGGTCATGGGCAACCTCAAAGTGCTGCTGGAGCAACACGCCGACGAACTCTGCGCCCTGATCACCGCCGAGCACGGCAAGGTGCTGAGCGACGCCCTGGGCGAGCTGCAGCGCGGCATCGAAAACGTGGAATACGCCAGTTATGCGCCCGAGCTGCTCAAGGGTGAACACAGCAAAAACGTGGGCCCCGCCATCGACTCCTGGAGCGAATTCCAGCCCCTGGGCGTGGCCGCCGGCATCACCCCCTTCAACTTTCCGGCCATGGTGCCGCTGTGGATGTGGCCCATGGCCGTGGCCTGCGGCAACACCTTTGTGCTCAAGCCCTCCGAGCGCGACCCGTCCAGCACCCTGCGCATTGCCGAACTGGCGCTGCAAGCGGGCCTGCCGCCCGGTGTGCTCAATGTCGTCAACGGCGACAAGGAAGCGGTGGACACGCTGCTGACCGACCCGCGCATCAAAGCCGTGAGTTTTGTCGGCTCCACCCCCATTGCCGAATACATCTACGCCGAAGGCTGCAAAAGAGGCAAACGCGTGCAGGCCCTGGGCGGCGCCAAGAACCACGCCGTGCTCATGCCCGACGCCGATATCGCCAACGCCGTCAACGCCCTGATGGGCGCGGCCTTCGGCTCCTGTGGCGAACGCTGCATGGCGATTCCGCTGGTGGTGGCCGTGGGCGATGCCACCGCCGACGCGGTGATTGCCGGACTGAAAACCGAGATGGCCAAAATGAAAGTCGGTCCCGGCACCGCGCCCGGCATGGACATGGGCCCACTGGTCACCCAACCCCACTTCGAAAAAGTGCGCGCCTATGTGGACCAGGGCGTGAAGGAAGGCGCGACGCTGCTGGTGGACGGCCGCCCTCTCTCGGTGCCTGGCCATGAAGACGGCTACTTTTTAGGCCCCTGCCTGTTTGACAACGTCAAGCCCGGCATGGTGATTTACCAGGAAGAAATCTTCGGCCCGGTGCTGGGCGTGGTGCGCGTGAACACCCTGCAGGAAGCCATGGACCTGATCGACGCCCATGAGTACGGCAACGGCACCTGCATCTTCACCCGCGACGGCGAGGCGGCGCGCTACTTCACCGACAACATCCAGGTCGGCATGGTCGGCGTCAACGTGCCCCTGCCCGTGCCCGTGGCCTACCACTCGTTCGGCGGCTGGAAGCGCTCGCTGTTTGGCGACCTGCACGCCTACGGGCCGGATGCGGTGCGGTTTTATACCAAGCGCAAGACCATCACCCAGCGCTGGCCCAGTGCGGGGGTGCGGGAGGGGGCGGTGTTTAGTTTTCCGAGTAGCCGGTAGCTACTTTTCGGGTTCTCTGGCGTAAGACTGCGCCAATACGGCCCCTTTCAGTGAAGCGTTGCGACGCTAACTGCTTGGGGGTTTTTCTTTGGCCATTGCAAAAACACTTGGTTGACAAAGTTTGATATTATTGAATACTTGTCAACCAGGAGGTCACGATGATTCACGATCGTATCCGCCGAGCGCGCGTGCTGCGGGGCCTCAGTCTTGAAGTGCTCGCACAGCGCCTCGGCGACATTAGCAAGCAGGGTTTAAGCAAGTTTGAGAAGGGCGAAAGCTTGCCCAACTCAACCCGCATCCTGCAACTATCCAAAGCACTCGACGTCAAACCCGAGTACTTTTTCAGGGCAGACGCCATCGAACTGGCACCGCTGGAGTTCCGCAAACTCGCCAAGATGCCCAAATACCGCCAGCAGCAGGTGGGAGAGCAAATGCGCGAGCATCTGGAGCGCTATGTTGCGTTGGAACGTTGCTTCGACGTGGCAGACGGCGTAGTGCAGCAGTTGCCGCCTCGGTCTTTGCCTATCCATAGCATCGAAGACGCCGAATTGGCCGCGCAGCGCTTGCGCGACCGCCTGCAAATCGGGAGCGATGCGGTGGCGCACCTCACCGAACTGCTGGAAGAACACGGCATCAAAGTCGCCTTGCTCGATGGCATGGACGACTTTGACGGTGCTTGTGCCGCCACCGAAGACGAAGAGCATGTGCTCATTGCACTGAACCGCAACCGCCCCGGCGAACGCATGCGTTTTACCGCTGCCCACGAACTGGGCCACTGGGTCATGGCGTTTCCTGAAGGCATGGCCGAAGCCGACAAAGAAGCCGCCTGCCATCGGTTCGCAGGCGCTTTTCTCTACCCATCCGACAGGGTTCTGGTCGATTTTGGCTCGCACAAGCGTTCGCGCGTGTACGCCGCAGAGTTGCTCAACGCCAAGCGGCGCTACGGGGTTTCCATGCAGGTCGCCTTGCGGCGCCTGAAGGATCTCCGCCTTCTAACGGACGCGGGCTACAGTCATGCCTTCATTGAATTCAGCCGCAAAGGGTGGCGCAGTGCAGAGCCAGAGCCACTGCCTGCCGAGCAGCCGCGGCGCTTTGAGTCCTTGGTGTTTCGCGGCTTGGCCTCAGACCTGTTCAGCCCCTCGCGTGCAGCGGAATTTATGCAATGTCGGGTGGATGAACTGGACCCCACGCTGAGCCGTTTGCCGGAACCTGCATGACACAGCAGGTCTACATCAGCGACACCAATATCTGGATCGACTTCCGCAACGCGGGACTGCTCGACGCGCTGTTTGACCTGCCTTTTCAACTCTGCAGCACCGACTTCGTGCTGTCTGAACTGCAAGACTTTGACCCCCAAGCGCTGCTTGAACGCGGACTTGTGGTGCGTTGTCTGGACGAAAGCGCCACGGCCCGCTTGTTTGGCCTGATGGCCGCGCATAACAACAGCTCACTGACAGATGTGTCGTGCTACCTGCTGGCACAAGAAACCGGCCACCCTTTGCTTACTGGCGACGGCCGCCTGCGCAAACAGGCCATGCAAGACGGACTGCAAGTCCACGGCGCCCTGTGGCTGCTGGACCAACTGGTGGCCCACAAAGTAAGCACGCCAGACGCCGCTGTCGAAGGACTCAAGAGCATGCTGGATCGCGGTGCGCGACTGCCACACGCCGAGTGCCAAGCCCGTTTAAGAGACTGGCAAGCCTGAGACCGCGGTATCCACCAACGCCTCGCGCCCGTTGCACTCGGGTGGTCTGGCTGCCGGTCAGGCACTGACGCAGCTCGGCGCACAGGGATTCGACGTGGGATTGTTCAGCAAGGGGTGCTCGTAGTGCCAGGCGTTTTACATGGGCAAGAGGCCGTTGAACCATTGCTGCGGGGCAATTGTCACCATCGAATGGAATCCCCAACCTGGGGGATAGCCATTCGGCCGGGTGACTCCTAGAATGGGCCCAGGTCAGACATCGCGCAAACGCACTGCCACATAACGCCAACGCCCCCCGATGACCCCATTTCTGATCGCCGCCTGCCTCCTGTTGATCGTCGTCTCCGCCACTCTGTGGCGGCGGCACATCGCACTGCGCCGTGAGGCCTACATTCGCAACTTCACTTTGCCGCAAGGTCTCTTCGACAAGCTGCGCCAGCAGCATCCGCACCTCACGCTCAAAGAATGCCAGCTGGTGGCCCACGGCCTGCGCCAGTTTTTTCTGGCACACCTGAAGAGCCGGCGCCAGTACGTGTCTATGCCCTCGCAGGTAGTGGACGACCTGTGGCACGAATTCATCCTCTACACACGAAACTACCAGGCCTTCTGCCAGAAGGCCTTCGGGCGTTTCTTTCACCACACACCGGCCGCTGTGCTGAGTGGCGCCCGGCAGAGCAATGCCGGGCTACGGCGCTGCTGGTGGTATGTGTGCCGCGACGAAAACATCAACCCCCGCGACCCCACGCGGTTGCCGCTGCTGTTTGCGCTGGATGCCAAGTTCAACATCCCCGGGGGCTTTCGCTACGTGGCGGACTGCAACACCGTCCGGCGGCAAGGCACGCATGACAGCGGTGGGGCCGCCGTGTACTGCGGGGGCGACTTTTCCAGCCCATCTTTCGATGGCGGCACCGACGGATTCAGCGACGCGCAAGCCGATGGGGCAGGTGGCGATGGCGACGCCGGAGGTGATGGCGGGGGCTGTGGCGGCGGTTGTGGTGGGGGTGGCGACTAGAGGCATGGCTGCGAACAACCCGTTTGCACCGCCCATCGAAGGGCCGTCCGCCGCACGCTGACCTGCTGCACCACGGAAACGGAAAAAAACACCCAACCCACGTCCAGTGCCATGGCTGGGCCACGCTGCTACAGCCTGCCGTACTGGGTTCCGCCGATCATGATGCCGCCGTCCAACGGCGTCAGATCGGACTGGTATTCCTGCCCGTCAACATGCACGGCGGGCAGGGATTTTCCGCTGCGCAGCGCTTCCATGAACGCTCTGGTTTCTTCTTCGGAAACCGCTTGGTAGGGTTGGCGCGCCAATGCGGTGGACGAACCCTTGGGGCTGGGCACTGAATCCCCCCTGTGAACGGCCGCCGCGCCCGCCGCATCGGTGACGCGGGAGTAGCGCTCAAACTGGCTTTCGGACTCGCTGACGCGCCAGTAGATGCCGTCAATCAAAACTCCAAAACGCTTGTAGGCGTTGGCCCGCATCAGCTTCTCGAAAGCGGCAAAACTTTGGGTCCTGTGGTCCCGCCCGGTCACGAAGGATTTGGCGACATCAATCATGGCAACAAAGCGGTGGTGGCGCTCGTCCGCGGGGATGACCTTGAACTTGTACATATTGGCCAGCACTTCCATCGACAGGAAGGACTCCCGGATGGACTGGTACAACATTTCTTGGCGGAATGCCTTTCGTTCCTCCAGCGTCATGCGTTTGGCTGGCGCTGGCGACACTTCAACCGGGGCAGCGGCTTTACTTTTTTGGAATTTGAAGAAAGAAAACATGGTGCCTTTGGTCAGAAGCAGAAATTCTAAGCAGAGCGCCAGTTTTGGGGTTTGCAAAAAATTGGCTAGTGGCCAATGACAGGTGATTTGCTCCCCCGGGTGCTGTTTTTTGTTGTTTTTTCCCACAGCGCGCACGGTTTCTCCCATCCAACATTAGCCGCTTGAATGAAGCGGCTGAGACGTTGATCTTTGTTTTCTTGTGGTGCGCATTGACACACACTGTGCCCTTCTACAACAAGGAAACCGGAGAACAGCATGCGTATCGGATTACCCAAAGAAATCAAGAACCACGAATACCGCGTGGGCCTCACCCCCGCCAGCGTGCGCGAACTCACCTCGCGCGGCCACCAGGTCTTGGTGCAAACCGGAGCCGGCGCCGCCATTGGTCTGAGCGACGAGCAATACATCGCTGCGGGCGCCACCCTGGCCGCCGATGCGGCCCAGGTGTTTGCCCAGTCCGACATGGTCGTCAAGGTCAAAGAGCCGCAACCGCAAGAATGCGCCATGCTGCGCCCCGGACAAATTCTGTACACCTACCTGCACCTCGCACCCGATCCAGAACAAACCGCTGCACTGGTCAAATCGGGCGCTGTGTGTATTGCCTACGAAACCATCACCGGCCCTGGCGGCGGCTTGCCGCTGCTGGCCCCCATGAGCGAAGTGGCGGGCCGCATGGCGGTGCAGGCTGCGGCTGCGCATCTGGAAAAATCCAAGGGCGGCATGGGTGTGTTGCTGGGCGGCGTGCCCGGCGTGCCTGCCGCCCATGTGGTGGTTTTGGGCGCGGGTGTGGTGGGCACCCACGCACTGCAAATGGCCGTGGGCATGGGCGCACGGGTGACGGTGCTGGACAAGAACGTAGACCGTTTGCGCCAACTGGACCTGGTGTTTGGCAACCGCATCAACACGGTGTATTCGACCACGCAAAGCGTGGAAGAAGCCGTGCTGGATGCCGATGTCGTGGTGGGCGGCGTGTTGATTCCTGGCGCTGCAGCACCCAAGCTGGTGACACGCGACATGATCTCGCGCATGAAAAAAGGCGCAGTGGTGGTGGACGTGGCCATTGACCAGGGCGGCTGCTTTGAAACCTCACACGCCACCACCCATGCAGAACCCACCTACCTGGTGGACGGCGTGGTGCACTACTGCGTGGCCAACATGCCCGGTGCGGTTGCCCGCACCTCCACCTTTGCGCTGAACAACGCCACCATCGGCCACGCCGTGGCGCTGGCGGACAAGGGCTGGAAGCAAGCCCTCAAAGACAACGCACACCTGAAAAACGGCCTGAACGTTGCCAATGGCCAAGTCACCTACGAAGCAGTGGCCAAGGACCTGGGCTACAACTACCTGAACGCCGACACACTGTTGGGCTGAAGCCCATTCTTCCATTGCGCCTGAGCAGTGCCCGCCCATCGGGCGGGCACTGCGGTCACACCACGGTAATCGACTTGGCGCTTTCGCTGGCGGCTTTGGGCAGGCGCACCGTCAGCACGCCGTTTTTGAAACTCGCCTGGGCGGCATCGGCATTCACGTTGCTCGGCAAGGCAATGGCGCGCTCGAACGCTCCATAGGCCCGCTCCATGACATGGTAGGTGCTGTCCTGCGTTTCGCGCTCCATGCGCTTTTCCCCGCTCAAATACAGCATATTGCCTTCAACGCGGACGCGGCAGTCTTCCTTGTCCAGGCCGGGCAGCTCGACCCGCAGCACCAAATCCTGCGCTGTCTCTTCCAACTCCCCCGCCAGCAGGCCCCAGCGTGGGAGGTTGGCAAGTGCACTGCCCTCTTTCTGCTCCTCGTCTTTGTGGCGGGTGAAATGCGTCAATGCATCGCTGCTGTATCCCAGCAATTCGCGCCAGCCGTCCGATAAGTTTTCCCATGCGCGAGAAATTTCGCGGCCGATGGTTTTGCTGGTCTGTTTCAGGGTGCTAAGCATGGTGGAGGGTCCTGCAAAAGTGGATGGAGGTTCGTTCGCCGTCGCCGATGAACCTGCCCACTTTACGACCCCGACACTGGCCCGGATTGACATTTCACAAGCGCTACCGCCTTTGCGTTTTTACAGTGGACTTCTTACTTTTGATGCAGGAGGTTTATATGAGTTCACTGAGCACCACGTCCCTGAGCACCCCACTGTCGGCACGGTTTGACCGCTTTGAGGACATGTTTCGCCGCATGATGCGTCCCTTGGCCACGGACAACGACTGGGCGGGCGACATCCGTGTGGATGTGATCGAAAACGACAAGGAATACCAGGTGCGTGCCGCCGTACCCGGCGTCAAGAAAGACGACATCCAGGTCAGCATCGACCGCAACTGCATTTCCATCAGCACCGACGCCAAACCCGAAAAAGAAGCGAAGTCTGGCAATGGCTACCGCACCTTGGTCAAAGAGATTTACCAAAACCATGCTTCGCGCGAAATGTCCCTCTTGCACGAAGTGGACGACAAGGCCGCCGTGGCCAAGGTGGAAGACGGCATCCTGACGCTGACACTGCCCAAGCGCAAGGATGCGCACAGCAAGGTCCTGCGCATCCAGTAGGGGCGGCCCCCGCCGCACGGCACCTCACACCCTGGCCGCCAGGGCTCTGATGTCCTTCGCCAGGGAATAAAGGGGCGCCAGCCGCCACACAACGGCGGCACCAGCGGCGGCCATCAGCCAGTAAGCCACCCCATTGCCAAACAGAATTGGCAGCAAGAACAGGGCCAGTGCGGCGAAGCCCAGAACTTGCGCACTGAACCACCCCGCATTGACTTCCCGCCGCTCTGCGAGAGAGTCCACCAACGGCCCCATTTGAAGGGCCACTCTTTCCGTGCGGCTGGCCAACTTTCTCAGGGTTTGCCATTCGGCATCCGCGCGCCCCGAGGCTTTGATTTTGGCCAGCACCTCAAAGTAGTGGTCCAGCGCGGTGCGCAGCGCCTCAGACGCATGGGGTCGCAGCACCCCAGTGCGTTGGGCAGCGGTGCGCACGGCCAGGAGTGCAGCGGAGAGTTCCTGCTTGGTCGTTAGGTAATCCTGCATCTGCGCTTCGCGGTGACGCGCATTGGCTTGGATTTGGCGGTCCGCCACCTTTTTGGCTTCTGGCAGCAAAGCCTCCAGCACCAGCACGGTGGCCGCATCCATGGTGTGCAGGTCGCCCAATTCAGCGAGCCAGGGGCAATACACCATGGGCTCCGCCAGCTCTGCCGTCAATCGCTGGCGCAGACGCTGCGACCATGCTGCGTCATAGGCCATCGCCAGCAGCCGCGCATGCATACCCGCCATGGACGGGCACGCGGAATCGTCCTTGCCATACACCACCTGGTCAAAATTCACGAATTCATCGGGACCCCGCGCGGGTGCTTTGCCCCGAATCAAGGCTTGGCCCGCGTCCCAGGCCCGCGCAAATTGCGCACACGCCGCACCCCATTTCTGCACGATCCCTGCCGTCGCCTCATTGCCGGCGCTGGCGTAGGTTTCCAGCACGCGGTGCTGGTACAGCGTGTGCAACCATTGCGCCGCGTCGGTGTCTCCCTTCAGCGCCTGGTTGGCGCGGGAGAGAATGGCGGGCAGTTCAATCGTTTCACCGCGCCAAACCGGCGGTATACCGGGCGCCAGGTGCAGAATCAGTTTGAGCAGTTGCACATCCACGGGCACCGGTGTTTCATACCGCAGCTCCAGCAAGAGACGCACCGTGTTTTGGTCCTTCTGCACCTCGCGAAACCAGGTCTGCAATTGTCCGTTGGCCATGTCGGCCACCCCCTCGCGCCAATTGCGGCTCAGTGCCACGGCGAGCTGTTCTTTGCTATGGCAAACATCCCGGGCCAGGTGGTAGGGCGCATGGAAACTGGCCCCCACGCCCTGTTCGGCGGGTTCGGGCAGACCAGGATCGTCGGCGCGCCAGCGGGTGATTTCGTCCATGCCCCAGCGCTGCTGGGGGTCGCGCAGCAGCAAACCGCGCAGCAACTTGCGAAGCTTGCGGTCGGTGATGCCGGCCAGGTCCATGCTGCGGGTGGCCAGGTGGTGCAGGATGACGGCCTCCGACAATCCCGCAAACGGATGTTGGCCCAGTGCACCTTCCAAAATGACCATGCCGAGCGCCCAGTAGTCCGCCTTGCCATCGATCACGCCCGACAGGCTTTCGGGTGCGGCATAGGGCAGCGTGCGTGCGGTGCCCGTAAACCGCTGGGTGGCATCCAGCACGGAGGAAATTCCAAAATCGGTCAACACCAGGTCCAGCGGCTGGTGGCTGCGCACCAAAATGTTTTCCGGTTTCAGATCGCGGTGGATCAGGCCGACCGCATGGACGCCATCAATGGCCTGGGACAGCTCGTGCACCCAGTCCAGCAACAGGGCATGGGCCAATGGCCCCCCTTGCATGCGTTGGCGCAAAGAGCCGTGCCCACAATACTCCATCAATTCGTAGGCATAGCCTTCCGAAACGCCAAATTCCAGCACCTCCACCCGGTGGTGGGGGGCGATGCGGGCGATGCGCTCCTGGACTTCGGGCCGGGGCTGGATGCCATGGCGGTAGATTTTTGCCACGCAGGCCGGGCCACCGCTGTGCGCTTCAACCAGCAGCAATTCGGCTTCCGCGCCCTGGGTGGGCAGCGGATGCAGGATGCGGTAACGCGTCCGCAATTGGGTGGGCAGGGTCAGCAGGCTTTGCACCGGCCCAGGGGAGGCCTGTAGTGCAGGCGCGCCTGCGTTCAAGGGGCGGTTGCAATACAGGCAACTGGTGCTGCCCGCCGGATTGGCCTGTGCGCAGTCGTCAAAGGGGCAGGTAATTGGGGTGTCGCCTGGCACGGCTTGCTTGGGTGCAGGTGCTTGCACCACGGTTTGCTTGCTGACCAGATCCACCCCGACCAGCAAAGCCCCGCACCCGCAGCGCATGACCTGCGGTGCATGCTCGGTTTCACACGACGGACAGCGGCGAACGTAATCGGCGTCCATTTACTGCCGCCAGCTCACCTGCCCAAACGCAACACCGCGCTCGGTGCACGCCGCCTCCAACGCCGCCATATCACCCCGGGCGGGAATGCCCACATACCAGACACGCTCCCCATCCACCATGGCCTGCATCCGTTTACCGGCGCTGTCTGCGCCGGCATCCACATAGTCGCCAATACGTCTGCGACCGCGCTCCGACAGCAGCACCAGCGGCTGGTTGGCCGAACCGCGCCACAAATGGGTCAGCGGCTGGTGGTCGAGGTAGGGTTCGGGAATCAGCGCATCGAGTTTGCCCAACAGCTTGGCATGCTTTTTTTGCAGCCGTGCCAAGGGGTAACCGCTGTAGCACAGAATGTCAAAATCCGCCTTTGCAGCGGCACGCCAGTCGATCAAGGCATCCAGCAGCACCGCCAGGGCCTGGGGTTGGTCAAAGGGTTCGCCGCCCGAAATCGTGACGCCATCGAACACGCCACCCGTCGTTTGGCGGCACCAACTGAGGAGCCGCGCCACCGTCATCTCACGGCCAGGGTCGCGGGCCCAGGTGTCTTGGGACACACAGCCTTTGCAGCCGATGCTGCAGCCCTGCAGCCACAGACCAATGCGCCGCCCCGGCCCCAGCACCGTGACGGGAAAATGCGCTTTGTTGATGGCGATTTTCATGCGCTCTGCAGCGTCAGCGTCACGACTTTGTCCAGCTCGGTCAAGCCGGTGATGGTGAGGCGCTGCTTGCCTTCCAGCTCATGCGCAAACAAGGCGCGCGATAAGGGGTTGATGAAGGCCGACTCCAGTTGGTTGCCGATGCCGCGTCCGCCATTGCTCAGGTCGCGTGTGCAGCGCTCCAGCAAAGCACTGCGAACGGCCACCGGCATGGAGAGCTGGACCTTGAACTCCTCCTTCAGGCGGCGGGCGATATTGCGCAACATGCCGTCAAAAATACGCTCGGCCACCTCAGCGCTGATGAAATTGAACACCACGATGTTGTCGCCAATGCGGTTCAGCAGCTCGGGGCGCGACAGCTTGAACTTGAAGTAGTTGGCAATGGATTCGCGCACCGTGGATTCGACTTTTTCATAGGGGTCGCCGGGCTGCACACTTTGCACGCGCTGGCCCTGGGCGTCTTCTCCATAAATGCCCAGGTTGGAGGTGAACACCAAAATGGTTTCCGAAAAATACGCGGTGTCGCCACGGCCATCGGTCAGGCGGCCGTCTTCCAGAATTTGCAGAAATTTGTCGAGGATGCGCGGGTGGGCTTTTTCGATTTCGTCGAACAGCACCACCGAAAACGGCTTCTCCCGCACCGCGTTGGTCAACTCGCCCCCGGCGTCAAAACCGATATAGCCCGGTGGCGCGCCCAGCAGCCGCGCGCTGGTGTGTTCTTCGGCAAATTCACTCATGTCAAAACGCAGGTAGGCGCGTTCATCGCCAAACACCAATTGCGTCAGGGTTTTGGCCAACTCGGTTTTGCCGACCCCCGTGGGGCCGGCAAAAAACAACACACCACGCGGACGGCTGCCCCCAGAGCGCGCCTGTGCCCCGGTCAGCCCCATGACCGAGCGCTTGAGAATGTCCAGTGTTTTGACCACGGCCGGATGCTGCCCCTTGACGCGGTCCTCGATGAAGGCTTGCGCATCGCGGATTTTCTCGCGCAGGTAGTCCTTGCGCCAGGGGTTGTCGAGCGCGCCCACCTTGTAGCAGCGCACCGCATCGTCAATGTCCGCCAGGCCCAGGTGCTGGCGGTCGGCCAACTCGGTGATGTCGGACAGCGCCGTTAAGGGCATGCCTTCGGTGCCCTCGGTGAAATGCTTGACGAATTGCTCTCGTGCCGCTGCGCTGGCCTCGGCATCCCCCACAAACAAAGGCGCCAATTGCTTGGCGGCGGCTTGCCGTGTTTCAAAATCAGGCTTGCCGATGGTGAGGCTGGCCACACGTTCGCTGTCAAGGGTGAACCACGAGGGCAGGTCCTGCGGGCGATTGGCCAGCCACACCACCGGGTTGAATTGCGGCGCACCACCGCCTTCACGCGGCACCACCGGCGCGGCCTGCAAGGACAGCTTTTCAGCAGCCACAAAAAACCGGTGCTCCGCCTCGCTCAGGTGCTCGGTCTGGCGCGCCATGCGCGAGGCGAAATCCAGCACCAGCGCGCACCGCGCTTCGCGCTCCGCCGTCAATTTTTTCATCACCCCGGTCAGCGACTCCAGGCTCATCACCTGGTAGCCGTTGGACAGCTTGAGGTCGAACAGCCGTGTGGCCAATTCACGCTGCGCGGGTTCGTCGGGGTAAACACGCAAACCATCGGCCGGATCGACCACCAGGAAGAAGCGGTAGTCGCTTGCTTTCAGTGACTCCCACAGCGCCCGCACCAGCGGCACCAGCGCGGGGCCGCCCGCCAGCGGGGTGATGAAGCTGTCACGGATGCTGCCCGAGATGACAAACTGCGAACGGATGGGCAGCAGGCGCTCCAGGTCGAGCAGCCAACGGGCGACGGGATGGGTCATGGCAGTTTTTTCGCTAACAAAGGGTTACGGAGGTGGCCGGCGTCTTCCTCCGCAAAGGCGGGCAGTTTGGCGGCGTCCACACACTGCACGGGAACTTCCCCGGCTTCCAGTCGCCGCGTCACGTGAAGCTGAACGCCCCGCACTTCCAGGGCCTGCAACAAGGCGGGGAACTCGGCGCACCAGCGGTCCTCGGCCAAGTGGTCCAGCACGCTGCGCTCGTTGGCACCTTGGGCCACGGCGCGCACCACATTGAAGTTGACCGATTCGGCGCGGGCATCCACCCGCATACGCACCATGTAGTTGCCCCAGCCTGGGCGACGGAAATGCAGCACCCCGCCTTCCACGAACAAGGTGTCGGACACCTCTTCGACCTGGTAACCCAGGTCCTTGAGCGATTGCAGAACCACCACGGAGGTGGCCTCTTGCACCTGCTGCTTTTGCACGGCTTCGATGTGCGCCTGCACCTGCGCGCGCAGCTCGGTGGCCAGCAGCTGGGCGCGCTCCCCCGGCGGGGTGTGGTCCAGCTCCTGCGCGATCTTCTGCAGGTGTGCGGGTGCCGCGCCCAAATGGGCGATGCGTGCCAGCAGGCGTTGCGAAACCTGTTGCGGCACGGCCGCGCTGACGGCGGCCTGCGGGGAAAACTCCGGCATGTCGGCGAACTCTGCGGACTGGCGGGCAGCTTCCGTGAGCAAAAGGGTGCGCAACTGCTCGGCCAATGCGTGCAGGGCGCGCACGTACGCTGCCATTGCAAGCCGGTCTCCTGTGGCTGGCCGCAGGGGCCGTGTGGCTTGGACTTGCTCTGCCATACCCAGGCGTGTGGCCAGGGTTTGGATGTGGACCCATGCCGCCTCCGCGGTGCTGGCCTCGTCGCCAAGGGTATGTTGCCCGGCGGCTTCGGATGCAGCTTGCATCTGGTGCAAGGCATCCCTTTGGGCTTGGTGGCTTTGCTGTAAATCGGCCGCCCGGGTGTAGCCCTCCTGGACCGCCAGGGCCGCACGCACGGCGGCAGCGGCGAGCAAAACCGCAACCGGATGGGCCGTGAAGATGACTGTGGTGGGACCGCTCATGGTGCAGAACAAGAAAAGACGTTGTGCCCGAGGACGTGCAGCTTGGAGGAACACCACTTTACATGGAACGCTGGCACCGCCCGGGTTCTGGGTCTGTTTTTTGGCGCTTGTGCTCCAGGTGACAGCTGGCCCCGCAGCGGTGCGGACAAAGGTCCGGCCCCGTGCTATCGTGTTTTTTCGTACATCAGCGGAGGACCTAATCCATGAAACACTTGAGCGGAATTGACTCGGCATTTTTGCACCTTGAATCCCCCGAAATGCCCATGCACATTGGTTCTCTCAATGTGCTGGACTTGCCCGAGGGCTACAGCGGCGATTTTTACGAGGACACCAAGGCCCACATCCTGCAGCGCATGCACCTGGCCGAGGTGTTCACCCGCAAACTGGCGCTGATGCCGCTGGACCTCTCCAATCCGGTGTGGGTGGAGGACGAAGACATCGACGTGGACTACCACGTGCGCCACGTCACCCTGCCCAAGCCGGGAAGCAACCGCCAACTGCAGCAATACGTCGCCCGGCTGCACTCCAGCCTGCTGGACCGCAGCCGCCCGCTGTGGGAGTTTTTTGTGATCGACGGCCTCAAAAGCGGCCAGGTGGCGCTCTACAGCAAGGTGCACCACGCCGGGATTGACGGCCAGGCCGGTGTCGCGGTGGCCAAGGCGATTTTTGACCTGGAGCCCAGCGGGCGCCCCATCAAACCCCCACGCCCCCGGGCCCGGCGCAACCAGTACCAGCTGGGCGTGGCCGAGTTGCTGGGCGCGGCCGTGCGCAACACCCTGCACCAGTCCGTGGGCCTGGTCAAGTCGCTGCCCCTGATGGTGCGCTCAGCCAAATCCGTGCTGGTGCCTGAAAAAGACGAACACGGTAAACGCGATTGGTCGCTGCCCAAGGACTTCAAGATCTTCGCGCCCCGCACCTCTTTGAATGTGGCCATCACCAACCAGCGCACCTTTGCCGGGCGCACCGTGCCGCTGGCCGAGGTGAAACAAATCGCCAAGCTGCTGGGCGTGTCGCTCAACGATGTGGTCATGGCCACCACCGCGGGCGCCTTGCGCGCCTACCTTAAGGACAACAACGAGCTACCCGCCAAGTCCCTGTGCGCCGCGGTGCCGGTGAGTTTGCGCCCGGAAGGCGACACCACCTCCAACAACCAGGTCAGCATGGTGACCATGGACCTGGCCACCGATATCAAAGACCCGCTGGAGCGCATCCGCAAAATCCACGCGTCCTCGGCCAACACCAAACGCATGATGGGGCGCTTCAAGGCCGCCATTCCCACCGACTTTCCCCTGCCTGCGGCGCCGTGGCTGATGTCGGCACTGGCCTCGCTGTTCAGCCGCTCGCGGCTGGCCAATATCCTGCCCCCGCTGGCCAATGTGGTGATCTCCAACGTGGCGGGGATTCCGGTGCAGCTGTATTTCGCGGGGGCCAAGGTGGTGAGTTATTACCCGGTGTCCATCCCGGCGCACAGCATGGCGCTGAATGTCACGGTGCAAAGTTACAACGGGCGCCTGGACTACGGACTGATTGCCTGCCGCCGCGCAGTGCCCGATGTGAACGAGCTGGGCGACGCGCTGTTGGCCGAACACCGCACATTGCTGGACCTGGCGCTGGCCCAAGCTCCCGCGCCGCTTGCGCAGCCCGCGCCCGTGCCGGCCTCGGTGACGCCGCCCAAGCGCACAGGGCGCCAAAAGACCGTGTCCCTGGTGCCCCCGGCGGGGCAGGCGGCACCTCCCGCGCGCAAACGTACAACGCGCGTTTCGGCAAAAGCCGCCTGACGCTGGCTGGGCTTAACGGGCAGCCAGCGCCGTGTCCGGGAAATCGCTGAACAGACCGTCCACCCCCAGCGCAAAGAAGCGCTTGTACTCCGCTTTGGGGTCGCCCTGGTAGTCTGACAACAGGCCTGGGGCTTCGCTACGGAAGGTGTAGGCGTGCACGAACAGTCCTGCGGCGTGCGCGTTTTTCACCACATCGGTCGGTGGGAGTGCCACGCGGTCTGCATCGGTGATCTTGCCGTCGCCGTTGAGGTCCTTGGGTTTGCCGTCCGCGCCGATCACTTGCGCGGCGCTGGCCAGGTAGGGCTTCCAGGGGCCAATGCCATCGGCGTAGGTTTTGATCTCGGCCAGGCCTTTGGGCGTCAGCAGGTCCGGGAAGGTGCGGCTGTCTTTGGCCACGGCAAAGTCATACGGTTTGTCAAAGGGCGCCACCAGAGTCAGGTTGCCTTTGGCATCCACGTCATCGGCATCCACCAACTGCACCAAACGCACATCGGTGAGCTTGCGCAACTGCTTGAGGTTGGACACTTCAAACGACTGGATGATCACCGGGGAAGTTTTCTGGGTGTAGCCATATTCGCGCAACAGGGCCAGCAGGCGCGGCTCAATGGGGAGATGGGCGTCCACATGGTAGGTGGGGTGTTTGGTTTCGGGGTACACCCCGATGGTGCGGCCCGTGCGGGCGGATTCGGACTTGGCGAGGTCCAGAATTTCGCGGAAGGTGGGGATCTGGAACTGGCCGTTGTAGGACTGGTCACGCGCGGCATTGGCCTGTTTGGCCCGCAGCGTGCGCAGCTCGGCCAGGGTGAAGTCGGTGACAAACCAGCCGGTCTCGTTCACGCCATCCACCTTGCGGGTGGTCTTGCGGCTGGCAAACTCGGCTCGGGCCGACACATCGGTGGTGGCGGTGATATTGGGTTCATGGCGTGCGACCAATTCACCGTCCTTGGTGACCACCAGATCGGGCTCAATGAAGTCCGCACCCAACTCAATCGCTTTTTTGTAGGACGCCAGCGTGTGCTCCGGCAGGTAGCCGCTGGCGCCGCGGTGGCCAATGACCAAAGGCTGTGCACCATGCAGCGTGGGGTATGGGGAAGCGGTTTTGCCCGCCATGGGCTGGTTGGCGCATGCGCCCAACAGGGTGATGGTGGCCACCGCAGTGGCGCAGAGTCTAAAAATTGTCATCCGATTTCCCTTGGTTTGTTGCATTCAGCGGGACATCTTCTTGCCAATTTATGTCGCGCTTATGACACCACGGCGTAAACGCACCTATGGCCAAGTACGGAATAATCAAAACCCTGATTTCCAAACAAAGGGCTTTATGGACCGGTTGATGTCGATGCGGGTGTTCCAGCGGGTGATCGACGAGGGCGGCTTTGCCGCTGCGGCACGGGCGCTGGACATGTCGCCCGCCGTGGTGACACGCTTGGTGGCGGACCTGGAGGAGCACCTGGGCACCCGTCTGCTGCACCGCAGTACGCGCCGCCTGTCGCTGAGCGAAGCGGGGGAGATGTACCTGCGCCGGGTGCGCGCCATTTTGCAAGACATCGACGAGGCCCATGACATGGCCAGCTCCCATACGCTTGAGTTGGCCGGTGTGCTGCGCCTGATGGCGCAACCCATACTCGCCACCCATGTGCTGGCGCCGCTGGTGGCGGGCTTTCGGCAGCTCTACCCCAAAATCGTGCTCGACATTGAAGTGGCGTCCCTCAAAGAGCCGCCGATCGAAGACTATGACATCACCCTGCTGGCGGCGGATTCCAATTTCGATGGCGACGTGATTGCCCGCAAAGTGGTGTCTTCCGATGCGATTTTGGTGGCCTCCCCGGCCTACCTGAAGCGCAAGGGCACCCCCTTGGAGCCGGCAGAGCTCGCGCAGCACGATTGCCTGCGTTTTCGGGCCACTGGTTTTCGCCCGCGCGCCTGGCATCTGACGCAGGCCGGGCGCCCCGATGTGCATGTGGATATTGAAGTGGCGCCGGTGCTCTGTGCCAACCACATCGACACCCTGCTGCGCGCCGCCCTGGACGGCGCGGGCATCTCCCCCGCCTCGGTGGAATTGGTGGCCCCCTATCTGGCCAGTGGCGAGCTGGTGCGGGTGTTGCGCCCCTGGATTTCCGGGCAGTTCACCATTTATGCCGCGCTGCCCAGCCGCAAATTTTTGCCCCGGCGCACCCAGGTGTTCCTGGAGTACCTGACGGAACAAACCCGCTTGCAGGTCTCCACCGCGCTGTGCTGCTAGAACCGGCGCGCCGGGGGATAATCGCAGGCTCATGGCACTAATTACACTACTTGACGCCCAGCTGGCTTTTGGGCACGTCGCCCTGCTCGACCACGCTGGATTTTCCCTTGAAACTGCGGAGCGCGTGGGCCTGATCGGCCGCAACGGCGCCGGCAAATCCTCCATGCTCAAAATTTTGGGCGGACTGGAAAAACCCGACGACGGCAGCCTGCAGGTGCAAAACAACACCCGCATCTCCTACGTGGCGCAGGAGCCTGTGTTGGATGCGGATGCTACTATTTTCGTAGCTGTCAGCGCAGGTCTGGCGCGGGTTATAGGCCTGATTGAAGAGTATTGCCTGGGCCACGGCGACCTGGACGCAATGCAAAGCGAGATCGAGGCGCTGGACGGCTGGAACTGGGAGCAGCGGGTCAACGAAACCCTGCACCGCCTGCACCTGGACCCGAACGCGATTGTCAGCACCCTGTCGGGCGGCACCAAGAAGCGCGTGGCCTTGGCCCAGGCGCTGGTGGCGCAGCCCGACGTGCTGCTGCTGGACGAACCCACCAACCACCTGGACCTGGACTCCATCGAATGGCTGGAAGGCCTGCTGGTCGAATTCAAGGGCAGCATCATCACCATCACCCACGACCGCTCCTTTTTGGACAACGTGGCCACGCGTATCGTGGAGCTGGACCGCGGGCAATTGCTCTCCTACCCCGGCAACTTTGCCGCCTACCTGGTGCAAAAAGAAGAGCAACTGGCACAAGAAGCGGTGATCAACGCCCGTGCCGACAAGCTCTTGGCGCAGGAAGAAATCTGGATTCGCAAGGGCGTGGAAGCCCGCCGCACCCGGGCACAAGCCCGCATCGTGCGCCTAGGCGAGTTGCGCGCCAAACACCAGGCGAGGCGCGACGTGGTGGGCAGCGTGAACATGGACGTGAGCAGCGGTTCCGCCAGCGGCAAGCTGGTGGCCGAACTCACCCATGTCTCCAAAACCTTTGGTGACAAGCCCATCGTCCGCGACTTCAGTGCCACCATTTTGCGCGGCGACAAGATCGGCCTGCTGGGCCCCAACGGCGCCGGCAAAACCACCCTGCTCAAGCTCATTTTGGGCGAACTCAAGGCCGACCCCGCACCGGCCAACGCCCCGCCACCCGACTCCGGCCACAGCCCCTGGGGCACGGTGCGCCAGGGCGCCAACATCTCGGTGGCCTACTTTGACCAGATGCGCAACGCGCTGGACCTGGACGCCACGCTGGAAGACTTCATCAGCCCGGGCTCCGAGTGGATCGAGATCGGCAACCAGAAGAAACACGTCAAGAGCTACCTGGGCGACTTCTTGTTCTCCCCGGCCCGCGCCAATTCACCGGTGCGCTCCCTCTCCGGCGGCGAGCGCAACCGCCTGCTGCTGGCACGCCTGTTCGCCCGCCCCGCCAACGTGCTGGTGCTGGACGAGCCCACCAACGACCTGGACATCGACACCCTGGAGCTGCTGGAAGACCTGCTGCAAAACTACGACGGCACCGTGTTCCTGGTCAGCCACGACCGGACCTTTTTGGACAACGTGGTCACCAGCACCATTGCCTACGAGGGCGATGCCAAGTGGCGCGAATACGAAGGCGGCGTGACCGACTGGCTGGTGCAGACCAAACGTGCCAGCGACATCGCCCAAAGCAAGGGTCAAAAAGGCACTAAGCCCTTTAACTACGGGCGGGACCAGCTATCAAAAGAGGAGCAAAAGCCCACGCTCGCCCCCGCACCGGTGGCCGCCCCCGCAGCCCCTGCGGCCAAAACCCGCAAGCTCAGCTTCAAGGAGCAGCGCGAGCTGGACGGCCTGCCCGCCGCCATCGCGGCGCTGGAAGCCGAACAACAGGCCATCCACGCCGCCCTGGCCGACGGTAGCCTGTACAGCAGCGACAACAAACGCGCCATGCAGCTGGCCAGCCGCGGCACCCAGATCGACGATGAACTGCTGGCCGCCATGGAGCGCTGGGAAACGCTGGGCCAATCCACCGCGCCCTGATACGGAATTGGCGTGGGGTCGTGGCCAGGGCGCGGGCCACAGGCTTATCATTTGCCACATGTCCGCACGCCCCGCCCCAGCTGCCGCCAGTCCCCCTGACGGCTACCTGCGTACCTTGCAGGAACGGGTGCTTGGCGCGACCAGCCTGATTTATGGCATTGCCTCGTTGGCGGTGGTGGTGGCGGTCTTGATGCGGGCTGCAACCACCCTGGGCGGCATTCGGCCTCTGTCCCTGGTGGCCCTGGTGGTTCCGGTGGTCTGTTTTGGCGCCCACTTTTTACGCCACCGCCTGTCATTTTTTGTACGGGCAGCCTCCATTTTGGGCATTACCACCCTGGCATCGGCCATCGGCATGAACCGCACCGGTCTCCTGGGTGCCGGCATGTGGGCCCTGATCATGATGGTGCCGGTCATGACGGCCCTGTATTTTGGCCAGCGCGCAGCGGTGTGGGCCTTTGGCGCCAATTTCCTGATCACCCTGGTGATTGCCCTGCGCTGGCTCAGCGGCGCACACCCCTTGGACTACGATGCCGCGGCCTATGCGCTCTCGCCCATCGCCTGGCTCAGCATGTTCATGATGGCCTTGACCCTGAGTGCGGTGGTGCTGGCAGCGCTGCACCACTTGATCAACGCATTCATTGAAAGCACCGAACAATTGCGGGTCGCTGAAAGCCAAGCCCAGCAAAGCAAAGAGCGCCTCTCGGTACTGATTTCCAACCTGCCGGGCATTGCATTTCGGGGCCGTGCCGACGCCCCCCGCACCATGGACTTCATGAGCCAGGGCTGCCAAAACCTGACCGGTTACCCGGCCGAGGACTTTTGCGTGGGTGGCAGCCGCAGCTGGCGCTCCATCATCCTTGCAGAAGACCAGGAGAAAGTGGAGCAAAGCCTGAACGGCGATCTGCCACACGGGGACGTGTACCAGTTTTCCTACCGGATTTGCACGGCGGCGGGCAACACCCTGTGGGTCGGCGAGCAGGGGCGGGTGACACAAGATGCGCAAGGCCAGCGCTGTGTGGAAGGCATCGTCACCGACCATTCCGCGCAAAAGACCCTGGAAGAATTTTTAACCCGCGAAGCCCGCACCGACCCGCTCACCGGCCTGGCCAACCGGCGCCGCTTCGACGAGCAAATGCAAAGCGAGTTGGTGCGTGTACACCGTTACCAGGGCAGCTGCGCCCTGCTGATGCTGGACGTGGACCACTTCAAACGGGTCAACGACAGCTGGGGCCATGCGGTGGGCGACACCGTGCTCAAAGCCCTGGCCGAACAGTGTCTGCTGATGCTGCGCCAAAGCGATACCGTGGGGCGTCTGGGCGGTGAGGAGTTCGCCATTCTTTTGCCGGAAGCCGCGCTGGCGCAGGCCATGGAAACGGCCGAACGCCTGCGCCAGCGCATCGCCACCATCGTGCTGCCCACAGGCAACCACGCTACGCTGCAGTTCACGGTGTCCATCGGGTGCACGGTGCTGTGGCCCCAGGACGCCGAGATCGCCACCGCCCTGCACCGTGCCGATACTGCGTTGTACCGTGCCAAAAATCAGGGCCGCAATTGTGTGGCCGGACCGGTGCCAAGCGACAGCCTGAACGAAGCCTGACCCATTGCGCCGACAGGGTTATCCACGCACCGGGGCCCGCCAAAAACCGTAGTACCATGCCACAGGATGCCTGGTCTACGGCGTCCATCCACCGAGACCCCTGCATGGCTTTTACTGCTCCCACACTGCCGTTTGCCAAGGCCCGCATCGTCCTGGCGCTCGCACTTTTGGCCAGTGTCTTTCCGGGCATCGGTGCAGCCGAGGAGTACTTTGACCGCTACGGTTTGGTGCCCGCCTCCCCAGCGGTCGATCTGGGTGTGCAGCCGCTGGGCTACCCCTCCGGCGTGATCAGCGCCGCCATGCAGCATGACCGCATTCTCAAAAAAGCCTTGGCGGATTCAGCACAGCCGCTCAAAAGCCATGCGTTTCGGCGCGGGGCCGACATGGTGGGCTTGCTGGCCGACCGGCGGCTGGATGCCGGGCTGATCGGCGACATGCCCACCCTGTTGGCCGCCTCCACCGGCAGCGTCTGGATCGTTGGTTTGGTGAAACAGTCGTCCACCGGCGTCATCGCCAAGGGGGATACCCAAATCGCGGGGCTGGCCAGCAAGCGCATTGGCTACGTCGAGGCCTCCAGCGCCCACCTCACCTTGCTGCAAGGGCTGGCGTCGGCCGGCATCGGCGAGTCCCAGGTCAGGCTGGTGCCGCTCGGCGTGGACGATATGCCCGACGCGCTGGAACGCAAGGACATTGAAGCCTTCACGGGGTGGGAGCCCGCCACCACCATCGCGCTGGGCAAGAGTGACAAGAACCACATCGTCTTCAAAGGGATGACAACCGATTATTTTGTCATCGAGCAGCGTTTTGAAAAACGCGCCCCCCAGGCCGCACGCCATGTGGTGGCTGGCTTTTTGCGTGCCATTGAATGGATGCGGCGCTCCCCCGCCCATGTGGAAAAGGCCGCACGCTGGGCCATGGCAGATACCGAAGCCTTTTCGGGAAAACCGGCCGCCCTGTCTGCGGCACAAATCGCAGGCATTACCCGCCGCGACATTCTGGAGGTGCCATCGGCGCCCACCATTTTGATGCGCCCCGGTGCACCGCCGCTCAAACCGGAGTTCGACTTTTTGATGAAACTGGGAAAACTGCCCGCCGGTGGCAGCTGGAGCGCGGTAGAAGCCGCCTTCACCTATGACGGCATGGCCCGGGTTCTGGCCGAGGCGCAGGCCTTTCAGCTCCACACCTTCGACTACGAGAATTAGCCGCAGTGCCGGGCCCGCACCCCTCATTTTCCAACCGGGTGACCGGGTATTTCGGCGCGCTTTTCTTGGCGGCCATGGGCGTGCTGTTTTATGGCTGGTATTTCGGCCTGCCCCAACTCGGAGTCGATGGGGCCAGCAAGCAGCGGCTGATAGAAGCCAGCCGTATTCTGGAGGCCAAGGCGGACCACCAGGATGGCTTGATCACAGAGGGCATCAAAAACCGGCGCGGCGATGTTTTGGTGATGGCGGAAAACACCGCGTTGACGGATCTGCTGCTCCGCAAGCAGGCCTCCGTTCAGAAGACTCTGGAGCGCGTCTTTGACCGCCTGCAGCGGGCCTACCCCGGCCGTTATGCGCACCTGTGGCTGGTTGACCCCCTTAGCAACCACATCCGCGCCAGCAGTACCCCGGCCGACGTCGGGCGCCTGTTTTTCGACCCGGCGCTGATTCAACGCGCCGGGCAGTTGGGGGTCACCGAGCTGGTGGAGCCCTTGGCCACACCCGAAGCAACTTCCACACTGGCCATGGTGCGCCAAATACACGCCCCCGACGCGGGTGGCTACCCCAATGGAAAGCTGGTGGGCATCCTGGTGGCCACCATGGAACTCGACCAGTTGGTGGGAGAGGGTTTGCAAGAGGATGCAGCGGGTACCCAGGGGCGCAACACCACCCTGCTGTTTGACGCGGACGGCAAGACCCTGGCCCGCTTTCCCCCGATGGCTGCGGGAGAAGAAAATTTTCAACTCAGCCCCCAGGTAGCCAGCGGGTTTGAGGGCACCCTCTTGCAGACCGGCACGCAGGGCACCGATTTGGTGGTGGTGTACCGCCATCTGATGCTCAGCGGTTCGCAGGGCTGGACACTGGTGCACTACGCCAGCAAAAAAGAGGCGCTGGGCGAGCTGAACGAAAGTGCCAACACCCTGATACTGATGGGCCTTGTGCTCACCCTGGTGTCGCTGGGGCTCATCCGCCTGGCGGCGCGCCACCTCACCCGCCCCCTGCATTTGCTGGCGCTGAGTGCGCGGCAACTGGGTGCCGGCGACCTGTATGTGCGGATGCTGGCGCGCCCGGGTGAAAGCCTTGAAATTCACGCACTGTCCGAAGCCTTCAATGGCATGGCCGGGGATATCCAGAGAGCCCACCACACCCTGGAAGACCAGGTGGAGCTCCGCACGGCCGAGCTGGCAAACGCGCGCGACCGGGCGCAAGGGTACCTGGACATCGCCGGAATCATGCTGCTGGCCCTGGACGTGCAGGGGCGCATTGCCATGGTGAACAAACAGGGCTGTGCACTGCTGGGGAAAACCGAACCGGAGCTGATCGGTCTGGACTGGTTTGACAACTTCATTCCCGCCCCAGACCGTGTGGCCGTCCGCACCGTATTCAGCCAAGTCATTGGCGGGGACCTGCAACTGGCCGCACACCACGAAAATCAGATCGTCACGGCGTCGGGCAAGGCGCTGACGCTGGCCTGGAACAATGTCACTTTGCGCGATGCGCAGGGCGCTGTCATGGGCAGTTTGTCGTCTGCAGAAGATGTCACCGAGCGCCGCCGCGCCGAGGCCGAGCTGCGCATTGCCGCCATCGCCTTCGAATCGCAGGAAGGCATGTACGTGGCCGACGGTGCCGGGGCCATTTTGCGGGTGAACCGCGCCTTCTCCGACATGACCGGTTACAGCGCACCGGACGCCATCGGCAAGATGCCCCATCAGTTGCTGAAATCCGGCCGCCACGACAGCACGTTTTATGAACGGATCAACCAAAGTGTGCTGTCTGGCGGCATGTGGCAAGGCGAAGTCTGGGACCGGCGCAAGAACGGCGATGTTTTCCCGGTCTGGCTGATCATCACGGCGGTCAAAACCGACGACGGCGTGCTCACCCACTTCGTGGCCACCCTGTCCGACATCACCCAGCGCAAGGCCGCCGAAGACCAGATCCGCAACCTGGCCTTTTATGACCCCCTGACCCAGCTGCCCAACCGCCGGCTGCTGATGGACCGGCTGGAAAAAGCCCTGGCCACCGGCACCCGCCACCAGCGCAAAGGGGCGCTGCTGTTCATCGACCTGGACAACTTCAAGACCCTCAACGACACCCTGGGCCACGACAAGGGCGACCTGCTGCTGCAACAGGTCGCCAAGCGTTTGAGCACCTGCGTGCGCGAATACGACACCGTGGCCCGCTTGGGCGGCGACGAGTTCGTGGTGATGCTGGAGGACCTGAGCGAAAGTGCGCTGGAGGCCGCCACCCAGGCCGAGACCGTGGGCGAGAAAATTCTCAAGGTGCTCAACCTGCCTTACCAGCTCGCCAGCCATGAACACCACAGCACCCCGAGCATTGGCGTGACCTTGTTTGGCGAGCAGCACGAAGGCATTGACGAGCCGCTCAAACGGGCCGATCTGGCCATGTACCAGGCCAAGGCGGCCGGGCGCAACACCCTGCGTTTTTTCGACCCCAAAATGCAGGCCGTGGTGGCCGCACGGGCCGTGCTGGAAGCGGGCTTGCGCGAGGCCTTGGTGCGCGGCCAATTCCTCTTGCACTACCAGGCACAGGTGAGCACCGACCCCTGTTCAGCAAGCAGCCGAATTACCGGTGCCGAGGTGCTGGTGCGCTGGAAGCACCCGACACGCGGCATGGTGTCACCCGGCGAGTTCATTGCGCTGGCCGAAGACACCGGGCTGATTTTGCCTTTGGGCCAATGGGTGCTGGAAACCGCCTGCGCCCAGTTGGCGCACTGGGCCCACACCCCGGCCCTGGCGCCGCTCAGCGTCGCGGTGAATGTGAGTGCCCGCCAGTTCCACCAGTACGATTTTGTGCAGCAGGTGCGCGCGGTGCTGGACGCCACCGGCGCCAATCCGCAGCGGCTCAAGCTGGAGTTGACCGAGGGGCTGCTGGTCTCCAACATCGAAGACGTGATTGCCAAAATGGGCTCGCTCAAGTCCATGGGCGTAGGGTTCTCGCTGGACGACTTTGGCACCGGTTACTCCTCCCTGTCGTACCTCAAGCGTTTGCCGCTGGACCAGCTCAAAATCGACCAGAGCTTTGTGCGCGATATCCTGGTCGATGCCAACGACGCCGCCATTGCCCAAATGGTGGTGGTGCTGGCCGGCAGCCTGGGCTTGGCCGTGATCGCCGAAGGCGTGGAAACCGAGGCGCAAAAGGCCTTTCTGGCCAGCCAGGGCTGCCACGCCTACCAGGGCTACCTGTTCAGCCGGCCTTTGCCGCTGGCCGAATTCGAGACATTTGTCACGCAAGCCCACGCCCCCGGATAAACCCTAGTTACGCGGTGGCACGCGGGTTGCTAGCATGCACATCAGAACTTGACTAAATGGTCAGTTTTTTAGGATTGTGTGCTTTTTACCCACCCAAACAGGAGTTGCCCGCGTGTCCACCACCCACCCTGATATCCGCCCCGGGCGCCTAGCCGCCGCCGACTACGCCCAAGCCTTTGCCGATGCATCCCCCCGTTTCACACAGGCACAGGCTGTGCTGGAGGCCGAGCGTTGCCTCTACTGTTTTGACGCCCCCTGCGCCACCGCCTGCCCGACCAGCATCGACGTGCCCTCCTTCATCAAACGCATTGCCGACGCGAACCTGCGTGGTGCGGCCCGCACCATTTTGGAGTCCAACCCGCTGGGCGGCATGTGTGCGCGGGTCTGCCCCACCGAGAACCTGTGCGAATCCGTGTGTGTGCGCAACACCCAGCAAGGCCAGCCGGTGGCCATTGGCCGCCTGCAGCGCCACGCCGTGGACGCGCTGATGGAAAGCGCCCAGCCCCAGCTCTTCACCCGCGCGGCAGCCACCGGCAAAAAAGTGGCCGTGGTGGGCGCCGGCCCGGCCGGGCTGGCCTGTGCCCACACACTGGCACGGCAGGGGCATACGGTGGTGGTGTTCGATGCCCGGCCCAAAGCCGGTGGCCTCAACGAATACGGCCTGGCCAGCTACAAAACACCCGACAACTTCGCCCAGCGCGAGGTGCAGTGGCTGCTGGACCTCGGCGGCATCGAGATCCGCACCGGCTGGAAGCTGGAGACCACCGCCCAGTGGGACACCCTGCGCCAGGACTTTGACGCGGTGTTTCTGGGCATGGGCCTGTCCAGCACACAAACGCTGGGGCTGGCCGGGGAAGACTTGCCAGGGGTGCAAGACGCGGTGGACTTCATCGCCACGCTGCGCCAGACCCCGGACCTGTCCACCCTGCCCATCGGGCGGCGCGTGATTGTGATTGGCGGCGGCATGACCGCGGTGGACGCTGCCGTGCAGGCCAAGCTGCTGGGCGCCAAGGTGGTGCACATGGTGTACCGCCGGGGGCCGGACGCCATGTCCGCCTCCCAGGCCGAGCAGGACTGGGCGCGCACCCACGGTGTGGTGCTGCACCACTGGCTGGCGCCGGTGGAAATTGTGGCGCAGGACGGCCACGTCAGCGCCGTGCGTTTTGCCGACCAGGCCCTGGTGGAGGGCAAGCTCACCCCCACCGGCCGCGAGATCACCTGGGAGGCCGACATGGTGTTCAAAGCCATCGGCCAGACCCTGGGCAACCCGGTGCTGGGCGCCTGCGGGCTGGCGCTGGAGGGCGGACGTATTGCCACCGACGCGGCCGGACTCACCAACCTGCCTGGCGTCTGGGCCGGTGGCGACTGCCGTGCCGGTGGCCTGGACCTGACCGTGGAGGCGGTGGAGCACGGCAAACAGTCGGCTCGGGCGATCCACACCCACCTCACCCGCGCCTGAACCGCTGCCGCCAACCCAACAACAGTGAAACCTTGCGGGACAGTCCGCAGTAACGCGAAGCGCACCAGCCCTGTCCCCAACTAATTAGGAAACACCATGGCCAATTTGCACACCACCTTCGCCGGCATCCACAGCCCCAACCCCTTCTGGCTGGCCTCCGCGCCGCCCACCGACAAAGCCTACAACGTCAACCGCGCTTTTGAAGCGGGCTGGGGCGGTGTGGTCTGGAAGACCCTGGGCGAAGCCGGCCCCCCGGTAGTCAACGTCAACGGCCCGCGCTACGGCGCGCTCCTGAGCCCGGACCGCCGCCTGATGGGCTTCAACAACATCGAGCTCATCACCGACCGCGACCTGGACCTCAACCTCAAGGAAATCACCGAAGTCAAGCGCAACTGGCCGGACCGCGCCATGATCGTCTCGCTGATGGTGCCCTGCGAAGAGCAGTCGTGGAAAGCCATCCTGGCGCGCCTGGTTGACACCGGCGCCGACGGCATCGAGCTGAACTTTGGCTGCCCGCACGGCATGAGCGAGCGCGGCATGGGTGCCGCCGTGGGCCAGGTGCCCGAGTACATCGAGATGGTCACCGCCTGGTGCAAGCAGTACAGCAAGCTCCCAGTCATTGTGAAGCTCACCCCCAACATCACCGACGTGCGCAAACCCGCCCAGGCGGCCAAGCGCGGCGGGGCCGATGCGGTGTCGCTCATCAACACCATCAACTCCATCATGGGCGTGGACCCCTACACGCTGACCATGTCGCCTTCGACGGGCGGCAAGGGGTCACACGGCGGCTACTGCGGCCCGGCGGTCAAGCCGATTGCGCTGAACATGGTGGCCGAGATTGCGCGCGACCCGGCCACACGCGGCCTGCCCATCTCGGGCATAGGCGGCATCGGGACCTGGCGCGACGCGCTGGACTTCATCGCGCTGGGTGCGGGCAACGTGCAGGTCTGCACCGCCGCCATGGTCTACGGCTTCAAGATCGTGCAGGAAATGGCGGACGGCCTGTCCAACTACATGGACGAAATGGGCTTCACCAGCGTGGAGCAAATCGTCGGCAAGGCCGTGCCCACCGTGTCCGACTGGCGCTACCTGAACCTGAACCACATCAGCAAGGCCGTCATCAACCAGGACAGCTGCATCCAGTGCGGGCGCTGCCACATTGCCTGCGAAGACACCTCGCACCAGGCCATCACGTTCGAGAAGGACGGCAAGCGCCACTTCGAGGTGAAAGAGGACGAATGCGTGGGCTGCAACCTGTGCGCCGTGGTCTGCCCCGTGCCCGAGTGCATCACCCTGCGCGACCTGGCCCCCGGTGAAAAAGACTTGCGCACGGGCCGGGATGTGAGCGATAAACACGCGGACTGGACCACGCACCCCAACAACCCGATGCGTGTGGCAAATTAGAACAAAAAAGTGCCTTTCGGCATACCCCTATTGCGCAAGCAGCTATCATTTTAGGAGCAACAGCATGAGTAGCATTCTGATCCAAGGCGGCACCGTGGTGAACGCCGACCGCGCTTACCGCGCCGATGTATTGACCCAGGACGGCAAAATCGTGGCCGTGGGTGAAAACCTGCCGGCCCCGGCCGGCGCCACGGTGGTGGACGCCGGTGGCCAGTACGTCATGCCCGGCGGCATCGACCCGCACACGCACATGCAGCTGCCCTTCATGGGCACGGTGACCATGGACGACTTCTTCACCGGCACGGCGGCGGGCCTGGCCGGGGGCAACACCACCATCATCGACTTCGTCATCCCCAGCCCACAGCAGCCCCTGATGGAGGCCTACAACACCTGGCGCGGCTGGGCCGAGAAGGCTGCAGGCGACTACAGCTTCCACATGGCCATCACCTGGTGGGACGAAACGGTCAAACGCGACATGGGCACGCTGGTGCAGCAAGAGGGCGTGAACAGCTTCAAGCACTTCATGGCCTACAAAAACGCCATCATGTGCGACGACGAAACCCTGGTGAACAGCTTCAAGCGCTGCATGGAACTGGGCGCCATGCCCACGGTGCACGCCGAGAACGGCGAACTGGTCTACCTGCTGCAAAAACAGGTGGCCGAGATGGGCATCATGGGGCCCGAAGGCCACCCGCTCTCGCGCCCGCCCATGGTCGAAGGCGAAGCCGCCAACCGCGCCATCGCCATTGCCGATGTGCTCAATGTGCCCATCTACGTGGTGCACGTGAGCTGCATCGAAGCCGCCGAGGCCATCGCCCGCGCCCGCGCACGCGGCCAGCGCGTCTACGGTGAGGTGCTGGCCGGCCACCTGGTCATCGACGACAGCGTCTACCGCCACCCCGACTTCGCCACCGCCGCCGCGCACGTGATGAGCCCGCCGTTTCGCCCCAAGGGCCACCAGGAATTTTTGTGGCGCGGCCTGCAAAGCGGCAATCTGCACACCACGGCCACCGACCACTGCACCTTTTGCGCGGCGCAAAAGGCTGCGGGCAAGGACGACTTTGCCAAGATCCCCAACGGCACCGGCGGTGTGGAAGAGCGCCTGGCGGTGATCTGGGACGAAGGCGTCAACACGGGGCGCCTGACGCCCTCGGAATTCGTCGCCATTACGTCGGCCAACACCGCCAAGCTGTTCAACATCTACCCGCAAAAAGGCAGCGTGTCGGTGGGCGCCGATGCTGATCTGGTGGTGTGGGACCCGGCTGGCACCAAAACGCTCTCGGCCAAGACGCAGCACAGCAAGGGCGACTTCAATATCTTCGAGGGCCGCACCGTCAAAGGCATCCCCAGCCACACCATCAGCCAGGGCGAGCTGGTGTTTGTGCAGGGCGACTTGCGGGCGGTGCAGGGCAAGGGGCGCTACATCAAACGGGCACCGTTCAGTTCCAACTTTGCAGCGACCAAGTTGCGGGCGGAGACTTTGGCTTCTTCCCCCGTTTTGCGCTGATGGGTTTGTGCCTGCCGGAGTGGGGAATCTCGGGGGCCTCATCAGTCCCTGCTGGTCCAGCAAATCGGCCCCCGAGACTCCCCACTCCGGCGAGCAGTAGCGTTACGCATGGCATGCAATTGAAGACCGCACGCCTACACACCCTCGGCGGGGGAGGGGAATGCCGGGGGCCGATTTTTGGCCAGCAGGACGGTATGAGGCCCCCGGCATTCCCCTCCCCCGCCGCGACAACAACAGAAACCGCTTTTAGGAGTTCACCATGACCACAGCCAACCTAGAAAACATCCGCATCAACGGCGACCGCCTCTGGTCCTCCCTCATGGAGCTGGCCAAGATAGGCGCCACCCCCAAAGGCGGGGTCTGCCGCCTGACCCTCACCGACCTCGACAAACAGGGCCGTGACCTGGTGCTGGGCTGGGCACGCGAGGCCGGCATGACCGTCACCATCGACAAAATCGGCAACGGCTTCATGCGCCGCGCCGGGCGCAACAACGCCCTGCCCCCCATCATGACCGGCAGCCACATCGACACCCAACCCACCGGCGGCAAGTTCGACGGCAACTACGGCGTGCTGGCCGGCATCGAGGTGGTACGCACCTTGAACGACTTAGGCATCGAAACCGAAGCGCCGATTGAAGTAGCGTTCTGGACCAACGAAGAAGGCTCGCGTTTTGTGCCGGTCATGATGGGCTCGGGCGTGTTCGCCAAGGCCTTCACGCTGGAGCATGCGTATGCGGCGACGGACACCGAAGGCAAGAGCGTCAAGGGTGAACTGGAGCGCATTGGCTACATCGGCGAGCAGGAACCCGGCGACCACCCGATTGGCGCCTACTTCGAGACCCACATCGAACAAGGCCCCGTGCTGGAAGACAACGACAAAACCATCGGCGTGGTGCAGGGCGTGCTCGGCATCCGCTGGTTTGACTGCACCGTGACCGGCATGGAAGCCCACGCCGGCCCCACGCCCATGGCGCTGCGCAAAGACGCGATGCAGGTGGCCACCCACATCATGCAAGAGACCGTGGCCAGCGCGCTGCGCCACGCGCCGCACGGGCGCGGCACCGTGGGCATGGTGCAGGTCTTCCCCAACAGCCGCAACGTGATCCCGGGCCGCGTCAAATTCAGCATCGACCTGCGCAACGCCACCGACGCCCTGGTGGACCAGATGGCCGACGAGGTGAAAGCCTTCGCCGCAAACATGGCCCAGAAAACCGGGCTGGACGTGAAGATCGACCTGGTCTCCAGCTACCCCGCGCAGGTGTTCCACAGCGACTGCGTGGACGCCGTCGCCCGCGCCGCGCAGAAGCTGGGCTACTCCAACATGCCCGCCGTTTCAGGCGCCGGCCACGACGCCGTCTACATGGCCAAGCTGGCCCCCAGCGGCATGATCTTTATCCCCTGCAAGGATGGCATCAGCCACAACGAGATTGAGGATGCGAAGCCGGAACACATCACGGCGGGGTGCAATGTGCTGTTGCATGCGATGTTGGAGAGGGCGGGCGGGGGTGACTGACGCGAGGGAGAGTTATGAGGCTTTTTGGCCTATAGCCCTCGTATTCATTGCTCAAGTGGCGCCTACATTTGCAGCAAATCAGAAGCGCTTTTAGTTGAACAGTGCGCAAAGCTCTCCTAGCTGAAATGGAGTCAAAACCAATGACACGAAGGGAAACTGGACGCACTAAAATTTTTATCGATTGCAGCGGCGCCAACTAATCCTCTGGGGGAGACGCAATTAGCCCCAAGTTCACCAATCTGAATTCCATCGCTGGCTTGCTAACCCGAAACTTGTTTGCCACAAGTTCAATCAAAACGCCTCGCTGTTTGTGGACTTGAACCAGTTGGTCAAGATAGGCAACGACTTGATCCCGAGGCATTAACAAAGATGCTGCAAATTGGTTTGCCTCAATTTCTTGTTCGTCAATCGCTAGCGAAGAGTTTCCATCGCGGCGGTTAATGACTTGCTTGTCAATGAACACTTCGCCCACGTGGCCCAACTTTAGGTGGCCACACTCGTGGGCAACTGTGAAGCGCTGCCTCAATGGGCCATCAGAGGCACTGATGGCAATTGTTGCAGCATCCCCCTTACGGACAAGGAGTCCAGAGAGATCATCCGAGAAATTTTTCACAACTACTCGCGCTCCAAGAGCGTGCGCAACTCTAAATGGGTCAATTGGCGCAGTAAGTTCACCTGCCAGTGCACGTAGCGAGTTCGCGGCATCTTCAACTTCAGCACGCGATTTCACGGCAATTCCCCATGCAATTGTTTAAGCATTTCAAAGTCTCCTGGATTGAGCAATGTGTGCAGGTCTTTTAGACCAGGGGATGTCGAATCTTCGACCAATCCTGATACCAGTATCGCTACATCAACGTCTAAAGCAGCCCCTAGTTTTACAACCTGATGCAGTGCAACGGCTTGACGTCCCTTTTCAATTGAGGCAATCGTTGGGCGTCCCATGTTTGTGAGCAAAGCCAAATCTCCTTGGCTCATTTCTTTGGCCCGCCGATATTTGCGAATGTTTTGACCAAAGCGCTGATAGATACTGTCCATAACGCAAGTTTAGATTGCGGATCGCAAAATGTCAACCATAATCACATAAACAAACTTATACACAGGAATTTTTCTGAAAAATATAACCAACATCCCAAATTGGCACTTGGCGTGGTAAACTGCTAGCCAATTGCAAGGGCCAAAAAGCAACAAGGGTCGAATACCCGAAGGCATCGACCCTTGTTCCACCGAAAAGCATTCGGTGGCATGTTGATCATCTTCATGATCGCCACGGTGTCCTGGACAGACGACTGGCGATTCTAGACGAATTGAAGAGACATGAATCCCTGCTTGGATTGCGAGGTGATTTGTGTACTCAGACAGCTAAAGCAAATAGGTAAACGCCCACGCGGCTACTACGCGGCATCTTTTGCCGTGATTTCCCCGAGCCGACAGCTCTGGGGCTACCTAACGCATCGAATAAATGCGGTCTTTTTTTGTAATTTCAATTTGGTGAATTAATCATGCCAACAAAACCTACTCAACATGTAGTCCCTCATCCAGATGGATGGGCAGTTCGTAAAAGCGGTTCTGATCGTGTCTCCCAAGTTTTTGACACGCAAAAGCAAGCAATTGACCGTGCGCGTGAAATCAGCATTAATCAGGAGACGGAGCTCTTTATCCATGGCCGCAACGGCCAGATCCGTGAGCGCGACAGCTACGGCAACGATTCCTTTCCTCCCAAAGGTTAGGTATTAGCCAGCTAAGGACCTCACACGCTCCGGCTCCACCTTGAACAAGCGCAGTCGGAGCGCGTGGTCAAACGCATCACACAAATCGCACTGGATTTAGCATGAACAACAATCTCTTTATTTCTTACGATCTCAACCGTCCTGGTCAAGATTACCCTTCCATAATTGAAACCATCAAGTCCCTTGGCAATTGGGCGAAAGTTCAAAAGTCCTTTTGGTATGTCAAATCCAACCTGACGGCGATGCAGGCAGTCGAACGGGTTTGGGCCCATATGGATGCGAACGACAGCTTGATCGTTGTAGATGCCACTAACAATAACTCTGCCTGGCAAGGTTTGAATCCAGTTGTTGCGCAGCACATCAAGGAGCACTGGGCTAGTACTTCCTCGCTCAGGGTCTGAACTGATTGAGCCCAGTTAGAAAGAGCTCACTGGGCTCAATCAGCTTATGGATAAGCTAGCGTCTATGAAAGAATCCCAGCACACCGAGTGGAAAGAATCCTGGCGCGACGACTACCTGCGCTGGGTGTGCGGCTTTGCCAATGCCGAGGGCGGTGTGCTGGTGATTGGGCGCAACGACCAGGGCCAAGTTGTTGGCATACCCGACGCGAGGAAGTTGCTGGAGGACCTGCCCAACAAGTCCCGCGACTTGCTGGGCATTCTGGTGGAGGTGAACCTGCACACAGAAGACGGCAAGGACTATCTGGAAGTGGTGACACCGCCTTACCCTTCGCCCATCAGCTACCGGGGGCATTACTACCAGCGCAGCGGCAGTACCTTGCAGGAGTTGAAGGGCGCGGCGCTTGACCGCTTTTTGCTGCGCAAGCAGGGGCGCACCTGGGACGGCGTGCCCATACCGGGGGTGGCAATAGCCGATTTGTCCAAGGATGCGATTCGGGCGTTTCGCAAGTTGGCGTCCGACAGCGGGCGCATGGACCCCACGGCCTTGAATGAAGCCGATGCAGGTTTGATCGAAAAATTGAAGCTGACCGACGGCAACTACCTGAAACGCGCTGCGGTGCTGCTGTTTCACCCCGATCCGCAAACCTTTGTGACGGGTGCTTTTGCCAAGATTGGCTTCTTCCGCTCAGAGTCCGAACTGGTCTACCACGACGAGGTGGGCGGCGACCTGTTTGCCCAGGTTCGCCAGACAATGGACTTGCTGCACACCAAATACCTCAAGGCGGCGGTTGGCTATGAGGGCATCCAGCGCATAGAGCGCTTTCCCGTTCCCCGCGCCGCCCTGCGCGAAGCAGTGATGAATGCCCTGGTGCACCGTGACTACGCGGTGCCTGCGCCTATCCAGATACGGGTTTTTGATGACCGGCTCACGTTGTGGAATCCGGCGGTGTTGCCGGAGGGCTGGTCCGTACAGAAGCTGATGGGGGAGCACGCGTCCGTTCCCTTCAATCCGCTGCTGGCCAATGCCTTCTTTCGGGCTGGAGAAATCGAAGCCTGGGGGCGCGGCATTCATCGCATTTTTCAAGCGTGCCGGGAGGCGGAAACACCGGAGCCGCGATTGCGCGTTGATGCCAACGAACTCTGGCTGGAGTTTCCGTTTTCATCAGCCTATCTGGCGGTTGTCGATGGACGCGGCGGGCCGAAACCGGAGCACGGTGAAAAGTGGGGTGAAAAGTGGGGTGAAAAGTGGGGTGAAAAAACTGCGGTGACCCGCTTGCGCATTGCACAGGCCATGCAACGCAACCCGAATATCACCACGGTGGGCTTGGCTGCCGAACTCGGCATGGCCTCCACCAGCGGAGTCGAAAAGCATTTGAAGGCGATGCGCGAAGCCGGTTGCATCCGCCGCGTTGGCCCAGCCAAAGGGGGTCATTGGGAGGTGATCGTGTAAACGGGGCGGTGCGCGGCTGGTCTTTTGTACGCGGTCCCTTAAACTTGTGCCATGACCAGCATGCCCTCCCTGACTCTGCCCACCACCGCCCCTGAAAAAGGCAACGCAAGAACCGAGGCCGCTTTAAAGCGCTTGCGCAAGGCCATGACCGACATTGAGGCTGAAATCGTTGAAAACAGCGGCGTCTACCCTTTCAACCATGGCCGGGTCACCCAGTCTGAGCTCTGCCGACGCGCGGATGTCAAAAAGGCCACGCTGCAGAACCCGCTGCATAAGGACAGCACCCGGGTTGAGATCATGCGCTGGCTTGACGCATTGAATTCAACACTGACGCAGACCCGTGACAGTACCCGTGCACGGGTCACGGCCGTGGCGGATGACCTCGCTGCGGAAGTGGAGCGCTTGACCCTGGCCAACCAGGATTTGCAAATGCGCCTTCACGCCTGCGAGCAGCGGATTGCGCAGCTTCAGCAGGAAAACGCAGGTCTGCGGCGTTGAGGCTTGGGGCTTGAGGTGGGCCCGCTCAGTAGGCGGGCATATACAGCGGATACAGCATTGCCTCTTCGCGGCGAATACGCTCGGCCAACACCTTGCCCACGGCGTTCAGATCGTCGCCAAACGTATGGACCAGGTCGGGCTGCGTCTCCAGTGCGCGGTATTTGGCCAGGAAGTTCAGCACCGCTTTGCCAATGCCGTCCATTTCCCGGCGGAACTCATGGATCAGCGCGTGGCTGACCGGGTCTTGCACCAGGGCGTGTTCCAGATACACATACAGACGCACATTTTCAGTCAGCAGATGGTCCTGAATGGCGCTGCGGAATTCATCCAGGCGCTGTACCACGGCCGTCAAATCGTGCGCCGCCAGCGCTTCACCCACCGTGCCCATGATGCGCAGCAGGTTTTGGTGGTCTCCTTCCAGCTGCGACACCAGTTCAGCGTGGTAGCCGATGTGGGTTCCTGGCGCCAATACGGGCTCCTCGGAGGCCGATTCCTGACGCTTCGGCGGTGGTGCCGGTACAACGTTTGGGGGCTGTTTTTTTCCAAACAAGAAATCTAAGAACACAATTTACCTCCTGAGAAATGACGTAACTGCTGCGCTGCAGCATAGAGGAGATGGGCCCCGTGCAAGATCCAAGATGTGCATTTCTTAACCCAGATCAAGCACGCTGGACCATCCACGCAACACTCTGTGGGCGTTGGGGCTTTTTAGACCTTCAGATTTTCGTAAAAGAGCGTCAGTTCGTCGGCAAGTTCCAGGATGTTCTCGCTGGCCGTGGCCACATGCCTGGCGCCTGCGGGGTGGTAAGTGCCCATTTTTTCCGGGGTAAACGCCGCCAGCATGAATCCCCATTGTTCCCCCAGCATGGTCAGCCTGTTCTGGATGACTTCGCTGTTTTTCGGAAACCCCTTCAGCGTCTCCAGCGCCACGGAAAATTCAGCACGCGCCTTGTCAAACGCCAGTTTCTCGCTCTTGTCCGCCGCGCCCCAGGCGGCGAAAAAGTAGTGCCGCGCCACCTTTTGGGACAGCATTCTTTGCCTGCCCGCCAGGCTGACCATCTTTGCGACCTCGGTTCCCACCGCGCTTTCAAACAAGCGGGTCATCTTGTCCGCCTCCCCCAGCAGGTCGTCGCCCAGCTTGGCGATCACCGTGGCGTCGTTTTTATTGGGCGAGACCGAGACCATGTCGCGCAACTCGGCCCAGGCTTTTTCGACCGCCACGAGAGTGGCTTTGGCGGAGTCCCCCGTGGCGGCACCGCGCAGGTCCACCAGATTTCCGTTGGCCATCATGACCGAGCGGCTCAGGACATTCATGGACTCTTTGGGCATCAAGCCAAGCCCAAGTTGCGCATAGGCCTTCAAAATGCGCTGCGACAACATCCGTAGCTGGCCTGACTTGTTGATGGCCTGCCGGCCGGACAGAGCCGCACCGTGTGCGCTGAAGATCGGTAAGCCTGCCGAGAGGGTGGTGCCGCTGACAGTCAAGAAGCGACGGCGTGTGAATGGCATTGCAAATGAACCCCTGTTATTTGACCCACGGTGGGGCCGAAATTTTCTGGCGGGGGCCGGGCCAGTGTGACTTGCGACATGTCACGCTTTGCTTTGGGAAGCGCTTTGTCCTTGGCGATTGTATATTTGGAATGCGGTGGCGCCCGGCACGCCCGGCGGCGGCGGGTTGGCGCATGGCACACGGTGTTTTTGATATTCCTTTAAGCTATATCCTTCTCCTAAAAATGCGGTCTACAACGTACTGCGGGAGACTCAAAGGGAATGACTCATGAAAATAGTAAAACGCCACTTCCAAATCGCTGTGTCATCGTTTTTAGCCTGGGTCTGGGCCGCCAGCCTGTGCCTGGCGGTGCCCTTGGCCCATGCGCTGGACAAACCCGCCGACAAGGTGGTGTTGACCATCTCTGGCCAAGTCAGCGTGGTCAACGTCGGCAAGGCGGCGGCTTTCAGCATGGACATGCTGGGCAAGCTGCCGCAACACACGGTCTCCACCAAATCCCCCTGGTACCCGGCGGGCGCCGCATTTACCGGGCCTTTGTTGCGCGATGTCCTGGCCGCCGCAGGCGCCAAGGGCTCCAAAATCACGGCCGTGGCGCTCAATGATTACAAAACAACCATCCCATTTGAAGACGCACTCAAACACGAGGTCATCCTGGCCCGTTTGATGAACGGCAAGCCGATGCCGGTACGCGACAAGGGGCCCTTGTTCATCGTCTACCCGCTGGACTCCAAGCCGGAACTCCAATCTCAGGTGTACTACAACCGCTCGGCGTGGCAGTTGTCCCGCCTGATCGTGCAATAAACCGCCCTTGACCTGATCGGGAGGGGCGGGTTATGAAACGCAGCAAGCTACTGCTGGCATTGATCATTGCCAGCTTGGCGGGGCTCTATATCGCCATCGCCGTCGTGCAACTGCGCCAGGACGAAAGCCTGAAACGGGTCATGTTGCGCAATGACCGAGAAGCACTGTGGACTTTTTTACAACTGGAAAGTGAGTACCTGCGTTTCAGCAACGCCCTCAACCACCGGGTGCTGGCCCCCCAGAGTCTCACCATGGATGAGTTGCAATTGCGCTACGACATCTTTGTCAGCCGGGTCGCGCCCCTGGATGGCGCGGGTATGCGGGACCTGGTGGAAGACCAGGCGACTTTCAATGAAACCCTCGCGTCATTGAACCGCTTTATCCAGCAATCCGACACCGTTTTTCTCAGCCAGCAGCCCCGCCACACCCTCAACCCGGCAACCCTGGTGGAGATGAAAAGCAGCCTGGATACGCTCAAAGAACCCATTCGGGAACTCTCGGTCAACGCGGGCCAGGCCTCGGCTCTTTTGGTGGACGCCCGCACGGCGGAGGTCAAATCCCAGTTGATCATTTCCGGTGCCCTGACCGCTTTTCTCTGTGGACTGACCCTGCTGTTTGCCATTGCCACCCTGCGCCAGAACCGCCAACGCATCGCGGCCCAGGCCTTGAACATGCGCAGCCAGATGGAGCTGGCCAGTGCGGCGGCCCGGCTGGAAAAGGATGCGGCGCTGCGGGCCGCCCAGGAGGAGTTGCATGAAATCACGGATGCCCTGCCGCTGGCCATTTTCCGGGCCCGCCGCGACCTGTCCGGCCGCCTGTCGTTTACCTACCTGAGCCAACAAATTGAAGACATCTGGGGGGTTCCGGCGCAGGCCCTGCTGGCCGATATGTCCCAATTTATCCGGCGTGCGCATCCGCAGGACATGCGCGATCTCAAGCAGTTTGCCAATGACTCCGCCGCCGCCTTGGCGCCTTGCAACCTCAACGTCCGGGTGGAACGGGAGCCCGGTGCGATGCGTTGGGTCAACCTGGCCGCAACCCCCAGGGCCCAGCCCGACGGCAGCATTGTGTGGACCGGCTTCATCCGCAGCATCCACGAGCTCAAACAACGTGACGAGCAGCTGCGTGAAGTGCTGGAGCAGCAAAAAATCATTTTTGAGAACATTCCCTCGGGGCTGATCGTCATTGCCGATGGAAAGATTCAGCAAATGAACTCCGGCTTCTCCTCCATCGTGGGCAGCAGCCGCGAAGTCCTGCAAGGCGGGGGCGCCGACTTTCTGTTCGCCAACCCCTATGTGCGCGATGCCTTCAATTCCCCGAGCATACGGCCGCAGGATGACGACCAGCAAGTGGCCGCGGAAGGGGAGTTTCTGCGGTATGACGGCGTCCCCTTCCAGGGCAAACTGGTCGGCAGGCGCTTGCCGGTGCAGGGATTTGAGCAGGCCTTTATTTGGGTGCTGGAAGACATCAGCAAACGCAAGGCCATGGAGGCCCATCTGGCGGAGCAGGCGAATTTTCAGCGCGCCCTGGTTGACACGATTCCTTATCCTGTGTTTTACAAAGGTGCCGACGCGCGTTTTCTGGGAGTCAACCGCGCCTACGAAGAAGTGTTTGGTGTGCACCGGGATGCGCTGCAGGGCAAACGGGTGCTCGACCTGGACTACCTGCCGCAAGCCGACCGCGAGGCCTACCAGGCCGAGGACGAGGCCATCATCGCCCAAAGCTCGACCGCGCACCGCGAGATGCTGATGCCGTTCCACGACGGAACGCAGCGCGAAACCCTGTATTACGTGTCGGGCTTCAGCGGTGCCGACGGCTCGCCGGCGGGTCTGGTGGGTACTTTTGTGGACATTTCCGCGCAAAAGAAAACCGAACGTGCCATTTTGGAGAGTGAAGACCGGCTCGCCATGGCCCTGAAGGGGGGCAACCTGGGCTTGTGGGACTTCCAGGCCGGGCCGGACCTGTTGGTCACCAACGACATCTGGTCGGAGATGCTGGGTTATTCCAAACAGGAGCTGGATGCGCTGTACGGGGCCACGGCAAGCCGCTGGGAGAGCCTGCTTTACCCGGAAGACCGCGACCGGGCGCTTGCGTGCTTCAACGCATTTTTGAACAACCAAACGCCGGTGCACCGCATGGAAGTGCGGATGAAATCCAAATCGGGAGAACCCAAGTGGATTTTGACCGTGGGCGACGCGGTCAGCCGGGACCCCCAGGGCCGGGTGACCCGCGCAGTCGGCATTCACCAGGACATTACCGAGCGCAAAGCGTCGGAGGCCGAATTGCGCAACCGCCAGCAGCTCACCCGCAACGTGATCAACAGCATCAACGCGGTGATTGCCGTGAAAGACAAGGAAGGCCGCTACCTGCAGGTCAACGCCTACTACGAGAAGGAAATAGGCCAGCCCGAGTCTTACTTTTTGGGCAAAACCGCGTTTGATTTGTTCCCCCAGGCAGTCGCCGAGGATATTGCGGCGGTGGATAAAAAAGCGCTGTATTCCAAGGACCCCATCACCGAAGAAGAGGCGATCCCCACCCGCGACGGGTCGGAGATACGCTACTACATCGCCACCACGACCGCCCTGGTGAACGAAGACGGCCAGCCGTACGGAACCTGCGCCATTGCGGTGGACATTACCGAGCGCAAGCGGGTGGAGCAGAAGCTCACCGAAGCCTTCATCGAAGTGGAGCGCTCCAAAAACCTGATCCAGGCGGTGCTGGACCACTCGCCCACCGATATCTATATCAAGGACCTGGATGGTCGGTTCATGCTGATCAACCGCAGCTTCTCCCATTACCTCCAACGCGTACTCCACATTGACCGTGAGGCGCTGATTGGCCACACCATCGGCGAGTTTGTGGGCCAAAGTTCGGACCGCTGGGGCATGGAAACCGATGCGCAGGTTCTGGCGCACGGCGAACTCATGGAGTTCGAGCAAGTGATTCCCCGGGCAGCGGGGGACGAAGTGCGGCAGGTGTACAAGTTCCCGCTGCGGGACGGTGAGCAGCAGATTTATGCCATCTGTGTGATTGCACAAGATGTGTCCGAAAAAAAGCGGCTGCAAGAAGACATGCGCCGCGCCAAGGAGCTTGCGGAAGACTCTACCAAGGCCAAGTCCGACTTTTTGGCCAATATGAGCCACGAAATCCGCACCCCCATGAACGCCATCATCGGCATGTCGCACCTGGCCCTGAAAACCGAGCTCACGCCCCGCCAGCACGACTACGTCAGCAAGATCCAGCAGTCCGGCCAGCACCTGCTGGGCATCATCAACGACATCCTGGACTTCTCCAAGGTCGAGGCGGGCAAGCTGTCCATGGAGCACATTCCGTTCGAGCTGGACAAGGTGCTGCAAAACGTGGCCACGGTCATCGTGGACAAGGCCGCCGCCAAAGGCCTGGAGCTGATCTGCGATGTGGCGCCCGATGTGCCGCAAAACCTCATTGGCGATCCGCTGCGCCTGGGGCAGGTGCTGATCAATTACGCCAACAACGCCATCAAGTTCACGGACCACGGCGAGATCTCCATCGTGGTGCGGCTGGGCGACTGCACCCCCGACACCGTGGTGCTGCGGCTGGAAGTGCGTGACACCGGCATCGGCCTGACCCAGGAGCAGATGGACCGGCTGTTCCAGAGCTTCCAGCAGGCAGACAGCTCCACCACGCGCAAATACGGGGGCACGGGCCTGGGCCTGGCCATCAGCAAAAGCCTGGTCGCGCTGATGGGCGGCGCGGTGGGGGTGGAAAGCACACCCGGCCAGGGCTCCACATTCTGGTTCACCGCCCGGCTGGGCCGGGGCGAGGCCCGGGCCAGGCTGCACATCTCCCGCCTGGAGATCCAAAGCCGGCGCGTGCTGGTGGTGGACGACAACGAACATGCGGCCATGGTGCTGGACCACCTGCTCGGCTCCATTGGTTTTGCCGTGGAGTCGGTCCACTCGGGGCCGGCGGCCATTGAGTCGGTCCGGCAAGCGGCCTTGCGCGGCCAGGCCTTTGACTTTGTCATGCTGGACTGGCAGATGCCCGGCATGGACGGCATTGAAACGGCGCGGCGCATCCAAAGCTTGCGCTTGGCCCAGCCACCCCACCCGGTCATGGTGACGGCCTATGGCCGCGAAGAGGTCATCAAGGCCGCGCAGGACGCGGGCATTGACGACATTTTGGTCAAACCGGTCAGCGCCTCGCTGCTGTTCGACACCATGGTGCGTTTGCTGGGCCATGCGTCCAACGAAGCGGGGCAGTCCCGCCTGGGGCGCGCCAGCTCGGCCATGGAAGCGCTTGCACCCTTGCGGGGCGCCCGTGTGCTGGTGGTGGAAGACAACGAACTCAACCAGCAAATCGCCTTGGAGCTGCTCAGTGACGCCGGTTTTGTGGTGGAGGTGGCCGACAACGGCCAGATCGCCGTGGACAAGGTCAACCAGGCGGACCCGGCGCACGGCAGCTACGACATCGTGCTGATGGACATGCAAATGCCGGTGATGGACGGGGTCAGCGCCACGGTCGAGATCCGCAAGGACACACGCCATGCCCTGCTGCCGATTGTGGCCATGACGGCCAACGCCATGCAGGCGGACCGCGAACGTTGCCTCGCGGCAGGCATGAACGACTTTGTGACCAAACCGATCGACCCAGACGAACTCTGGCGCACCCTGGCGCAGTGGATTCGCCCCCGGGACGGCCTGGGCCAGAATCCGATGGCGGCCCCCACCCCCATCGGACTTGCCGTGGCGGCGGCGCCCGTGGTCGGCAGCTTTGCCGCCGGTGACGGCATTCCCACCGACATTCCCGGCCTGGACACCCAGCTGGGGCTTCGCCGCGTCATGGGCAAACAGGCCTTGTACCTGAGTCTGCTGCGCAAGTTTGTGGCGGGGCACCAGAGCGGCCTGGCCCCCCTGGCGCAAGCCCTGGCTGCGGGGGACAGGGCCACGGCGGAACGCCTGGCCCACACCCTCAAGGGTGTGGCCGGCAACATTGGCGCCAGTGCACTGCAAGCGGACATGGCCCAGGTGGAGGCCGCCCTGCGCGAGCACCGGGAGTCGGCGCACATCGAGGCCTTGATGGCTCCACCGGCAGCGGTGTTGGCCGAGCTGCTGGCCCAGCTGCACGCCAAGCTGCCCGCCGAATCCGCGTCTTCCGTGGTGGCGATCGACCCTGCAAAAGCAGCGGCGGTGTGCCGCCAGCTGAGCGCCCTGCTGGCCGACGACGACTCCGAGGCCGCCGATGTGCTGAAAGACCATGCCTTGCTGCTGCAAGCCGCCTTGGGCGAGGGCTACCGCGCCCTGGCCGCAGCGGTGGAGGACTTTGATTTTGAAACCGCCCTGGCGTCCCTGAAGGGGGCGGCCCAGCAGGCCCAGATCGACCTGTAACACCTCTGGAACCAAGCATGAACGCTCTTGACTTTACCGAAAAAGCCACCGTCTTGGTGGTGGACGACACGCCCGAGAACCTGGCCCTGATGGCGGGCCTGCTGAAAGACCACTACAAGGTTAAAGTGGCCAACCACGGCGACAAGGCCCTCAAGATCGCGATGTCGGACCGGCCGCCCGACTTGATCCTGCTCGACATCATGATGCCCGACCTGGACGGCTACGAGGTCTGCCGCCGGCTCAAGGCCCACGCCACCACCCGCGACATCCCCATCATTTTTCTGACGGCCAAGTCCGAAACGGAGGACGAAAAAAAAGGCCTGGAGCTGGGCGCCGCTGACTACATCACCAAACCCATCAGCCCGCCCATCGTGCTGGCGCGGGTGGCCACCCAGTTGTCGCTCAAGGCCAGCGCCGACTTTCTGCGCGACAAAAACGACTTTCTGGAGCAGGAGGTGGCCAAGCGCACACAAGAGGTGATGGCCATCCAGGACGTGACCATCCTGGCCATGGCCTCCCTGGCGGAAACCCGCGACTCCGACACCGGCAACCACATTCGCCGCACCCAGTATTACGTCAAGGCGCTGGCGGAGAAGCTCCAGCACCACCCCCGTTTTGGCGCCTTTTTGAGCAGCAGCAACATCAACATGCTGTTCAAGTCGGCGCCCCTGCACGACATCGGCAAAGTCGGCATACCGGACCGCATCCTGCTCAAACCCGGGCGCTTCACCCCCGAGGAATTCGAGATCATGAAGACCCACACCACGCTGGGGCGCGACGCCATTGCGCACGCCGAAGAGTCGCTGGGGACCAAGGTCGAGTTCCTGAGCATGGCCAAGGACATTGCCCTGTTCCACCAGGAAAAATGGGACGGCAGCGGTTACCCGGAGGGCCGCAGCGGCGACGCCATCCCGGTGTCGGCGCGCCTCATGGCGGTGGCCGATGTGTACGACGCCCTGATCAGCCGGCGCGTCTACAAAGAGGGCATGCCGCACGCACAGGCCGCGCACATCATTGCGCAGGGCAAGGGCACGCACTTTGACCCCGACATGGTGGACGCCTTCCTGGACATCCAGGATGAATTCCAGGCCATCGCCTTGCGTTATGCCGACTCCGACACCGACCTGGGCAAAAAAGCGGCCTACCTCGGGATCGCCGGAACCGCTCCAGGACAGTAGCCATGCGCCAGCTCAGCTTCCTCGTCGTGGACGATTTCGAGTCCATGCGCAAAGTGACCGCCACCCAGCTCCAGAGCCTGGGCTACAGCCGGGTGCTGACCGCCAAAAATGGGGTGCAGGCCATGGCGGTGCTGCAAACGGAGCCGGTCGATGTGGTGCTGTCCGACTGGAACATGCCGGTCATGCACGGCCTGGACCTGCTCAAAGCCATCCGGGGTGATGCCAAGCTGCACCACCTGCCCTTCATCATGATCACGGCCGAAGTGGAGCGCACGCGCATCCAGGAAGCCATTGCCTGCGGTGTCAGCAATATCCTGGTCAAGCCCTATTCGGCGGCCAACCTGGCCTCGCGCATTGCGCGGGCGCTGAACCCGGCGGAGCCGCTGGCCCTGCCCGCCACGGCGGGCGCGGCACCCGCCGGGCCGGATACCCCCGCCCCCGATGCCGCCAGCCCCCCGCTGAACACCAGCCCGGCGCGCCCGACCATTTTGGTGGTGGACGACACACCCGACAACCTGCACCTGCTGTCGCAGCTGTTCAAGGACGACTACAAGGTGCGCGTGGCCTCCAGTGGCGAAAAGGCCCTGGCGATCTGCCACTCGGATACCCCGCCCGACCTGGTCTTGCTGGACATCATGATGCCCGGCATGGACGGCTTTGAAGTCGCGCAGTGCATGCGTGCGCACCCCAGCTCACAGCACATTCCGGTGATTTTTGTCACCGCCATGGCCGACCACGACACCCGGCTCAAGGGCCTGTCGCTGGGCGCGGTGGACTTTGTGACCAAACCGGTGGACCCGGAGGTGCTCAAGCCCCGGGTGCGCAATTTCCTGCGCTACGTGGAGCTGCACAAACAACTGCAGGCCGACTACGACTCCATGCAGGAGGCCGCGCGCCTGCGCGAAGATGTGGAGCACATGACCCGCCACGACCTCAAGGGCTCGCTGGCCGGCGTGCTGGGCCTGGTGCAGACCCTGGCCGACGACACGCGCCTGAACCCCGAGCAAACGGCGCAGCTGCGGCTGGCCGAAGAAACCACGCTGCAGCTGCTGGACATGATCAACCTGTCGTCCGAGCTGTACAAAATCGAGACCGGGCGCTTCCAGCTGCAGCCCCAGGTGGTGAAGATTGCCGAGGTGCTGCAGCGGCTGGTGGAGATCGCGCGCAACACCTATGCCGACAAGCCCCTGTCCGTGGCCCTGGAGACCGACAGCCCGGCCGATACACCCGCCCCCTTGGCGCGGGGCGATGCCATGCTGTGTTATTCGCTGTTCCAAAACCTCATCAAGAACGCCTGCGAGGCCGCCCCCGCCCACAGCAGCGTCACCGTGCTGGTGAAAGGCACCCAGCCCCTGCAGATTGCAATCCACAACCAGGGCGCGGTCCCGGCGGAAATGCGGGACCGTTTTTTCAGCAAATACGCCACCCACGGCAAACCGGGCGGCACCGGCCTGGGCACCTACTCGGCCAAAATGTTGGCCACCGCGCAACTCGGCGGCATTGCGCTGGATGCCTCCGACCCCGAGGCCACCACCATCACCGTCACCTTGCCCCAGGCGGATTCGGCTGACTTGTGAGCCAAATAGGCCTCTAGCCCTTACAGAATAAGCGCAGACAGCTCCTTATTTCATAGCAATTGGATGGACATCAACGCCCAGCACGAACGCCTCTCCAGCCCAGGCCGCCCAGTGCCTGCGTCACCCAGGTGCCGCCGCCGCTGACCAGCACAATGCCCGCCAGCACCGGCACCGCGCCCAGCACAAAGCTCATCTCCATCGGCTCCTGCAGCAGCCAGGCGCCCAACACGATGCCAAACAGCGGCGTCATGAAGGAGAACACCCCCAGGCGCGAGGCCAGGTAGTGGCGCAGCAGCCAGAACCACACCAAAAAGCTGGCAAACGACACCACCACCGAATGGAAGGCCAGGCTGGCCCAGACCTGGGGACTGGGCTGAAAACTGCCCTGCCCGGTGGCAAAAGCCGCGCCCAGCAGCAGCACAAAAGCACACACCAACTGGTACAGCAGGGTCTGGGTGGCAGGCGCTCTGGCCAGTGGCGAACAGCGCACCACCATGGTGGTGGCGCCCCAGGCCATACCCGCCATCAGGCCCAGAAAATCCCCCCACAACATGTTGCCGGGCGCCGCCACGCTGGGCTGCTTGCGGCCAAAAAACGCCAGGGCAATGCCGGCAAAGGCCAGGCCGATGCCCAGCCACTGCACCGGCCCCAGCCGCTCGGCGGGCAGTTTCCAGTGCAGGCCCAGCGCCGCAAAAATAGGCGCGGTGTACAAAAACACCACCATGTGCGAGGCGCTGGTGTGGCGCAGGCCCTCGCCCACCAGCAAAAATTCCAGCGCAAACAGCAATCCCACCACCAGGCCGGGGCGCCAGGTACCGTCGGACCAGTTCAGGCGTTCGCCGCGGGCCCACATCAGCAGGCCCACCAGCACCGCCGCCACGCCCGAGCGCAGCGCGATTTGCAGGATGGGCGCAATCTCCGCCGCCGTGGCCTTGAGCACGATCTGCTGCAGGCCCCAGACCAGGCAGAGCACCAGCATCAGCCCAATGGCCCGTGAGTCGAGTGCTTTGCGTGCGTCCATCGTGTGTCCTTGGAGGGGTTGGGGGAGAGGCCTTGATTATTCAATTGACTGCTTTCCTTGATATAGTGAAAAACTGACAAGCCATACGCCGGAGCCGACAAACCATGCCCATCCTGCAACCCAAACTGGAAATTCCGCTGTCCAGCCCGGATTTGCCCGCGCCCATCATGTTTCGCAGTGCGCAGGTGCCCGCCGAGGGGCTGTACCCGCAGCACCAGCACGCCTGGGGGGAGTTTGTGTACTCCTTCAGCGGGGTGATGGAGGTGAAGGTGGCCGGCCACCATTACCTGGCGCCGCCGCAATACGGCATCTGGCTGCCACCCCATCTGGAGCATGTGGGGCTGAACCGCCAGGAGGCCTGCCACTGCTCGCTCTACATCGCGCCACTGCAGTGCAGCGCCCTGCCCCGCCACCCGTGCGCGCTGACGGTGAGCCCCCTGGTGCGCGCCCTGCTGGAACATTTGCACCAGCAAGACACCCGCCAGACCAGCCCCCAGGACGAGCGCCTGCTGCAGGTGCTGCTGGACCAGTTGGCCCTGGCCCCGTGTGCGGGCAGCTACCTGCCCAGCTCGGACGACCCCGCGCTGGGCGCCGTGCTGCGCATGCTGCAGGCCCAACCGGGCGACAACCGGCCGCTGCCGGAGTTGGCGCGCGCGGCCCACACCACCGAACGCACCCTGATGCGCCGCGCCCAGCGCGACCTGGGCATGTCACTGGCCGAATGGCGCCTGCGCCTGCGGGTGGTGGTGGCCATGCCGCTGCTGGAGGCGGGCCAGACGGTGGAGACCATCGCCCTGGACCTGGGCTACGGCAGCGCCTCGGCCTTTATCACCATGTTCAAGCGCTTGGTGGGGGCCACGCCGGACGAGTTTCGCAAGGGGGCGGTGGGGCGCACCACGCCACCGGCTTAAGCATCAAATCAGGCTCTAGCCCTGACAGAATATGCGCAAGCAGCTACTCTTTTGATAGCAATTGCTGGCCTTTTTCGCGGGCGCTCCACGCTTCCTTGATCTCCAGAATCTGCGGCAGGATGCGAAAGAAGTGGTCCACCAAGCGCGGCTCGAAGTGGGCGCCCGCGCTGCTGCGCACGGTGTCCAGCACCTGGTCCAGCGGCCAGGCGTCCTTGTACGGGCGCGGCGTACACAGGGCGTCAAATACGTCGGCAATAGCCACGATACGGGCCATCTCGGGAATAGCCTCCCCCGCCAGGCCGCGCGGGTAACCGCCGCCGCCCCACTGCTCATGGTGGCAGTGGGCGATGGTGGCGGCCATCTGCAGCAAGGGTGCGGCGCTCTTGGACAGGATTTTGTAGCCCAAGGTGGAGTGGGTCTGCATCACCGCCCATTCGGCATCGTCCAGCTTGCCCGGCTTGCGCAGGATGGCATCGGGAATGCCCAGCTTGCCAATGTCGTGCATGGGGGCCGCCAGCTCCAGTTGCCGACAGGCCTCCGGGGTCCAACCCGAGGCCGCCGCCAGGGCGCTGCTGTAGGCCGCCATGCGCCAGATGTGGGTGCCGGTGTCGGCGTCTTTGAACTCGCTGGCCTCTCCCAGCATGTAGATGGCGTCGTTGTAGCTTTGCGCCAGTTGCTTGGTGCTCACCAGCGAGAGATGGGTGCGGACCCGGGCGCGCACCACGGGGGAGGACACGGGTTTGACCAGGTAGTCCACCGCTCCGGCCTCAAACCCCGCCGCCTCGTCCCCCACCTCCGCCAGGCTGGTGACAAAGATCACCGGAATGCTCTCGGTGTGCGGGTCCGCCTTCAGTCGGCGGCACACGGTGTAGCCGTCCATATCGGGCATTTCGATGTCGAGCAAGACCAGCGCCGGGTGGTGTTTGGCCGCCACCGCCAATGCTTCGGCCCCACTGCGGGCGAACACCAAGGCGTACTCCGGCGACAGAATCTGGCGCAGCAGTGCCAGATTGGCAGGTTCGTCATCGACGATCAGAAGGGGGCCGGTCATGGAATCATGTTTCCGAAGCAAGGTCCAAACTATCGCACAACTGGCGGACCGCCGTCTCGGCCCCCCGCAAGTCAAAGTCGCTGAGCAGGGCCCGTACCTCTTGCAGGCACTCGGCGGGCAGCAGCGCCGCCAAAGCGTCGAGCGCCTGCTCCGCCTGGTCCAGATCGTCGGCATTCAGTCCACACAGCAACTCGGTCAACAAGGTCGCACGCTGTGCCATTTGCACCGAGTCCAAGGACGCTGCCCCCCCCGCAGGGGCCTGCGGATCGGGGGGCTCGGGGGCGTACTGGGCAATGGAGGACAGCGCCGCGTCCAGCGCCAGCTGGAATTCGTCCAGCAGGGCGCTGACCTGGACGCCCGCCTTGAGTTTTTGGTCCAACTCCCCGGCACAGCGGGCCACGTCGGTCAGGGCCAGGTTGGCTGCTGCGCCTTTGAGCTTGTGCGCCAGTGCCGCTGCCGTGCTGCGGTCCCCGGCGCGCAGGGCCTGCACGCTGTAGCGGTAGTCCACTGCGAATTTGCGCAGAAACTGGGCATACACCTCGGCTTTGCGCCAGGTGCGCAGGCCGTTGGCCAGGTCCAGGCCCGGCAAATCCTCCCGGTCCGCCAGCATCGGGCTGGTCGAGGGTGCCGCCACCGGCGACCCGGATGCGGGTGGTTTTCCGCCCAGGGCCGGCAGCCACTTCAGCAGCGTGGCAAACAACACGTCGGGGTTCACCGGCTTGGCGATGAAGTCGATCATCCCGGCCTCCAGGCACGCCCGGCGGTCTTCGTCGAAGGCATTGGCCGTCATGGCCAGAATGGGGGTGGCGGCATGCCCGGGCAAGGCGTGGATGGCGCGGGTGGCGTCCAGCCCATCCATCACCGGCATTTGCAAGTCCATCAAAATCAGGGCATAGGGGGTGGCCCGGGCCAGGTCCACCGCCTGCTGGCCGTCGGCCGCGGTGTCGATCACCAAACCCGTGCCCTCCAGCAGCTGCTGCGCAATCTCGCGGTTGATGTCCACGTCGTCCGCCAACAAGATGCGTGCGCCCGCATGGTGGTGCAACTCCACTTCGGCACGGTCGGCGCTCCGGCCTGCGTCAGCGTCAGCGTCCAGAACCCCATGGCCTTTTTGAAGCAAGGCGGTGAACCAGAACGTGGCGCCCTGCCCCGGCACGCTGTCCACCCCCGCACTGCCCCCCATCAGCAGGGCCAGGCGGCGGGTGATGGCCAGGCCCAGGCCGGTGCCACCGTACTTGCGGGTGGTGGAAATGTCGGCCTGCTCAAAGGCCTGAAACAGGTGGGCCTGCTTCTCCAGCGGAATGCCAATGCCGCTGTCTTCCACCTCAAAGCGCACCTGCACCCCCAGCAGGGTGTCTTGCACGATCCGGGCACGCAGGGCGATGTGGCCTCTGCTGGTGAATTTGAGGGCATTGCTGGCGTAGTTGAGCAGCGACTGGCGCAGCCGGGTGGGGTCGCCGCGCAGCCAGACCGGCACGCTGGCGGAGTTCACGTGGACCACCAGGCCCTTGGCCTTGGCCTGGTCGGCAATCAGCGAGTACACATTGTCCAGCAGGCTGCCCAGATGGAAATCGGTTTGCTCCAACTCCAAGCGCCCGGCCTCAATTTTGGAGAGGTCCAAGATGTCGTTGATCAGGGCCAGCAAATGGCTGGCGGCGGCCTCGATTTTGTCCAGGCGGTCGGCCTGCACGGGGGAGGGGCCGTCACGGCGCAGCAGACGGGCAAACCCCACAATGGCGTTCATGGGCGTGCGGATCTCGTGGCTCATATTGGCCAAAAAGGCGCTCTTGGCGCGGTTGGCGGATTCGGCAATTTTCCCGGCCTCCGCCAGTTGCACGGTGCGGCTGGCCACCAGTTCCTCCAGGTGCTCGCGGTGCTGCTCCAGCTCCAGGTTCATGCGCTCTTTGTCGGTGATGTCTTCCTTGGAGGCCATGTAGTGGGTGATGCGCCCGTCGGGCTGCCGTATGGGGGTGATTTGGGCCGACTCGATGTAGCGGCGGCCATCTTTACGGCGGTTGTGAAATACCCCCTCCCAGGCCCGCCCCTGCGTCATGGCCGCCCACAGGTCCGCATAGGTTTGCGCGGGCGTTTCGCCCGACTGCAGCATGCGCGAGTTTTGGCCGATGGCCTCTTGCCGGCTGTAGCCCGTGGAGCGCACAAAAGCGTCGTTCACGTACTCCAGCTGCCCCTGCAGATTGGTAATGGCCACCACCACCGGGCTCTGCTCCACCGCCATGGAGAGTTGCCGTATCTGGACTTCGGCCGCTTTGCGCCCGGTGATGTCCCGAATGTAGGCGGTAAAAAAATGCCTGCCGTTTTGCAGCAAGGTGGAGATGGTCAACTCCATGGGAAATTCCGAACCATCGGCGCGCATGCCCTGCACTTCCAGGCGTCTTCCCAGCAAGCGGGAGTTGCCGGTCTGCAGGTAACGCGCCAGCCACCGCCGGTACCCCTTGCGTTGCGCGGGCGGCACGATCAGGTCGGCCAGCGTGTGGCCCAGGGCGTCCTGGGCCGTGTAGCCAAACACCGGCTCCGCTTGCGGGTTCCAACCAATGACCTGGCCGTCTTCGTCGATGCTGATCACGGCGTCGAGTGCGGCGTCGATCAACATTTGCGCACGGGCTTGGCTCTCCTGCACCGAGGCATTCAGTTGGCTGCGTTCCAGCTCCGCCTGGGCCTGGCGGGCCATTTCCGCCAAATGCAGCCCCCGCTGGTGCTGGCGCCACAGCATCAACAGCCCCACACACAAGACCGCCACGGCGGCAATGGCGATCAGCGTGACCCAGAACACCAGCATGCGCAAGGGCGCAAACACCTCGATTTGGTCGAGTTTGGCCAGGAGGTGCCAATCGGTTCCGGCCACGGGACGGTGGGCGGCAAACACCGCAATGGCGCGGTAGTCCACCCCCTCCGTGGTGCCCGGCACATTGGCACGGATGGCCGCGGCAGCCGGCAAGCCGGGCGTGTCCATGGACGGCGCCAGCGTCAGGGCGGCCCCCTTGCGGTGGCGCAGATCATTCAAAAACAGCGCCGTGTTGCCGTCTTTGCGCACCAGCAAGGTCTCCCCACTGAGGCTGGCCGTGGGCCAGGCCTGAATCACCGGGTAGATGAAGTCATTGACGTGGACACGCACCACAATGACGGCGATGGGGCGCCCATCAGCCGGTAGTGCCGGGCCGATGGGCACCAACCAGTCGATCTGAGGGTGCCCTTGCGGGTCGCGGTAGATGGGGGTGCGCTGCACTTGGCCCGGGGGCATTGTTTGCAACTGCTGATCGGTCTGCGCACTCAGCACGGTGTCGGAGCCCGACACCATCAACACCTGCCCATCCGGCTTCGCCACCACGATACCAACGTAGCCATAGACCGTGGCCGCACGGTCCAGGTAGCGCTGCACTTCGCCCCGGTTTTGCCGGTCCAGGCGTCCCTTGGCCATTTGGCTGATCTGCCGGGACAGTGTTTCGTTGGCCATCAAGGCCTGGCCATTGCTTTCGCGTTCGCGCAGCCAGTTTTCAATCTGGCCGGCCTTGAGCTTGGCAATGGCTTCCAAATTGGCATAGGTGTCACGCTCCACCTCGGGGGTGTAGAGCTTGACCACCGTCAGGCCGGCCAAGGGCACCACCAGCATCAGCGTGACAAACAACAACACCAGCACCCCGAGCCGGTTGCCACGGCGCCCCACCCCGGGGGTGTCGGTGGTCGCGGCGCGCAGGGGCACGGGGTCCAGTGTGGGCATACTCAAGTGGGGTGGAGGTTAGCGCATAGTAAGCGGGAACCTTCACCACCGGCAAGCCGATAGGCCGCCCGCCCCGTGGCTTTGCGGCGCCAGGCCCTCAAGCCGGCAGCGTGAGCGGTGCGGGGGTTTCGGACACGCCTTGTTTGCGGGCGGCATGCAATTGGGCGGCCAGCGCCCGCTGGTAGCCGGAGCCCCGCTGCAAGCGCGCCCAGTAGGCCTGCACGGCGGGTGGGAACTGCTCGGCCAGTTGCAGGTAGTCGGCCAGCATCAGCGCATACCCCACGGAGATGTCGGCCGCGGTCAGGCGATCCGCGCACAGGTAGTCGCTGTGCGACAGCACCGGCACCAGCCCTTTCAGGCGGGCCAGGAACCAGCGCCGGTAGTCCTCCTCGGCTTGGGGCAGGCGGCGTTCGGCGGGCTCGAAGCGGCCGTAGCGCAGCACCAGGGTCTGGGGAAAGGTCAAGGTGGCCTCGCCAAAATGGAGCCAGTTCAAAAAGGCGCCGTACTCTGGCTCACCGGGCTGCACGCTGAGGTGGGTGGGCCCGTCCTTGCTGCACAAATACTGGCACATGGCCGCCGACTCGGTCATCGCCACCTCACCGTCCAGCAGCGCGGGCACGGTCCCCAGCGGATTGACGCTGAGGTACTCCCGGGCATGCAAGCGCGGCGGAAAGGGCAACATGCGCAACTCATACGGCAGGCCGAGTTCTTCCAGCGTCCACAGGGGGCGAAACGAACGGGCACTCATGCAATGGAACAGGGTGATCATGGGAGGGCGGGTGAAGTGAAGAAAACGGGTCAATGGAATAGGGGGCTACCGGATTGAACCTGAGTGGCGTATTCTTGCCCATTGTCGTTACCCCGTATTTGTCATATGGACATCTAGTCCCCATACACATGCCAACGCCTGACCCCCTTCCGAGCAGCCCCAGCGTGCGCCTGGGACTTGCCCTGCAGCCACGCCGGCTGGTGCAGATGCTGGCTGCGCTGATGGCCGCCCTCACGCTGGGCTTGCTCATCTCGGTGTCCAAACAGCACTGGTGGTCCAGTGCCCTGCTGGGCTTGGCCCTGGGGGCCTTGGGTGTGGCCTACCACCACAACCAAGGCCGCCTGGCGCGTGCGGCCACCACCATGCTGCTCACCCTGACCATGGCGGTCAGCGGTCTGGTTTTCATCTCGCAAGGCATCCACGATGAAGCGGTGCTGGCCTTCCCCGGCATCCTGATTTTTGCCAGCATGTTCAGCAGCCGCCGCGTGTTTGTGGGCTTGCTGGTGGCCATCGGCCTGGTCTTGGCCGCGGTGGTGGCGCTCAATCTGGCGGGCTGGCATACCAATGTGGTGCAGGCCAATGGCTGGGGACGGTTGGCCAACGTCCTGTCCATTCTGTCGGTGACGGCGTTTTTCATCTGGTTGATGGCCGGTGATTTGCGCCGCGCCCTGGCACGCCTGGCCACGGACAACGAGCGCATCCTGGAGTCGCACGCCAAAATTGAAATCCTGGCGCACCACGACACACTGACCCAACTGCCGAATCGGGCCTTGGCCAAAGACCGCCTGTTGCAAATCATGGCCGTATCCCGGCGCAAGGCGTCACTGGCCGCCGTGTTGTTTCTGGACCTGGACCACTTCAAAACCGTGAACGACTCGCTGGGCCACAGTGCGGGGGACCAGTTGCTGTGCCTGGTGGCCGACCGCTTGGTGGCCGCGGTGCGCGAGAGCGACACGGTCAGCCGCCAAGGCGGTGACGAGTTTTTGATTTTGTTGGGCGATCTGGACGATGAAGAGGCCGCCACGGTAGCGACCACCAAAATCATGGCGCAACTCTGCACCCCCTTTGTGGTGAATGGGCAGGAGGTGCTGGCCACCGGCTCGGTGGGCATCGCGGTGTTTCCCAAAGACGGCACCGATGCCGACACCTTGCTGAAAAATGCCGATCTGGCCATGTACCGGGCCAAAGACTCGGGGCGCAATGCCTTTCGCTTTTTCGACCCCGAGATGAACCGCAGCGTGGTCGAACACCTGCAACTGACGGCGGGCATACGCGCCGCGCTGACCAATGGCGAGTTTCGGGTCTATTACCAGCCCCAGTTTGCGCTGGCCACCGGCCGCATTGTGGGGGCCGAGGCGCTGATTCGGTGGAAGCACCCCACCTTGGGCTACATCCCGCCGATGAAGTTCATCCCGGTGGCGGAGCGCTCGGGGCTGATCAATGACATTGGCGCCTGGGTGCTGGAAACCGCCTGCCGCCAGACCAAGGCCTGGCAGGAGGCGGGCCTGAACGACCTGGTGATTGCGGTCAATGTGTCCCCAGTGCAGTTTCGCCGCGACAACATCGAACGCGAGGTGGTCGACACCATTCACGCCTGCGGGCTAGAGCCTTCGTGCATCGAACTGGAGCTGACCGAGTCTTTGCTGGTGGCCGATTCCACACACCTGAGCGGCGTGCTGAACCGTTTGCATGCCCTGGGCATCAAGTTTGCCATTGACGACTTTGGCACCGGTTATTCCAACCTGGGCTACCTCAAGCGCTTTGCGGTGGAACGGCTCAAAATCGACCAGTCCTTTGTGCGCCAGATCACCGAAGACGCACACAACGACGGCATCGTGCGCGCCATCATTGAAATGGCCCACTGCCTGGAAATGGAAGTGGTGGCCGAGGGCGTGGAAGATGCCGCCACCTTGCAACGGCTGCTTGAGTTGGGCTGCGAGTTTGGCCAGGGCTACCTGTGGTCACCCGCCTTGCCCCCGCAAGAGTTTGCGGCCTTTGTGCGGGCCCACCAGACACAGGCCGAAGTTTTGCTACAAAATTAATAGCTTCTTACGCAATATTGACGGGGTCTAGAGGCCTATTTCTCTTAAGGATTGAGCTACACCGACCCCGGTAACCACGGCCCCAGGGCAAACACCGAATTCGCCACACCGGGGCGCACCGGTTCGGCCTTGGGCTTCTGGAAGCATTTGAGAAACGCGGCTTGCCCATGACGGCCGACGCGCGTATCTCCGCAGGCTTCAGGCGGATTGCGGCAGAAAATTCAAGCCAAATCAGGCTGTAGCCCTTATGGAACATGCGCAAGTAGCTATTAAAACAGTAGCGAAAGCGAATTGAAAACCACGGCGCGAGCCGTATTGCGGCGCTATTCACCGCACAATTTGCGGCGAATAGGCACCATAATCACCGCATGCGCCCCCACCGCCCCACCCACAAGCCCCGCTACATCTGGCAATTGCCAGACTGGCCGCACCTCAGCTATGACGCGGCCGCCTTGGCCGCGCCCCTGGCCCAAGTGCACCGCGCGCAAGGCCAACTCACGGGGCGCATGGCAGAGCTAGGCATGGCCCAGCGCGAGCAAGCTACCCTGCAGGTGCTCACCCAAGAAGTCATCAAGACCAGCGAGATAGAAGGCGAGCGGCTTAACATGGATGCCGTGCGCTCGTCCATCGCCCGCAGGTTGGGGCTGGACATTGGCGCGCTTGCTCCCAGCGACCGGCATGTGGACGGCGTGGTGGACGTGGTGCTGGACGCTACCCGCAACTTTGCCCAGCCATTGACTTCCGAGCGCCTGTTTGGCTGGCACGCGGCCTTGTTCCCCACCGGCTACAGCGGGCGCGTACGCATCACGGTGGCCGCGTGGCGCACCGACGCCAGCGGCCCCATGGAAGTGGTGTCTGGCGCTGTGGGGCGGGAGAAAGTGCACTTCACCGCGCCGCCTGCCAGCACACTATCTGCACAAACCGAAGCGTTCTTGAAATGGTTTGAGGCCGCCCCCGTGGGCGACGCCCTCATCAAAGCCGGGCTGGCCCACCTGTGGCTGGTGACCCTGCACCCGTTTGACGACGGCAATGGCCGCATCAGCCGCGCGGTGGGCGACATGGCACTCGCCCGCGCCGAGGGCACCAGCCAACGCTTCTACAGCTTTAGCGCCCAGATACAGCGCGAACGCAAAGCCTATTACGACCAATTGGAGAGCACCCAAAAAGGCCCGCTGGACGTAACCCCGTGGCTAAGCTGGTTTTTGGGCTGCCTGCTACGCGCCGTGCAGGGCGCAGATGCCCTGCTGGTGGGGGTGCTGGATAAGGCCCAGTTTTGGCAACGCTGGGCTGGCACGCCCCTGAACGCGCGCCAAACCCACGTGTTGAACCGCGTGCTGGACGGCATGGAAGGCAAGCTCACCAACGCCAAATGGGCGGCTTTGGGCAAGTGCTCTGCCGATACGGCGCTGCGTGACATCAACGACCTGCTGGCGCGCGGCGTGTTGCGCAGGCTGGAGGGTGGGGGGCGCAGTACGGGATATGCGTTGTGTTCCCACTTAAGGATTGAGCTACACCGACCCCGGTAACCACTGCCCCAGGGCAAACACCGAATTCGCCACACCGGGGCGCACCGGTTCGGCCTTGGGCTTCTGGAACACGCCCTTTTTGGTGGCCATGCGCTCTTCCACCTGAAAGCCCTTGGCGCGCTGCTCTGCGGCCAGGCTGCGCAGGGTGATGGTTTTCATGTGTTTCACCAGGGCCGAATGCAAGTCGTCCCACAGCCCCTGCGTCATGTCCTGAGCACTTTGCGAGGTTTCGCGCTGGCTCTCGGGCTTGCGTTCGTCGTCGCCGTCCTCAATCGCCCCAATGATGTCCGCCACCGTGATGCTGTCCCCCCGAAAGCCCAGGGTGTAACCGCCGCCGGGTCCGCGCGTGCTGTCCACCAGGCCTTGCTGGCGCAGCTTGGCAAACACCTGCTCCAGGTAGGACAGCGAGATGCGGTGGCGCAGCGCAATGTCCACCAGTGGCACGGGGTGGGCGCTTTCGCGCAGCGCGAGGTCAATCATGGCGGTGATGGCAAATCTGCCTCGGGTACTGAGTCGCACGGTAGGGCTCCTTTAAGCGTGTGGTGCTTGTAAAAACCCCGACTGTAGAGAAGACTATGCTTCGCGTAAATTCGTATTTTTGACAATTTCACTTCGAAAAAACCGCATGAACTTCAAACATCTGCATTACTTCTGGGTCACCGCCAAAGCCGGGGGGGTGATGCGCGCGGGCGAGCAGCTGCACACCACGCCGCAAACCCTGTCCGGCCAGATCAAGCTGCTGGAGGACTGGCTGGGCCGCAAGCTGTTCCAAAAAAGCGGCCGCCACCTGGAGCTGACCGAAGACGGCCGTCTGGCGCTGGGCTATGCCGACCAGATTTTCACCCTGGGTGCCGAGCTGGAAACCGCGGTGCGCCAGGCGCACGGGGGCCAACGCGTGCTGGACTTCAAGGTGGGGGTGGCGGACTCGGTCACCAAATCGGTGGCCTACCGCCTGCTGGAGCCGGCCTTGTCGGTGGCTGAACCGGTGCGCCTGATCTGCAGCGAGGGCAAGTTTTCCGATTTACTGGCGCAATTGGCCCTGAACCGCCTGGACCTGGTGATTGCCGACGAACCCATGTCCCGGCGCATCAGCGTCAAGGCCTTCAACCACCCGCTGGGCCGCACGGCCATGAGCTTTTTTTGCGCACCCGGCCTGAAAAGCCAGCTGCAGGGCAGCTTCCCCGGCTGCCTGAACGACGCGCCCCTGCTGATCCAGGGCGCCCAGGCCTCGGTGCGCCAGCAGCTGGAGGGCTGGCTCACCCGCCACCAGATCCACCCGCGCATCATTGGCGAATTTGACGACGGTGCGCTGATGACCGCCTTTGGCCGCGAGGGACGCGGTGTGTTCATGGGCCCCAGCGTGATGGAGGCGGAGACGGTGGCGCAGTTTGGCGTGGAGGTGATAGGCCGCAGCGACGAGCTGGTGGAGGAGTTTTTTGCGGTGTCGGTGGAGCGGCGCATCACCCACCCCTGCGTGGTGGCCATCACCACGGCGGCACGCGGGCAATTGTTTGGCTAAGCGCCGCCAAAGTCAGCGACAATCGCCAGCGCAAGCTGCACCCCCGCGTGCACCGCATTCAGGAGCCATACCGTGAACAAGTCGATCACTGATTTTTCCCAATGCCATGCCCGCATCATCAGCCAGTTGATGAAATTTAGCGGCTTGCCCGGCTTGTTGGACCAGCCGACGGCGGCCCGCGCCGTGGCGGTGGAAACGCTGTATTTTTTCCGTGCCACGGTGTTCAAACACCATACCGAGGAGGAGCGGGACCTGTTCCCCCTCATGCTGGCCCGCGCGGCCCACGATGGCGAATTGGAAACCGTCAAAGCCATGGTCCTTCGGCTAACGCAGGAGCACCGCGGCATGGAGTCCAAATGGGTCACCCTGGAGCCCGCATTGACCAAAATTGCCGATGGCAAGACGGTCGATCTGGACGCCGCTACGGTCGAAACCCTGGTGCTGGACTACGCCGCACACGCCAGCTTTGAGGAAGCCGAGTTTCTACCACTGTGCCGCACCATCCTGGCCCGCACCCGCAAACACATCAGCGCATCCGACCTGTCGCACCACCTGGCCTACGCGCCCACGGTGCCTGCCCGCCTGTAACCCCCCGCTAGCCCTCCACCAGGAGGGGCAGCCACACCGTAAAAGTCGAGCCCTTTCCCACCTCGCTTTGCACAAATAAGTGGCCATTGTGCAGCTCGACCAATTGCTTGACCAAGGCCAACCCAAGCCCCGTACCTTCGTATTTGCGTGACAAACCACTGTCCAATTGCATGAAGGGTTGAAACAATCGATTCAAGTCGGCGAGCACGATCCCGATGCCGGTATCCATGACGCTCATGGAAAGGAACTGCGCGGTTGGCAACGCTTCACCAACGGCTGAAGCACAGAGTGAATTCGCAGGCACCTCGGCACACCGAACACTGCACAGGCGCAGGATCACCGCACCGCCATCGGGCGTAAATTTCACAGCGTTCGACAACAGGTTGTAGATGATTTGTTTGGTTTTGCGCTGGTCGGCCATGACACACCCCAAACTTTCGGCGTCAAGTTGCAGCGTGATTCCATGCGCCACGGCCCGCTCCCGGACCACACTCAAGCTGCTTTCCAGCAAGGCTTTGATATCGGTGGTCTCCAGTTCCAAACTCATCTTGCCGGCCTCAATTTTGGACAAATCAAGGATGTCGTTGATCAGGGACAGCAGGTGTTTTCCGCCATCAAAGATGAAGTGGGTGAATTCCACCTGCTTTTCGTTGAGTGGGCCACCCAGCCCCTCTGCCAGCGCTGACGAGAATCCGATGATGGCGTTCAGTGGCGTACGCAGCTCATGCGACATATGGGCCAAAAACTCAGACTTCAGGCGGCTCGCCTCTTCCAACTGCAAATTCTTTTGCGCAATTTCTTGCTGATGCTCTATAAGCTGCCGGTTCACGGTTTGTAAATCGACATTTTTTTGCTCCAGCTCCTTCAGCAGCGCGGCGCGGCTCTCAAACAACTGCTGGGCTGCGCGCGCTTCGGACGCCTCCAGCTCTTTCTTCATCAGCTCAATACGGACGCGCCGGCTCTCGTCTTCAAACTGTTTGCGGCGCAACTGGGCGCGCAAGCGGGCTTTGAGCACCGAAATTTCGCTGGACTTGAGTACATAGTCATCGGCACCGGTACTCAGGCCTTCAATCATCGCCTCGCGGTCTTCCATGGCCGTCAGCATGATGAGCGGAATGTCCCGCAGCACGGGCGAGGCCTTGATGCGTCGGCAGGTCTCGGTGCCACTGAGGCCGGGCATCAACCGGTCCAACAAAATGCAGTCCACCGGCTGCACCGCAATCATCTCCAAAGCCTCTTCCCCCGAATGGGCCAATATCACGTCGTACCCTTCCCCGCGCAAAATATCCCCCAGCTCATGGAGGTAGGTGACGCTGTCGTCCACTGCCAGTATTTTTTTGGGGTCGAGCAGACTTGCGGTGTATCCGCTGGGGCCGCCGCCTCCGACATTGCGAAGCACCGCACTGATGCGGGCCAAAATCACATCCAGATCTTCTGCCTTGCGAACAAACGCATCAGCGCCCGATTCCAATGCACGCAATTCGGCACCATGGTCATGAGAGCCCGTGAGCAAAATACAAGGCGTGTGGTGCAAGGCGGCATCCAGACGCAGTTTGCGCACCACGGTCGCGCCATCGATTCCCGGCAACATGCCATCGACCACCACGGCATCCGGCCGGTTGGCTGCGGCACTGCGCAAGCCTTCTTCTCCGGTCGCAGCGCTCAAAACATCGAAGCCTTGCGCGGACAAGAGCTCCCCCAGTCTTTCACGAAAAGTCAGGCTGTCGTCAATGACCAGTACCCGCGTCTTGGCCTGCAGGCGGGAACCGTGGCCGATGCTGTTGCCCAACAGTTCACGCGCACGTGTGACGACATACTCCTGCTCATACGGCTTGCCCACGTAGTCATTGGAGCCGGTGACAAGGCCACGGATGCGGTCGCGCACCTCGGCTTCCGAAGACAACATCAGCACCGGCATCTTGGCCCCGCTGGGCGTGGCCCGAATCTCCCGCAGAAAATCGACACCGTCGCCATCGGGGAGCACCACATCCAGAATGATCAGCCCAATGGACTGCGTGGCCAGCACGTGGCGCGCTTCAGCCAGACTGGCGCTGCCAACGTTGGGCAGACCCGATGCCGTGAAGGCATCCATCAAGTCGGCACGGACCGTCAGGCTGTCGTCCACGATCAAGGTGGTCGGGATCATCGTGCAAGCACCGTGGCTTATGCCGTGCGTGCCAGGGTGGCCAGCATGGCACCGATTTCAACCAAGGGCAGCACATGTTTCGCGGCACACAGCAACGCCGCCTCGCGCGGCATGCCATACACCACAGAGCTGGCCTCGTCCTGTGCAATGGTCAGCCCCCCCGCCTGGCGGATCGCCAGCAAACCGAGGGCGCCGTCAGCCCCCATTCCGGTCAGCAAACAGGCGGCCACCGCAGCCTGGTACTCGGTGGCAAGGGACTCGAACAACACGTCAACCGAAGGGCGGCAGGAATGCCGCTCTTTGTCGTCGTTCAGGTACATGCGGCCATTTCGCACGAGGAGATGGCGGTTGGGCGGCGCCAGAAATACGCCTCGGTCGGGGATGCGCTGCCCGTCTTGCGCCATACACACGCGGTGCATGGTCTGGCCGTCCAGCCACTCCGCGAATGCGGTGCCAAAGGGTTCGCCGATGTGGATGACCACCAGCACGGGCAATGGAAATTCAGGCGGCAAGGCCCGCAGCACTTCCACAATGGCGCTGGGGCCCCCTGTAGAGGCCCCCAAGGCCACCATGCGGCACTCCTGCGGCTCCCCTCGTGCAGAAGGCAGCTCAGAAGGGTTGGAGCGGCGGCGGGCCTGCGGCAAGCGCCCACGCAGGTGGGTGATGACTTTCACCCGGGAAACCAGCTTGACCATGGCTCGGAAGCGGGCTTCCCATTCACCGTCAGGCTCATCCGATTTCGGTTTCTCCATGACTTCCACAGCCCCGGCGGACAAGGCTTCATAGGTCTTGAACAGTTCGCCGCGGTTGGTGGAGGACGAGACGATGAGGATGGGCGTGGCGCAATAGGCCATGATGTATTCCGTCGCCGCCAAGCCACTCATGACCGGCAACATCATGTCCAGGGTCACGACATCCGGGCGAAGAAGGCGGCACAGCTCAATGGCCTGTTTGCCGTCTTCGGCCTCGCCCACGACTTCAAACGCGGGATCGGCGCCCAGGATTTCACACAGGTGCTTGCGCACCGTGAGCGAGTCTTCCACCACGAGTGTGCGGATGCGGGTCATCGCGTCACCAGTTCCATGATGCGCTGCAAAAAATCGACTTGGTCGAACTCGCCTTTGACGATGTAGGCGCATGCCCCGGCGTTCAGGCCGCGCTGGCGGTCTTCGGCAGAATCACGCGAGGTCACGAGAATGCTCGGAACGTCACGCAAACCGGGGTCGGCGCGCGCATGCTCCACAAAACCGAAACCATCCATGCCGGGCATCTCCACGTCCACCAGGAATAAGGCGTAGGGGTTGCGCTTGGCCATGTCCAGCCCTTCTTCCGCCGAGGTCGCAAGTTCTACGGTAAAACCGGCCGATTCGAGAATGCTGCTTTCCAGCATGCGTGTGGTGAGGGAGTCGTCAATGATGAGGATGGGCCGCAGGGCTTGCACCACTGGTGCAGCATGGCTGGACAGGCGCGTGATCTTGCCAAACTGCTCCGGGTCCAGCACCATACGGGGATTGCCCTCGGTGTCCAGGTGCATGCCCAAGACAATCGCCTCGGCCGGGGCCAGCGCGGGCAGGGGGCGCAGCACGACCGTGTCCATGCCACACAAGCGGGTCACCGTCACCGCGACCAGTTCACCCGCGCAGGCCACCACCACCACGGTCAGGGTGTTGCTGGCCTGGGCCATGCGCGGAAACAGGCCCAGTGTCAAGGGCGCCAAGGGAATCAGCTTTTCTTCATGCAAGATGGACATTCCTTGGGGCGAATGGACAATATCGGCGGGAAAAACGCGCAAGGTGCGCTTCACCGCATCCAGCGGAATCGCCACCACTTGTCCACCCGCCTCCACCATCAGCACGTTCAAGGATGCCAGTGACATAGGCACGCGCAACTCAAACATGGTGCCGCTGCCCATGCTGGTTTCCGCCGTCACTTCACCATTCAAGCGTTGCACGACTTCCCGGACCACATCCAGACCAATACCACGCCCGGCGAGCTCTGTGATGGTCGGGGCCGTCGTGATACCGCCCTTGAGCAGTTGGCCAATCAAGTCCGTGGCTGTCAAACCATGTGTATCCAGGGCGACGGCCCCTTTTCTTAGAATGGCACGCCGAACCGCTTCGAGGTCCACCCCACCACCATCGTCGTGACAACGAAACCAGACGTGGTAGCCGCGACGGATCACCTCCAGCGTGACCCGCCCGGCGGGTGCTTTTCCATGCGCCTGGCGTTGCGCAACAGGTTCAATGCCGTGGGCGACCGCGTTGCGTACCAGTTGAACCAGCGCGGTCTGCACGCTGTCGAGCACCTCAGCGTCGATGCGTACATCCCCGCCACTGGCTTCAAAAACCACCTGTTTTCCCACACTGTGCGCTGCATCGCGTGCCGAGCGCTCCAGCGTATTGAACACCGTGGCCACAGGAACCAATCTCAACTTTTCGGCCGCATCGCGCGCCTGGCGCAATTCGCGGTCTATGCGCTCCACACTCGAAACCATGCTGCGCTGCGCTGCGGCAATCGCCACTTGCACCTCCTCCGCCATAGCGCGGGCGGACGCGCTAGACGCCGCCATCTGTTCACTCCATTGCGACGCCAGGCCCGCGGTCTTCTCCAGTGTGCTGGCCACACGGCGCAGGGCAGCAAGTTCGCTGCCGACCTCACCCAAGCCTTCGAGAACCACATCCACTTCGACAATGTCCACCCGCGCCATGCGCAGGGGGGCATCCGGTACACGCGCCTCCGCAACCGGACCCGCCTCTTGGGGGATGGTCAGCAGCGCCAACCGGGCATTCATCGCATCCACTGCGGCGAGAACGCTGTCCACCTGGGCCCGCGGAACCAGCATACCGAGGTCCCGGTACGGCGTCAGCGTGTCTTCTACACCATGGATCAGGTCGGCAATTTCTGCCTGTTTAACCACGCGGGCCGCCCCTTTGAGCGTGTGCGCAAGCCGCAGCAAGCCCGGGACCCCGCCCTCACCCGCACTGCCCTTGTCAAGGTCCAGCACACCTTTGGCCAGCGAATCCAGCAGCTCGCGGGCTTCAATCCGAAAATAGCGGTAGGCATCCTTTGCCATGTGCCTTGCGCCTAAGCCGCGTTGGGCTGAATCAAGCGGCGCAAGTCCATGGACAAGCCCGCAAGTTGCGCGGCAGTTTGCAGCGTCTGGGTGGAACTGGTTTCGGACTCCTGGGTCGCTTGGGCTACATCGGTCACCGCAAGCCGCACCTGTTCTGCCGCAGTGGCTTGTTGTTTGGTCGAGAGTTCAATTTCGCGGGCGGCATCGGTGGTGGTCCCCACCAAACCGGCAATTTGCTTGAACGCCGCCGCCACGTCAGTGAACTGGCGGGCCCCCGCGTCCACGGCCTTGGCGCCCCCCTCGGTGGCCATGACGGTGGTATTCACCGCACCGCGCACATCCTCGATCTGCGTGCGAATGCCCTTGGTGGAATTGGCCACCCGGTCGGCCAGCTTGCGGATTTCTTCAGCCACCACGGCAAACCGTTTTCCGGCTTCTCCGGCGCCGCTGGCTTCAATCGTGGCGTTGATGGCAAGGATGTTGGTTTGCTCTGCAAGCTCGGACACCACGTCAAGCACGGCACCAATTTCCTGCGACTTGCGGCCCAGGTCCAGCATGTGGCTGACCACCAGGTCGATTTGGCGCCGGATACCAGCAATCGCGTCCTGCCCCTTGTCTACTGTGCCTTCACCACTGCGGGCTGAGCTGGCCGTTTGCTCCGCGATCTTGGCGACCCGCTGTGCACTCTCGGCGATCTGGCGCGAAGTCGCGACCAGTTCGCTGATCGTGGTGCTGATCTCGGCCATCGCGCCGGCCTGCTCTTTGGCGCCCGAGGCCTGCTGGCTGGCCGCTGCTTGCAGTTCGGCCGATGAGCTTTGCACGTGGCCCACCGCAGCGCCAATTTGGCGGCTCAGGGTGCGCGAGAGCATGACGGCAACGGCGATGGCAAAGAGCGTGGTCAGCAGCGCAATCCCCACCACGGCATTCACCGCCTCGCTTGCCGTGTCGCTTGCGGCCTCTTTTGCCTCCACAAGGTGGCGCTCTTGGAACGTGGCAAAAAATCGCATGCTTTCGGCGAATTGGTCCCGGGCTGGCAGCAGCTTCTCGTCGAACACCCGCACAATCAATTCTTGTTTGGCTTGCTCGCGCTTGAGCCCCATGACTTGGTCGGCCACTTGGCGGTATTCCAAGGCACTGCGCTCCACGGCGTCGAGCAGGTGGCGCCCTTCATCGGTGACCAATCTAGACCGTAGCCGCGCCAAAGTGGTCGTGAAATCCTCGCGGCTGGCGCGCAAATTGACCACAAAGCGTTCTTCAGGGGAAATAATGAAGCCGCGCAACTGGGCCACCATTTTTTCCAAATCGGTGTGCATTTTTTCAGTGTCTAGCAGTATTTGCGCGTTGACACTGATCACGCGGTCTTTGCTGACAACCACCGCGCGCAAGGCATAAATTGCGATGGCGCTGGTCAAAATGACGAAGACCAGCATGACTGCGTAGCCCGCCGCCAGCTTTTGCCCGAAAGTCCAATTTTTGTTCATGGAAGAACACTCCTATGTTGAACGGTTGAATCCACCTGCTTTTGTATGCCGCTGAGCAAGGACTGCAGTTGAATGACGGGCCGCACCGTATCCGTGTCACTGACCACATCAAAAACATGGGGGCGTGGCTGGCCTGGGGGTGAGGAGATAGCGTTGGGCGCCTGAACAATATGCGCTTGGGATACTGAAAAATGCATCTCAAAAGTTTCGAATGCCAGCGCAACGGCCTCGTGCTCTCGTTGCCATAGCAGCACCAACCAGCGCGGCGATACTGCACGCGCATAGCCCAGCAGGGCCGCCAGATCGTAAACCGGCACAATTTGGCCGCGAAACCCGGCAACACCCAGCAGTTCTGGAATAGGTGTCGGCAGCGGCATGATGTGGCAGCCCGCATGGATGCCATCAATGTCGGAGACGCGAATCGCGTAGGGGTCGCCGCCTATGCGTATCGCCAACAGGCTGGCGCGTTGCTCGGTTTCCATGCGCGGCGCCTGCGCGAACGACAGGTCGAACTCTCGGCGCAAGGCCAGCACCGATTCGACCATGCTGGGATTGCTCTGGGTCATACCGACTTCTCCAGGTTCGTGAGTTCGGCCCGGCACAAGGCGATCAGGGCTTCGCGTTTAAACCCTCCCCCAAACAACAACAAACGCGACGCATCTTCTTTTTGCAGCAGCAGCAAGGCCTGCGCAAGTTCGCGCTGCGCGCTTAAGGGCTCGCCCCGCCTGCGCGCCAACAAGCCCAGATGCAAGCGCGGCATGGCAAAACTGGGGTCGAGATAGGTCGCGGTTTGGTCGTTCTCGATGGCGAGCGCCAGGTCGCCCGCACCCTCGCAGCACAAGGCCAACACATAGTACGCGCCTGCATTCAATTCGTCGCATTCAAGCAGCGCCCGGCACGCAGCCTGTGCCGCGTCCAAAGCGCCGCTATGGCTCAAGGACACCGCCTTCAACAACAGCACATCGGGGTCCATTGCCTGGGTCACCGGAAGAACCTTTAGCTGTTCAAGGGTTTGGTCGTACCGTTCATGGTGCAGGTATTCGAGCGCCCGGTGGAGATTGGGCGCAGGCCACTTGTCGGCCGACAAAACCGGGGCCAGAAACGTATCGGCAAGCGGGGCGCTGAGCGCCTGGATACGGTCACTGGAACGCTGGATTTCTGCAATCCATGCCGTGTCCCCCAACACCGCCGAAGGCTGCCAACGTGTGGGCAAGGGGAACACCGCAGGGAGCGTCCATGGCTCGGGATCTGCGGTGGACTCTTTGCGCTGGTAGTAGAAGGTGCCGTGGGTATGGCACAGATGAAAGTCATTGGACAGACCACGCAAGGTTTCGGCATGCCCCAGGAAAAGATAACCACCGGGCACCAGCGCACGTGCAATGCGTGCGATCACCGCCTGCGCTTGCTCGGGCGTGAAGTACATCAGTACATTGCGGCAAAAGACAATGTCAACCGACGCAGGTTTCCAAAAATCCGGCGCCGCCTGTGCAAGATTGCGTTGTTCGAACGTCACCATTTTTCGGATGCTGTCGTTCAAAATGAAGTTGTCACCGTCCGTGGAAAACCAGCGTGCCTTCAGCTCCGCAGGAAAGTCGCGCAAGGACCATTGCGTATAACGCCCGCGCGCGGCTTTCTCCAGCATCGCCGGATTGACATCCAGCGCGGTGATTGCAAACCGGTGCAGTGCGTGGGGAAAGTGTTCACTGGCAACGATGGCCAAAGAATAAGGCTCATCCCCTGACGCACACCCCGCAGACAGTACGCGAACAGGCCCCCCTCCCCCGTCAGCAGCCAAGCGATCGGGCAGCGCCAGCTCAAGGTAAGCATTGAACTGGTCTTTGTTGCGCAGGAAATAGGTTTCGCACACCGTCAGATCGCCCGCAATGCGGTACAGCTCCTCGGTGCTGCCATGGGGAGGCGAGGCGAGGTGGCTCAGGTACTGCGCGCACTCTTCCCCTGTGGCCTGCGCGCGACGGTGCAGTATTTTGGCAAGATAGTCCTGTTTCGACTCGTCAAAATGCAGACCCAAACGCTCTGCAATCAAGGCCCGGAAATGCGCGAGCTCCAACACGTCGGGGAGCAGGGTCATAGCAAGGGCTCTTGCTTATCGAGTGCAGCCCACAGACTGTCAGGAACAAGGCGGGCGCTGCGCAAAAACAACAACAGTTCGGCGTCCAGGATGGTGATGGCCGCGATACTTCCAGTGTCCACCGCCTGCAACAACAGGGGAATGTCTTCCACCGCTTGCGCGTTCAAGGTGCGTACGCCAAGCACATGCTCCACCGCCAAGGCCACGGTGCGTGCGCCCAAGGAGAGGGTCACAAACCGTGTCGGCCCCCCTTTTTCTGTGCCACCCACCAATTGCGCCAAGTTCAACACGGGCACCACCGCACCGCGAACAATGGTGGCCCCCATCATAAAAGGAGGCATCGCAGACAAGGCGTTGGTTGGCAAGGGGCGCATGGTTTCAAGCACCTGTTCAATCGGCAAGGCGCACAGACAAGTGCCACTGCGGCATACCAGATAGATATTTGAAGCGGAAGGGAATCCAGCCATGTTCAGAGCCCATCACCGCAATGGGGCACTTCGGCCACCCCAATGGAGAGACGCTCCAGCAATTCCACGCGCTGCAGCAGGCGGCGGTTTTCTGCAAACACCTCGAAACGTCGAAATGCCTGGTGAATGTTCTCCTTGAGCGACGCGTCATCAATGGGCTTGCTCAGCACTTTGTACAAATCGCCCCGATTGACGGCATCAATCACCGTGCTGAAATCTGCATAACCGGTGAGAAGAAGGCGAATCGTATCGGGATACATTTCTTTGACCGCATGTAAAAACTCGGTGCCCGTTATGCCAGGCATGCGTTGGTCCGACATCACCACACCCACGTCATGCGTGGCCATCAATTCAAACCCCTCATTGGCATTGCCGGCGGTCAGGGTCAGCCATCCCTCTTTGCGAAATACCCGGCGCAACGCGGCCAACACATTGGGCTCATCGTCCACGATCAGCAGCGTGCAGCCTGCGTTGGAGTGCGCCTCGTCCGTCAGAAGCTTGCCGCCGTCCCTCAGCAATTTGGCAATGCCTTGTGGTGGAACGGCGCGGCTGTACAGAAAGCCTTGCATTTCTTGGCACATCTGCTTGCGCAAATAGCCGTGCTGGCCTTTGGTTTCCACCCCTTCCGCGATCGTTTTCAAACCCAGGTTGGAGGCCATGGCCAGAATGCTGCGCACGAGTGCGGCGCTGCCGGGATGCTGCATCATGTCGCGCACAAACGACTGGTCAATCTTGATTCTGTCCACCGGATAACGGCGCAAATAACTCAAGGAGGAATAGCCGGTGCCAAAGTCGTCCAAGGAAAGGCTGACACCCAGGGCCTTCAATTCGAACATCATCGCGATGGTTTTTTCGACACTTTCCAGAATCAAACTTTCCGTCAGTTCAAGCTCCAGGTATTCCGCATCCAGTTTCGCGTCTTTCAATGCGTTTTGAACCGTCGCCACCAGATCGGTGGAGCGGAACTGCTGTGCCGACAAATTCACTGCCATACGCAACGGCGCGTAACCGGCATCCTGCCAAGCTTTGGCCTGCTGACAGGCAACGCGAAGCACCCATCCTCCGACTTTGGGCATCAAGCCGGACTCCTCCAGCAGCGGAATAAAGTGTGCCGGCGAAATCAACCCTTGCACCGGATGTTGCCAGCGCAGCAGCGCCTCAACCCCGACAACCATCCCCGTTTTGATGTTGAGCTGGGGTTGGAAATGCACTACGAACTCTTGGCGTTCCAGCGCTCGGTGCAGATCGGCCTGCATTTGTACACGTTGCTCAAGACCCTGGTCCATTTCGGAGCTGTACAGACGGTATCCATCATCTTCGGTGGAGCGCTCTGTTGCGGCGCGCGCTCGGCGCAATAAATTGCCGACCTCACTGTCATGCAGTGGGTAGACCGCGATGCCAATGCCGACCTGCAAATACACATCCCGATTGTCTGGCGTTAAGGGTTGCGACAACAACCTTCGCACCTCTTTGGCGAACGCGTCGATCATCGTACTGTCGGTCAAATCATGGGACACGATGACGAATTCATCGTGCGCCAGCTGTACCAGCAAGCCATGGATACCCCGGCACGCTTCCAGCCGGGAGGCGATGGTGCGCAGCACATCGTCCATGGCCAATTTTCCGAGAACCTGGATCAGTTGCTCCACACGCTGCAGTTTGACATTGAGCATGACCAATAAACTGCCCGTTTGATCCGCACGGGCCGCCAACTTTGGCAAACGGTCATCCAGCATGGCGCGGTTAGGCAAGCCGGTTTGCGCGTCATAAAAGGCCAGGTAGTGAAGTTTGGACTCACCGGCCATGCGCTGCTGTTCCGCATGCATGTGCCCCAATGAAAACGAGATGTCTTCCGCAACCTCGATCAATAGATGGACTACGTCCTGATCAAAGAGGTCGGGGCTATCGCCGTAGAAAAGAAACACGCCGATCAAGCGGTCCATTTCCCACAACGGGAATCCCGCCATGGACTGGAAACCCAGCGCCAGCATTGCCAGGTGGGCCGGATGCCCAGGGGCCACCATCTTCAGGTCATTGAAAATAACCGGGTTTTTGCTTTGCAAGACCAGATGGGCCACATCACCCTGCCCATCACCCTGCGGTGCAGAAGCCGCCACCTCACCACAGTGTGCGATTTGTCGAAATTTTTGTGCAACAGGATCGATCAAGCCAATCCATGCGTACTGAAACAATCCGGATTCAACGGCTATGCAGCATGCGTCGAGGTACAAACGGTCGGGCGATTCCGCCCGCACAATCGTGCGGTTGACCCGACTCAGCATTGCCAAAAGCCGGTTGGACCGGTTCAGCTTCGCAATCGATGTACTCATTTCTAGTTCCTACCCTCCCCCTACAAAAACCCAGCCACCGCCATCTTCATCCAAGCATCACACCTTGGGAGGCTCCAGCAGTTTTGATATCTGTTGTGATAACTCCCAGCGGTCAACGGGTTTCATAATGACGGCGTCAGCGCCCCACGTGGCGACACGCTGGCGTGACGCCACGTCGTACAAGGCCGTAACAACAATAATGGACAAAGATGCGGTGGAGGCATTGTTTTTGAGGCGGCGCACAACCTCAAAACCGTCCAACCCAGGCATCATCAGATCCAACAGAATCACATCGGGCTGTTCCGCATAGGCCAGCGCGATGCCAACCTCGCCGTCCGCAGCGGAGATAGCGGTGTGTCCATCGGCCTGAACCAACACCTCAAGCAGTTTTCGGTTGGATTCATCGTCGTCGATGATCAGAATTTTCGCGGGCGGGTTTGTCAAAATGTACGTCTTTCAAATTAAGTACAAAGAAAACGCTCATTCCACGACAGCAACGTACAGGTATTTTTTTTATTAAATACATTCAGCGTGCCAGCCCCATTCTTTCGAATTATTGTGCGTCTGTCAATGCAAGAACCCGCCGGAAAATTCAACGCTTCCCGCCTCAGAACCACACCTTGGACTGTTCTCAAAAACCTGGTTTTTTTGAGGTTATTTCGGGGCGAATACGTCCATCCCCGTACCGCACCAGATCAGTGCCTGAGCGCCGCCGATAACTCCACCAGCCGCAAGAACTCGGCACGGTGCCCATAACGGTCTGCCCCGCGGGAGTCGCGCGCCAGGGCCAGAATCTTGTCAGGCCCATAGTCGCCCATCAAGGTGCTGCCGCGCAGCCACTGGCCCCAGGCGGCCACGGCCAGCGCGAACTTGAGATCGGCATCGGCAGCCTCCACGGTGGGCATACGCGCAGGCTTGTGCACCGGAAACTCCACCAGCTTGCTGACCGTCTCGCCCGGCTCCTTGTAGCGCAACTTCACCCAGGCCATCTCATCTTTCTGCGCACCTTCGGCCGGTTTGGCACCCGGCTTGGCCTGGTACCGCAAGGGGTCCACACTGCCCTTGCCGCCCCGGGGCACCATCTCGTAGAGCGCCGTCACCGTGTGGCCCGCGCCGACATCGCCAGCGTCCACCTGGTCGTCATTGAACTGCTCCCGCGTCAGCGCGCGCAGCTCGTAGCCGATCAGCCGGTATTCATCGACGTTGGCCGGGTTGAATTCGACCTGCAGTTTCACGTCTTGCGCGATGACCGCCAGTGTGGACGTCATTTCGTTGACGAGCACCTTGTGTGCTTCCTGCAAGGAGTCGAGGTAGTGGTAGCTGCCGTCGCCCGCATCGGCCAGGCGTTTCATCAAGGCTTCGTTGTAATTGCTGTCACCGACACCCAGGGTGGTCAGGCTGATTCCGTGCTTGCGCTCCGTCTCCACCAGCGCCTTGAGTTCCTGCGGGCTGGTCACGCCGATATTCAGGTCGCCATCGGTCGCCAGCAGAACGCGATTGATGCCGCCAGGAATTTTGGCTTCGCGCGCCTGCGCATAGGCCAGCCGGATGCCGGCCTCGCCATAGGTGCCGCCGCCCGCCGACAAGGTGTCTATGGCATGGGCAATGCGGTCCTTCTGATCGCCTGGCGTGGGCTCCAGCACGACGCGGGTGCCGTTGGCGTAGCTGACGAGGCTGACCCGGTCCACCGGCCGCAGTTGCGCAGCCAGCAGCTTCAGGGCGGAACGCACCAGCGGCAAGCGGTCGGCCGGGCCCATGGAACCGGACACATCAACCAGGAACACCAGGTTGGCCGGTGGCAAGGTCGCCTTGGCCAGGTCCTTGCCCTTGATCGCGATGCGCAGCATGGTGCGCTCGGGGTGCCATGGCGACGCGAGCAGCCGGGTGTCAACGGCAAACGGCTGCGGGTGTGATTCGGGTGGCACGGCGTAGTCGTAGCCGAAATAGTTGACCAGTTCCTCGACACGCACCGCATCTTTGGCCGGCATCTGGCCCCGGTTGATAAAGCGGCGCACGTTGGCATAACTGCCGGTGTCCACATCGGCGCTGAAGGTGGAAACCGCTTGCTCGGCGACACGCGTCCACGGGTTGTCGGTGAATTTTTCATACTTCGCGGTATCGGCAAGCGATGGCGCCGGCATCCTGGGCTGGACCAAAGCGACCGAAGCCCGGGGCGGCTGCGCAAGACCGCCCTGCGCCATCGCCACAGGCGCCGAGGCCGCGACCGGGGCCACCCAATGGTTGGGCGGAGCATTCACCGCCACCGCCGCCTGCTCTGCTGCCTTGGCGCCGGTGGGCGCACCCCCCTCTTTCACCGGCACACTGCAGGAGACCACCCCCAGCAGACCGGCCAGTAGCGCGGCCAGGCGGACGCGCCGGGCCATCAACGTTGTCAAACCACCTTGCATACCACGCTCCCTTTTTTATCACGGCACATGGGTGAAAAGCGATCACACCGAGGCGTTTCTTGGAACACCCCAGGCCGCCCATCCACCCCCCATGCCTCATTGGAGCATACACATGGCCCGCTGGGCCCCGGCGCCATGCGCACCACTGCCCGCACCACGGTGCGCGGCGGCAATGGCGGCTGTAGGGGTCAGGGTGCAATCTTGCGCTTGAGCGCCCGCGCAATTGGCTTCGGCAGCTTGGCCAGCGACTGCAGCAAATGCGGCAACACCCGCAGCTTCAAGCCGGTCAGGCTGGGCGGAACAATCGCTTCGATCAGGTGCGGGCCCGGCGTGCGCAAGGCATGTTCGAAGGCGGCCAGAAACTCCTCGGTGGTGGTGGCGCGTTTGGAGGCCACCCCCATGCCTTCGCCCAGCTGCACAAAGTCAATCGGCGGCGTGCGCAGGTCCAATTGCGCCTTGGCCTTGTCGCTGGCGCCCACCGCGCCCACGCGCTGCAGCTCGACGTTGAGAATGGCATAGGAGCGGTTGTTGAAGATGATGTTGATGACATCGAGCTTCTCACGCGCCTGGGTCCACAGGGCCTGGAGGGTGTACATGGCCGAACCGTCACCCGCCAGCGCAATCACCTTGCGCTTAGGGCAGGCAATGGCCGCGCCCACGGCATTGGGCAGGCCCTGGCCGATGGCGCCGCCCGTGAGGGTGATGACATCGTGGCGGGGCGCGCCTGCGGTGTACATCGCCAGCATGATGCCCGAGGTCTGGGCTTCGTCCACCAGGATGGCGTTTTCCGGCATCAGTTGCCCGATGGCCTTGCAGACCTTGTCGGCGGTGAATTTGCCACGCGGCAGGCCCGGGCGCTTGGGGGCCTGCAGCACCGGTGTGGTCTGCCCGGCCCCCACCGCTGTGGACAGCTTGTCCAGACTACCGGCCACGTCCTGGGTGTAGGAGGCCAGGGTGTGCAACTGGCAGCCCTCGGGCACCAGGTAACTCTTCTTGGCCGGATAGGCGAAGAACGACACCGGCGCCTTGGCGTCCACCAGGATCAGGTGGTCCAGCCCGGCCAACTGCACCGAGGCCAGTTCGGCCAGGTAGGCAATGCGCTCCACCGGTGGCAAACCCGCACCCCGCTCCAGGCGGGTGGGGAAGACTTCGGCAAACAGCGTGGCCCCGGTGTGGGCGGCGATGCGTGCCAGCACCATCAGCGCGGGGGCACGCAGGGCGCGGCCCCCCAGCAAAATGGCCTTTTTGCCTTCGCCCTGCAGCGCCTGGGCGATGGCGGCCACGGTGGCGTCGTCCGCCGCCGCCGGTGGGGTGATGACGGGCGGCGCGGCGGGCACGCCGCCTTCGCCCCAGGACACGTCGGCCGGCAAAATCAGCGTGGCCACCTGGCCCGGCGGGCCCTGGCACACCCCAATGGCCTCGGCCGCGTCTTTGCACAGGTCTTGGGTGCTCTTCGAAGTGCGCACCCAGGGCGACACATTGCGGGCCACGGTTTCGATGTCGGACTGCAACTGGGCGTCGTACTGCACATGGTGCGTGGCATGGTCGCCCACGATGTTCAGTATCGGCACCCGGCCCTTGCGGGCGTTGTGCAGGTTGGCCAGGCCGTTGCCCAGGCCGCAGCCCAGGTGCAGCAAGGTGGCGGCGGGCTTGTCGGCCATGCGGCCGTAGCCGTCGGCCGCCCCGGTGGCCACGCCTTCGAACAAGGCCAGCACAGCGCGCATTTCGGGCACGGTGTCGAGTGCGGCCACGAAGTGCATCTCGGAGGTGCCGGGGTTGGTGAAGCAGGTGGTGATACCGGCATCGACCAGGGTCTGGATCAGGGCATGGGCGCCATTGGACATCGAAGTCTCCTCAGAATTGTTATAGGGGCATGCGGGCAGGCCTCAGAGCCCGCGACCGGCAAGGATGGAGCGTGCCGCGGCACGCGCCGTGAGAATGCAGCCGGGCAAAAAAGTGCCTTCCAGCGAACGTTTGCCGCTGGCGCCGCCGCCGCCAAAGCCCGCCGCCTCGCCCACGCAGTACAAGCCCGGCATCGCTTGGCCTGCGGCGTTGAGCACGCGGCTTTGCAGATCGGTCTGCAGGCCGCCCAGGCTTTTGCGCGTGATGAGCTGCATCTGGATGGCGATGAAAGGCCCGGCGCCCGGCTTTTGCAGCGGCGCGGGTTTGCAGGTGCGCAGTTTGTCCGGTCCCCAGTGGCGGGCGTGTTCGATGCGGCGGATCTGGTCGTCGTTGACCACGGAGTCGCCGCGCGAGAAATTGGCGTCAAAGGCATCGGCGGTGGCTTGCAAGACCTCGGGTTTCACATCGGCGGTGCCGGTCAACGCGTTCATCCGGGCGGCCAGCCCGGCCAGGGTGTCGTCCACCAGAAAGTGCTTGCTCTCGGCCGCCATCTGTTGCACCAGCCGGTGGTTGCCCAGCAGGGTTTCCTTCAGGAACTGGGGGAACTGCCTATCGCGGATGCGCTGGTTGTGTTCGGCGCCGGAGATGGCAAATTCCTTGACCGCTATGCGCCAGTTCATCAGCTGCCACGTATAGGGCTTTTCTTGCGCCGCGACCCGCTGGCACAACGCGTGGGTGTCAAAGCCGGTGACCAGCGGCTGCGGGCCGATGCGCTGGCCTTTGTGGTTGAGCCACAGCGCCGATTTGCAGGGAATGGCCGACAGGCCATGGCCCTCGAAATGCGGCTGCGGGTGGGGGAAGCCGGCGGCGTAGTTCCACATCTCGCCCGCATGGGTGATGGTACCGCCCAGGCCCGCCACCAGGTGGTGCAGCTTGCCATCGGCAAACGGGTGGGCACCATTGAGCATCGTGGCGGGCAGGGGGCGGCCCTTGGCCCAGTTGGCGCGCGTTTCTGCGTGGCTGCCGTTGATGCCGCCCATGGCCAGCACCACCGCCTGCGCACTAAAACGTACCTCCTGGCCCGTGGCCTCGTTGATGCCGATGGCACCGGTGGCCGCCCCATTTTGGGAATCCAGTGCGGTGATGCGGTGGCGGCTGAGCAGCGTCAAGCGCTGGCCGGTGGCGGCCTGCTGCATCACGTCGATCATGCGCCGCGTGAGCTGGCGCGAGGTGCCCCACACCACGTGGTAACGCGGCAGTGTGTTGCCCTCGCCCTGCATGCCGCGCTCCACCCAATTGACGGCGGGCATGAACTTGAGGCCGTGGTCTATCACCCAGTCGTACACCTGGGCACGCGAGTGCTCCACGTAGTGGCGGGCCCACTGGCGCGGCAGCACCTCGTCTTCGCCCAGTTCCCCAAAACGCAGCCAGTCGGCCAGCGCCAGTTCGGGCGAGTCCTTGAGCTTCATGCGCCGCTGCAAAGGGGTGTCCACCAGCGCCATGCCGCCAAAGGCCCACAGCGCCAGCCCCCCCAGGCGCTCGGGGGTGTCGCGGTCCACCAGGGTGACGCTTTTGCCCGCGCGCAGGCATTCAATGGCGGTGACCAGACCGGCCAGGCCACCACCAATCACCAGCACATCGGATTGATACCTTGCTGTCGTCATGCCAGGCCCCCTCAGCTTTTGTAGCTGTCGTCGAGTTTGTCGAGCTTGCGGATCAGCGAGGGCCAAACAAACGCGCCGCCCAGGCCGCTGGTCTGCACCCGCATGGCCTCGGCCACCCCCTGGACGATGAGCGGGTTGACCTCGGTCAGCGCGCCCCCGGCTTGCGCGTCGATCTGGATGCGGCAGGTGGCCTCAAAGGTGTACATGCTGAGGAAAGCATCGGCAATGGTCTTGCCCACCACCAGCAGACCGTGGTTGCGCAGCATCAGGAAGTTGGCGCTGCCCAGGTCGGCCTGCAAACGCGGCTTTTCATCGGGGCGGAAGGCCACGCCTTCGTACGCGTGGTAGGCCAGCGAGGCCAGCACAAAGGTGGACTGCTGGCTGATGGGCAACACGCCGCACTGCTGCGCACTCACCGCCACGCCCGCGCGGGTGTGGGTGTGCAGCACACAACCGGCGTCGGCACGGGCCTCGTGCACCGCGCTGTGGATCACAAAACCGGCCGGGTTCACGGGGAAGGGCGAGTCAATCACCTTGTGGCACTGTTCGTCCACCTTGACCAGCGCGCTGGCGGTGATCTCGTCAAACATCAGCCCATAGGGGTTGATCAAGAAGTGGTGCTGGCCCGCGCCCGACACGCTCTCGGGCAGCTTGGCGCTGATGTGGGTGAACACCAGATCGCTCCAGCCGTACAGCGCCACCAGCCGGTAGCAGGCGGCCAGTTCCACGCGTAATTGCCATTCTTCGGCGCTGACCTGGTCTTTGAGAGAGGGAATATGCATGGTGTCTCCAATGCGATGGTGGTTTGTCTAATTCCATTTCTAAATCATCCCTGTCGTTGTTGTCTCGCCTGGTCGTGCGTTCGCACTGCCTGCGGCTCAACGCCTAGACAGAAATGATTTGGAAACGGAATAAGCGCTGCCTTAAGCAGTACAACGATAGCGGCTTATCATGCCGAACCCCTTGACTTCAGGAGCCACGCATGTTGACCGCACAAGCCAGTGTTTCCATGAGTTGGGTCAACACCGTGCTCGCTGCCGCCGAACGCCACGGCCTGACCCGCACCCAGCTGCTGGCCCATGCCGGGGTGGATGCCCAGCAGCTCACCGACGAGCGCTGGCCCATCGACGACATCACCCGGCTGTGGCGCGCTGCCGCCGAGTTGACCCAGGACCCCGGCTTTGGCCTGAAGGCCGGCAGCCTGGTGGGGCCGGCCAGCTTCAATGTGGTGAGCTTCATCTTCCAGTCCTCGCCCACGCTGCGCGAGGCGATTGCGCTGGTGCAAAAGTTTCAGCGACTGATCAGCGACGGCGGGCGTTTTCAGATCATTGGCGGCGACGCCCAGAGCTGGCTGATTTACCACCCCCAGCAAGGCGAACTGGCCTTCAGCCCACACCAGATCGAAGCCGTTCTGGCGGCGGTGGTGAGTTTTAGCCGCTGGGTCAGCGGCCACGCTTTCGTCCCGGCGCGGGTGCAGTTCAGCCACAGCCAGCTGGGGCCGCTGGCCGGCTACCAGACGGTATTTCAAACCGGGGTGGATTTCAACCAGGCCTTCAGCGGCCTGCACCTGGACAACGCCCTGCTGGACCGCGCCCTGCCGCAGGCCGACACCCAACTGGCCGCCATGCACCGCGAATACGCGGCGGCACGCCTGGCCGCCCTGAGTGACACCCCCGACTTCCCGGCCCAGGTCCGCCACTGGCTGGTGGCCAACCTGGCGAGCGGCGTGCCAGAGCGCTCGGCCGCCGCCGAGCAGTTTGCCTTGAGCGACCGGGTGTTTGCCCGCCGCCTGCACAGCCAGGGCCTGAGTTACTCCGAGGTGGTGGACGCGGTGCGCCAGCAGGCCGCGTGTGCCGCCGTGGCCGACACCAACGACACCTTTACCGACATTGCCCAGCGCCTGGGCTTCTCGGAAGCCAGCGCGTTCAACCGGGCCTTCAAACGCTGGACGGGCAGTAGCCCGGGGGAGTGGCGGGCTACGCACCCAAGCAGATAGGTTTTGCTCCTGTTTTTATAGCTGCTTGCGCAGTATCTGCGGGGGCTACGAGCCTATTTGGCTTGCAAATTTAACGACAAAGTGGATTAGTGGATAGTTTTTGCTCCCCTTAAGGGAAGCTACTCATTCAATTTTGCTTCCATTTATAGCCGCAAAGAATTGACATTTGCTAGCCTATAAGCAATCATATTTACTTGTATTGATTGCTTATAGGCTAGCAAATGTCCTCTGAATTCAACCATCTACGGCTAGAGCAGCTCCAGGCAGTGGTGGAAGCCTATGGAGTTTTGCTGACAAAACGGGCACCGTCGCGCGGCTGGCTGAAAGAAATCCGCGAGGCGCTTGGTCGTACCGAGCGCCAACAAGCCCAGCGCCTGGGTATCTCAGGCTCCACACTGCACAAGTCTGAACAATCCGAGGCGGAGGAGCGCATCTCGCTGGGTCAGCTGCGCAAGTTGGCCGACGGCCTGGACTGTGAGCTGGTTTACGCCCTCGTGCCCCGCAAGCCCCTGACGGAGGTGGTGCAGGACCGTGCGACGCAACTGGCGAAGGAAGAGGTGCACGGGGTGGCGCATACGATGGGCCTGGAAGACCAAAGACCCACGAACGAACGCATCCAAAAGCAGGTGGCGCGCCGCGCTGAAGAGCTGCTGCGCGGGAAGTGGTCTGACCTATGGCGCTAGACCTCGACACCCCCGACGCGCAAGACGGGCAGACCCCGCTGGACCCGGATGAAAAAACCGGACTGATTCCAAGGCACATCGAAACCAAGGGTGCGCTCAATGACTGGGAGCAGGAAAACATCCTCCAGGCCACCAAGTGGCTCCGGCGGGCCAAGGCTCCAACGGTGCTGTCTGAAGGCTTTTGCCGGGATTTGCACCGAAGGATGTTCAACCAAACCTGGAAGTGGGCGGGCACCTTTCGCAAGTCGGACAAAAACATCGGTTGCGATTGGACCTTGGTCGCAGTCAAGCTGAACCAGCTGCTTGGCAATGCGCAATATTGGGTCGACAACGGTACGTTTCCACCGGATGAATTGGCTGCTCGTTTTCACCACGCCTTGGTTTGGATACATCCGTTCCCCAACGGAAATGGCCGTCATGCACGCATGATGGCCGACGCGTTGCTGAAGCAATTGGGGCGACCCGTTTTTACCTGGGGCAGCGGCGCTAACCTGGTCAGCGCCAACGCGGTGCGGGCGCGCTATCTCGCCGCATTGCGCGCTGCGGACAAGAATGACTTTGCCGATTTGGTGGCTTTCGTGCGCAGCTAAAGCGCGCAATGCCCAGCGCCTGGGCTTCTCGGAAGCCAGCGCATTCAACCGGGCCTTCAAACGCTGGACGGGAAGCAGCCCGGGGGAGTGGCGGGCTACGCACCCAAGCAGATAGGTTTTACTCCTGTTTTTATAGCTGCTTGCGCAGTATCTGCAGGGGCTACAGGTCGATTTGGCTTTCAAACAACCGCAAAATATGGCGACCCCAGTTGCAGCAACAATTTTTTCGCATCCATCGGGCGGCCCTGGTGTGTGGTGGGCTGGGCTTCAGCGTTGGTGCATAACCAGAATCAAGGCCACAGCGCCAATGTGCGGGGCTGCTTGGGCACTGACCGCACCCACTGGCAGGCTCGTCAGCCAGTACATTCGGAATCGAAATCGCAATCAGGTCCGATGGGTATGCGCAAGCCGCTGTGCCACCAGGTGCACCAGGGCGCGTGCGTTGGCACCTGCGGTGTGTACGGGCAAGGTCAGTGCCTGAACGCAGTCGCCCTCGGCAATGGGCAAGTGCCAGTCGGGCAGCAGGTCGTGCAAACGCCCCGCCGCGACGTCCTCCTGCACACAAAAGTCGGGTGCCAACACGACCCCTTGGCCCAGGCGCGCCAGCGCCACCAGGGCTTCGAGGCTGTCGGCGCTGATGTGCGGCTGCAGCTCCACGGTCTCGCGGGCGTGGCCGCTGCGGCTGTGCCACTGCAGTGGCCAGATTTGCGCACCGCCCTCCAGCATGAGCACAGGCCATTGCTGCAACGCCAGCGGACCCGCTAACTGCGATGCGGCGCTGCCGTAGGCACCAATGCGATAGCGCAGCACCGGCTGGGCCACACAGTCCTCGGGGGGCTTTCGGGTAATGCGAAAAGCCACATCCACCCCCTCGCGCACCAGGTCCACCCGCCGCTCGGTGAACATCAACTCCATGGCCACGCCTGGGTGCGTGCGGCCAAACTCGGCCAGCAAAGGCAGCAGCACGCTGTAGCCGAAGGCGCGCATGCTGGTGATGCGCAGCCGCCCCTGCAGGGCATCGCCCTCCTTGCGCAAGGCCATGCGTGCCGCGTTGGCGGCTTCGTGTACCACCTGGGCGCGCGCGGCCAGCGCGCGCCCAGCCTCGGTCAAGCCCAGCGAACGGGTGGTGCGCGCCAGCAACGTCTGGCCGACCAACTGCTCCATGGCGGCCACGCGGCGGCTGACGGCCGCACGTGTCAGCCCCAGCTGGCGCGCGGCGCGTGAAAAGCTCCCGGCAGCAACCACCCGGGCAAACAGCTCCAGCGCGTTGGCATCCAAGGCCGAGGTCTCACGCTGGCGGTGCAGGCGGGTTGCAGACAAGGCAAGCGCGTCTTTTGGTGAGTTCATGTAAACAGTCTGGTGTAAAAATTGGATCTATTCAACAACTTAGTACAAATCTACCATGCAGCTTCATGAACCACCTGCTTGGAGACACAATGTCCTATGCCTTGTCCGCTGCCACCTCCCCTGCCACGTACGCGATGGATGCGGTGGAATCCCCCGACCTGGCGCACCTGCACGCCCATCTGCCATTCCAGGACGACTCCGCCCCACAGGACGCCGAGGTAGGCATGGGCGCGGTGGAATTTGCCGCCACCGATGCTCACCCTCTGCACGGGCACTGGTTTGTGCCGCAGCAACGTGCCACCCATGCGGTGGCGGTCATGGCTCCCGCCACCGGTGTTCCGCAGCGTTACTACCACGCCTTTGCCCGCTGGCTTGCCGCGCGTGGCTACGCCGTGTTGTGTTTTGACTACCGCGGAATGGGAGAGCGCGGCAGCGCCAGTGGGCGCACCGGTATGCGCGAGTGGCTGCGTCACGACCTCTCGGGGGCGCTGGCCTGCGCGAAGGCGCGCAGCACCCAAAGCGGCCGGCGCTTGCCCGTGCTGTGGGTCGGGCATTCCTTGGGTGGCAATGGATTGCCGCTGGTACAGGGGCTTGAGCACATCGACGCGGTCATTACCCTGGGTTCCCAGTTCGGGTACTGGAAGCTGTGGCCACGCGGATGGCATCGCCAGGTGACCCGTGTGTTTTTTGAGCGATGGGTCCCGCTGTGTGTGCGTCTGACCGGCAAGCTGCCGGGCTGGGCGCTGGGCGGTGGCGAGGCGCTGCCCGGGGCCGCCGCCATGGACTGGGCTCGATGGGGCATGTCCCCGGGATACTTTCGCGATGACCCGGCGTGCGAGGGCTGGTACCAGCCCGACCAATTTCAGGGTCACATGCAGCTGTGGAGCATTGACGACGACAAAACTTTTGGTCCAGTGGACGCGGTGGACGCACTGGCGGCGTGCTTTGGTCAGAGCGCGGGCCAAGTCGAGCGCCTGCACCTGCACCCGCGCACGGTAGGGCGCAAAGCAGTCGGGCATTTTGGTGTGTTCCAGCGCGTGGCGGAAGCGAAAATTTGGCCCCTGGTGTTAAAACACATCGAGGCCAAGGTGCCACTCTTGCGCCCGGGGGTAGGCGCTACTTCCTAGCCACTGCCTGTCATGCGACGGAGAGACTATTCAACCGGGCCTTCAAACGCTGGACGGGCAGTAGCCCAAGGGAGTGGCGGGCTACGCACCCAAGCAGATAGGTTTTGCTCCTGTTTTTATAGCTGCTTGCGCAGTATCTGCGGGGGCTACAGACCTGTTTGGCTTATGCACAGCTACCTGAAAGAATCGGGCGTGAATTGCAATTGCAATACAATGGCGGAATGAAAACAGCAACTCTCCCCCCTATTCGCGTCGCACCCGAGTTCAGGATCGAAGTTGAGGCCGTCCTGGCGCAGGGCGAATCGCTTTCGGAATTCGTTGAGAACGCCGTTCGCCAAACTGTTTTGAAGCGCCAGTACCAGGCTGAGTTCCTGCGTCGGGGCATCGCTGCCATCGAGGAAACCAAGCGTGCAGGGGACGGCATTGCCGCAGAGGCCGTGCTTGCCAAGCTTGAAGCCAAACTGGTGGCCGCACGTCGAACCCAGTCTCAGCACAATTGATGCGCTACACCGTTCAATTCAGCACCGCTGCGGATGAAGACCTGGAGCGGCTTTTTGATTTCATTCTTCAGCGTGAACTGGAAAGCGCATCGGGCGATCTTGACATTCCCGAGAGGGCGCTACAGGCGATCAAAGAGGGCATAGCCTTTTTGAGATCCTCTCCATTTGCCTGTCGCAAGCTTGGGGATAGCCCTTTCATCCGCGAGCTCGTTATCAATTTTGGAAGCGCAGGCTATGTGGCGCTTTATGAAATAGTCGATAACAGCACCGTCATCATCGGTGCCATTCGTCACCAGCGGGAAGACGATTACCACTGAGAGCATGGGTCATCGCCCGGTGCTCCATTCTCTGGCCTGCAGGTGTCAGCGAATTCCTACACCCATATCAGCGCCGTCCGACAGACGGAAGTCCTTGCAACCCGGACAATGGAATTCCTCTCATTGCAAGGAGACTGAAATGCAGAACCCACGTTCGACCCTGATCGACCTCGAAACCAAGTTTTGGCAGTCGATCGTGGACCACGAGACCGATGTGGCGCTGAACCTGCTCTGCGAGTCGGCGTTCATGGTCAGCCCGCACGGCGCGATGAAATTCGACCATGCGGGCTACCGCCAGATGGCGGACCACGGCACCATGGTGGTCAACTCGTTTGAACTCCGCGACATGGAGGTGGTGTTTCCGAACGACGCGACGGCGATCCTGTCCTACCGCGTCAAGGAGGGTGTCACGCCGCGCGGCCAGGGTGCCACCACGGAACCGGAGTGGAACGACACCTCGACCTGGGTCAAGACCAACGACGGCTGGCGCTGTGCCATGCACACGGAGGCGCCGGTCGGTGCGCACTGAGCCGGTGCCTGAGCGAAAGGCATTTGGCTATATTGAGATCTTCAACGCTTCAGGAGAAACAACATGGCCAGCAAAAATACGATCTGCCTGTGGTTTGACGGCACCGCCGTCGATGCCGCAAGGTTCTATGCCGAGACCTTCCCCGACAGCGCGGTGGGCGCCATCTTCCGCGCGCCAAGCGACTATCCCGACGGCAAGCAAGGCGATGTCCTCACGGTCGAGTTCACCGTGGCCGGCATCCCCTGCATCGGGCTCAATGGCGGCCCGCAGTTCAAGCACAGCGAGGCATTCTCGTTTCAGATCGCCACCGACGACCAGAGTGAGACCGACCGCCTGTGGAACGCAATCGTCCAAAACGGCGGCCAGGAAAGCCAGTGCGGTTGGTGCAAGGACCGGTGGGGCCTGTCGTGGCAAATCACCCCACGTGCCCTCACCGATGCGATAGCCGACCCCGATCGCGCTGCGGCCAAGCGCGTGTTTGAAGCGATGATGACGATGGGAAAGATCGACATCGCAGCGATTGAGGCAGCGCGGCGGGGCTGACACCAAAGTCGGTAGGTTTTGCTCTTGTTTTGATAGCTGCTTGCGCAGTATCTGTGGTGGCTACAGGCCTATTTGGCTTAAAAAAATGGCGCAAATAGAGCGACTCCCCTTGCACCCACAATTTTTCCGCATCTACATGCGCCATGTGGAGTGGCGGGCTGGACTTCAGCTTTGTCGCGATAGCGGTCAGTCGGGTATGTGGTCCAGTTCGAGAATCAACCCGCGTGCCGCCTAGAATCGAGCAGAATCGGCGTGCGGGGTTTGTCGGAGTTTTTATACCTGTATAAAAAGGTAGAAAATTCGAGGGAACCTAATCTGCAAGCCACTTTCAGGAAATTTTCGTGTCCAGATTATCCCGCAGCGCCCAGAATATCCCGCAGGTTTTGCGGTATACATTACGTACTAGTCGACGGCTGGAACAGTGGCGCTAGCACATGATCAGGGGATTTATACAACGGCGATTTTCTGGTAGCTTGCATAGCTGCGACACAGCGCGCGGACAAAAGCGAGCTTTTGAAACGGACGCAGTGACACAGCTATGTGGGCTGATGACCAAAAAAGGGCGTAGTTTGGTGGGCCAGGTCAAGCGCCAAGAGTTGTTGCGAGCCGCGCTAGAACGCCTCAACCGTACGGACACCCGCTACGCGTGCGCCGCACATTTCGAACGTTAGGCGTCGCAACACATGTTCCCCAACTTTGACCCGCAGCTCCTCTCAGACCCGAACTTTAAAGAGGACGCGGTCCGCGAAGTCATCATCGTGCCGATCCTCACAAGGTTGGGGTACCACCCAACGGGTTCCCAGACAGTGGTGCGAAGCAAGAACTTGGTTCAGCCCTTCATCTATGTCGGCACGAGGAAGCACCCGGTAACTATCATTCCGGATTACACGCTCTACTTTGAAGGCCGGCCGGTTCTTGTTCTCGACGCAAAGAGCCCAATTGAAAGCGTCACGTCGCCGGCAAATGTCCAGCAGGCTTACAGCTACGCGATTCATCCAGAGGTCCGGACTGATCATTTCGCGCTCTGTAACGGTCGACGGCTCGCAGTCTACGGAGTCGAAAAGGCAACGCCGCTTTTAGACGTTTCATTTGAAGAGTTTGAATCGCGATGGGAAGAAATCGAGAAGCACCTCGCCCCTAAGTACCTGCTTCAACCCGAACTCCGAAAGCTGTATCCAGACTTTGGCTTCGCCGTCTCCCGCCTTGGTCTTGCTCAAGGCGCAGAGCTGCTCATGATCGGCACTCGACTGTCAACTTTTGCGAGGGTTTCACAAGATCTGTACACGGCAACCGTAAATGCCGACTTTGCCGGTTCCGATCACTGCGTCAGTTTCGATTTCAAGCCCGAGCAGCTGCCGCTACTTGTCGCCGGTCTTCCTGACGAACTCCGACGGTTGTTCCTCGAAGCACTTTCACGTTCCCCGTTTCAGGCGTGCGCCGACCTCATGGTCGAAGTCGACCTCCGTACGCACTTGGGTGAATCGATTGAGGTGGAGACCGAGACCTTCGTTCCATTGGTCATCGATGAAGTGTTCGGTGCCCGCTTTACCCCGCTTCGCCTTGCTGATGAACCTACGGACATTCCGAAGCACATTTTTCGCCTCAGCAAAGCCTTCACGATCGGTACTCCGGAGCCTCCCGGCGATGCCTAACCGTTCCATCGAGAGGGGCGGCCAAGAGCTGTCGCTCTTGGCCGCCCCTCATGTCAAACGTTGAGGCTGTAAAAAAATCCCTAATACGTCCCTATTGTTAAAAATTAGCCTATACAAATCAATGACTTACAACGCCAAAAAATCGCCGAAAACACTTTTTTTACAGCCTCGTTAGACGGTAAGAAATGTTCAACATCATCGCGATACTGTTCGTCGGCGCGTCGGTTCACGTTGCGTACGTGGGGCCTGACCGCCTAGTAGTGTCATTCGATGTCGAAAACTCACGCGCAGGCCACACGGAAGTCTCCGACCGAATTCGGACTGTGCTACGGCAGGCAACTGGGAAGCCGCTCGTCTGCATAGGTGCCGCGGAAGGTAGCGCCCTCGAAGGACCGGTCTTCGAGAAGCTCGTCCTCGATGAAGGTGTGCGCAGGTTCATGTACGCGCGGCCGAAGTACCTGCTGGACGCGAAAGCAGCCTCTCTGCCTCCTACCGAAGCTGAAACGCTTCTCAAGCTATGTGGAACAGTGTTCCCTGTGAAGCAATGAGGCGCGCTTTGCCGTCTAACTTTACGTTGAATCTGCATTTTGAGCGACTGTGTGAAGCGGAGCATCTGACCGCTTCGGGCCTGAAGCTTTCTCAGGTTGGACGGCTGTAACTGCCGTTCGTAACACCCCGTTGTATACCCCCACCTGACTGCAATGCAACGAACCAGGAACAAGGAAAATGGGACCCATGCAAACCCCCTCCCTTTTCCCCGCGTCCGCCCGCTGCAAACTTGTCCCCCCATTGCTGGCCATCCTCGCACTTGTGGGCTGCGCCTCCACCCCACCGGTCGAGCCCACCGTACCCACCCCATCCGTGGTGAGCACCGAGCAGACGCCCGCCGAATCCACGGAAGCCGAACACCGCCAGAAGTTCGCCCGCTGGGTGGCCGAGTTCAGCACCCGCGCACGCGCCGCCGGTATCGATGAGGCCACGCTGCACACGGCTTTCGACACCGTGCGCTTCGTCCCCAGCGCGGTCACCTCGGACCGGGCGCAGCCCGAGTTCACCCGCGCCGTGTGGGACTACCTGGACAGCGCGGTGTCGCCGCAGCGCGTCGCCCGGGGGGAGGCCAAGCTGCGGCAGCTGCGCTTGGCAGGGAATGGGGATGCGAATGCCGGCGTGGACGCCATTGCGGCGCGCTACGGTGTGCCGGCCGAGGTGCTGGTCGCGATCTGGGGCATAGAAAGCAATTACGGCAGCAACATCGGTGATATCCCGGCCATCGACGCCCTGGCGACGCTGGGTTTTGAGGGGCGGCGCGAGGCGTGGGCGCGTGGCCAGTTGCTCGCCGCTCTGAAAATTTTGCAGCACCACGGTATCGACCGCGCGCAGATGATCGGATCGTGGGCCGGTGCCATGGGCCAGACGCAGTTTTTGCCCTCGGCCTTTTTGGCCTATGCGGTGGATGCCGATGGCGATGGCCGACGTGACATTTGGGGCAGCGTGCCGGATGTGATGGCGTCCACCGCCAACTTCCTGGCACGCTCCGGCTGGCAGGCGGGCCAGCCCTGGGGGCTGGAGGTGCGCTTGCCCCCCGGTTTTGACTACGCACAGGCCAATGCCGAGCTGCGCCAGCCCAGCGCCCAATGGGCGGCCGAAGGCGTGCAATCCATCACCGGTGCGCCGCTGCCTGCGCTGCTGGAGAGCGCCATCCTGCTCCCGGCAGGCGCACGCGGGCCGGCCTTTTTGGTGGGGCCGAACTTCCGCACCATCCTGCGCTACAACAACGCGACCAGTTATGCACTCGCCGTGAACCTGCTGGCGCAGCGGCTGGCCGGTGGCCCCGGGGTGCAGGCGCCCTGGCCGCGCGAGGTGCCGCCGCTGTCACGCAGCCAAGTGCTGGCGCTGCAGACGGCGCTGAATACGCGCGGCTTCGAGTGCGGCACGCCCGACGGCATGGTGGGCCCAGCCACGCAGCGCGGCGTGCGCCGGTACCAGCGTAGCCTGGGCTTGCCGGCGGACGGTTACCCCACGCTGGAGCTGCTGCAGCGCCTGCAGTGAGGCGACCGGCTCACCGCATCCATTTGTCCAATACACCCGCTTTGAACAGGCCGCTGGTCGGCTCCACTTTGCGCCCTGCGGGGCGCCGGGTGCCGCCTGCACCGCGGGGCACCAGTTCGGGCTCGCCGCCAAAGGCCACTTGCCCGGGGTCCAGGGCGACCACCGTGCCGTCCACCGCCGTCAGGGTGGCGGCGCCGGTGTTGACTTTGAGGTAGGTGCCGGACGGGTCGTCGTTCACGGCTTCGTCGGCGACGGCAATCTCGATGTCGGTGCCGCGAATGCCGATGGTGGCGGTCGGGGTGACAAAGGCCATGCGCTGGCGGGCGGACAGTTTGCTGGAGATGTAGCGCAGCCCGCCCTGCACGATGCGCAGTGCCTTTTGCCGCTTGCTGCGCGGGCCCTTGAGCTGCAGGGTGGTGATGTGCAGGGTGGAGTCGGCGCGCAAGGCCATGCGTGCGCCGTCGTCAAAACGCACATAGGCCTCGGCCCCGGTCGCGCTGACCAGGGCATCGCCTTCGCGCAGGCGGGTGCCCACCGCGACCGGCAGCAACACATCGCCCCGCTGGAGTTGCAGCGTGCCCGTGGTCGCCAGGACACGCGCCGCCTGGGCTGGCAGCGCGGCACCCCAGGTCGCTGCCAGCAGCAAGGCGCTGGCCAAAAAACCGCTCAGCCGCATGGTTTTATTCCACTTCAATGCGCAGTTCCCGCTCGGCCACGCGCTGCTTTTCGTCCTGCACTTGCAGGGTCAGGCGGTGCTTGCCCACCGGAATCTTGGCGTTTTCCAGGGTGAAGCCTTCCGGGGTCACCTTGACGTGTTTGGTGATGCGGCTGGTGATATCGATCTTGAAGGCGCCATACAGCACCTTGAACGTGGCCGGGTCGATGGAGGCGTCGGACTGGCCTTTGAACTGCACCGCAATGGCAAATGGCGCTTTGACTTTGAGGTCGTCCGCGGGCTCCGGCTTGAGGATGTCAATCAGCGGGACCACGGCGCGCGGGCGCAGTGCGGGTGCCTCGTTGAAGCCGTCCTCGCCCTTGTACTCCAGCGCCTCCGCCGGGCTGACCAGCCAGCCATCGGCCACCACCGGCAAGGCGCCCCGGATGCCACCGCCGCTGTACTGGCCCGCAAGTTTATCTTTGCTTTTAGAGTCATTTATGCCTTGAGCCCCCGCAGATATTGCGCAAGCAGCTATCAAAATAATAGCGAAAGTTCGGCCATTCAGATGTTTCATTTCACTTCCTCCACGGCCACCATGGCCGCACCGTAAGCGTCGGAGCACAGGGGGTTTCTCTGGCTGGAGCCGGGAATGCGGCACGCCAGGCTGGCCCCCATCTGCGAGTTGGTCATGAGCGCGCCCAGTTTGGCCCGGCCTTGCGCGTCATTGAGCGAGCTGACAAAAGGCCCCGCTTTGCTGGCCGCCAGGGCGCTTAAATCGCGCGGGCCGTCGGCCACCATCACCAGCAGGTTGTCGGTGCCCACCGGGCCACCGGCCTTGACACGCCAGCTGGGGCGGGGCAACAAGAGCGGCTGCCCGGCCTCGATTTTGTTGTCCCGGTCCAGGTCATTGGGGAACAGCAGGTAGACCGACTTGTTGTCAGAGCCGGCCAGCGCCACATAGACAAAGCCCGCCCGGTCGGATTGCACCGACAGGTCGAGTGCGTCCTGCCCGATTTTGAGCTTGTCTTTGCCCACCGTGACCTGCACGCGGCGTTTGGCGTCGCGCTGTTCGAACATCTGGCGCAAGGCCTGCTCTCCGGTCAGCGGTGCTGGAGCCACCGGCGCCACCGCAGCAAGCGCCACGGGTGGCGGTGTGGCGCTCGGCGGCTTCACCGCAATGCCGGCTGGCGCGGCCCCCGGTGCGCCCGACAACGAGGCCGCCATGGCCGAGGCGCTGACCTGGCTGAACCAGGCGGGCACAAAAGCCGCATTGCCGTTGAGCACCAGGTTGTGGGGCTTGTAGTTCACGTCGTTGGCCATGCGCTTGTTGATCTTCTCTTGGGCGCACACCTTGATCTCTTCCATGCTGATGGCGCCGGAGTTGTCCAGGTCCTTGGCGTCGCGCAGCATGCAGTCGCGCATGTACTGCGTGGCCAGGCCGCCCTTGAGTTCGTCGTCGAAGCTGATCTCGTTGTCGCGCGAGGCGCTGACATGGATGATGTCTTGCGGCAGCGCGCCCTTGGCGGCCGCCTCCACCACCAGGTTGCGGGTTTTGACGTTGACCGGTCGGCCGCATTCTTCGGTGATGCTGGCGAACTTGGGCCGCAGCACCCCCTCGTCGCTGGGATTGGTGATGCCCCGCGTGCGCACGCTGGAGGCCGCCTGCACCAGCCCGCCGGAGTGGCAGGCGTCGTACATCACAAACAGTTTGTCGGTCTTGTTGGTGATGGTTTTGAGCATGTCGGCCATCTCGCGGTTGGTGATGGTGCCGCTCTGGCCCCCGTCATAGGCCAGCAAGGCCTCCACGCAGCCGCCCGCAGCCGGGTCGTTGTAGCGGGTGCCGTGGCCCGAATAGTGGATGAACACCCGGTCGCCGTCCTGCACCTTGTCGGTCAGCTCCTGCAGCGCCTGGCGAATGTTGCTGCCGGTGGCCTGGTCGTCCTGCAAATACTGGATGTTGCTGACCGGCACTTGCATGGCCTGGGCCATTTGGGTGGCCGATTGCTTGTCGATGCGTGCGCCTGGCAGAGGCGGCGTGGTGGGGTCGGCATAGCGGCTGATGCCGATGATGAGCGCGTGGCGGTTGACGCGCGGCGGCAGGCTGCGCACCCCCAGTGTCAGGGCGGTGTTGCCCCCCGCCTCGCGCCCGCTGGCCAGGTTGAAGACCGCCGAATTGCCGGCCTGCAGGTTCACCGTGCTGGCGCGCACCCAACCGGTGATTTTTTCACCCTTCTTGGCCTTGGGCGGTGTCGCTTCCACCAGCAGCCAGCCGCCCTCCACGCCCATGAGCGTCAGGGAGGCGCCCGCGGCCAGCGCTTGCAGCACCGGGGCGGTGGCCACCTTGTCCGCCCGCAGCGCGGTGGCGCGCAGGGCCGTCACGGTTTGGCCGGGCACGGCCGTGGCCTCTTGCTGCGCGTGGGCCTGCATGGGGGCGCCAACGCCCGCCAGCACGCCCAGTAGCGCCCACATCGGTTTGAATTTCATGGAGATCTTCATGGTGTTGGCCTGTTAAGGGTTCTTGAACTCGGGGGGCTGAAAGCGGGACCACGCGGCTAAAACACCGTGGGCCAAGGTGCGGCGGTCCGTAGCGGAATCTAACACCACCGGCTCGCCGCAGCGGGAGGCCAGGCGCTGCAAGGCGGGCGTCAGCGCTTTGCGCGCGGCCAGCACATCCTGGTGCGGGCCGACCACCGCAGCAAAACGGGCCAGTTCGGGCCAGCGCAGGGTTGCCGGCCATGGGATGCTGGCATCACACACCACCACGCGGCAGGTGGGCGCATGGCGCTCTACCGCGTCAATCAAACGGTCCAACGGGCCTTCCAACCAAGGCTTGCTGCGCTCCCAGGGCCAGATGGCCAGCGCTTGTGTGGTGTGCGGCGGCGGCGCGCACCAGTAATCCCGGCGCAGCGTGCTCCACACACGCAGCAGCGCCAAAAACACCAGCGCCAGCCCGGCTGCCAGGTTCAAGTCCACAAACACCGGCAGCCCGTTGAGGCTCACGTAGCTGATAGCGACCAAGGTCGCAGGCAGGGCCAGCAGGGCCGGGGCCAGCGACGCCACACTGTCGAACTGCACCCACAGCCCCAGGCCCACACACAGGGCGATGGCCAGGGCGGCCTGCAGGCCGCGTGGCAGCTCTCGGATATGGCGCTGGTTCAGGGCGTTGTCCAGTGCCGTGGCCAGGGCGTCCACGCCAGCGTGCAGGGGCGACAGCGGCGTCGGGTGAATGTCATGCAGGCTGGGCGCCGTGGCGCCAATGATGACCACCTTGCCGGCAAAGGACGGGACCGCGCCCTTGGGCGAGCCCCCTTCGGCCTGTGCAAAGACGTCGGCAAAAGGAATGCGCGGGTAGATGTCCGCACTTTTGCGCCAGGCCACCAGTTCATCCTGCGGGTAAACATCGGCACTAGCCCTCGCCACATAGGCGTTGATCGCTCCTGAATCCATAGCACCCAAGACACTCAGAGGCAGCGACTGGATGGCGCTGCCATCCGCCAGGGTCTCCTGGTAACGGTAGCGGCGCAAGACACCATCGGCGTCCACGTACCCGTTGTTGAAGCCCAAGCGGCTGCTGGCGACACCGGGCAACACCGGAGGAATCAGGGCGACGGTAGCGGCGGTGGGGGTACCCGCACGCCCCAGCCACAGACCCGGCAACGCGGCCTGGGTGAGTTGGCTGGCTGCGTCATTGGCGAGGGGCAGGCGCACCACCGAAAAATGGCTGTGTGCACTGCGCTGCGCTGCGGCGCTGAAGGCGGCGTCGCCCCCCGGGCTCAGGCGGTCGGCGTCCGAAAACACCATGTCCCACACCACGGCGGCGGGCTGCTGGCGCTCCAGGTGGTCCAGCACCGTGGCCAGGGTATCGCGCGGCCAGGGCCAGCGGCCAAACTCGGGGGCCATGCGGGCCAGGGAGGCTTCATCGATATCGATGATGACCACGCGCGGGTCCGGTGCGGCCACCCACAGGCGCGAGCGCACCATCGCGTCATAACTCGACTGCGCCACGCCCCCGGTGAGCTTGAAGACCCAGACGTCCAGCAGCACCCAGCCCGAGAACAGCAGCACCAGCCCCCAGGTGACACGCCGGGCCGGGAGCGCGCCGATGCGACGCGAGATCCGTTCCCAGGTGCGGGCCGCAAAGTGCATGGTGCATCAGTCCAAATTGACGATGCGCACGCGCCGGTTTTCGGCCGCAAAAGGCTCCAAGCTGTTAGCCAGCTCGGTCGCCCCCTTGCCCGTGGCCACCAGGCGCGACGGCGCCACCCCCTGGGCGGTCAGGAATGCACGCACGGCCTGCGCACGCTGCTGGCTGAGCTTCACATTGGCCGCCGCATTGCCCCGGGCGTCGGTGTGACCCTCCACCGCAAAACGGGAGTCGACCAATCCGGGCGACTGCAGGGCCAGAGACAGATTGGCCAGCGCCTGGCGGCTCTCGGGGCGCACGCGGGCGGAGTTGAAGTCAAACTGGATCATCAGGGACAGCGAGGGGCGGGGGGGCGGCGCACTGCTGGCTGGCGCGGTGGCCGCGCTAGCGGCCGGAGCCGCCACGGCTGGCGTATCGCTTGGAGCGTCGGTGGGCGCGGGCGCCGCCTCGATGATCAGGTTGCGCAGGCCACGGGTCCGGGGGGCCTTGAGCTGCTCGATCATCTGCTCGGCACTCGGCGTCTCCGTTTGCGCAGCCACCGGCCAAGCCATGCAAGCGCCCACCAGCCAGACCACGATTTTGAAATGCATAGGTTTCTCCAGTCGCATCAATATGTTATTTTTTCACCACGGTTTCAAACAGGTATTCCCCGCCTTCCATATGGCCCGCCGCCAACACCGCGCCGTATTGGGGTTGCTGGGCGTAGCCTTTGACAACCTCCCTTTTGACCACATTGAACATTTCCGCGCCGGGGGTCAACGTGCCTGCGGAGGCCAGTGCCTGCAGCAGGCTCCAGGCAAAAATGGAGTGCCCGTCTTTGCCCTCGTCGGACACCGGCTCTTCCCCACCGGAGGACATGACCAGCACCGAACGCTTGCTCAGAATTTGCCCTGCATCCTTGCTTCTGAGCGCCGTCGAGATTTTCTGCTCCCGCGTCAGCGAGCCCGAAAAGCAGCTGTCCGAAATCAGCAGGACCTGCTGGGCCCCCATGTTTTTCAGGAACTTGGAGATGTCGGTGTTGGAAACCCAGTTGGCCGGGCTTTTGGTGGACCCATCCACCGGAATCCAGTAGCCCATGTGGGTGCTGTCCACCAAGTAGCCGTGGCCGGCGTAGAACACCAGCACGCTGTCCCCCGGCCGTGTTTCAGCGCCCACCTGGTTCAGCGCGTTCACGACGTCGGCTTTGCGGGCATTGGGCAGCACGCGCACCTCGTAGCCAAAGCGTTCCTGCAGAATGCGCCCGATGTCCTGCACGTCGGCAATCGGGGTTTCCAGGGCCGGTATCGGAGCCGGGTAGGCGTTATTGCCAAACAACACGGCGATCTTGCGGGCTGGCACGGCTGGCACGGCTGGCACCATTTTTTCGGGCGCAGGCGCGACCTGCACCACGGGTGCCGACGCGGGCGGTTGCACGGGCAGGGCCACCGCCACGGTGTCTGTCGCGCGTATACACAGCGCATCCGCCGCGGGCTTGCCCTGCGGGCACTCGGGAACATCGGCGGCCGCCGGATTTTTCTTCAGAATCTCCAGCGCTTCGCGGTAGAGCAGGGTGCGGGCCTGGTGGCGCTGCAGCACGATGGACTGCATCTGCGCCATGCCCGGCACGCCACCCACGAAGGCGGGCGGGCGCATGGGCAACTGGGCGGTGGCTGCGGTAGCCCACAGGCCCAACAGGAAGGCACACATCCGGAGCGTGGGCCGTTGAAGTGCAAATTTCATTTGGAATCGTCCATGGGGCATACCACTCTTCCTTCACGGCGCAAGGTGCACACTGGAGACCAGGTGGGCCCAATCCCGTGCCCAACAGCATTGGTGATCATAGCCCGGCAGGCTGACCATCTGCCCCCCTTTTTTTGCAATAAAACGGGCCACGATGGTGGGCGGCACCACCGTGTCGCCCTGCCCCACCCAATGCACACTGGGCGGAAAAGGGCCCGCCTGCCAAGACGGGTCGCTGGCGGGCGCAAAGGGCGTCAGCGCGTGCCAGGTGGTCCAGTCGTTCAGCGCCAGTGGTGCCGCCACCGTGAGCAGCCGCTCGACATCCGGTCGCTGCACGGCCAGCAAGGCCGCAATCACCCCGCCGCCCGAATACCCCACCAGCCGCAAGCGCTGCGCGCCCAACTGGGATTTGAGTTGCGTGAGCGTACGGTCATACGCCGCCAGCACCTCGGGCGCAAACCGGCGCTCCATCCACCAGGCGGGGTTGCAGGACGCCAACGCACCGGCCTTCGGGTATTGGCAGGGCCGCCCCAGATAAGCCACGGCCGGTGCCAGGTCTGCCGCTGCCAGGGCCAGGGCCAGGGGTTTGAGCGGTGTGGGGTCGCTAGGCGCATGCCAGGGCGTCACCCACGGCGCACCATCGCCCTCGATATAGACGGTCAGGATCTCGCTGGGGCGGCTCTGGCGGGCCAATGCCAACAGGCCCATTGGCTCGGAAGAAACCTCGGCGACCGCAAATCCATGGTGCACCGCCCAGGCCACGGCATGGGCGCGCGAACCGCCGAATGCGTCCGGTGTGGCACAACCGCCTGCCACCAACAAAAAAGCCACGCTCAAGAGCGTGGCTGTGAGCCGTAACCCGCGCAAAGGGATCAGAAGCGCAAGTTGAGGTTGGCCAACAGGGTGTTGTTCTTCTGGTTGGTGCGTCCTTCTTCCTGGCTGTAGGCCAGGCCACCAGTCATGCTATTTTTCAGGGAGAAAAAGTTGATACCAACGGTCCACACCACGGCGCTCTTGCCAATCGGGTCGGAAGGTGCGCCAAACTGGGTTGTCGAGCGGTACAGGTCGGCGGTATAGGCCAAGCCGGCGTAAGGCATGAAGCCGTCCATCCAGTAACCGGCCTGGGCACCAAGGTGCAGCTGGCCCAGCGTGTTCTTGGCACCGGAACCCACCGCAGTCACGCCACGCGTTTTGCTGTCGGCATAGTCTTCCTCGGCATGCAAGTAACCCAGCTTGCCGGTCCATTGCACTTGGTTGCGCCACTGGTTGTACGACAGATTGGCAGCCGCAAAACGGCGGCTGGACTCTGTGGTGCTGCCGCTTGTGGAGAGAGGGTCGGCGCTCTTCGCGATGGCAACCTCGCCTTTGCCCAGACCGGCACTGGCATCCAAGGTCAATTCGTTGTTGATTTGCATGCCAAAGTACGGCGCAATGGTGTAGCCCTTGCTGGTCATATTGTTGACAAAATTGGCGGGATTGGCATTCAAAGCGGAGCCCGTGCCCGCATCAAACGCGGCAGAAACCCCCCATGCCATCGTGGGCGACAGGGCATAGTCGGCGCCCAGAACGGTATTCAGAATTTTATTGTCATTGGTGGTGGTGAAGCTATTCAGCCCCAGGTAACTTTGGCGGGTGTCATTGTGGTTGAGGCTGCCCCAGGCGCTCCAGGCGCCACTTTGCCCCCCCGCCGCCATGCTTTTGGTGGCCACACTGGCCTGTTGCTTGGGCGTGGTGTCCCCAAAACGGGCACCGATGGCCGAAGAAATGGCATTGACCTGCTGAACCGTTGTGCTGTTGATCTGCACCTGCGAGGTGGTGGCACCGCCGCCAAAACATTCCGGGTGGTTTGACAATGCCTGGTTGGCATTGGCTGTATCACTGGATGAGACAAAGCCCGCGTATTGGGTCACAACGTCATCGCAGGGCGATGCACTTGCCACCCCACTGACCGCCAAGAGGGCAAGCCCGGCAAGATTTGTCTTGAGTTGATGGTTCATTGCAATTCCTTTTCGATGGTTTGACGGTGGATACAAGGCTATTTTTTTCGCTTGACAAACACGACGCGGTCGACCAGGGAGTCCCCCTTGTCATCCTGTTTGAGAATGATTTGCGCATCATAGGCATGGGCCGGGCCGAACAGGGCCTTGGCTGCGTACTCTTTGGCCATTTTCGAGGCCGACCACAGGGTGCTGATGGCGCTGATGATCAGCATCGGGTTCTTGGGCGTCACGCTGGACGGTGGGGGCACTACGGTCACCGTTCCACCCCCCGCTTCCACGGACGCCATCCAGTTTTGCAGCCGTTCGGGCAGTGCGCTGGGCACAACACGGTCGTAAAAAGCCACGTCCACCTTGGGCAAGGGGCTGGACAAGGAGCCCGCCAAATCCCGGTCGAAACCCTGCAGGTCCGCGAACTGCAGTTCGGCTTTGCCGGGTGCCGCGCTTGCGGGATGGGGTGGGTTGGATTCACACGCCAGCAATCCAAAGACCAGGAACAAGGCCAAAGCCTGTCGAAGGGTGGTGCATTTTTTCATTGAATTCGCGCTCCGGTTCGATTCACGGACAACAGTGAAATGAAATTCCCGAATGCCGATCTTAACCCTCCGAATCACGTCCGGCTATACAAACCACACCCTCTCAAAATTAATGACACCACATGTTCGGTGGCGCGGGCGTAATCCTTCTCCTGGAGGGACTCCTGGCCCAGCACCGCACACACCTGCACGTCAAAGTCGGCATAGGTCTGGGTCATGGCCCAGATCGAAAAGAAGAGGTGCACCGGGTCCACCGGGGCCATGCGCCCGGCGTCTATCCAGGACTGCACCACGGCGGCTTTTTCCTGCACCATTTTGCGCAACTCATGGGACAGCAAGCCTTTGACCACCGGTGCGCCGTGCAGCAGTTCGTTGGCAAAGACCTTGGAGCCGTCGGGCCGCTGGGCGGACAGCTCCATCTTGCTGCGGATGTAGCGCTCCAGCGCATCTCTAGGCTCGGCGCCCCGGGTGATGCCGTGGGTGGGTACCAGCCAGTCGTTCAGAATGCGCGCCAGCACCGCGCGGTACAACACATCCTTGGAGCCAAAGTAGTAGTGCAGATTGGCCTTGGGCAGGCCGCTGGCCTCGGCCATGGCGGCCATGGTGGCGCCGCCAAAACCGGCGCGTGCAAACACCTTCTCGGCGGCGGAAAGAATCAAGGCCTCATTCGTCTGGCGAATGAGGCCTTTGGACGTCTCAAGGACTCGGGCCATGCAGCTTACTTCTGCGCAGCGTCCCAGACCGCGTGTGAATAACCCGCTTTGCCCGGGTCTTTCTTGATCACGGGGTCGCTGCCACCGGCCATCAGCACCTTGACGGTGCGCTCATAGGCGGCGGGCTCCAGGTAGCCAATTTTGGGCGTACCGGCCGTGGTGATCAGCTTGGCCACGTTTTCCATCTGGCGCTTTTGCACCTTCAGGCTGGAGCTGCCGGAGGTGTCGGCAGCGACCACGGCCTTGGCCGCGCCTTCGGGGTCTTTCACCGCGTCGTTCCAGCCCTTGAGCGTGGCTTTGAGGAACTTGCCCATGCGTGCCACAAAGGCCGGGTCTTTCAACTTGGTTTCCATCACGTACAAGCCGTCTTCCAGCGAGGCCACGCCCTGGTCTTCATAGAAGAAGGTGACCAGGTCTTTCTCTTTGACACCCGCGTCCACCACCTGCCAGTATTCGTTGTAGATCATGGTGGAAATACAGGCCGCCTGGTTTTGCAAGAGCGGATCGACGTTGAAGCCTTGTTTGAGTACCTTGATGTCGGTGTCGGTCTTGTAGCCCAGCTTGCCCATCCAGTTGAGGAAGGGGTATTCATTGCCGCCAAACCAGACGCCCAGGGTTTTGCCCTTGAGGTCTTTGGGGGTGGCGACGCCGCTGGACTTCTTGCAGGTGAGCATGAGGCCGGAGCGGTTGAAAACTTGCGCAATGTTGACCAGCGGCACCCCGGCTTCGCGGGCGGCCAGGGCGTCGGGCATCCAGTTCACCACCACGTCGGCCTGGTTGCCGGCAATCACCTGCACGGGCGAGATGTCGGGGCCACCGGGTTTGATGGTGACGTCCAGGCCCTCGGCCTTGTAGTAGCCCTTGGCGGCCGCCATGTAGTAGCCCGCAAACTGGGCCTGGGGCACCCACTTGAGTTGCACCGTGACCTTGTCGGCGGCCATGGCTCCCGTGCTGGCGGCAACACCGCAGACGGCCATCACCGCAGCCAACAGGCTTTGGGTGAACTTGGAAGAACGCATCATGAAAACTCCTTCAGGGTTAAAAACAAACACACCTCAACACACGATCCACACTCACCCCTCCCGCACGGAAGGGTGCCAAAACGCCGCACGGCGCTCCAGGGCTACCAGCGCCGCATAGGCCACGGAACCCGTCACGGCCGCCACCACAATGGCGCCCCACACCAAGGGCATGTTCATGCGCGCCGACTCGGTGGAGATACGAAAGCCCAGGCCTTGCGTGGGCGAGCCAAAAAACTCGGCCACGATGGCCCCGATCAGCGCCAGGGTGGCGTTGACCTTGAGCGCACCAAAGATGAAGGGCAGTGCCGCGGGCAGGCGCAAGGCCAGCAGGGTACGCGGGTAACTGGCGGCGTAGCTGTACATCAGCTCGCGCTCCAGCTTGCCCGCCGCCTTGAGCCCGGCCAGCGTGGACACCAGCATGGGGAAGAATGTCATCAGCACCACCACAGCGGCCTTGGACGGCCACTCAAAGCCAAACCACATCACGGCAATGGGGGCCACGCCTACCAGGGGAATGGCACTGGTGAGCGAAGCCACGGGCAGCAGGCCGCGCTGCAAAAACGGCATGCGGTCGATGGCCACCGCCACGGCAAACCCCAGGCCACAGCCCAACGCCCAACCAATGACCACGGCCTTGCCCACGGTTTGCACAAAATCACCCCAGAGCTTGGGGGCATGGTCGGCCATGGAGCCCAATATCAGAGAGGGCGCAGGCAGCAACACCCGAGGCACCTCCAGGGCACGCACAAGCACCTCCCAAAAGAACAGCACCCACAGCCCGAACAGACCGGCGGTGAGCATGCCGCTCCAGCGGTTGTCCAAGGCCGCGATGCGGATGACGCTGAACACCGCCAGCGCCAGCGCGCCCGCCATGCCCAACCACAACAGTGTGCCGTTCATACGCCTCCCCTGTGGCGCAAGACCATGCGTTCCACCGCCGCGACCATCGCGGTAAGCGCCAGCCCCAGGAACGCCGACATCACCAGTGCCGACCAGATTTGCACCGTTTGGCCATAGTAGGAGCCGGTCAACAATTTGGCACCCAGCCCGGCCTGCGCCCCGGTGGGCAGCTCGGCCACCATGGCCCCGACCAACCCGGCCGCTACGCCCACCCGCAGGGCGGGAAACAAAAAGGGCAAAGCGGCGGGCAGGCGCAGCAGCCACAGGGCCTGCCAGCGGCTGGCGGCGTAGGTGTGCATCATTTCCATCTCCATCTTTTGCGGCGAACGCAGCCCCTGCACCATGGCCACCGTGACCGGGAAGAAACACAGGTACATGGCAATCACCGCCTTGGGCGCGACGCCCGAAAAACCCAGGCTGCCCAGGATCACCAGCACGATGGGGGCAATGGCCAGCACCGGCACGGTTTGCGAAGCCACGATCCAGGGCAAAAGCGCGCGGTCCAGCGTGCGGCTGTGCACGATCAACACCGAGAGCACCAGCCCCAGGGCGGTACCCAGGACAAAACCCAGCAGGGTGGATTCACCGGTGACGGCGACGTGGTACAGGAGGTTGCGCGGCGAGTCCAGCGGCCACTCGGTCAGGCTCTCGTAAAAATCCAGCACTACCTGGTGCGGCGCGGGCATCAGCGGGCGCTCCATGGACATGGTGGCGGTGAACAACTCTTGCCAGGTGTAGCCCGCGTCGGCATCCAAGACCCGTTCAATGGCGCCGGGTGCGTTCAGCATCCAGGCCGCGCCGTACCACAGCAGCAGCACCGCCAGCAGCACCACGGCCACTGGCAGGCCCTGGTGGCACAGGCGCTGCAGCCGGCTGGGATGGGGGCTAGCCATGGTGTCCGTCCGCCAGGGCCTCGCGCACTTCGTGGGCCAGCGCCATGAAGGCGGGAGTGTCCCGCAGGTCCAGGTAACGCTCGTCGGGCAAAGGGGAGTCGATTACCTTGACGATGCGCCCGGGGCGTGGCGACATGACCACAATTTTGGTGGACAAATACACCGCCTCGGCGATGGAGTGGGTCACAAACACCACGGTGCGGCGCTCGCGCTGCCAGAGCTGCTGCAGTTGTTCGTTCAGGCGGTCGCGGGTGATTTCGTCCAGCGCGCCAAAGGGCTCGTCCATCATCAAAATGCGGGGCTCAAACGACAGCGCCCGGGCAATCGACACACGTTGTTGCATGCCCCCCGAGAGCTGCCAGGGGTACTTGCCCTCAAAACCTTTCAGGCCCACACGCTCCAGATGCTCCTGCGCAATGGCTTTGGCCTCGGCCCGGCCTTTGCCCTGGATTTGCAGTGGCAGGGTCACATTCGCCAACACGGTGCGCCAGGGGAACAAGGCCGGTGCCTGGAACACATAACCATAGGAGCGCGCCATGCGGGCATCGTGCGGCGATACACCATTGACCAACACCTGGCCCGCGCTGATCTGCTCCAGATCGGCGATCACCCGCATCAGGGTGGTCTTGCCACAGCCGGACGGACCGATCAAGGAAACAAACTCGCCCTCGGCAATCTCCAGGTCGATATTGCTCAGGGCCTGTACGGGGGTGTCTGCGGTCTGGTACACCACGCTGGCGTTGCAGACCTGGACCGCCTTGCGCCCGGTGTGCGCAGGCGCCGTGGTCGATAGGGGCACTTCAAGTTGAGTCATTGACACCTAAACCCATAGAGGGGCTGCACCACAAAGAGGCGAAGCCGTGAAGAAGTTAACCAATTGGTCAAGTTATTCTAGCGACGCATGCCAGTTTCGTGCCAACAATCTCGTCAGGGTTTGTACTGACCGTCGGGGCCAGAACTGCCGGCCGGTGGCATGGGCTGCAGACGCCCCAATTTGTGGGCCAACTCAATGGCGGAGACCACGCCCATTTTTTCAAAAATATTGGCCCGGTGAAACTCCACGGTGCGCGGCGTGATGCCCAGGTGGTCGGCAATGTTCTTGTTGTAGTGGCCCTGGATCAGCTCGTCCAGCACCTCGCGCTCGCGCGGGCTCAGGGAGGCCAGCGCCAGCCGCAGGCGGCGTGCCTCCTGGTCGGCATCGCCCAGGGCGCTGGCCGCCGCCAGAGCCTGCTCCACCCGGTCCACCAGCACGTTGTCCTGGAATGGTTTTTCCAAAAAATCCCAGGCGCCGTTTTTGACCGCCGCCACCGCCATGCCCACGTCGCCGTTGCCGGTCAAAAACAGCACCGGCCAGGGGCAGCCCAAGGCTTTGAGCTGCTCAAAGGTCAGCAGGCCCGACAAGGGCGCCATGCGCACATCCATCAGCACCACGGCATGGCCCCATTGGCCCTGCAGCGCCTTGGCGGCCTCCAAAAACGCGGTGCCACCGTCCCAGGTGGCAGCCTGGTAGCCACGCGAATCAAACAGCCAGGCCAAGCCATCCCGAATATCGGGGTCGTCGTCCACTATATGAATGGCAGCAGGGTTCATGGTTCTCCTATGGGGATGGCACATCGGTGGGGCCTTGCGCCAAAGGCAGCCACACCGTAAAACGCGCGCCGCCCAAGTCCGGGTCGCGCCCCACGCCAATGCGCCCGTGGTGGGCTTCCACAATGGAGCGACATATTGCCAGACCCATGCCCATGCCGCCCTCTTTGGTGCTGAAAAAGGCATTAAAAATATCGGCCTGGGCTTCTGCCGGTACGCCGGGCCCGGTGTCGGCCACCACCAGGGCGGCCATGCCTTGGGCATAGTCGCACTCCACACCGACGCGCACCTGGGCGGGATGCCCACCCCGGTGCGCCCAGTCCAGGGCGTTGCCGACCAGGTTGTTGACCAGATGCTCCAACAGCAATTCGTCCGCGTCAATCCAGACGGGATGGTCCGCGTCCAGCACCACCATTTGGCGGCCCGGCAGGTCTTGCACCCCGGACAGGACACGCTTCAAGACCGCCATCATGTCCAGGCGCTGGCGGGAAATTTCGCGTTTGCGCGCCAAGGCATTGACCCGCTGGATGACACCCCCGGCCCGCTCCGCCAGCCCGGCCATGCGCGCCACCACGGGTACCATTTCCTGCGCCGTGATGCTGTCGCCCCGCAGACGGTTGAGCAGCCCACTGGCAAAACTGCTGAGTGCGCCCAGGGGTTGGTTGAGTTCGTGCGCCAGTGTGGACGCCACCTCCCCCACCGCCACCAAGCGCCCCGAGGCCTCCAGCTTTTCTTGCTGCAGGGCCGCCATGCGTTGCACGCGTTTGCGCTCGCTAATGTCCAGCACCGAACTCATCCAGCCGAGCTGCTCACCCCCACTGGTGGTCAAGGGGGCCTCATGGATCAGCACGTCCACCAAATGGCCGTCGCGGTGCTGGAACTGCAGTTCCACCCCATCGTCACGCGTGCCTTGCGCGATGATGTCGCGGTGCACCAGCCGCAGCTCATTGGCCTGGTCCTGCGGCCAGTACGGCAGGGGCGCGGACTTGCCGACCAGCTCAGACACACCATAGCCCACCATGCGGCAAAACGCCTCATTCACGTAGAGGATTTTGCCGTTCAGGTCCCAGGCGCGCAGGCCGATGGTGACCGAGTTTTCCATGGCGGTGCGCAGGGCCACTTCGGCTTGCAACAGCACCTGCATCTTCTGGCGTTTGACAAAATCACGCCGCAGCGCAATCAGGCTGACCGTCATTCCCAAGAGAAACAACAGCGCCACCAAAAAGAAAATCCGCGGCACGGTGGCGGGCGTGCCGCCCTGGGGGGCCACCTCCAAAAACAGGTCGGTTCCTGGCAGGTTCATGGCGGCAAGGTACGGTTTGGCTCCCGGCTCCCGCACAGGGCTGGCATCCGACTCGGCGCCTACCAGGCGGACCACCTGGTTTTGCGTGAACCAGGTGGGCACCAGCCCCTTCGCAGCGCGGTCCATAGCCACCGCGGCCAGGTAGTTGCCCGCGAACTGCCCGCGCTCGAAAAATGGCACGGCCAGCCACACCACGTCGGTCAAGCTGCCATCGGCCTGGTGCATGGGGCCGGCATAGGCCGAACGGCGCAGGCCCCGGGTGACGTCCTGCATGGTGGCCAGGACTTGCCGATTGCCGGGGTGCGCGCTCCAGTCCGCCTGCCAGCGCCCAGGCCCCAACTGCGCATCGTGGGCCTGGTCAGCAGCCAGCCAGCCGTGCGACAGCACCACGCCCGGCTCGCGCCACAGCAGGCCACCCTGCACCGAGGGGGTTTTGGCGGTGGTGGCAGGCACCGCATCCCCACCCAGAACCACCTGGCGCGCCAGCACCACCAGGTCATCCTCCAGGCGCCGAAAGTGGAACTGCACACTCTGCTCCAACCATTGCGCATCGGTGGTTTTGCGCCGCTCTTCTTCCTCGCGCTCAAAGGTGTTCAGGTACAGCACCAGCGTGACCACAGCCCCCACCAGCAGGACCGAGAAACCCAGCAACCACAGCAGCGCCCGGCGGTTGCGCCCGATGGGGCTGGGCACGGTTTGTTGCAGCAGCGCAAAGTCCAGTGACGCATCAAAGGGAGGCGGTGCAGACGGTGGGAGTGGCATGGGCGGCAGGGTGGTCCGGTGGGGTCCCCGCATAATAGCGAGCATGTCCGCCCCTGTGTTGCCAGCCCGTGCCCATCGCCGCCATTGGCTGCGCGCGGTGTCGGCATCGGTGCTTGCATCGACGCACGCACTCGCCGGGTCCGCACCCGGTTTGACCATCCGGTTTTCACACGTTGTGGCGGAAGAAACGCCCAAGGGCCTGGCGCTCCAGCGTTTCAAAAGTTTGGTCGAGCAGCGCACCGCGGGCCGCATCCGCGTGCAGGTCTACCCCGATGGCCAGCTCTACGGCGACCAGGACGAAATGCAGGCCCTGCAACTGGGTGCGGTGGACATGCTGGCGCCCTCGCTGTCCAAATTCGCCCGCATCGGGCTGCCCGAGTTTGAGCTGTTTGACCTGCCGTTTTTGTTTGACGCGGTGGCGGATGTGCGCCGCATCACGCAGGGCTCGCTGGGCCAGCGGCTGCTGGAGCGTCTGGGCCACCAAGGGCTGGTGGGGCTGGGCTATTTTGACAACGGCTTCAAGCAAATGAGCGCCAACCGCCCCCTGCTGGAGCCTGCCGATTTTGTGGGCCTGCGCATGCGGGTGCAGGCCTCCCGCGTGCTTGCCGCGCAAATGCGCGCCCTGGGTGCGCAGCCCGTGACGCTGGGGTTTAGCGAAACCCGCCGCGCGTTGGCCACCGGTGTGGTCGATGGCACGGAAAACCCCATCTCCAACTTTTGGACACAACGCATGCACGAGGTGCAGAGTGACCTCAGCCTCACACAACACGGCTACCTGGGCTATTCCGTGGTGGTGCACCAGCGCTTTTGGCGCAGCATCCCCACGCCGGACCGTGAGCTGCTGGGCCAGGCCTTGCGCGAGGCGCTGGCCTTTGGCAACACCATCGCCGACGCGCAAAACGACAAGGCCATGGCGGCTTTGCGCGCTGCGGGCACCACCCGTATTCACCAGCCCACCTCCAGCCAACGGGAGCGCCTGCGCAAGGCCGTGGAGCCGGTGCACCAGGGGCTGGCCCAGCGCATCGGGTCGCAGTGGATTGATGCGGTGCGCTACGCACTTGCGAAGCCCTAACTCGGGTAAACCCTAGCTGTTGAACACCACAGTTACAGCACAGGAGTTGCCGCGATAACCTTCCAGGTTCGTATACAACCAACCTCCCCACATCCATGACCGACAAGGCTGACAAACGCGCCGAACTGCGCCGTGCCGCCCTCGAATACCACGAGTTCCCCACCGCTGGAAAAATCGCCATTGCGCCCACCAAGCAGTTGGTCAACCAGCATGATCTGGCACTGGCCTACTCCCCTGGCGTAGCGGCCCCCTGTGAAGAAATCGTCAAGGACCCGAACAACGCGTTCAAGTACACCAGCCGGGGCAATCTGGTCGCGGTCATCACCAACGGCACCGCCGTGCTGGGGCTGGGCGACATCGGACCGCTGGCGGCCAAGCCGGTGATGGAAGGCAAGGGCGTTCTCTTCAAAAAGTTTGCCGGTATTGACGTGTTCGACATCGAGATCAACGAAAAACACGATCTGGACAAGCTGGTGGACATCATCGCGTCACTGGAGCCCACTTTTGGCGGCATCAACCTCGAAGACATCAAGGCGCCGGACTGCTTTTATGTCGAGCGCAAACTGCGCGAACGCATGAAGATTCCGGTCTTCCATGACGACCAGCACGGCACGGCCATCACCGTGGGCGCCGCCATTCTGAACGGCCTGAAGGTCGCCGGCAAAGACCCCAAGAAAATCAAGCTGGTGACCTCCGGCGCCGGCGCCGCCGCACTGGCCTGCCTGGGCCTGCTGGTCAAGCTGGGCATTCCGCGCGAAAACATCTATGTGACCGATCTGGCCGGCGTGGTGTACGAGGGCCGCACCGAATTGATGGACGAAGACAAAATCGTCTTTGCCCAGAACACCTCGGCCCGCACCCTGGGCGAAATCATCGAAGGTGCCGACGTGTTCCTGGGCCTGTCGGCGGGCGGGGTGCTCAAACAGGATATGGTCAAAAAAATGGCCGCCAATCCTTTGATTTTTGCGCTGGCCAACCCCAACCCGGAGATCCTGCCGGAAGACGTCAAGGCCGTGCGCGACGATGCCATCATTGCCACCGGCCGCTCCGACTACCCCAACCAGGTCAACAACGTCCTGTGCTTCCCCTACATTTTCCGCGGAGCCTTGGATGCGGGTGCGTCCACGATCACCATTGAAATGGAAATTGCTGCGGTGCATGCCATTGCCGAACTGGCGCAGGCCGAGCAAAGCGAAGTGGTGGCGGCAGCCTACATCGGTGAACAACTGGCGTTTGGTCCCGAATACCTGATTCCCAAGCCCTTTGATCCGCGCCTGATGATGAAGATCGCACCGGCGGTCGCGCAGGCGGCGGCCGACAGCGGTGTGGCCGTGCGCCCGATCGCCGATATGGACGCGTACCGCGAAAAGCTGCAAAGCTTTGTCTACGCGTCGGGCACCACCATGAAACCGATCTTTGCAGCGGCCAAGAAGGCGTTGAAAAAGCGCGTGGCGTTTTCCGAAGGCGAAGACGAACGCGTGTTGCGCGCCGCGCAAATCGTGGTGGACGAACGGCTTGCCCTGCCCACC
>NZ_JAUYQD010000078.1 GCF_030697375.1 Rhodoferax sp. | reverse complement strand
TGCGCTGCCCCCCGAGGGGGCTCTCACGCCTTGGGACGGCCCGGCGGCGTTCATGGCCCCCACGCTTGTCACTGCGTGTACTGCGCTGCCCCCCGAGGGGGCTCTCACGCCTTGGGACGGCCCGGCGGCGTTCACGGTCATACACGGCCCCCATGCATCAATTGGCGGTTCTCGAAGTCGATGCGCAACACCACGGCAATGGCGATCAGGTTGATCAGGATGGCGGAGCCGCCGTAACTCATTAAAGGAAGCGTCAAGCCCTTGGTTGGCAAAGCACCCAGGTTCACGCCCATGTTGATGAAGGACTGAAAGCCCATCCAGATGCCCACGCCCTGCGCCACCAGCCCGGCAAACACGCGGTCCAGGGCAATGGCCTGGCGCCCAATGTGCATGATGCGCCGGGTCAGCCACAGGAACAACCCGATCAGAGTGACCACCCCCACCAGCCCAAACTCTTCCCCGATGACCGCCAGCAGGAAATCGGTGTGGGCTTCAGGCAACCAATGCAGTTTTTCCACACTGCCCCCCAAGCCGACGCCAAAGATTTCACCACGGCCAATGGCGATCAGGGAATGGGTCAGCTGGTAGCCCTTGGCCACCGCATTTTTTTCGCTCCAGGGGTCCAGGTAGGCAAAAATGCGCTCCCGGCGCCACTCGCTCAGGGCGATCATCAGCCCGAAGGCCACCACCAGAATGGCGGCAATCAGAAAAAACATGCGGGCGTTCACGCCGCCCAAAAACAAAATGCCCATGGCAATCACGGCAATCACCATGAAGGCCCCCATGTCGGGCTCCGCCAGCAGCAACAAGCCCACCACCGCCACGGCCACCGCCATGGGCATGACCGCCCGGAAGAAGCGCTCTTTGACGTCCATCTTGCGCACCATGTAGTCCGCGGCGTACAGCAGCACGGCGAACTTGGCGAGTTCGGAGGGCTGGAAATTCATGACCCCCAAGGCAATCCAGCGCCGTGCACCATTGACCCCCTTGCCGATGAAGGGCACCAGCACCGCGATGAGCAGCACCAACGAGGCCACAAACAACCAGGGCGCAACCTTCTCCCAGGTTTGCACCGGTACCTGGAATGCGATCAGCGCTGCCACAAACGCCACACACAGGGACACCACATGGCGCACCAGAAAATGGGTATGGGTGTAGCTGGAGAACTTGGGGTTGTCGGGCATGGCAATGGACGCGGAATACACCATGACCAATCCCCACAACAACAAAGCCACCACCACCCAGACCAGCGGCTGGTCAAAGCCCCGCACCTGGGCGGGTGCCGTGGTGTTGGAAAACGAGCCACGGCCCCCCAGGCGCACCGGCAGGGCCGCTGCGGCAGGTGCCAGCTTGCCCGAAAACCAGGTTGACAGGGTTTGGCCCAACACGCTCATGCCGAGGTCTCCATATCCACCCCGATGCTGGCCGCCAGATCCTTCACTGCGGCACAGAACACCTTGGCCCGGTGCTCGTAGTTGTCAAACATGTCGAAACTGGCGCATGCGGGCGACATCAACACCGCGTCGCCGGCATGGGCGCGCTGGTTGGCATGGGAGACTGCCATTGGCATGGAATCCGCGTCCACCAGGGGCACCTCGGCAGCGGCGAGTGCCGCGCGGATCTGCGGCGCATCCCGCCCAATCAGCACCACCGCACGGGCATACCGCGCCACCGGGCCCGCCAAAGGAGAGAAATCCTGGCCTTTGCCTTCCCCACCCAAAATCACCACCACTTTGCGGTCCTCCCCGAGACCCCGCAATGCGGCCACCGTGGCCCCGACGTTGGTGCCCTTGCTGTCGTCAAAAAACTCCACCCCGTTCAAAATGCCGATGGACTCGACGCGGTGGGGTTCCCCCCGGTATTCCCGCAAGCCAAACAAAATGGGTGCCAAGGGGCAACCTGCCGCAGCGCACAGCGCCAGTGCGGCCAGCGCATTGCTGGCGTTGTGGCGGCCGCGGATGCGCAAGGCGTCGGCCGGCATCAGGCGCTGGATGTGCAGTTCTTCTTCGGCACCCTTGCGTTTTTTCAGGGTTTCATCGGCTTCCAAAGCACGCACCAACCACACCATGCCATTGACTTCTTCCAGCCCAAAATCACCAGGACGGCGCGGCATATCACAGCCAAAACTGGCATAGGGCCGAACCCAGGGGCGTTGTAACTTCACCCGCACCGGCTCGGGCAACATGGCCATGACCAGCGGGTCTTCGCGGTTGAGCACCATCAGCCCCTGCTGGCCAAAAATGGCCGCCTTGGCCTGGGCATAGGACGCCATGGAACCATGCCAATCCAGGTGGTCCTGGGTGACATTGAGCACCGCCGCCGCCGTGGGCTCAAACTGCTGCACGCCGTCCAACTGAAAGCTGGACAGTTCCAGCACCCACACCTCTGGCAGGGTTTGGCTGTCCAGGGCCTGTGAGAGGGTGTCGAGCAAGGTGGGGCCGATATTGCCCGCCACCGCGACCGTTTTGCCGGCCCAGGCCACCAAATGCCCGGTCAGCGAGGTGACCGTGGTCTTGCCATTGGTGCCGGTGATGGCCAGCACCTTGGGGGTGTACTGCGTGGTTTCCTTCAATTGCGCCAACGCCTGAGCGAACAGGCTAAGTTCGCCGCCCACAAACAGACCTTGCGCCTGCGCCGCAGCCACCACCGCCTGGGTCTCCTGCGGCGACAGTCCCGGGCTTTTGAACACGACGCCCACGCCGGTGCCCTCCACCAGCGCAGCGTCCAGTGTCGATGCCACAAAGGTAGCGCCGGGAACGCTTGCACGCAACTGCGGCAATTGCGGTGGCGCAGCCCGGGTATCCGCCACAGTGACCTGTGCCCCTTGGCGGGCGCACCAACGCGCCATGGCCAGGCCCGAAGCGCCCAGCCCCAAGATCAGCACCTTTTGATCCTGCAACACTTTCACGGACTACCTTAACTTTAGAGTGGACAGGCCCACCAGGCACAAGAGCATGGTAATGATCCAGAAACGCACGACCACCTGCGTTTCTTTCCAGCCGGATTTTTCAAAATGGTGGTGCAGTGGCGCCATCTTCAGCAGGCGGCGGCCTTCACCAAAATGTTTGCGCGTGAACTTGAAGAAGCTCACCTGCAGCATGACGGACAAGGCTTCGACCACAAAGATCCCGCCCATGATGGCCAGCACAATTTCCTGGCGCACGATCACGGCGATGGTGCCCAGGGCCGCGCCCAGAGCCAATGCGCCCACGTCGCCCATGAACACCTGTGCCGGATGGGTGTTGAACCACAAAAATGCCAGTCCCGCCCCGGCCATGGCCGCACAGAAGATCAGCAACTCACCGGCGCCGGGGATGTGGGGAAAGAACAGGTATTTGGAGTACACCGAACTCCCGACCACGTAGGCAAACACCCCCAAGGCCGACCCAACCATGACGACCGGCATGATGGCCAGCCCGTCCAGCCCGTCGGTGAGGTTGACCGCATTGCTGGAGCCCACAATGACCAGATAGGTCAACACCACAAAACCAAAAACCCCCAGGGGGTAGCTCACTTCCTTGATGAAAGGCAGCAACAAGCCGGCTTTGGGTGGCAGGTTGACATCGAACCCGGAGCGCACCCAATTGAAAAACAGTTCCAGAACCCGCAGGTTGGAGCTCTCGGAAATGCTGAACACCAGGTACAGGGCCGCGAGCAAACCAATGAGCGATTGCCAAATATATTTTTCGCGTGACGCCATGCCCTCGGGGTCTTTGTTGACCACTTTGCGCCAGTCGTCCACCCAGCCAATGGCGCCAAAACCCAGGGTCACCAGCAGGACAATCCACACAAAGCGGTTGCTCAGGTCGGCCCACAAGAGGGTGGACACGGCGATGGACAGCAAAATCAGCACCCCGCCCATGGTGGGGGTTCCGCTTTTGCTCAGGTGGCTTTCCATGCCGTAACCACGGATCGGTTGACCGATTTTCAACTCGCGCAGCCGCCGAATCACCGCCGGTCCGGCCGCCAGTCCGATCAAAAGCCCCGTCAGAGCGGCCATCACGGCACGAAACGTCAGGTACTGGAACACGCGAAAGTATCCAAACTCGGGCGACAGGGTTTGCAGCCACTGGGCCAAACTCAACAGCATGGGTTCACTCCAAACGAAAAATCAGGCCACATGGGAGGGGCCTCTGGGATCTTGTGCCAAGGTGAGCGCTGCCTCCACCACCCGCTCCATACGCATGAAGCGGGAACCTTTGACGAGCATGCTGCGCAAGGAGCGAAGCGTTGCGGAAACGGCGGCATTGAGGCTCTCGACCGTATCGAAATGGCGGGCGCCGACAAATTCCTGGGCCGCAAGCCGTGTGGACTCACCCAGCATGAACAAATGCTCAATACCCCGGGCCTGCGCATAACGTGCGGCCTCGGCATGGAACATCGGGCCCTCCTGGCCCACCTCACCCATGTCGCCCAGCACCAACAGGCGCGGTCCCGGCAGCTCGGCCAGCACGTCAATGGCGGCGCGCACCGAGTCGGGGTTGGCGTTGTAGGTGTCGTCCACCAAGGTGCACTCCCGGCCTTGCACGTCCAAAGCCACTGCGCGGGAACGGCCCTTGACAGGAACAAACGCCTCCAGGCCACGCACCACCGCGTCGGCAGGCACCCCGGCGGCCAGCGCACAGGCGGCAGCGGCCAGAGAATTTTTGACATTGTGGCGCCCCGCAATCGCCAAACGGTAGCGCAACACGGCGCCCATGCCCTGCGCTTGCACCTGCCACGCGCCCTGCGCCCAATGCACATCGCTGCAAGCCAGCCCCTGCGCACCTGCGTCTGGGTTGGGTGCCAGCGCAAATGTGGCGGTGCGGCGTTCGTCGGCCAGGGTCTGCCATACGGAGGTGTAGCAGTCGTCGGACGGAAATACCGCGACGCCTTGTGCATCCAAAGCGGCAATGACCGTTCCATTTTCCTGGGCCACCGCCTGCACGGTGTGCATGAACTCCAGGTGTTCACGCTGGGCGTTGTTCACCAGCGCCACGGTGGGCTTGGCCATGGTGGCAAGGCTGGCAATTTCACCGGGGTGGTTCATGCCCAGCTCGACCACGGCGATGGCATGCGTGGGGCGCAAGCGCAGCAAGGTGAGCGGCACGCCAATGTCGTTGTTCAAATTGCCGCGTGTGGCCAGTGCCGCGCCGCCGGGACGGTAGGCGTCCAAAATGGACGCCAGCATTTGGGTGACCGTGGTTTTCCCATTGCTGCCGGTGACAGCAATCAGGGGCAGTTGGAACTGCATCCGCCACGCTGCAGCGAGTTCTCCCAGGGCTTTTTTTGTGTCCACCACTTCAATGCGGGGAAGTCCGGCAGGGTAGCTGGCCGGGTCAGCACCCCCATGGCACAAGACAGCCGCGGCCCCGCGCCGCTGGGCTTCCAGCAGAAAATCATTGGCATCGAAGCGCTCGCCCTTCAATGCCACAAACAGGTCACCGGGCTCAATGCTGCGGGTATCGGTGTGCACCCGCACGATGGGCACACCGCCCTCACCCACCAAGCGTGAAGCGGACACCCACTGGGAAGCCTGTTGCACGGTCATCATGGTCGTCATACCTGCCCCCCCGGCGGTCTTGGCCTTGTAATCCTGCAAGGCGCGTTGCGCCTGAACGCGGTCTGAAAACGGGGACTTGACACCCGCAATCTCCTGCGTCTCTTCATGCCCTTTTCCCGCCAGCAACACCACGTCACCAGCGGCGGCACGCTGGATGGCTTCGGCAATCGCCATGGCCCGGTCCACTTGCACCGCAACCACGCCGTTGTGTGGCAAACCCAGCAGGATCTGCGCAATGATGGCTTCCGGCTTCTCGCTGCGGGGGTTGTCACTGGTCACCAGGACTTGGTCGGCCTGGCGTGCGGCGATCGCACCCATCAAAGGTCGCTTGGAGCTGTCACGGTCGCCACCGCAGCCAAATACACACCACAAACGACCGCCACGCTGCTGTGCGAGAGGGCGCAAGGCGGTCAGTGCCTGCTCCAGCGCATCTGGGGTGTGGGCATAGTCCACGGCGACCAGGGGCTGCCCTTCTCCACCCAGGCACTCCATGCGCCCTGGAACCGGGTGCAGCTGGCTGCACGCATCCACGGCATCCTGCAGGGACACCCCCAGGCTGCGCATGGCGGCCAGCACGCCCAACAGATTCGACACGTTGTAGGCGCCAATCGTCCGGCTGGAGAGTTGCACGGTGGTGTCGCCCTCCAGCACATCAAAACACAAGCCCAGTGCGCCGTAGGCAATGTTGTGCGCCTGCAGCCGCGCTGTCCCCTGGGTGGACACCGTCCAGACATCCAGCGGGCTGGAATCCAAGGACGCTGCCAATGCCGCGCCATAGCTGTCATCGACGTTGAGCACCACGCTGTTCAGGCCCGGCCACACGAAGAGTTTGCGCTTGGCCTCCCAATAGGTTTCCATGCTCCCGTGGTAGTCCAGATGGTCCTGGGTGAAATTGGTGAAAACGGCGACCCGTATCTGGGTGCCGTTCAAGCGGTGCTCTTCAATTCCGATGGAAGAGGCTTCTACGGCGCAGGCTTTCAGGCCGTCATCCACAAACTGGCGCAGGGTTCGCTGCAACAACACCGGGTCCGGGGTCGTCAGACCGGTGGCGGTCACCCCAGTTGCTTCCGGTCCATGCACCGCGCCGGGCATAGGCGGGCGTCCCACACCCAAGGTGCCAATCACGCCACAGGGAATGGCGGCGGCCGGTGGCAAAGCAGACAAGGCCTGTGCCAGCCACCACGCGGTCGAGGTCTTCCCATTGGTCCCCGTGACTGCAACCACTGCCAGTTGATGGGATGGGTTTTCGAAAAATTCTGATGCAATCACACCGGTGTCCGCCTTCAAGCCGGCGTAAGCTGCGGTGGTTTCGGCTTCCAGTGCAAAAGACATTGCACCGACGCCTTCCACCAGGCACGCACCCGCACCCTGCGCCACTGCACTGGGCACAAACTGCCGCGCATCCACTGCAGTGCCAGGCCAGGCGATAAAGCCATCGCCTGGTGTCAGTTTGCGGCTGTCCGCCGACAAGCTGCCGGTGACCCGCTGCTTCAGCCATTGGGCCGCCAACGCCGGTGTGTGGAGTTCTTGCATCAGAAACTCTCCTCCACGGCGTCGGCCACGACTTCGGGACGCACCGCCATGTCGGGCTGCACACCCAACAGGCGCAGGGTTTGTTGCACTGTTTCGCTAAATACCGGGGCAGCCACCACCCCGCCAAAGTATTTTCCGGCGCTCGGCTCATCCAGCATCACGGCCACGATGACGCGCGGCTGGTCAATCGGAGCCATGCCGACAAACCAACTTCTGTACTTGCGGTTCCCTTCGCTGCCATAACCTTTCCCCACCTGCTTGTAAGCGGTACCCGACTTGCCGCCCACGGAATATCCAATCGTTTGCGCTTTGGGTCCCGTACCGCCAGGGCCGGCCGCCATTTGCAGCATTTTTCGCATTCTGGCCGCCGTTTCCGGTGAAAAAACAGACACACCGACCGCTGGCTCGGTGCTTTTGAGCAGCGTTGCAGGAATGATTTGGCCACCGTGTGAAAACACGGTGTACGAACGCGCCATCTGAAACAAAGACGCAGACAGCCCATACCCATAAGAAATGGTCGCCTGCTCAATGGGCCGCCAACTTTTGTACGGGCGCAGCCGACCCGAGACCACGCCAGGAAACTCAATCTGGGGCTTTTGACCAAATCCAGCCTGTGAAAATGTTTGCCACATTTCACTGGGCTGCATTTGCATCGCAATCTTGGTGGTGCCCACATTGCTCGACACCTGAATCACCTGCTCCACGGTCAATGCACCATGGGGATGCGAGTCATGGATGGTGGCTCCGGTAATGGTGACCGAACCCGGGGCGGTATCGATGATGGTGGAGGGTTTGACACGCCCGGTATCCAAGGCCAGACCGACCGTGAAGGGCTTCATCACCGAACCAGGCTCAAAGGTGTCGGTCAAGGCCCGATTGCGCAATTGCGCGCCTGTGAGATTCAGCCGTTTGTCGGGTATGTAGCTTGGATAATTGGCCAAGGCCAAGACTTCGCCAGTAATGGCATCCAACACCACGATGCTTCCCGCCTGCGCCCGATTATTGACGACTGCATCGCGCAATTTTTGGTACGCAAAAAACTGGATTTTGTTGTCAATGCTGAGTTGCAAGTCTTGCCCCGCAACGGGCGGAACGACTTCACCCACGTCTTCGACGGCCCGCCCCAAACGGTCTTTGATGACATGGCGCATACCAGGCCGTCCCAACAGGGCTTTGTTGAACATCAACTCCACCCCCTCTTGCCCGTTGTCTTCCACGTTGGTAAAACCAATGATGTGGGCTGCGGCTTCACCCTCGGGGTACTTGCGCTTGTATTCCTTGCGTTGGTAGATGCCTTTGATATTGAGGTCACTGATTTGCTTGGCGATGTCCGCATCCACCTGGCGCTTGAGCCAAACGAAGGACTTGTCCTCGTCGTCCAACTTCTTCGACAGCTCGGCAGGCGCCATCTCCAGCAACTTGGCCAAGCGCTGCAACTGCGTTTTGTCCAGTGCCACATCTTCTGGAATGGCCCAAATACTGGGCGCCACCACGCTGGACGCCAAAATGAGGCCATTGCGATCCAAAATACGGCCCCGATTGGCGGGCAGGTCCAGGGTGCGCGCAAACCGCACCTCACCTTGGCGCTGAAAAAAATCGTTGGCCACGACCTGGATATAGGCAGCACGCGCGGCCAAGCCAAAAAACGCAAGCGCGATGGCTCCCACCACAAACTTGCTGCGCCATACCGGAGTGCGGCTGGCGAGCAGTGGGCTGGACGTGTACTGAACACTGCGGCTCATGGAGCCAGATCCTTGGCTTCTGCTCGGTCCGTGGCGGCTGAAGCAATCTGTCCCGGCGCAGGGGAGTAGGTTACATACGTGGTGACGCCAGGCGTGACCTGGCGCATCTGCAACCGCTCCTTGGCCAGCCGCTCCACGCGGGCAGGTGTGGCCTGCGCACGTTTTAGCACCTGCAAACGCTCATGCTCAGCGTCCAGGCGCCGCGACTCATTGCGCGCCTTGTCCAACTCCGTGAACAGTCTGCGCGAGTCGTACTGCACCCCTACCAGGTACAAGGCACTGGCAATCACTGCCAGCAGCAGCACCAAATTCAAACGGATCATGCCGCCGTCCTTTGCGCCACTCGCATGATGGCGCTGCGGGCCCGTTTGTTGGCACTCACCTCGGCAGCGCCTGGCTTCACGCGGTCCAGCGCTTTGAGCTTCATGACCTTGGGCGCCGCAAAAGGTGCACGCCGGTCGTATTCGTCACGCGCGTGTTTTGCAATGAACTGCTTGACGATCCGGTCTTCCAAAGAGTGAAAACTGATGACCGCCAAACGCCCGCCGGGCTGCAACACATCCAGACTGGCCTCTAGCGCCTGTTGCAGCTCCTCAAGCTCGGCGTTGATGAAAATCCGAAAAGCCTGAAATGTGCGCGTTGCAGGGTTCTGGCCCGGCTCGCGGGTTTTGACCGTGTCAGCCACGAGTTGGGCCAGTTCGGTGGTGGTTGAAATTGGGCCCCGTTCCTGTCGGCGAGCAACAATCGCCTTTGCAATGGGGCCAGCAAACCGTTCTTCACCATATTCACGTATCACCTCCGCTATTGAGCCTACCTCGGCATCTACCAACCACTGCGCAACGCTTTCGCCGCGCGTGGTGTCCATCCGCATATCCAGCGGCCCATCAAATCGAAAGCTGAATCCACGCTGAGGGTTGTCGATTTGGGGGGAACTCACTCCCAAATCCATCAAAATCCCGGCGATGCTGCCCGCTGGCAGTTCACGCAAGTGCGAAAACCCTTCGTGGCGAATGGAAAAACGCCCGTCTTGGATGGTTTTGGCCTGGGCCACTGCATCGGGGTCGCGATCAAAAGCAATCAGCCGTCCTGCCGCGGAAAGCCGAGACAGGATCAGGGAAGAATGGCCACCACGGCCGTACGTCGCGTCAACGTAGGTGCCTGCGCTGGATGATTCAGGCGCGTCTGGAGCATTGTTGAACAGAGCATCCACTGCTTCCGTTAACAATACAGTGGAGTGATTCCATGCAGCGTCCACTGGCACACCTTAAAAGGAAAAATCTTTGAAGACGTCAGGCATTTCACCTTGCATCGCCTTCGCCTCTTGGGCGTCATAGGTCGCCTTGTCCCACAACTCAAAATGGTTTCCCATACCCAGCAACATGGTGTCCTTGGCAATACCTGCCGCTTCGCGCAACTCTGGCGACACCAATACCCGTCCGGTGGCATCTATTTCCACATCCATGGCATTGCCCAGGAAGATGCGCTTCCACCACTGCGCAGACATGGGCAAGGCAGCAATACGCTCCCGGAATTTTTCCCACTCTGGCCGTGGAAACATCATCAGGCAGCCGTGGGGGTGCTTGGTGATGGTGAGTTGGCCCGCCGCAGTGGCACTCAAGACGTCACGGTGCCGGGTCGGCACCGAAAGCCGCCCTTTAGCATCCAGACTGAGAGATGAGGCCCCTTGGAACACGAAAAGCACCTATTTTGCGGAAAAACAAGAAATCAGCAAATGAATGGCACTTTTCACCACCAAATTGCACTTTTTTGCACTGTATCAGCAAAAGCCAGACTTGCAAGAAGCTTGCAGGAACTTTTTTCCAATGAAATCAAGGACTTAGAAGCGTTTTCTCAGGTCGAGCCGACTGAAAAATCGTTCTAAAATAAGGACTTAGCACACGATATGAATGTGATGCTTGAAGGAAGGCAGCTAGCGCTGCCTGAAATGATTACAAAATGTAACGTGAGAGATCTTCGTTCTGGCTCAATTCGCCCAAACGGGCATCTACATAGGGGCCGTCGATTTGAATGGTTTTCCCAGCAAGCGAGGCTGCGTCAAAACTGACATCGTCCAGTAAACGCTCCATGACTGTCGCCAAGCGGCGCGCGCCGATATTTTCTGTGCGCTCATTCACATCAAACGCAATTTGCGCGAGCCGCGTAATCCCCGCAGCGGTGAATTCGAGGGTCACATTTTCGGTCGCCAACAGTGCTTGATACTGCTTCATCAGCGACGCATGGGTCTGCGTCAGAATCGCCTCAAAATCTTGCACCGACAGGGATTGCAACTCCACCCGAATGGGGAAGCGCCCCTGCAACTCAGGAATCAAGTCACTGGGCTTGCTCAGATGGAAAGCACCGGAAGCCACAAACAGGATATGGTCCGTTTTGACCATGCCATATTTGGTCGACACCGTGGTGCCCTCCACCAGTGGCAACAAATCGCGCTGCACGCCTTGGCGAGACACCTCCGCTCCACTGCCCTCGCTGCGGGAGGTGACCTTGTCGATTTCATCGATAAACACAATGCCGTTTTGCTCCAGCATGTGCAAGGCTTGGGTTTTGATTTCCTCTTCATTGACCAGTTTGGCGGCTTCTTCATCCACCAGAAGCTTCAGTGCTTCGGCAATCTTCAGCTTGCGGGTTTGCTTTTTGCTTTGCCCCATCTGGCCAAACATGCCACGCAGTTGCTCTGTCATCTCCTCCATGCCGGGGGGGCCCATCACCTCCAATTGCGGCGCTGGCGCTGCCACATCGATCTCGATTTCGCGATCCGCCAACTGCCCTTCGCGCAGTTTCTTGCGAAAGGTCTGGCGTGCGGTGCTCTCTGGCGTATCGGCGGCCTGCACCACTCCGAATTCGACACGGGCCGGCGGAATCAAAATATCCAAAACCCGGTCTTCGGCGGCGTCTTCGGCGCGCGCGCGCACCTTGCGTTTTTCCGTTTCGCGCATTTGCTTCACAGCCACATCGGCCAGATCACGGATGATGGAATCCACGTCCTTGCCCACGTAACCGACCTCGGTGAACTTGGTCGCCTCCACCTTGATGAAGGGTGCATCTGCCAAACGTGCCAGCCGGCGCGCAATTTCGGTTTTTCCGACCCCCGTGGGTCCGATCATCAGAATATTTTTGGGCGTGATTTCTACCCGTAAACCGGGCTCCACCTGCTGCCTGCGCCAACGGTTGCGCAGGGCAATGGCCACGGCACGTTTGGCCTGATTCTGGCCCACGATGTGTTTATCGAGCTCAGCAACAATTTCCTGGGGGGACAATGAAGGCATATTCTTAGAAATGTCAAAGTTGCTCAATGGTGTGGTGCATATTGGTGTAAATGCACAATTCGCCGGCGATTTCCAGAGATTTTTTCACAATGTCGGCGGCAGACAGCTCCGTATTGTTCAGCAGGGCAACGGCTGCAGCCTGCGCATAAGCACCGCCTGAGCCGATGGTCACAATGCCATTTTCCGGCTCCAGAACATCCCCATTGCCGGTAATGATCAGCGATGCCTCTTGATCAGCCACGGCCAGCATGGCCTCCAGACGGCGCAACACCCTGTCTGTCCGCCAGTCTTTGGTCAGTTCAATGGCGGCGCGTACCAAGTGCCCCTGGTGCTTTTCCAGCTTGGCTTCAAAGCGTTCAAACAAGGTGAACGCGTCTGCGGTCGCGCCGGCAAAGCCCGCAAGAACTTTACCGTGGTAGAGCTTGCGCACCTTGCGGGCAGTCCCCTTGACAACAATATTGCCCAAGGTGACCTGCCCATCCCCGCCAATCGCTACGGAATAGCCTTCGGGTGTTTTGCGTCGCACACTGATGATGGTGGTGCCGTGAAATTGTTCCATGAAGTCCTAGGTTCGGGTAAATACCCAAAAAGCAAGTGTGAGTATAAAAAACCCCGAAACCGATCCACTACATAGGCCTGGGGAGTACGCGCGCGTGCTCATTGATACCAATCACATTGAAAAACGCGGCCACCAAGCGGTGTACATCCTGAAACTGCACTTGGCAGCCCTCTGTCTGACGCAGAGCGACCCAATTGAGGATGCTACCGGCTGCTGAAAAATCAACACGTACCAAGCCTTGGCAAGACACCACAATCCGGTCCCCGCTGCGGGGCAGACCATTGGCAAATGCCAGTGCCTGTGTGGCATCCCCCAGCACGTCTCCCCGCAATTCGAGTGCCGTGGCCGGAGCACCGTCCAAACCCACCGGGGAGGTTGCCGCTTGGCTGAACCCCAAGTCCCGTTCTACCGGTGCCGGGTAAACCTGCCCCCCCTGTGTGGCGTTCGCATGCTGAAACTGGCAACGCGCGGGCTCCCACGCGGGAGGCGACACTTCATAGGTCACGCAATAGTCCAAAGCACCCAGTTCGAACTCGTCTTGCATTTGCATGGTTCGCAGCGCATTCAGACGCACGGCCCACCAAGCGGGATCGATGTTCCGGTCACCCGAGGGCATCATGGCACGCAGGGTTTGCTCCAGTCTGTTCGAGCCACAGAAGCTCAGCACCACCGGCTCATCACACAAACTGCTGAACAGGCCTGCCAACAATGGCATGGCATCGGTCGAAATATGCGCAAGGCGGGACCATCCCAAATGCCATGGCATGGGATGAGACCCCATCGCATCCCGCAATTGCTCCATGGCTGGTGCATTCAACTCGGGAGGACAATCCCAAATGGCATCACTGCGCATGCTGTTGTCGGCGCCCGACGGGACAACATGGAAGGGAACCCCCGTGGGGACAGCACCGCCACCGGGCACGCTGTCCTGCAAGGTGCTCCATGCAGGCTTTGCCCTGTCAAAGCGCATGGCAAATTCCAGAACTGCGTTGTCAAAGCCGGGGCGATTGTCCGTGGCCCGGTAGAAATCCAACAGGGCGGACGCCCAGGAAAGCGCCACATCCGGTTGAATGGCATCGCCTCGGAGCGCTTGCAGCAAACCGTTTTCGGCCCCTGTGTCGTCTCCGTTGGCAAACCGGATGGCTGCTTCTTCCAATTCCGGGTCCGTTGCCATGTCCTCCACTTCGGCGGCAAACAGCCTCGAAGTGGAAAACCCCATATCAGGCACCTCCGAACGGTCGGCCAGCACGTCAATAATGGACGCTGAAACCCCATGGCGCGCGGCAACAAGTGGTGCGCGAACGGAGATATGCGCCATGCCATGGCCCATTTCGGTCTCTACAAATTCTGTGGTGTCCGCTTGCAGGACCTCGGCCTGGGTCGTCTCAAAGTGTTTGGCGGTGACCGCTGCAGCCTCCTCACCGGATGTACTTTGTCCTGCGGAGGCAGAGGGGCGCACAGCCGCAGGGGCATGCGCGGCACCCGCCGCCGCGTCTTGCTTGCCCTTCCACCACTGCTTGGACATCTGGGCTTCAATTTCATCGATTTTTTTGAGGGTGACAGCACGGCCATCCGGGTCGGTCGTCATGCTGGTCTGAAAAATCGAGGGGCGCACGACGCCCCCCTTGCCCTCGGAATCACGGATGCGCAACTTGCGCAATTGGTCAAATTCACGCCTGCGGACAAAGTCATTCTGCCGCTTGCGCTCGATCATCGCCTTCAGCGCGTGTTTGTCGTATCCACTCTCCGCAGCAGGCTCAGGCTTGTCCAAATCCGACCAATCTTTGGTCGGATTGCGAACAAACAGCGCCATTTTGGACAGCAATCCGGGGCGATCGCTTTTGGTGGCCATAACTGCAGCGTGCTGGAAGTACGGCGAAAACTCAGGCCCCGCTCAATCCCCAAACATCTTCTGCTTGAGTTCTCGGCGTTGTTGTGCTTCCAGTGAAAGGGTCGCGGTGGGCCGAGCCAACAAGCGCCCAACTCCAATGGGCTCGCCCGTTTCATCGCAGTAGCCGTAGTCACCCGCATCAATGCGGGCAATCGATTGTTCGATTTTTTTCAACAATTTGCGCTCACGGTCGCGGGTGCGCAACTCCAAAGCATGTTCTTCTTCGATGGTGGCGCGGTCGGCCGGATCGGGCACCACGGACGTATCCTCCCGCAGATGCTCGGTGGTTTCGCCCGCATTGCTCAGAATATCCCGTTTGAGGGTGACCAACTTCAAGCGGAACGCGGCCATTTGCACCTCGTTCATGTATTCCGAATCAGGCATGGCCATCAAGTCGGCATCGGTCAGTTCGGCAACCGGCGTTGTTTTCCAGTTGTTGGCGAGTTTTGCGTCTTTTTTGATGGAGGAAGGGGAGGCTGGAACAATCACGGAAGTGGGCATGGTTTGGGTATAACTGGCTTTGGCAGCTGTCGAGGCTACGGTTTGTGCCATGGATGGCACGGTCAATTGGGCAAGACGGGACGACGGGCGCCCCGCTTTGGCAGGGGCTGCTACTGCGGCAGGTGCCACCGGGGTCGGTGCAAGCGGCTTGGCAACTGCACTTTTCGCCGGGACTTTGGTGTCGGCCTTCACTGTGGATTTTGGCAATGTCGGGCTTGCTTTCAAAGGCTTGGGGGTCTCTTTTGCCACGGCAGGTGATTTTTTCTCCGCCTTGGCCGGTGCTTGAACGACAGGTTCCGCTACAGATTTGACCGATTTTGCTGCGGGCTTGACTGCAGTTTTGGCAACCGTCTTCTCTTTGCTCTTGGCTTCTTGGGCCTTGATGTCATTCCCAGATTTGGATTTCACTTCTTTTCTCCTGGCAGGAGTTTCCTGCGCATGGTCGGTGTCTGCTGCCACTCCACCGCGCGCCTTGGGCGGCGTGCCTGGTGGAGCTTCTCCGGCGCGCGAGTGTACAGGTTTACCCTTGGAAAAACCCATTCGTTGCAAAATCGAGACAATCATTTGGATTCCAGTCCGAAAATAAGGCGAATCAAACCAAGGATTGCTCCATGCCCTGCAAGAAGATATCTTTGGGCAGGTCAATCCCGATAAACACCATTTTGCTTGAGCGCTGCTCACCTTCAGCCCAGGCGGGCCCAAGGTCACTGCCCATCAACTGGTGCACGCCCTGAAAAATCACCTTGCGGTCGGTGCCCTTCATATTCAAGACTCCCTTATAACGCAACATGCGCGGGCCGTAGATATTCACAATGGCCCCGAGAAAATCTTCCAGCTTGGCCGGATCAAATGCCCGGTCGGACTTGAAAACAAAACTCTTGACGTCGTCGTCATGGTGGTGGTGATGTCCGCCACCATGGTCGTGCGAAGGGTGATTGCAGTGCTCACCATGCACGTGGTCATCGTGGTCGTGGTCTTCTTCTTTGAGGAAATCAGGGTCGATGTCCAGCTTGGCGTTCAGGTTGAAGCCCCGCAAATCGAACACTTCACTGAGGGCCACTTCGCCAAAATGCACGGCCTTTTGTGGCGCCCGGGGGTTCATGTGTTTGAGGCGGTGCATCAGCGCGTCCACCTCCTCGGCGGGCACCAGATCGGTCTTGCTGATGAAAATCTGGTCGGCAAAACCCACTTGCCGACGGGCCTCCTGGCGCTCATTGAGCTGGGTCGCCGCGTGTTTGGCGTCCACCAGGGTCAAGATGGAGTCCAGCAAATAACTCTCGGCGACCTCATCGTCCATGAAAAAGGTCTGGGCCACCGGACCGGGGTCGGCGACACCGGTGGTTTCAATCACCACGCGGTCAAAATCCAATTCCCCCTTGCGCTTTTTCTCCGCCAGATCCCGCAGCGTCGCGCGCAGGTCTTCGCGGATGGTGCAGCAGATGCAGCCATTGCTCATCTGGATGATCTGCTCCTGGGTGTCGGACACCAGGATGTCGCTGTCGATGTTTTCCTCGCCGAACTCGTTCTCGATCACGGCAATTTTCTGGCCGTGGGCCTCGGCCAGCACACGTTTGAGGAGGGTGGTTTTGCCTGAACCGAGAAAGCCGGTCAGGATGGTGGCGGGAATCAAGCTCATGATGGGATCCGAAAAGTCAGCAGAAAAGAAGTGTAGCGATCTATGCCAGCACAGGCGCGCGGCCCTATTTGCGAATCACACCCAAGCCTTTGAGGTATTCACCCTCAGGAAAGTTGATGGTCATGGGGTGGTCGGGAGCGCCTCCCATGCGTTCGGTAATAAAACCGTCCACATGGGCGTCGATACCGGCGGAGGCCACAATTTTGTGGAACAGGTCGGCGCTGATACCGCCCGAACAGGAGTAGGTAAACAACACACCACCGGGCTCCAGAATTTTGAACGCCAGCCGGTTGATGTCTTTGTAGGCGCGGGCCGCGCGCTCGGCATGCGCCACGGTGGGGGCGAACTTGGGCGGGTCCAGCACAATGGCGTCAAAGGTGCGCCCTTCGGCGGCAAACTGGCGCAGCGACGCATTCACGTCCGCGTCCATGAAGGTGGCGCGCTCAGGCGCAAAACCGTTCAAGGCCACGTTGGCCGCCGCTTTTTCCAGGGCCGGTCCCGACGAATCGATCGAGGTCACATGGGCCGCGCCGCCCGACAGGGCCGCCACGGTAAAACCCCCGGTGTAGCAAAAGCAGTTGAGCACCCGCTGGAAATTCAGGCGCCGGGCATGGTCGGCAAAGCGTTTGCGGCTGTCGCGCTGGTCCAGGTAAAAGCCGGTTTTGTGGCCTTCGGCGATGTTCAGGCCCAAGCGCCAGTCGTGTTCACGCAGCACCAATTCGGTGGGGCCTTCCCCGCGCAGCCAGCCGGTGGCTTCGGGCAGGCCCTCCAGGCTGCGGCTGCTGGCGTCGGATCGCTCGTACAGCTTGGTCAGCCCGGTCTCGGCCAAAAGTGCATCGGCCAAAACGTCTTTCCAGCGCTCGGCACCGCTGCCCATGAACTGGGCCACCAGGGTGTCGCCGTAGCGGTCCACGATCAAGCCGGGCAGTCCGTCGGACTCGCCATGGACCAGGCGCATACCATCACTTTGCAGGTCAAATCGGGCTCTAGCCCTTATGGATTGTGTGCAAGCAGCTATGAAAAAAGGAGCATCGATACGCTGTGCTTCGTCAAAGCTCCAGACCCGTGCGCGGATTTTCGACGTCGGACTGAACGCCGCCCAGGCCAGAAATTTGCCGTCATGGGACTCCACGCGCACGGTCTCGCCACTGTCGGCGCCGCCCCGGGCAATCGCGGATTCAAAAATCCAGGGGTGGCGGCGCTGCAGGGAGCGCTCTTTGCCTTCACGCAGTCGAATCGTTTTCATGAACCCAATCAGTCAATTTCAGTAAAAGTATCAGTAGGTGACGGCCATGGCGGGCACATCGACGCGAATCGTGGGCTTGACCAGCATGGCAAACACCGCTTTGGCGTAGTCGGCCGCCCATTTTTCATCGGAGAACAGGGCCGGATCGGCGCCTTCGGTCACCCGCAGCACCTTGTCGGCGGTCAACACCTTGCCGCTGGCGCGCAAGGGTTCACATTCAAAGGCGAGGAACTGGGCGTCCAGCCAGGCGCGGGCTTCCTCGCGCGACATGGGCGCGCTTTCGTCCACAGTGAACTGAAATTCAAGCTTTTTGGGCAAGACAACAAAGACCTGATTGCGCATGAAAAACCTTTCTGTCGATGACACTCACGATGAATACCCAGAAGTGTGCCTTACTTCTGGCCCTGTCCCTTGATTTTGGCGCGCGGATGGGCTGCATCGTAGGCTTTGGCCAGATGCTGGAAGTCCAGCCGGGTGTAGACCTGTGTGGTGCTGATGTTGGCGTGGCCCAGCAATTCCTGTACCGCCCGCAAATCACTGCTGGACTGCAGCACATGGCTGGCAAAGGAGTGGCGCAGCATGTGGGGGTGCACCGGTGTGGCCAAGCCGGCTTGCAGGCTGCGGCGCTTGAGGCGGGCCCAGACGGACTGCGCTGTGAGCCGTGTGCCGTTGCGCCCGGTGAACAGGGCGGCTGCGGCGTCGGCCTGGGACGGTGCCACCAGATCCGGGCCCAAAGTGCCCGAAGGCCCGCGCAAGCCCAGCCAGCGCTCCAGCGCCTGCAGCGCCATCCGACCCACCGGCACGCTGCGGCGTTTGGCGCCCTTGCCCAGCACATGGGCCTCGGCTGCGCTCATGTCCACCCAGCCCCGCGCCCGGGGACTGGCGACCACGTCCAGGCCCACCAGTTCCCCCACGCGCAGGCCACTGCCGTACAACAACTCCACCATGGCGGCATCGCGCGCTTCGAGCCAGGCGTCGTCGTCGCTTTCGAAATCGGCAAACTGCACCGCGTCGTCCACGCCCAGCGCCTTGGGCAGCGGTTTGGGCGCCCTGGGGGCGCGCACGTCTTGCACCGGATTGCTGGCGACCAAGCCTTGGCGGCCCAGCCAGGCGTAAAAGCCCCGCCAGCCGGACAAAATCAGCGCAATACCCCGGCCGCTGCGCCCGCCACTGTGCATTTGGGCGACCCAGCGGCGGATGTTGGGATTTTTGACGTCCAGCAACGCCACGTTGGCGCGCCCAGCAAAGGCCGAGAGCTTTTGCAGGTCCAACGCATACAGCGCCACCGTGCGGGCCGCCAGGCGCTTTTCAACCCGCACGTATTCGAGGTAACGCTCGACCCATGCAGCGTCGCCAGACATGGTGGACTTAGCGCAGCCGGGAGAGCGCGGCGCTGGCGATCTCGCCAATGCGGGATAGGAACTCGGTGCCCATGCTGCTGTTGAACCGTGTGGCGTCGGAGGACGCCAGCACCAGCATGCCGAAAGCCGGTGCGGTGCTGCCCGCCGCACCTGGGCGCAAAGGGATCAGCGCCAGAGAAGTGACCGAAGTCGGGTCGCCCAGCCAGTTCACCGCTTCAAAACCGGTGTTGAGGCCACAGAATGGTTCCATCAGCGAGGAGGCAAACACCTTGGCGTCGTCGCTCACGCCCTGGGCGATGCTCAGGCTGGCGTGTTCGGGCGCCACGTCCCACATGCGCAGGCCGACCTGGGGCACGGAAAACTGGATGGTGAGCTCCAGCACGATTTGCTCGGGCAGGGACAACACGTCAGGTGTCAAAAACAGGGTTCGCGCCCAGCGCAGAATCTTGTCCGACAGCAGCACGTTTTCATTGCCGTTGCGGATCATCTCCATGATGCGGTGCTCCAGCACCTTGATTTTTTCGCGCAGCATCTCGGCCTGGCGCTCCTGCAGGCTCACCGCCCGGTGGCTGTGCGGGCTGGTGAACTGCACTGCCGCCAGCAGCTCGGCATGGCGCTGGAAAAAGTCCGGCGTGTTGCTCAGGTAATTGGCAATGTCATCTTCGGTGATGGGATTGCCCAAGGGGTTGCTCAAGGAAGGGGTCATAGGTTCTCTGGAATGTCAATTTCACCGTGGTAAACCGTGGTGGCCGGACCAGTCATCAGCACCGGGGCGCTGCCTCCGGCCCAGGCAATGCTCAAGACGCCGCCGTGCATCTGCACCGCCACCACCGGGTCCAGCAGCCCCAGCCGGATGCCTGCCACCACGGCAGCGCAGGCGCCCGAACCGCAGGCCAGGGTTTCGCCCGCGCCACGCTCATACACCCGCAAACGGATGTGTGCGCGGTCCACGACCTGCATGAAGCCCACGTTCACGCCTTGCGGGAAACGCGGGCTTTGCTGGACCAAGGGGCCTTGGGTGGCCACCGGCGCCGTGTCCACGTTGTCCACCAACTGCACCGCATGGGGGTTGCCCATGGACACAGTTGCTATTAAAACAGGAGCTGCTTGCGCACTGTCCATAAGGGCCAGAGGCCAATTACCCCATGAACCCATGGCCTGCAGCTGCAAACCAGAGGCGTCAAACGGCAGGGCTTGCGGGTCAAACACCGGTGCGCCCATGTCCACGGTGACACGCCCATCGGGGGTCAGGCGGGGCTCGATCACGCCTTTCATGGTCTGCACCCGGATGGTGGTTTTGTCGGTCAGCCCACGGTCGTGCACAAAGCGGGCAAAGCAGCGTGCGCCATTGCCACACTGCTCCACTTCGCCACCGTCGGCGTTGTGGATCAGGTATTCAAAGTCGATGCCGGCGGCGGGCGATGGGCGCACGGTGAGGATTTGGTCGGCGCCCACGCCAAAGTGGCGGTTTCCCAGGAAACGGTACTGGGCGGCGCTCAGGCCCAAACGGCCACGGGTCTCGTCGAGCACGACAAAGTCATTGCCCGCGCCCTGCATTTTGGTGAACTGGATTCGCATCGGGCAATTATCGCCCCGGTGGTGGCTGGGGTCGGGCGTTTGGCTGCAAAATGCCCCGCATGGTACGACCCAATCAAATTCTGCAGCTGGCCGACGGCCCCATGCCCCCTCCGGTGGACTGGCAAAGCGAGCGACCGGTGGCGTTGCTGAAAAACGTGCTGCGCCTGACCGCCCCCAACCCCGGCGTAATGACCGGCCCCGGCACCAACAGCTACCTGGTGGGCGATGCCGACACCGGCTTCATCGCCATCGACCCGGGCCCCGCCGACGCGGGCCACCTGGAGCGGCTCTGGCAGGCCGCTGTCCACCCCGATGGGTCAGGCGGCAACCTGCGCATGATTGTGTGCACCCACTCGCACGCCGACCACTCGCCCGGTGCGGCGCCCTTGCAGGCGCTGTGCAGCCACCGGCCACCGATTGTGGGACTGCCCTCGGCCCCCACGGCGCGTGCGGCCAGTGCCTTCACACCGGACCGTTCGCTATCAAATGGGGAGCTGCTCACGCTGATTCCACGCGGGCTGGAGGCCGATTTGGCTCAAAGTTTGAGCCACACCCTGGAAGTGATCCACACGCCGGGCCATGCGGCCAACCACGTCTGTCTGTTGCTGCAGGAAGACGGCCTGATGTTCACCGGCGACCATATCCTGAACGGCAGCACCACGGTGATTGACCCGCCCGATGGCCATATGGCGGACTACCTGGATTCGCTGGACCGGCTGCACGCCGCCTGTCTGGAACACGACGTGCAGTACCTCCTGCCCGCCCACGGCCATGTGATGGGCGGCCAGCGCGGAGAAGCCCTGCAGGTCATCACCCACCTCAAGGCGCACCGGCTGCAGCGCGAGGCGAAAATCAAGGCTGTCATGCAGGCCAACCCAAGTGGTACGTTGGACGACTGGTTGCCGCTGGCCTATGACGACGTCCACCCGCGTATCTGGCCGGTGGCCAAACGCTCCCTTTTGGCGCATGTAGAACGCATTCAGGCTTTGAAGAAATAAACCATGAAAAAAAACCTCCCTGAATCTGACGCTGGCGAACGGCTGGCCAAACGCATCGCCCAGATGGTGCCCTGCTCCCGCCGCGAGGCCGAGCAGTACATCGAAGGCGGCTGGGTGCGCGTCAACGGCGTGGTGGTCGAGGAGCCGCAGCACCGCGTGCTGCACCAGACCATCACCCTGGACCCCAACGCGTCCCTGATGAACCTGACCCCGGTGACCCTGGTGCTCCACAAACCGCCCGGCTGGCTGGACGCCACCGACGATGAAGAGGAGGACGACGAACCCGTGCGAGCCGTCCGCAGCCGCGCGCCCAAGGTCGATAACGCCCGCACCCTGCTGCAAGCGGCCAACCACTTCGCCCAGGACGAGTCCGGCATTCGCCTGCTCAAACGCCATTTCAACAACCTGGACGCTCTGGTGCCGCTGGAGACGGGCGCCAGCGGATTGCTGGTGTTCACCCAGGACTGGCGCACCGAACGCAAACTCACCGAAGACCTGGACTCCATGGAGCACGAGCTGATCGTGGACGTGCAGGGCGAGGTCTCCCCCGAAGCGATGCAGAGGATCCAGCGGGCCTTGAAAGACGAACGCAAGCCCCTGCCCCAGGCCAAAGTCAGTGTGAACAGCTCCAACGCCGAACGCAGCAAGCTGCGCTTTGCCATCAAAGGCGCCCACCCTGGGCTGGCGGCCCACCTGTGTGAGAAAGCCCAGTTGACCATTCTGGCCATGCGCCGCATTCGCCTGGGCCGCGTCGCGCTGGGGGATTTGCCAGTGGGGCAATGGCGTTACCTGGCTGGGCACGAACGGTTTTAACCTTACATCTGGATACCATTTGCACTGCATTTGGACTTTTGTTCATTTGGGTCGCAAAATATGATGGCCTGACCATCCCCCAACATTCACCGGAGAAATTGCCATGACACTCCACGATTCCAAACATGCCTTTGCCTGGATCGCATTTGCAGCGGGGGTCGGTTTGGCGGGGCCCTCATGGGCGGAGGGACTGTATGTCCTGGTGTCACCCCACCAGACAAGTTACGGATTGGGCACACCGACAGAATCAGACGCCGACCTGGTGCGCCTGGGCAGAACCGGCTTGGGGCCGTCCATGGCGAGCAACAGCGAGTTCAAGGGGCGGCTGGGCTACCAGCTGACGCCGAATTTTGCAGTGGAAGGGGGTTTTGTGGACCTGGGCACACAGAGCTACAACACCGGCCTCACCGGCGGCCTCAAGGGGCTGGATGCCAAATCCAGCGGCATGAATGTGTCTGCGATGGGAATCATGCCCGTCAACTACCAGTTGTCGTTTTTTGGCAAGGTGGGCTACACCAGCGGTTCACTCCGGGGCACCGACAGTTTGGGGGGCACGTCCGTCAGCATCAGCCAGGACCGGAACAGCCTGGGCATGGGCCTGGGCGGCATCTACCAAATCACCCCCTCCATCGGCCTGCGTGCCGAGTGGGAGCGCCCGTACAGCGATGTCAACCTGCTCACCTTCGGGCTGCAAGCGAGGTTTTAAGGGCTGCCCCCCGAGGGGGTCGTCGTCGCCTTGGGGCGGCCCGGCGGCGACTTAACTCGCGATATAACTCGTCAGCTGGCTGATGGTTTGCTCATGGTCGGCAATGATGTCGTCCATGATGTCGCGGATGGAGATCATGCCCAGCACCTTGTCGCCGTTCACCACGGGCAGGTGGCGAATTTTCTTCTGCCCCATCAGGGCCATGCATTCGCGGGTACGGGTTTGGGGCGAGACGGTCAGCACTTGGGCCGTCATGATGTCCGATACCGGCGTCTCTTTGGAAGACTTGCCCGCCAGCGCAATCTTGCGGGTGTAATCGCGCTCGGAGAGCACCCCCACCAATTTGCCCTGGTCGATGACCATCATGGCGCCCACATTGTGTTCGGCCATGCGTTTCAAGGCGTCAAACACACTGTCCGTGGGGCTGAGGGACCAGATGGTTGCCTCGCGCTTTTTCAATAACTCCAATATCGGTCGCATGGTGCCTCCTAAATAAAGGTGTGGGAGGCTAACCATACCTCAAAAAAAGTGTGAAGCCCACCGATAAGCCGGATTCTGTGCATGGGGGTTTCCCCCCATGTGACCACCATTAATCTGGGCCACTGGTCACCCAGTGGCTCGGTGCTACCTACCCGCACACTCCGGGGGCCCCGTCAACGTGTGCCTACTTGGTATTGCTGCGCGTAGAGATTGCCCGTTTCACCCGCACCGGGTTGCCCTGGTGCGACTCGTCTCTGTTGCTCTGATCCTCACCTTATATCCTTTGCTTGCGCTCGGGACTTTCAGTGGACAGCCGTTAGCTGCTACGCTGCCCTATGCAGTCCGGACGTTCCTCCAGTGCTTGGTTTCCCAAATTGCACCAGCGGTGGTCTGGCGGGCTTCACACTGCCGATTATCGCGGCTACACATATCCATATATTGAAATCAGTGAATGAAGTAGCAGAAAATATCCTCAAACCAACCCACCACCGGAGAATTCGATGAAAGCCGACAACATTCTGCAGACCATTGGCAACACCCCGCATGTGCGCATCAACCGCCTGTTTGGCGACACCCACCAGGTGTGGATCAAGTCCGAGCGCAGCAACCCCGGCGGCTCCATCAAGGACCGCATCGCTTTGGCCATGGTGGAAGCGGCAGAGAAAAGCGGTGAGTTGAAGCCAGGGGCCACCATCATCGAGCCCACCTCGGGCAACACCGGCGTCGGCCTGGCCATGGTGGCAGCGGTCAAGGGCTACAAACTGATTTTGGTGATGCCCGACAGCATGTCGGTCGAGCGCCGCCGCCTGATGCTGGCCTACGGCGCCACGTTTGACCTGACCCCGCGCGAAAAAGGCATGAAAGGCGCCATCGCCCGCGCCCAGGAACTGGCGCTGACCATTCCCGGCGCCTGGATTCCCCAGCAGTTCGAAAATCCGGCCAACATTGAAGTCCATGCGCGCACCACGGCCCAGGAAATCCTGGCCGACTTCCCCGATGGCATTGACGTCCTGATCACCGGCGTGGGCACCGGCGGCCACATCAGCGGCGTGGCCCAGGTGCTCAAGGCCCAGTGGCCGCAGCTCAAGGTCTACGCCGTGGAGCCGACAGCCTCCCCCGTGATCTCGGGCGGCGCACCGGCACCCCACCCTATCCAAGGCATTGGCGCGGGCTTTATCCCCAAGAACCTGAAAACCGAATTGCTGGACGGCACCATCCTGGTGGACGCCGAGCCGGCCCGCGAAATGGGGCGCCGCTGCGCCGCCGAAGAAGGCATGCTGGTGGGCATCTCCAGCGGAGCCACCTTGGCGGCCATCGCGCAAAAGCTGCCCGATCTGCCAGCGGGCGCCACGGTGCTGGGCTTCAACTACGACACCGGCGAGCGTTACCTGTCGGTGGAGGGGTTCTTGCCCGCCTGATCGGCACGGCCAGCCCCCTTTTTTTTTGTCACCCCGGAAGGCCCCGACCGAAAGGCGGGGCCTTCTGTATTATTGGCATCTGCTTGATAACCACGAGCCCACCATGCTACGCCTCTCCGAACTCAAACTTCCCCTGACCGCCTTGCCGGTCGATACCCGCCGCGCCGCCGACGCACCCAGCGAAACCGACGAAGACCGCACACCGCCACCGCAGCCCATCGCGGCGCTCACCCGCCTGGCGGCGCAAACCCTGGGCGTGCTGGAGACCGACATCCTCCATCTGCAGGTTTTCAAACGCAGTTTCGACGCCCGCAAGGCCGAGCTGCTGGCGGTTTATATCGTTGACCTGGAACTCGCACCCGCTCTGGAGGCGGCTGCACTGGCCAAGTTTGCCAGCAACTCGCACATCCACGCCACGCCGGACATGGCCTACCGCCCGGTAGGCCAAGCGCCCGACGCCCTGGCACTGCGCCCGGTGGTGGTGGGTTTTGGACCCTGCGGCATGTTCGCCGCGCTGGTGCTGGCGCAAATGGGCTTTCGTCCCATCGTGCTGGAGCGCGGCACCACGGTGCGCCAGCGCACCAAGGACACCTGGGGCCTGTGGCGCAAAAAGGAGCTGAACCCCGAGAGCAATGTGCAGTTCGGCGAAGGCGGTGCAGGCACGTTTTCGGACGGCAAGCTGTACAGCCAGATCAAGGACCCGCGCCACCTGGGGCGCAAGGTCATGCACGAGTTTGTCAAGGCGGGCGCGCCCGCCGACATCCTGGTGGAAGCCCATCCGCACATTGGCACCTTCAAACTGGTCAAGGTGGTGGAAAACATCCGCGAGCAGATCATTGCGCTGGGCGGCGAGGTGCGCTTTGAACAGCGCGTCACCGACGTGGTGATCGAAAAAGAAGGCGACTTGCAACAGTTGCGTGGCTTGCAGGTGCTGGACGTGGCTGTGGGCCAGACCTATGCGCTGCGCGCCGACCAGGTGGTCATGGCGCTGGGCCACAGCGCACGCGACACCTTTGCCATGTTGTTTGATCGCGGTGTCGCCATGCAGGCCAAACCGTTTTCGGTGGGCTTTCGTATCGAGCACCCGCAAAGCGTGATCGACCGCGCCCGCTGGGGCCGCCACGCCGGCCACCCGCTCTTGGGCGCTGCAGACTACAAGCTGGTGCACCACGCCCAAAATGGGCGCGGGGTCTACAGCTTCTGCATGTGCCCGGGCGGCACCGTGGTGGCAGCGACCTCGGAGCCCGGCCGCGTGGTCACCAACGGCATGAGCCAGTATTCTCGCAACGAGCGCAACGCCAACGCGGGCATTGTGGTGGGCATTGAGCCGCCGGACTACCCGCAAGACGTGGCGGCGTTTGTCCATGCCTTTGGCCCGGACGCCGGGAGCCGGTACGCGGACGAGGCCGCGCAGCGGCAAGCGGGCGGATGGCCGGCCAGTGATGCCACCCACCCGCTGGCCGGCATCGCCTTGCAGCGCCAGCTGGAGTCAGGGGCTTATGTGCTGGGCGGCAGCAGTTACGAAGCGCCTGGGCAACTGGTGGGCGATTTCATCGCGGCACGGGCCTCCACCGGGTTTGGTTCGGTGTTGCCCTCGTACAAACCCGGCGTCAAGCTGGGCGACCTGGCCCCCAGCCTGCCGCACTATGCGATCGAAGCCATCCGTGAAGCCCTGCCCGCCTTTGGCCGCAAGATCAAAGGCTTTGACATGGCCGACGCGGTGCTGACCGGCGTGGAAACACGTACCTCGTCCCCCTTGAAGATTCCCCGGGGGGAGGACCTGCAAAGTGTGAATGTGCGGGGGCTGTACCCGGCGGGCGAAGGCGCCAGCTACGCGGGCGGGATTTTGTCGGCGGGGGTGGATGGCATCAAGGTGGCTGAAGCCATCGGACGCAATCTGCTGGGTATTGCCGGGTAAACGTTCTGGGCCAGAATGCTGGCCGTTGAACTGCCCGCCCTGCTGGTGGCAGGCGGGTATATGCAATTTGCAAGGCTGTTTTTTTCAATCCCGCAGGATTCACCAGTTTGGTGTACGGCTGGCGTACAGCAGGGCCAGACTTTGCTGGCACAGGTTGGTGGGGGCCGCTGCCACCGGGGTGGATGGTTCCGCTCATGTCCCCCGAACCGGGCTGCGCCCGGTTCTCCTCCTTGACTTCGCTGCACCATCCACCCCAATGGCAACGGCAGCCAGCAATGTTGGCCGACGCAGGGCGGCGTGGCGCTCAGCGCAGTGAGGTAAAGGAGGAGCCCGCAGGGCGGGGGACACGAACGGAGTTGAGCGCCACGCCGCCCTGCGTCCTGCGTGCCTTCTTGGGAACGACTGCAATGGGCCTTCCGGAGTCAATCACGAACCACCGCGACACTGGCAGCGTCCAACGTGAAGTCACAAGAGTTGCCATGGATTTGCTACTAATTTAGTAGCTGCTTGCGCAGCATTCATAAGGGCCAGGCACGTATTTTACCGAAAAAATCGCCCTTGGTGCCCTGCGCCCGTGGACCCACTTTCAAGCGGCGCGTTTGAACATCGCCAGCAGCGAGCCTGCCAGCACAAAAAAGCCCCCGAACACGCGGTTCAACGCTCGGATATGGATGGGTGACTTGAGAGCGCCCAGCACCCGGGCTGCCAGGGCGGTGTAGCCCGCCATCACCACCAGGTCGGTGAACCCCAGGGTGGCCCCAATGACCAGGTACTGCGGCAGCAAGGGCTGCGACAGGTTCATGAACTGTGGCACCACCGCCAGCAAAAACACCGTGCCCTTGGGGTTGAGCGCATTGATCACCCAGGCCCGCAAAATCATGGAGCGCCGGGTCACCACGGCCCCGCCGTCTTGCTCGGCCACCATGGGCGTCGCCGGGGCGCGCCACTGCTGGATGCCCAGCCACACCAGATAGGCCACGCCGGCCCACTTGACCACCAGAAAGGCCGTGCTCGACGCCGCCACCAGTGCGCCCAGGCCGACGCCCACCACGATGACCTGCGTCCAGATGCCCAGGATCAGACCGAAGGTGGTGAAGTAGCCCCGGCGAAAGCCGTGGTTCAGGCCCGCACTCATGGCGGCCACCGCTCCGGCGCCAGGCGAAATGCTGATGGCCCAGGAGGCGGCAAAAAAAGCGAGCCAGGTGGAGAGTTCCATGGGATTCCTCCGTGTTCAGGTTGGCGAGTTTTGCAGAGCAGCAATGCGCTCTTCGATGGGGGGATGGGTGGAGAACAACTGCCCGATACCACCGGCAATGCCGAAGGCAGCCACGCTCTTGGGCAATTCGCCCGGTGTCATGCCGCCCAAACGGGCCAGAGCATTGATCATGGGCTGTTTGCGGCCCAGCAGTTGGGCGGCGCCCGCATCGGCACGGAACTCGCGGTGGCGCGAGAACCAGGCCACCACGATGGCTGCGGCAAAGCCCAGCACGATGTCGAGCACGATGGTGGTGATCATGTAACCAATGCCGGGGCCGCTGGAGCGCTCGTCGCCCTTGCGCAAAAAGCTGTCCACTGCGTAGCCGATGACGCGGCTGAGAAACACCACAAAGGTGTTCATCACGCCCTGGATCAGCGTCATGGTGACCATGTCGCCGTTGGCGACGTGGGCGATTTCGTGGCCAATGACGGCTTCGATCTCTTCCTTGGTCATGCCCTGCAAGAGGCCGGTGGACACCGCCACCAAGGCCGAGTTTTTGAAGGCACCGGTGGCAAAGGCATTGGGTGCCCCGTCAAAAATACCCACCTCGGGCATGCCAATGCCGGCCTTGTCGGCCAGCTTGCGCACGGTTTCCACAATCCAGGCTTCGTCCCCGTTTTGCGGCTGCTCGATGATCCGCACTCCCGAGGTCCACTTGGCCATGGGTTTGCTAATCAAGAGGGAGATGATGGCGCCGCCAAAGCCCATGACCAGGGCGAAGCCCAGCAAAGCCCCCAAATTGAGGCCACTGGAGGTGAGGTAACGGTTGACGCCGAGCAAACTGGCCACGATGCCCAGTACCGCCACGACCAACACGTTGGTCAATACAAACAAGAGAATGCGTTTCATATAGTCTTTCAAAGGCAAGCCGCTTGATAGGGCTGTTGCGCGAATGGTAGGGGCGCCGGGGCCGATTTCAAGCCAGGCCGGCGATCAGCCCACAGAGTTTACGGGGTTTTAAGGGGCCGAAATACGCTGGAATCGGCATAAAACGCCGACGCTTCATTGGCCGCCCACCAGCCCGGCACCCCCAGCACCGGCAGGTGGGCAAAGGGTTTGCCAGCCAGTTTGTCGGCGCTCAGGTCCGCCGCCATCCAGGCGTCCAGTTCTGCTATCGAATTGCTAGCTGCCTGCGCACGGTAGACGTGGGTTGTAATGGGTTTTCGGGGTGCAACCAGCTTCTCCAGCAGGGCATGGCCAAACAGCAGCAGATGGGCCTGCTGCCACAGCGGGCGCAGCTCCACGAACAGCCGGTGCCAGTCTTTGGCGGCGAGTGCGTCCCACAGGGCATCGGGCGCTTGCAAAAAAGCGGCGTTTTCGTCAAACACCGTCAGCGCATCGCGGGCCGGGCCGCGCACCGGCTGGATGCCGGTCTGCGCGATCTGCGCCACATGCAGGTGGTTGAGCCGGCGTTTGGTCAAAGGAAATTGCAACCACGCCAATCCATTGAAAAAATCGTGCAAACCCTCGCGGGTGGGGCAGCAGTTGCTCTCAAAAATATAGCTTTCATAGGCTTGGCCCGGGGGCAAATCGCTTTGCGGCACAAAGCGCACCGGGGTGGCTTGGGGCGCCAGGGCGGCATTCAGTGCCTGGGCACTGGACACGCCCGCCGCCACCTGGACGGCAACGCCCTGCCCGACCGCCACATACGGCGCCAACCAGGGCGCGGACCAGTCGATGGCCTCCACCCGGTCAGGACCAAGTGACAGAGCGGGCCCTGCAGTCCTGGGGTTTTTCAGCACGGTCAGACTCGGAACAGGTCCTGCACGGGGGTGTAGGTCACGGTTCGGGGCTTTTCCGGGGGCAGCAGGACAAAGTGGTGCGGAAATTTTTTCAGCAGCTTGGTGGCCGTCGTGTTTTTACCGCGCAACTTGGCGTCCAGCAACTCCTTGGCGACGGCCGCCAGTGATTGCGCTTGTCCTGATTGCAAGGCGGGCACGGCCGCCAAAATGGCCGCCACATCCAGGGTGTGCGGCGGGTGGGCGGCGCCTTCGGCTGCCACCGGCGCATGTGTATCGGTATCGGGCACTGCCAAGCTGGATGGCATTTTGGGGGTGGGGGTGGCTTTGGTGCTTGCTTTTTTGGCGGCGGCTCTTTTGACGGGCGCTTTGGCAGGCGTTTGGACAGGTGATTTGGCGGCTGCGGCTTTTTTCACCGCAGACTTCTTCGCGGCCAAACGCCGCCCCGCAGGCTGGTCCTGCGCAGGGGCATCGCCTGCGGCCAATGGGGACGCGTGCAAGGCCTGCTCCTGCCCGACCAGGATCACCCGGTCGTAGGCCGAGATGGCTTCGCGCCCCATCTTGCTGCGCTCCGACACACACACCATGCGAATGCCGCGCTCCCGCAGGCGCACCACCAGCGGGACAAAGTCCGCATCGCCCGAGCCGATGACGAGCATCTTGGGCGCCGGTGTGTGGCAGGCAAACTCCATCGCGTCCACGGCCAGCGCAATGTCGGTGGTGTTTTTGGTCAGGGACAGGTTGACAAAGGGGCGCACCGCCCAGGCCCGCAGGACCTCGGCCAGGCTCTTGAGGTTCTCGGCACTGCCATAGGCCCGGCGCACCGGGATGGAGCCTTCGGACTCCTCCAGGATGCGAAACGCTTCGTCCACCCAGGCGCCCGAGTTCAGGTTGTCGGCGTCGATCAAAAAGATGTTCATCTTGGCTCCTCTTGGGCGTGCCCTGGGCTGCGGGCGACGGGTTTTTAGCTAACTAGCGGACCAATTTCCAGGGCAGAGATTCGCCCGAACGCAGGGGTTTGAGCTGGGCTTCACCAAAGGCATAACTCTCGGGCGGTGTCCAGCTTTCGCGGCGCAGGGTGATGGTGCCGGTGTTGCGCGGCAGGCCATAGAAGTCGGCGCCATGGAAACTGGCAAAGCCTTCCAGTTGGTCCAGCGCGCCCGCCGCGTCAAAGGCCTCGGCGTACATCTCCATGGCGGCATGCGCGGTGTAGCAGCCGGCGCAGCCGCTGGCGTGTTCTTTCAGGTGCGCGGGGTGCGGTGCACTGTCGGTGCCCAGAAAGAATTTGTTCGATCCGCTGGTGGCGGCCTGCACCAGCGCCTGGCGGTGCGTCTCGCGCTTCAAGACCGGCAGGCAGTAGTAGTGCGGGCGGATGCCGCCGGTGAAGATGGCGTTGCGGTTGTAGAGCAGGTGGTGGGCGGTGACGGTGGCCGCCGTGAAGCGGTCGGCCTCGGCCACGTACTGCGCGGCCTCCCGCGTGGTGATGTGCTCGAAGACGATTTTGAGTTCGGGGAAGTCGCGGCGCAGCGGGATCAACTGGGTGTCGATGAACACCGCCTCGCGGTCGAACAGGTCGATGTCGGGCGAGGTGACTTCGCCGTGCACCAAGAGCAGCAGGCCTGCGCGCTGCATGGCTTCCAGCGTTTTGTAGGTTTTGCGCAGGTCGGTCACGCCGGCGTCGCTGTTGGTGGTGGCGCCCGCCGGGTACAGCTTGGCGGCCACCACACCGGCGTCCCGGGCACGTTGAATTTCGTCGGCGGGCAGGTTGTCGGTGAGGTACAGCACCATCAGGGGTTCGAACTGAACGCCTGGCGGCACGGCGGCCTGGATGCGCTCCTGGTAGGCCAGCGCGGCAGCGGCCGTGGTTACCGGTGGGCGCAGGTTGGGCATGATGATGGCGCGGCCAAACTGGGCGGCGGTATGCGGCACCACGGTGCGCAGGGCGTCGCCATCGCGCACATGCAGGTGCCAGTCGTCGGGTCGGGTCAGGGTGAGGGTAGAGGTCATGGCGCTATTGTCCCAAATGGCGGAGCGTGAACTTATTCCGTTTTCAGATCAATGCGAGATGAGGCGCCCTGACGCAGGCAGTGCTTTAGCACGACAAGGAGGGGCAACGACATATCGCATGGATATGGATTTAGACCGGGGCCGCATGGGCCAGCAGGTAGTCCCACAGCGCCTGCGCATTGCGCTTGGGCGCGGGCCCGGCGCTGCGGTTGGTGTGCACGCCGGATTTACCGGCCTCTTTGGTGGAGGGGCGCTCCCGGTAGGCCCGCACCTCCATGACCAGCTGCAGGTTCTTCAGATGGGTCGGCGCGGCGCTCACCAGCTTTTTGGCCCGCAGGTCCTTCTTCACCGCGCTGAAGGGCAAAAACGCGATGCCGTGGCCTTCCAGCGCCATGGCTTTCAGGCCCTCGGCCATGTCGGTTTCGTACACCCGGTCGAAATGGATGGCGGTGCCCGACTGCTTGAGGATGAGGTCCACCATCTGCCCCAGGTAGGCGCCCGGCGCGTAGCCCAGGTAGGGCAAGGGCTGGCCGGCCTTGCCGGGCAACTGGAACAGGGGGGCGCCGTCGGAATCCGGCTTGACGTAGGGCGCCACCGTTTCCTCCCCAAGACTGACCATCTCGTAGCGTTCGGTATCCAGCTGATTCGGCTGCGAGGGATGGTGGTAGGCAATGAGCAGGTCACAACTACCCTCTACCAAACGCATGACCGCATCGTGCACATTGAGGGCAATCAAACGGCTTTTGATCGGGCCGAAGTTATCCCGCAGCGCCGACACCCAGGCCGGAAAGAAAGTAAACGCCAGCGTGTGCGGCACCGCAAATTCAACCACGTCCTGCCCTGCCGTGGTGTGGCCACGCAGCATGGCGCGGGTGCTTTGCAGCGCCTGCAACATTTCCAGCGACTGGTCGTACAGGGTTTCCCCGGCAGGCGTGAGCCGCGTGGGATAGGAACTGCGGTCCACCAGGTCGGTGCCGGCCCAGGCCTCCAGCGACTGGATGCGCCGCGAAAAGGCGGGCTGGGTGACGTGGCGCAGTTGTGCGGAACGGCTGAAACTGCGGGTTTCAGCGAGGGAGACAAAGTCTTCAAGCCATTTGGTTTCCATGCCCGGAATTATGCGCGGGCCTGCCCACTTGGCCAAACGCCAGCGCCAAAGCGCATTCGCGTAGGATGCAAGGCCATCACACATTTCGGGAGCTTCCACGATGAAACGCACTGCCTTTGCACTGATCTCTGCCATCACCGCCTTGCTGGCCACCGGCTGCACCCGGATTGAGACCGGGGAGGTCGGGTTGCGCATCAACTTCGACAAAACCACCGACCCCACCGAGCGTCTGCCGGGCTCGTTTAACCAGACGCTCATCGGGGGCATTGTCACCTTCAAGATTCAGGACGTTGCCGTGGCCGTGGACAACATGACGCCCCTGGCCTCCGACAACTCGACCATCAAAGACTTTGACATGACGGTGGTGTACAACGTCAACCCGGCGGCGGTGTCTGAGCTGTGGACCACCAAAAACAAAACCTTTCACGGCCTCTCCGAGAAAGGTGACGATATCTTGCTGATGCAAAACTACGTGGCCCTGAGCGCACGCAATGCGGCGTACAAAGTGGCGCGCGAGTACGAATCCCTGAAGATGGCGGACAACCGGCAGGTGATCGAGCAGAAGATCCGCGACAGCATCATCAAAACCCTGGGCGAGGAAAAGTTGGCCGAAAAGATCACGGTGTCGCAGGTGCAGGTGCGCGCCATCACGCCCGCCGACGTGATTGTGGCCAGCGCCAACGAACTGGTGCGCGCCCAGAATGAACTCAAAACCAAGGAAGTGGAAGTGCAAACGGCCAAGAAAGAGGCCGAACGCATTGCCGCACTGAACGCCAACGCCGGCGCCATCGGCTACATGAACGCCATGGCCAACCTGAAGATTGCCGAAGGCGTGGCCAATGGCAAGGTGCAAAGCATTGTGGTGCCGTATGACTTCAAGGGCATTGTGAACGCCAAGTGAGGAAAAACTCCGCGCATTTGCTATGATTTATATAGCGGCTTTCGCATACCCCACCTGGTCTGGCGGCCAAAATACCCGATGTCCTTGCCGCCTGATCGCAAGGCCATCCCCAGGGTAAACCCGGGCCAATTCAAGACCTGGGCGTCCCACACGGAGAGGGTATATTCCCTTCAGAGGGGGGAAGCAGCACCGCCCTCCAAACTATAAAAATTTGATCCGAACATGAAAAAATCAGCACGCGTTTATCTCCAAATCGTCGCTGGGGTGGTGACGGCAGCGCTTTTGCAAGGCTGCCTCCAAACAGTGCCCAAAGTCAATATCAACGTACTGAAGGCACCCGAGTTTGATGAGGCCATCCAGTACAAAGTTTTTTCGGTTCGTCCCTTTGGTGGCCAGTACGGCGCACAGATGACCCGTGATATCGACGCCGCACTGGCTAGCAACCGGGTGGAAGGCGTTGCACTCATCAAGACGGTTCCATTTGAATCGATGGCCCCCACACAGGGCAAGGGCAAGCCTGTTGCGGCATCGGCGGATGCCATTGTGGGTGGTGAAGTGACAGCGGCCAGCTGGAACGACCAAAGTCAAAATCGCACAGAGCAAGAGTGTGTGGTGCAGGGTGACACCAAGTTTTTGGGTATCTCCCTGGACTGCAAGCAGTACCGTGAGGTGACCCGCTACTGCACCAAAAGAAACGCCACATTCAGCGCCGCGGTTCGCGTCACCGATGCCCGCGGCCAACACACGGTGTGGGGACGCAATTTTTCCCATACTGTTGAAAATCTGGTCTGCCAGCACGAGTCCGGCAAGACATTGCCATCGGGTGCGTCCATGTTGGGCGCGGCCTATGCACAGGTGATGGCCCAAGTGCGGTCGGCACTGATTGCTACCGAGCAGAGACTGGCTGTCGAGCTGATGGAAGAACCCGATGGTCTGCCTGAGGCGGCAAAGGCCAAGTTCACTGGCGCTCTTGCCTTTGCGAAAGAGGGGCGCATGGACCGCGCCTGCGAGCTATTTGGAGGTCTCTACGAACAAAACAAGCAGTCGGTTGCCTTGACCTTCAGCATGGGCCTGTGCCAGGAAGCACGGGGACGCTTGTGGGAGGCCATCGAGCTGTACAAAACCGCCGATGAACTCACCCAAAAACCAACCCCCATCGTGAGCGAAGCTTTGTCCCGCGTCAGCCTGCACGTGAAAGACGTCAACAAGGTCCGAGGCATTGCCAAGGAATCGGCTCCCGCAGCCGCACCACAGGCGCAATCCATCAAAGACCAGGCCTTGACGGCGGCCCAAAAGGCCCAAGTCCAGGGCGAACACCGCATTGCGCTGGTGATCGGAAATGCCCGTTACCGCAACATCACCGCCTTGCGCAACTCGGTCAACGACGCGCAGGACATGGAGACTGCGTTAAAGAACAAAGGTTTTGAAGTCATCCGGGTCAGCGACGGAACGCGGGAGCAGATTGTTCAGGCGGTTCGGAGTTTCGAACTCAAAATCAAGAGCAACACCACCGCCTTGGTGTTTTATGCCGGGCACGGCGTTCAAGCCCGAGGGGTCAACTATCTCATTCCGGTGGATGCACGGATTCAATCGGGTGCGGATTTGAGCACCGAGGCCATTGACATGGATTTGTCGATCATGCGCCGCCTGGAAGACCGCAACCCACGGCTGTCCATCATCATTTTGGACGCCTGCCGCAACAACCCCTTTCCTGCAAGCGCTCGCAGTGCCGGGGAGCAGGCCGGGCTGGCCTCCGTCAATGCCCCCAGAGGCAGCATTGTGGCCTTCTCAACCGCCCCCAACCGAACTGCGGAAGACGGCACGGGCCGCAATGGTCTGTACACCAAACACCTGCTGAAAGAGTTGCAGGTCCCCAACCGAAAAATCGAGGATGTGTTCAAACGGGTGCGTGAGAACGTGATGAAAGAGTCCTCCAACGGGCAAACGCCTTGGGAGAACTCGGCTCTGACCGGGGACTTTTACTTCTCGGTCACACGCTGAGCGTTCGGCTCAGGACTGGCATCGGAACTCTGCTGCAGCGCCCACATCTGGGCGTAGCGGCCATTCGCGGCCAACAGCTCCGCATGCGAGCCCCGCTCGATGATGTGGCCGGCGTCCATCACCAGAATCTCGTGCGCGTCCACCACGGTGGAGAGGCGGTGCGCAATCACCAGCGTGGTCTTGTTTTGCGCCACGCTTTGCAGCTCGGCCTGGATGGCGCGTTCGTTGGCGCTGTCCAGCGCCGAGGTGGCTTCGTCGAAGATCAAAATCGGCGGGTTCTTGAGCAGGGTGCGGGCAATGGCCACACGCTGCTTTTCGCCGCCCGAGAGTTTCAGGCCGCGCTCGCCCACCATGGTGCCGTAGCCCTTGGGGGTGGCGTGGATGAAGCTGTGGATGTGCGCGGCGCGGGCCGCCTCTTCCACTTCAAGACGGGAAGCACCGGGCTTGCCGTAGGCGATGTTGTATTCCACCGTGTCGTTGAACAAGACGGTGTCTTGCGGCACGATGCCAATCGCTTGGCGCACGCTGGACTGCGTGACCTGCTTGATGTCTTGCCCGGCGATGGCAATGTGGCCTTGCTGCACATCGTAAAAGCGAAACAGCAAGCGCGCCAGGGTGGACTTGCCCGAACCCGAAGGCCCCACCACGGCCACGGTCTTGCCCGCCGGAATCTCAAAGCTGATGTCGTGCAGGATGGGCCGCGCGGGGTCATAGGCAAAGTGCACATGCGCAAAACGCACGCTGGCGTCATGCTCGTCATGGCTCAGGCGCAGAGGCTGCGCGCCGGGCACATCGGCGATCTCGCGCTCACGCTCCATCAGGGTGAACATCTTGTCCAGATCGGTCAGGCTTTGCTTGATCTCGCGGTACAGCACGCCCAGGAAACCCAGCGGAATGTAGAGCTGGATCATGAAGGCGTTGACCATGACCAGGTCGCCCAGCGTCATGTTCCCATCCACCACGCCCTGGGTGGCGCGCCACAGCATGGCCACCAGCCCGGTGGCGATGATGAGTTGCTGGCCGGTGTTGAGCAAGCTCAATGTGGTCTGGCTTTTGACGGCGGCGCGGCGGTAGCGCTCCAGGTTTTCGTCGTAGCGGCGGGCCTCGAACTCTTCGTTGTTGAAGTATTTGACTGTCTCGTAATTCAGCAGCGAATCAATGGCGCGGCTGTGCGCCGAAGAGTCCAGGTCGTTCATCTGCTTGCGAAACTGGGTGCGCCACTCGGTCACCACAATGGTGAAGCTGATGTAGAACACCAGCGCAATGATGGTGATCCAGGCAAACCACACATCAAACTTGACGGCCAGGAGGGTGAGCACCATGGCCACCTCGATCAGCGTGGGAATGATGCTGTACAGCGAATAGCTGATGAGCGAGTGCACGCCGCGCGTGCCGCGCTCGATGTCGCGCGTCATGCCACCGGTCTGGCGCTCCAAGTGAAAGCGCAGGCTCAGGGCATGTAAATGGCGAAATACCTGCAAAGAGATGCTGCGCGAGGCGCCCTCGGTGGCCTTGGCAAACACCAGCTCGCGTAGTTCGGCAAACACAGTGGTTGACAGGCGCAGCAAGCCATAGGCCAGCAGCAGGGCCGCAGGCACCACGACCAGGGCGCTGGCAGAGATGCCGCCCTTGGGGTTCATGGTGTCGACCAGTTCCTTGAGCAACAGCGGCACACTCACATTGGCCATCTTGGCGCCAATCATGAAGGCCAGTGCCGCCATAACGCGCCACTTGTACTCCCAGAGGTAGGGGAACAGGCGCTGGAGCGTGGCCCAGTCGGACCGGGGGGTGGCGGGTGCAGCTGCTTGAGCGCCGCTGTGGTGGGGGGATGTAGATTCGCCAGAGCGGCGCATGGGTAACGGTCCTAGTGGTGGTACGTGGACAGCACGGTGATGGTGGTGCTGCCCCTGGGGGGGATACAAGATTATCGCGGCAACTGGCCGATTGAGGAACGCCACACGGCGGCCAGGTAGCCTTGGGTCGGGGCATTCACCCCGTCGATGCCCACCGCGCTGGGGGCGCCCGCGTCTGCGCGGCGGTAGGTTCCGAACACCTGGTCCCACAGCACCAGGTTTTGCCCGAAGTTGCAGTGTGCGTCACCGGCTTGCCGTGCGTGGTGCCAGCGGTGCAGGTCTGCGGTACCCAGCCACCAGTTCCAGCCGGCGTAGCGCAAGTCGGCATTGGCATGCTGGAACACACCAATGACGGTGCTGAAGACGATCAACATCTGGATCACCGGCGCAGGCGTGCCTATCAGCATCAGCACAAACAATCCGGCCATCTGGTGCCAAATCATGTTGATCGGGTTGGTGCGAAAGCCGTTGGACAAGGACACGCGTATGGGGCTGTGGTGCATGGTGTGCACCGACCACAGCCAACCCTGGCCGTGCGCCGCACGGTGCATCCAGTACTGGCCAAATTCCGCAATGGCTGCAGCCAGCAGCAGTTGCACCAGCACGGGAAGCTCGCTGGGGAACCATCCGAGCCCGCCTTCGGGTCGGGCCAGGGTGACGGTCAAGGACATCAGTGCGGGCATGAGGCCGTTCTTGAGCAGCGGGTCGATGGCCGCCATGAGGACCACCCAGGAAGCAATGTCGGCGCGCCGCTCTTGCCGGGAGGTGGACACCCAATCCAGATTGAGGGGCAGCACGCGCTGCGCCAGTACGACGGCCAGCAAGGACAACACAAACACGCCCATCTGTGCCGCCATCGGGTCCACCGCACCTTGGTACAGCGCGACCGAAGCCAGACCGGCCACCGACAAAACCAAGGGGAGCAAACCCCATTGCAGCACGCGCAGCCAACCCGAGGCCGGCGCATGCAAGGCGGGTACACCAATAGACGGAGAAGACATGAATAAACCTTTCGTGTGAAATAAATGGGTAAGCCCTGTGTAAAGACGGGCTTGGCACGAAAAGGTCGCAAACTTTTTTTCAGGCCAGATAATGGGCCGCCGCACGTGCTTGCGCCCCCTTTTTTGAGCACCCACTGGAGACGACGATGCACCCCACACCAGCGGACGGGCAAGCCCTGGCCCTCCCCTACCAAAATCTGCGCCACGCCATGCTGGCGTATTTGCGCAAACAGGTCACCGATGCCGCCGTGGCGGAAGACCTGCTGCACGAGGTGTTTCTCAAGGCGCTGGCCGCCACGCAGCGCAAGGGCACGCCACACAATCTGCCAGGCTGGCTGTACACCATTGCCCGCAACACAGTGATCGACTATTACCGCGCCAAACGCCCCATGGATGCGTTGCCCGACGACCTGCTGGCGTCAGACCCGCCAGACAACGTGGCCAGCCAGGCCCTGGCCAACTGTTTGAAGCCACTCGCCGAACAGTTGGCCCCGCTGTACCGCGACACCCTGCTGGCCACGGAGTTCCAAGGCAAGACCCTGCAGACCGTGGCGACTGAAGAAAATGTGTCCCTGTCCGCCGTGAAAAGCCGGGCCAGCCGGGGCCGCAAGTTGCTCAAGGAAAGCCTGCTGGCCTGCTGCCAGGTGGAGGTGTCGGGCAGTGGCGAAGTGCTGGATTTCCAACCCCGCCATGCCACCCCAGTCTGTGCAGCGCCTGGCAGCTGCGCTTAAACCCCGGCCCGCGTGCGCAGCGTCTCGTACAACTGCGAATGGTTCAGCAAAATGTCCAGCAATCCGTGCAGCACGATCGGCGAGTTCAGGGCCTGGGTGCTCATGGACGTGTGGGCATCGTAGGACGCCATGATGGCGTTTTGCAGCTCGGTTTTCAGGTCGGGGGAATTGGCAAACTGCTCTTTGGTGTTGTTGGCCGCCTGTTGCTGCAGCGTCGTGGACTCCGCCACCTTGCCAAAGAGGGTGCCGTTCACGTAACGCAATTGGTCTTGCTCGCTGGTGTCCGCGCCAAACAGGTCGTTGAGCTTGTCAATCAACACGGCCATATAGACCTTTTGCTGCTCTTGCACGCTGCCGCTGCCGGACTCGGTAATGGGGGCCAGCTTGGGTGACTCACCGCCGCCCAAGGGCAGGGTCCGCTGGCCCTGGTCTTTGAGGTGGTGGTGGGTGAGCACGACTTTGGAAAGGTCAATGCCTTCGCGCTCGCGGCCAAACTCCAACAGTGGCAGTAGCCGTTTGTAAAAAATGGCGCGCTTCTCGATGGCTGTATTGCCGTAGTCAAAAATTTGCGACAAAAAGGTGTACAGCCGCAGGTAGGCCCCCATATCGCCTTTGAACAACATCAGCGCGTCCAGCACCTCTTGCGCGGCTTGGGTGGCACTGGCGTCCTTCTGGGCCTGGGCGGTGTTTAGCTCCCGTTGCGCCGCCTTGTACCGCTTCATCACGCGGTCTTGCACGGGCTCCAGCGCCTGAATCAGCTCACTTTGCTTGGCGTGGGGTTTGGTTTCCACCGCCACCACACGGTCCACCTCAAAGTCGTCATAGTGCCCGGCGCCGTCCAGCTTGGCGCGCAGGTTGAAGACCAGGTTGGGGTCGGTCGTGGCCGAAAGTTCCGCCGTGGTGTGGTAGGTCTGGAATGCCGACAGCACCTCGGTGGTGTCGTTCACAAAGTCCAGCACATAGGTGGTGTCTTTGCCTGGGTAGGCGCGGTTCAGGCGGCTCAACGTTTGCACTGCCTGAATGCCTGCGAGCCGCTTGTCCACATACATGCCGCACAGCAGGGGCTGGTCAAACCCGGTCTGGAACTTGTTGGCCACCAGCAATATTTGGTATTCCTCGCCCTTGAAGGCTTCGCGGATGTCGCGGCCCTTGAGGTGAGGGTTCAAGGCCTTGCTGTTTTCGGTCAATGGCTCGGGGCTGGAGTCTGCGTCGTTCACCTCGCCCGAGAACGCGACCAAGGTGCCCATGGTGTAGCGGCGGTCCTTGATGTAAGTGTCGATGCTCAACTGCCAGCGCACCGCCTCCAGGCGGCTGCCTACCACCACCATTGCCTTGGCTTTGCCACTGAGCAGGGGCGACACAAATTCCCGAAAATGCTCCACCACCACCTGCACTTTTTGCGCAATGTTGTAGGGGTGCAGTCGGACCCAGCCCATGATGCCCTTCATGGCCGCATTGCGCTCTACCTCTTTTTCATCCATCTCCTGGCCGTTGTGGGCCAGTTTGAAAGCCAGGCTGTAGGGCGTGTAGTTTTGCAGCACATCCAGAATAAACTTTTCTTCAATGGCCTGCCGCATCGAATACACATGAAACGGCGTGGGCACGTTGTCCGGCGCCGGTTTGCGCGTGGGGTCCGGGCGGGTGCCAAACAACTCCAGCGTCTTGTTCTTGGGCGTGGCGGTGAACGCCACAAAAGTAATGCCCCCGTCTTCCGCGCGGGAGGCCATTTGCGCGGCCAAGATGTCTTCGGTGCTGACCTCAACGCCCTCCTCCACGTTGCCCAGCTCGGCCAACTCGGCTGGCGACAACACCGCCTTGAGCTTGCTGGCGGCCTCCCCGGTTTGGGAGCTGTGCGCCTCGTCGGCAATCACGGCAAAGCGCTTGCCCTGCGTGGCGGCCAGCTTGCGCACCGCCTCCAGCGCAAACGGAAAGGTCTGGATGGTGCAGACCACAATCTTTTTGTCCCCCGACAACGCCTCGGCCAGCGCCGCACTCTTGGCGCCATCGGTGTTCTTGATCGTGGCCACCACGCCCGTGGTGCGCTGAAAATCAAACAGCGCCTCTTGCAACTGCGCGTCAATCACGTTGCGGTCTGACACCACCAGCACGGTGTCAAACACCTTGCGGTGCTGTGCGTCGTGCAGCTCGGCCAGAAAGTGGGCGGTCCAGGCGATGGAGTTGGTCTTGCCCGAGCCGGCAGAGTGCTGAATCAGGTATTTGCCGCCAGGGCCGTCCCGCAGCACCGCACCCTGCAACTTGCGGGTCACGTCCAGTTGATGGTAGCGCGGGAAGACGATGCGTTCTATGTGTTTTTTCTTGTCGCGCTGGGCAATCAGGTAGCGGCCCAGAATCTCCAGCCAGCTCTCACGCGCCCACACCTGCTCCCACAAATACGCGGTGCGGTGGCCGCCCGCTGCATTGGCCGGATTGCCCGCAGCGCCCTCGTTGCCCAGGTTGAAGGGCAAAAACACGGTGGCCGGGCCGTCCAGGCGGGTGACCATCGCCACCTCGCTATTGCTCACGGCAAAGTGAATCAAAGCCCCGGATGGAAAGGCCAGCAGCGGCTCGGCGGCTTGCCCCTTGGGGCGCGGGTGGCGGTCGAAGCGGTATTGGTCAATGGCATCGCCAATGCTCTGGGTGAAGTCGGTCTTCAGCTCCACCGTGGCTACCGGCAGGCCGTTGAGAAACAGCACCAGGTCGATGCTGTTTTCGCAGTGCAGCGAGTAGCGCACCTGGCGTACCACGCGCAGGCGGTTGGCGCCGTAGCGGACCAGGATGTCGGGGTTGATCGCCAGTGCGGGCTTGAACTGCGCCAGCGTCAGCGGCGCTTTCAAGCCCAGCAGTTCTATGCCGTGGCGCAGCACATCCAGCGTGCCGCGCTGGTCCAGTTGGTCGCGCAGACGGGCCAGCAGGGTGTCGTCGGCTTTGGCGCCGTGGTTCTTGGTGAGGGTTTCCCAGGCTTTGGGCTGGGTGGCCTGCACCCAGGCCAGCACATCGGCGGGGAAGAGCGCTCGGGCGCGGTCGTAACCGGCGGCGTCGCCCTCGGCATACAGCCAGTCCGTGGCGGCGAGGTGTTGGCAAATCTCCAGCTCGAAGCTGATTTCTTTATGCAGGCTCATGGGCCCTCCCTGTGGTCGTCAGATGCCGCTCAGCACCGCATCCATCGCCGCGATGATCTCGTGAGATCGGCCCCGCAGAGAAGTAATTTCTGCCCTGAGCAAGCGCTTGTCCAGCGGAGCCGCTTCAAACGGCACCAGCATCAATGACTGGTCGTTCACGGTGACAAGCGGGCACAACTGGCGTGGCAGCGCGTTGGCGGCGAGTGTGGTGACCGCTAGCGGCACCACCATACGCGTGGCCAAGCTGCTGAGCAAGTCGCTCTGCACGTCCACCACGTAGGGATACACATCGCGCATGCGCGGGCTGGGGTTCTCAAAAACATCGAACTGCATGGACGCGTTACCAAACGCGCATATCGTCGCACCACAGTCCGTGCGCTTCAAAACGCTGGTTCTGCTCGGCAATCCAGGCACTGTGCGACTGCTCGAATTGGGCTTTGCGCTGTGCCAGTGTTTCGGTCCGGCTGGCGGCCTGTAGCTCGGAAAACTGCTTTGCCGACATGATGACGGTGTCAATGCGCCCGTCTTTTTCAACAAACACAGGCTCGGTTTTGGCCTGGGCGCATATGGCGCCAAAACGGTTCTTGGCTTGGGTGGCGGTGACTTGCATGGCGGGTCTCCTGAAAGGCTTGATGGCTATTTTAGCTAAATCCAGCAGATTTTCACCCAAGGCGTTCTAAATGCCAAATATGCCTGTGACCCTCGTGGAATGTGCGGTAGCAGCTATTAAATTTGTAGCAATTACACAACCCACCGGACGTCGATCTGCGGATTAATGACTGTGCAGCTTCTCTTGCAACCACACCTTGATCAGTGACTGGTAGGGCACATCACGGGCATTGGCGGCTGTTTTGATGGAGTCCAGCAGATGCTGCGGCAAACGCAGCGAAATCGTCTGCGTGGTCGGCTTCAGGTTAGGCAAAGTCACCTTGCGGGCTTGCGACCAGTCCACATGCACCGTGGAGTCGTTCGCTTCCCAATAGGCGCGTTCTTGGGCTTCGTCAGCGAATTGGGGGATGGGTTTAGTTGGCTTGGTCATAAATAGTTCGCTCCTTTCGGTGCATGTCGCGTGCTGAAATAACGCGGATCAACGCGCCCAATTGACGTAATGTGAAAGTGATGTGCAGCGCCCGCGCATCGTCTGTCTTGCCCAAGGCGTGAAGCCGGGCCTCTTGCTGACTGTGGGCACCGTCTTCGAGCAGCAGCAAAGGAGCGTTGAAAAACACCTGCTCCGCTTCGGCCATGGACACCCCATGTTTGTCGTTCTTGCGGGCGTTGCCATCATCCCAATTGAAACCTGTTATTTTGCTGATATCAATCATATTCGTATATTACTATCATATACATACTATGCCAATAGCAGCAGAACGGCATGACAGCAACTATTTAGAAGAAATATGCCTATAGCCCCCGTGGAATATGCGCAAGCAGCTCCTAAATTTATAGCAACTACGCAACCTCCCGCACGTCAATCTGCCCGGTGACGGCGGCGGAGATCAGCGCGGTGCGGCGCTCTTGCAGCAGGTCGATGGCGCGCTGGGCTTCAGTGGTGAGGGTGTCGAATTTGGCGAGTTCAGATTCAAGGTATTCGCAAACCGCAAGCTGCTCCTGCTTTGGGGGCACTGCCAGAAAGAATCCGCGCAAGCTGGCTTGGGGCAAGTTATTCGCCAACCCGTTGCCGCCGCTAAGCGCCTGCTCGATCTGACTCCGCATTGGCCTTGAGTTCAGTGTCGCGACAAAAAATTTTGGCTCCATTTGTTGATCAAAGCGAAACCGGAATATCTTGTCCGATAGCATCAGCTTTTCTCGTGTCGATGTGACCAAGGCGGTGGAGCCGACCAATTCTGGCGAGCCACTCGCCCGAGACATGAGCACGTCGCCAACCTGCACTTCATATTCGGGCATCGGCGTCAACTCTGCGGGGAGTGCCTTGTTGTCGTTTTGTTCATAGATGCCACGATTCACGCAGCCCGCTTTCAAAACGCCCCATTCCTCATCTTCGGCAGGACGCGCAAAGCATTCGGGGCTCCATCCCTGTTCGATGGCTGTAACGACTCGCCGTATCGAGCAGACATCCCAATGCTCCGGCACATCCCCCAACCATTCGATGCCGGACGGCTTCATGGGCGCGCGGGGGTTCAAGCCCCGGGTGACGGCGTGGGAGATGACGGCTTGGCGCTTTTCTTTCAGCAACGCCATCAGCCGCCGCTGCTCCGCCACCAGCGCATCAATCTTCGCGGTCTCGCGGTCCAGGAAGACAGAAATACCGGTTTGTTCAGCCTGGGGCGGCAGAACAACGGGCAGCTCCATGAGGTTGGTCGAGGAGATCGACGCCAAGTTGGTGCTTTGCTTTGATCTGCTCATGAAATAGAACTGCGCATACTGCGAGCCAGTAATCGCGTTGAGCCAAACCGGACTAACGCCATGCGGTCTGACTGCAAAAACATGGTTCTGATGAATACAGGGCTCAATAGACCCATTCCAAATGTGACCCCGTCCAAGCTTGTCAAAGTCCCCACCTTCGTTCATCAGAACGTCACCCTTTTGAAGCCGATACCGTGGCAAATCCTCAGCAGGGATTTCAATCTCGGCAATGTTGTCGAGATCAAGATAACCATCCTGCACGTTGGCAACCCGCATATACGGCACCTGAATGGTTGCCTTGGTTGAGTTGTCTTTTCCTTTGGCCACTCCCGTTTGAACATTGGCTATGAACTTGAGTGGAACCACCTCCCAATGCCCCGGCACCTCCCCCAGCCACTCCACGCCGCTGTCCTTGTAAGTCGGGTAACGCGGAAAGCTCATGCGGCGTCTCCTTCGGGCGGATTGAGGCGGGCAGTCTGCTCGCGGGCGTGTTCGATGGCTTGGTGCAGGCGGGCCTGGAGCACTCGCAGGGGCGGCAGTTCGGTGAGGTATTCACTGACGCGGATGGATTTGGCATCGAGCTGGAGAAGCTCCACTTGCTCGGCATCGGCAGACGCGCACAGGATGAGGCCGATGGGGGCCTCTTCACCTGCGGCGCGTTCGTGTTTGTCCAGCCAGCGCAGGTAAAACTCCATCTGCCCCACATGCGCTGGCTGGAAGGACTCCAGCTTCAATTCGACCGCAATGAGGCGGCGCAGATGCCGGTGGTAAAAAAGCAGGTCCAGATGAAAATCGTCTTGCCCCACGCTCATGCGCTTTTGCCGGGCAACAAATGCAAAGCCACTGCCCAACTCCAGCAGCACGCTTTCGATTTCCCGCAGGATGGCGTTTTCCAGATCGCGCTCGCTGTAGGTACCTTTGAGGCCCAGAAAATCCAGCAAATAAGGGTCACGAAACACCGTATCGGGGGTAATCTGACCATCACGCAGGTTGGCAATTTCTGCGGCAATGACCTCGCGGGTATTTTTGGACAGCGCGGTGCGCTGGAACAGCATGCCGCCAATTTTTTGCCGCAGGGTGCGTACATTCCAGCGTTCAATGCGGCACATTTCGGCGTAAAAATCGCGGGCTAACGGGTCTTTGATGGGCAGCAAAGCCTGGAAATGCGACCAGCTCAATTCTTGTGACAGCGTTGCAACAATTGCCAAGTCGGCCATGCTTTCGGCAAATCTCACCATGCGCGTGAGTGAAGAGTAGCTGTAACCCGTTCCAAAATCTGCCACCAATTCTTGTGCCACCGTCGCAAGAATTTGTTGGCCATAGGCGCCCCGTCCGTCCTGCAGATTCTCTTTCAGCAGCCGCTGCCCCACATGCCAGCACAGCATGGTGTGGGTTGAATTCGCCACCGTAGCGACACGCAGGCGGGCGGCTCGAATGAGGTCGCGCAAGTCGTCAAGGAGTGCCGCTTCGTTCACGAGTGCCGGAACCGTCCGTACGGCAGGGGGCGTCAGCTTCCCCGGCTTGCCGGGCTTCAAGGGGGCCAATCGGTTGCGGGGTGGTTGGGTGCTCATTGCGTCAACCCGCCAATCATGGTCAATATCCGGTCGGTCACGCCTTTCAGTTCGGCGTCAATTTCGCTCAGCGGGCGTGGTGGCTTGAAGACGTAAAAGTGGCGGTTGAAAGGTATTTCATAACCCACCTTGGTCTTCTCGGGGTCGATCCAGGCATCCGGGGCGTGTGGCAGCACTTCGCGTTTGAAGTAGGCGGCGATGTCGTCACTCAGGGGCACGTTTTCGGTATCGCGCAGGGCGGAGTCGGGCAGCGGCTTGCCTTTGCCTTTGCCCTTGGTGGCGAGCAGCACCCTTCCCTCGGCATCGCGTTCGGGGCGCTCCACGGTGATGGTGTGGTAACCAAAAGCATCGTTGGCGAAAATGCGGCTGATGGGCACGCCGTCGCGGCTGCTTTCTTCAAACTGGCCAAACAAGCGGGTGATGTCGTCGATGTGCGCGGGGCTGAGTTCCTTGCGTTTGCTGCCCAGACTCTTGCGCATTTTTTGCCAGAAGCTGCTGGCGTCGATGAGTTGCACCTTGCCCCGGCGCGCGGCGGGCTTGCGGTTGCTGACGATCCACACGTAGGTGCTGATGCCGGTGTTGTAAAACATGTCGGTGGGCAGGGCGATGATGGCCTCGACCAGGTCGTTTTCCAGCACATAGCGGCGTATCTCGCTCTCGCCACTGCCCGCGCCGCCGGTGAACAGGGGCGAGCCGTTGAGCACAATGCCAAAGCGGCTGCCGCCATCCACCGCAGGGCGCATCTTGGCAACCAGGTGCAGCAGGAACAGCAAGGAGCCATCGCTGACCCGTGGCAGGCCGGGGCCAAAGCGGCCGTTGTAGCCGTGTTGTTCTGCTTCCTTGCGGATGTCCTTCTCAATCTTTTTCCACTCCACGCCAAAGGGCGGGTTGGACAGCGCGTAATCAAAATGTTTGCCGGGCAAGCCGTCGTTGGACAGGGTGTTGCCCAGGATGATGTTGGCGATGTCCTGCCCTTTGATGAGCATGTCGGCCTTGCAGATGGCGTAGGACTCGGGGTTGAGTTCTTGGCCGTACATGACGAGGCGGGCCTTGGGGTTGAGGCTGGTCAAATGTTCATCCGCCACGCTGAGCATGCCTCCCGTCCCCGCTGTGGGGTCATACAGGCTGCGCACCACGCCGGGCCTGGTGAGGGCCTTGTCGTCTTCAATAAAAAGCAGGTTGACCATGAGGCGAATCACCTCGCGCGGGGTGAAGTGCTCGCCCGCTGTCTCGTTGGACAGCTCGGCGAACTTGCGAATGAGTTCTTCAAACACCGCGCCCATTTCGGCATTGCTGACCACATCGGGGTGCAGGTCGATATTGGCAAACTTTTCGGTCACCATGTAGAGCAGGCCGGACTTGGCCAGCTTGTCGATCTGGGTGTGGAACTCGAAGCTCTCAAAAATATCCCGCACCGCTGGCGAAAAGGCCTGTAGGTAGGCGCGCAGATTTTCACCAATGTGGTCCTGGTCGCCCATGAGCTTTTTGAGGTCGAGTGGCGAGGTGTTGCAGAAAAACTGGCCAGACTTGCGTAGCAAAAAGGGCTCTGGATTGATGCCAGCCTTTTCGCGGGTGGTCTTTTCAGCCAGTACGGCAGCCTTGGTGGGCTCCAGCACGCAGTCCAGGCGGCGCAGCACGGTAAAGGGTAGGATGACCTTGCCGTATTCAGACTGCTTGTAGTCGCCGCGCAGCAGGTCGGCAACGGACCAGATAAAGGAGGAGAGATTGGGGTTGGAGCGGGTGGTAGCCATGTGGCTTGATCTTACCGGCCGCGGGCTGGGCGACAATTACCCCGGTCAACCCACAGGAACCCATCCATGTCCACCAATACAAGCCCCGCTGGCATCCAATTGCCCACCGACGAGACCCTGGTGCTCAAGGTCATTCCCATGCCCGCCGACTGCAATGCCAATGGCGATATTTTTGGCGGCTGGGTGATGGCGCAGGTCGACCTGGCCGGTTCGGTGCTGCCCGCGCGCTACACCCAGGGCCGCATGGCCACGGTGGCGGTGAACGAGTTTGTCTTCAAGCAGCCGGTGCGGGTGGGCGACATCTTGTCGTTCTTTTCCAAGGTCAGCCGCATCGGGCGCACCTCGGTCACGGTGAAGGTCGAGGTCTACGCCGAGCGCTTCAGTCGCCAGGGCCAGTACATCAAGGTCACCGAAGCCTCGCTCACCTACGTGGCCATCGACGACCAGGGCAAGCCGCGTGAAATTCCCAAGCCGGACGCCGGAATTGCTATTTAATTCATAGCTGCTTGCGCAATATCTGCGGGGGCTAGAGGCCTTTTTATTGGTTCTCATGTCCGGCAGAAAATCATGCAGAAGCGGAAAACCCAAAAACCCGGCCTCTTGCAAGACCTGCTCACCGGCAAAGTTTCAGCTCAATAAGCTAAAAAAAGGGGCGTATGACGGAATACAAAAGCAAGAGCGTATGCATGGCGGAGTGTCTTGCGCCAGACTCCGTGGAGGTTTCGCAGTTTTTTGCAATCCACCTCCGCAACGCGGAGTTGGAGCAAAAAATTAGAACTTGGGCCAATCGCCAGGGAGTAGCCATTGGCGTAGATGTAAACGAGAACATGTTTCTCAAATGATTTACAAGAGCCTCAACCCGGAAAAGGCGCTCATATGGCGCATCATCCACCGCGACAACTTGCCGTGGGTGTTGGCTCATGGCCTGCACTGCGGCAATGGCGCACAGCGTGGGGGCAACTGGGTGAGCATTGGCAACCCGGAGCTGATTGACAAGCGGGCGCGCCACATCGTTCCAGTGCCACCCGGCGGGCTGCTGAACGACTACGTCCCCTTCTATTTCACCCCCTTCTCGGTGATGATGCGCAACATTCGCTCCGGGCGCGGTGGGGTTCAGCAGCGGGACAACGATGAAATTGTGATTCTGGTGTCCAGCCTGCACCATGTGGCTCAGCAGGGCCTGCCGTTTTTGTTCACCGACATGCACGCCTATTACCGCTGGGCTAGGTACTACGACAACCTAGCCCAGCTGGACAAGGTGGACTGGAAGCTTCTGCAGGCGCGGGACTTCAAACGCGATGAAAATGATCCGGCCAAATTTGAGCGTTATCAAGCGGAAGCCCTGATTCACCGGCACTGCCCGGTATCCGGGTTGATAGGGATTGTTTGTCATTCAGAAGCGGGCAAAATACAGGCTCAAACGCAAGTTGCAGCCCAAGGGCTGAATTTGCCGGTTCATTCACGTCCGGGGTGGTATTTTTGATGCTCAATTTCACAACAGGTAATTTGCTGGAAGCCCGCGCGCAAGCGCTGGTGAACACAGTGAACACTGTAGGCGTGATGGGCAAAGGCATTGCGCTGATGTTCAAAGAGCGCTTTGGCGACAACTACCGCCAGTACGCAGTTGCCTGCAAGGCCAACAAAGTGCATACGGGCCACATGTTCATTACCGAGCCCGCCGAATTGGATGGCCCGCGCTGGATCGTCAATTTCCCCACCAAGCAGCACTGGCGTTCGCCCTCCAAGTTGGAATGGGTCGTTGAGGGCCTGCAAGACCTGCGCCATTTTTTGATTGAAAACAAGGTGACCTCCGTTGCCATACCGCCGCTGGGCGCGGGCAATGGTGGCCTGGACTGGGAGTCGGTCAAGCCCGAGATTCAACGCGCATTGGGTGACTTGACCGACATTGACATAACGGTATTTGAGCCAACCAAGCAGTACCAAAATGTGGCCAAACGCACAGGCGTTGAAAAGCTGACCCCGGCTCGCGCCTTGATCGCGGAACTTGTGCGTCGCTACTGGGTGCTGGGCATGGAATGCAGTCTGCTCGAAATTCAAAAGCTGGCCTGGTTTTTGGAGCGGTCCAGTGAGCGGCTCAGCCCAGGTAGCAACCCGCTCAATTTGAAATTTGAAGCCAATAAATTTGGCCCCTTTGCTCCTGACCTGAACCATTTGCTGAACAGCTTGGACGGCAGCTATTTGCGTAGTGAAAAACGCATTGCTGATTCAACACGGCTTGACGTGGTCTGGTTCAACGACGAGCGCAAAGACCTGGTACAGGGCTACCTACGCAGTGAAGCCAAAACCTATTCAGCGACATTGGAAGAGACCACTGCATTGATCGACGGCTTTGAGTCACCCTTTGGCATGGAATTGCTATCCACAGTGGACTGGCTGCTGAGTCGCGAACACGTGGCTCCTACGGTGGCTGCCGTACGTGATGGCCTGGAACATTGGCCCCATGAAGGTGGTGCCAAGAGAAAGGCCACGCTGTTTGATGACCGCGCTATCGGTATTGCGCTGGAGCGATTGACCCAATTCAGTCCTTCTTGCGCAGCATGATGTGAGCATATTTCAGCTGGACATACTCTGGCGGCCAGAGGGGGCGAAAGTTTCGAGCGTCCACGACAGGTCATTTCGTGGGCAACCTGAAGCGGTGTTGCAAGAAGCACTTGCATACATTGAACGCAACTACCTGACCCTTACCACGATCAAGCATCCAGACCGGGCCGAAAGCACTCGGTTCTGGAATTTTGCCTTGTCCGACATTGAGGCGGCGCTCCAGCAAAGTGCGAAAAAATTCTCGATGCGAGATGAGGTTTGTATTTGGGTGGATATCGGGTATCACTCCATTCAAATGAGATCTGCTGGCGAAGCGCCGCATTCTGTGAAATCGCCATCTACCAGCAACTCTTTATTGATTCGTGTACCAGCACATCCGTTGGCGAGAGCACCACGACAAGAAGACAGAGCGAGCAGAACGAATGACTGAGGAAACGGGGGCTCACCTGGATATCTGAGAGGGTGGTGAATTTTTCAAGATTTTGCTATCTAATTCATAGCTACTTACGAAGCATCTACGCGGGCTACAGGCCTATTTGACTAAAATTCCCCATGCCGACCCGCCCCTCGGCAATACAGGCTTTGCCCCGCTGCCATTCCTGGTGCAGGGCGTGGGGCAGGTCCAGGTCCCACTGGGTGTAGGCGCTGGCGCGGTCGGCCAGCAGGGTGGATTGGGGGAAGGCGGCCAACTGCTGGGCCAAAGCCAGGGCTGCGGGTAATGCCTCCCCGCTAGGCACCACGCGGTTGCACAGGCACATGCCGATCAGCCGGGGCAAGCGCACCGTACCGCCGTCGATCAGCGGCACCCCAAAGCGGCGGCAAAAGACGCCAAAGTAGGCATCGGCCTCCATCACCCGCAGATCGCACCACAGGGCCAGCTCCATGCCACCGGCCACTGCGGCGCCACTGATGGACGCAATCACGGGTTTGGACAGCAAGAGCCGCGACTGCGCACCTCGGCGCGTTCCAGCGTCACCACGGTGACGGGGCCGTGCTGGCTGATGTGGATGGTGTTTTGCATGGTCCGCATGATCGCGCTTTTTGCGGTTGATGGGTTTGTGCCTGTCGCCTGCCCGACAAGGGGTCGGTACAAACCCTGTCGGGTTTCGCAACGATTGCCGCTATAAACGTTTAACAATAAAACAGGAGACACAGTGCAGTTCCTTCAATTGCTGATCAGCGGCATCGCACAGGGGTGCATCTACGGGCTGATTGCGCTGGGCTTCGTGCTCATTTACAAGGCCACCGAGACGGTCAGCTTCGCCCAGGGTGAGCTGATGATGCTGGGTGCTTTTGGTGGCCTGGTCGGCATGACCATGCTGGGGTTTCCCTACTGGCTGGCCACCTTGTGCGCCATCGCCGGCATGGCACTGTTTGGCGTGCTGCTGGAGCGCGTGGTGGTGCGCCCGATCCTGGGACAGCCGGCTTTTTCCATCGTGATGCTGACCATCGGTATTGGCTACGTGGCGCGCGGTTTGATCACCATGCTCCCCGGCATTGGCACCGAAACCCTGGCCTTGCCCGTGCCCTACAAGGATGAAATCTGGAAGTTTGGCGGCAATGAGTTTGGCGTGGGCGCGCTAATTCTGAATGTCGAGCACATGGTGGTGATTGGCGCCACCGGCGTGCTGTGCGTGTTGCTGTTTGCCCTGTTCCGTTACAGCAAGCTGGGGATCGCCATGCAGGCCGCATCGCAAAACCAGTTGGCGGCCTACTACATGGGTATTCCGGTGCAACGGCTCAACGGTATTGCCTGGGGCCTGGCCGCCGCAGTGGCCGCCGTTGCGGGCCTGCTGCTGGCGCCCATTACCTTTGTGCACGCCAACATGGGCTTCATCGGCATGAAAGCTTTTCCGGCCGCCGTGGTCGGTGGGTTTGGCAGCCTGCCGGGCGCGATTGTGGGCGGGCTGGTGATTGGCATTGTGGAGTCGTTCTCGGGCTTTTACCTGCCCGACGGCGTCAAGGACACGGCCGCGTATGTGGTGGTGCTGGTCATGCTGATGGTCAAACCCAACGGCCTGTTTGGCGAGAAATTGCGCAAAAAAGTATGAGATTCATATTCAAAACCAATTACGGGCAAGACATCAACCTTGCCAAACACAGCGGCCATGTGTTTTGGTACGCCGCGCTGTTGGCGCTGCTGCTGGCGGCACCCTGGCTGTTTGCCGAGTACTGGCTGGCGCAGCTCACCTTTGTGCTGATTTACTCCATCGCCGGTTTGGGGCTGATGCTGTTGGCGGGCTTTACCGGCCTGTTTTCTCTGGGCCACGCCGCCTTTTTGGGCGTGGGGGCCTACACGCATACGGTGCTGACCAATGCCGGCCTGCCCTTCCCTATCGCGCTGGCCTGCGCGGCGGGTTTGTCGGCGGCGGTCGGGCTGGTGGTGGGCTTGCCGGCCTTGCGCGTCAAGGGCATTTACTTAGGGATGGCCACGCTGTCCTTTGGCTTTATCGTCGAAGAGGTGCTGGCGCGCTGGGAGTCCGTGACCGGGGGCAATGCCGGCATCCACATCAAAAAACCCGATCTGTTTGGCTGGGTGCTGGAAACGGGCGACCAGTTTTACTGGCTGTGCCTGGTGATCACCGTGGCGGCCACGCTGGGCATTCTCAACCTGCTGCGCTCCCCCACCGGGCGGGCGTTTGTGGCGATTCGGGACTCTGAAATTTCCGCGCAAAGCATGGGCATCCACCTGGCGTATTACAAGACATTGTCGTTTTCGCTGTCGGCCGCCCTGGCGGGTATTGCGGGCGCGCTGTACGCCCACAAGCTGCAGTTCATTTCGCCCGACCAGTTCAGCCTGCTGCAGTCGGTGGACTTGCTGTTGATGATTGTGATTGGCGGCGCGGGTTCGGTGCACGGCGCTTTTCTAGGCGCCATCTTTCTCATCAGCATGCCCCAGGCCATTGCCATGGTCAAAGACTACCTACCCGATGCCGTGGGCCAGGCGCCCGGCCTGCAAGGCGTGGTGTACGGCATGGTGGTGATTGCCTTTGTGCTGTTCGAGCCCATGGGTTTGTACGGACGCTGGCTCAAGATCCGCACCTACCTGCAGATGTTTCCGTTCTACCGCAAGGGCATGTTCAAGCGGCAAAAGTCCTTTCAAAAGTCTGATCGCCTGAAATGAAAACCGACACCTTACTTTCTGCCAGCAACCTGAGTGTGCGTTTTGGCGGCGTACTGGCCGTCAACAACGTGAGTTTTGACGTACGCCAGGGGGAAGTCTTCACCCTGATTGGCCCCAACGGGGCGGGCAAGACCACGGTGTTCAACCTCATCAGCCGCATCTACACGCCCACCACCGGCGAGATCGACTACGCCGGCCCCAATGGCATGATCAAACTCACCGAGCAGCCGCCCCAAGACGTGGCCTCGCTGGGCATTGCGCGCACCTTCCAGAACATTGAACTGTTCGAGCACGCGTCCGTCTTGCACAACCTCTTGATTGGCCGCCACACGCACCGCAAAACCGGGCTCTGGCAAGACCTGTTTTTCACGGCCAAGGCGCGTGAAACCGAGTTGCTGGCGCGCCAGAAGGCCGAAGAAGTGATCGAGTTTTTGGGCCTGCAGCACTACCGCGATGCCTTTGTTGCAGGACTGCCCTACGGCGTGCGCAAGGTGGTGGAGATGGCGCGTGCCCTGTGCACCGAACCCAAGCTCTTGCTGCTGGACGAGCCCTCGTCCGGCCTCAACGTTGAAGAAACCGACGACATGGCTTTCTGGATTCAGGACATCAAGAATGAGCTGGGTATTACCGTACTGATGGTGGAGCACGACATGAGCCTGGTCTCCAAAGTCTCCGACCGCGTGCTGGCCATGAACCAGGGCGCGGTGCTGGCCATGGGCACCCCGCGCGAAGTGCAAAACGACCCCGGCGTGATCGAGGCCTACCTGGGCTCGATTGACGACGTGTCCTCACTGCGCCGAACCGTGTTGGCACCCGGCCTGGCCAAGGAGCTTGCATGAGCACCCTGCCGCCGCCCATCAGCGACCTGCCCGTGCTCAAGCTGCTCAATGTGGAGAGCGCCTACGGCCCCATCAAGGCCATTCGCGGCGTGAGCTTGCAGGTGCGCCGGGGCGAAATTGCCACCGTGCTGGGCTCCAACGGCGCGGGCAAAACCACCATTCTCAAAACCATCTCCGGCATCATCGACCCGCGCAAGGGATCGATCGAGTTCAAGGGCCAGGACATCACCGCCAAAGACCCCGCCGTGATCGTGCAGCAGGGCCTGAGCCATGTGCCCGAGGGCCGCGAAGTGTTCCCCCTGCTCAGCGTGCACGACAACCTGCTGATGGGCGCCTACACCCGCAGCGACAAAGACGGCGTGGCGCGTGACATGGAGGCGGTGTATGGCTACTTTCCCATTCTGCGCGAACGTGCCGCCCAAGATGCGGGCCTGCTCTCGGGCGGGCAGCAGCAGATGCTGGCCATCTCCCGGGCTCTCATGGCCAACCCCGATCTGATTTTGCTGGACGAACCCAGCCTGGGCCTTTCACCCAAACTCACCAAAGAAATCTTTGAGATTGTGGTGCGCATCAACCGCGAGCGTGGCACCACCATTTTGCTGGTGGAGCAAAACGCCAACATGGCGCTCAATGCCTCGGACTACGGCTACGTGCTGGAGAACGGCCGCATCGTCATGGAAGACACCTGCGCCCACTTGCGCGAGAAGGACGACATCAAGGAGTTCTACCTCGGCATGAAGGAAGACGGCGTGCGCGGTGAACGCCGCTGGAAAAAGAAAAAGACCTGGAGATAAAGCGATGTCAAAACTCTGGGATCTTCAAAACATCCAGCCCAACAACGCCATCGTCATGGCGGGCGAAACCATTCCGGCGATGTTCTGGAACGCCGTTGAAAAACGCGGGCCGAACGTCTGGATGCGCCAAAAACACCTGGGCCTGTGGCGCAGCTGGACCTGGAACCAAACCGCCGACGCGGTACGCGAAATTGCCGGCGGGCTGATGGCCCTGGGCTTTGCCAAAGGCGAATGCACCTCCATCCTGGCCAACACCGTCGTGGAATGGGTGTGGGCCGATTTGGCGGTGTTATCCGCAGGCGGTGTGTCCAATGGCATCTACCCCACCGACGCCCCGACCCAGGTGCAGTACCTGTGTGAAGACTCCCGCACCACCTTCCTGTTTGTCGAAGACGACGAACAACTGGACAAGGCCTTGGAGGTGCGTGACCAATTGCCCCTGCTGCGCAAGATCGTGGTGTTCGACATGGAAGGCCTGCGCGACCTGGATGACCCCGGTGTCATCAGCCTGGACGCCCTGCGCACCCTGGGGCGCAGCCACCTGGCCCAGCACCCCCAGGAACTCCAGCAGCGCGTGGCCGCCTGCAAGCCGGAAGACCTGGCGATTTTGGTCTACACCTCGGGCACCACCGGCAAACCCAAAGGGGCCATGCACCTGCACCAGGGCCTGGTGTTTACCGTGCGCGGCTACAACACGCTGGTGGCGCAGGACGAACACGACGAACGCATGTGTTTCTTGCCCCTGTGCCACATCGCCGAGCGCATGGGCGGTGAATATTTTGCGCTGTACACCGGGGCCAAACTCAACTTTGTCGAGAACCCCGAGACCATTCCCGAGAATGTGCGCGAGATCGCGCCCACCGTGTTCACGGCCGTGCCCCGGGTGTGGGAGAAGTTTTACTCCGGCGTGATGATCTCGCTCAAAGAGGCGGGCGCCATCCAGCAGGCGGCCTATGGCTGGGGCATCGGGGTGGGCACGTCCATTGCCGACCGGGTCTTGGCCGGGCAGCCCGTGGGCACCTGGCTCAAGGTGCAGTTCACGCTGGCGCAGTGGCTGTGCCTGAACAATGTGCGCAAGCTCATCGGCATCCACCGCGCGCGTTTTTTGGTGACCGGCGCGGCCCCCATTTCACCCGACCTGGTGCGCTGGTACCTGGCGCTGGGCCTGCCCATGCTGGAGGTCTGGGGCATGACCGAAACCTGCGGCGCGTCCACCGGTGTGCCAGCCAGCCGCATGAAACCCGGCTCCATCGGCCCGGCGGCCAGCTTCAATGAAGTGCGGCTGGACCCCGCCTCGGGGGAGATTTTGGTGCGGGGCAAAAACGTGTTTGCGGGTTACATGAACCTGCCCGAAAAAACCGCTGAAACCATGGATGCCGACGGCTGGCTGCACACCGGCGACGTGGGCGTAGTGGACGGCGACGGCTTCTTCCGCATCACCGACCGCATGAAGGACATCATCATCACGGCGGGCGGCAAAAACGTCACCCCCAGCGAGCTGGAGAACGACCTGAAGTTCTCGCCCTACATCACCGACGCCGTGGTGATTGGCGACAAGCGGCCCTACCTGACCGTGATCATCATGATCGACCAGGAAAACGTGGAGAAGTATGCGCAAGATCAAGATGTGCCCTTCAGCAACTATGCAAGCTTGACGCGTGCGGCCGAAGTGCAGGCGCTGATCCAGGCTGAACTGGAACGGGTGAACCAAAAGTTTGCCCGGGTGGAGCAGATCAAGAAGTTCTTCCTGCTGGAAAACCAGCTGACCGCCGAAGACGAAGAACTCACCCCCACCATGAAGCTCAAACGCAAGCTGGTGGAACACAAATACGCGGCCCAGATTGAGGCCATGTACCGCTAATCCCCCGTCTCCACTCCACACCGATAACCGATAAGAACAATGCAATTTTTCCGTTTACTGGCTTGGGCCTGTCTCTCCACCCTCAGCACCCTGGCCGCCGCACAAGTGCAGCAGGGCATCAGCAGCAATGAAATCCTGCTGGGCACCATCCAGGACCTGTCAGGCCCCTTGTCCGGCTATGGCAAGCAGGCCCGCAATGGCATGCAAATGGCCATTGCCGAAATCAACGAACAAGGGGGCCTCCACGGCCGCAAGATCAAGCTGCAGGTGGAAGACTCCGGCTACGACCCCAAAAAGGCCGTGCTGGCGGCCCAAAAACTGGTCAGCCAGGACAAAATTTTCATGATGGTGGGCCACATCGGCACCGCGCAAAACCTGGCCGCCATGCCCATCCAGTTTGAGCGTGAGGTCATCAATTTCTTCCCCCTCACCGCCGCCCGTGAAATGTACGAACCCTTTCACCGGCTCAAGTTTTCGGTCAACCCCACCTACTACGAGCAAATGCTCGATGGCCTGCCCCTGCTGGTCAAGCAAAAGGGCGCGGCCAAGACCTGCGCCATTTACCAGGACGATGAATTTGGCCTGGAAGTGCTGCGCGGCGCCCAGGACGGGCTGAAGATGTGGAACCTGGCCCTAGCCGAGACCGCCACCTTCAAGCGCGGGGCCACGGATTTTTCGTCCCAGGTTGCACGCATGAGGGCCGCCGGGTGCGAGTTGGTGGTGCTGGGCACCATCATCCGCGAGACGGTGGGCGTCATCGGGGAAGCCCGTAAAAGCGGCTACAGCCCGGTGTTTCTGGGCTCCAGCGCCTCTTACTCCGAGTTGATTCCCAAATTGGGCGACAAACTGGTGGAGGGCATGTACGCCACCATGACCGCACAGATTCCTTATGTGGACGACGCGTCCCAGCCGGTGCGTTTTTGGGCCAGCAAATACAAGACCCAGTTCAACGAAGACCCGTCTGCCATGTCGGTGTTTGGCTACAACACCCTCAATGTGTTTGCCCAGGCCATGCGTGACGCGGGACCACGCCCGACCACCAGCAAATTCATCCGCTCCATGGAAACCATCCGGGTTCCCGGTGACATTTTTGGCGGCCCGCCGCTCAAATTCACCCCCTCGAAACGTTTGGGTAGCAATGCGTCGCGCATGTCGCAAATTCAAGACGGCCGATGGAAGGTGGTCAGTGGGTACAAAGCGCCTTGACCCGAGCCCCCCAAAGACAAGACAAGGGGCCCGCATTGCGGCATCATGCAACACCGCCTGCGGCCCTTTCGTATTCGCAACACCACGCTTTTTTTGTAGGAGATCTGTCCATGAAACTGAAGTCCGTGCTCACCCTCACCACCGTGGCCTTTGCCGCCACCCTCGCCTGCGCCGAGCAGCAAGGGGTCGAGAAAAATGAAATTACCCTGGGCTCCATCCAGGATCTGTCGGGGCCGCTGGCGGGCTTTGGCAAGCAAGCCCGCATGGGCATGCAACTGGCCGTGGACGAAATCAATGAGCAAGGCGGCATCAACGGTCGCAAGATCAAGTTGCTGGTGGAAGACTCCGGTTACGACCCAAAAAAGGCGGTGCTGGCAGCGCAAAAGCTGGTCAACCAGGACAAGATTTTCATGATGGTGGGCCACATCGGCACGGCGCAAAACATGGCAGCCATGCCGGTGCAGTTTGAGAAGAACGTGATCAACTTCTTCCCCATCACCGCCGCACGCGAAATGTACGAGCCCTTCCACAAGCTCAAATACTCCTTTGCCGCCACCTACTTTGACCAGATGCGCAACGCCGTGCCCAAGGTAGTGAAAGAAAAAGGCGCTAAAAAAGTGTGCACCATCTACCAGGACGACGACTTCGGCCTGGAAGTGCTGCGCGGCGGTGAGGAAGGCCTGAAGACCCTGAACATGGAGTTTGCCGAGAAAACCTCCTTCAAGCGCGGCGCCACCGACTTCTCGTCACAAGTCTCGAAAATGCAATCCAGCGGCTGCGACATGATTGTGCTGGGCACCATCATCCGCGAAACCATAGGCACCATCGGCACCTCCCGCAAACTGGGCTTTAACCCGGTGTTCCTGGGCTCCAGCGCGGCCTATACCGACCTGATCCATAAGATCGGCGGCAAGGCCATGGACGGCCTGTATGCCACCATGACGGTGCAAAACCCCTACACCGATGAGCAAAGCCAGCCCATCCGCTTCTGGGCCAACAAGTACAAGACCAAGTTCACCGACGAGCCCACCGTGTTCTCGGTGTATGGCTACAACATCATCAACACCTTTGCCAACGCCGCCACCAAGGCCGGTAAAAACCTGAGCACCGAAAGCTTCATCAAGGTGATGGACACCCTGACGATCCCGCCGGACATCTTTGGCAGCGCCCAAGCCACGTTCTCCCCAACCAAGCGCCTGGGCAGCGACGCCTCCCGTCTGTCGCAAATTCAGGACGGCAAGTGGAAGGCTGTGTCGGACTACATGGGTGGCAGCGCCAAGAAGTAGGCACTTGAGGACGAAGCAAGTCCTATACCCAGGAACCGCGCCACCGTGCGTCGCGGCGCACCCGGTGTGGCCGGTGGACCATCATTTCAGCGATAATAAGAACTATTCTTATTTAGCCGTACTCCGCAGACCAGCCACCGCCAGTCTCCATGCCACCCGGTGCACGGCTTTCCTCAACCACATGTGGGTTTTGCCGTGCTGGAGCGTTACCACCGAGAACTGCTGAATTTCTTGCGGCGTCAGGTCCCTGACCGCGACACTGCGGCCGACCTGGCGCAGGAAAGCTACGTCCGCGTGCTGAGCGCCCAGTCTTCCGGCCAGACCGTGCTGGATATGCGCGCCCTGCTCTACCGCACCGCCCGCAACCTCGTCATCGACCAGCACCGGCGCGCCGAGGTACGCAATCACGACGACCTGCACACCATCCCCGAAGACCAGCACCCGGCCGCACCGCTGCACCTGCAACCCGAAGAGGTCCTCGCCTCGCAACAGATCGTCCGCGCTTACGTGGCCACCATCGAAACGCTGCCACCCCGCTGCCGCGAGGCCTTCGTGCTGCACGTGTTCGAGGAGCTCAGCCACGCGCAAATCGCCCAGCACATGGGCATTTCCGTCAGCATGGTGGAAAAACATGTGGTGCGGGGCATGGTGGCCTGCAAACTTTGCGAGCGCCGACTGCGTGGCGACGGCGACGCGGTGCAGCCAGACGTGCAAGGCAAAAGACAGGCGCAGACGTAATCAGAAATCCCCCCTGCCGGATTGCAAGCGCAGGGGTGAGGAATTACCCACCCTCGTGCGTCTACATTGACAAGAGCAACCCATTGCCTCCCACCATGCCTCAAACCCCGCCCCCATTCAACCGTTGGCCTGCCCCTGAGCGCGAACTCGATGCCGACGAACGCGAGTTCGAGACCTTCGCCCAGGCCCAGGATCCGCGCGACATCGAGGCCGCCACCTGGGTCGCGCGCTGGCGCAACGGGCTGGACGCCGAAGGCCAGGCCGAACTACAGGCCTGGCTGGATACCGACCCGCGCCACGCTGAAGCGTTGGAAGACATGGACGCCACCTTTGGCGACGTGAAGCAACTGCCGGACGACGATCTGGTCTCGCTCAAGGCCAGCCTGCCGGACAGGGTGCAAGCCGCCGCCACACCGCCACAGGTCGTGGCCGAGAGCCCCTCCCGGCCCTGGCAAAAGCCCGCACGCCAGCCGGCCAAGCCGGGACGCCGCCAATGGTTGCTGGGTTGGCGCCTTCTGGTTCCCCAAGCCGCCGCCGCAACCATTGCCTTCACCATCGTGGGCGGAGGCTGGCTCGGGTGGGATCACTGGCGCCAGCAGCCGGTGTTCGAGCATGTTTTCTCCACCGAGCGGGGCCAGCAGTTGACCACCAGCCTGCCGGACGCCGGAGGGCAAGCCGGCTTCAAGGGCAGCACCCTGCAACTCGATACCGCCACCCGCGCCGAGGTGCGCCTGTACCACGACCGCCGCGAGGTGCGCCTACAGAATGGGCAAGCCATGTTCGCCGTCCACTCCGATGCGCAACGGCCGTTCCACGTCTACGCCGGGCCCCTGCGCATCACCGTGGTCGGCACCCGGTTTTCGGTGCGCCACACCGGCACGGGCCTCGACGCAGGCCAGACGGTGGTCTCGGTGGAGGAAGGCCGGGTGCGTGTGGCGCGGGTCGACCGCGCAGAGCCCGGGAATGAGGTGTCTGCCACCGCCGGGAGCCTCGGCAGCGGTTCGGTGGAGCTGACCGCTGGCCAGCAGGTGGTGGCCAATGCCCAGGGGCAGCTCGGCTCCGTGGCCGGTGTGCTGGCCGGCGCCATCGCCCCCTGGCGCGACGGGCGCCTGAGCTTCGACCAGACGCCGTTGGCGCAGGCGATTGCCGAGTTCGAACGCTACGGCCGCACCGGCCTGGTAGTGCGCGACCGCACCGTGGGCACCCTCCCCGTGGGCGGTAGCTACAGCCTTCGCCAATGGCAGCACTTTGCCGAGACCCTGCCACAGGTGCTGCCCGTGCGTTTGGTGCGGCGAGGCGAGGTGACGGAAGTAGTCGCGAGATAGGGTTAAAAAATTTCTTGAAGAATTCTCATTCGCAACATGCGGATTTAGCAGGGGTGGTGCGTCTTCATCAGTAGGAAGGGCCTGCATCTGAGTTGCAGGCCCGGCAATCAACCACCGACCGAGGACTTCTCACCTATGCGACCGTTGCCGCTGAACAAGCGCTTTACCCCTGCCCCCCTGGCCCTGGCGGCCGCCCTCACCGTAGCCTTGGCTGCGGGTTATGCACCCATGGCGTACGCCCAAACCGGCTCGGCTGCCACAGCTGCGCCCATCGCCATCAACATTCCAGCACAGCCGCTTGGGCAGGCGTTGAACGAACTGGCGCGGCAGGCCAATCTGCAGATGACCTTTCCGGCGGCGCTGGTCGCGGGCAAGGCGGCCGTTTCGGTGAATGGCTCGCTGACGGTGCCGCAAGCGCTGGCCCGGCTGTTGCAGGGTAGCGGACTGGAGGCGCACGTTGACGGACATTCAGTTGTGGTCAAGCCGCAGCCATCGACGCCAGCGGCAGAAGCCGCAATGCTGCCCGTTGTGACCGTCACGGCATCGGCGGATTCCGCCGCACACGCCTTGTCCGGGTCTTACCCCGGCGGGCACCAAGCGCGCGGCGGACGAATTGGCATGCTCGGCAACGTGGATACGATGAATGCACCGTTTGCCATTACCGCCTTCACTTCGCAAACGGTCGAAAACACGCAGGCTGCGACGATTGCCGATGTTGCCCGTCTGGACCCCATGGTGCGCAGCAGCGGCATGGCCGGCGACAACAGCGACGCATTCTTTGTCCGTGGCTTCGGGGTGGGCGACAACAATATCGGTGAGGTGGCATTTGACGGCCTGTTCGGCGCCGGCCCCAACTACCGCCTGTCAGCCGACTACGCCGAGCGCATCGAGATCTTCAAGGGTCCATCCGCCATGGTCTATGGCATGTCGCCCAACGGAGCCGGTGGCGGTGCGATCAACGTTGTACCCAAACGCGCCCACGACGACCTCACGCGCCTGCGTGCCGACTACGTCGCTCAATCCCAACTCGGTGGCCACGTGGACATCGCGCGACGCTTCGGCTCCACGCGCGAGTTCGGGGTTCGTTTCAATGGCTCCAACCGCAACGGAAGCACAGCAATCGACCATCAGGCGCGCAATGCCAGCGTAGGAGCCTTGGCACTCGACTACCAAGGTGAGAAGTTATCCGCCACGCTCGACTTGATTCGTAAGCGTCCGGTCTGCGCCATCTTGCGAGGTTGAAGCGGATTTGCCACGCTCGTTGTTTTCAACGACGAGGATGGACACATGAAAGACACAGACCGCCAGCGCATTGAGCGCTGCTTGGAAGAATTTGCCGCCTGGCGT
>NZ_JAUYQD010000077.1 GCF_030697375.1 Rhodoferax sp. | reverse complement strand
GCAAGTCGATCGCCCGCTGCTCACGCGCCGTCGAGGCCGGTTGCTTGTCGACCGCGTCCATCGCTATCTGGAAGTATTCTGTTGCATCGCGGAATGCGGATCTGGCCAAGGCCTTTCTTGCCGCCATGTAACCGTACTTGTCCGCCTTCGCCCAGTCCTGCGCTTTGACCGCATGGTGGCACAATGCCTCGGCGACCTCCTCCTGGTGACCCAGAGCATTAGCCTCCAGCGCCGTCAAAATCCGGCGGTGTAGCTCCTCGCGCTGCGGACGGAGGATCGAATCGTAGGCAACCTCGCGAATGAGATCGTGCGCGAATTCGTATTCCGGGGCAGCAAGCCACCGCGACTCAACCAGAAAATCCAGAATTTCCAGCGACCAAAGGCGGCTCTGCAACTCGGCTGCCGGCATTCCCGTCACGGCCGCCAACAACGGGGGTGGGATACGCGGTCCGACGACGGACGCGAGTTGGAGAAGCGCCTTGTCCTCCTTCGGCAGGCGATCGATGCGGGACGCAATGACCCCCTGCACGGTGGGCGGAATTTCCAGCGCTTCCCACGGGGTTCTGGCGGCAAACCGGCCGGCGTCGGCGTCGAGGACGCCACGATTGAGGAGTTGCCGCGCCACTTCCTCGATGAAAAGCGGAACCTGGCCGGTGTGGCGAAGGATGCGAGCCTTGAGCGCGTCGAGCTCCGCACCCGCGCCAAGCAGGTCGTCGAGCAAGGCATTCGCCGAGGAGACATCGAGCGACCGCAGCCAGATCCGGCGCACGTTCAGCCGGGCCAGCCATCCGGGCGTGTCTTCAGTTCGCCACGTCAGCAGCACCAGAAGCGGGTGGCCTGCCGTCAACGACATCAGGGCCTCGATCGCGGTTTCGCTTTGGCCATCGATCCAGTGAAGGTCCTCAAGAAGCAGGATGGTCGGCTGCGTCGCAATCACCCTGCCGATCGCATTGCGGACGGCATCGATGATCGCGCGACGCCGCAACAGGGGTTCGAGATCGTTCCAGCGGCTGTCCGTCACCGGCTGGTCCAGAACCGAGCAAAGCGCGGCCGGCCACAGATCGGAATGTGCAAGCGCGGGCCCCTCGGGCAGGTCAGGATGAGCCGGCGGCCCCGCATTGCCCGCCTGCAGCGCGCTCTGGAGCAGCTTCTTCAGCAATGCATACGGCACCGCCTGCTCCAGCGGGTTGCCTTCTGCCTCCAGCACCTGCCAGTTCTTCTCGCGCAACCCACCGACGAATTCGTGGGCGATTCGGGATTTTCCGATGCCGGCCGTCCCCACCAGCGCGACGATCTGTCCGGACGAACCGGTCTCCCGCGCCGCCCGCTCGAGCAGGGAAATCTCTTCGGCGCGTCCGACAAACGACGAAAGCCCCTTGGTGGAGCGGGCGCGCCAGCGGGTAAGCCCGCTGATTTCGGCGAGTTCGTAGCAGGGAACAAGCGCGGAAAACCCCTCCAGCCGTCTCGGGGGTCGCGCGTTGAAAGTCACCAGGCCTGCGGCCAGGCTCTGGCACGATTCCGAGACCAGGATTTGCCCGGCTTGCGCGGCATTTTCGAGCCGCTTGACCAGATGGACCGCAGGGCCGCCCGCTTCATAGATCGAAGAGAAGTCGGCCTCGATCACGTGAGCGACGACATAGCCGGAATGAACCCCGACCCGCACCAGAAGCGCCGGATCGTTCAACAGCTTGACCCGGCGGACCAGCTCGACCGCCGCGTGACAGGCCATGACGGCGTGGTTGTCGTCGGCATGCGGGGCGCCAAAAAGCGCGATCAGCCCGTCGCCGCCTTCCTTGCTGACGATCCCGCGGTTACGGCGAACGGCGGTGCGCATCGCAATCAGCGCCGGCTCGAGCCGGGAGATCGCCGCCTCGGGGTCCAGCTCCGAGATCAAATCGGTCGAGCGCTGCAGATCGGCACAGAGCAGCGTGAGATATTTCCGCTCGCCGGCGATGCGGCCGCGAACTTCGGGAGTTACTGGAGGATGTTCGGGGACGACCGCACCGCAGGACGAGCAATACACGTCGCCGGCTTTCAGGGTCGACTGACAAACCTGACAACGCACCCTCGGCTCCTTCATCCACCCGGATTCAGATTAGCGAAAGATCATGGCGGAACAAGCATTTGCAGCCGCATTGTGCGAATGATGCGGGCGCGGGCAAGCAAAGCGCCGGATGGAATTTTTGGGATGAGAGCGATTGGGTGGCCGTTTTGGCGGAGTTAGCATCTCCTGTAGTAGCGGATCGCGGATACCGCATCCACAGGATGCGGCGCGGCACCGGAGCCGGAGCAAGCACCTTTTCAGGCAGTCCCGCACTAACTGCACGAGGCTCCGCCATTGAACATCAAAGTGCGCGCCCCGGGCCGTTCGACAGGGCGCGCCGTCTCATGTCCAATCCAGGAGAACACTCATGACGAAATTTGCATTGTTGGGAACTGCGGCCCTCCTGTCGGCGCTATCGGTGACGCCGGCGGCGGCGCAGGAGGTCATCTCCAACCCCGGCTATTGCGCGC
>NZ_JAUYQD010000084.1 GCF_030697375.1 Rhodoferax sp. | reverse complement strand
CCGTCCGGATCCTGATAATAGATCGCATCCTCGCTCGTTTGCGCAGCAGCCGGCCAAACGAGCAATGTGTCTGTCGAATGAAGGTGCTCGCGAGCACCGATGAATCCGCCACCTGCCGCCGCTATCAAAGCGACGCCGGTGACACCGGCGAGGATGACGCGCTTCATTTTCGTGCCGTGATAAGGAGCTTGCTTTCAACTGTGCCGGTTTCGCCCTGCACTTTCGCGCCAAGCGAGAGCAGCCACTTTCCTTCCATGCCGAAGGCTGCCTTGAAGCGGTAGCTGCCCGGCTCGCCGCCTGATTCGCGCGCGATCTTGGTGATCATCTCCGGCATGCCTTCCGGAGCCATGTCGAGACGGGTAGCAAAGATCACCGCGTCAGGCACAGGCTTGCCGGTTTTCTTGTTGAGAAGTTGGACCGTGACGATCTTGTCCCTGCCGACGGCGACCGTCGGCTCGGTCAGCTTGAATTCATAATCCTTGATCTCAGCACGGGCGACGTTGGCTGAACCGATCAAGGTAAGGCCGATGAGCGCAGCCTGGAAGGCACGCGCGATGTCTGGCTTTTTCATAGTGAAATCCTCTGAAGTCATGGTCATGCCGCAAGGCGGCCTGCGTCGATCCACGCGATCAAGTCGCGCGGCAGCAGACGGCGCCGTGACGCCGTTCAGACCAGAGTTCGAGGCGGATGTTCGGCTGGCAGGTGACCCACACCGTCGAGCCGGGAGTCGTCCCGTTGCACAGCAATCCTGTCGGAAGCGACCAGAAACGGGTGGAAGACGGAAGCCGAAATGCCAGCGAAGCATTTCGACATGCACGCGGCCATGAGAACGCACTTGTCGCAACCAACCGGCGCTGCTGCCCTCGAGGGACAGCAGGGCATGTCGTTTGCCATTTCGTCGGTGAGCACCGAAACAGACGTGTCATCTGCCATTGGCTGCATCGACACGGTCAAGGACGTTTCCGCCATCGCAGGGCGGGACAACGGAGCCAATACAACGCCCGCGATCACTAGGACCGCCAGCAGCCGACGTATGGCAGAGTTGCTCTTCACGAATGTAGCTTCTCATAAATTGGCGGCGACGGAAAGCCCGACACTTTCCTTATCTTAACGATTTTAGCTCGCACGACATTGATCAGCATCAAGCTCTCAATGAGCCCTTCAGGCCAATTATCTCCCAGATCGACCAATCACGGCCATTAGTTCCGATATTTTCTCCCGCTGATCGGTCTTATTGCCGCTCACAATCGCGTGTTGAACGCAATGCGACACGTGATCCCTCAGAACTTCTTCCTCGACGCGCCGCGGCGCGGCCCGCACCAACCGAAATCTGCGTGACGATATCCGCGGCGACGGCGCCACCGTCATCAATACCGCGGGCGACGGCAAGCTCGTCGGACTGATGCCTACATGCGATGCGGCCGATATCCGATACCGTTTGCGACTTGGAGTTCGCGTATGTATTGCACGATCGCCGCAACCTGCGGCTCGGTGACCTGACGCAGCGGCGGCATGTCGCCGTAAGGCCAGTGGTGT
>NZ_JAUYQD010000080.1 GCF_030697375.1 Rhodoferax sp. | reverse complement strand
CGCACGCGCCAGGTGGGCGAGAAAAGCAGCGAAGACACCCACTACTACATCAGCAGCCTGCCCTTGAGTGCTGGGGCACACATCATGGCCTATGCGATACGCAGCCACTGGGAGGTGGAGAACGCGTTGCACTGGTCGCTGGACGTGAGTTTCAGGGAGGATGCCAGCCGTGTTCGCAAGGATGAGGGGCCAGCAAATCTGGCGTGCATGCGCCGCGTAGCGCTCACCCAGCTCAAGCGGGAAACGAGCTTGAAGGTGGGCATCAAGAACAAGCGCAGCCGCGCGGGTTGGGACCCGGCTTATATGCAGAAGGTGCTGGACCTTGGCGTGCTGGCAATTTAGATGCGATTGCCCTGCGCAGTATCTGCGAATACGAAGGGACTTCCCACTTCCAGGTAGCGGCATCAAGTGCCAAGATTGGGTTTGGAAGTCAATCTGAAACCTTTTTTGAAGGAGAAGTCCCATGAGCGAGATTACACGAGTTGGCGTTGATTTGGCAAAGAACGTCATCCAGGTTCACGCCGTCGATGCGGGTGGAAAACTGGTCACCAACAAAGCCTTGCAGCGAGACAAGTTCATGCAGTGGTGTGCGCTGTTGCCAGCACACTGCCTGATTGCCATGGAAGCTTGCGCCAGCGCCCACCACTGGGCACGCAAACTGGTTGCGTTGAGGTTTGATGCACGCATCATTGCCGCCCATCTGGTGAGCCCTTACCGTCTACAGGGCAAAGGCGGCAAGAACGACGCCAACGACGCCGCAGCGATATGCGAGGCCGCCTCGCGCCCCACGATGCGATTTGTGGCCATCAAGACGCTCTCTCAGCAGGGCATGCTGTGTGTGCACCGCTTGCGTGAAGGTTTGAAATCTGAGCGCACCGCCTGCATCAACCGCATTCGTGGCTTATTGGCCGAGTTTGGCCTGGTGTTTGCCCAAAGCCCTGACGCGCTGCGTGGGAACTTGAGCGCCGCCATCGAAGACGCCAGCAATGAGCTCCCTGGCATCGCTCGCCTGGTGATTGAGCGGGCGCAATCGCAGTGGGACGAGATTGACGCCCATATCGCGTGGTGTGACCAACGCATTGCGGCCCATATCAAGCAAGACGAGCACGCTAAAGCGGCCACGCAACTTCTGGGGGTGGGTCCCGTGACAGCGTCGGCAGTCATCGCCACGGTAGGCGACTTCAAGCAGTTCAAGAACGGGGCGCAGTTTGGGGCTTGGCTGGGATTGACCCCAAAGCAGAACTCCAGCGGGGGCAAGAATAATTTGGGCTCTATCACCAAGCGCGGCGATATGTACCTGCGCATGTTGTTGATTCAGGGAGCCAAGGCGGCGCTGCGCACGGCGCAAAGGCATGACGACCCAATCTCCCAGTGGGCACATCAGTTGCGAGAAAAGTCGGGTTGGCAAAAGGCGGCTGTGGCCCTGGCCAACAAGAACGCGCGCATTCTGTGGGCGGTGTTTGCGCGGGGCAAACCCTTTGATGCACGCCATGAGAGCGTGAAGCCAGGAGTCCCGCAGGCTGCGATGCCTGCGACCTGAAGACATCCAGAAAAAGTGATGGTTTTGTTTCTTGCGCAGACGTAAAAGAGAAGATGCTTTTGAACAGGTCAGACCGGCAACAGGCAAACTCGACTAGCCCCCTGTGGCGCTGCGTTTGCAACACCACGATCTACGAATGGAGTCCTGCTGAGCGGTTCGTATCTGGGTCCGCACTGAGAAATCAGTGCAACAAGGCCGTCTGTAGATGTGCAGTCTGTTCCTCGTTTTATCGCAGCTTCAATTCACGCGAATGCCAGAAATACCGTCATCAATGAAAAAACAGAACCGTCGCTTGCCTTTGGGGGAAGTCCCTGTAGTGGCTAGAGACCTATTTGGCTTAAAAAACAAGCAAACCCATGCTGGCGGCGGCAAGACCTGGGCACACCTAGACGGCGGCCGTGGTCAGACTGCGGGACAACGCCAACACCTCCCGCGCGGGCAGGCCTTTGAGCCGGTGGTCGCTCCACAGCTGCCGCCACCTTCGTGACCCGGGCTGACCATGGCGCAGCCCCAGCATGTGGCGGGCAATGGAATACCAGGGAGTGCCATGCTCAGCCGCTTCGCGCTCCATGTAGACCACCATCTGTTCTTCAACCCCCTCGCGGGTCAAGCCGTTTTCCTCGGCCTGGTAAAACGCAGCGTCCCATTCGCTCAACCACCAGGGGTTGTGGTAGGCCTCGCGGCCTAACATGACCCCGTCCAGGTGCTGCAGCTGATCGGTCACTTGCGCAGTCGTGGTGATGCCGCCATTGACCGCAATGACCAGATGGGGAAACTCACGTTTGAGTTGGTGCACCAGTTCATAACGCAAGGGTGGCACTTCACGATTTTCTTTGGGGCTCAAACCTTTGAGCCACGCATTGCGTGCATGCACGATAAAGGTCGAACAACCGGCTTCGGCCACCGTACCCACAAAATCACGCACAAAGTCATAACTCTCCGTGGTGTCAATACCGATCCGGTGCTTAACCGTGACCGGCACATCCACCACATCCACCATGGCCTTGATGCAGTCCGCCACCAAACGGGGCTCGGCCATCAGACAGGCGCCAAAGGCGCCACGCTGCACCCGCTCACTGGGGCAGCCGCAGTTGAGGTTGATTTCGTCATACCCCCATTGCTCGCCCAGCTGTGCGCAGTGGGCCAGGTCAGCGGGCTCGCTACCGCCCAACTGCAAAGCAACCGGGTGTTCTTCCGCATTGAATTGCAGGTGCCTGGGGACATCCCCGTGCACCAACGCGCCTGTCGTCACCATCTCGGTGTACAGCAGCGCATGGCGCGTCAGGAGGCGGTGAAAATAACGGCAATGGCGGTCCGTCCAATCCATCATCGGGGCCACGGAGAGCCGCCAGCGATCGGCGGGGACCGCATTAGGCGCGGCACTTGGGGAAAGAGCGGGTGTTAACAAAGCAGAAGACATGAGCCAGATTATCCCAGCCAAGCCGAGGCAGTACGCTCAGGGTACTACGCACCAGGGCGCCGTGTTGTGCACCAGCCCCATCCACAGGGCCCAAGCTGAACTGACGGCCAGGGCTGCACCAGCCAAGCGCACGCCCCATGCACCACTGCCCTGCACGGCCCCCTGCCCCCGCAGACGCAGCCACAACCAAGGCCCAGCCACCATGGTCACACTGGTGCCGATGGCAAACAGCGCCATCACCATGGCCCCACCCAACGGGCTACCGGCCATGGCGGCAACCAACAGCGCGGAATACAACAACCCACAGGGAAGAAGAGCCCACAAGGTCCCCAGCGCCAGCGGTGCGCCCCCACCCCAGCGGGCCCCCACTGAGCGGGCAAAACTCCAAATCTTCCGCCCCGCCTGTTCCAGCCACACCGGCTGGCGTGCCTGCCACAAGAGCAACAGCCCCAATAAAAGAGCCGCCACATGAAACAGAGACCACACGGGCCGCAGCGCCGCCGATTGCACGGTCAGCCAACCCAAGCCTTGCAAGGATGCAGCCGCCAGCCCCCCCAGCACCGCGTAGCCGATAACACGGCCCAATTGAAAAGACCACAAAGCAGCGTTTTTGTTCGTGCCTGCCGCCTGTCCGATACCCGCACAAGCCGCGCCACACATGGCGACACAGTGAGGCCCGCCGACGAGCCCCATCAAAAGCGCAGTCAGCGCCAAGGAATATTGCATCGGCCGATGCTAAATGATCTTGGAAAACTGCGCCCGAGTACGGTCCGTCTGCAGATGGCGATCAAACACCATGGCCACCGCACGCACAAAGAACCAGCCCTGCGCAGTCACCTGAATACTGCTGTCGTCCACCACCACCATGCCTTGCTCCACCAAGGCTTGCAAGGACTCCATTTCTTTGGCGAAATAGGATCGAAAATCGACCAAATGGGCCAACTCAATCGATTCAAATTGCAACTGCCCATGGCACATCAAGGCCATGATCACGGAACGGCGTACCAAATCGTCCCGCGACAACGCCAGGCCCCGAACCACCGGAAATTGGCCTTGGTCCAGAAAATCGTAGTATTCCTCCAGCGTTTTTGAGTTCTGGCTGTAGGTGGCCCCAATACGACCAATAGAAGACACTCCCAGGGCGATCAAATCGCAATCCGGCTGGGTGCTATAGCCCTGAAAATTGCGGTGCAGGCGGCCCTGCCGTTTGGCCACCGCCAGCGAGTCGGAGGGAAGTGAGAAGTGGTCCATGCCTACGTACACATAACCAGCACCAATAAAGGTGGCCAATGAACGTGACAGCATCGATATTTTGGCGCCCCCGCTGGGCAACTCAACCGTTGCAATGCGCCGCTGCGGCTTGAAACGCTCCGGCAAATGGGCATAGGCATACAAAGCAATGCGATCCGGCCGCAACTGCACCACCTGCGCCAAGGTTCGGTCAAACGACTCGGGACTTTGCTGCGGTAGACCGTAAATGAGGTCCACATTGATGGAGTCAAAACCGCGTGAACGTGCGGCTTCCACCAACGAAAATACCTGCTCCACGGGCTGCACCCGGTGCACCGCTTTTTGCACTGCCGGGTCAAAATCCTGAACACCGAAGCTGAGGCGATTGAATCCCAATTCCGCCAAGGTATCCAGACGCGAAGCATCTACCGTTCTAGGGTCAATCTCTATGGAGTACTCGCCGCCAGGCGCCAGCACAAAATTGCGGCGCAGCATAAACATAAGCTCCCGCAGTTCGTCGTCGCTCAGAAAAGTAGGGCTCCCCCCTCCCAGATGCAGCTGGCTGACCATTTGCCCCAAACCGATCAAGGCGGTATGTAAATCCACTTCACGACTCAGGTAGCGCAGATACTCTGCTCCACGGTCATGGTGTTTGGTAATAATTTTGTTGCAAGCACAGTAGTAGCACAAGGACTCGCAAAAAGGGATGTGCACATACAGCGACAAGGGCAAGGTCATCGCCGCTGCACCACTGCGGCGCAGGGTCAAGGCCAAAGCATAGTCATCAGCCGCAAAGGCCTCCACAAACCGATCTGCAGTGGGATAGGAGGTGTACCGTGGACCGGACACGTCATATCGGCGCAGCAATTCGTCAGTGATCGGGGCAGCTAAATCGTTCATGAATATTCCAAGACAAACCGGATCACTTTGCCGTAACTTCTCCAATTTTTGCTTGATTTGAATCAAGGACTGCTGAAGTTGATAGGTTTACAATTGATCTGTATCATGGGACGCCTATGTTTGATAACAAACTTGTTAGCAGAGTTGAAACTGTGGCGTCACATGCCGTGAAGCCAGGTGCGGCAGTGGTCGCAATAACCCCTCAAACCATCAAAGTAGCTTGCTCCAATTGCAATTTGCGTGAGCTGTGTATGCCTATGGGTTTGAGTCAGGCAGAGCTGGACCGCATTGACGATGTAGTTGCGAGCCGACGCAAAGTCAAACGCGGTGACACGCTGTTTCGTAACGGCGAAAAATTCACCAGCCTATTTGCCATTCGCACCGGTTTCTTCAAGACCTGTGTCGCGTCTGAAGATGGTCGTGACCAAGTCACTGGCTTTCAAATGGCGGGCGAAATCGTCGGGCTGGACGGCATTGTGAACGAGCACCACACGTGCGATGCCGTGGCTCTGGAAGACGCCGAAGTGTGCATCATGCCCTTTGACCGCATTGAAGAATTGTCCCGAGAAGTCAACGCCCTGCAGCGGCATGTCCACAAAATCATGAGCCGCGAAATCGTGCGCGAAAACGGCGTTATGTTGCTTTTGGGTAGCATGCGCGCGGAAGAACGTGTGGCCGCGTTTCTACTCAATCTGGTGCAACGCCTGCACGCCCGCGGTTTCTCTTCATCGGAATTGGTCCTGCGGATGACCCGTGAGGAAATTGGCAGCTATTTAGGACTCAAGTTGGAAACTGTGAGCCGCACGTTTTCCAAATTTGCAGATGATGGCATTGTGGAAGTCAAGCAACGCCATGTACGCATCATCAACACCGATGCGCTCAAAGACATCGTCAATCCCAAAATTTGCAACTAACCCCATCCGATGCCTGAGGCAGTCAGCATCCACCCTGTTTAGGACAGCCGTCAGGGCGTCCATCTGGAGGTAAAGGGCAACGATTGACCTCAAAGGGCGACATGGCCAACAAGGTGGTTAGCCCGCTGGCTACTGCTGTGATGCCCCAAAATACGAAAAACGCCAAAGCATAGACACTTTGACGTGATAGCTCCAGGGGGTTGCCCAACCAATGCAAGTCCTGCGGGTCCACCACTGCAAACACCAGCATCTCCAATACAGCGGCCATCAAAAAAGCGGGCCATAGAATCCACATCAGTCGTTTTTGCAGCATGTCTAAACCCCCAAGAGGATGCAGATCAAGGCGCTTTATGCAAGGGAGGCGCCCCCGTAGCCGCATGATTGCGGCCCTGCAAGGCAGGCGCCAAGCTGGACGGGTTCTCTGCCAGCGTCTGGTTAATCTGCAAACCCTTGCGATAGTAGTCTTCATCTAGCACAGGATCTGCATGGGTTACCGCCAGATACAGCGTCACCAAACTAGCAACGACCACAATCGCCGGGCCAGCCAGCACCATCCACACATGGCCAAACTTCCACCATGGGTCTGCGGAATCAGTTTGAATTTTTGTCATAAAACTCCTTAACGGGGAACAATGAATACTGACTTTTCAGACACCTTTGCAGCGGCATCCAGTGTGACGATATCGAAATAGATGGGGTGCGAGCCAGCAGGCGCCGCGTCAAAAGGCGCTTGAACCCCCACAGCAACCCAACGGGACTGCGTGGGCTCAATAACTACATCATTTTCTGAAACGACAACCAAGCCGGGAAGCCCGCTAACAGAAATTCGAAAATGCTGCTGGGATTCCATCGCGTTCATAATCTGTAACCGATACACGTTTTCGATACGACCGCCAGAAGCAATGCGCGCCAAAGACCCTCGGTCTCGAACAACATCCACCTTAAACGGCGTACGCCATGCCAGACTGATTGCCATCGCAAGAACAACGGCTCCCAGTATGGCCGAATAGACCAACACCCGTGGACGAAGCACATGGCGCAAAATTTGGCCACGCGTCCAATGCTGATTGACTGCATTTTCAGTGGAATACTTTACCAAGCCTTTGGCATAGCCCAGCTTATCCATCACGGTATCACATACGTCGGCACAGGCACCACAGCCAATGCATTCATACTGCAAGCCATCACGAATATCAATTCCGGTCGGACACACTTGCACACACAGAGTGCAATCCACACACGCGCCCAAATTCAGGGTGGATAAATCAGCCTTTTTAGAACGTGCACCACGCGGTTCTCCGCGCTCGGCATCATACGTAACGATGAGCGTGTCCTTGTCGAACATGGCACTCTGAAACCGCGCGTAGGGGCACATATGTTTGCACACCTGCTCGCGCATAAAACCGGCATTGCCATAGGTTGCAAAGCCATAAAACAGAGTCCAGAAGCTTTCCCACGAACTCATATTGAGTTGAACAAACTCCACCCCTAACTCGTGAATGGGTGTGAAATACCCCACGAAGGTAAAACCAGTCCACAAGGCCACCGCCAGCCACAAAAAATGCTTGGCCGTCTTGCGCCCCACCTTGTCAAAAGTCCACCGACCGGCATCGCGCCGCATACGTGCCGAACGATCCCCCTCCACCTTATGCTCCAGCCACAGGAACATTTCGGTATAAACCGTCTGGGGGCAGGCATAACCACACCACAAACGTCCTGCTACTGCGGTAAACAGGAATAGAGACAGCGCAGAAATCACCAATATCCCAGTGAGATAGATGAAATCCTGCGGATAAAGAACCAAATTGAAAATATAGAAGCGTCGCGAATTCAGATCAAACAGAACCGCTTGTCTTTGCCCCCACTCCAACCAAGGCATTCCATAAAACACCAACTGGGTCAAGAACACCATCCCCCAGCGCCAGTTGGTGAACAAACCAGACACGCTTCTGGGGTAGATCTTTTTATGGGCTTCGTACAGCGAAACCATCTCTGCATCGGCACCAGCTGGGGGCTCTATCGGCCCCTTGTCTGGCGATGCCAAGATGGGAATAACCTTGCGCTGCGATGTATCAGATGGAGACAAAAATGATGCGCCTTCTATGCAACCCGGCTATTTGGCGGGAGCGTTGTTGGACATGCCCCAAACATAAGAAGTCAACACTTTGATTTGTGCTTCCGTCAGTTTTTCACCCTGCGCAGGCATTTGGTTGACCTTGCCGTTATTCACCATGGCAATGATGGCTGCTTCGCCATAGCCGTGCAACCAGATATCGTCGGCGAGATTGGGGGCACCCATTGCCTGGTTGCCTTTGCCATCGGCACCATGACAAGCTGCACAGGCTGCAAATTTGGGCTTGCCCAAAGCTGCACGTACCGAATCATGCGCACCACCCGACAAACTAAGCACGTAGTTGGCCACATTTTTGACGTCGTCAGAGGTTCCAACCGCAGCTGCCATCACAGGCATTTGCCCCATCCGGCCTTGGGCAATCGTCTCGGTGATTTTGTCAGGAGTCCCGCCGTGCAGCCAGTCTGCATCTGTCAGATTGGGAAAACCTTTGCCGCCGTGGGCATCCGATCCGTGGCATTGAGAGCAGTTATTCATGAACAAACGCTCGCCAATGGCATGGGCCTGCGGATCCCGAGACATGTCTTCCGGGGTCATCGCCGCAAACTTGGCGTACAGAGGTGCTACCTCTTTGTTGCCTTTGTCGATCTCCGCTTGGTATTGACCCACTCCAGACCAACCCAATTTGCCGCCAAATGAACCCAAACCTGGGTACATGGCAAGGTAGGCAAAGGCAAACACGATGGTGATTACAAAAAGCCATACCCACCAACGGGGCAAGGGGTTGTTCATTTCACGCAAATCACCATCCCACACGTGACCGGTGGTGTTGTCATTTGCAGTCATGGCCTTGGCTTTGCCGCTGAACCACAACAGGATCAGGCAGGCAATGATGCCAACCAGCGTGATTCCTGAAACGTAAATAGACCAGAAGTTACTTGTAAAGTCGCTCATTTCGATTCCTTATTCGGTGGGTCAGTCCTGCTCGAACGGCAAATTGGCCGCTTCCGAGAAGTCGGCAGAACGCTGCCTGGACCAAGCCCACCACACAATTCCGATGAAGGTCACAAAGCTGGCCACCGTGGCCACGGACCTGAGAGTGTTAATGTCCATGTGTTGCTCCCGCCGCATTATTTGAGCGCAAGGCCCAGTACTTGCAGGTAAGAAATCACCGCATCGAGTTCCGTCTTGCCTTTGACATCTTCCACCGATTTTGAAATCTGTTCATCCGTATAGGGAACACCGACAGTGCGAAGACCCTTCATGTGGGCAGGCATCACTGCCGCATCAACCAAGGTTTTCTCAAGCCAAGGGTAGGCTGGCATGTTGGACTCGGGGACCACATCGCGGGGGTTGATCAAGTGAATGCGGTGCCACTCATCGCTGTACTTGGCACCCACACGCGCCAGATCAGGACCGGTGCGCTTGCTGCCCCACTGGAACGGGTGGTCATATACCGACTCTCCCGCCACAGAGTAGTGACCATAACGCAGCGTCTCCGCACGGAATGGCCGAATCATCTGCGAATGGCAGTTGTAGCAACCTTCACGGGTGTAGATATCGCGCCCAGCCAACTGCAGCGCCGTGTAGGGCTGAACGCCTTTGAGAGGCTCTGTGGTGGATTTTTGAAAAAAGAGCGGAACGATTTCCACCAAACCGCCGACCAACAGCACCAGCAAGATGAGAACAATCATCAAGAAGTTATTGGTCTCAATCTTTTCGTGGGACAAGCCCGAAGTTGAATTGTTATTTGCCATGATGGTGTGTCCTTATCAAGCGTGCGCAACAGCTGCGGGAATGTTGACGCTGACGGCACGACCAGCCGTTGCAGTCTTCAAGGTATTCCACAACATGATCACCATACCGGTCAGGTACAGCAAACCGCCCAACAAACGCAACACATAGAAGGGGAACGTTGCTTTAACAGATTCCACAAAAGTGTAGGTCAAGGTGCCATCGGAATTGATAGCGCGCCACATCAGACCCTGCATCACTCCAGCAATCCACATGGCGGCGATGTAAATCACAATACCAATGGTGGCCGTCCAGAAGTGCACTTCAATGGCCTTCACGCTGTACATCTGCTTTTGACCAAACAATTTGGGAATCAGGTAGTACATGGAACCCATAGTCACCAGACCCACCCAACCCAAAGCACCCGAGTGCACATGGCCCACGGTCCAATCCGTGTAGTGACTCAAGGCATTCACCGTCTTGATGGACATCATCGGACCTTCGAAGGTCGACATACCGTAGAAAGACAAAGATACGATCAGGAAGCGCAGGATGGGATCGTCGCGCAGCTTGTGCCATGCACCAGACAGAGTCATGATGCCGTTGATCATGCCGCCCCAGCTGGGTGCCAGAAGAATCAGGGAGAAAACCATACCGACAGACTGCGTCCAATCAGGCAATGCGGTGTAGTGCAGATGGTGAGGACCCGCCCACATATAGGTGAAGATCAGGGCCCAAAAGTGAACAATGGACAGACGGTAGCTGTACACCGGGCGGCCAGCCTGCTTCGGAATGAAGTAATACATCATGCCCAAGAAGCCTGCAGTCAGGAAGAAGCCCACTGCATTGTGGCCATACCACCACTGGACCATGGCATCCTGCACACCAGCATATGCCGAGTAGGACTTCATGAAACCAACAGGAATCGCGGCACTATTCACCAAATGCAGAATCGCAACCGCCAATATGAATGCGCCGAAGAACCAGTTGGCTACATAAATATGCTTGACCTTGCGGGTGCCCACAGTGCCAAAGAAAACAATGGCAAATGACACCCAGACCAGCGTGATCAAGATGTCAATGGGCCACTCCAACTCGGCATACTCTTTACCGGAGGTATACCCCAGCGGCAAAGACAGCGCAGCAGCCAAAATGACCAACTGCCAACCCCAAAAAGTAAACGATGCCAGCTTGTCACTGAAAATGCGCACATGGCAGGTACGCTGAACTACGTAATATGCCGAAGCGAATAAACCACACCCACCGAACGCAAAAATCACTGCATTGGTATGCAATGGTCGTAACCGTCCATAGCTAAGCCATGGAATACCAAGGTTCAGTTCAGGCCAAGTCAGTTGGGCGGCGATGATTACGCCAACCAACATCCCGACCACGCCCCAAACCACCGTCATGATGGCGAACTGGCGTACAACAGTATCGTTGTAGACAGTTGCCTGCTGATTTGAAAATGCCATTTTTACCTCTTCTCTATTTGTCTAATGTCAATTCTCTACGAGTAAACAGTCCAAATAGTTGATTCACATCAACCTCAAAACATTTATATCTAATACAGATCAAGAATCTCGCAAAATGCGGGAACCCTCAGCTTCGATGTCTTCAAATTGACCCCGATCAATAGCCCACCACAGGCCACCCAGGATGAAAAACACCAGTACGACTGACAGGGGAATGAGTAAATAAAGAATTTCCATCGCCTTTTTCCTAATAAAAAGCAGGCTCACGCGCCAAACGCAATGCGTTGAGCACCACCAGCAAAGAGCTCGCCGCCATACCCAAGCCTGCGGCCCACGCGGGCAGCATACCGGCGACGGCCAATGGCACACAGGCCGCGTTATAAAGCAGTGCCCACCACAGATTTTGTCGCACCACGCCCTGGGTTCTACGGGCCAGGCGCAATGCCTGCACCACACTGGCCAAGTGGTCCCCCATCACCACGAAATCCGCTTTCGCTTGGGCCAATGGCACCGCTTTGCCCATGGCAAATGCGACGTGGGCACCCGCCAGTACCGGCCCATCGTTCAAGCCATCCCCCACCATCGCCACGGTATGTCCCCGCTTTTGCAGGTCCTTCAAGAAAGCAAGCTTGTCGCTGGGGGAACAAGCACCTTTGGCATGCAGGATTCCCGCCTGTTCGGCCACTCTGGCCACCGCATCCGAGTCATCCCCAGAAAGCAGGTGCACGGTGACACGTTCGCCCTTAAGCGCAGCAACAACTTTTGCGGCCTCTGAACGTATTTCTTCATTGAGCTCAAAAGTGGCCAACCAGCCCTGCGCATCGCTTAAAAACACACGCAAGCCGGTTGACAGCTGTGGCTTTACGCCGCAATAGCTGGAAGATCCCAAACGCATGGCCACGGCGGGTACTTCAGGCACAGCCAATGGGTCAACCACCAAGCCAGAGATACCCTGCCCCGCTACTTCCGCCACCGCCTCACACCACCACTGCCCGAGCGTGTCCCTGTCACCCGCCCCATGGCTTTCGGCTTTTACTGACTCCTGGGCTGCGACGCTGAGCGCCCGCGAAACGGGATGAAGTGAATGTTGGGCCAAGGCCGCCGCCATGGCAAGCGCCTGCGATGCGGACAAACCGGGACGCGTTTCCACAGCGCCCAACGAAAACGCATCTCGCGTCAAGGTACCGGTCTTGTCAAAGACGACCGTATCAACCGTAGCCAAGGCCTCCAGTGCCTGCAATTTGCGCACCAGCACCCCCGCGCGCGCGAGTGATCCCGCAGCGGCCAGCATGGCAGCTGGCGTTGCCAAGGAAAGAGCGCAGGGACAGGTCACCACCAACACTGCCACCGCCACCATCAAAGCGTAGCCGGGGTCGCGCCCCCACCACCAAACACAAGACGCCGCGGCCGCCAACAAAACCGCGATCAAAAATGGCTTGGCCAACCGGTCCGCCAATTGGGCCCCTTCGGGTTTGGTCGCTGCGGCGCTCTCCATCAGCGCCACGATCTGGGCAAAACGGGTGGCATCCCCGGTACGCTCCACCCGAACCTGCACGGTGGCGCTTAAATTATGGCTACCGGCAATCACCAACGCCCCGGGGCCACGAAAAAGAGGCCGAGACTCCCCTGTTAACAAGGCCTCATCAACCATGGTGTCGCCCTGCTCCACGACACCGTCAGCCAGGAACGCCTCTCCGGCATGCACACGCACCACATCACCCACCACCACCCTGCGGACAGCCACGCGCTCGAACCCCCCATTGGCATCTCGGCGCTCCACGCTGTCGGGCAAGCGGTTCATCAAAGCCTCCAGCGCTCCGGCCGTGCGGTCACGCAAGCGCAACTCCAGCCAGCGTCCGGTCAGCAAGAAAAACACGAACATGGTCAGAGAATCAAAATACACCTCGCGGCCGAACACCCCCTGCGGCTCAAAAGTACCCGCCGTACTCACCGCAAACGTAATGGCCATCCCCAAAGCCACCGGCAAATCCATGCTGACTCGGGCATGTGCAATATCGCGCAACGCGTTCTTGAAAAAGGGGCCACACGAAAACAGAACCACAGGCAGCGTCAGTACCCAAGACGCCCACCGCAACAGTTGTTCCATCTCGCCAGTGAGGTCTCCGGGGTGGGCAATGTAGGCCGGATAGGCGTACATCATCACCTGCATCATGCACAGGCCCGCGACCAGCCAGCGCCACAGGGCTTGCCGCGTCTCCAACTTACGGCGCTCGTTGACAAACACATCATTGGCTGGCACGGCGCGGTAGCCGCAGTCTTGCACCGCACGCATCCAATCGGAAGGCCGCGCACTGGAGGATGACCATGTCACCCGCGCCCGGTGGCTGGCCGCGCCCACCTGCACGCTAAGCACACCAGGGACTCGGCCGATGGCCTCCTCCAACGTCAAGGAACACGCCGCGCAGTGCATGCCTTCGATCACCACATTGGACTCCCAAAGCGTGGCGTCTTGTGGGGAAGAACGACTGAATGCAGCCCACTCCAGCGGATCATCCAGCATCCGTAAGGCTTCAAGACTGTGTGGGCTGGCAAGGGGGAGCGCAACAGGCAAAGCAAGGCTGACGTTGGACATGGTTGGGGAGTGTGCGTGAGAATGCCCAATTAATTCTTGATTCAGATCAAGACATTGTGTGCACCCAAAGAGTAAGGTGGGGCTTTACAACCGTCAAGGAGTCGATATGTACCAGCGCATTTTAGTCGCGACCGATGGATCCAAGCTGTCCAAAAAAGCCGTCAACAGCGCCATCGCCTTGGCGGCACTCGCCGGTGCGGAACTGGTGGCTCTGAAGGTCGTCCCCCGCTATCCCACCAGCTATTTTGAAGGAGGAATTGCACTACAGCCTAGCGAAATCCAACGGGCGGAAAAGCAATGGGCCGACGAGGGGCAAGCAGTGGTAGACGCGGTGGCCAAGGCTGCACAGGCCAAAGGAGTAACGGCCAAAGCACTGACAGTGAAGTCCGATGTGGTGTCAGACGCGATACTGGCAGCCGTCAAAAAACACCAATGCGACCTGATTGTCATGGCCTCCCATGGTCGCAGGGGTATCAAACGGCTGCTGCTGGGCAGCGAAACGCAGCAGGTCTTGACCCATGCAACGGTGCCTGTTCTGGTCTTGCGGTAAGAGAAGAAAGGGCCTGTAGCCCTCAACCAGACTGCGCAAGCAGCTATCAAATAGATAGCATCCGTGGATTTTCTAAAAATTAGGCGTCTTCGTGGAAGCGCGCCCGAATTTCCAACACATCGTCCCACGCATTCAGGAAGGCCTGTACACAGTCTGGATCGAAATGGCTACCCGATCCCGCCACGAGGAAGTCCACCGCTGCTTCCAGGCTCCACGCTTTTTTGTAGGGGCGCTCCGAAGTCAGGGCATCAAACACATCGGCTACGGCGACTATGCGGCTAAATATCGGGATATCCGTCCCCTTGATGCCTGCAGGGTAACCTGAACCATCGAATTTCTCATGGTGGCCTCGGGCAATTTCTGCACCCGCCTGCAATACGCGGGAAGCGCTTCCTTTCAGCAGCTCAAAACCCAAAGTGGCGTGCTGCTTCATCACCTCAAACTCCTCGTGGTCGAGACGTCCAGGTTTGAGCAAAATTTTGTCGGCAATGCCCACCTTGCCAATGTCATGCATAGGCGCGGCTTCCAGCAACAAGTCTTGGTCATCCACCGACAACCCCATACCGGCCGCAATGAGTTTGGAAAAATGCGCCATGCGCAAGATATGGGCGCCGGTCTCGGGATCACGAAACTCCGCCGCTTTTGACAAACGAAGCACGGTTTCGCGCTCACGTTCTACAATTTCCGCCGTGGCCTTGCGCACTTCTTCGGCAAGCCAAGCCGCCCGGTCATCCAGTTTTTTCCGCGCCTCACTGAGGTTCAACATGTTTTTAGCACGGGCCAAAAACTCGATCTTGTCCACCGGTTTGGTCAAGAAATCATTGGCGCCGGAATCCAGTGCCCGGTAACGAATTTGCTTTTGGTCGTTGGCGGTAATCATCAGCACCGGCGTGGCTGCGTTAGCGGGCATTTCCCGCAAAATCCGTATGAATTCCAACCCATCCAGCTCGGGCATCATGTAATCCACAATGACCAAATCCATGGCGTTTTCTTGGGCCCAACCCAATCCGGCCCGCGGGTCGGAAAACACATGCGGAACACAGTTGCCCAACTTCTTTACCAGCGCACCGAACAAAATTAAATTAATTTCGGTATCGTCGACGATCAGTACATGTTGGATCACAAAGGTTCAAGCTCCGCAAAATATTCAAAAGACGTCATAGGGTGGCATGGGCCCGCATGGCCGTCAACAAACGCTCCACTTCCATGGCAAAAAGGGGCATCAGCCTGGCGACGGGCAGCAAATCTTTCTGCGCCGCGAGGCCTTCAATCCGCTCCGCCAAACGGCTTGCTGGCAGTGCCCCAAACATCGACAAAGTTCCTTTCAGGGCGTGTGAGGTGTACAGCACGGCACTGAAATCGGCGCGATCCAGAGCCTCTTTTATTTTCTGTACATCTTCTGGCCACTGGCCTACAAAGGCCTGCGCAACAATCTCCACCATCTCTTGGTCTTGCGACGCCAGAGCAGCGCAATAGTCAAATGCCGCCGGACTGCACAAGGCTGCAGGGGGCCTTTGGTCTGGATCGGCACCCACCACCGCGCACGCGTTGTGCTGCTGTACCTTGGCGAATCGCAACAAAGCCAATTGCAATTCCTGTGCCTTGATGGGCTTGGAAATATAGTCGTCCATACCGGCATCCAGGCAGCGTTGGCGATCCGACTCCATCGCGTTGGCCGTCATGGCAATGATGGGGGTGTGACGGCCCTCTTCCAGTGCGCGAAAACACCGCGTGGCCTCCAGACCATCCATCACAGGCATCATCATGTCCATCAGGACAACATCAAAGGATTGCTGCGCCAGCATGGCAAGTGCAATTTGCCCATTCTCGGCCACATCCACATGGTGCCCCCAGCGCTCCAGCAAGGTGATTGCCAGTTTCTGGTTCACCAAATGGTCTTCCACCACCAACACTTGCATGGCCACATGCGCATCCTGGAGCGAATGGCGGGTGATCAAATCCGCATGCCCGCTGAGATGGTGACGCAAAACCTTGTTCGCAGCCAACAACAACTCATCACGCCCAATAGGTTTGGAAAGGTAGGCGGCAATACCAACGTCGCGTGCCCGCTGGGCATCGCCCTTGATACCGGCACTGGACACCATGAGCAAAGGAATTTGCGCACAGTGCGGCATTTGTAGCAAACGCTCAGCCACCGTAAATCCATCCATCTCGGGCATTTGGGCATCCAACAGCACCAAATCGCAGGGCCGGCCTTTGACGCCAAGTGTCACCAGCCATTGCAAAGCCTCCGAGCCCGAGGCCACGTCATGGGTCTGCGCCCCGGCAAACTGCAGGGTACGGGTCAACACCCTCCGGTTGACATCGTTGTCATCCACGACCAGGACCCATCGCCCGTCCAAGTCACCGACAAACGGCGTGGTCTCCGCCGGATTTCGATCCAACTCCACCCGGGTGAGGAAATGGAAGGTGCTGCCGTGGCCCAACGCACTCTCCACCCAAATACGCCCGCCCAAAGCTTCGACCAGTCGGGCGCAAATGGTGAGGCCCAGACCGGTGCCGCCGTACTTGCGGGTGATCGAACTGTCCTCTTGCGAAAACGCATCAAAAATACTTCCCAACTTATGGGGAGGAATGCCAATGCCGGTGTCGCTCACCGCCAGATGCAGCAGGGTGCCCTCGCCCGAGTGCGGTGCACACGAAATATGCAACAGCACTTCCCCCTTTTGGGTGAACTTGATGGCATTGCCAATGATGTTGACCAAAATTTGACGCAAACGCCCCGGGTCACCCACCACGGCCATGGGCACGTCGGGGTCGATGTCACAGACCAGTTCCAACCCTTTTTCCTGCGCGCGCAAGGCGATGGTCTTCAAGGTGTCGGATACGGTGTGCCCCAGATTGAAGGGGATATGCTCAATCAGCAGCTTGCCCGCCTCAATCTTGGAAAAGTCCAATATATCGTTGATCACCCGCAGCAGCGACTCGGAAGAGGACTTCACAATGCCCAGGTATTCCCGCTGCTCGGCATCCAATTCGGTATCCATCAGCAACTCCGTCATGCCGATGACCCCGTTCATGGGGGTGCGTATCTCATGGCTCATATTGGCCAGAAAATCCGATTTCGCCCGGTTGGCGGCCTCCGCATCTTCTTTGGCTTTTTGCAGCTCGACCGACACCCGCTTGGGCTCGGAAATATCGGCCAAATAGCCATTGAACAGCGTGCTTCCATCGGCCAAATGTTTGGGCTGTGACTCGCCATGTACCCAAACCGGATCACCGCTAGCCGTATGCATCAGGCGAAAATCGGTGGCCCAAGGCGTCCCATGCTTTTGCGAGGCAAGAATCGAATCCTGCACCAACCCCTGGTCGTCAGGATGAATGCGCTCAAAAATCAACTCGGCGTTGGCCATCAAGGCATCCGGTTTCAAACCCGCAATCGCCTGGATGGAGGAGCTGATGAAGGGAATGCTTCTCACCCCATCGGCGCCCATTTTGAACTGGTACACCGCAACCGGTATATTTTGTGTGACCTCTCGCAGGCGCACATCGGCCTCAATCAGCAACGTCACGTCTTGCCAGATGCCGGTAAACACCGTGGCACCGTCTGGCGCCAGATCGGGCTCAGGGTTGATCTCAGTGCGCATCCAACGCACCGCACCGTTGGGCAGCCGCACCCGGTATTCGTCGCTCCACACCGCCCGGTTGCTGGCCGCAGCAAGAACCCCTTTGATCACCCGCTTGCGGTCCTCTTCCAAAATTTGGCTGGTGGCCAGATTCGCATCCGCCAACAGCGCTTCGCGGGAGAGACCCCGGACTTCTTCAATCCGGTCGCTCACAAAGGTGTACTTCAATGTCTTGGCGCCCACATGCCACTGAAACACCACCCCGGGTACGGTATTCGTGATTCGACGCAATCGCGCTTCGGCCGCTTGGATCGTGGCCTCCATGTGCTTGCGTTCGGTAATGTCCGTGCGTATGGCGATAAACATGGTGGGCTTGCCGGCGTCATCGCGCAAGGGCACGATGGTGGCATTGACCCAATACAGGCGGCCGGTCTTGGAGCGGTTGCACACCTCACCATGCCAGACTTGACCCGCGGTGATGGTGCGCCACATGTTCGCGAAAAATTCTTCGCCATGCACCCCCGAGCTGATCATCCGGTGGTTGTTACTGAGCAATTCCTCACGGGAGTAACCACTGATTTCACACAGCTTGTCATTGGCGTACGTGATATCACCGTGCAGGTTGGTGATACTGACAATGGCGTGCTGGTCCAACGCAAATTTTTGGTACGCCAAATCGGCCAGTGCAGCGTGCAGGTCTCTCTGGCTTTCTTCCTTCTGCTTGACCAGACTGCTCATCAGCGCAGACAAACTTTCCAGGTTGTCGTCCACCAAAGCCGACTGGTCCAGGTCGATAAAGTCCATGAGCCCCATGGCGGTTTCGCGCAAAGAGTCAATCGCCCGGGTGCGGCTTGCCAACTCCTCCCGGATACGGGTGTTGGTTTCGGTCAACTCCACCGAACTCAACTCCAAGCTGCGGGTTTTCAGCTCCAGATCGCGGTCGTTTTGCTGGTAGGCATCGTCCACGCGTTGAAAAAAAATTTCCAAACCACCCAGCATACGGGCGGCCTCCTCGGACAGCGTCCCGGCATCCAGCAAACACCGGAATTCCTCCAAAACTGCTGGCAACCGTGCCTCTTCAACGCCCAGAATGCGCTTGATCTGGCGGGCCAGCAGCTTGTGCATGAAACGACAGGGCCAGGAAAATCAGGCAGTTTCCGAGAGGTACGTGATCGTCATCGTTTGGTTGTGCAATTTGCACTCCACGGCCCGGCTAAACGGACTGATCTCCCCATACGAATAAAAGCCCGCCAAGGTGGCGCCTGTGCCAAACACCTCCCCCACCGCTTCCACCTCTTCGTCCACACGCCCCCCCATCACCAGCTTGCGCCCCACGCAACTGACCAAAAGCGCAAGCCCCTCGCCCGGATTGTTTTGCATATTCAAGGCCGCCTGGGCGGCGGCCTCGGCACCATCGACCAGGGCATCGGTACTGGCATGCATGAGCTTGAGGTAACCATCCGGGTCGATTTCACCGGCCAGGGTCAAGCTCCCGGCGGCTTCGTCCACCCCCAAAATAGTACGAATCAGCCCTACTTCGTTGTGGTCGCTCCCCAACATCGCAAAAGGAAACAACAAACCCGATGCGGGCAGTCCTTTGGCGTGTTCGCCGAGGTATTTCTTGTACACCTCCAACGCAGACTCACCATCCAGCTCAAACAGCACATTGCTTTCGCAACGCGTTACCTTGCGGGCGGGGCCAAAAGGTGACCACCCCCCGAATGAACCGTGTGAAAACTCCAGCTTGTCCCCGTACAGGCCGACGCACACCAGGCGATTGCTGCTGGCCCCCTCATCATCTAGAACCCAGGTCTGCTGAAACGCACCGCCGTCCCCCGCCAAACCGCCGGTGATAGGAACATCGACGCCAATCACCTGGGTCATGCCCGAAAGTACCGCGCTGCCGTTGATCGCCACCCCCTGACCAAACACCAGGATCGCCCGCAGCCCTTCTTGGGGCAAGCCCAAAGCCAAGCGCTTTCCGGCGGCAAACGAGTCGTCCATGCCCGCCAACACCGTGCTCACCTGCTCCACCTGGGTCTGGTCGAACTGCAAGGCGGTCACCACCAGGGTGCCATCGTCCACGCCTTGTGCAGAAATTTCACCCGCCGTGGAGCACCCAACCCGATGCGCGTCTGGAAATGCCTGTGCAATGGCCGCAGCCCCGCCTTTCAACGCATCCACCGAACCAAATACCAGCACCAAACCGGGGTTGATGGCAGACAGCTTGGCAAAATCACCCGCAGTCGGGTTGGCGGTGCGAACAATGACTTGGGACACTTTCATGGCGAGGCTCCTAATCGATGGTTGGATGGCGAAAAAATAATAATACGCCGGATTCATGCACCACCGATGCGCCATCGACTCTAGGCTAGCGGCATATTCTGATATTGCGCACGCAGCAGGTTTTTTTGCACTTTGCCCATGGCATTGCGAGGCAGATCGGCCACCACATGGCAACGCTTGGGAATTTTGAAATTGGCCAACTGGGATTTGAGTTGCGCGATGATGGCGTCGCTGCGCAGCTCCGCGCCCGGCTTAGGCACCACCACGGCCACACCGACCTCACCAAAATCGGCATCGGGGACCCCCACCACCGCGCTTTCCGCCACACCCGGCAAGGCATTGATATAGCCTTCGATCTCTGCCGGGTACACGTTGTAGCCCCCGCTGATGATCAGGTCCTTGCTGCGCCCCACAATCGTCACATAGCCCTGTGCATCCACGCGCCCCACATCGCCGGTTTTGAAGAAGCCATCCGGCGTGAACTCCTCCGCCGTTTTGTCGGGCATGTGCCAATAGCCCTGGAACACATTGGGTCCTTGGACCTGGATGCCCCCAATCTCCCCCACAGGCAAGGTATGGCCATCGTCGTCCTGTACCCGCAGTTGCACTCCCGGCAAGGGGCGGCCCACGGTGCCGCCCAGGCGGGGGCCGTCCTCTGCCCGGCAGGGGTTGGAAGTCAGCATGGCGGTTTCGCTCATGCCGTAGCGTTCCAGAATGGTGTGGCCAGTGCGTTGCTGCCATTGCACGAAGGTCTCGATCAGCATCGGGGCCGAACCGGAGATGCACAGGCGCATGTTGCGCACCACCGCTGGCGTAAGCTGTGGTTCGGCCAGCAAACGCACGTAAAAGGTGGGAACACCCATCAACACGGTGGCCTGCGGCAGGTGCTGCAGCACCACCTGGGGATCAAACTTGGCACACCAGACCATCTTGCTGCCGTTGATCAGCGCGCCATGGATGGCCACAAACAGCCCGTGCACATGAAAAATAGGCAGCGCGTGCAGCAAGACATCGCCAGCCTGCCAATCCCAGTAGTCTTTCAGCACCAAGGCATTGCTCAGCAGGTTGCCGTGCGACAGCATGGCACCTTTGCTGCGACCGGTGGTGCCGCTGGTGTAGATGATGGCGGCCAGATCGTCCGGCTGGCGCTGCACCACGGCATGGGTGGCAGGAAACTGCGCGGCGCGGTCCAGCAAAGTGCCGGTGCGGTCGTCGTTCAAGGTGAACACATAGGCCGTTCCCGACAAAAATGCCAATTTGCTGATCCAGCCGAAGTTGCTGGTGCTGCACACCACCACGGCCGGTTCGGCATCCTGGATGAAATACGCCATTTCCGCACTTTGGTAGGCCGTGTTCAAGGGCAAATACACCAAGCCCGCGCGCAGTGTGGCCAGGTACAGCACCAGGGCTTCTACCGATTTTTCCACCTGCGCAGCGATACGCGCCCCGGCCGGCAAGTCCAACGATGCCAGCAGATTGGCGACCATGGCGCTCGCCTGGTCCAGGTCCTGCCAGGAGTAAAACAAACCGGTGTCCGTCTCTACCGCGCAGGTGCTCAGGTCAGAAGGAAACGCGGCGCGCAGTGCGGCAAACAAATTGCCATTCAGTGGGGGTGTGGAGTCCATAAGGAATATTCAAAAATTCGGTGCGCGTTTGTCCAGAAAAGCCGCAATGCCTTCACGGTGCTCCGCGCTGCTGGCATAGCTGTAGGCGCTGGAGAAACTATTCGGCGTTGCGCCCGGCGTCAGTTTTGCTATTGATTTAGTAGCTGCTTGCGCACATCCTGCGGGGGCTAGAGGCCGATTTAATGCCCGAATGGTTTGCTTGTTCAACCGGGCCGCCTGGGGGGCCAGTGCGGCAATGCGTTGCGCCAAGGCGTGGGCCTGCTCGGCCAATTGTGCGTCCGGCAGGATCTGTGTCAGGAAGTCACACTCCCGCATGTGCTGCGCGTCAAACACCTCGGCCGCCAGCAGCATGGCCCGTGCCGTGGTGCTCCCCACAGCCTGCGCCACCAGCGCGGCTTCGCGCGGCGCCATGGGAAATCCCAGGCGTGCAATCGGTGCACCAAACCGGGCAGACACACCGGCCAGGCGCAGATCACAGCAACTGGCAATCTCCACCCCGGCGCCCATGCAATTGCCAGAGATCTGCGCGACGATGGGCACATCGCAATCCAGCATCGCCTGCAGACCACCCCAGACCTCGTTTTCGTGAAAGTGCTGCAATTGTTCCGGGTCAAAACGAAAGCTGGGGTATTCGGCAATGTCGCCCCCAGCACAGAAATGCCCCCCCACCCCTTGCACCACCACACAACGTGCCGCAGCATCGTGTTGAATGCCTTCAAACACCTCCTTCAAGGCCTTCCACATGGCGCGTGACATGGCATTGAATTTTCCGGGATGGTCCAAAGTGACCCAAACCAAATGACCGTCTGCTCGCATATGAACGCTACCCGCCATGCTGTCTTCCTCTACTTCTGTGTTGCTACGCATCAATCCAACTTGGCACCCGAGGCCTTCACCACAGCCGCCCAGCGCTTGACTTCAGCCCCCACAAACACCGCAAACTGCGCGGCCGTCAGGCGTCCGGACTCCGCACCACTGCCGGCCCACAGGGCTTTGAGTTCATCGCTGGAGACCGCACGGTTCACCTCTTCCACGATACGGGACTGCACCTCCGCCGACGTGCCCCGGGGAGCCCACAGGCCGTACCAGGTACTCACCGTGTAGTCAGGCAGCCCCAACTCGGCGGCGCAAGGCACGCTGGGAAAAGCGAGGTTCCGCTTGGGCCCCGACACCATGAGCGCCTTGATGTGCCCAGCCCTGATATGGGCGGCGGACGACCCCAGGCCATCAAACAGCATATCGATATGGCCTGCCATCAAATCCTGCAAGGCCGGGCCCGCGCCGCGGTAGGGGATATGGGTAATGAAGGTTTGGGTCTGTTGCTTGAACAACTCCCCCGCCAGATGGTGCGAGGTGCCGCCACCGGCCGAGCCATAGTTCATGCGGCCTGGACTGGCGCGAACCTGGTCCAACAGCGCCTTGAAATGGCCCGGCCCCTGCCGGGGATGGACCACCAACACCTGCGGCACATTGGCCAGCAACACCAAGGGAACAAAGTCTTTTTCAAGGTCGTAGTCCAACTTGGGGTACATGCTGGGTGCAATCGCGTGGTGCACCGCCCCCATGAACAAGGTGTAGCCATCGGGCCGGGCCATGGCGGCAATGCTGGCCCCCAAGGTGCCACCAGCGCCTCCCCGGTGGTCAAGCAGGAGCGGTACACCGGTTTGCTTGGAAAATTGGGTGGCCAACGGACGCGCAAATACGTCGGTCCCCCCTCCCTCGGGAAAAGGCACCACCAGCACCACCGGCTTGGTCGGCCAGCGAGGTTGGCCCCATGTCGCCACCGGCAACGTCAAGGCCCCAGCGGCGGCCAGCAGCCATTGGCGACGCCGCCCAGCGAAATCCAACGCGAGAATGCGCCCTGGGGTCATGGCTGTCTCCTGCCGTGCCTGCACAAACCACCAGTTGCTACCAATTTCATAGCTGCCAACGCACACTATTCGGGGGATAGCGCCCTATTTCTTCGGTACATCGGGGCGCCTCCCGGCCCAGAGCCACAACCCGACCCCGCCAACAATCATGGGCATACACAGCCACTGGCCCATGCTCATGCCCAGGGACAGCAGGCCCAGATGGGCATCGGGCTCGCGGAAGAACTCCGCCACAAACCGAAACACGCCATAACCCGTCAGGAAAGCGGCGGCCACCTGCCCTTGCTTCGGCACGGACCGGGCATACCACCACAGCAGGACAAACAACAAAAGTCCTTCCAGAAAAAACTGGTAAACCTGCGAAGGGTGGCGCGGCAAATCCCCCGCCCCCCGAAACACCATGCCCCAGGGCAAAGCCGGATCAGCCAAGCGGCCCCACAACTCGCCATTGATAAAGTTACCCACACGGCCAGCCGCCAGCCCCGTAGGGACACAGGGCGCCACAAAATCAGCCACTTGCCAAAAAGGCCTGTTGCGCGATACGGCAAACCAGACCATGGCCGCAATAACCCCCAGCATGCCGCCATGGAAACTCATACCGCCCTGCCACACGGCAAAAACCTCCAAGGGGTGCGCCAGGTAATACGCGGGCTTATAAAAAAGGCAATAACCAATGCGCCCCCCCAACACCACCCCCATGACCCCCAAGAAAAGGATGTCTTCCACGTCTTTGTAAGACCAGGCACCGGGGCCTGTGATGGAAGCAAACGGTGCGTGCCGGAGTCGTCGGCTGCCTAAGAACATGAACAGGCCAAAGGCAAGCAGGTAGGTCAGCCCATACCAGTGCACAGCGACTGGTCCGAGCTGCAGGGCGATAGGGTCTATTTGGGGATGAATGAGCATAAAGTGAATTGTGCACGCGCAAGCGAAGGCGCTGTGCTCAGGACTTGGTGTAAAGCTTAAAAATGCGGCAAGTCAACACTGCCTTGGGCTGCTGCCTATCGGCGCTTTTTGCTGTTGAGTGTGCCCATGGCCTCGCGGCTGCGTTCGATACGTGCCTGACGGCGCGCCTCTTCCACCTGCATGGCTTTTTTCTTGGTATAGCCTGTGGTATCTGCCCACCACCACCATGCAGTTGCCAATGCGAAGGGGGCCAGAACCATCCACCAATCCCACCCAGCAACCGGTCCAAACTCCAGATATTTCATCCCCAACAAAGCGACTCCCAGCATTAGAAAATACATAATTTGCTCCAGATTTGCATTGGACGGTAAGGCATTTGTCAACCGCTGTTACTACAATCACGTTGTCCAAATGTAAACCAACCCGAGAGGCCTTCAATGAAACGTACCCTGTTCACCGTAGCACTCAGCGCTGCAGCCATTCTTTCCGCAGTTCCCGCGTTTGCCAGCCAAGAATTGGCCACCAAGAAGAACTGCATGGCATGTCACTCCGTTGACAAGAAGCTGGTGGGCCCCGCATACAAAGACGTTGCCGCCAAATACAAAGGCGACAAAGCCGCTGTGGACAAATTGGCAGCCAAGGTGGTGAAGGGCGGCAGCGGCGCATGGGGGACCATACCTATGCCCGCCAACCCACAAGTCAGTGAAGCCGAAGCCAAAACGCTGGTGGCCTGGGTGCTGGGCCAGAAGTAATTCTGCTGCCGTCTTTTTTGCCACTGTTATCGACGGTGGCAAGCAACAAAAAAGCCCGCTTTCGCGGGCTTTTTTGTTGCCGCTACGGACCTCAGTAGGTTTGGCCCAACTGATCCAGAATCGCGGGATTCTCCAGCGTGGAGGTATCTTGGGTAATGGCCTCGCCCTTGGCCAGCGAACGCAGCAAACGGCGCATGATTTTCCCGGAGCGGGTCTTGGGCAAATTTTCACCAAACCGAATGTCCTTGGGTTTGGCAATGGGCCCAATCTCCTTGGCCACCCAGTCGCGCAGTTCCTTGGCGAGGGCTTTGGCCTCGTCGCCCGTGGGACGCGGACGCTTGAGCACGACAAAAGCACAAATCGCTTCGCCGGTCACATCGTCTGGGCGCCCCACCACAGCAGCCTCAGCGACCAGATCAGTCTTGGCGACCAGCGCCGACTCAATCTCCATGGTTCCCATGCGGTGGCCCGACACGTTCAGCACGTCGTCAATCCGGCCCGTGATGCGGAAGTAGCCCCGGTCCGCACTGCGCACCGCGCCGTCACCCGCCAGATACAAATGACCGCCCATTTCTTCGGGGAAGTAACTCTTCTTGAAGCGATCCGGGTCATTCCAGATGGTGCGAATCATGGAAGGCCAAGGGCGCTTGACCACCAAAATACCGCCAACCCCGTTGGGAATGTCATTGCCCACCTCGTCCACAATGGCGGCCATGATGCCGGGCAGCGGCAGCGTGCAGCTACCGGGCACCAGCGGTGTGGCGCCGGGCAATGGCGTCATCATGTGGCCACCGGTTTCGGTCTGCCAAAAGGTGTCCACAATCGGGCATTTTTCGTGGCCGATGTTTTTGTAGTACCACATCCAGGCTTCGGGATTGATGGGCTCGCCCACCGAACCCAGGATGCGCAGGCTGCTCAAATCAGACCGATCGGGGTGGACTGCGGCATCGCCTTCGGCCGACTTGATCAGAGAGCGGATGGCCGTCGGTGCGGTGTAGAAAATGGAACACTTGTGGCGCTCAATCATCTGCCAGAAGCGCCCGGCGTTCGGGTAGGTGGGGATGCCTTCAAAAATGATCTGGGTCGCACCTGCCGCCAAGGGGCCATAGGCCACATAGGAGTGTCCGGTGATCCAACCAATATCGGCGGTGCACCAAAACACGTCTTCGGGCTTCAAATCGAATGTCCAGTCCATGGTGAGCTTGGCCCACAGCAGGTAGCCCCCGGTGGAGTGCTGCACGCCCTTGGGCTTGCCCGTAGAACCTGAGGTGTACAAAATGAACAGCGGGTGCTCGGCCCCCACCGGCACCGGTGCACACGTAGTACTCTGCCCAGCCAATGCTTGGTCAAACGTTTTGTCGCGTCCTTCCACCATTGCGCACGCGGTGGGGGTGCGCTGGTACACCAGCACCGTCTTGACGGCTTCGCATCCACCCAGTGCCATGCCCTCGTCCACAATGGCTTTCAGCGGCAGTTCTTTGCCGCCACGCATCTGGTAGTTGCAAGTGACCACGGCGATCGCGCCCACATCAATGATGCGCTCTTGCACCGCCTTGGCGGAAAAACCACCAAACACCACACTGTGGATGGCGCCGATGCGGGCGCACGCCTGCATGGCAATCACACCTTCGACCGTCATGGGCATGTAAATCAGCACGCGGTCGCCCTTTTGGATGCCTTCGGCCGTGAGGGCGTTGGCAAACTGGCTCACGCGCGCCAATAATTCCTTGTAACTGGTCTTGGTGACCGTGCCGTCATCCGCTTCGAAAATGACCGCTGTCTTGTTTTCGGTGACCGTGCCCATGTGTTTGTCCAGGCAGTTGGCCGAAGCATTCAGTTCACCGTCGTCAAACCACTTGTAAAACGGCACATTGGATTCGTCCAAGGTTTTGGTGAAAGGTTTGTTCCACACCACGTTTTCACGCGCCAGGCGGGCCCAAAAACCCTCAAAATCCGCTTCAGCCTCGGCACACAGCGCTTGGTAACCATCCATGCCGGAAATGCGGGCCGCCTTCATGAACTCTTCACTGGGCGGAAATACGCGGTTTTCAACGAGCGTGGATTGGATGGCAGACGTTGGCTCACTCATAGCTTGAACTCCTCTGGTTAACATTTATCAAAACTAGACCGGACTGTCGGGGCTGCCACTTACAAGCCACTGACTGGCCCCAAACTTACAAGCCCCCGCCTGCGATTGCATTTTCCCGCCCCTACAATTGGCGGGCCACAAGCCAATATACCCAATGAACCCAGCATCTTCCCCCAAAACCACCAATCTGCGTCCCATCCCCCGCTTCATTTTTGCCAGCCGCTGGTTGCAGCTCCCGCTGTACCTGGGACTCATCGCGGCACAAGGCGTCTATGTATTCCATTTCTGGATTGAGCTGGTTCACCTGCTCGAAGCCGCCTTCGGCAGTCAAACCGCATTGCAAGCCCTGATCACCAGCATAGGCTACAAAGAAACCGCCACCGTCACGGCGCTGAACGAGACCATCATCATGCTGGTGGTGCTGGCCTTGATTGACGTGGTCATGATCTCCAATTTGCTGATCATGGTCATTGTGGGGGGCTACGAGACTTTTGTCAGTCGAATGGACCTGGAAGGACACCCCGACCAGCCCGAGTGGCTGAGCCACGTGAATGCGTCCGTTCTCAAGGTGAAACTGGCCACCGCCATCATTGGCATCAGTTCGATCCACCTGCTCAAGACGTTCATCAATGCAGCCAACTATGACGAGAAGGTGCTGATCGCCCAAACGGCCATCCATATCACCTTCTTGCTGTCTGCCATGGCCATTGCTTACACAGACCGCCTCATGTCGCGCACACAAAACAACGACCACTGATTTTTATCAACTCCCAAGCTCTCGCCCCACCATGACCACCATTCGCCAAAACGACCTGATCGAGTCCGTTGCCGCTGCCCTGCAGTACATCAGCTACTACCATCCTGCTGACTACATTGCCCATCTGGCACGCGCCTACGAGCGCGAGCAAAGCCCGGCAGCCAAAGACGCCATTGCGCAAATTCTGACCAACAGCAAGATGAGCGCCACCGGCCACCGCCCCATTTGCCAGGACACCGGCATCGTGAATGTGTTCCTCAAGGTGGGCATGGACGTGCGCTGGGAAGGCTTCACCGGCAGCCTGGACGACGCCATCAACGAAGGCGTGCGCCAAGGCTACAACCACCCCGACAACACCCTGCGCGCCAGCGTGGTGGCCGACCCCGAATTTTTGCGCAAAAACACCAAGGACAACACCCCCGCCGTGATCTTTGCCGAGATCGTGCCCGGCAACACGGTGGAAGTGACCGTGGCCGCCAAGGGCGGTGGCAGTGAGAACAAAAGCAAGATGATCATGCTCAACCCCGGCGATTCGGTGGTGGACTGGGTGCTCAAAACCGTCCCCACCATGGGCGCCGGCTGGTGTCCCCCGGGCATGCTGGGCATCGGCATTGGCGGAACCGCCGAAAAAGCCGTGCTGATGGCCAAGGAAAGCCTGATGGACGACATCGACATGTACGACCTGCAGGCCAAATCCTCTGCGGGACAGGCCCTGAGCCGGACCGAGGAGTTGCGCCTCGAACTGTTTGAAAAAGTCAACGCCCTGGGCATTGGTGCCCAAGGCCTGGGTGGCCTGACCACCGTGTTAGACATCAAAATCAAGATGTACCCCACCCACGCTGCCAGCAAACCGGTGGCCATGATTCCCAACTGCGCCGCCACCCGCCATGCGCATTTTGTGATGGATGGCAGCGGTCCGGTGTACCTGGATCCGCCGTCGCTGGATTTGTGGCCCAACGTCAACTGGACGCCCGACTACGTACAAAGCAAGAAAGTGGACCTCAACACCTTGACCAAAGAGGAGGTCGCAAGCTGGAAACCCGGCGATACCCTGCTTTTGAACGGAAAAATGCTGACCGGCCGCGATGCGGCGCACAAACGCATCCAGGACATGCTGGCCAAAGGTGAACCTTTGCCGGTGGACTTCACCAACCGCGTGATTTATTACGTCGGCCCGGTTGACCCCGTCAAGGGCGAAGCCGTAGGCCCAGCCGGCCCCACGACCGCCACCCGTATGGACGGTTTTACCGAAATGATGCTCAGCCAAACGGGCCTGATTTCCATGATCGGAAAGGCAGAGCGTGGGCCTGCAGGCATTGAAGCGATCAAAAAGCACAAGAGTGCGTACCTGATGGCCGTGGGTGGCGCCGCCTATTTGGTGAGCAAGGCCATCAAGACCGCCAAGGTTGTGGGATTTGCCGACCTGGGAATGGAAGCCATTTACGAATTCGACGTGGTGGACATGCCCGTGACCGTGGCTGTAGATGCGGGCGGCACCAGCGCACACATCACGGGTCCAGCCACATGGCAAAAGAAAATCGCCAGTGGTGAATTCACAACAATTGCAGTCAACCCCGCCTGAGCGCACACCACCGCTGCCAATGACAACGCAGGCCGGACTGCGTCCTATCGGAGTATTTGACAGCGGTGTGGGCAGCCTCAGCATGCTGCAACCTTGCGACGGCTTGGCTTACGCCATAGAGCAAGAAAATGCTATTAAAACAGGAGCATCCTTCGCACATTACACGGGGGCCAAGGGCAGATTTGGCTTAAATCCTGGCAACATCGACGCCCTGCTTCTAGGTTGCACCCACTACCCGTTCGCAACGGGAGTGCTGCAAACACTGGTGATTGAATAGGCATCGGGCGATGCGTGGGCCTTTGGCCTGTCCGGAGGGGATCGAACCCCCGACCCACAGCTTAGAAGGCTGTTGCTCTATCCAACTGAGCTACGGACAGAAAGCAGGATTTGTACGAACCCTGAAACGAATAAGCCAGAGACGAATGCTCTGGCTTATGAATAATGGTCGGGGCGAAAGGATTCGAACCTTCGACCCTCTGGTCCCAAACCAGATGCGCTACCAGGCTGCGCTACGCCCCGACATCTAGTATTCTAACCGCATGAAGCGGGTCCTCATCCCGAGCGCCCAATATTTTTACAAACAAGCCCGAGCAACTTTAAATCCATGTCTTCCGAGCATCCTACGCTTCCATGGCTCGAACCTGGCAATCTCTTTCCCACGGTGGAAAATGCGTGGCCCCCGCAATCAGAGGCGCCTGGGTTATTGGCTGCTGGTGGTTGCCTATCCACTGACACCTTAAAGCGTGCCTATGGGCACGGTATCTTTCCATGGTTCAGCGACGGACAACCCATTCTGTGGTGGAGCCCCGATCCGCGCATGGCATTGCGCACTTCCGATTTTCGACTGCACCGGTCGTTGCGAAAAACACTGGTGCGTTTCAAAAATGACGTAACCTGTGACATTCGATTCGACACTGCGTTTTCACATGTCATCCAAGCGTGTGCCAACACCCCAAGAAATGGACAACGTGGCACCTGGATTCTGCCAACCATGGTGCAGGCCTACATTGACTTGCACCAAGCGGGCTATGCGCACAGCATCGAAACCTGGATCAACGGCGAATTGGTTGGAGGCCTCTACTGCGTGGCGCTCGGCCGCGCAATGTTTGGAGAGTCAATGTTCGCCAAGGTTCCAGATGCGTCCAAAATTGCACTGGCCGCACTGGTAGGCTTTTGCCGAGAACACGCCATCCAACTCATCGACTGCCAGCAAAACACGGCGCACCTGGCCTCGTTGGGTGCGGAGGAAATACCACGCAAAGATTTTATTGCCCACATCTCAAGGGCACAAAAGGAGCCCAATGTTGACTGGCGCTTTAGCCCCCTATACTGGCAGCATGTGTTGTCTGCTTGATGTGTTTTAAATGTGACAGACCTCAAGGATCTCCCACTCCAAACGCTGCAATTTTATGCAACGGCGCCCTACCCATGCAGCTACTTGCCTGAGCGTCAGGCACGCTCCCAAGTGGCCACACCGAGCCATTTGATCAACAACGCGGCCTATTCAGAACTGGTTTCCAAAGGGTTTCGCCGCAGTGGCATGTTTACCTACCGGCCGTGCTGTGACGGCTGCCACGCTTGCACGCCATTGCGGGTCATAGCTGCTGAATTTCATCCTGATCGCAGCCAGCGACGTGCATGGGCACGCCATCAAACCTTATCGGTGCGCGTACTCAGGCTCGGTTTTGTGGAGGAACACTACGCCCTTTATCTGCGTTACCAGCATTGTCGCCATGCTGGCGGCGGGATGGACGAAGACAGTATCGACCAATACACCCAGTTCCTGCTACAGAGTCGAGTGAACTCCCGGCTCATCGAATTTCGGGAGCCGACCTCGGACGGCTCACTCGGTGTGTTGAAAATGGTTTCGATTGTGGATGTATTGGATGACGGCATCTCGGCTGTTTACACATTTTTTGACCCCAGCGATCAAGCAAGCTATGGAACCTTCAATGTGCTTTGGCAAATTCAGCAAGCCAAACAACTGGGGCTTGCCTATGTGTACCTGGGTTATTGGATTGCCGACAGTCCAAAGATGAAATACAAGGCCAAATTTTCCCCCTTACAGTTGTTGTCTGATGACCATTGGTATAGGCCAAATACTGCGCAATAGCACCTCACGGATGTAAATTTCACAAGGTAAGATACGGGCAAAAGACCCACCATGACAAAAAAAGACTCTGACCTCCCCATCGCCCCTACAGTCCAAGTCATAGAGCGAATGTTTACGCTTATCGACGTGCTTGCGTCGCGTGAAGAAGCAATGCCTTTGAAAGAAATCAGCGAAAAAGCTGCGCTTCACCCATCCACCACCCACCGAATCTTGAACGACCTGGTATCTGGTCGATTTGTAGACCGACCACAACCAGGCACTTACAGATTGGGTATGCGCCTGCTGGAATTGGGAAATTTAGTCAAAGGACGCTTGAATGTGCGAGACGCAGCATTGGTGCCCATGCGCGAATTGCACAAACTCATCCAGCAACCCGTCAACTTGAGTATGCGCCAGGGAGATGAAATTATTTACATCGAACGCGCTTACAGCGAAAGATCTGGCATGCAAGTGGTAAGGGCCATCGGCGGTCGCGCACCTTTGCACCTCACCTCGGTAGGTAAACTGTTTCTCGCGGCAGATGACCCTCAGCGCACCCGTGCCTACGCTACGCGTACCGGCCTAAAAGGGCACACTAAAAATAGTATTACCCGGTTGGATGATTTAGAAAGCGAACTGGCCAGGGTTCGCCAATATGGTCACGCCAATGACAACGAAGAACTGGAACTCGGCGTGCGCTGCATGGCGGCGGGCATCTACGATGATCAAGAGAAATTGATCGCAGGTTTGTCCATATCTGCGCCTTCAGGCCGAATGGAAGACGACTGGCTTCCGAAACTGAAAGAAGCCACCCGCTTAATTTCTGAAACCTTGGGCTACCAATCCGATGGCAGAAGGCCGCGTAGTTAATTTCAGTTGCTAAAAACCCGCTGGCTGCTGTCACTGCTGGCCAGAGGTGTCTGTCTGCTGACAGGCGCTGGAATGGACTCCACCCAACGCCGAACACGCTCTGCATCGGCGATTCGGCTAAGTTTGCCCGCCGAGTCCAAGAACACCATAATAAGCTGGCGTCCTGCCACTCTGGCCTGCATCACCAAACACTGCCCTGCTTCAGAAATATAGCCCGTTTTTTGCAGGCCAATGTCCCACTCCGGATTTTTGACCAGACGATTGGTGTTGTTGTACTGCAAAGTACGCCGCCCGACTGCCACCTGATACCCCGTTGAAGTCGATAACTCACGCAAGGTCGGGTCTTTGTGCGCAAAATTCACCAGCGTTGCCAAGTCATGGGCGCTGGACTGATTTTTACTCGAAAGACCAGTAGGCTCAACATAATTTGTATCCAGCATTCCCAAGGCCTTGGCTTTGGCATTCATTGCATTGACAAATACGGGCAGCCCACCTGGAAAACTCCGTCCCAATGCATGTGCTGCACGGTTCTCACTGGCCATCAATGCCAAATGAAGCAACTCGCCCCGGCTCAGTTCTGTCCCGACGCTGAGTCGAGAAGAACTGCCTTTTTCGGTATCGACATCAGCCTGGGTAATGGCGATGACCTCGTCCATAGGTAATTTTGCCTCGCTGATCAACAATCCAGTCATCAGCTTTGTAATCGACGCAATCGGCAACACCGCCAACTCATTTTTACGAAAAAGAACTTCCTTGGTATCTTGGTCAATCACCAAGGCTACACTGGATTTCAAATCCAAAGCATCACGCCCGCCATGCAAACCGGCCAACTGTCCGAAAGACGGCTGACTGGGCACCACGGCTACAGGAGTTTTATGGCGTTTTGCACCAACTTTGGCCTTAACAGCAGAATGGTGCTTGGCCGTACGCTTCGCGTCCACCGACACGTGTTTTTTCGTCACTGCATAGGCAGGTGCAAAAATAAATGATGCAAAAATTGCAGCGGCACCGAATTGAAAAAGTAGGCGTTTCAAGGTTTACCCCAACAGTAATGCAAGAGAGTTGGTTGACAATTCAACTTGAATTCCCACCAGCGAAGGAGAGTTTAATCAGAAAAGTCCCCAAATATCAAGCACTTGCACGACAAACTTCAACAATTTGATAAAGAAAACGTTTTACCCTAACCTTGCGCGGCAACACTATCCGCTTTCGAATGCAAGCGATTGAGTGCGCTCAGATAAGCCTTAGCAGAAGCGACCACAATGTCGGGGTCTGCCCCTATGCCGTTGACCACTCGCCCGCCACTTTGCAGGCGTACGGTGACCTCCCCCTGACTTTCGGTAGACCCACTGATTGCATTGACTGAATACAGAATCATTTCGGCGCCGCTTTTAACATGCGACTCAATGGATTTCAGCGACGCATCCACCGGGCCATTTCCATCGGACTCACCTTTGACCTCTTTACCATCGACGGTGAACACAATGCTGGCGTGGGGTCGCTCACCCGTTTCACTGTGCTGTGACAAGGACACAAAACCATATTGCTCTTTTTCGTGGGTAATGCTTTCGTCACTGACCAAGGCAAGAATATCTTCGTCAAAAATCTCACTCTTGCGGTCTGCCAACTCCTTAAACCGTGAGAACGCAGCATTGATATCGGATTCACTCTCCAATTGAATACCCAACTCCTGCAATCGTTGCTTAAAGGCATTGCGCCCACTCAACTTGCCAAGAACAATCTTATTGGCCGTCCAGCCAACGTCTTCAGCACGCATGATTTCATAGGTATCTCGCGCCTTCAGAACACCATCCTGGTGAATGCCAGACGCATGTGCAAAGGCATTTGCGCCAACAACAGCCTTGTTGGGTTGCACCAAAAATCCGGTAGTTTGACTCACCATACGGCTAGCCGCCAGAATATGCGTAGTGTCAATCCCCATCTCCAGACCAAAGTAATCCTTGCGAGTTTTAACCGCCATCACAACCTCTTCCAGGCTGCAGTTACCTGCACGCTCACCCAGACCATTGATGGTGCACTCCACTTGGCGCGCACCGCCAATTTTGACGCCAGCCAGTGAGTTGGCGACCGCCATACCCAAATCATTGTGACAATGGACCGACCATATGGCCTTGTCGGAGTTAGGGATGCGTTCACGCAAAGTTTTGATAAAGTTACCGTATAACTCTGGAACCGCATAACCCACTGTATCGGGAACGTTGATGGTGGTCGCCCCCTCGGCGATGACCGCCTCAAGAACCCTGCACAAAAAATCCACATCGCTTCGGTACCCATCCTCGGGACTGAATTCAATGTCACCAACCAGATTGCGCGCAAACTTCACCGATTGTTTGGCTTGTTCGAACACCTGATCGGGCGTCATTCGCAATTTCTTTTCCATATGCAATGGAGATGTTGCGATGAACGTATGAATGCGGGCACTGTTGGCCCCTTTGAGCGCCTCTGCCGCACGGGATATATCGCGGTCATTCGCGCGAGACAACGAACAAACCGTTGAATCCTTAATCGTGTTGGCGATGAGCTGAATTGCTTCGAAATCACCATTGGAACTGGCAGCAAATCCTGCCTCGATCACATCAACCCTGAGTCGCTCCAACTGCCGTGCGATACGAAGCTTGGCATCTCGCGTCATCGATGCACCAGGGGACTGCTCGCCGTCGCGCAAGGTTGTGTCAAAAATGATCAGTTTGTCAGCCATCTCTTAACTCCTGTTGATCCTGCAACAGCGCAATGCGGCTCAATGTCACATTGCGCAAAAACTGTTTACCGATGCAAACCACGTTCATCTGGCTCATCCGTTGATGTGCTGATAACGCTGGTCTGAACACCCTTGGTTTTACGCCAGGCATAGACCACGTATCCACTCAGGCCATAGACAACGAACAATCCAAACATCACGGTGGGAGGATCAATATTTATCACCGCTATTCCCAAAGCGATTAGCACAATCACTACAAAAGGAACACTCTTTTTCATGCTGACGTCTTTGAAGCTATAGAAAGGCACGTTGGTCACCATCGTCAGGCCGGCATACAACGCCAAACAAAACATGGGCCACGCTAGATCCTGTCCCTGTATACCCAAATCGGTGCACAGCCAAATAAAACCAGCGATCAAAGCTGCAGCTGCGGGAGAGGGCAAGCCCTGGAAATATCGCTTGTCCACCACAGCCGTGTTGACGTTAAATCGGGCCAGACGTAACGCAGCACAGGCGCAATAGACGAAAGCCGCAAACCATCCCCAACGGCCCAACCCTTTGAGAGCCCACACATAGGAAATCAAAGCAGGTGCGGCTCCAAAAGAAACCATATCGGAGAGCGAATCCATCTGTTCGCCAAACGCACTCTGCGTATTGGTCATACGGGCCACACGGCCATCCAGACTATCCAGCACCATGGCGCAAAAAACCCCAACCGCAGCCAAATCAAAGCGGCCATTGACAGCCATCACGATGGAATAAAACCCCCCAAAAAGAGCGGCCAAAGTGAACAAATTGGGCAATATATAGATGCCTTTGCGTCGCTTACGGATCACTACCGCATCACCTTCATTTCCCAACGATTCCGTTCCATCATGCATAAATTCTCCTTGAACAACAAGCTACGCCAGCGGCCACTCCACCTCTTGGCACGCAGCGAAACCAATAACGGCAGTGTAAGGCAGTCACAAAAAACAAAAGCCACCGAAGTGGCTTTTGTTCTAGACCGGCACACCTTCAATTAGTTGCGCGTTTGGTCCACCAGCTTGTTTTTCGCGATCCAAGGCATCATGGCGCGCAATGTTGCACCCACTTGCTCGATTTGGTGCTCTGAGGTCAAGCGACGGCGACTCAGCAAGGTTGGCGCACCTGCCTTGTTTTCCAAAATGAAGCTCTTGGCATATTCACCTGTCTGAATATCTTTCAGGCATTGGCGCATGGCATCCTTTGTGGCGCTTGTCACAATACGAGGACCGGTAACGTACTCGCCGTACTCTGCATTGTTGGAAATTGAATAATTCATGTTGGCAATTCCGCCTTCGTAAATCATGTCAACAATCAACTTGAGCTCATGCAGGCATTCAAAGTAAGCCATCTCTGGTGCATAACCAGCTTCCACCAAAGTTTCAAAACCTGCCTTGATGAGCTCAACGGTTCCGCCGCACAGAACGGCTTGTTCACCAAAAAGGTCTGTTTCCGTTTCTTCGCGGAAATTGGTTTCAATGATGCCAGCCTTGCCACCGCCATTGGCCATCGCGTAGCTCAAAGCCAAGTCACGGGTACGGCCCGACTTGTCTTGGTGAACCGCGATCAGATGAGGAACACCGCCACCTTGTGCATATGTACCGCGCACAGTATGACCGGGCGCCTTAGGAGCGACCATCCACACATCCAAATCAGCGCGCGGTGTCACCAACCCATAGTGCACATTGAAACCATGCGCAAAAACCAGCGACGCGCCTTGCTTGATATTGGGTTCTACATCGTTGGTGTAAACCGCAGCAATTTGCTCATCGGGCAACAAAATCATGACCACGTCTGCAGACTTCACTGCATCAGCCACTTCTGCGACTTGCAGACCTGCTTTTTCAACTTTGGGCCAAGAAGCGCCACCTTTGCGCAAACCCACAACGACTTTCACACCGCTGTCGTTCAGATTTTGGGCGTGGGCATGGCCTTGGCTGCCGTATCCAATAATGGCGACTGTTTTGCCTTTAATGAGGCTCAGATCGCAGTCTTTGTCGTAAAACACTTTCATTTTTCTCTCCGAAATAAATAATGGCGATTGGCGCCCGATTACAAAAAACTACCCCAGCTCAGGGCGAACGGTAAACACAGTCGCCAAAAAACCATGCGCGCTGAGCCAGCCGATGTGCGCGCACAGAATATACATATCAAACCCGCAAAATACGCTCGCCACGCCCCACTCCGCTAGAGCCGGTTCGCACCGTTTCCAGAATGGCTGCGCGCTCAATGGCGTCCAGGAATGCGTCGTTCTTCGATTGGTCACCCGTCAGCTCAATGGTGTAGCTCTTTTCGGTTACATCAATAATGCGACCGCGGAAGATGTCTGCCATGCGCTTCATCTCTTCACGCTCTTTACCAACAGCACGAACCTTCACCATCATAAGCTCACGCTCAATATAGGCACCCTCTGTCAGGTCCACCACTTTAACCACTTCAATGAGACGGTTCAGGTGTTTGGTGATTTGCTCAATGACGTCGTCCGATCCCGTTGTCTGGATTGTCATACGGGACAAACTGGGATCCTCGGTGGGAGCAACAGTCAGCGACTCAATGTTGTAGCCCCGGGCCGAAAAAAGCCCAACTACCCTGGAAAGTGCCCCTGCTTCGTTTTCCAGCAAAACTGCAATGATGTGTTTCATAGGAATAGACTCCTCTTTTCGCTGCCCTCCCCCTGCTGCGGTAACAACAGGGCTTGGCAAACAATAGATTCATCAAAAATGGATAAAGGATAAATTAAAGGTCTTCCGAGCCGAGCAGCATTTCGGTAATGCCCTTGCCAGCACGCACCATCGGAAATACATTTTCAGTTGGGTCAGTTCTGAAATCCATGAATACGGTCCGGTCTTTCAGTTTACGTGCTTCACGCAATGCGGGTTCGACGTCTTGAGGACGCTCAATCAACATACCAACGTGGCCATAGGCTTCGGCCAACTTAACGAAGTTGGGCAAGGCATCCATGTAGCTGTGGCTGTAACGCCCCTCGTACTCCAACTCCTGCCATTGGCGCACCATGCCCAGATAGCGGTTGTTAAGAGACACGATTTTGATCGGTGTGTTGTACTGCAAACAGGTGGAGAGTTCCTGAATACACATTTGCACTGAGCCCTCACCCGTAACGCAAAATACCTCACTGTCTGGCTTGGCCAACTTAACACCCATTGCATAGGGGATGCCCACACCCATGGTTCCTAATCCACCCGAATTGATCCAGCGACGTGGCGCATCAAAGCGGTAATACTGGGCTGCCCACATCTGATGCTGCCCCACGTCGGACGTGACATACGTATCCGCATCCTTCGTCATATTCCAAAGGGTTTCAACCACGTACTGGGGTTTGATCACATCACCCTTTCCAGGGTCATAGCTCAGACAATTCTTCTTCCGCCAGCCTTCAATCGTATCCCACCAAGCACCCAGCGCGCTGGCATCAGGCTTGATAGCGCTCTCTTTGATCATTGCGATCATTTCACTCAGCACGTCTTTGACATCTCCCACAATAGGAATGTCAACCTTGACACGCTTGGAAATACTGGAAGGGTCAATATCAATGTGAACAATTTTGCGTTCATTTTGAGCAAAATGTTTGGGATTGCCAATCACCCGATCATCAAAACGCGCACCCACAGCCAGCAAAACGTCACAGTTTTGCATGGCGTTATTCGCTTCCACCGTGCCATGCATGCCCAACATGCCTAAAAACTTACGGTCACTGGCTGGGTAAGCGCCCAAACCCATCAGGGTATTGGTGCAGGGATAGCCCAACATATCGACCAAAGTTCGCAATTCAGCGGATGCATTGCTTAGCAACACCCCCCCACCCGTGTAAATATAAGGACGCTTCGCAGTCAGCAACAATTGCAGGGCCTTGCGGATTTGCCCACCATGTCCTTTGCGCACGGGGTTGTACGAACGCATTTCCACAGACGCGGGGTAACCCGCGTAGGGAACCTTTTTAAAGGAAACATCCTTGGGGATATCAACCACAACGGGACCCGGCCGACCACTGCGCGCAATGTAAAACGCCTTTTTCATGGTTTCGGCGATGTCGCGTGCGTCCTTCACCAGGAAATTGTGTTTCACAATGGGTCGCGTGATGCCCACCGTATCGCATTCCTGAAACGCATCAAACCCAATCGCATGCGTCGGCACCTGCCCCGTGATGATCACCATCGGAATGCTATCCATATAGGCAGTGGCGATGCCGGTAATGGCATTGGTAACACCAGGCCCCGAGGTAACCAGCGCTACGCCGACATCCCCAGTCGCTCTTGCATACCCGTCTGCGGCATGCACGGCCGCTTGTTCATGGCGAACAAGAACGTGTTGAATTGTGTCTTGCTTATAAAAAGCATCGTAAATGTGGAGAACGGCACCACCCGGGTAACCCCAAATATACTTAACGTTCTCAGCCTGAAGGGCCTTTACCAGAATCTCGGCACCACGCAGCTCCAATGGGGAGACGGCCTGAGTCTTATTGGCTGATGCAGCAGATGTTGCCGAAACAATGTCGGTTTTTGATATTTCCATGATGAACCTTTGTGAATTTCTCTGACGAAAAACCTTGGGTGCCTCTTCGCAAACACTTGTGGAGTTGCGTCGAAACTTAAAGCCAAAGCCATAAGCGCATTGAATTCGCGCCGAACTGTGACCCGTTTGCCTTTTAATTTGCAGCTTGCATTATCGCACTGCCAACTTGAAATTGGGAAAGCACAGTACAGATTTGGGGCCACCAGTGCCATAATTCGCGGTCCGCTCGCCGGGTGAATGGTCTGTTTTACAGGCCACCCGCTCATACACACCCATCTTCTTGCCGCTTGGCTTATCGCACTTGGCCTCCGAACTTGAGCTCTCTGAATTCCTGAAAAGCGTTGAAAAACGTGCCTTCAAGCGATCTCTGTACCACGTCCGCAAAGATGAAGCAGCGCTGGATATCGTTCAGGACAGCATGATGAAGCTGGCTGAGCACTACGGGGATAAACCAGTTGAAGAATTGCCGATGCTGTTTCAGCGCATCTTGTCCAATTGCACCTTGGATTGGTTCCGGCGGCAAAAGACGCAAAACGCCCTGTTTACGAATATGGGAGACTTTGAGACCGCCAATGACGACGGCGATTTTGATTTGCTGGAAGCCCTGCACGCATCTAACAATGTAGAGCAAAATGAAAGTGCGGAGAGTCAGACTGAACGGGCACAAATCTTGCGCGAGATTGAGCTTCAGATCCAGCAATTGCCAGCACGTCAACGGGAAGCGTTTCTGATGCGTTATTGGGAAGAAATGGATGTTTCCGAGACTGCTGCGGCTATGGGGTGCTCGCAGGGAAGTGTTAAAACACACTGTTCAAGGGCTGTGCAGGCTTTAGGAAAGGCCTTAACGGCGAAGGGGATGAGACTATGATGAATTCGCAATTGCTTCAAAGAGAGACACACGAAGACCGAATGGGTCAGAATATTGCCGCGCGACTGTCCAGCGCGGCCGATCATTTGCCGCACGATATTTCGGAGCGCCTTAAGGTGGCCCGTATGCAAGCCTTGGCGAAGCGCAAGGTTGCTCTCAAGTTGCAGACAGCTCCAGCCGCCGTGGTTCAGGGCGGGGTGGCATCTCTGCAAATGAGCGGCAATGACCGCAGTCTGTGGAACCGCATCGCCTCTCTGCTGCCTTTATTGGCTCTGATCGCTGGTTTAATCTCCATTGCCGTTATCGCAGAAGACAATCGCGTCAACGAAATGGCAGAAATTGACGCAGAACTTCTTACTGACGAACTTCCCCCTGATGCCTACACGGACCCTGGGTTTGCACAGTTCTTGCGTTTGAAAAGTCGTGACTAATTTTTCAGGTTAATTGGATGCTGTTTGTTGATATATTGCGGCGAATTTCGATGGCCCACACGACACCTAGGCAGTTACGCGCACTTTCTTTGAGTGCGGTGGGCATGTTGCTTGGTTTTGCACCCGCTTGGGCGCAAGTGGTTGATACTGCAAATGCACCGCGCCCGCCCGCCAGTACACCTAGCGCAGCGTCACCATTGCCGGCTGTCCTGGGCTCAGCCTCGTTTGCGCCGCAATGGAGTGCACTGTCAAATGCGCAACAAGAGTCGTTGCGTCCGCTTTCGGGCACCTGGAACACATTGAGCGACGGCCACAAGCGCAAGTGGATTGCTTTGGCCAAGAATTACAACGCAATGGCGTCAGGTGAACAAGCCAAACTCCACAGCCGAATGGCTGAATGGGCTGCATTGAACCCGCGTGAACGGGAGTTGGCGCGCATTAATTTTGTGGAAACAAAAAAGCTATCTCCACCTGATCGCGCCTCGGACTGGGAAGCCTACAAAGCACTGAGTCCCGAAGAGCGGCGAAAGTTAGCCAAAAAAGCAGTGGTTGCCCCCAAGGGAGCGGCAGCCACCATCAAGCCCGTTCCGGCAGACAAGCTGGCGGCGGTGCCTGTGACACGCCACACCACGCAGATTGAGCGTGAAATGGTCAATTCAAGGCAGTCCATTGACCGCAATACCTTGCTGCCTTTGCCACCGCGCACACCGCCCAGCGTGGCAGCACCTCAGAATTAAGCAGGCATCGGCCCAAAGCGGCCTTCCGAAGTTCAGGTGGCAACCTACAATGCAGGACCGATCCACAGAGCGTCTTGCGCAACCTTAAGCATGCCGATTGAATTAAAAACCCCAGGGCTGCGGCGTCGCATGGCCTGCTGGATGTATGAAGGCATGCTGCTGTTTGGCGTGGTTTTCCTTGCGGGCTACCTTTTCGGCACCTTGAGCCAAACGCGCAATGCCATGGACAACCGGCACGCCTTGCAGCTTTTTTTGTTCATCGTCTTTGGCATTTACTTCACCTGGTTCTGGGCCAAGGGGCAGACCTTGGCCATGAAAACCTGGGATATTCGCCTTGTCGATCGGAATGGGCAGGCGGTTACACAGATGCGTGCCCTGGGGCGCTATTGCCTGAGTTGGCTCTGGTTTTTGCCCGCACTGGTTGCACTTTCGCCTTTTCACCTCAGCGGCGCGGAGTTTGCGGTTCTCATCTCCGGCTGGGTTGCCGTCTGGGCGCTGTCCAGCCGTTTCCATCCTGAACAGCAGTTCTGGCATGATGTCTGGGCCGGTACCCGCTTGGTGGTATCACCGCCTTTGAGCCGCTAGTCTGAACCCCTCCTCCTCTGCCTTCCGTGAAAACCCAGCCCTTGCACCCTACTCCGGTCAACCCCCAAAAAGACCGATCTGGCCTGGACCGCATGTGGCACGCGGCCGGCTATTCCTTGGCCGGCTTGCGTGCGGGCTGGCATGAAACCGCGTTTCGCCAGGAAAGCATGGCCGCCATGGTCCTTCTGCCTATTTCCCTGTGGCTGGGGCGCACCTGGGTCGAGGTGGCTTTGCTTGCCGGAAGTGTGGTGCTGGTCATGGTGGTGGAACTGCTCAATACCGCCGTAGAAACCGCCATTGACCGCATTGGCCCGGAATGGCATGACCTCTCCAAACGCGCCAAAGACATGGGCAGCGCGGCCGTTTTACTCAGTTTGCTGACCTGCATGGGCATTTGGGGTGCAGCGCTTTTCCACCGCTTCGCATGACAACTCCGGCCTTCTCGATCTGTGTGTACTGCGGCTCACGTCCCGGTACCAATCCCGCCTACGCGGACGCAGCGCATGCTGTTGGCCAATGGATTGCACAGCACAATGGGCAACTGGTTTATGGGGGCGGCAGAAATGGGCTCATGGGCATCGCCGCAGAAGCAGCGTTGCAGGCGGGCGGCCGTGTCATCGGCATCATTCCCAAGGCCTTGGTGGAGAAAGAATGGGCCCATCAGGGCTGCACCGAGCTGCATGTCGTAGACACCATGCATGAGCGAAAACGCATGATGGCGGAACGGGCGGATGCCTTTCTGGCCTTGCCCGGTGGCATCGGAACTCTGGAGGAGTTGTTTGAGGTCTGGACTTGGCGGCAGTTGGGCTACCACGACAAGCCCATCGGCATTTTGAACACCGCCAATTACTACTCAGGATTGCTAGCTTTCTTGGCGCACTCCGAAGAACAGCAGTTCATGAATGCGCGGCAATTGGGCCTGGTTTGTGCGTCCGACACGTCGGAGTCGCTTTTACGCGAATTGGTGCAGGCGGCAGGACTGGCGCCTGCCGCTCACCTGGAACAAATCTAATTTTTAAAACCCGGCATTCTGGCAAACGCCATTAGATAGCCGATTCGTCCTGCTCTCCAGTACGGATACGCACCACCCGCTCCACGCTGGTCACAAAGATCTTGCCGTCACCAATTTTTCCCGTATGGGCCGCTTTGACAATGGCATCCACACAGCGGTCCACATCCTCCGTTTTGACCACCACCTCGACCTTGACCTTGGGCAGGAAGTCCACCACGTATTCGGCACCACGGTAGAGCTCGGTGTGCCCTTTTTGCCGCCCAAACCCTTTGACTTCGGTCACGGTCAAGCCCGTCACGCCACACTCGGCCAATGCTTCCCGAACCTCTTCGAGCTTGAACGGTTTGACGATGGCGGTAATTTGTTTCATGGGTTCTCCTAATTTGATGGGCAAGGTTTCAACTCAAGCGCGAAACCGGCTGGTAATAGGATAACGCCAATCCTTGCCAAAGCTGCGGTGGGTTACCCGAATACCCACTGGGGCTTGTCGGCGCTTGTATTCGTTGATTTTGATGAGGCGGGTGACCTTATCCACATCCTCGCGGGCAAAACCTTGGGCCACGATGGACTCGATACTTTGGTCGTTTTCCATGTAGCGCTCCAAAATGGCATCCAGCACCTCGTAGGGTGGCAAACTGTCCTGGTCGGTTTGGTCCGGGCGCAACTCAGCACTCGGCGGGCGGGTGATGATGCGCTCAGGGATGGGGCAGCTGCCGGTGCCATAGGGGTCATGGGCATTGCGCCAGCGCGCCAGTTTGAAGACCTGGGTCTTGGCCAGGTCCTTGATCACCGCAAAACCACCCGCCATGTCGCCGTACAGGGTGCAATAGCCCGTGGCCATTTCGGATTTGTTGCCAGTGGTCAGCACGATGCTGCCGAATTTGTTGCTCAAGGCCATCAGCAGCGTGCCGCGGATACGGGCCTGGATGTTTTCCTCGGTCGTATCCTCGGCGAGCCCTGCAAACTCTGCGGCCAAGGACGCCTTGAAGGCCTCGAACTGCGGCACGATGGAGATTTCGTCGTAACGCACCCCCACGCGCCGCGCCATTTCACGGGCGTCGATCCAGCTGATGTCGGCGGTGTAGGGTGAAGGCATCATCACGGTGCGCACCTTGTCCGGCCCCAGCGCGTCCACCGCCACGGCCAGCACCAAGGCGGAATCGATGCCGCCCGACAGGCCAATGATGACCCCGGGGAAACCGTTTTTGCCTACATAGTCCCGCACTCCCAACACCAGCGCGTCCCACAGATCCAGCTCCGGGCTGCGCATGGGCTCCACTTCCGCTATTAAATTAATAGCTGCCTGCGCAGTGTCTACGCGGGCCAGAAACATATTTTCCTTGAAACTTGGCGCGCGACCGGCCACGGTGCCGTCGGCGCTCAGGGCAAAGGAATGTCCTTCAAACACCACCTCATCCTGGCCGCCCACCAAGTGGGCATAGACCAAGGGCAGCCCAGTGGCTTGCACCCGCTGGCGCATCATCTCTTCACGCTCATACCCTTTGCCCACATGGAATGGCGAGGCGTTGATCACGGCCAGCATCTGGGCACCGGCCTCTTGGGCCAGGCGCGCCGGCTCTTCAAACCAGGCATCCTCACAAATTAACAGCCCCACACGTACACGCGCACCGGACTCACCGGCCTCAAACACACACACGCCCTCACCCGGCGTGAAGTAGCGGCGCTCGTCAAAGACCTGGTAATTGGGCAACTCGCGCTTGGCGTAGGTGGCGACCACCTGCCCCTCACGCAACACGCTGGCGGCGTTGAAACGTTGTTGCACCGCCACCGAGCGGGTCCGGCTGTCCCCGCCCGTCGGGTGTCCGACCACCACAGTCATGTCTTTTAACCCGGCCAACTGCTGGGCCACTGCTTTCACGGCATCATCGCAAGCCCGGATAAAGGCGGGGCGCAGAAACAGGTCTTCGGCCAAATAGCCGCAAATGGACAGTTCGGACGTCAGCAGCAGGCGGGCACCGGCGGCGTAGGCCTCTTGCGCGGCGGTGACGATTTTTTTGACATTGCCGTCCAAATCACCGACAAAGAAGTTGAGTTGTGCAACGCACAGTTTTAGAGTCATGAACCAGCAAATATTTGTTAACAGCGCAGGCGCTTCGGGCCCCATCGTACCGAGGGCGCGCCGTGGATGAGGGCAATTATGTCATCCGGGTCGTGACCTCGCCCCACGCGGTGGATGCCTCGGCATGGGATGGCTTGCTGCTGGCGCAGGCGCAGCCCAGCCCGTTCATGCGCTACGCCTACCTGGCCGCCTTGCAAGACAGCGGCAGCGCCTGCGCCGCCACGGGCTGGACCCCGCATTTCATCATCCTGGAATCCGCGGGCCAAATGGTGGCGGCCTGCGTGCTGTATGCCAAGGACCACTCCTACGGCGAGTATGTGTTTGACTGGGCATGGGCCAAGGCCTATGCGCAGCATGGCCTGCCCTACTACCCCAAGGCCGTTGTGGCCGTGCCTTTTACCCCGGTGCCAGGCACCCGCCTGCTGGCCCGGGATGCCCAGGCCCGGGGTGCTCTGGTGCGGGCCTTGGTCCAGTGGAGCGAACAGTCCGGCTTGTCGTCTCTGCACCTGCTGTTTGCGGGCGAAAACGATCTGGCGGCCTGTGCCGGCGCCGGCCTGATGCTGCGCCACACGGTGCAATTCCACTGGACCAATTCGGAACCAGGCTACCCTGACTTTGAGGCATTTTTGGCCTCCCTATCACAGGACAAACGCAAGAAGATTCGGCAGGAGCGGCGCAAGGTGGCCGATGCGGGCGTGACGTTCCGCAGCGCACTGGGGCGCGACATCCCCCGCGCCGATTGGGACTTCTTCTACCAATGCTACGAACGCACCTACTTGGAGCATGGCAACGCGCCCTACCTGAACCGTGACTTCTTTCTGCGCATGGAAAACACCATGGCGGAGCATTGGGTGCTGTTTGTAGCGGAACGCGAAGGCCGCCCTATTGCTAGCAGTTTGATAGCTGTTGACGCACATTCCACGGGTGCTGGAGGCCTAAATGACCAACAAATGGAACGGGTGGCCTATGGCCGTTACTGGGGCGCGCGGGAGCGTGTGGACTGCCTGCACTTTGAGGCCTGCTACTACCAACCCTTGCAGTGGTGCATTGCCAATGGTTACCAGCGCTTTGAAGGTGGTGCGCAAGGGGAACACAAGATGGCGCGCGCCCTGTTGCCGGTGAAGACCTCCAGCGCGCACTGGCTGGCGCACCCTGCCTTTGCCGATGCGGTGGCGCGTTTTCTGGAACAGGAAGACCGGGGTATTGGCAACTACCTGGACCAACTTGGCCAGCGCAGCCCCTTTAAACGCACTGATGAGGGCCCCCGGCCTGCTGGACTCCATCCCACGCCGCCCCCGCAGGACGGTGCGAGCTAGGCACTAACGGCCCAAGCCCGCCTTCTCAGAACGCGGAGTTCCCCAACATGCCCAGCTCCGTGTTGCTCATCAGGGTTTCCATGTTCATGACGATCAACATGCGCTCCCCCAGGTTGGCTAAACCCACAATGAAGCGGGAATCGATGGCCGACTCAAATTGCGGAGCCGGCTTGATGTGCTGTGCGGTGAGCGTCACCACATCCGAGACCGCATCCACGACCGCACCCACCACGGTGCCCCGCACATTCAGAATGATGACCACCGTGAACTCGGTGTACTCGACCTTGGCGATGTTGAGCTTCAAGCGCAAATCCACAATCGGAACGATCACCCCGCGCAGATTGATCACCCCCTTGATGAAACTGGGAGAGTTCACCATTTTGGTGGGTTCTTCGTAGGAGCGGATTTCCTGCACCCGCAGGATGTCGATGGCATATTCCTCGTCACCCAGTCGCAAGGTAAGGTACTGCCCGGCATCGGCGACAGATTGCACCGCGCGGCTGGATTGGCGGCTCAGTGAGGAGGGGGCTTGCGTGGTTTCCATGGTGTTTTTTCCTTGACTGCGAATAGCTGCTCGCGAGAAGAAAGGCTGAAATCATCATACACGGCGAGGCATGGTTCGTGAATAGGATGGACCCGATGAGGGCCTTCAGGCTGGAAACAAAATTTGCCCCCCACCGGACCTGCTCCCCCCCTTTTTTGTCGCCGAGGCGACGCAAACCAAGACCACCTCCGGATCTCCTGGCTTTACGCTGAAGCAGAACGCAGCAATTGCTGCTACTGTCGAACCCAGGGACTATTACGTAAAAAAAGGGGGACACAACCCCGATTCGCCCATCCACCATGGACCCAGTGACCACACACCCCGCCAGCGACCACGGCACCGCACCGAGCGCATGGCTGATGGCAATGGAATTTCGTGCCCCTTGGGAATTTTGGTCGGTATTACCCAGTTGGCCCGCTCTGGCGCGCGCCCCCGCCGGTGATGGGCATGCCGTCATCGTGTTCCCCGGCTTGTCCGCCAGTGACGGCTCCACCCTGCCCTTGCGCGGCTACCTGAAAAATCTGGGCTATGACGTCTCTGGCTGGAACCAGGGGCACAATTTTGGTCCCCGTTCCGGCATATTGGAAACCGCCAAACGCCAGGTCATAGATACCTTCAAGGCGAGCGGCCACAAAGTGAGCTTGGTGGGCTGGAGCTTGGGCGGCATTTACGCCCGCGAATTGGCCAAATTGCTCCCGGAATACGTGCGCAACGTCATCACCTTGGGAACGCCTTTTGCGGGCACGCACAAAAGCACCAACGCGTGGCGTTTGTACGAACTGACCAGCGGGCACGATGTCACCCGCATCACCGCACATTTTGACCTGCCCACAGCCCCACCAATGCCGACGACCTCGATTTTTTCCAGAACCGATGGTGTGGTCGCCTGGAGCGCCAGCATTCAAAAGGCCTGCCTGAGCCATCCCTTCACCGAGAATGTGGAAGTTTTCGCCAGCCATATAGGTCTCGGCTTTAACCCCAGCGTATGGTGGGCCTTGGCCGACCGGCTGGCACAGCCCGAGGACCAATGGAAGCGCTTTGAACGAAGCAGCGCCCTGCAACGGCTGCTTTTTCCTGACCCCAACCGTTAGCAACGGCGATTCAACAATAAAAAAGCGCCTGACAGCCATGCTGCAGACGCTCTTGTTTTGATAGCTGCCTACGCAGTATCTATGCGGGTTAGAGGCCTAAAAGACCAATAAACCGCGCACGATTTCATTCGCCATGCTGCTGTTTGTAATTGGCAATGCCTTCCATGATTTCCTGCTTGGCAGAATCAGCACTTTCCCATCCCAGAATCTTGACCCATTTGCCTTCTTCCAAATCTTTGTAGTGTTCAAAGAAGTGGGCAATTGTTTTGAGGCGCACCGGGCTCAAGTCTCCGGGTTTTTGCCAGCGTGTGTACAGCGACAGGATCTTGTCGATGGGTACGGCCAACACCTTGCCATCCATCCCGGCTTCGTCTTCCATCTTCAAAATGCCGATAGCGCGGCAGGTCACCACCACGCCAGGGATCAAAGGTACAGGTGTGATCACCAGCACATCGACCGGATCGCCATCACCCGAAATGGTTTTGGGCACATAGCCGTAGTTGGTGGGGTAATGCATGGCCGTGCTCATGAAGCGATCCACAAAAATGGCACCGGTGGCTTTATCCACTTCGTATTTCACGGGGTCGGCATTCATCGGGATTTCGATGATCACATTGAATGCTTCGGGTACGTTTTTGCCGGGTGTGACGTTATCTAGGGACATTGGGGTTGCTTTGTTTGAGTTAAATCATTAAGTGCTAAGGATTAACCCGCATTTTACTGACTTGACTCTTGCGTCCCGGCAGAAACACTGTTTTTTCAAGTTACAGTCCGCCCGTTGGCCAATCGTCTCCATCAACGACCTGTTGATATTTCGTGGCGAGGAAGCAACGCAGCGGTGGTGCCGCTCGCGTTGCACCACTACTCAGCGAAACAACGACAGGAGTTTTATATGACAGGCAACTCGGCGCTGATTTTGGCGCTCGTATGTGGATTCATTGCCGTGGCTTACGGTTTCTGGGCACGCAGTTGGATTCTTTCCCAAGACGCAGGCAATGCGCGAATGCAAGAAATTGCAGCCGCCATTCAGACCGGTGCAGCGGCTTACCTTTCCAGGCAGTACAGAACCATCGCCATGGTTGGCGTGGTGTTGGCGATTTTGATTGGCGTATTTCTCGACCCATTGAGCGCCGTTGGTTTTGTCATCGGCGCCGCGCTCTCGGGGGCCTGCGGCTTTATTGGCATGAACGTATCGGTTCGCGCCAATGTGCGCACGGCGCAAGCCGCGACCAAGGGCATTGGCCCCGCGCTGGATGTCGCCTTCCGAGGTGGTGCGACCACCGGCATGCTGGTGGTGGGCCTGGGCCTGCTGGGCGTCAGCGCCTTCTACTGGTTTTTGGTGCCCGACGGCGTAGTGACCGCCGCCAAGCTCAATCCGCTGATTGGTTTTGCCTTTGGATCCTCCCTGATCTCCATTTTTGCCCGTCTGGGCGGTGGCATTTTCACCAAAGGGGCTGACGTAGGCGCTGATCTGGTGGGCAAAGTCGAAGCCGGCATTCCCGAAGACGACCCGCGCAACCCAGCGGTGATCGCCGACAACGTGGGCGACAACGTGGGCGACTGCGCTGGTATGGCCGCCGACTTGTTCGAAACCTATGCCGTGACCCTGATCGCCACCATGGTGTTGGGAACCCTGCTGGTGACTGGCGGCGGTGCCAATACCGTGCTGTACCCACTGGCGCTCGGGGCCGTGTCCATCGTGGCCTCCATCATTGGCTGCTTCTTCGTCAAGGCATCGCCCGGCATGAAGAATGTGATGCCCGCTTTGTACAAAGGCTTGGCCGTGGCAGGCGTGTTGTCCCTGATTGCGTTTTACTTTGTGACACAAAGCATGTTCCCAACCGCCTTCACGCTGGCCGACGGTCACGTCATCAGCGCCAGCAGCCTGTTTGGTGCGTGTGCTGTGGGCCTGATCCTGACCGGCGCCTTGGTGTGGATTACCGAGTACTACACCGGCACTCAGTACGCCCCCGTGCGCCATATCGCACAGGCGTCGACCACCGGCCATGGCACCAACATCATTGCCGGCCTGGGTGTATCCATGCGTTCGACCGCATGGCCCGTCATTTTTGTGTGTGCCGCCATTTGGACCGCGTTTTCGCTGGCTGGCCTGTACGGCATTGCCATCGCAGCCACCTCCATGCTCAGCATGGCCGGCATCGTGGTGGCCCTGGACGCCTATGGCCCCATCACCGACAACGCGGGCGGTATTGCGGAAATGGCCGAAATGCCCAAAAGCGTGCGCGACATTACCGATCCCCTGGATGCGGTGGGCAACACCACCAAAGCGGTGACCAAGGGTTACGCCATTGGCTCGGCCGGTCTGGCGGCATTGGTCTTGTTTGCGGATTACACCCACAAGCTCGAAGGCTTGGGCAGCCATGTGAAGTTTGACCTGAGCGACCCCAAAGTCATCATTGGTTTGTTCATCGGTGGACTGATTCCCTACTTGTTCGGCGCCATGGCCATGGAAGCCGTAGGCCGCGCTGCCGGATCGGTGGTGGTGGAGGTGCGTCGCCAATTCCGTGACATCAAAGGCATCATGGATGGCACAGGCAAGCCCGAATACGACACTGCAGTCGATATGCTGACCACGGCCGCCATCAAAGAAATGATGATCCCCAGCTTGCTGCCCGTCGTGGCCCCCATTTTGGTGGGCTTGCTGCTGGGCCCGGCCGCCCTGGGTGGTTTGCTCATGGGCACCATCGTGACCGGTCTGTTCGTGGCCATTTCCATGTGCACCGGCGGTGGTGCCTGGGACAATGCCAAGAAGTACATTGAAGATGGCAACCATGGTGGCAAAGGCTCCGAAACCCACAAGGCCGCAGTCACCGGTGACACGGTGGGCGATCCCTACAAAGACACCGCAGGCCCTGCCGTCAACCCACTGATCAAAATTATCAACATCGTGGCCTTGCTGATCGTGCCTTTGATGATGAAAATTCACGGCGTTTGACCTTGGTCAATCTTGAGAAAAGCCCGCTTCCGCGGGCTTTTTTTTGCGTCATACTCGACCACATGAAGCGTTACAAGTTTATCGTTCGGCCCGCCGTGGTGTGGGGTCTGGTGCTGCTAACGGGCTGTGCTTCATTGTTGCCACAGTCCAAAAATGAATCCTCTGCATTCAATACCTTTGACGAGGCGCGTACAGCCATTGAAGGCCTGCGGCCTATGCAAAGCGATCTTGCGACGCTGACAGCCATGGGGATTGATCCCACCAAGCATCCCAACACCACACTCTTGACACATGCTGACGTGGTACGCCGCTTTGTGCCTGGCAGCGTATTGACGAAAAAGGATTTGGACGTGGGTATTGTGGCGTGCTTGGAAGCGCGTGATGCTTGCCGGGGCATGGACGTGGTGGCTGCGCGCATTGCAAAACGACGGACCGGCAATTTTTTTGCGGACTTTTTCAATTTTTCCCGGCGCACGGACACCACCGGGTGGCGCTTCAACGCTGTTATTTTGCTGGTCGACAACGTGGTGGTCTACCGAACCTGGGGTGGGCAACCCCTGTTGAACGATACCGAAGTTAACACCAACCCACTGGGCCCGCTGCAAGACGTAGGTCCGTCCACCGTCAATGTTCCACCCAGTGTGATCGTGCGCTAACATGACTCCATTGAAATTTCATCGGCCGATGCCAAAGACCACACCATGAAGATTCTTGTCATTGATGACCATGCGCTCGTGCGGGAAGGTTTGCGCCAGGTGCTCAAAGGATTGGACGAAAACGTGGAAGTCCTGCAAGCGGGCACATGCACCCAAGGCTTTGTCCTCACAGAATCGCACCATGACTTGGACTTGGTGTTGCTGGACTACCACCTACCCGACATGACAGGACTGGCGGCATTGTCAGTCTTCGGACGCAAACACCCGGAACTCCCCATTTTGATGCTGTCTGGATCTGCCAACCTTCAGATCATGCACCAGGTTTTGAGCGCTGGTGCCGCAGGTTTTGTGACCAAATCAGGGGTCAGTGACGAACTTCTCAACGCTGTTCGACAGGTACTGAACGGTGATGTTTATTTACCCAAAGACCCAGAAGGCGGATTCGGTGAAGAATTTTACGATGCGGCCGCAAACAAGCCCCCCTTGACGCAGCGCCAGGAACTGGTACTGCGCGAGTTGCTGGATGGTCGCTCCAACCGTGAAATCAGCCAATCTCTCGGAATTTCCGACGAAACCGTGAAAACCCATGTCGCGGCTATCTTGCGGCAATTTGAAGTACAAAACCGCACACAAGCTGTCGTGGCGGCGGCGCGGTGCGGATACCGCCCATCGACCATGCCTTAATTCCCTTACAGGGGTAACTGGGCGTCTGGATCGATGCCAGCGGTTGCTGCAGAAGCCACCAAATGGCGCACCAAACTTCGTAACTTGGCAGGGCGAACCGGTTTGTGCAGCAGTGTCAATCCAGCATCTTTCACCGCCTGCATCAATGCGGCATCCGTATCCCCACTCATCAGGCAGGCAGGGATGCAACGCCCGGCCAGCGCGCGAAGGCAGGCGATAGCGCTCAAACCGCTATCCCCCTCACCCAGACGGTAGTCACTGACGATGACGTCCGGGGCAGGCTCATGCCGCATCCTTGCGTAAGCCTGTTCCGCAGTGGATGCCACGCACACGTTGCACCCCCAGGATTCCAGCAATTCCTGAATCGCTTCACGTGAAAAGTCATCGTCTTCAATCACCCAGACGCGCAAGCCCTTCAAAGCCACAGTCACAGGAACCTCCACCGGAACGACAGGCGGTATGGCTTCTGGCGCAGCCACCAAAGGCAGCGTAATGGAAAAGCGGGTGCCGCACCCCAAACTGGAGCGAAGCGCCACCGTGTGCCCCAGCAATCGCGCGCTGCGCTCCACAATATTGAGGCCCAAGCCCAGCCCATAAGCTCGGTCCCGCCTGGGATTACCCACCTGGTAGAACTCCCGAAAAATCTCGGTCTGGTGCTCTTGCGATATGCCAATGCCACTGTCTGAGACGTCGATACGAATATTTTTGCCGCCATCCACTGGCCTGCAGGCGATATGCACCGAGCCACGCTCGGTGTACCGCAAGGCATTGTTGGCCAAATTCATGACCATGCGCTGCAACACCACAGGATCGCTCAAAGCCCACAAATGGGTAGGACGTACCCGCAAGCGCAGGCCTTTCTCGGTGGCCACAGACGCCAGGGCCGCACGCAAGGTACCCAACAGCTCACCCAAGCTTACCGGGCGCATCTGGACTTGAACGACCCCTGCATCCAACCGGGAGATATCCAGCAAACCATCCAGTAAATCCTGCATGGCTTGGACGGATGCATCCAAACTAGCCACCAACTGGCGCATCTGCGCGTCCATCGGCAATTGCCCAAGACGGGCAATAAATAACCCCAGAGCATGGGTAGGCTGCCGCAAATCGTGGCTTGCAGCGGCCAGGAACCTGGATTTCGCCAACGTTGCACTCTCCGCCTCCCCCATCTTCACGCGCAATTCCTGGGTCACATCGGCTACCCGCTGCTCCAATTCTTCGCGCCCCCAGGCCAAGCGAATAGCCATCTCATTGAGTCCTTCCTGCAATTCATGCAAAGGATCTTGATAACGTATATCACTTCGCACGGAAAAGTCGCCCTGTCCAATCCGTTCAAGCCTGCGCGACACACTCAAAATCGGCTGCATCACACGCTCCCCCAGACGGATAGCCAAGAAGCCACCCACCAACAAGCCCAAAAGGCCCACCCCCGCCGCAATAAAAAAGGTGCTTCGCTCACGCGCCTTCAGGCTATCCCGCGACAACTCCACCACGGCGTACCCCAGCGCTACGGGCGACACGGCCTTGGCATCTTTCGAGGTTTCAAACAAGTCATCCAATGCAACACTGCTGGCGGAGATTTTTTCCACCAGCGCATCCACACCCAATCGGCTCTGGTACGCCACGTACTCAGAACCATCGTCACCCCGGAAGTGCGCGGATATCGGTAAACCCGAACCCGCAAGCTGAGTACCGCTGGCATCAAATACGGCTACGGCGCGCACATCCGGCTCGTGCTGCACCCCGTTGACCACACTTTGCAGACTCGCGGCATTGTTTGAGAACAAGCCGTATTCGCTGGCAATGGCCACTTGACGCACCAGCAATTTGGCACGTTGGCGGTGCGCGGCGTCTAAATCGTCTACACGGCCGGCCCAAAATACGCCAACGGAAGCCACTACCACCAGAAATACGGGGAGCAGCGCTGCAGCGAGCATGCGCGAACGAATCGCGGTAAAGTTCATGGCAAAGTCTCCAGCCGGTGCAATCGATCCGCCAATGCGGCTCCGTCCAGCTTCAATCCCAGTGATCGTGCGACATGTTCATTCACCGTCACACTGAAATCAATCGGATACAGCGGCGGTGGCAGTATTCCGCTGTGCAGCCACGAACGCACCATTGCTGCGGTCTGCACTCCAACCTGGACCGAAGTGGTGTGCAAGGACATGAGCGCCCCGGCCTTCACATACGAGGGAGAGAATGCCAGCACGGGCACGCGCGCACGGTAGGTCGCAAACAGAATATTGGCTACGGTGGCACTGTTGTACACATACGAGTCTGGCAATGCCAGCAGCACATCGGCGTTGTCCAATGCGGCTTTTAAACCCGAAAATAACGCGCCACCAGCACCCACCTGTCCGCCCACCTCCTGCAGGCCGCGCAATTGCAGCACCGATGTGAGCGTCGGCTGTAGCGATGCCGACTCTGGCCCCCACAAAACGCCAACCCTTTTGGCATCTGGCATCGCCAGACGCAACAAATCCAGTTGACGCCCTAGCGGTTGGTCCAGATACACAGCCGTAACGGAGGTGGGCGTTTTTTTGCCGAATTCCTTCGTCACGCGCTCGAAACCAATGCGTGGAATGAGCGCAGCGATCACAGGCACACGCACCTCCCGTCCCAACACTTGCTTCAGGGCTTCAGTGCCGAGCGCAATAAACAGCCTGGGGGGGGTGGGTTCTGCAATGTCCGCGCCACCAAGGTCAGATGCATTGCGCAACACCACATCCGCACGTGGGACTCCGTTCCGCTCCAGCTCGCTAAGCAGTGCATCCACCGTGGCGACATAGCTTGTGCTGGATTCGCTGGAAACAACGACGATAGCTGCTGCCTGCCCCGCCCCAGCCCAACACACAATGGACAGGAAAAACGCCACCAGCCGAAGCAAGGAACTGGACACTCAGCAGGCCTCAGTTCTCAAACCGCAAGGACAACATCGCGCGGCGATCGAAGTAGAACTTTTTGTCGCCGTCCAGGTAAGGAACGTCCAGGTTCTGCAAAGTCAAGGCCAATTCCGCTTTGGTAGCACCCAGTTTGAACGCTTTGGCAACCCGTACGTCAGTGCGCCCTATCGAATACAAGCGGAGGTTATCAGACGTCAACGCAAACTCTTCGGCGCGCTGGTGCATCAGGGTGAGGGCCACCCCACTGGGAAAGGTGTGCATCATGGCCAAGGAGGCGGCGTATTTTGGGGCACCGTGGACAGTTCTAAGCAAGGTATCTGCATCGGGATAGGCCAACGCATTCACGCTGATGTCTGTCCAGGTTTGATTAAAAAATAACTGCGTATTCGGTGCAGGCTTCCAACTCAGTTGGTATTCAGCACCGGTAATAGCAACATTATCCCCATTGCCATATTCAATGGGGTTTGGCTTGAGCTTCACACCGATACCGTCCGCGATGTGCTCTGAAAAAATACGCACATCACCTGCAAGATTCACAGCCGATGAATTGAAGTAATAACCCAACTCCCTGGAGATAATTTTCTCAGGAACGAGCCCTGTATTTCCAGAAACATACAAAGGCGTTGGGCTCGCACCATTAACGTCGTAGTACCTCACGGCAGCATATTTTTCATAGGCGCTAGGTGGACGAAACGCACTTGAGATGCCAGCCCGCAGGGTGTGTCCAGCAGAGAACTGCCAATTCACCATGATTCGGGGTGACAAAGAATGTCCCCCGATGTCACTAAATTCTTGCAAAGCACCGAGATTCAAAACCGCATTGTCCAAAACCTGCCATTGCGCACTCGCAAACAGGCGGTAAAAATTGCTGCTCACCTGCTCCCTCGCATCAAAGCTGGAGCGTGAAATGATTTGCTCTCGCCGTACCTCCCCTCCCCACACCGTGTTTAAAGAAAGGGATTGTCGAACAGTGTGTTGCAGGGATATGACATCGTTGAACTCCTTGGCTTTGAATTCGATGGGTATTCCAAAATAGGGGGCATACGCGGGGTCGGGATTCAAATAGGGAAAGCTGTCGTTATTGGTGTTCTCGGTATGTGAGGCATGCAAAGCAATATCTTGGTCATCGGACAAGGCTTTTCGCCAGTCCAGCTGAGCAAATTGAGCACCCAAAAAACGCAAGCGCTCAAGGTTCCCCACACTTGCCGTGTCTCCTCGAACCGCCGCGATCTCCAATGCGCCAGCGCGCACGTCCATCTCGCCCTCTCCATCCATTGACAGATGCGAAGCAAAATTTACCCGGCTGGTACGATTCCTGCCTGAGGCTTGTGCCCCATTGGTAAAAACCTTGCGCAAACCATCGTCACCGCGTGAGTCGGCGCTCATGCGGTAGGTCGCTGACAAGTCCCCCCACCCCACTCTGGTGCCCAAGTCAACGACTCCATTTTCACCCGCATTCATGTTGACTGAGGTTCCATGTGTCTCCCGCACATCACGCGAAACAATGTTCACCACGCCCAAAAATGCTCGCGCGCCATAAGCCGCTGAGTTCGAGCCCCGCAACACTTCAATGCGTTCAATATCATCCAATGCCAGCGTTTGCCAACCCAGCCCCGCCGATCCCAGTAAAAACCCGGAATAGACGGACCGACCATCCACCAACACCTGAATACGATTGGCGACCTCATCACTGCGCCCATGGTAGGTCGCCATAGGCGCATCGGCCTCAAACGAGGTCGTCGTTTGAAAACCTGGCACCAGACGCAGGAGGTCCACGACATCCCGGGCGCCGGTCATGCGTATAAAGTTGCGATCCAAAATAGTCATCGCGCCGGGCGTTTCATCCAAACGCTGTGCCAAACGGGATACCGACAGAACGATCGGCATGTCTCCCAGAAAGTCTTGTTCCGACAAAGCGGACGCGGGGCTGCCCGTCTGGGCCGCCGCCAGCGTGACACCGAAGAGCAAAAAGGGAAAGGAAAATTTTTTGTACATATTTTTTCCAACGAAATTATTCGTTCTTGGTATCGCCCCCCCATTTTTGCACGGTATGCCGTCGCCAAATCGCCACAGGCGGTAGACAATAGCGCCTATGTCCGAACGCTCCACTCCTCGCATCGTGCCCCTGAAAGACCTGCGGCCTGGCGCCATGCCGCCGCCCGCAGCTGCGTTTGCAGCAAGCAGCCGTCTCGTAGCGAAGGGCCTTCTGGCGGACACCTTGGGCCGCAACATTCGCGACTTGCGCATCAGCGTGACGGATCGTTGCAACTTTCGCTGCAACTACTGTATGCCCAAGGAGATTTTTGACAAGGATTACCCCTACCTACCCCACGCATCCTTGCTTTCTTTTGAAGAAATCACACGTATCACCCAACAGTTTGTAGCGCACGGTGTGCAAAAAGTCCGGCTGACCGGGGGGGAGCCCCTGCTTCGCAAAAACATCGAAAGGCTGATAGAGCAGCTTGCGGCGTTGCGCACCGTAGACGGAACGCCTTTGGATTTAACACTCACCACCAATGGATCGCTGCTGGCGCGCAAGGCCAAAGCACTCAAGGCTGCGGGACTGCAACGGGTCACCGTCAGTCTGGACGGCCTGGATGACACGGTTTTTCGGAGCATGAACGATGTCGATTTTCCCGTGGCTGATGTGCTGGAAGGTATACAAGCGGCCCAAGATGCAGGATTAGGCCCCATCAAAGTGAACATGGTCGTCAAACGTGGCACCAATGACCACGAGATCATTCCCATGGCACGCCATTTCATGGGCAGTGGCATCGTGTTGCGGTTTATCGAATACATGGATGTGGGAGCAACCAACGGCTGGCGCATGAACGATGTATTGCCGTCCGCCGAGGTCATTCGCCTGCTCCAAACCGAATTGCCGCTGGTCGCGCTGGAGGCCTCCAGCCCGGGTGAAACCGCACAACGCTGGGGCTATGCCGATGCAGCCGGAGCACATGACAGCAAGGCAGGTGAAATCGGCGTCATCAGCAGTGTGACACAAGCCTTTTGCAAAGACTGCAATCGCGCCCGCCTGTCCACCGAAGGACAGCTTTATTTGTGCCTTTTTGCGGACCGAGGTTATGACCTGCGCACACTGATTCGCGGCGGTGCGTCGGAAGAAGACTTGGCGTCCGCCATAGGCCACATCTGGAGCGGCCGTACCGACCGTTATTCAGAATTGCGCAGTGCCTTGCCGGCAGACTCGGGCAATGGTGGACGCAGGGTCGAGATGAGCTACATCGGGGGGTGATCACGGTGCCACTGTCCATTCATCCAAAAACCATTTGTGCGGTCGTTTTGGCAGGTGGCCGTGGCACACGCATGGGCGGTGTCGATAAGGGCCTGCAAGATTTCAAAGGCCAAGCATTGGCTTGGCACGCAGTGCAACGCCTCCAAGCCCAAGCAGGCGGGGCTCCGGGCCTTATTGCCATCAATGCCAACCGCAATGTACAAGCCTACACAGCCTGGGGGCAGCCGGTTTGGCCTGACACCATGGAAGACTTTGCCGGGCCTTTGGCAGGATTTCAGACTGCCTTACAGCACTGCCAGCAACAGGACACCCCCTTTGAGTACCTGCTGACGGTTCCCTGTGACTCACCGCTATTTCCACTGGATTTATTGGAACGCCTGACCTTGGGACTATCTACATCGGGGGCGGATATTGCCTTGGCAGCCATCCCCGAGGCAGGCCGCGATGGCGTGACCACCCTGCGAGCGCAACCGGTGTTTTGCCTGATGCGAACCTCATTGCAGGCCAGTTTGGTGGACTACATGGCGTCGGGCGGTAGAAAAATCGCGGCATGGACCGCGCTGCACCCCCTCGTCGAAGTGCCATTTAACACACTACGGGACGATCCGCGTGATTTTGCCAACGCCAATACGCTTACCCAGTTACACCAGCTTGAACAGACATGAATACCCTGAATGAGATCGCAGCGCAATTGCAGGGCTATAACCCCAATGCCTTACGCGCTGACGCTGCAGCCCAATTTTTGACGCACTTGGTCCAGCCAATGACCGAAACCCGTTCGGTACACCTCATGGACGCGCTGGGCTGCGTGGTGGCCGAAGATGTGATTTCTCCCGTCCACGTGCCAGCCCATGACAACTCAGCCATGGATGGTTATGCTTTTGCTGGCGCACAGCTCACCACCCACACGCCCTTGGAACTCAAGGTCGTGGGCACGGCACTGGCTGGCAAGGCCTGGGTGGGGACCGTGGGTGACTTGCAGTGCGTCAAAATCATGACCGGTGCAGTGATGCCAGCAGGGCTAGACACAGTAGTGCCCCAGGAAATGGTGAAACGCGAAGGTGAAACCGTCACCATTGCGCCCGACACGGTACGGTTTGGCGACAACCGAAGATGCAAAGGGGAAGATATTCGCCTAGGCGAACCAGCACTGCGAGCAGGCGCCCGCATCACACCCGCAGCGCTAGGACTATTGGCCAGTCTGGGCGTGCCCCAAGTTACGGTACTGCGCCGCCTTCGGGTCGCCTATTTTTCTACCGGGGACGAAATCCTGAGCCTGGGTGAGCCCCCCCGTGAGGGAGCGGTGTACGACAGCAACCGCTACACCATTTACGGGCTATTGACCCGCCTGGGCGTTGATGTCATTGACATGGGGGTGGTGCGGGACGACCCCGCCGCTCTGGAGGCCGCCTTTCGTTCCGCAGCCAGTCAGGCTGACGCCATCATCACCAGTGGAGGGGTGAGTGTGGGAGAAGCCGACCACACCAAAGCCACCATGCGCAAACTGGCCGATGGCGATGCGGGTGTAGTCTTCTGGAAAATTGCCATGCGCCCGGGACGCCCGATGGCCGTGGGGCACATCGGCAAGACCCTGTTGTTTGGACTGCCTGGCAACCCGGTGGCTGTGATGGTGACCTTTTTGGCTTTTGTACGCCCTGCCCTGTTACAGATGATGGGCTGCACTCCCCGCGCTACCCCGCTGCTCAGAGCCCGCAGCAGGGTGTCCATCCGCAAGAAGCCAGGCCGGACCGAATACCAGCGCGCCATCGTCACCGCTGCGCCGGACGGATCATTGTTCGCACAACTGACCGGTCAACAAGGCTCGGGCGTGCTGAGCTCCATGGTGCAGGCCAATGGCCTGCTGGTGCTGCCACATGACCAAGGCAATATTGCCGAAGGTGACGAGGTGAGCGTGCTGATGTTCGAAGGTGCAATTTAAGTTGCATCCGGGGGGGGGGGAGGTCCCGATATCTATCGGGCTAACTGCTCCACACCACGGTTCGCCAGGGAATCGGCACGCTCGTTGCCTGGGTCGCCGTTGTGCCCCTTGACCCATCGCCAGTCCAGTTTGTGCCCGCCATGGGTCACCAGTTGGTCGAGTTGCTGCCACAAATCCACATTTTTGACGGGTTGTTTGGCCGCCGTCTTCCAGCCCTTGGCTTTCCAGCCGGGAAGCCACTCGGTAATGCCCTTTAGCACGTACTGACTATCCAAATGCAGCGTCACCGTGCAAGGCCGTTTGAGGGCAGTCAGCGCCTGAATGACGGCCATCATCTCCATCCGGTTATTGGTTGTGCCCTTTTCCCCCCCAAACAGTTCCTTTTCTGTGCCATCAGGCGAACGCAAAAGCACGCCCCAGCCCCCGGGGCCTGGGTTGCCCTTGCAGGCTCCATCGGTATAAATCACCACCTGGTTCAATTGTTTCTCTCCATCCATTAAAAATCATGGGTTCGGCTCGCAATGGACACCGCCTTGGCAGTGCGAACCGGTACGCTTTTCCACGCCGGACCCAATAGTCGAATGCCGCGCACCCGCTTTACCGCCACCAAAAAATAGGCAGAACCCAGTATGGGCCACCAGCGCGGACCGATACGGTCCATCCATTCAAAACGCTGCAACCACTTGTCAGACGTCACGGCCGGGCGATAACAGCCAAACTGGCCCAACTCAACCTCAAATCCCAACAACCGAAGCCAATCTTGCAATCGCCAATAGGTGATGAACTCACCGCAATTGGGCAAAAAGAGGTTTCCGCGTCCAAACCTTCGGTACAGATGCCCACGCTGTTGGCGAAAGCCCCACAGACTGACAGGGTTCAATCCACAAATCACCACCCTCCCCTCGGGCACCAATACACGCTCCACTTCCCTTAGCGTTGCGTGGGGGTTGGCACTCAATTCCAAGGTATGGGGCAAGACCAGCAAATCCATGCTGTTGGCGGGCAAGGGCAAAGCAGAGAAGTCACACAGCAGCGCAGCTCCCGCGCCCATGGCGCGTCCAGCGTGATTCTGAACATCCTCCAGGGCCAACCACTGGTGTGGCATCCTATTGGCTCGCAAACCTTCCAACTCGGGTACGCCAAGTTGCAATGCATGGTAGCCAAAGATATCGGCGACGGCCTCATCCACGTAGGAACGCTCCCAATCCAGCAGGTAACGTCCCGCAGGTGTCTCAAACCAATCGTGCAAACCTATAATTTGATCGCTCATGAAGTTAATACCGCTGCCCGCCTTTGACGACAACTACATCTGGATGCTGCACGACGGGCAAGAGGCTATCGTAGTGGATCCGGGCGATGCACAGCCCGTTTTGAAGGCCCTGCAGCACGAGGGGGTGCAACTGAAAGCCATTTTAGTCACCCACCACCATACCGACCACACTGGGGGGGTGGACTCTTTGCGCCAGACCACCGGCGCCCAGGTGTATGGGCCTGCCCACGAACCCATGCCCGAGCCTCTGAAACGGCTCGTTGAAGGCGATATGGTGTCCGTCCTGGGCTTAGCGTTTCGGGTCTTGGATGTACCTGGACACACGGCAGGTCATATTGCCTATTTTTGTGACTCGGCGGCGCTGGCCGGCGACCCCGTGTTATTTTGCGGAGACACCTTGTTCAGCGGGGGCTGCGGTCGCCTTTTTGAAGGCACACCGGCGCAAATGCTGGCATCTCTAGAGCGATTGTCCGCCTTGCCAGGCTCTACCCGTGTATGCTGCGCCCACGAATACACCTTGGGCAACCTGAAATTTGCACTGGAAGTCGATCCCGATAATCCGCAACTTGCAGCCCACCGCGCGCATTGTCTCGATCTGCGCGCCAAGGGACTAGCCACCTTGCCAAGCACCATCACACTTGAAAACCAGATAAACCCGTTTTTACGCAGCCGCCACCCCTGTGTCATGGCATCCGCACGCACCTTTGATGCCAAAGGCGTGTCCCAGACAGGGGTATTTGCCACGCTGCGCCAATGGAAGAACCATTACCGATGAATTTTTTAAAAATAGTATGCCTCGCGTTCACCGCATGGCTCGCCGGATGCGCCAGCACCACCACCGTCGGCGTCCCAACTGGCACACCGAGCCCTGCAGAACACACCGGCACCACCGTTGCGGCGTCTGCCCCCGGTGACGGGCTTGCTTTGGTGACGAGCCGTGAGTTGCTCCGCGCCGCCCATTTGCCTGCGGCAATCCCCAGTACAACCCAAAATACCGACAACGCCCCCCCACTGGCACCCATCAGTGCGCAGCAAACAGCTTCGCGCACGGTGGTGGCGTTGGCCCCACCCGCAGATTTGTGGGAGCGCATACGCCGGGGCTATGGCATGCCCGACCTGGACAGTGATTTGGTCCATGACCGCGAACAATGGTATGCCTCCCGACCCGACTACATCTTTCGGATGACGGAGCGCTCCAAAAAGTACCTGTTCCATGTGGTGGAAGAACTCGAACTGCGCAACATGCCCACCGAACTGGCCTTGTTGCCGTTCATCGAGAGTGCCTTCAATCCCCAAGCCGTTTCCAGCGCCAAAGCGGCGGGAATGTGGCAATTCATGCCCGCGACCGGCAAATACTTTGAGCTCAAGCAAAACGCATTTCGGGACGACCGACGGGATGTCCTGGCGTCTACCCGTGCCGCACTGGATTACCTTCAAAAACTGTACGGAATGTTTGGTGACTGGCATTTGGCCTTGGCCGCCTACAACTGGGGGGAAGGTAGTGTGGGCCGCGCCGTCTCCAAAAACCAGCGCTTAGGCCACGCCACCGGGTATACCGACTTGAACATGCCCATGGAAACCCGGTTTTACGTACCCAAATTGCAGGCCGTGAAAAACATTGTCTCAAGCCCTGCCGCATTCAACTCCCAGCTCCCCCTGATCGAAAACCACCCCTACTTTCAGTCGGTCACCATCCGCCGCGATATTGATCTGGCGCTGGCGGCGAAATTGGCGGAGGTTCCGCTGGCTGACTTCAAAGCGCTGAACCCGTCGATCAACCGCCCGGTCATCATGGCGGCTGGCACACCGCAAATCCTGCTGCCATGGGACAACGCCGAAATCTACCAAAGCAACCTGGAGGGCTACAGTGGCGGCCGCCTTGCCAGTTGGACGGTGTGGATCGCCCCCTCCACCATGCGCCCGGCCGATGCGGCCAAACGCGTGGGTATGGGTGAGGCAGAGCTGCGCAGCGTCAACAATATTCCCCCCAAGGTGGTCATTCGGGCGGGCTCCACTCTGCTGGTGCCCCGCTCCGCCCGGATGGAGCAGGACGTCACCTCCCACGTCGCCGACAACGGTCAAATTTCACTGGCGCCTGAAGTGGTACTCAAACGCACCGTGGTGCGTGCTGGCCGGGGCGAAAATGTGGCCAGTATTGCGCGCAAGTTCGGTGTCTCCACCGGCAATGTGGCGCAATGGAACAAGGTAGGGGCGTCCGCCAGCTTCAAGCGCGGTCAGCAGGTGGTTGTGTTTCTGCCCCCCTCTGCCCGCTCAAAAACCAGATCAGCTTCCGCCAAACCGGCGGCCAAAGGCCGCGCAGTCGCCTCCAAAAACACCAAGGGCAAACCCATCCGTTTAGCCAAACGTTGAATTCAACGGTAGCCCACGAACAGGATGGCAATATTGAGGGCAAAGGCCAGGGACCAGACCAGGCTGCGCACCGTGGCCATGCCGGAAACGTACATCATGATGTACATCATCCGCAGCACCACAAACAAAAACGCCAGGATATCCAAGCGGGCCTGATGGGCCCCCAATTGGTGGGCAATGATCACCGCCCCGATAAAAAATGGCAGCGCTTCAAAGCTGTTGGCCTGTGCCGCGTTGGCGCGTGCGCGCCAGTCGGTCTGGCGGGCCAGCCACGCCCGTGGATTTTCATTGTCAAAACCACCCAAGCGGCGCGACTTGCCAAACATACCGGCTTTGGCAATGCCCGCACAGGCAATGGGCAACAGCGAGGCTACCAGTACGCACCAATAGGCAAGGGTAAAGTGTGCGAATTGCATGGAACTCCAACTTTCAAACAAAAAAGTGGGCCGACGCAAGTCAACGGCGGTCCACCAGCGCATGGGCGATGGTTCCCAAGTCAACGTATTCCAGTTCGCTGCCCACCGGCACCCCCCGCGCCAAACGGGTAGGTTTCACTCCACGGGCTTTGAGGCCCTCGCTGATGATGTGGGCCGTGGCCTCACCTTCCGCCGTGAAGTTGGTGGCCAGAATGACTTCTTGCACCACACCGTCGCAAGCCCGTTCAAACAATTTTTTGAGCCCCAGCTCGTGCGGCCCGATACCGTCCAGCGGGCTGAGCTTTCCCATCAGCACAAAGTACAGACCTTTGTACGCATTGGTGCGCTCCAGCGCCGACTGGTCAGCGGGAGTCTCTACGACGCACAGTTTGGTGGAGTCCCGTTTGGGGTCCAGACAAGTGGCACAGATCTGATCTTCGGTGAACGTGTGGCAGCGCTCGCAATGGTGCACATGGTCTACCGCATCGTGCAAAGCGCGCGCCAACAGCTGGGCGCCGGCACGGTCGTTTTGCAGCAAATGAAAAGCCATGCGCTGGGCCGACTTGACACCTACGCCAGGCAAGCGCCGCAGCGCCTGGATCAAAGCGTCAAGGGAATGGGCATCGGACATGGCGGTGCGGTATAGCCTTTAGAAAGGAAACTTCATTCCACCAGGCAGGCCAGGCATGCCCGCAGTGATCTTGCCCATTTTTTCACTGGAAGTGTCTTCGGCCTTGCGCACCGCCGCATTGAAAGCCGCTGCCACCAAGTCTTCCAGCATGTCTTTGTCTTCGGCCAGCAGGCTGGGGTCGATGGTCACACGCTTGACATCGTGCTTGCAGGTCATGGTGACCTTGACCAAGCCCGCACCGGACTCGCCGCTGACTTCAATATTGCCCAACTCGTCCTGGGCCTTCTTCATGTTGTCCTGCATCGCCTGGGCTTGTTTCATCAGGCCTGCGAGTTGTCCTTTGTTGAACATGGGGGATTCCTTTAAAAGTGTAAAAAATGAAATGTGCCGTTCGCTACGCACCCACTACAGGGGTTTGATCGAGCCTGGGACGATTTTCGCGCCAAAGTCTCGCATCATGGTCTGCACAAAGGGGTCATCAAAAATAATCTTCTCGGCGCCAAGCTGCCGTTGCGCAGCGGCAGCCGCGTTGCGCCGCCCGGGGCTGTCAACCACGCGGCCAATTTCCACCACCAATTTGACACCAAAACCAGCCGCCTGCAGCGCACCGGTTAAACGGTCCCGGGTGCTGGGTTGATTCAGCGATTCACGCTCCAAGCGCAAAATCCATTGGTCGGTGTCACGTGCCACCAGCTGCGACTGCAAGGCCAGTTCGCGCACCATGGCGGTTATCGCTTCGCCCTTGATGAGCTGTTGCACGGTGGCATGCCAGAAATCGCCATCTTCGGTAGGGACCAGCACCGGTGCGGCAGCGGCAGCCACCGTGTCGGCGCGGTTTTCCGTCTGCGTGTGCACTGGAATTGCTACAATTTCAGTAGCTGCTTGCGCAGGCTCCATGCGGGCTGGAGTCGTATTTTGTTCACAATTGGGGGCAGATTCGGCGGGGATGGCACCGCTACGTACCGGCAGCACCTGGCCTGGCGGAAAGGCTGACGCATTGCGAGGGGCCGGTGGTGTCACGGTTGGCACAACCGTCGCAACGGCCATCACGGGGGACGCCGCCAATGCTGCAGGCGCATCTTCCCACGGTTGAAGCACTGCAGGCTTGGCGGCAGGAGGAGCTGGAGCTGGCGGCGTAACCGGTGAACTAATCAGAGTTTTTTTTTCAGCCGGTGGTGCATACGCCTGGTCCGGCACGCCCCCGGCCACCTGCCCCTTGGGCTTGAAAGCCAGCAGGCGCAACAGCACCATGGTCAAAGCGGCATATTCATCGGGCGCCAGTCCCAAGTCTCCTCGCCCATGCAAACAAATGCTGTACAGCAATTGGGTTTCGTCCATGGGCATCAAGGCCGCCAGACGGGCGGTGTCCGTAGCTTCCGGGTCACTGTCGTCATCGGCCACACTGGCGGTAGTTGTTCCTGCGGCCTGGGCCAAGATCTGTACCACGGCCATGCGCTGCAGCACGGTGGACATCTCTTCCAAGGTGGAGGCTGCGCTCAGCCCGTTCAGACGCAGCGCCTCGGCGGTTTCGACCACGGTTTTCCCATCGCCCAGCGCCAGCGCCTCAATCAATCGGAATACGTAGGATCGGTCGACACTGCCGAGCATCTGGCGCACCGTGGCCTCTTGCAATTGGCCCGAGCCAAAGGCGATGGCCTGGTCGGTCAGGCTGAGCGCGTCACGCATGGAGCCGCGCGCCGCGCGGGCCAGCAGGCGCAGGGCCTGCACTTCGGCGCTGACCTGCTCCACTTCCAGCACCTTGGTCAAATGTTCACGGATGGTCTCGGGTGCCATCGGGCGCAGATTGAACTGCAGGCAGCGCGAGAGCACCGTGACTGGCACTTTTTGCGGGTCGGTGGTGGCCAGCACAAATTTCAAATACTCGGGTGGCTCTTCCAGCGTTTTCAACATGGCGTTGAACGCCGTGTTGGTGAGCATGTGCACCTCGTCGATCATGAAAACCTTGAAGCGCCCCTGCACCGGCTTGTACACCGCCTGCTCCAGCAGGGCTTGCACCTCGTCCACGCCCCGGTTGGAGGCGGCGTCGAGCTCGGTGTAATCGACAAATCGGCCGGAATCAATGTCGGTACAGGCCTGACAGACACCGCACGGTGTGGCGGTGATGCCGCCCTGCCCATCCACGCCCTGGCAATTGAGGGATTTGGCCAGAATGCGCGACACCGTGGTCTTGCCCACGCCCCGCGTACCCGTAAACAGGTAGGCATGGTGCAGTCGCCGGGTGGTGAGTGCGTTGGTCAAGGCCTGCACGACATGGTCCTGCCCCACCATTTCGGTAAAGTTGCGGGGGCGGTACTTGCGGGCGAGCACGAGATAGGACATGCGTGGATTCTAAGGTGCGGCCCGTATGAGATTTTCTGGCCCCTGGGTCTTTAAGTTGGCGCCCGCGCCCTTACAATAGAAGTTGACGGGCCTTCCCGCATGGTAAAGCGGCCAACCGGGTCAGGTGGGGAACCAAGCAGCCCTAACTGTGGAGCCAGTGCCGGGGTCAAGGCTCGTCAACCTTATTTCAACAAGAGGGGCACCAGGAAAACCTGGTGCCCCTCTTGTGTTTTGTGCAGTGTGTATTTTTTGCCAGCGGCCGTTGCCACCTGCGCCTTGATCACCTCAAGGGCCTCCATTTTTTTCTTCCAGTGCCGATAAGAAAGCCATACCTACACCGTATGAGGAGAATCCCGTGGAATCCAACAGCACTCTGTTTCTCTCGCAGCGCGAACTGGCGATACGTTGGAGTCGCTCTGAAACAGCCATTGGTCTGGCCAGCGCGGTCGGCGTCGGCCCCCGCTACGTCAAGATCGACGGCGCGCTCAAATATCCCGTTGAGGAAGTTCAGCGCTACGAACGGGCCTGCCTATTTTTTGATCCTGCCGAGGTGGCACTCCAATCGGGAATGTAAATTTCGCGAGGAACCGAGGTCAGAGCCATATGCCATGGCTCGGCACCTGAATGGACTGCGCCGGATGACCTGCGGTGGCGAACGCACCCATGGCAAAACTCAGCAGCGATATAAAAATGCTGGCGAAAAAAGCGGTCCAAAAACTCGACACTGAAAAGCCCCTGACCAGCCGCGCGACCAGCAAAATCATCAGCGCGTTGATCACCAGCAAAAACAGGCCCAATGTCAGGAAGGTCAAAGGCAAAGTCAACACAATGAGCAATGGCTTGACGATGGCATTCGCAAATCCCAGCAACAGTGCAGAAACAACCAGTGAAGACACATCGTCAAACCGGATGCCCCTGAAAATGTGACTTGCCACCCACAGCGAAAGGGCAGTGATAGTCCAATGGAGTAGAAAGGGCGTCAAATGGTCCAACATGTACGGATGGGTGTTATTGGGGTGAAAAACACAATATACCTTTGTGATGGCCCAGCCCAGGATAGGTCACTCTACAATTCACGACCTCCTGCACCAAGTCCATGCAAATTGCAGCCATGAATTTGAAGTCATTCTGTCGTTTGCTCGCGCCGCTGCTGATAGCACTGTGGTCTCTGGTGCCCCTTGCGGCCCAGGCGCAGCCTGACGCCACTTTTCCTGTATTTGAGATTTCCCAGAATACCCCGGGCCGGATAGATGTCGAATCCCACATGGGGGTGCTGGTCAACGCGACCCGAGACCTCACCGTAGAACAGGTCGCGTCCCCAGGGCAGCACTGGCAGTCGATTTCCCGCCCCTCTCCCAATTTTGGATTCACCCAGGACGCTTACTGGTTTCGCTTTCAAATCAACAACCAGAACCCGCAAGAACTCTTGCGGTTCATTGAGTTGCCCATCCCCTTCATCGATGAAGTACAGCTGCACCATTACGCCGGGGCGACACTCCAAACGCGTTATGCCCTGGGTGACGAGCTGCCTTTTGCACAGCGGGTGGTCATGCACCGGAACTTTGTCATGCCGGTGAAATTGGCGCCAGGGGTCAACCTGGTTTACCTCCGACTGGCCTCGTCGGGAACGATCGAAGCGCCTTTCCGGATCTGGGACCCGGTCCAATTCCATGCGGCCAGCAATGACGAAAACCTGGTGCAGGGCACGGTGATTGGTGTGTTGTTGATCATGATTGCCTACAACCTGTTCATCTTTTTCTCCACCCGGAATATCAATTACATCTACTACATCTGCTTTGTCGCCAGTTACCTGCTGTTTCACCTCACGCTGACGGGCTACACCTTTGCCTATGTCTGGCCCCATGCGGTTCGCTGGAACAGTTTTGCCATTTCCACCTTCATGGCCAGCTCCATGCTCTTTACCTGCCTTTTTGCAGGCAATTTCCTCAAACTCCGCAAATTTTCGATGCCCGCGTTTTATTGGGTGTGTGCGCTGACGGTTCTGAGCGGCCTGTTGCTGGCGCTCACATTCGTGCTGCCCTACCGCCTGACCGTACGCATCGGCGCGGCCATCACCCTGCCCATTGCGATCACCGCCCTGGTGCTGGGGTACTGGCGATGGTGGGCCGGCGCCAAGTTTGCGCGCTTTTATTGCTTGGCCTGGACTGCTATTTTGATCGGCCTGTGTGTGCTCAATGCCAGCAAGCAAGGCTGGATACCCCTCAATGGGTGGACCGAGAATGCATCGGAAATTGGCATCGTGCTGTTGGTGATGCTGTTGTCGTTCACGCTGGCGGACCAGATCAACAACGACCGAACCCTGAGGCTCAACGCCCAAGCCGCAGCGCTCACCCATGAACGCCATGCGCGTGCCACCCAGCAGGCCCTGATTCGGGCCACGGAAGACGCCAATCGCGAACTGGAACAGCGGGTGCAGTCGCGCACCCTGGACCTGAATGCGACGCTGGAACAACTGAAGGACGCCAACGACAGACTGCAACTCCTGTCCACCACCGACGCACTGACCCAAATCAGCAACCGGGCTTATTTTGATACCGCCCTGGCGTTGGAATTCCGCCGGGCCGTGCGACAAAAGTGCGCCTTGACGCTGGTCATGTTGGATATCGACCATTTCAAACACGTCAATGACACCTACGGCCACCTGGCGGGTGATGCCTGCTTGCGGGCGCTGGCAGACCGGCTGCGCCCCAGAATCAACCGGGCTGGCGATGTATTCGCACGGTTTGGTGGGGAGGAATTTATGGTGGTGCTGACGGCGAGCGACCTGACCAGTGCACTCGCTCTGGCCGAAGACTTCCGCGCAGCCATCGAAAGCCTGCGGGTGGAGTTTGAAGGCCAAACCATCCAGTTCACCGCGAGCTTTGGCATTGCATCGGCGATCCCTCACCCCCCTCTGTGCGCGCAGGACTATCTGGCCGCCGTCGACAAGGCACTTTATCAAGCCAAGCACGATGGGCGCAACTGTGTCAGGTCGGCCGCACTCCCCCACTCCGCAGCGGGATCAGCCTAAACCGCCCGTGCACCGGCCATCAGAATCGGTAGCCCAGCCCCACCGAACCCACCGTGGCCGTGGGTTTGGACGTCAAGCCGGAGTTGGACCTTTCGGTGTAGCCAACTTGTTCAAACTCGGCCTGCAAATACAGATGGGGACTCAACATGGTGCGAATACCTGCGCCATAACCCGTTCCCGTGAAATTGTCGCTCAGGGTGACTCCTGTCGACAACTTGGTTTCCCCTTTCATGCCCTGGTAAGACACCTTGCCGTACGCCAGCGTGGAGTTGGCCACCAAAAAGCCTGGCTCGAAATACAGGGAATACAGGTCCTTGGCCTTTAACTCATACCCCACACCCCCGGTGGTAACCGCGCCGGCCTTGAAGTCGCCAGGCCCGTAGGTCAAGCCCACGCCCAGCACGAAGCTGTCGCTTGCCGCAAAGCCATACGCAAGCTGGAGATTGCCGCTTTGCGAGTTATCACTATTCTTAAACGACGCGCCCCCCACACTGAACTCGTTGGATGTGTTGGCAGCGTTCAAATTGACGCCCAAGCTCGGACCCTCAAAATTTCTCATTTGCGAATACGCCTGCGGCGCAATCAAGGCCGCTGCAAGCGCTGTTGCCATGATGAATTGCTTCATGTGAACCGTCCCTCTCCATTTGGATGCCCATCACGCACCCGATGCAATGCCGCACCACACGGCATGGGGTCCAATGTATGAAGCAAGACGGCAGCGTCTGTTGAGAAAAGTCACGTTTCAGCAGCGCCCCACGGAACCCGCACAGCAGCAGGTTTCAAACACGCACTTTTGCTACTATTTCAATAGCTGTTTGCGCAGTATCTACGGGGGCTACAGCCTATTTTTACCTAAATATTCCACCACCCCCTGCCCGGCCTTGCGGCCGCTGGCAAAGCAGGCGGTAAGCAGGTAACCGCCGGTGGGGGCTTCCCAGTCCAGCATTTCACCGGCACAAAACACGGCGGGCAATTGCTCCAGCATCAACTGGGGCGAGAGCACTTCAAACAACACGCCACCGGCGCTGCTGATGGCCTCGTCGATGGGGCGGGCCGCCTGCAGGGTGATGGGCAGGGCCTTGATGGCGGCGGCCAGTTGCGCCGGGTTGTCAAACACCGCTTTGGGCAGCAGCTCGTGCAGGATGGCGGATTTGATGCCGTCCAGGTGCAAGCGGCTTTTGAGGTGGCTGGACAGCGAGCGGGTGCCGCGCGGGTGGCTGACCTCGGCCAGAACTTTTTCAGCCGACAGGTCGGGCAGCAGATCCAGGGTGAACGTGGCGCTGCCGGTGCGGACGATGTCGTCGCGCAGCAGGCTGGACGCGGCGTACACCAGGCTGCCCTCCACCCCGGTGGCGGTGGCCACGAACTCGCCCTTGCGCTGAAAGGTCTGGCCCTGCGCGGTGGTGAGCGACATCGCCACCAGCTTGAACGGTTGCCCGGCAAACTTCTCTGCAAAAAAGGGACTCCAGCCCTTTTGCACATCAAAGCCGCAATTGGCGGGCAGCAGGGGCGCCACGGCCACGCCTTTTTGGGCCAGCAAGGGGACCCAGGCGCCGTTGGAGCCCAAACGCGCCCAGCTACCGCCGCCCAGGGCCAGCACCACGGCGCGGGCCTGCACCTGCACCGGGCCTTGCGGCGTGTCGAAACTCAGGCGCTGGTGTGCGGGGGCCGACGGGGTGGTGGATTCGGCCCAACCGGTCCAGCGGTGGCGCATATGGAATTGCACGCCGGCGCCCACAGCGGGGTGGCGCAGGCGGTGCAGCCAGGCGCGCAGCAGGGGCGCAGCCTTCATGTCCTTGGGAAATACGCGGCCCGAGGAGCCTACAAAGGTTTCCACCCCCAGGCCCTGCGCCCAGGCGCACACGGCGGCGGAGTCAAAGTCTTGCAGCAGTGCCGCGATGGCTTCGCGGCGGGCGCCATAACGCCCGGCAAAGGTATCTGCGCCCTCGGAGTGGGTCAGGTTCAGCCCGCCCTTGCCGGCCAGCAAGAATTTGCGCCCCACGGAGGGCATGGCATCAAACAGGTGCACGGCGAGGCCGGCTTCAGACGCCACTTGGGCGGCCATCAGGCCACTGGGGCCGCCGCCAATGACTACGACATCGACAATTTGGTTTTCAAAGTTCATGCCCTATTGTCAGGGATGGACCAGTTCCACCAGGGCGCCCTGCGCAGTTAAAAAGGCGGCACGCACCGCCTGGCCTGGGTAGGCCAGCGCCACGGCGGCGCGGTAGGCCAGGAGTTGCGCGCGCAGATCGGCCTGCTGCTCGGGCTGGGCACTGGATTTGTAGTCCAGCACCCACCACTCCTGGCTCGTGCGGTGCTGCACCAGCCGGTCCAGGCGCAGCATGCGGCCCCGGTGCGCCATGGCCACCTCGTTGCCGTGCCAGCCGAGTTGCTGGCTGTCCCACGCCCAGGCGCCCTGGCCGTTCAGGATGGTGTGGGCCATGTGGCGGGCGCCGTTCACCTGCTCGGTGTCCAGCGCAAAGTCCTGCGCCACGGCGGCCCACTGCTCCGGCAACCAGCTCGCCGCCGCCACACCACCGGCCGCGGGTTGCACCCATTCCAGCAGGCGGTGCATGGCTTGGCCTATGCGCGAGTCGAGGCTGTCGGGGGCGGCATCCGCTACTAATTTAATAGCTGCTTGCGCATATTCTGTAATGGCTGGAGGCCTATTTGGCAGTATTTTCAGCAGGTAATCGTCCACCCGCACCTCGGCGTGCACATCGGCGGAAAGCGGCACCGCTTGGGCCACGGCGCCCACCACAGCCTGCCAGGGCGCGTCCTGTGCCTGGGTTTCCAGCCGCTGCCACCAGCTTCCCGGGTTTGGGCTGTGTGGCTCCAGGCTGGACACCACCAGCGTGCGCTGGGTGCGCGTCAGGGCGACGTACAGGGCATTGAGCTCCTCGCGGCTGCGCTCGGCCTGCTCCACGGCCAGGGCCTCGGCCACACAGGCCGGGGGCCGGGACTCACTGGCCAGGAACACAAAGCGCCGCGGGTAGGCGTCCTCCCCCGGCCAGTTCACCAGCACGCCCATGGTTTCGGATTTGAGGGCCTCGCCATCGGTGTCCAGCAGCAGCACCAGCGGCGCCTCCAGGCCCTTGGCGCCGTGGATGGTGAGCAGGCGCACCGCGTCGGTGTCGGCCCGCACCGGCGCAGCCAAGCCGCCGGCGCGCAGGGCCCGCACCAGGGCATAGGCCGTGACATAGCGCCCACCGTCCACCTGCAAAGCCGCCGACAGCAGTGCCCGCAAATTGGCCAGCACCGCGTCGCGCTGGTTGGGGGGCGTGGCGGCGGCGTAGCGGGCCAGCACGTCGCCGTCCTGGTAGATGGCATTCAGGGCATCGTGCGGCGGCACGCTGTCCACCCACTGCTTCCAGGTGCCCAGTCTCTGGCCCAGCGGGGCCAGGGCCTCGGGCAAATCGGCGGCCTCTTGCAGCACCTGCAGCCAGGTCACGGTGGGCTTGGCGGGGGCGGGCTCCGGCAAGGCATCCGCGTCCGTGCCCGCGTCTATGTTGGCATCGGTGTTCACCTGCGCGGCCATCACACGCTGGCGCAGCACCAGTTGCACCAGGTCGGCATCGTTCACGCCAAACAGCGGGGACTTCAGCACCCGGGCCAGCGAGAGATCGTGGCGGGGCGACACCAGCACGTCCAGCAGGGCCACCAGGTCTTGCACCTCGGGCATGTCGGCCAGTTCGTTTTTTTCGGGTTGCTGGGCCGGGATGCGCAAGGCCGCCAGTTCGGCCTGCATCAGCCCCAGGCGTTCGCGTTTGCGGGCCAGCACCATGATGTCGCGGGGCTTGAGCTGCGCGCCCGCCGCTTGCAGTTGCTGTGCCAGCCACTGCGCGGCCTGCCGGCATTCCAGCGTTTTGCGGGTTTCTTCGACCTGCTGGCGCGGCGTGGTGAGGGAGTTGCGCCAGGCGCCTTCGGCGGCGCCCTCCGGGACCGGGGGCGCGTCCTTGGGCTCGCGTGCAATGCGGGGCAATTTGAAGACCTGGCCCTCCTGGGTTGACTCGGTGCTGTGCGCGCGGTAGCCGTCAAATTCGCCCTGGGTTTGCGCCTGGCCCATGACCTGGTTCACCAGCGCAATGATGGGCGGCGCGTTGCGCCGGGTGTGGTCGCAGCTCAGCACATCGCCCCCCAGGCCCTCCACCACAAATTCCTTGGCCGCCTTGAACACCTGCGGTTCGGCCCGGCGAAAGCGGTAAATGCTTTGCTTGGGGTCGCCCACGATGAACACGCTGGGCGCCTGCCCTGCCCCCGTGTACCCCGTGAGCCAGGCGCTCAGCGCCTGCCACTGCAGCGGGTTGGTGTCCTGGAACTCGTCGATCAAGAGGTGGCGCACCCGCGCGTCCAGGCGCTCTTGCACCCAGCCACTGAGTACCGGGTCGCTCATCAGGGTGAGCGCCGCGCGCTCCAGGTCGCCCATGTCGATCCAGCCGCGCTCGCGTTTGAGCGCGGCGTAGTCGTCCACCAAGCCGCGCACCAGCCGTGCCATGCGCTGCTGGTGCAGGCAGGCCGCGTGCTGGGCCTGCGCCTGGGCCATGCGCACCAGCAGCTCTTGCGCCTGCTGCACCGTGGCAATGCCGCTCAGTTTTTCGCTGAATTTGCGCGGTGTGCCGGTTTTGGTCAGCAGCGCGTCACATATGCCGGCGTGGTCGTTCTGCGTCAACCCTTGCTCCAAGGCGCTCGCGGCCTTGGTGCAGGTGACCAGGCTGGAGGCACCCAGGGCGCGGGCGGACTCCAGCAGCAGTTGCCGCACGGCGGGTTGCGCCAGCCGGTCTTGCGGCGCATCCATGCCCGCAAAATCAGGGAACTGCTGGGCAAAGGTTTGCACCGATTGGTCGACCACGCCCTGCGCGTCGGCCAGCACAAATTCGACGCGTTTGTTCAGCGCAGCTTCCAGCGCCTTGTGCGCCTGGTGGCGGCCAAAGGTGGACACGGCCGCCAGGTAGTCCTCATGGGCCTGTGTGTCCTGGGCCACCCGGGTCTGGAAGCGGCGCCACACCTGGGCCACGGCCTTGGCATCGTTTTCCAGCAGCTCGTAGGCCGTGGGCAAGCCCAGCTCCTGCAACACGGCCAGCGGCGCGCTGCGCAGCAAGGCGGCAAACCAGCTGTGGAAGGTGCGGATCTGCACCGGGCGGCCGCTTTGGAGCAAGGTGGCGTGCAATTGGCGCAAGGTCGACAACTGCTCCGGCGTGGGCTCCTGCTTCAGCCCGCGGGTTTGCAGCTCCTGGCGCAGCGTGGCGTCCGTGGCCTGCGCAAACTGCAGCAGCCAATCCAGCAAGCGCTGGCGCATTTCGCCCGCCGCTTTTTTGGTGAAGGTGATGGCCAAAATCTCTTGCGGGGCACTGCCCTCCAGCAATGCGCGCACCATGCGCGAGACCAGCATCCAGGTCTTGCCCGCACCAGCGCAGGCCTCCACCGCCACGCTGCGGCGGGGGTCGCAGGCAATCTCGTAAAAGCGCTGGCGCGCAACGGTGACGCCGTTGTGTTCAAAAGCCGCCGTGTCAGACATGCAGGTTCACTCCAGTAGGTTGTGCGGCCGATGCCGGGGCAATGGGCGGCGGTGGGGCCTTATTCATGCCCAAAAGTCCTTGCGGCACAGGCCCCGCGCACTGCAATAGTCACACGCAACGCCCTCGCCCAGCGCCGGCAGCGGAACCCCCTCCTGGATGTTTTGCATGTCTATCAGCATGCCTTCGATCAGGGCGTCGCGCGCCTCCACGAGCTCGGGCTGAGGGTAGGCGCGGGTGGCGTCGCGCTCCCCCACATTCACGTAGGCGCCTTGCAAGGTGTCGTGGGGCAACAAGGCGGCATAAAACGCCATTTGGGTGTCTTCCAGCGGGTCTTTCACCCGCGTGCTGGTCTTGGCCGCGGGCTCGGTCTTGTAGTCCACCACCAACACCGTGCCGTCGGGCAAGGTGTCGATGCGGTCAATTCGCCCGACCAGGGTGAGGTCTCCCAGCGGTTGGGTGTGTTCGGTTTCTGCACTGAAAAACACGGCTCCGGTGGCTTCGTGTTTGAGCAACCAGTCCAGGTAGCCCTCGCGCACCGCAGGCCAGGCTGCGGCAAATGGCAAAAATTCGCCCTGCGGCAGGGCCATGGCATGGGTGGTGGCCAGGCTGGCTTCGTCGATCAGCACCCGCCGCGCCATGCGGTCCAAGCCGCCGGTGGGGGCCAGGGCTTCATGGAAGCGTTTGAGCACCTCGTGCAGCCACAATCCAAAATCACGCTTGTCCACCTCGGCATCCAACTCGTCCACCGCTTTGAGGCCCAGCTGGCGCAGGGCAAAAAAGCGGTACGGGCATTGGCGCAGGTCCTCGTAGGCGCTGGCCGACAGCTGGTGCACCGGTAGCAACGCACCGATGGGCTGGGGCGGGAGCACCGGTGTGGAGGCCACCCGGCGGTCCACACGCGGATCGGCCGCCACTGCGCGGTGGACATCCTCCAGTTGCAGCAGTTGCACCAGCGCGCTGGGCAACAGGGTCTCGCCCGCATCGTCGCTGGTGCGCCACAAGACATCACACACCGGCGTTTGCAGGGCCTGGTACCAGGCGGCACGGGCCAATGCATCCAAGGCCTCGCGGGAAGGCAGGCCCAGCGCAGCACGCTGCGGCGCGGTCCAGCCCCCCGGCGGTTCGGGGGAGGGGTTCATGCGCACCTCGTCACAGCCCGCCAGCACCACGGCGGCAAAGGGGCGGCCCAGCATCTGGCTCATGGGCAAGATGACCACTTCCTCGCGCTCAGGGTAGGGGGGTGAGAAGCTGGCGCTCTCCAATGCCAGGTTGACCCAATGGGTGAACTGCGCCAGGTCCATGCGCCCCGGCCCCCACAGCGCCCCACCCTGCAAGGCATCCCAGGCCGGCAAGGGCGTGTCTGCCAGGCGCAGCGCCGCCAGCACGGCGGCACCGGCGCCATCGGCCTGCAAACCAGCCCACACCCCGCTGGATTGCAGCGCGGTGCGCAGCGCTGCCAGCCAAGCCGCCAGCGTGTGGCTACCCTTGAACAACTCTTGCACCTGGTGAATTTTTTGGTGGGTCTCCAGCAGCGCCGCATTTTTTTTCACCGCAGGAAGGCCCGCCACCTGGCGCCAGTCGCGCACCTGGTTGCGGCGCACGGCGGCTTCCAGCGCGTCCACCACCTCGGCAAAGGCCGTGGCACTTTTCAGCCAGTTCAGCACCCCGTCGGTGGAGGCGTTCCACACGCAGGCCTTCAACAAGGCCATCACCTGGGCTGCGGCATGGCTGGTGGAGAGTTTCCAGCCGTTTTCATCGCGAATCTGCACACCCGCGCCATCCAGCATGGCGCGCACGCGCCGCGTCAGTGCGCGGTCGGAAGACACCAGGGCGACCGGGGTGCGCCCCGCCTCCAGGTGCCGCAAAGCGCAGGCCGCGCTGCGCTGCGCCTCGTCCTCGGCATCCCGGCAGGCATGCAAGGCCATGTCTACCCCCTCCAGGGTGGGGGCGATACCGTCCACGGGCGGCGCCAAAGACAGGCACCCCCATTTATCGCCCCACACCGGCTGCAGGGCGGCCATCAGGGGATCCACCGAAAAACCCTGCACCACCAGCAGACAATCCCATCCATCGCGCACCGCCGGGCTGAACAGCACATCGCTGACGTAGGCCGACACCGCCGCCCACTCCACGGCAATGCGAACCACGGCGGCTTCCCAGGCCAATGCCGGGCCGTCCATGCCCACCACGGCGCTGGTACGCGCGGTGTGCGCCCATGCGGCCCGATCCGCAGGGCTGCAGGCGGCAGCCAAAGGCGCCAGTTGGTGCGCGGCCAGCACCAGCATGCCGGCCAGCGCGTCCTGCTGGGCGGCCAGCCCGGCCTTGGCCAACAGAACCCGCGCGGTGAGGGTGTCCAGCGCCACATCAAACGCAATGTCGGTCCCGCCGGCGGCATCGCCCCCGCGCTCGGTGCTCCAGCTCATGGTGGTCTCGAACCGCGGCGCAAAGCCATCGGGAAAACACAGCATCCACAGGCGCGCCGCCAGGGGCCGCAACTGGGCATAGGGCAGCAACACCACCGTGCGGGCCGGGTGCGCAGCGCGCAGCGCCATTTCGCGGCGCATGCGGGCCAACATCCCTGTTTGGGCATCGGTCCACGCCACGACAGAGGGGTGTTTCATCCATCCCTCGGGGCTGGCAAAGCCCCACAGGGCATCAATTTTGGCTATGTCATCCATAGCGCCGACGGGGTCGGCGGGGTACTTGGTTTCTGTCACAATGCCGCAACTTTAGCTGTAATAGCAAACTCCCAAAGGAATAAAAATGGCCAGCGAACTGATTAAACATGTAACCGATGCGTCCTTCGAGGCCGATGTGCTGCAAGCGGCCCAGCCCGTCTTGGTGGACTACTGGGCAGAGTGGTGCGGTCCTTGCAAAATGATTGCCCCTATTTTGGACGACGTGTCTACCAGCTACGCGGGCAAACTGCAAATTGCCAAGATGAATGTGGATGAAAACCGCGACATCCCCGCCAAGTTCGGTATCCGTGGCATCCCCACCCTCATGCTATTCAAAGACGGCCAACTGTCGGCCACCAAAGTGGGCGCCATGAGCAAGGCCCAGTTGATCGCATTTATCGACCAGCAGTTGGCCTGATTCGAGGGCTGATTTTTCGCTTGCGACCGTGACACTGCTGCACGGTCGCGTTTTCCTGTCATAATCCAAAAAGTTCACCAGCCTTACCAGGGTCTGGGTCCACTTCCCCGGTTTAGAACGCAGAGGCCCGAGCCACAGGTCTTGCCTCTCCCCTCTCCCCTGAATTTTCGCAATAGCCCAACATTCACCCGATATTTCGGTCAACTCCCCTACGGGACCATTTCCATGCACTTAAACGAACTCAAGGCACTGCACGTGTCGGAAGTCCTCAAGCAAGCCGAAGAGCTTGAAATTGAAAACACCGGCCGCATGCGTAAGCAAGAGCTCATGTTTGCCATCATCAAGAAGCGCGCCCGCACCGGCGAGCAGATCATTGCCGACGGCGTGCTGGAAATTTTGCCCGACGGGTTTGGCTTTTTGCGCAGCCCCGACACCAGCTACACCGCCTCTACCGACGACATCTACATCAGCCCCAGCCAGGTGCGCCGCTTCAACCTGCACACCGGCGACATGATTGAAGGCGAAGTGCGCACACCCAAAGACGGTGAGCGTTACTTTGCCCTGAACAAGCTGGACCGGGTCAACGGCGGTGGACCGGAAGAGAACAAACACAAGGTGATGTTCGAGAATCTGACCCCCCTGTTCCCCAAGGTGCAGATGCGCCTTGAGCAAGAAATCAAGGGTGATGAAAACATCACGGGGCGCATCATTGACATCATTGCGCCCATCGGCAAAGGCCAGCGCGCCCTGCTGGTCGCCCCGCCCAAAAGCGGCAAGACGGTGATGATGCAACACATTGCGCACGCCATTTCCGCCAACTACCCCGACAGCCACATGATGGTGCTGCTGGTCGATGAACGTCCTGAAGAAGTGACCGAAATGCAGCGCACCGTCAAGGGCGAGGTGATTGCCTCCACCTTCGATGAACCTGCCGCGCGCCACGTGCACGTCGCCGAAATGGTGATTGAGCGCGCCAAACGTCTGGTCGAGCTGAAAAAGGACGTGGTGATTTTGCTGGACTCCATCACCCGTTTGGCCCGCGCCTACAACAACGTGGTGCCCTCCTCCGGCAAGGTTTTGACCGGTGGTGTGGACTCCAATGCGCTGCAACGCCCCAAGCGCTTCCTGGGCGCGGCCCGCAATGTGGAAGAAGGCGGCTCACTCACCATCATCGCCACCGCCCTGATCGACACCGGCAGCCGCATGGACGAGGTGATCTTTGAAGAATTCAAAGGCACCGGCAACAGCGAAATCCACCTGGACCGCCGCCTGTACGAGAAACGCGTGTTCCCATCCATCCAGCTCAACCGCAGCGGAACCCGCCGCGAAGAGTTGCTGCTGGCTCCGGACATCCTGCAAAAGACCCGTATCCTGCGCCAGTTCATGTACAACATGGACGAAATTGAAGCGATGGAAATGGTGCTCAAGCAAATGCGTGCCACCAAGACCAACAACGAGTTCTTTGAAATGATGCGCCGGGGCGGCTGAAGATAGACCCCCACGTTCGCCCACGCTGTGTGGCTCTCTGCCCCCAGGGGGCTAATCCGGCTTGGGGCGGTCCGACTCTGGATTGCCCTTCATTCGGGCTGAGTTATAATCTGAGGCTTTACGCGACAAGTACGGTGGGCTTTGAATTGTGCAGAGGTTTGCACGAGGGCCTGACGCGGCTATTGCTACTGATGGAGAAGATATGAAAGAAGGCATTCACCCCAATTACCGCGAAGTGTGTTTCCAGGACATGTCCAATGGTTTCAAATTCGTGACCCGTTCTTGCGCCAACACCAAAGAAATGATCGACATGGAAGACGGCCGCAAACTGCCGCTGTACAAGCTGGATACCACCAGCGAGTCGCATCCTTTCTACACTGGTACGCAAAAATCCGTGGACAACATGGGCGGCCGTGTGGAGCGCTTCCGCAACCGTTTCGGCAAGACTGCAGCAGCCAAGTAATTCAGATTCAGGTTTTGGCCTGAAGCGTCATCAAAAAAGCAGCTCGGATTTCCGTGCTGCTTTTTTTTCGGCTTGCGATTTTTTCCTACCGATTGTGAATCACCCTACTCCCGCCATCGTCACCCAGGCCGCTGCACGGCGCTTTCCGCGTTCTGTATTGCTGTTGTTTTGTGCCGCTTACGTTTTGTCTGGGTTTATTGGACGCGATGCCTGGAGAAGCGCCGACATGGTGGCTTTGGGTTACATGGGTGAGCTGGTACAGGGCTCCGCCAGCTGGTTCAAACCAAGCCTGATGGGTCTATCTCTGGAAAACCCCTCTTTGCTGCCCTATTGGCTAGGAGCCTGGGCCATCCACATGGCGCCGAGTTGGATGCCATTGGATTTTGCAGCCCGTATTCCGTTTGGCCTGATGTTGGCCTTGGCTCTAGTCTCCACCTGGTACGGGACCTATTACCTGGCCCGCAGCCCCAAAGCCCAACCCGTTGCATTTGCATTTGGAGGAGAGGCACTTCCCACCGACTATGCCCGCGCCATTGCGGATGGCGGCTTGTTGGCCTTGATGGCCTGCCTGGGCTTGGCACAACTTTCCCACGAAACAACACCCGCATTGGCGCAACTGAGCTTTACCGCCTTGCTCTACTACGCCATCAGCGCACTGCCCTACCACCGGGGTTGGCCTGCGCTGGCGGCAATGCTGGGACTGTGTGGTTTGACCTTGTCAGGCGCACCTGCGATGGCGGTGTTTTTTGGGCTTGGCAGTGCCCTGGTCCATGGCTTCGATCGGGACAATGCGGTCGCTGGCGACACCACCGAGACCAGGCCGCGCGTCCATCTGGCGCTGGAAGGCACCCTGATTGTCCTGTGCACAGCCCTTGTGGCGGCCATGGCTTTCACGCTGAATTTGTGGCGATGGAAAATTGAGCTGCCACACGCCACCTGGACAGACTGGAATGGCTACGCGCAATTGCTCATCTGGTTTACCTGGCCTGCCTGGCCTTTGGCCCTGTGGACCGGTTGGCGCTGGCGGCACCAACTCTTTAACCGAAATATCAGCCGCCATCTGACCTTACCCGCCTGGTTTTCCCTGGTGTGTGTGGTCGCCACCTTGACCACCGGCTCTGCGGATCGCACCCTTTTGCTGGCTTTGCCGGCGTTGGCCAGCCTGGCGGCATTTGCCCTGCCGACGCTGAAGCGGCAAATGGCGTCGCTGATTGACTGGTTCACTCTGCTGTTTTTCTCGGGTTGCGGCTTTACCATTTGGGTGGTGTGGATTGCCATGCAAACCGGGTATCCGAGCCAACCTGCCGCCAATGTGGCACGTTTGGCCCCCGGGTTTGAAGCCCGCTTTTCCACTTTGGCCTTCGGCATCGCCATCGCGGCCACTCTGGCATGGGCTTGGTTGGTGAAATGGCGCGTAGGTCGGCACCGGGCAGCCATCTGGAAAAGTCTGGTACTTCCCGCAGGCGGTGCAGGCTTGTGCTGGTTGCTCCTCATGACCTTGTGGATGCCACTGCTGAACTACGCCCAAAGCTATGTCTCGCTCGTGAACCGCACGGTCGGCTCTATGGGCGCCCCCCCCGCCTGTATTGAAACCACGGGACTCGGAGAAGGAACCATTGCCGCGCTCCAGTTTTATGGCAAGCTCCCACTGAAGGCACGGCAAGCCACTCCCACATGCCCCTGGTTGCTGGCGGAGCCAGCATTGGACATGTCTATCCCCCAGGTGATAGACACCTCTCAGTGGGACTTGATCGCACGCTTGAACCACCCCGTGGCGCGCGAGGAATCCTTGCTGATTTTCAAACGCCATTGAGCACCGGGCTCCCAGAAATACAAGCCAACCGGCCCAGGTCAATTAAAAAACTCCGGCACAGGTGCGGGAGAATACGGCATGGCCTTAATTACGCTTGGCGCTTTCGCCAAAGAACCCCCCTTCGTCCACGGACAACACCCGAAAACCGCGGTACTTTTTTGTAACCTGGGGACACCTGATTCGCCCACGACGCCCGATGTACGGCGTTTTTTGGCCGAATTTTTGAGCGATGCGCGCGTCGTCGAGATTCCACGGCTGCTGTGGTTGCTGATCCTGCACGGGATTATTTTGCGTTTCCGACCGGCCAAATCGGCCGCCAAATACGCCAGTATCTGGACCCCGGAGGGCTCCCCCCTCAAGGTCTGGACCGAGAAGCAGAGCAAGCTGCTCCAGGGCTGGTTGGGCCAGCGCGGACAACAGGTGCTGGTACGTTACGCCATGCGTTATGGGCAAACCTCAATCGCGTCCCAGCTGGATGCACTCAAAGCCGAGGGTGTCACCCGTGTACTGGTCATTCCCGCATACCCCCAATATTCCGCCACCACCACCGCCAGCGTGTTTGACGCCGTCTATGCCTGGGCTGCCAAGGTGCGCAATATTCCTGAACTTCGGTTTGTTAACCGCTACCACGACGATGTCGGCTACATCGCGGCACTGGCAAGCAACATCCAACGCCACTGGAAAACCCACGGGCGCCCCGATCAATTGGTCATGAGCTTTCATGGCGTGCCTGAACGCACCCTGGCCCTGGGCGACCCTTACCACTGTGAGTGTTTCAAGACGGCGCGCCTGTTGGCCCAGGCTTTGGGTCTGAACCAGGAGCAATTCAAGGTAACGTTTCAGTCGCGCCTGGGCCGCGCAAAATGGCTGGAGCCCTACACCGAACCCACCTTGATCGCCCTGGCACAGGCCGGTGTCAACCGGGTCGATGTGGTGTGCCCCGGTTTCACCAGCGACTGCCTGGAAACCCTGGAAGAAATTGCGATGGAAGGCCGCAGTGCTTTTTTGAAGGCGGGTGGCAAGGAATTCCATTACATCGCCTGCCTCAACGACGATGCCGCTTGGATCACTGCACTGTGCGACATCACACAACAGCATTTGGCCGGATGGCCTACGCAAGCTCCCGATGTGCAGGCACTGACCGCTTCACGGGACGCCGCATTGGCGCTGGGAGCAGCACAATAATTGGGGCGCGCCAATGTCTCTGAGACAACGCTCCCCCTTCTCTCTCGCCGTTTGGCTTACGGTGGGCATGCTCGTTCTACTGGCGGGAACTATCGTGCTGTATGCGCCGCTGGAATACCCGGCAGACAGCGCCCAGGCCACGCCCCTTCAGGCGTTGGTGCACCAAGTGACCTTTTGGCGCCTGGCGCTTGTCGTCTTGGTTCTGGGCTTGCTGGCCATGCTGGCTTGGGCCCACCAGGTACAACGGGCGGCTCATGCCTCAAGTGCGGCGACGCTGCGGGAACTCGAAACCCTGAAGAACGCGCTTCATTTGCACGCCATCGCGTCCATCGGTACCGATATCACCGCCGCCAGGGATGCACAGAAGTCCTTGGTAGCCGAAAGCCCCCACTTGGACAATGCAGCTTTCCTGGCGCGTGCAAGTCGCATCGCGGGCATTGGGCTCTGGCAATTGGACCTGGCCCACAACACGGTCCACTGGTCCGACCAAACCTGCCATATCCACGATGTGGCGCCGGGCCACAAACCCACACGGGAAGAAGCCATTGCCTTCTTTGCACCCGAAGTCCAAGCTGAAATTCGAAATGCAATTGAGGCCGCGGTCCAAACCGGAAAACCCTGGGATTTGGAACTGCCGCTGATCACCGCCATGGGCCGCCAGATCTGGGTGCGCAGCGCGGGAGAAGCCGAATACCAAAACGGCAAACGCACACAACTCGTCGGGATTTTTCAAGACATCACCCGACACCGCCAACTGGAGGCCGAGGTCCTTCAAAAAAACATCCTGATGAAAACCATTCTCTCCAACATCCCCGTTGGACTGAGTGTGATGGATGGCAAGCTGAACCTGATCGTAGAAAACCCGCAATTTCGCACCTTGCTAGAGCTCCCCGACACCCTCTTCACAGGCTCGACAACCACGTTTGAGTCCATCATCCGCTTCAACGCTGTGCGCGGCGAATACGGCGACGGAGACCGGGAAGCCATCGTTCAAGGTATTGTGGAACGTGCCCGCCTTGGGCAGCCCCACCATTTTCAAAGGCGACGCGGAAACGGCAGATCCCTCGAAGTACGTGGTGCACCCATGCCCGACGGCGGTTTTGTCACCACCTACTCCGACATCACCGACCTGACCCGCGCGACCGAGGCGGCAGAGCAGGCTTCGCGCTCCAAGAGCGACTTCGTCGCCAATATGAGCCACGAAATTCGCTCCCCCATGAATGCCATCCTGGGCATGCTCAAGCTGCTCTACACCACCGAATTGTCACCACGCCAACAGGACTACACCAGCAAAGCCGAAGGTGCAGCGAAGTCTTTGCTGGGCCTGCTCAATGACGTGCTGGACTTCTCCAAAATGGAGGTCGACAAGATGGCGCTTGACCCCCAGCCTTTCCGGCTGGACCGCTTGATGCGCGACCTTTCGGTCATCCTAGCGGCCAACGTGGGGGCCAAACCCGTGGAGGTGCTGTTCGACATGGATCCCAGCACACCCAAGGTTCTGGTGGGTGACGCCATGCGCCTGCTGCAGGTTCTCATCAACCTGGGCGGCAATGCCATCAAATTCACACAACAGGGCGAAGTGGTGGTCCACATCAAGGTGCAGGCCCGCACTGCGGCCCACACCACCTTGCGCATCGCGGTGCGGGACAGCGGTATCGGCATCGCACCGGAAAACCAGGCGCATATTTTTGACAGCTTTGCGCAAGCCGAAGTCTCCACCACCCGCCGTTTTGGCGGCACCGGCTTGGGACTGTCCATTTGTCGGCGGCTGGTCGCCTTGATGGGCGGCGATTTGGCGCTCCACAGCGCCTTGAACGAAGGCAGCACCTTTGACTTCACCATAACCCTGCCCAACGCCGACCATGTACCCGGCGACCCGGACGTATCCCCCGGACGCCCAGCTCTGCCCATGCATGTTTTGGTGGTCGACGACAACCCGGTTGCACGCGATGTACTGGCCGATATGGCGCAATCCTGGGGCTGGACTGTGGACGTTGCGGACAGTGGCGCCCAGGCCCTGGAATACATGCAAACGCGCGCTGCGGCCGCCCTGCCACCCTACGAAACCATGTTGGTGGACTGGCACATGCCCCAGATGGATGGCTGGGAAACCATTGCGCGCATGCACCAGATGGAACCCCGGGCGCAGGCAACCCTCACCATCATGGTGACCGCCCATGGCCGCGAAATGCTCTCGCAACGCACTGCGCAAGAGCAAGCCCGTTTGAATGCCTTTTTGGTGAAACCCATCACCGCATCCATGTTGTACGACACCGTGGTCGACGCACAGGCCGGCATGAGCAATCTGCGCGCCCGCCCCAGAGCAAAAACCGGCCGAAACGGGCGCCTGGAAGGCATGCGTTTGCTGTTGGTCGAAGACAACCCCATCAACCAGCAGGTGGCGCAAGAATTACTCCGTGCCGAAGGCGCAGTGGTGCAGATCGCCGACAACGGGCAGTTGGGCGTGGCGGCGGTGGCCCAAGCCGCTCCCCCGTTCCATGCCGTGCTGATGGACATTCAAATGCCGGTCATGGATGGTTATGCCGCCACCCGGGCCATTCGCCAGGAACTCGGCTTCACCCACCTGCCGGTCATTGCCATGACGGCCAACGCCATGGCATCCGACCGCGAGGCTTGCCTGCATGCCGGGATGAACGACCACGTCGGCAAACCTTTTGATGTATCCCATCTGGTGGAGGTATTGCTCCACCAGACCCGACGCTCCCGGCCGGGCGGTTCGCAACCCATGCCCGCAGCGGATGCCGTGGACACGGACGACGCCCTTGAACGCTTAGGGGGAGACACGGCGCTGTATGCCAGCATATTGGCGTCCTATCTGGACGACATCACCCACATGCCCGACCAACTCGATGCGTTTTTGCAATGCGGTGACACGGCGGGCGCTGGCCGTCTGCTGCACACCCTCAAAGGACTGTCCGCCACCGTGGGTGCCACCTCCATGGCGGCGGTCGCCAAAACGGCAGAAAACACGGTCAAAGCGGCGGGCACCACGCCACCCCACGACGCTTTGCGCGCACATTTCCGCCATGCAGTGGAAAACACCCAACGCACCCTGGCCGCTCTGCTTCAAGGCATGGCCCAGCCCGGCCTACCGCAAGGAACGCCTCCCGCGCCCAACACACACCCGCCAGGAAAGCTGCCGTCGGCATTACGGGCCGACCTGCTGGAATTGCTCGCCTTGCTCAGGCACTCCGACATGCATGCACTTGCAGTCCACACACGCATGCAACAAACCCATGCCTCGGGTGCCCCAAACACCCTCATGGGGTTGGGCAAGGCCATGGCCGCTTTAGATTTTGCCCAGGCGAGCCTCCAATGCGAGCAACTGCTGGCCGCCGATGCCGACTAAGCACGGCCTACTTTTGCTATAGTTTTAATAGCTGCTCACGCACATTCCACATGGGCTAGAGGCATAAAAGGCACTTAATTCTTCGCGCTGACCACCTCATTGGCCGTGCGAAACGCCTCCACCGCAGCAGGCACACCACAGTAAATGGTGGCATGCAGCAACACTTCCTGGATCTCGGCCACCGTGGCACCGTTGTTCAGGGCGCCGCGCACATGGCCTTTGAGTTCATTTTGTTTGCCCAAGGCCGTGAGCATGGCTACGGTAATCAGGCTGCGGGTTTTGAGGTCCAGGCCCGGGCGCTGCCACACATCACCCCAAGCGGCGCGGGTGATGTGCTCCTGAAGAGGCTGGGTAAACGGTGTGGCGTTGGCGAAAGCCGCCGCCACAAAATCTTCGCCCATCACCTGCTTGCGTGTGGCGAGTCCTTGTTCAAAAGGGGTTGTCATGTTGGCCTCCGTGCCTAGGGATAAAAACCAGAAGGATAATGGTTTACACCACCCAGACAGGAGATATGCGATGCCACGTTACCCCATGCCCAATCTCAACGATTTGCCTGCGGACATTCAAGCCAAGATTTTGGAAGTGCAGGAAAAATCGGGCTTTATTCCCAATGTATTTTTGGCCTTGGCCCGCCGCCCGGCCGAGTGGCGCGCCTTCTTTGCCTACCACGACGCGCTGATGCTGCGCGAAGACTCCAAGCTGAGCAAGGGCGACCGGGAGATGATCGTCACCACCACCAGCGCGGCCAACCACTGCCTGTACTGCGTGGTGGCGCACGGTGCGATTTTGCGCATTTACGAAAAGAAACCACTGGTGGCCGACCAGGTGGCCATCAACTACCGCAAGGCCGACATCACACCGCGCCAGCGCGCCATGCTGGACTTTGCGATGAAAGTCTGCCTGCACAGCGACGAGATCGAAGACGCCGACTTCAGCGCCTTGCACGCCCACGGCTTCAACGACGAAGACATCTGGGACATTGGCGCCATCACCGCCTTCTTTGGACTGTCCAACCGCATGGCCAATATGTCGGGCATGCAGCCCAACCCCGAGTTTTACCTGCTGGGCCGCATTCCCAAACCAAAATAAAGGCCTGCACAGGCGCTACGCCGAAGCGGCGCTGCCTGGTTATTTGCCACGCTTGCCTGGCGATGCCGGTTTTTTGGCCTTGTTCTTTTCTGGCCGCTTGCCGCCCCCCTGAAGACTGGCTTCCAACTGCTCGCACAGGATGCGCAAAATTTTGACGCGGGCGTAGTTCTTGTCATTGGCCTCCACCAAGGTCCAGGGCGCATTGCCGGTGCTGGTGCGCTCCACCATGTCGCAAATGGCCTGCTGGTAGGCATCCCACTTTTCGCGGTTGCGCCAGTCTTCCTGGGTGATTTTGAAGCGTTTGAAGGCAATTTTTTCGCGCTCCTGAAAGCGTCGGAGTTGTTCCTCCTGGCTGATCTGCAGCCAGAACTTGGCCACGATGACGCCGGAATCCAGCATCTCGTGTTCAAAATCATTGATCTCGGAATACGCCCGCAGCCAATCACTCTCGTCACAAAACCCTTCCACCCGCTCCACCAGCACCCGCCCGTACCAGGTGCGGTCAAAAATGGCCACATGGCCCTTGCGTGGCAAATGGCGCCAAAACCGCCACAGGTGGGGCTGGGCGCGCTCTTCCTCCGTGGGGGCGGCCACCGGTATGACCTGGTACTGCCGGGCGTCCATCGCCGCACCAATGCGGCGAATGGCACCGCCTTTGCCGGCCGCATCGGCCCCTTCAAAAGCGCACACCAAGGACTTGCTTGCAAAACGGGGATCACGCATCAGCTCGGCCAGGCGGCCCTGCCACTGCGCCAGCTCGGTCTTGTAGGGCTTGTCCGCCAATTTCAGATGCAGATTGAGTTCCGACAGCACGTTACGGCCATCGGTGTCCACCCGCACCACCGGCGCCACGGGTGGCAGTGGCTTGTCGTTGCTGGCCAATTTATTTTTCAAGGCCGCCAGCAAAATCTGCCCCACCGTCAAGGAACGGTAACGGTCGTCGGTGCCCTCCACCACCACCCAGGGCGCCCAGGGCGTGTTGGTGACACGCAGAAAATGGCCCGCAACGTCCTGCAATTTGTCATAGGTCTTGAGCCGGTCCCAGTTCCACTGGGTCACACGCCACGCCGTGGTGGGGTCGCTCTCCAGCGCTTTGAGCCGTTTTTCTTGGGCCTCCTTGGACAGGTGAAACCAGAACTTCAAGACCAGCGCACCCTCATGGACCAGCATGGCTTCAAACCGGTTGATCTGGTCGGCCTTGGCGTCGAGCTCCTTCAGGGAAATCGCCCCCTCAATGCGCTCACGGATCGGGTCGGAATACCACGAACCTGCAAAAATCCCGACCCGCCCCTTCGGTGGCAATGACCGCCAGTAACGCCACATGTTCGGGCGTTCACGTTCCTCGTCGGTAGGTTCTGCAAAAGCCAACGTTGAGAGAAACCGGGGGTCCATCCATTCGTAGAGCACGTTGATGGTTTCGCCCTTGCCCGCCCCGTCTTGCCCGCTGATGAGCACCACCACCGGGATTTTTTTACTCTCTTGCAAATCCACCTGCGCTTCGAGCAGCGCTGCGCGCAGAGGCGGCACGGCCTCACGGTAGGCTTGTTTGCTGATTCTGTGGCCGATTTCTGCCGACTTAAACATGAAAACCTTTCAATACAGCAGGCCCGGGGCGCCAGAAAATGGCCCCCTGCGGGTCCGTTCAACTAGTCCAGATGGGGCTCAGCTCCGTTGGCAAACATGCGTCGGGCCGTTGCCACCGCGATAAAACAATCTTGCGCAGAAAGTTCAGGAAACTGCTCCTTGAGTCTGCGGTAGGCCAAGTGCTCGTGGGATTGCCCCTCCCATTGGGTTGCAGGGTCAAAATAAGGGCGTAAAGCCTCGAAAACGGATGGAAAAATGGAACGCAACGCAGGGTTCACACGGCGTTCACCAGGGTTATTCACATCAGACATACCGTCTTCCAGTGCAAAAACAGGGCCTGCGTACGCCAGAGCGGCCCAACCGCCCCAGACACCGGCTTCTCCATTCTAGGAGGGTGATCCCCGCTCGCCTAGGCCAGAAAAAAATAATGTCCAATAGGGGCATGGAACCCTCACACACCACAGAACAGCGGCTCACCGAACTGGAAATCAAGGCCAGCTTCACGGAAGACCTGCTGGACCAACTGGACAAGGTCATCGTCCGCCAGCAGCAGCACATCGATATGTTGATCCGCGAAGTCCAGCACCTGCGCCAACAATCCGCAGGGCAAGGATTGGACGCACCGCGCAACCTGCGCGACGAACTACCGCCGCACTTTTAGCGCTCTCGCGCCGCCCCCGCAAAATTAATAGCAGGCAGCGCAGCAGCAGCCCCCGCCAAGGTATCGCAGCCACCCGTTATATTCAGCCCCCTATTGCCCTATTGCCCTATTCGATGGATTGCCGTGACTTTTGAAACCCCTGCGAGCGCCGCCCTGGCCGCCCATGCCCTGGCGGCGTTTGAACGCGTGGTGGGCGCCACGCCCGGTTTTCGCGCGCGCCCGGGCCAGCACGACATGGCGCAAAGCATTGCCAGCACCTTGTCCCAGGCCAACCTGGGCGAGCACCCCAACCCCACCAAGGCCATCACCGTCATCCAGGCTGGCACGGGGGTGGGCAAATCCGCAGCCTACGCCAGCACGGCCGTTGCCATGGCGCTGGAGCGCAAAACCCGGGTACTGATCTCCACCGCCACCGTGGCCCTGCAAGAGCAGTTGATGAGCAAAGACCTGCCCGCGCTGGCCGCCAGCATGGACACCCCCTTTGCCTACGCCCTGGCCAAAGGGCGCGGGCGTTATGTGTGCAAGATCAAGCTGGAGCGCCTGGTGGGCACCGGGGGCGGTGATGACACGCTGTTTGACGACGATCTGCCCGCCGCCGCCTTGCCGTCCACCGCGTCGCAAGAGGCGATGGAAGAGCGCCGCATCCACCTCTACGAGTCCATGGCCCACCTGCTGGCCAAAGGCCAGTGGGACGGCGACCGCGACACCCTGAGCGATACCCCCGACCCGCGCGACTGGTCCGGCGTGGCCGCCGAGCGCCACACCTGCACCGCCCGCCACTGCCCGCGCTTTCGCGAATGCAGCTACTACAACGCCCGCACCCGCCTGGCCGAGGCCAACGTCATTGTGGCCAACCACGACCTGGTGCTGGCCTCCTTGGGCATGAAAACCCTGCCCGACCTGGACAACTGCCTGGTGGTGTTTGACGAAGCCCACCACTTGCCCAGCGTAGCGCTGGACCAATTTTCCAGCGCCATGGACCTGTCCAACCTGCGCTGGCTCGACAAACTGCCCAAAACCCTGAACGAGGTGGCCGGCAAGCTCGCCCTGCATGTGGGCGAAGACGTGCAAACCGTCACCAGCCAGCTCAAGGGGGTACTGACCACCTTGGCGCGCATGGCCATGGATTTGGTCTGGGCCCAGACCGGCAAAAATGCAGACGGCGGAGGACAGGACGGCACCCTGCGCTTTGCCCATGGCGTGCTGCCCGAGGCCCTGCACGAGCCGGTGACGCAAATCCACGCGCAGGCCGCGGGCCTGTCCAAGGTGCTGGAAGCCCTGGGCGTGGACGTCAAAGCCGTGGCCAAGGAAGACCCTTCGCAGGCCGTGTTGTGCGCCCAGCTCTATGCGCAACTGGGCGGCCTGGCGCCGCGCCTGGGCGCCCTGGTGTCCACCGCCGGGCTGCTGCTGGAGCATGGCGAGCAACCCTTGGCCAAATGGCTGCAGGCCGAGAGTGGCAACGGTTTTTTGACCCTGACGGCCCACGCCTGCCCCATCGTCCCCGGCGACCTGCTGCGCCAGTTTTTGTGGAGCCAGGTGCGCGGCGCGGTACTAACCTCGGCATCGCTCACCAGTTGCGGCAGTTTTGATTACTTTTTGCGCGAAGCGGGACTCCTCAACAACCCGAACGTGAGCGCGCTGGAAGTGGCCAGCCCCTTCGACTACACCGCGCAGGGCACGCTGACCGTAGTGCACACCCAGGCTGACCCCAAAAACGCCGAGGCCTACACCCGGGAGATGGTGGCGGAGTTGATGGCCGACCTGGCGCAGGTGCAGCGCGGTGCGCTGGTGCTGTTCACCTCGCGCGCCCAAATGCGTTCCGCCACCGACGCCCTGCCCTCGGCGCTCAAAGACAGCGTGCTGGTGCAGGGCACCCTGTCGCGCGCCCGCCTGCTGGCCTCCCACATGGCGCGGGTGGAAGCGGGCCTGCCCTCGGTCATTTTTGGCCTGCAGTCCTTTGGCGAGGGGCTAGACCTGCCCGGCGCCCTGTGTGAAACCGTGTGCATTGCCAAGCTGCCGTTCGCGCCGCCCTCCGACCCGGTGGACGAAGCCCGCGCCGAATGGCTGCGCAGCGTGGGCCGCGACCCCTTCAACGAGCTGGTGATTCCCGCCACCGGCATCAAACTGCTGCAATGGACCGGCCGCGCCATCCGCACCGAGGACGACCACGCCCAGGTGATTTGCTACGACAAACGCCTGCAACTCCAGACCTACGGCCGCCGCATGCTGGCCGGGTTACCGCCCTACCGGCTGGAGCGAAGGGACAGCCGAGTTTAGGCATCATTTTGGCCTGTAGCTCCCGTATTACTTGCGTAAGCAGCTATGAATTCAGTAGCAAGTCGTCTTTAAAAGGGGCCAGGCTCGAATTAACCGGTGTCCGGTTCGCCCTCACGCTGACCCAGCCCCGGGGCAACGGCCGCTTCTTCGACGCCAAGAACGGCCGATGGTTCAAGGTCAAAACCACCTCCAGCCCTTACAGAACGGGCAGACTTTAATTCGAGCCAGGCTCCAATGGCACTACTTTAAGCCGATAGTTCAATGAAAACAACGGCTTAGCAGCGCAAAGAAGTTGGGCTGAAAACTCCAACTCGGTACTATGCGGGTGTCGAATCCGTCACACGTACCAAGAAGGGAATCAGCCCAAA
>NZ_JAUYQD010000076.1 GCF_030697375.1 Rhodoferax sp. | reverse complement strand
TCGCAATCATGAAAATGGCCGGCGGGTTGCCCAGGCCAAACCACAGCATGGCCAGCGGGGTGTAGGCGCTGGGGGGGATGGGCCGCAGCACCTGCACCAGGATGTACATCTTGTCGTAGATGCGCTGGTTGGCGCCCATCAAGATACCCAGGGGCAGAGCCAGGCCGCCGCCAATCAGAAAACCAATGAGCACCCGGTACATGCTGCCGATGGCGTCATGCACCAGCTCACCCGACATCACCCACACCATCCAGCTACCGGAGCCCGGCACATAGGCGTCCACCGGCGAGAGGTACTGCACCCAGCGCTGGGCCACCGCCCAGGGCGATGGCAACTTCAAGGGGCTGACCCAGCCCAGCACACACACCAGTTGCCAGACCGCAACCAGCACCACGGGGACCACCAGCCCGGACGCGATGGCGCGCCAATTGATTTTTTTCATGGCGGCGCCTCTTTATTTGATGTTCAGGCTTTTCTTGGCCTGGTCCAGCAGGTCGGTCTTGACCCAGTCGGTGGCCACCGGTGGCTTGGCCATCTTGCCCACGCCGTACTTGGCCATGGTGTCCGTGGTGGTCTGGATGTGCGCGGCGGCAATGTCAAACGAATAAGGCGAGTTGGCTATCGCATCCTGGAAGTCGTCCGAGGTGATCTGGCCCTTGAAAATGGTTTCCCGCACGTATTTTTCCGCCATGCCTTTGGTCTCGATAAAGCCTTTGGTCGCCTCCACAAAACAACGCATGAATTTGTCCGCGACCGGGCGGCGCTCGGTGTAGAACTTTTCGGTCATCACCAGGGTGCGCACCGGTTCGCCAATGGGCGTGTCGTAGGGTTTCATCACCTCCACGCCAAAACCTTTGTTGATGGCTTGCGAAGATTGCGGCTCGCTTTGCATGATGGCGTCCAGGTTTTTGCCCAAGAGCGCCTGGTTGAGGTCGGCAAACGCGAGGTACACCAACTGCACGTCTTTGCCCTCCTTGTCGGAGCTGGTCAGGCCATGCTGGGCCAGTTGCGCGGCCAGCAGCACTTCATGGATGCCGCCACGGGTCACGCCCACCCGCTTGCCTTTGAGGTCTTTCACCCCCTTGATACCCGCATCCGGGCGCGCCACCAGGCGGGCACCGCCCTTGGCAAAGCCCGCGACGATATAAATGGGTGCGCCGTTGGCACGCCCCGTGATGGCTGCCTCGGAGGCGGTGGCGCCCACATCGAGTTCGCCCGCCAAGATCGCTTGCATGACGTCCGGGCCTTTGGCAAACAGGTTTTCTTCCACCTTGATGCCGCACTTGGGCGCAATCTCCTTGATATAGGAAATGGCCCCGTAGTGGGCAAACTTCAGATTGCCCAAACGAACCACGTCTTGCGCCAGGACGGGGGTGGCAATGGCGGCCGCGAATGCAAGGCCACCAATCAATTTTTTATTCAACATGCTGTCTCCTGAATGGTATAGCGAGGTAGTGCCAATCCATTCACAGCATGCTTCGTGCCATTCGCCAAGAATTTATAAGTGCTTGTTTTTAAACGTGTTTTCTTTGGATGAGAGGCCAGGCCGATGCGGACATCCAGAATGCCGCACCGCGATTCCGGCTTTTCGCACAGGGCCATCACCCAGGGGGCCGTCACTGCGTGCCTATTCGCGCTTTTTATGCCCGGGCGCATGCGCCTGCCGCGAATCTTGCGGCGCCTGCTGGCGTTCGTCCAGGCCATAGTCCCGCAGCACCTGGGCCACCCGCAGACGGTAGTCGGCAAAGAGCTGGTCGCGGCCCGCCGCCTGGGCCTGGCGGTGCACCTCCAGCGTGCGCCAGCGCTGCACGGCGGCTTCGTCGCGCCAGAAGGACAGCGACAGCACTTTGCCGGGCTGGCTCAGGCTCTCGAACCGCTCCACCGACACGAAGCCGTCGATCTGCTCCAGGTGCGCCCGCAAATGGGCCGCCGTGTCCAGGTAGGCCTGGCGGTGCTCGGCGTGCGGCAGCACCTCAAAAATCACCGCGATCATGGTGCGGGCGCCCAGGTGGAGGGCAGGCAGAAGGTGCCGTCCACCAGTTCCACAAAAGAGCGCTCTTCGCGCAGGATGAAGCGTTGCGCCTGCGCCAGCTCAAAGTTGGCCCGGCCTTCGGGGTCGGTCTTGAGCCGGGCGCGGTAGGCCTCGTAGGCGGCCAGGCTGTCGAAGGCGATCAGGCCCCAGGCCACGTCGTTGCTGCCCTCGTGCGGCAAGAAATAGCCCAGCAGATGGCCGCCGCAGCGCGGGATGATGCGGCCCCAGTTCTGGGCATATTCCTTAAAAGCCGCGCGCTGAAACGGGTCGATCTGGTAACGGATAAAACAGGTAATGGTCATCAATACTCCTTGGTTGGCCTGGATGGTACGAACGCCTGCCCCCTGAATGCTTCGTCACAGAACGAACCATGGATGCCCCTGCCTGGTCTACCATGCCGGTATGAAAGACGGCCCCCACATTGCCCGCATTGCCGCCCTGATCGGCGACCACGCCCGCGCCGAAGTGTTAACCGCACTGATGGCCGACCGGGCGCTCACCGCCACCGAGCTGGCCGACATGGCAGGTGTCAGCAAATCCACCCTCAGCGCCCACCTGGCCAAGCTGCTGGAGGCCCAGCTGATCGCGGTGGAGCCGCAGGGGCGCCACCGCTACTTTCGGCTGGCCAACCCCGATGTGGCGCAACTGCTGGAGAGCCTGATGGGCGTGGCTTTTCGCAGCGGTGCGGTGCGCCTGCGCGGCAGCCCGCGCGAGCCGGCCTTGCGCAAGGCCCGGGTGTGTTACGACCATCTGGCGGGCGAACTGGGGGTGCTGGCCTTTGATGGCTTGCAGAGCCAGGGTGTTTTCACCGGGCTGCAGCGCGACTTGCAACTCACGGACACGGGGCGGGCCTGGTTCAGTGCCCTGGGCGTGGACAGCACCGCCCTGGCCACCCAGCGCCGCTGCTTTTGCCGCCCCTGCCTGGACTGGAGCGAACGCCGCCACCACCTGGCGGGCGTCTTGGGGGCGGCCTTGCTGGCGCGGGTGTTTGAACTGGGCTGGGCCCGGCGCGACCCCCACTCCCGCGTGGTGCTGTTCACGGTGCCGGGGGAATACGCGTTTCGCCAGCTGTTCAAGCCCGGTTTGGCAAATATGGTTGGCTAAATCGGCCTCCAGCCCTTATGGAGTATGCGCAAGCAGCTAGCAAATCCATAGCAAAAGAAAAGTTTTTTTTAAGCGGCGGCGCTGGCCATGCGCAGCCTGCGCGCAGCGTCTTCGGCCCGGGCATCGTCGATCTCGCGCAGCACGGCTTGCATGTCCACATCGGCGTGGGCGCGCTCAAAGCGGCCGCTCAGGGGCGTGTCGTTGCCCAGCAGGCCAGCCTGGTACAGGTTCCAGATCTCGGGGCCGTAGTCGGTGTGCAGCAATTCGGGCGCAAACTGGCCAAAGAAGTCGCGCAGATTGGCCACGTCGCGCAGCAGCATGCGCTGCGCGTGGTTGTTGCCGGCGGCGTCCACCGCCTGGGGCAGGTCGATGATCACCGGCACGTCCACCCCTTCGCCGCCGTCCGCACCGTGGGTGTGGGCCAGCAGGATGTTGAACTCCGACAAATCCCCGTGCACCACCCCCGCGCACAGCATGCGCACCACCTCGGCCACCAGCGTGGCATGGTGGGCCAGGGCCTGTTCCGGCGTGAAGGCCACATCGTTCAGGCGCGGGGCGGCGTCGCCGTGGGCGTCGGTCACCAGCTCCATCAGGAGCACGCCGTCACAAAAGTTATACGGCTGCGGCACCCGCACACCGGCGGCGGCCAGGCGGTACAGCGCGTCTACCTCGGCACTTTGCCAGGCGGCTTCTTGCTCTTGGCGGCCAAATTTGCTGCCCTTGGCCATGGCACGGGCGGAGCGCGAGTTTTTGACCTTGCGGTTTTCGGTGTAGTCCACCGCCTGGCGAAAGCTGCGGTTGTTGGCCTCTTTGTAGATCTTGGCGCAGCGTGTCTCGTCCCCACAGCGCACCACAAAGACCATGGCCTCTTTGCCACTCATCAACTGGCGCACCACGGTGTCGATCAGGCCTTCTTCAATAAGCGATTGCAGTCTGGGAGGTGGTTTCATGCGGGGATTGTGCACGCAAGGCCCCGCAGCCCGTCAACGGTCTGGGGTTACCATCACTTGGCCTTGCCCCCGCGTCCGTCCGCAGGGCGTACCCCAGCCGGGACCAGCCACCCCCTTCACCATAGGAGCTTGCGTGCAGTACGTTTTGATTGTTCATGAGGTCGAGGCTTATGCGGCCTGGAAACAGATCTTTGACCAGGCCGCGGGCCTGAGAAAAAGCGCAGGTGAAATCAGCTACACCTTGTTGCGCCACGACAACGACGCCGACCACATCGTCCACTTCTCCCAGTGGTCGTCCTTGGCCGATGCCAAACGATTCTTTGAATCCCCGGAGTTGGTGGAGATCAGGAAAAAAGCGGGCGTGAAAGCGCCCGTCTTCCAGTACCTGCAAGAACTGGAACGCGGCGTTCTGTAGCCAAAGCGGCTATTTTTTGCTGGCGCGTTTCGTCTTCGGCAAAGCCAACTGCGTCGCCAGCAAGGACTCCACATAGCTCCATGCCGAGTGGACTTGTGAAGGGTCACGAAACAGGTTGGCGTTGACTAACTGGGCCAGGTTGACATCTCTGGTATCGCGTTTGTTCCGTATCAGCCCGGACTCAGAAAAAACGCACGGTGTCGATCAGGCCTTCTTCAATAAGCGATTGCAGTCTGGGAGGTGGTTTCATGCGGGCGTTGTCGCAGCCGGGGCACCGTTCGAACAAGGTCTATTGGGCTCCCCAAGGCCGGGTTCTGACTTCCCGCCCTAGAATCGCCAATGCTGCACACAAGCCCGGCTCAAAATCAACGCTACAAGAGTTTGACGTCGGCCATTTGGGTTTTGCTCATCGCTGCCATTCTGGCCACTGCGGTGCTCACGCAACGCAGCCTGTCGCGCTTGGCCGACTCGCGTGAAGTCATTACCCATTCGCTGCTCGTCAACAAGGCCCTGAATGACGTGATGAACCTCATGCTGGACGCGGAAACCGGTCAACGCGGTTTTCTGCTCAGTGGCCGCGCGCCCTATTTGCAGCCCTACTACACCGCGCTGGCTCAAATGCGGCAAGCGCGCACCGCGCTGCGCAGTGCCCTGAGCGAAGACCCGTCCGCCCTCGCGCCGCTGGATGTGCTGGACAAGGCCATTGCGGTCAAGCTGCAAGACCTGGACCGTGCGGTGAGCCTCAAGAGCGAAGGACATTCCAGTGAAGCGGTGGAGTCGATCCTCACGGACTCCAGCAACCAGACCATGAACGCCGTGCGCGCCGCCGTGCGCGGCTTGGGGGCCGATCAAGTGCGCCGCACCAACCAGCTGCAGGCCGAAATTGAACAGGAAATCAGAAGCTACTATCTGATTCTGGGCGTGTCCATTTTGGCCAATTTGCTCTTGCTGGTCGGCTTGGTGCAGCGCTTTCGCAAAGCGGCGATCCAAAGGGACGCGGCCCAGCAGGAAGCGGATACGCGCAACGTCGAGTTGTCGCGCCTGCTGGCGGCGGCGGCTACCCGCAATGCGCAGGTGCAGGGCTTGTCCGAACTGAGCCGCTTCTTGCAATCCTGCGCGGACCTGAAGGAAGCCGCTGGCCTGCTCAAGCAGCATCTTCCGCCCTTGATGCGGGCTGCCAGCGGCGCACTGTATCTGGCGGCGGCCGAGCAGGACTCTTTGTGCCAATCCTTCACCTGGGGCGACAAGACATTTGTGGAATTTTTTGAGCCGGGCGAGTGCTGGGCCGGGCGCCTAAGGCAGCCGTTTCGCCAGCCCTTTGAGACCGGCACGGCCTCCTGTGCGCACCTGCAATCCGCGTACGCCAGTGCCCACAACAACAATAATATTCAATGCCTGCCGCTGCTGGCCTATGGTGAATTGTTGGGCATCGTGGTGCTGGAGGCGGATGTGGCCAGCGACCCCCAGGAGGGGCTGGAAATGGAGGGCAGCCGGCGCTTTGCACTCGAACAGGTCGGCCTGTCCATCGGCAACCTGAAGCTGCGTGAATCCTTGCGCCAGGCCGCCATCCGCGACGTCCTCACGGGGCTGTACAACCGGCGCTTCTTTGACGAGTCCTCCCAGCGCGAATTGGTGCGTGCACTGCGCGAGCAGGCCAAGGGCGGTTATGCCGGTTTGGCGCTCATGATGATTGACATTGACCACTTCAAACGCTTCAACGACCAGCATGGGCACGAAGTCGGCGACCAGGTGCTGCGCGAAGTGGCCCAGGTTCTGCAAAGCCATACGCGCGGCAACGACGTGGCCGCGCGCTACGGGGGCGAAGAGTTCACCATCGTGCTGGCCGACATCTCGGACCAGCTGGCGCTGGAGCGTGCACAGCGGGTGCGCCAGGAAGTGGAGCAACTGGTGCTCCATCCTTCGGGAAAAGACGTGGGAACCATCACCATCTCCATCGGCCTGTCGCAGTTTCCCACCCACGGCAACACAGTGGACGCCTTGCTGCTGGCGGCGGACAAGGCGCTGTATGAAGCCAAGAGCGCTGGACGCAACCAGGTGGTGGTTGCGGGTTAAAACAGCTGGTAGCCCGCGTGGATTGTGCGCAAGAAGCTATCAAAATAGGAGCAAAAGTGTTCAGGCCGGCAGCTGCTCAAAATACCCGGCCAGCAGCGCCAGCGCGTGGCGTACCTTGGCGGGCTGCTCCCCGCGCCGGGGGGTGATGGCGTAGACCGGCATGTCGGGCAGCTTCCAGCCCGGCAACACGGGCACCAAACGCCCATCGGCCAGGGCGCGGCGGTCGTCGTTGCTCACCACCACGCTGATGCCCCAGCCCTCCACACACAGCGCGTGCAAGGCCGTCACCTGGCTGGCGTGGGCGCGGCTGCTGACCTGCACCGTGGCCTGTTCCCCGGCCGGGTTGTGCAGCACCAAAGTCTCGGCCCCGTTGCTGGAGGGGCGCCCGCCCAGCCAGTCGTGCGTGGCCAGGTCCTGTGGCACACGCGGCCAGCCGTGCTGCGCCAGGTAGGCAGGGGCGGCGCACATTTGTGCGGCCATGCTGCCCAGCTTGCGGGCCACCAGGCTGGAGTCGGGCAGGCTGCCCGCGCGCAAGGCGATGTCCACCCGCGCCTCGATCAGGTCGATCAGCGCGTCGTCCAGCAGCAGCCGCAAGGTCAGCTTGGGGTGGCTGCGCAAAGGTGCCAGCGCCTGCGCCAGCAAACCGCCAAAACCGATGGGCGCGGCAATGCGCAGCTCGCCCTCGGGCTCGTCGCGGTGGCGCTCCAGCGCCTGGTCGGCGGCCCGGGCGGCGGCCACCATGGCGGCGCAGCCTTCGATGTAGCGCGCACCGGCTTCGGTGAGTGCGAGTTGGCGGGTGGAGCGGTGCAACAGCGCCAGCCCCAGCGCGCCCTCCAGCTGGCGCAAGTGCTGGCTCACCGCCGACGGCGTCATGCCCAAACGGCGGGCCGCTGCGGTCAGCGAGCCTGCGGCCACCACCTCGGCAAAAACCGCCATGCGTTTGAGTTGGTCCATGCACACCCCCTTGATTGTTGAGTTTTACTTCACAGAGTTAGCGAAATTTGCCGACTATTCAAATGGTTGTGAAGCAATCAAACTAGCGTCATCTTAAACACACCGGAGATTCACATGCAAGTTGCACTCATTGGCGCCACAGGGTTTGTTGGCAGCCCCGTTCTGGTCGAACTGCTCAGCCGGGGCCACCAGGTCACCGTGCTGGCGCGCAACCCGGCCAAGTTGCCGGCCCAGCCGAACCTGACCGTGGTGGCGGCCGACGCGCTGGACGCCGCCCAGGTGGCACAGGCCGTGGCCGGGCACGACGCCGTGGTCAGCGCCTACAACCCGGGCTGGACCGAGCCGAAAATTTATGATTTGTTTTTGCAAGCCAGCGCCGCCATCGTGGACGGCGTGAAACGCGCCGGGCTCAAGCGCCTGCTGGTGGTGGGCGGCGCGGGCAGCCTGTTTGTGGCCCCCGGCGTGCAGCTGGTGGACACGCCGCCGTTTCCCGCAGAATACAAACAAGGCGCCCTGGCCGCACGCGAAGCGCTCAATCAACTGAAGCTGGAAACCTCGCTGGACTGGAGCTTTGTGTCACCCCCCATCGGCCTGGCCCCCGGCGCACGCACCGGCCAGTACCGCACCGGGCTGGACGACCTGCTGCCCGGCGTGGGTGAGGCACCGGCCGGTATCTCGGTGGCCGACCTGGCGGTCGCCATCGTGGACGAGCTGGAAACCCCGCGCCACCTGCAAAAGCGCTTTACGGTGGCCAGCTAAATTCTGCTTGAAATTCAGTGCCAATTAGGCCTCTAGCCGCCGTAGATAGTGCGCAAGCAGCTATCAAATCAGGAGCAATTCCGTGGGGTGGCGGGTGACAGGGAGATTAGCGCCCCACCACCGACCAACCCGCTTGGCGGTTGACCTTGTTGTTTTCGTACTCCCAGGCGGTGCCACAGCGCTCACAGCGGTACTTGGTGATGGTGACCTGGCCATGTTTGTGGGTTTCGGTGCGGTTCGTGCCTTGCACCAGCTCCGGGTGGCCCGGCGCCTTGCGCCAGTTGCGCTGGATGCCGGCGCAGGAATCGCACAGCGCCATCGGCTTCAAATCGTTTTGGGGTTTTGCTTCTTGGGTCATGTGTTGGCTCTGGTGTGGGGGAGGGGGTGATTGTCGCGCCCCCACGGGCCTTGGCATTGCGCCCTCCGTAAAATCGGCGCCAGCAGCCACCCCAACCGAGCAAAAATGCGCCCACAGGACCTTTTTGACGACCTGCCGCCGCCCGAGGCCGCACACACGCCCATCGCACCGGGGGCGGTGCTGCTGCGCGCTGGGGGGCGGGATGGCGACGTGGCCCTGCTGCAGGCCGTCGAGGCCGTCATTGCCCAGGCACCGCTGCGCCACATGCAAACCCCTGGCGGCTACACCATGTCGGTGGCCACCACCAGCTGCGGTGCGCTGGGCTGGGTGTCCGACCCGCAGGGCTACCGTTATGCCACGCACGACCCGCTATCCCGCCAGCCCTGGCCTGCCATGCCCGCGTGTTTGCTGGCGCTGGCCCAGCGTGCCGCCGCGCAGGCCGGGTATGCCCACTTCCAGCCCGAAGCCTGCCTGATCAACCAGTACCTGCCCGGTGCCAAGCTCTCGCTGCACCAGGACAAGGACGAAAAAGACCTGTCAGCCCCCATCGTGTCGCTGTCCCTGGGCCTGCCTGCGGTGTTCCTGTTTGGCACGCCGCGGCGCAGCGACCGGCCCCAGCCGCTGCGGCTGGTGCATGGCGATGTGGTGGTGTGGGGCGGGCCCTCGCGCCTGGCCTACCACGGTGTGCAGCCGCTGGCCGATGGCGCGCATGGCTTGCTGGGGCGCAGGCGCATCAACCTGACGTTTCGGTGCGTGGGCCGTGGCGTGGTGTAGCTGCCGGATCTTTCTTCTATATCCATCCCGATGCCAGAAGAAAAATGGCGCCACCGTGGGCCAGTGTGGCCCCGACCACACCGCCGCGCAGGAATACCAGGCCAGCCACCACGCCTTCGATCAAGGTGAACGCCAGAATCGGCGTTCCCACCTGGGTGACCGACACGGCCAGAAACGCATGGCACAAACAAAAGAATAGCCCCGATGCCAACGCCGCCTTGACCGCAGGCAGATGGCGCTCCAGATGCGCCTGCAACAGTCCGCGAAATAGGAACTCTTCATAGAGGTTTCCGGCCAAGGCGAACAGCAGAATCACGGGAATCATGCTGTCGGCCGGTGCGGGGGGAGACGGCAGATGGGCCATGGCCTTGAGCATCAGCGTTGCAAGGGCAATCGCCAGTACGCCGCCTGTGCCGTACAGCACCGAAGACCACAGCCGTGGCCCGATCCATCGGATTTTGTCCATGCTGCGCCGCTCCATCAGGTAAGTGAGCGCGACCATGGATAAGGATCCACTCGCCACGACGAGCAGCACCAACGGCGAGGCATTGAAGCGAAGCGCACCCGGGCTCAACTGCCAAAATCCGGGGGGCGTCATCGCGTCTCTGGCCAAGACGAAAAACAGGATGTACACCAGAATGCGCAAGCCTTTGAACGCTTGCGGCAAGAGCGCCAACAAGGCCATGGCCACGAGAAACGCGGGTGTGATTGCCAAAAAGTAGGTGATGAGTTGTTCCATAGTTCGCGTTCTTATTGAGTTTCCAGGGGGGCATTGTCCAGGTAATCGCGATGGCCCTTGCGTGACGCAGCCGAAGCGTTTTCACTGTAGGGTTCCCCCCACTGATACAGCGCAAGCGCACAGCGCCCAGTTGTGCCTTGGCGGCACCGTGACCGCGCCCTACAGTCAAGCTTCAACTGCTGGAGCCTGCCTGATGTGGACCGATTTATTGCCCTTGGTGACCTACTGTTTTGTGATGTCGAGCACGCCGGGGCCGAACAACGTGATGCTGGCCAGCTCGGGCGCCATGTTTGGCTTTCGCCGGGCGCTGCCGCAAATCTTTGGCCAGAACAGCGGCGTGGCGGTGCAAACCTTTGTCACCTGCCTGGGGCTGGGCAGCCTGTTCGTTGCCTTCCCGGTGCTGCACCAAATACTGCGCATCACCGGCGCGCTGTACCTGGTGTTTCTGGCCTACAAGCTCAGCGCCAGCTCCTTGGGTGAGGCGCGCGCGAGCCAGCCGCTGAGTTTTGCGCAGGCCGCGCTGTTCCAGGCGGTCAACCCCAAGAGCTGGGTCAAGGCGATCACACTGGCCTCGGTCTTCATGCCCGTGGGCCTGAGCGCGCCAGTGGGTGCGCTGCTGGTGGCGGTGGTGGGGCTGCTGATCGGTTTTCCCAGCGCGTCGATGTGGGCCCTGTTTGGCGTGGCCATCCGCCGCCTGCTGACCGACCCGCGCAAGCAGCGCATCTTCAACCTCACCATGGGCGCCATGCTGCTGGTCTTGGCGCTCAGCTTTTTGCGTTAACCTGAGACTTTGCGGGACAGACCGGAGCGTAGCGACGCTCTGTCCTCAACTGATCGTCGGATGTCGGAGGTTCACCGTGTTTTCCCTTGACCGCAACGCCCCCACCGCCCTGGCCGACCAGATCGAGCTGCGCCTGCGCGCGCTGATCGCCGGGGGCCAGTTGCCTGCGGCTGCGCGCCTGCTCTCCATTCGCCAGTTGGCCGCGCAGCTGGCGGTCAGCCCCAACACCGTGGTCACCGCCTACGACCGCCTCATGGCGCTGGGCCTGATCGAGTCGCGCGGCACCGCAGGCTACTTTGTGCGCGAGACGCGGCACGCCCACTTGCCCGATGCCGTGGCGCTGGAAGCCGGCGAAGAACAAGAAGGCGTGTGGCTGGCCCAGCAAGCCAATGACCAGCGCGCCGGTGTGCTGCTGGCCAGCAGCGGCGCGTTGCCGCCCGCGTGGCTGGAAGACGCGGTGCCCGCCGCCGCCGTGCAGCGTGGCCTGGCCCGCTCCAGCGCCGGCATGGCCTCGCGCTGCCCGCCGCAGGGCCTGCCCGAGTTGCGCGAGCGCATCGCCATGGTGCTGCGCGGCGTCGGCATCGCGGTGGACGCCGGGCGCATCCTCACCACCTACGGCGGCACCCACGCCATCGACCTGATCTGCCGCGCCTTCTTGCAGCCCGGCGATACGGTGCTGGTGGAAGACCCCGGCTTCTTCCTGATGTTTGAGCGCCTGCGCAAAGACGGCGTGCGCATCATTCCCGTCCAGCGCACTCCCGACGGCCTGGACCTGGAGCAACTGGAAGCCGCCTGCCGCGAACACCGCCCACGCATTCTGTTCATCCAGACCGTGCTGCACAACCCCACCGGCTGGAGCAGCACGGCGGCCAATTTGCACAAGGTGCTGATGCTGGCGCAGCAACACGGCTTTCTGATCGCCGAAGACGATGTGCACGGCCACTTCCACCCCGGCCATGCCACGCGGCTGGCCAGCCTGTCGGGGCTGGACCGGGTGATTTATTACTCCAGCTTCTGCAAGGCCCTGAGCCCGGCGCTGCGCATCGGCTACATGGCGGCCGAGCACACGCTCTTGAAAGCCCTGATGCGGGAGAAGATCTACTCGGTGCTGACGACCGCCGCCTTGAACGAATACGTGTTGCTGGAAGTGCTGGCCGCCGGGCGCTGGCGCAAGCACCTGGACCGCCTGAACGCCAAGCTGCTGGCCGCCCGCCACGCGTGTGCGCGCCAGTTGACCGAGGCCGGTCTGGTGCTGGACCACCCCGGCGAAGGCGGCCTGTTCCTGTGGGCCTCGGTGCCCAGCCATGTGGACCTGAACCTGCTGGTGCAAGACGCCTACCGCAACAAAATCCTGCTGGTGCGCGGCGCCACCTTCAGCGCCGACAACCCCACCGACGCCCACATCCGCTTCAACGTTGCCTTCAGCCAGCAACCGCGCCTGGCCGACTACTTGCGGGAGCGGTTGCAGTCGCTGGCCGGGGCGCGGGCGGCGTTGGCGCGGGTGAGTGGGGGTGGCGTGCCATTGAAGTCGTGAACGGCCAATGTGCGGGGTGCCGGTTGGACGTCAGCAGCGGAAATGCAGGTCTCCTGCAGACCCGTACCGGTCAGATGCTCTGCTTCATACCGGTCGCTCAAAATGCAGATTCAACGTTGGAGGCCACCGGCACGCAACACACGCCGCGAAGCGGCAACTTGAAGTTGCTTGTCCGCGTGGGCCGACCTGTTAGGGTGCGCGGCCACACAGCTTCCTGAACTTTCCAAATGCAACCTCCCGCTCAATATTTCTTTCACCGTCCATGTTCTCGTAGCCCATGTAGTGAAGCGCTGCTGGGGCTCCGGTGCAACCCGCTACACAAACGGATGTCGTTAACACCCCTTTTGAGCGAGCCTTTTTATAACTTGCGCCCGCTAGTGGGAAATCTTGATTAGGCAAGCAGGTAAACCCGGAGGTGTAGTTGCATACGCCGTATTTGTCGATATTCTTTTTTTCATTTTTGTCATAGGCATAGGCTGAATAGACAACGACCACATCATTCGGGTGATCTCTATACATACGGTCAAACTTATCCGCTGACATCTTCTTGTGTCGGGAGTAAGGCTGGCGGTTTGCTAAATTCAAAGCTTCTATGTACTGTTTGGGCTCGTTGCTGAGATTATCGCCGTGCATCTCGTTAGTGATCTTCCAGTGCAAACAGTTGTTGAAGTCGAATGCTTCATAGTAGGCAGGCTCTCCAAATGCCGGGGTCGCAAGCATCAGGACAAGGTAAGCAACGTACTTCATTTGGGCACCCTAACGTCGGCCGTGAATGGGCCGCAACGGCGCACTCAGCGTTGAAGAATGGCGACCATGCTGGCCGCCGTTGTGGGTCCATTCGACGAACCTGTTAAGTCTCATGGGTACTCGCGGGTGGTCACAGATTGCATGAAGGGCTTAGCTTGACGAAAACCGGTGACAAGCGCTGATAAAAATCGATTCCGACAGGTCCGCGTTCGTAGTCGCTGGACTCACCGTAAGAAGCCACTCGGTCGCCGTCTACAACATAGAACGAAACACCATGCTGTAACCCTGCGCCTTCGGTGATGCAGTAAGTGCGAGAGCCGACGGACCAAGACAACACCTGCACAGCCATGCTGGGCCCAGTTCTCGCAACGTGCATCTTCAACCGCTTAGCAGGGGTCGCCCGATATTCCACGAGCGCAGCACCAGGCTTCCCATACCGAATCGTCAACCCACGGATCGGCTCTCGGATTTGATCGGAGCAAACCGACAATACATCCCCAAGACCTGTGCGCTGCTGGAGTGCTCCATCTATGTTTTGGTAGTCCAATATAGCGTTCAGGTACACGTGCTCTCCCGTCTGGCAGTGCGACAGTTGTGAATCGCTGGCCGCCGCACCGCATAGGTGGACCCCAAGCGCAGTTATCACAGTCAAGAACTTTGTGGTTCGTCGGAACATGGATGAGCTGAGACTTAACGTAAAAATGACCGGACCACCAACACGAGCGGCGAAGCCGCCTCCTGCTGTTGTGGGTCCGTGTCGATTGACAAGTTAGAAGGCACGCCAGCCCAGGCCGAGTGAATTGCGAGCTGCGCCGGAAGATCTGCGATAAA
>NZ_JAUYQD010000075.1 GCF_030697375.1 Rhodoferax sp. | reverse complement strand
TTGGCCAGCAGAATTCCGCGGCTGGAGAGACGAAAGATATCGACCTTGCTCCGCCGGCAAATCGGACAGGACCAGTTCTGTGGCACAAGCGCCCAGCTCTGGTTCAGATCGAGGCCCTTCGCGCCATGTTGCGCCATCGCTGCCTTGGTTTGCTGGCTCCATCGTCCGTCGCGATCCGGAAAAAAGGTTTCCATCTCATCGTCGGTGAGGGCCGACGGCTGCCAGAACGCGAGCTCGACGAGCCATAAACGGCTCGGTCCCTCATCGATCTCGGGTTCAATCTCAAACGCATCGGACGTTTCTGACATGCACATTGTTCACTGTGTGCGTTCATGCTATGTTTCTACGGTCGATTCTTCAATCTCCCTGACGAAATCTACTGTGGGAACTGGCGGCGCTGGATGGTCCGTACGACCTTCGCACGATCGCGCCGGATCAGGTAGGCGACAACGGCTAGGCATTGCCGAAAACGTGCAGCAGCGCTGCGGCGTAGGTTCTCGTCATAGCGCCAAGGCTCGGTTGAGATCGTCGTGCTCGAAGGCGCTGGCCATGCGGTTGATCTCGGCAGATCGGGCGCCGACTGCTTTGGCAGTGTCGCGCCAGGTCGCGGTCACCGTCGCAACTTCTTTGATGATCGTGCGGGCCTGCGCCAGCGTGAGCGCGAAAAATTCCGACGCGGCCTCAAGCAGGTCGAGTGAGCAGGTGCCTTCGTCGAGGTCGATGTTCGTCGTCAGCACCCGTTCCTTGAGGTCGGTTGGCACGGGATTGAGATCGTAAGCCGGAGAGAGCGACCATCCGGCCTTTCCTAGCCATAGGAAGCCGTGGTTGCGCAGGTGGTCGTCGACATTGGAGATCAACACGTTGAAGGCGACACGCCGATAGAGGGCATGAGCGTCGGTCTTTCCCTGCGCGCCATGCTGTGCGAGAGCGTCGACAATCTCGGGATAGCTGCCGCGCTCGCCGTCTTTGGCGCCCATCATCGCCATCGCGGACAAGAAGGGGATGCGGATCGCGCCGGCGCGATCGAAGCGTCGCGATAGCATGACCGCCTTGCCAGCCACTTCGATGAGTTCGTGTTGCGGGGTGGCGATGCCGGCTTCGCTGGCCAAGCGCAGCGCGATCTCCTCCCAGGTCTCCATGCTGTAGTCGTCGGTCTCCTTCGGGAATTTGGCGATGGAGAGGTTGCCGTGCTGGTCGATGACTGACGCCTTCGGCCGCGCGCCGCCGAGGGAGGAGCCGGGCGCGAAGATGAGCTGAAAGTCTTCGTCCGTTTCCTCGTCCCG
>NZ_JAUYQD010000070.1 GCF_030697375.1 Rhodoferax sp. | reverse complement strand
GTAATCCTGCGTTGAGCGCCCAATAGCTGAAGGGGCGCGACGGAGCATGATATGATCCTGGAATTCGTGACGTTCAAGACGCCTGCCGACTGGGACCGCGCGCGGGTGCTCGAAGATGCCAAGCATACGATTCCGAAGTGGGTGGCAAACCGCGACCTTCTGCGCAAGCACTTCGCATTGGGAGTTGGCACGAACGACGGCACCAGCGCCGGAATCTACATCTGGCCGTCGGTGGAGGCCGCCGAGAAGGCGCACAACGACGAATGGCGCGAGGCGGTCAAGACGCGTTCCGGCGGCTATCCGACGATCCAGTACTTCGACTTGTTTCTGCTGATCGACAACGAGCACCATCAGGTCACCGAATGGGCGGCCGACGGCAAGGCGCGGGAACTGGACGCCGCCTGATCGGCGAGGCGGTCGCCCGCGCCTCGACACCTGAGCCGAACCGAGGCCGCCTTCGAGATGGAGGGGTCGCAGCCTCTACCCGAACCCCGGCGAGTGCTTAGTGAGATATGGATACATTATTTCGCGTTCACGCTTATCGCATACTTTCTAGCCCGTAGGACGGATTGGAGCTGACGGCGCAATCCGTCCTCTCCGCAACATCATAGCGGCGGCTGTCGCGGCATCGAGCGGACGCAGCGCCGTGTTCGGCCTGTCATGACAAATCGATAGTCTTCAAGCAGCGTCAATCCGCGCGGAGGAAGAATCATGGAACTGAAACCAGGCGATGTTGTCATGCTGAAATCCGGGGGCCATCCGATTACGGTAGCAGAGGTGCACGATCAGGCCATCGTATGCCTGTGGATGGGCGAAGAAGGCGATCTGTTTCGCGAAACGCTTCCCGTGGCCGTACTCGAACTGGCCAGAATCGACGATTCGGATGACGAGGAAGAAGGCAACGACGAGGACGAAGCTGAAGACGAAGTCGAGGAAGACCACCTCGAGAAAAGCAAAGTCGCCTGAGATCTTCGCTTGCGATGCCGCCGAGTTCCGGCACCCGGCGGCGTCGCGACGTCTGAATTTTCTCTGGGAGCCACGCCCGCACCGCCGCCGATATTATGACCACACCGCCGGTGATCACGGCGGCGGTGCGGCCTCATCAAGGCGCGCGGGAATTCACCTCGCCTCTCCCACCTTTTTACGGGGGACAATGACGTTGGCGAACGTCCGCTTTGGTGCG
>NZ_JAUYQD010000065.1 GCF_030697375.1 Rhodoferax sp. | reverse complement strand
TCGGGTGGAGCCACGGGCGATCAAGCGACGATCAAAAAATCAGCCGTTCTTGACGCAGCCACGTGACGTGCTCAAAGCACAATTGCAGGCACAGCGGGAACGCAAAATGGCTGGCGTTTGGGCTTAAGGTAGTGCCATTGGAGCCTGGCCCCTTTTAATGCCCCTTTTAAAAACCCATGCCTGGCAGCGTCAAGGTCACCCGGGTGCCCGCCCCCGGCGCACTGTCCACCTGCACGCGGCCGTCATGCAGCTCCACGATGCGTTTGACGATGGCCAGGCCCAGGCCTTTGCCGCCTTCGCCGGTGGCTGGTGCCACGTTGTGGCGGCTTTGGTAGAAGCGGTCAAACAGGTGCGGCAGGTCGGCGGGCGCGATGCCGGGGCCGGTGTCGCTGACGGTGACCTGCACCTCGTGACCCACACGCACCGCGTCCAGCGACACGGTGGCGCCCACGGGGCAGACCTTGAGCGCGTTGTCCACCAGATTGGCCAGGGCGCGTTCGAACAACTCCACATCCACGGCGGCCAGTGGCACTGACGCACTGTCGGCCAGGGACACATCCGCCGCACTGGGGCAGGCCTGGATGCCCACGCCCTGGCGCGCCGCGCGCTCAGTGAAGCGCAGCGCCACGTCGTCCAGCAACTCCGAGACGTCCATCACTTCGGTCTTGAGCTTGAACTCCGGTTCGTCCAGTTGCGCCAGATCGCCCAGCGACTGCACCAACCGTGCGGCATTGCGGGTGTTGCGCAAGGCCACTTCCACCAACTGGCGGTCGGCGCTGCGCTCGGTATGGCCGGCCCAGCGGCCCTCCAGGGTTTCCAGGCAGGCGGCGGTGGCGGTCAGGGGGGAGCGCAAATCGTGCGACAGGTTGCTGACGCCTTCGCGGCGGAAGTGGTCCAGGCGGCGCAGCATGCTCCATTGGGAGTGCAGCGTGGCCAGCATGCCGCGTATGCCCTGGCTGAGTTGGCCGAACTCGTCTTGGGCGGCGGTGGGCGCCAGCCCGAACGGCGCTGCATCCGCCCCCGGTGCCGCCGAGAAATCTTCGAGCCCCTGGCGTGTGACGGCGGCCACCGTGGCCGTCAGTTGCTGCAGCGGCCGCGTCACTGCCGCGGTGACCCAGGCGGCCAGCAAGGTGCTCAGCGCCACGACCGCCAGAATCAGAAACAGGGTGGGCTTGGCAAAGGTGCTGTGCAAGACGGCCAGGCCGCCTTGCGACAGCGTGGCTTTGTGGCTGACCACGTACAGGTAGCCGTCCACGCCCAGGCCATTGCGGATCACCGTGCGGCGCAGCGCCCGGGCCGCAATCACGGCGGTGGCGTCCATGCGCTCGGGGTCGTCGCCCATGACGTAGGGCATGGGCTCGGGGCCCACGGCTTCCAGCACCGGTTGCAAGGCGACCTTGAAGCCTTTGGGCAAGGGTGTCTCGCTGGAAGACGCTATGACGGTGCCCTGGCTGTCGAGCAGGTAGAGCTGCGTATCGGGCTCGAACAGGACCAGGTTGCCCAGGAAGCCATTGAAGTCGTCCTGGAACCGCTCCTGCATGGCGAACATGTCGCTGTGCCGGGCCACCACGCGCTCCAGAAAAGCGCTGGCCCGGTAGTAGGTGGCTTCATGCTCAAAGCGCTGAAACGCGAACACCACCGTGGCCAGCACCCCCACCGCGGTCAACAGTCCGGTCAAAAAAATGGTGAGCGCAATTTTGAGGCGAACCGTCATGCATTCAGGGGCGCGGGGCTTCGCGCATTTTGTAGCCGGCACCGCGCACCGTCAAAATCAGCTCGGGGCGCAGCGGGTCGGCCTCCAGTTTGGCGCGCAGGCGGTTGATGTGGGTGGTGACGGTGTGCTCGTAGCCGTCGTGGGTGTAGCCCCACACGGCGTTGAGCAGTTGCCCGCGCGAGAAGACATGGCCCGGGTGCTGCGCAAAATGCAGCAGCAAATCAAATTCCAGCGCCGTGAAGTCCAGCGCCTGGCCGCGCATATGGGCCTGGCGCTTGACCGGCAGAATCTCCAGCTCGCCATTGCGCAAAGCGCTGGCCTGGGTCTGCGCCCCGAGCTGGGCGGCGCGCAGCAAGTCGGCCCGGCGCAGCAGCGCTTTGACACGGGCCAGCAGCTCGGCCAGGGAAAAGGGTTTGGTCAGATAGTCGTCCGCACCCAGCTCCAGCCCCAACACCCGGTCCAGCTCGGTGGACTTGGCGGTCAGCATCAGGATGGGGGTGCTGCAGCCCCGTGCGCGCAAGGTCTTGCACAGCTCCAGGCCATCCAGGCCGGGCATCATCAAATCCAGGACCAGCAGGTCGTGGCTGCGCGCGGTCTCGGCGGCCAGCGCGGCCAGGCCGTCGGCCACGTCCGCGACCTCGTAGCCCGCACTGCGCAGGTTCAGCACCAGCAGGTTGCGGATATCGGTTTGGTCTTCAGCCACCAGGATTTTCTTCATGTCCATGATGCTAAGTCAGGTCTGCCACGGTTTTCTTACGCAATTGTTATCTGGCTGTGATATTTCGAGAGATGGGCGTGAGCTTGGGGGACCACAGTGGACCCATCGCCAGCCACTTGAGACACACACCACCATGATCACCGCCAACCACCCCAGCAGCCCCACCGCATTCACCCTGGACATGCCTCCCTTCGAGGGTGGCCAGGCATTGCAGTTGTCCTGGGACGACATGGTGGAGCACCGCGACTACCTGGTGCGTTTTGCCCGGCGCAAATTACAAGACCCGACGCAAGCCGAGGACGTGGTGCACGATGTGTTTGAAGCGGTGATCTCCGGGCGCGCCAGCTTTGCGGGCCGCGCGGCGCTGCGCAGCTGGCTAACTGCCATTTTGAAAAACAAAATCATCGACATCATTCGCCACAGCGTGCGCTTTGACAGCTTTGACACCGATGCGGACGACGAAGAGGCGCACCAACCCGTGTGTGAAGGCGCCAAGCCCGATGAACTCGCCGAACACCGCCAGCGCCTGCAGCAAACCATGCAGCGCATTTCCACCTTGCCGCAGGGCCTGCGGGATGTAATGCAGTTTCGGGTGCTGGAGGAAGAGTCTTCCGAGGCCGTGTGCCAACGCCTGTGCATCAGCGAAGCCAGCCTGTTTGTGCGCCTGCACCGCGCCAGAAAGCAGCTGATGTGCTGACCTGGCTGGCGGCGGTGCCCGCTAGCCCAGCAGGTACTGCGCGAAGCGGGCCTTGGTGCTGTCGACGGTGGGCTGGTTGAGGCGGTTGCCGTAGCGGGTGACCACCTCGCCCGCGGCTTGGTTGGCCAGCCAGGCGGCTTGGGCATTGCTGTGGCCCTGGGTGACCGCGTACAAAAAGGCGCCTGCAAACATGTCGCCGGCACCATTGGTGTCCAAGGCCTTGACCTTGGCGGCAGGCACTTCGGTGCCTTGTCCATCGTTCAGAACAATGCAGCCTTTGGCACTGCGGGTCAGGCACACGGTGCGGGCCAGCAGGCCCAGTTGCTGGGAGATCACTGACAGGTCTTGTGAACCGCACCAGACCTGGGCTTCCTCTTCATTACAAAACAGGTAGTCCAAGTCCTTGCCCACCATGGCTTCCAGCCCCGGGCGACAAAAGTTGATCATGCTCATGTCGCTCAAAGTGGTCGCCAGCGCCACGCCAGCCGCTTTGGCAATGGCACGGCCCTTCAGCGCAGCGTCCAGCCCCGTGGGCGAAGCGGCAAGGTAGCCCTCCATGTAGTACACCTTGGAGTTGGCAATGTCCTGCGCATGCAATGCGCTGTGGTCCAGATCGGCGGTGGCCCCCAAAAACGTGCTCATGCTGCGTTCTGCGTCCGGGGTGACCATGACCATACAACTGCCGGTTTGTCCGGGGGCCGAAGGGCTGTGCGCGAGGTTGGACGCCACGCCGTTGCTCACCAGGTCTTGCCGATAGAAAGCACCCAACTCATCGTCGCCCACGCGACAAGAGTAAAACGCCCGCCCGCCCAGTTGGGCCATGGCCACCACCGTATTGCCCGCCGAGCCGCCGCCGGTGCGCCGGGAGTGTTTGCCTTCCACCGACGCGAGCAAATAGGCCTTGCGTTCGGCGTCAATCAGGGTCATGTGGCGCTTTTCCACCCCCATGGCCTGCAACTGGACTTCGGTGACTTCGTATTCCGAGTCCACCAGGGCATTGCCAATGGCGTAGAGATCGTAGCGTGTTGTGCTCATGGTGCGGCTTATTGCTCGGCGAACGCCCGTTCGATGACAAAGTCGCCCTGTTTGGTGGTGTTGCCTTCCATGAAGCCACGCTTTTCCAGCATGTGTTTCAAATCGCGCAACATGGCCGGGCTGCCGCACAACATCACGCGGTCACGTTCAGGATCGAGCTTGGGCAGGCCCAGATCGGCTTCAATCTTTCCGGCTTCAAACAGGTCGGGGATGCGGCCCCGGTTCTTGAAGGTTTCGCGTGTCACCGTGGGGTAATACAGCATTTGCTCCTTCACCATGTCGCCCAAAAATTCATGTGCGGGCAGGTCGATGGTCAGCATGTCCATATAGGCCAATTCGGCCACCTCACGCACACCATGCACCAGCACCACTTTCTCAAATTTCTCATAGGTGGCCGGGTCACGCACCACGCTCAAAAACGGTGCCAGTCCGGTGCCCGTGCCGAGCAGGTACAGGGTCTTTCCTGGAAGCAGGTAATCAATCAACAAAGTGCCCGTGGGCTTGCGTCCGACAATGATTTTGTCGCCCACCTTGATGTGCTGCAGGCGCGAGGTGAGCGGGCCGTCTTGCACCTTGATACTCAAAAACTCCAGATGCTCTTCGTAGTTGGCGCTGGCAATGCTGTAGGCGCGCAGCAGGGGCTTGCCACCCTCGGTGCGCAGGCCGATCATGGTGAAATGCCCATTGGAAAAGCGCAATGCCTGGTCACGCGTGGTGGTGAAGCTGAACAGGCGGTCGGTCCAGTGGTGAACGCTTAAAACGGTTTCTTCCAGAAATGCACTCATGGGGGCCTTGCAAAAAATCAAAAAAAAGGATGCGGGATAACCCTGTAGTGTAAGACCTGCGCACAAAATCTTGACTTGACTACACTGCAACTTCCTGCCATATACCCTTTGAATGTCGCGTCTTGGACAAGGAAACTTACATGACCCTCCATACCTTTCAATTTGCCTACCCTCGGGTGCTCACCATTGCCGGGTCCGACAGCGGGGGTGGCGCCGGTATCCAGGCCGATTTAAAAACGTTTTCAGCGCTGGGGTGTTACGGCATGACGGCCATCACTGCACTCACGGCACAAAACACCTGCGGCGTACGCTCCATCCATGCGGTGCCGCCGCAGATGCTGCGCGACCAGATTGACGCCGTGCTGGACGACATCGGCGCCGATGCGGTCAAGATCGGCATGCTGCACACGCCAGAGGTGGTGCGCACCGTCTTCGAAGCCATGGACCGCCATGCCATGAAGCATGTGGTGCTGGACCCGGTCATGGCGTCCACCAGTGGCGCTGAGTTGACTGACAGCCCGGCGGTGGAACTGATGGTGCGCGAGTTGTTTCCCCGCGCGGCGGTGATCACGCCCAATCTGGATGAGGCCACCCTGCTGCTGGGCCAAGCGATCCAGTCGGCCGCAGATATGGAAAAGGCGGCGCGTGCCTTGCTGGCCCAAGGGGCCCATGCGGTTGTGCTCAAGGGCGGGCACCTGCCCGGTGACACCGTCGTCGATGTGCTGGTGGGTGCCGATGGCGAGGCCCACTGGATGGAGGCCCCGCGCATTGTCAGCCCCAACACCCATGGCACGGGCTGCACGCTCTCCAGCGCCATTGCGGCCCATCTGGCTTTGGGCGCAACGCTACGCGATGCGGTGGAGCAAGCGCGCAGCTATGTGCGCGGCGCGCTGCTGGCGGGCTCGGTGGTGCGCACCGGACAAGGCAACGGGCCCCTCAACCACGGCTACGCACCCGTGGTTATGCGGCTCAAAGCGCTGGGCTAAGCCGGGGTATGAAGGCGGCCTGCAGGCTGGCAGCCATGGCTTCGGGCTGCTCGGCCGCCACCAAGGCACGCACCACCGCCACCGACCCCACGCCGCTGGACAACACCTCGGGCAGCGTGCTCGCATCAATACCCCCAATGGCCACCAGGGGATAGTCCCGCATCAACCGGGCATAGGCGTGCAAACGCCCCGTGCCCTGCGGCGCAGTCACCATGCGTTTGAGCGTGGTCGGAAACACCGCGCCCATGGCGATGTAGCTGGGACTCACGCGGTCGGCCTTGCACATTTCGGCATAACCGTGGCTGCTCAGACCCAGGCGCAGCCCCGCCGCACGGATGTGTTGCAAATCGGCCGTGTCTAGGTCTTCTTGCCCCAGATGCACGCCATAGGCGCCTGCATCGATGGCGGCTTGCCAATGGTCGTTGATGAAGAGCAGGCTGTCTGTGCCTTTGACCGCTGCCACGGCCGCGCGCACCTCGTGCGCTACCGCCTGCGCATCGTCCGATTTAAAACGCAGTTGCACCGTGGGCACCCCTGCCCTAGCCATGCGCGCCACCCAGGCCGCATCCGGCAGCACCGCATACAGCCCCAACTTGTGGGGGCACGGCGCAAAGGCGTCCTGGCGCGGCCAAGCCTGCATGCCAAAGTCGGCCGCGTGGTCGGGCCAGGAGGCGGGGTCGCATTGGCCTGTGCGCGCCGCCATCGCCTGCCACGCGTGGGCCAGACATTCGGCATCGGTCTCGATGAAACCCAAACCCAGACAGGCTACTTTGGCCGCACGGTATGCGGGCTCGGCACTGCTGAAATGGGGGAGTTCCTGGCCCGCGACCGGTAAAGCCAAACCGGGATGGGCGGCGATGATGGCTTGCGCCAGCGTGATTTCGTGCGTTGTCATGTGCGCGTCTCAGCTCAGGCCTGATGCCAAAACGGCGTGCCCAGCACCGGGGTGCTGGGCTGCGCCGCATGCTGCTCACCCATGCCGCCACTCAGGAAGGCGTCGCGCCCCGCTTGCGTGGCACTGGCGAAAGCTCCCGCCATGGCCACCGGGTCTTGCGCCAGCGCCACGGCGGTATTGAGCAGCACACCGTCAAAGCCCCACTCCATCACCTGGCAGGCGTGGGAGGGCCGCCCCAGGCCCGCATCCACAATCATGGGCACCGACAGGCGTTCGCGCAGCATCTGCAGGGCATAGGGGTTGATAGGGCCCTTGCCCGTGCCAATGGGCGCCGCCCAGGGCATGATGGCCTGGCAACCGGCGTCCACCAGGCGCTGGCACAGCACCAGGTCTTCGGTGCAATAGGGCAGCACTTGGAAACCATCTTTGATCAGGCGGCTGGCGGCCTCCACCAGGTTCAGGGTGTCGGGCTGCAGGGTGTAGTCGTCCCCAATCAGCTCCAGCTTGATCCACGGTGTGGCAAACACCTCCCGTGCCATATGGGCGGTGGTGATGACCTCCTGCACGCTGTGGCAACCGGCAGTATTGGGCAACACGGGCACGTCCAACGCGCGCAGCATCTCCCAAAAACGGTTGCTGCTACCGGAATCACTCACATTTTGCCGGCGCAGTGATGCCGTAAGCATGGCCGGCTTGGCCAGGCGGACCGCCGCCTCCAGCACACTGGGCGACGGGTAACGCGAAGTGCCCAGCATCATGCGGCTGGCAAAGGTGTGACCGTAAAGAACCAGAGAATCAGACATGGTGTGGTGCGCCTAGCCCCCGGTGACCGGGGTGATGATGTCAATACGGTCGTCACTCTGGAGTGGCGTCTGGGCGTATTGGGTGTTGGGAACAAACTGCAGATTGACCGCAGCGGCAAAGGGTGGCCGGGCTTGCACCAGCAACACCGCGTCGGCCAGGGTCGCACCGGTCGCAAGCGCATGTGGCACCTGGTTGATATAGACGTTCATGGCTTACGCGTGGGCGTTCTCAATGGCCACCGAGAACCTGTCCGCCAGGGCGGTGCCCTCGCCATGGAACAGCTCCATCGCCACGTCCAGCATGGCCGGCCCGATCAGGTAACCGTGGCGGTACAGGCCGTTGATTTGCACCACCCGCTCCCCCAGGCGCCGCACGGAGGGCAAATTGTTGGGCAAGGTGGGGCGGCATTGCGTCACCATGTCCACAATTCGGGCTTCCGCAAATCCGCTGTCCACCGAATAGGCTGCACTGAGCAGTTCCAGCGTCGAACGCACACTCATTTCCGACACATCGTCCGACTCGATTTCCGTGGCACCCACCACAAAATAGCCGCCCCCTTTGGGTGCGATGTAGAGGGGATAACGGGGATGAATCAGCCGTGTGGGGCGGGTCAATTGAACGTCGGGCGCCACCAAAGTGATGATCTCGCCACGCACCCCGCGCAACGCGGGCCACTGCGTGCGGGCGCCCAGGCCCCGGCAGTCAAACACCCAGTCCGGCTGCCCCACCTGTCCGGGAGAAAAATCACTAGGCGCGCGCGGGCTGTCCCAATGCAACGTGACGTTCAGTCGCTGCAACTGGTGCAGCAGGGCCGCCAGCAACTGGTGGTTGTCCAGCTGCCCCTCTCCAGGCAAATGCAGGCCTTGGGAGAAACGCGAACCCAGTGAAGGCTCCAGCTGGGCAATACCTTGGGCGTCAAGCCTGCGCACTGCCGGCAGTGTGGGCAAGGCCTTGCAGGTGGCATCCATCTGGCGGGCAAAACGGTCCGCTTCGGCAGCGTCTTGGCGGTGCCACAGCACCAGCGTGCCTTCCTGCTGAAAATTGACGGGCTCATCGAGTTGCGCAATCAACTCCGGCCAGCGCTGCAAGCCATACATGCCCATGTGCACCACGCTGTGCTCGGTGATGGCCGATTCGGCCAGCGGCGCCAACATGGCCGCAGCAGCCCGGGCCGCCGTGTTCAGCGCCTCCGGCCCACCCGCATCAAATACTTCCAGCGTATGCCCCGCACGCGCTAACTGACAAGCCAACAAACGGCCCATGAGGCCGGCACCCAGAATGACGATGTTCATCATTGCTCCAAGCAAAAAAGTGGGCAGGTGGGCTGAATCCGGTTTGGGTAATACACCTCCAGAGAATACGGGGGCGCCAAAACTGGGTCTGCTTCCCTGCGCGAGAATTACCTCAATCAGGTTCAAAGGGACTTTCTCAGTCGCACCGTTTTCGATAAAAACAGCGCAACACCCCTAGCGAATGTGTCCAGATGAACACGAGCGTGATTCTAACCAGTTGTGATTATTCTGCGATCATTGCGGCCATGCCGATTCAGCCCACTTCACCCCCAGCCACCCTCATCGTCGCCTGCCTGTGCGCCGACTGGTGCGGCACCTGCCGTGAGTACCAGCCGCTTTTTCAACAGTTGCAGCAGGAGTTTCCCCAAGCCAAGTTGCTGTGGGTGGATATCGAAGACGAGGCCGATCTGGTGGACCCGATCGAGGTGGACAACTTCCCGACCCTGCTGATTGCGGCGGACGGTGAACCTCGGTTCTTCGGCACGGTGACGCCGCACATCGACACCTTGCGCCGACTCATCCAGACGCACCAGGAACCCGGTACACGGACATTGCCAGAGGCCGGTGTGTTGCAGGGTTTGGTGCAGGGGCTGATGCGCAAAGTGCAAGCCGCCTGAGCAGCAACCGATGCCAAGGCCAAAAACTTTTTCACGCGTTTTATGCATTAACCGGCAAAACACCCAAAATCGCGGGTTATAATTTTGAGCTCAGAAACGCGGGAATAGCTCAGTTGGTAGAGCGCAACCTTGCCAAGGTTGAGGTCGAGAGTTCGAGACTCTTTTCCCGCTCCATTTTTCTCTCTTTCAGGTGCACCACACACCTGGAACGCAATGGTTGGTAGATGGCGGTTTTGCCATCTACCCGGCCTTACTTCAAATCTTCCCACCATGCCTCGCCAAACTGCCCTTGCAGCCAGGCCACAAAACCGCTGACCTTGGCGGGCACCAGCACGGGCGACGGGTACACCGCGTGGATTTCCTGCGAAGGCAAATTCCAACCCGACAGCACCGCCAGCAGCGCACCGCTGTTCAAAGACTCCTGGGCCACATACCGGGGCAATGCCGCCAGTCCCATGCCGTTACGCGCAGCCATCAAGAGGGCTGAGAGATTGTTCGAACGCAAGGGCCCCTTGACCGGCACGGTGCGCAATTCGCCCTGTACCCCGGTCAAGTGCCAACGCGCATCGCCCTGCACCGTGCTGTAGATCAGCGCGTCATGGTCCACCAGATCCGCAGGCTGCGCGGGGGGGCTGCGGCGCTTCAGGTAGTCGGCCGAGGCCACCACCACCCAAGGGTTCACGCCCAGGTAGCGCGCGCCCAGGGTGGAATCCACCAGCGGCCCCATGCGGATGGCCAGGTCCATGCCCTGCTCCACCAGGCTAACCACCCGGTCCTCAAAGTTGAGTTCGATTTGCAGCTTGGGGTGCATCTGCATAAAACGCATCACCAGCGGGCCCAGCACCCGCCGGCCAAAGGCCACCGAGGTCGTGATGCGCAGGCCACCTTGCACCTGGGATTGCAGCAAGGTGGCCACGGATTCGGCTTCTTCCACATGGTGGGCGATCAGCTTGCATTTGTCGTAGTACAGCGCGCCAATCTCGGTGGGGGTGACGCCGTGGGTGGAGCGGTGCAGCAGGCGGGAACCCAGTTGTTTTTCCAGCAGGGCCACCATCTTGGTGGCCGAGGGCTGCCCGACGCCCATATCGGCCGCCGCCTTGCTGAACGAGCCCAAATCCACCACACGGATGAAAAGGCGAATGGCTTGAATGCGGTCCATGCCCCGCAGTAAACCACAGCTTGCGCCCCTGGGCGGCATTCCCGTATTCCCAAACGGAATAAGCGTAATGCGCAGACAGCGGCTTCCCTCCGCACGGCAAGACCGCGACCATAGCAACCAGCAAGCAAGATTTACAACTGGAGTACGCAATGGCAAAGATGAAGGCGGCAATGGCCGCTGTGTTGGTGATGGAAAAAGAAGGCATCACCCAGGCTTTTGGTGTGCCCGGTGCGGCCATCAACCCGCTGTACGCGGCGCTGCGCGAGCGGCAAACGATTGCACACATCCTGGCTCGGCATGTGGAAGGCGCCTCCCACATGGCCGAGGGCTACACCCGTGCCAAGGCGGGCAACATTGGCCTGTGTATTGGCACCAGCGGCCCGGCCGGCACCGACATGATCACAGGCCTGTATTCCGCCAGCGCCGACAGCATTCCCATCTTGTGCATCACCGGCCAGGCACCACGGGCCCGGCTGTACAAGGAGGATTTTCAGGCAGTGGATATCGAATCCATCTCCAAGCCGGTGACCAAGTGGAGCGTGACGGTGCGCGAGCCCGGGCAAGTGCCCCGCAGCTTTCAGCAGGCGTTCCACCTCATGCGCTCGGGCCGCCCCGGCCCGGTGCTGATCGACCTGCCCTGGGATGTGCAGATGGCCGAGATCGAGTTCGATATCGACACCTACGAGCCCCTGCCCGCCTACAAGCCCGCAGCCACCCGCGCCCAGGCCGTCAAGGCGATAGCCATGCTGCAAGCCGCCGAGCGCCCCTTGATCGTGGCCGGGGGCGGCATCCTCAACGCCGACGCGTCCGACCTGCTGGTCGAGTTTGCCGAACTGGTGGGGGTGCCGGTGATCCCCACGCTGATGGGCTGGGGCTGCATCCCGGACGACCACCCGCTGATGGCGGGCATGTGCGGCCTGCAAACCAGCCACCGCTACGGCAACGCCACCCTGCTGGCCAGTGACTTTGTACTGGGGCTGGGCAACCGCTGGGCCAACCGCCACACCGGTTCGCCCGAGGTGTACTGCAAGGGCCGCACCTTTGTGCATGTGGACATAGAACCTACACAAATCGGGCGTGTGTTCAACCCCGAGCTGGGGATCGTCAGCGACGCCGGGGCCGCGTTGAAACAGTTCATCACGGTGGCCAAAGAACTCCAGGCCGCCGGCCAATTGCAAGACCGCAGCGCATGGGTCGAACAGTGCCGCGAACGCAAACGCACGCTGCTGCGCAAGACCCACTTTGAGGCCAGCCCCATGAAGCCGCAGCGGGTCTACCAGTGCATGAACAACAACTTTCCACGCAACACCACCTACGTCAGCACCATCGGCCTGTCGCAAATTGCGGGCGCGCAGTTTTTGCATGTGTTTGGGCCACGCCAGTGGATCAACTGCGGCCAGGCCGGCCCCCTGGGCTGGACCCTACCCGCCGCCTTGGGCGTGCGCGCCGCCGACCCCGGCCGCACCATCGTGGCGCTGTCCGGCGACTACGACTTTCAGTTCATGGTGGAAGAGCTGGCGGTGGGTGCCCAGTTCAAACTGCCCTATGTGCACATGGTGGTGAACAACAGCTACCTGGGGCTGATCCGCCAGGCCCAGCGGGGCTTCGACATGGACTACTGCGTGCAACTGGGTTTTGAGAACATCAACGCCCCCCAGTTGAACGGTTATGGCGTGGACCACCAGGCGGTGGTCGAAGGCCTGGGCTGCAAGTTTGTGCGGGTGTACCACCCGGAGGAGATCGCACCCGCCATCCGCCAAGCTAACCTTTGGATGGCAGAGTTCCAGGTGCCGGTGGTGATCGAGGTCATGTTAGAACGCGTGACCAATATTGCCATGGGGGTGGAGATTGACGCCATCCACGAGTTCGAAGAGCTGGCGATAACCGTGTCGGACGCCCCCACTGCCATCGGACTGCGCGACTGACCCCCTGAATTTTGACTTTGACCTAGGAGAAGCCCATGCCCCGTTTTGCCGCCAACCTCACCCTGCTCTTTACCGAGGTTCCCTTCCTCGACCGCTTTGCACTGGCCACCCAGGCCGGGTTCCAGGCGGTGGAGTTTCTATTTCCCTACGCCTACCGCGCCGAAGACATCCGCGAGCGGCTGGACACCCACGGCCTGACCCTGGTGCTGCACAACCTGCCGGCCGGCGACTGGGACGCCGGGGACCGTGGCACCGCCTGCCACCCGGACCGAATACAGGAGTTTCGCACCGGGGTGGCGCAGGGCATTGCCTACGCCAAGGCATTGGGCGTGGGCCAGCTCAACTGCCTGGCGGGCATTGCCCCGGCGGGTGTCAGCGACGCGGTGCTGCGCCAGACCTTGGTGGACAACCTGGCCTTCGCCGCCCACGCCTTGAAGGAAGCCGGCCTGCGCCTGCTGATCGAGCCGATCAACCGCTTTGACATTCCCGGCTTTTACCTGAACTACACCGCGCAGGCCGTGGCCATTCTGGATGAGGTCAACGCCGACAACGCCTTTGTGCAGTACGACATCTACCACGCCCAGCGCATGGAAGGTGAACTGGCCGCCACCATCACCCGGCATCTGCCGCGCATCTGCCACATGCAACTGGCCGACAACCCAGGCCGCCATGAGCCAGGCACGGGGGAAATCAACTACCCCTTTTTGTTCGCCCACCTGGACCGGCTGGGCTACACCGGCTGGATTGGCTGCGAATACCGGCCCGCCACCAGCACACAAGCCGGTCTGGGCTGGCTCCAGCACCCCCTGAAATAAACCTGTTTTACTTTTTTCGGAACCTGCACATGACTTTCAAATCCTTGAATATCGGCTTCGTTGGCCTGGGCACCATGGGCGCCCCCATGGCGGGCCATTTGATCCGCGCCGGGCACCAGCTCTTTGTCTCCACCCACGGCAAGATGCCCGAGGCCATTGCCCACAGCAGCGCCACCCAGTGCGTCACCTCGCGCGGGGTCGCGGAGCGCGCCGACATCATCTTCACCATGGTGCCCGACACGCCGGACGTGGAGGCCGCCCTGTTCGCGGACAACTGCATCGCAGCCGGGCTAAAAAATTCGGCCCAAGGGCCGGATGGGCGCGTCGGCAAGGTGGTGGTCGATATGAGTTCGATTTCCCCCATCGCCACCAAAACCTTTGCCCAAAGAATCAACGCCCTGGGCTGCGACTACCTGGACGCACCGGTCTCGGGCGGCGAAGTGGGCGCCAAGAACGCCACGCTGTCCATCATGGTGGGGGGGGCCGAGGCGGTGTTTGAGCGCGTCAAGCCTTTGTTTGAATTGATGGGCAAAAACATCACCCTGGTGGGCGACAACGGCGACGGCCAGACCGCCAAGGTGGCCAACCAGATCATCGTGGCCCTGAACATCGAGGCCGTGGCCGAGGCCCTGCTGTTTGCCGCCCGCGCGGGGGCCGACCCGGCGCGGGTGCGCCAAGCGCTGATGGGGGGTTTTGCATCGTCCAAGATCCTGGAGGTGCATGGCGAACGCATGGTCAAGCGCACTTTCGAGCCTGGCTTTCGCATCGAGCTGCACCAGAAAGACCTGAACCTGGCCCTCTCCAGCGCCCGCGCCCTGGGCCTGTCGCTGCCCAACACGGCCATGGCACAGGAGCTGTTCAACTCCTGCGTGGCCCACGGCGGCAAAGGCTGGGACCATTCTGCCATGGTGCGGGCGCTGGAAAGCATGGCAAACTTCGAAATCAGCCCCACGGCCAGCGCCGCGTAAACCCAAGCCTTGACCCCATTCCCATGCCCCTAGACCCCACGTTCCAAGACACCCGTGCACGCCAGCTTCTACGGCGCATGTTTGACGCCGCCATTGCCAGTGCCCAGCCCGCGCTGTGCATCCCTGCACACCTGCCCTCACCCCAGGCGCTGGGCACGGGGCGCTTGATCGTCATTGGCGCGGGCAAGGCGTCGGCGGCCATGGCCCGGGCGGTGGAAGACCATTGGAGCGGGCCACTGTCGGGATTGGTGGTCACCCGCTACGGCTACGCCGTGCCTTGCGAGCGCATCGAGATCGTGGAAGCGGCCCACCCGGTGCCCGACGCCGCCGGTTTGGCCGCCGCCCAGCGCATGCTGCAGGTCGTGCAAGGCCTGGGCCCGCAGGACCTGGTGCTGTGCCTGATCTCCGGGGGCGGCTCATCGCTGCTGCCCCTGCCATTGGAAGGGCTGACGCTGGAGCACAAACAACAGGTCAACCGCGCGCTGCTGACATCCGGTGCCACCATCAGCGAGATGAACTGCGTGCGCCGCCATCTCTCGGCCATCAAGGGCGGGCGGCTGGCAGCCGCCTGCCACCCGGCCAAGGTACTGACGCTGCTGATCTCGGATGTGCCGGGCGACGACCCCATCAACATCGCCTCCGGCCCCACCGTGGCCGACCCCAGCACCTGTGCCGACGCGCTGGCGATTGTGCAACGCTACGGCATCGACCTGCCCGCGCCGGTGCGCGCGGTGCTGGAGTCCGGCCGGGGCGAGTCCGTCAAACCCGGCGACGCCCGGCTGGCATCCACCACGGTGCGCGCCATCGCCGCGCCGCAAATGGCGCTGGAAGCCGCCGCCGCCGTGGCCCAAGAAGCCGGCTACAAGGCCTACATCCTGGGTGATGCGCTGGAAGGTGAAGCCCGCGATGTGGGCAAGGTGCTGGCCGGCATTGCGCTGCAGGTGGCCGAACGTGGCCAGCCGGTGCCAGCCCCCTGCGTGCTCCTGTCGGGCGGTGAAACCACCGTCACGGTGCGTGGCAGCGGCAAAGGCGGGCGCAATGTGGAATGCCTGCTCTCTCTGGGCATCACCCTGGGCGGCCACCCGCGCATCCATGCACTGGCCGGTGACACCGACGGCGTGGACGGCCAGGCCGAAATCGCCGGCGCCCACATCGGCCCCGATACGCTGGAGCGCGCCCACACCTTGGGGCTCAAGCCCCACGACTATTTAAGCAACAACGATGGCCATGGGTTCTTCGGTAGCCTGGGCGACTCGGTCATTACCGGCCCCACGCTGACCAATGTGAACGACTTTCGGGCGATTTTGATTGAGGCGCAGGACTAGCACCCGGCTCGGCTGCGCTCGGCATCGGCATCCCGTCGGCGCTGATTCAGGCTTTCCATGGTGGTGATGCTGCCACCGGCGCGTTGGTTTTTCTGAATCTCGTCCACCTTGGCCTGGATGCTGGCACACAGCGCTTTTTTAGTTTCGGCAGCCCTGTTTGACGCGGCGCCGTCACTGGGCGGGGCTTCAGCCGATTTGGCGGCGGCGTCGGCGGCTGCCCGGGCGGGAGTGGCAACGGTGGACGCTGGGTCCTTGCCTTGCAATTTCAATCCGGCAGCCACCATGGCAGCCGCCAGTTCGGCCTGTTTTTTGGCCGCCACACAATCGGCCTCGATGGAGGCGCGCACTTCCGGTGCCGTCCCGCGTTTGCTGTACACGTCCTTGATCAGGCTTTTCTCGTCGTCAGAGGCGTTGGCCATCAGCTTTTCGGCCAAAGCGCCAGCCTCCCGGGACCACATAATTTTTTGCGAATCGATACCGCGTTGCTTGCATTGGCTGTCCGTACTGGCGGTGGCGACAGGTTTGGGTGTGGCGTCGAAATTGCGAACCTCCTTGCCGGCCTGAGCCCCCTCGCAAGGTCGGTCCTGGTACATGCTCCCGCAGCGGTACATTTTTTGGGCATGGGATGGCGCGCCAAGCAGGAAACCTAAACAAACGACCGCGATTTTTACCCATTGTTTGTGATGCATTGCCAGTTCCCTCCGTTTTGAATGCCTCATTTAACCATGGCACCGATACGGGGTGATGACCGTTTCCACCCCAGCCGCAACTGCCCGTCCATGCGTTGCAGTTGCCCTTGTTTCTCCATCGCCGCCAGGGTGCGGTACAGGGCTTCGTGGGTCACGCCGATTTCTGCGGCGACCGACTTGAGGCTGGCCTTGAGCAGCAAACAGCCGCCCTCGCCTTCGGTTTCTATGAGGTGCAGCAGCCGTTCTTTGACACCCACCAGCGACAGGCGTTCGCACTGGGCTCTCAAGCGTTTGAGTTCCTGGTTCAGCATACCGATCCAGCGCGCGGCAAACGCCGGGTCCTCCGCCAGGGCCTGGCGCACGGCGTCAACCGGCAGAGCGATCAATGCGCCCGCAGAGGTCACAAGCGCTTCACAGTGGTAGCTGGGCGACTGCAGGCTGGCCTCGGCCACCCAGCCCTGACGCACCCGCTGCAGCACCACGTTTTCGCCCTGGATACCCAGGCGCTGCAGCACCACTTCACCGTCCACCACGTAAAACATCCGTGCGGGCCTGTGGCCTTGCACAAACAGCCGTTCTCCGCGTTTCAGCGGCAGCAGCACGGCCACCGCCTGCAGGTCGGCGGGCAGCAGCGCGTGCAAGGCAGCGGGGAGCGGGGGTGCAGGGGGCGTCATATGATCCAAATCATACCCATAACACAAGGCTTGCCCAGACAATTTCCCTCGGACCGATGCCCAACGTTTACCCCCCACCAGAAAGCCCCCCCATGCGCCACACCACCCTTGCCAGCCTTGTTCTGACCCTGTCCCTGAGCTCCACCCTGGCGGGTGCAGCGCCCCCGCTTTCGGCCTACGCCGGGCAGCAAGAGCGCGAGATCAAGGCCCTGTCGGCCGAGGACCTCAAGGCCTATCTGAGCGGCAAGGGCATGGGCCTGGCACGGGCCGCCGAACTCAACGGCTACGCCGGCCCGGCGCACGTTCTGGAGTTGGACACGCCGCTGGCACTGACACCGGAGCAAAAAGCCCAAACCGAAGCGCTGTTTGCATCCATGGAACGCAAGGCCGTCGTGCTGGGCCAAGCCCTGGTTGCGGCTGAACGGCGGATGGACCGCCTATTTGCAACCCAGGCCATCACGCCAGACCTGCTGGCCCGGTCCTTGGAAGAAATTGGCACCCTCCAGGCCCAAGTGCGCGGGGTCCACCTAGAGGCGCACCTCGCACAGGTTGCCATCCTCACACCCGCACAAAAGCTGCGGTACGCCCAGTTGCGGGGATACGACAGCACCGGGGTATCGCCAGCCCATCCCCACCAGCCCACCCACTGACCCCGCCGCAAAATGGCGGCCTGCTCAGGGCCACAACCGCGCTGGCCCGATGACGCTCAGGGCCGGACACGCAAGCCCTGCGGCACACCAACGCAATATTTTCAGCATCAAATCGGGCTCCAGCCCTTATGGAATGTGCGTAAACAGCTACTATTTTTATAGCAACAACAGACCAGCCCCACGACCTGCAACGCGGTCGCTCAGGCGGTCTCGACCCGGTTGCGCCCCTTGGCCTTGGCCTGGTACATGGCGGCATCGGCCCGGGCGATCAGGGAGCCCACGCTGTCGCCTGCGGTGTGGTTGGTGGTGACGCCAATGCTCACGGTGCGGTAAGGGTCCTGGTCAGACGCGGCGCAGGCGGCCCGTATGCGCTCGGCCACCCCCACGGCCTCGTCCAGCGAGGTTTCCGGCAGCAGCGCTACAAACTCTTCCCCACCAAAACGCCCCAACTGGTCAGGACGGCGCAACAGCGCATGGACCTTGGCGACAAAATCGACCAGCACCTTGTCGCCGCGTTGGTGCCCATAGGTGTCGTTGACGGACTTGAAATGGTCCAAATCCATGATCAACAAGGCCATGCTGTGGCCGTGGCGCTGGCTGCGTTCCATCTCCATGGCGCAGACTTCGTTCATGTGCCGGCGCGTCAGGGCGTTGGTCAGCGAGTCATGGCTGGCCAGATACGCCACCTCCGCATGCAAGCGCTCGGTGGCCATCAGCACCAGGCTGACCGAGAGCAACACAATGCCAAACGAAAAACCGGTGACGTAGATCAGATGGTGGGTCGAGGTATCCAAAACGCCCTCCCCCACTGGCCAAATAAAGGTTGTCACGATGCGCATGACCAGAATCGCCATCAGCGTGAGCAGCACGCCGACCGTCAGCGCCCGGGCAAACGTGGACACACCTTGCTGGTGCAAAAGATGGACATAGGCCATCAACAAGCACACACCCAGCGAGCCCGATAACACCAAGCGCATGTGGAAGCTGCGCTCAACGAAGGTAAACCACATTTGCGCCAGCACCACCCCGGCAATCAACACCGCCCAGGGCCAGATCCGGGGCGTCTGGCCAAAAAACCGCTGGGTCCCCACATAGGCCAACAAAAGCCCCGAGGGAAACAACAGCCGGGGCAAGGTGACACTCAGCACATCGGGCAAAAATCCGACCCAAAAGCCCAATACACCCCCCACCGAGATCAGCGATAGCGCCAGCGCCCATTCGCCCAATCCCTTGATCGCCGGTGGGTAACTGTGCTTGAGGGCGTACATGATGGCCGCCATGAACGCGCCCATGACGCCCGCCAGCAGGATGACCGTGCGCGGGTCGATGGTGATCATGGATGCAGGGCCGTATTCAAGCGAGACACAATGGCAGCACATTCCATAAAGTTAGATGCAAAATAGCAGTCCAGACCTTATGGAACGTGCGCAAGCAGCTATCAAATTAGTAGCAAAAGCGCCCAAACTCAAAGCTTCTCCGCCACCCAGGCCTGCACGCTGGCCAGGGCAGCCGCCAGCTTGGCGGGCTCGGTGCCACCGGCCATGGCCATGTCGGCCTTGCCGCCGCCCTTGCCACCCACCTGGGCGGCCAGGAAGTTGACCAGTTCACCGGCCTTGACCTTGCCCGTGGTGTCCGGGGTGACGCCGACCGCCAACTGCACCTTGTCGCCGTCCACGGCGGCCAGCACAATGACCGCGGTCTTGAGCTTGTCCTTGAGCTTGTCCATGGTTTCGCGCAGGGTCTTGGTGTCGGCACCTTCCAGTTTGGCAGCCAGCAGCTTGACGCCCTTGATCTCCAGCGCCTGGGTGAGCAACTCGTCGCCCTGGGCGGAAGCCAGCTTGCCCTTGAGCGCAGCCACTTCTTTTTCCAGCGCTTTCACATGATCGACCACTTGGCCGAGGCGGCTGGTCAACTCGGCCACCGGGGCCTTGAGGGTGGCAGCCGCCACGCCCACGGTGTCTTCCAATTGCTGCAAATACGCCAGGGCGTTTTGACCCGTAACAGCCTCGATGCGGCGCACGCCGGCGGCCACACCGCCCTCGCCCACCACCTTGAACAGGCCGATGTCGCCGGTGCGCGCCACATGGGTGCCGCCGCAGAGTTCGGTGGTGCTGCCAATGTCCAGCACGCGCACGATCTCGCCGTACTTCTCGCCAAACAGCATCATGGCGCCGGTTTGTTTGGCCGCCTCAATGTCCATCAGGCGGGCCTGGGTGGCGGCGTTGGCCAGGATTTCGGCATTCACCCGCACTTCGATCTCGCGGATTTGCGCATCGGTGACCGGGGCGTTGTGGGCAAAGTCGAAGCGGGTCCGCTCGGCGTTCACCAAGGAACCCTTTTGCTGCACATGGTCGCCCAGCACTTCGCGCAGGGCCTTGTGCATCAGGTGGGTGACCGAGTGGTTGCGCTGGGTGGCGGCGCGCTGGGTGGCGTCCACATGGGCGGTGACCGCATCACCCACGCTGAGGCTGCCGGTGGCGAGTATGCCGTGGTGGCCAAACACATCGGACTTGATCTTTTGGGTGTCGGCCACTTCGAACAGACCGTGGTCGGAAAACACCGCGCCCTCGTCGCCCACTTGGCCACCGCTCTCGGCGTAAAACGGGGTGGTGTCCAGCACCACCACGCCGTTTTGACCGGCTTTTAGCGTATTTACCGGCGTACCATCAGCGTAGAGCGCTACTATTTTTGCAGCAGCCGTGAGCTGCTCGTAACCCACGAAGTCGTTGCCCTCGCCGCTGTAGTCCAGCGCGCGGTCCATTTTGAATTTACCTGCGGCACGGCCAGCAGCCTTTTGCTTTTCCATGGCGGCGTGAAAGCCCGCTTCGTCCACTTCGACACTGTTTTCACGGCACACGTCAGCAGACAAGTCCAATGGGAAACCGTAGGTGTCGTGTAATTTGAAAGCCACGTCACCGGGCAGCAACTTGACGCCGCCCGCCAACGCTGCGTCCAGGATTTCCATGCCGGTAGCCAGCGTTTCAAAGAAACGCTCTTCTTCCACCCGCAACACTTCGGTGATACGCGCTTGCTGCGCGGCCAGATTGGGGTAGGCCTCGCCCATCAGTGCTGCCAGGTCACCCACCAGCTTGTGGAAGAAGGGGGTCTTCTTGCCCAGCTTGTAGCCGTGGCGGATGGCGCGGCGGATGATGCGGCGCTGCACGTAGCCCCGGCCTTCGTTGGAAGGAATGACACCGTCACTCACCAGGAATGCGGTGGCGCGGATGTGGTCGGCAATCACCTTCAGCGAAGGGTGTGCCAGGTCGGTGGTGCCGGTTTCGCGGGCGGCTGCGGCGATCAGGCCCTGGAAAATGTCGATTTCGTAATTGCTGTGCACATGCTGCAAGATGGCCGCCAGGCGCTCCAGGCCCATGCCGGTGTCCACGCAAGGCGCGGGCAGCTTGTTCAGGCTGCCATCGGGCTGCATGTCGAACTGCATGAACACATGGTTCCAGATCTCGATGAAGCGGTCGCCGTCTTCGCCGGGGCTGCCGGGGGGGCCGCCAGGGATGTGATCACCGTGGTCGTAGAAGATTTCGCTGCAGGGGCCGCAGGGGCCGGTGTCGGCCATCATCCAGAAGTTGTCGGAGGCGTATTTCTTGCCCTTGTTGTCGCCGATGCGGATCACGCGCTCGGGCGGCAGGCCAATTTCCTGGGTCCAGATGTCGTAGGCCTCCTGGTCGTCGATATAGACCGTGGCCAGCAGCTTCTCAGGCGGCAGACCGTAGACCTGGGTCAGCAGCTCCCACCCCCATTTGAGGGAGTCGCGCTTGAAATAGTCGCCAAAACTCCAGTTGCCCAGCATCTCGAAGAAGGTGTGGTGGCGCGCGGTGTAGCCCACGTTTTCCAGGTCGTTGTGTTTGCCACCGGCGCGCAGGCAGGCTTGCACCGAGGCGGCGCGCACGTAAGAACGTTTGTCGGTGCCCAAAAACACGTCCTTGAACTGCACCATGCCGGAGTTGGTGAACATCAGCGTGGGGTCGTTGCCGGGCACCAGCGGGCTGCTCGCCACCACCGTGTGGCCCTTGGAGGCGAAGAAGTCGAGGAAGATTTTGCGAATGTCGGCAACACTCATTACAGGCTGGGTCATGTCAGGGGTTCTTCTGGCAAGGGATCAATGGAACTGGGTATTATCCCCCGCCAGCCTACCGCGTACACCGCGCATCGCCCAAAACCACCCAATTCATTGATGGAGACAGGTTCATGGTCAATACAACAGGCCTTAGCCGCCTTAGCCTGCTGGGAGCCGCTGCCGCATAGGGCGCGACCACCCTGCCCGCCCCGGCGCAGCAGCAAAAGATTTTCAACGGCCCCATTGGCGCGGAAATGTTCAAGACGGTGTCCGGAAAAATGGACATCCCCCCCTGGCCACGGCCTACCTGGGCACCCGCCAGGTCAACCTGCGGGAGGTGCGCAACGTCAAAACACCGGCCGACCTCAAAGGTATCAAGCTGCGCATGCCGGGCTCCAAAGACTGGCTGTTTCTGGGCGACGCCCTGGGCGCCACGGCCACACCGTTGGCGTTTGGCGAGGTGTACCTGGGCCTCAAAACCGGCACCATCGATGGCCAGGACACCCCCTTGCCCTCCGTGATTTATTCGGGGGCCTTTCCCCCCACCGAAGCCGCCGCCGTGGCCGCGCTGCATGCACTCATTCTGGTGGGCTCCTTCATCCTCAACTGCGCCTTCACTTCTGAGGGCGTGCCGCAAGTCATGGCGCAGTGGGTGGACGGCATGCACCTGTCGCAACTCAAATTCCTGTTGCTGGTGAATGTGATGTTTCTGGTGCTGGGCTGCTTTCTGGATGTGTCGGTGTTGCTGCTGCTGTTTGCGACCAAGGCGCTCACCGGCATCCCCATTGGCGAGATGATGAAGGAGGGCTGGCCCGCACGCACTGTGCATGGACGTAACGATGGGCGGGCCAGCGGGCGGTAGGATCAATATTTCTGCAGCAGGTATTCGCTTACCTTGGCCGCATCTTTCGTCAGCAAGGTATCGAGGCGCGAGTTCATCACGTAGATATCCTTGCCCGCTTGCGCCACGGTGGTCGGGAACGAATAGGCCGTTTTGCGGGCGGGTTGCAGCGTGGCGGATTTCCAGCCGTCTTTGGACACCAATTCCACCACCTGGTCATTGCCTGCGTTTTGCACCACGATCAGTTGGCCGTTGTCACGCAGCAGCATGCCGTCTGCGCCCTTCACCGCTTCTGGCAACTCCACGCGCTGGATATCGGCACCATTGCTGGTGCTGATACGGAAGATTTCACCACTGTTGTATTTGGCGACCAGCAGATAGCCATCCGGGTGGGCCACGATGCCGTTCAGGTTGAAGCCTTCGCCCTTGAACCAATCGCTCTTGGCAAATACGCTGGCCTGGCCTTTGGCATCCACCCGGTAGATCACGGGAGAGAAACTGTCGGTTACATAGACATGGCCCGCAGCGTCTACCGTCAGGTCGTTGGCGAAATGGCCCCCCTCCACCAGACTGCTCAGGTCATGGTACGCACGGCGCTCCCCCGTCGTTGCGTCATAGGCCGCCAGCGCCGCCAACTTGTAGGCCGTGGCAGGGCTGCTGCGGGTGGAGGCGCCCAGGTCGCCAATGGCTGTCCACAGCAGATTGCGCTTGGTGTCCAGGTACAAGCCCGCACTGGCGACCAGTTTGTCGTCCTGAATGAAGGGTGTGTAGACACCCTGCGGCGTGACTTTGCCTATCACTCCCGTGCGGACGGAGCTGACAAAAAACACCTTTTGCACGGGGTGCCACGCAATGCCTTCGGGATAGGCTTGCTCAGCGGTGAAGGTGATACCTTGCGGCGACACGCCATCCGCGGCTTGGACCAGGCCGGTGCAAAACAGGGGGGTCGCAACCAGGGCGGCCATGGCGAGGCTGCACTGGAGTTTCGATGGGGTGAATTTGGACATGGGAAGCTTTCTGGGCGCATGGCCCGTTTTTTTGCCAAAGAAGGTGAAAAGGGGTTGGAACGATTTTTCGAAAGGGATGGCAACCGCGCGGATCACACCGCTTGCCTGGTATGCGGATACATCGCATCCATGGCGGCCTGGTCCATCTCGGTCTTGAACTTGTGCGCGTCGGCCAAGGCCTCGGCACGCACTGCGGCAGGGCGGGCGCTCACCATGTCCAGGAATCGCTGGACGTGTGGCAACTCGGCCCAGGCATCGTTGCCCAGCACCATGGGCACCGCGCGCGCCCAGGCCCACAGCGCCATGTCCACAATGGTGTACTCCTCGCCCACCATCCAGGTGCGGGTGGCAAGGTGCGCGTTGATGATGCGCCAGTGCCGTGCCGCTTCAAAGTCGTAACGCTGCTGGGCGTACGCCTTTGGCTCGGGTGCAAAGTGCCGGAAGTGCACCGCCTGTCCAGAGAATGGGCCCACGCCGGTGGCGATGAACATCAACCACGAATACATCTGCGCACGAATCTCGGGCTGGTTCCGGGGCAGAAACTTGCCCGTCTTCACGGCCAGGTACAACAGAATGGCATTGCTGTCGAAAACCGTGGCGTCACCGTCTTGCAGCGCCGGGGTCTTGCCGTTGGGGTTGATGGCCAGATAGGCGGGGGAATGCTGCTCGCCCTTGCGCACGTCCACGGGCACCAGCTCGTAAGGCAGGCCCGCTTCTTCCAGGTACAGGGCAACCTTGGCCGGGTTGGGCGAGGGATGGAAATAGAACTTCAACATGGTGTGTCGCTTTCATAAAAGTGGATGACGGGTGAATTGTGCTTTTTAGCGATAACTGCAACAATCACATGAATCGCAAAATTGGTTTGCATTTATCGCAAATACACTCCCATGCTGGAAAACATCCAAGCCTTTATTGACGTAGCCCAAGCGGGCACATTTTCAGCAGCCGCCAAGCTGCACAACGTGGCCGTGTCCTCGGTCTCGCGCCAGGTAGATGGGCTGGAAAAATCGCTGGGGGTGGTGCTGTTTCAACGCAGCTCGCGCCGCTTGCTGCTCACCGACGCGGGTGCGCAGTTTTTGCCGCGCGCACGGACCATCGCCTCGGAGTTGGCGGATGCCCGCGCCGCGTTGCTGGACGCGCAGGCACAGCCCCGTGGCCTGTTATCGGTGACCGCGCCCTCCGCCTTTGGCCGGCGGCATATCGTGCCGGTGGTGGCCAGCTTTTTGCGCGCGCATCCGCTCATCGAGCTGGAGTTGCACCTGAGCGATCAGTGGGTCGATTTGTCGAGTCAGCGCGCAGACGTGGCCATCCGTATGGGCGAGCTGCCCGACAGCGACCTGCTCGCCACCCGCCTTGCGCCCCTGTTGCGCATGGCCTGTGCCAGCCCGCAGTACATCAAGGACTGTGGCCGCCCCACGACGCCCGAAGACCTGCTGCAGCACAGTTGCCTGACGCTGGCCAGTGCCCGCACGCCCAGCGGCTGGTGGACTTTTCCCGGCACCAACGATGACAAGCCGCTGCCCGTCCATGGGCGCCTGCGCACCGACGACACCGAGTCCCTGCTGCAAGCCGCAGTGGCCGGTTTGGGCGTGGTGCACCTGGCAAGCTGGCTGGTGCATGACAAGCTGGCCTCGGGCGAGCTGGAGCTGCTTTTCCCCCACGCCATGGCCGCCGCCGCGGGCCTGGCCAAGAAGCACAGCACAGGCATCTACGCAGTGCGCCTCAAGGGCCGCTCGCACGCGGCCAAGGCACAGCTATTCATCGCGCATATCAAACAGGCGTTTGGGGATGTGCCTTACTGGGACACGCCGTAGCCCAACCCGTGAGCACCGGGAAAAATGGTCAGAGAAAGGCCAAACGCTGCTGCGCAACGGCTACCAGCTGGCCGGGTCCACCCGGTAAAAGCCGGCCAACTCGCGGTACAGATCCGGGTACTCCAGGCGCAACGCTGCGGGCTGCTCAAAAAACACTTCTGACGCCACCGCAAAAAACTCGGCCGGGTCCTGGGCGCCGTAGGGGTCCAGCAGACCCACATGCCCGGTGCGCGCCTGGTGTTGCAGTTGTGCATACGAGGCATGGAACACCTGCGACCAGCGTTGCGGACTGTAATCCGGCGCTCCCGGCGCGGGCGGCGGTGCGCCGTTGGCCGGGCCATTTTCCTGGTCCAGCTGGTGGGCAAATTCGTGGATCACCACATTGCGGCCATCGTCCGCCACGGCCGCGCCTTCCAGGCTGTCCTGCCAGGACAAGATGACCTGCCCTTGCGACCAGGATTCCCCCGCCAGCGCCTGGCGCTGCTCTTGCTGCACCCCCGCGCCATCGGTGCGGGTACGGTCCACCACAAAAGCGGCCGGATACACCAGGATCTGCCGCAAATGGGGATAAAAATCGGTGGGGCGGTTCAAGAGCAGCAGGCAGGCCTGGGCAGCGATCACCACGCGCATCTCGTCGGTGATGCGCAAGCCCGCGCAGCCGATGAAGGCCTTCTCGGCAATGAACACCTGAATGTGCTTTTTGAGCTGCAATTGCAAGTCTGCGGGCAGCCGCCGCACCAGCGGCACCCGGCGCTGCAATATCTTGCGCCACTGCGCCGGAAACGCCTGCTGGCGTACCCGCGCACGTTGGCGTGCCACCCACCACGGCAGACCCAGCAATGCCAAAACGAACAGCAGTGCGGCACTGCAAAACAGGAGGAAGCTGAGTGTTTGGGTGTCCATAAAACCATTTCCATTCGTCCCTAGCTGACCCCAGCAGCCCAAATTTCAAGCGCAACGGATTGCGGGCCCTTTCACGCTATGCTAGTCTCACACCACGGTACGGGCCGGGATACCTCGGGAAATCACTGCAACGAAAGGTTGGTCAGCCATGGCTTTTGGACGCAACAGCCTTCTCAGATGGTGCATGCAAGCGCTACTGCTCCTGGGCACCGCAACTTCAACGTGCATGGCAGCAGAAAAGATTTTCTACCCCCGCCCAGAAAGCGACTCCGATCCCCGTGTGGAGTACCCGCTGAAGCTACTGGACATGGCGCTCAAGAAGTCTGGCGCGCAATACGAGCTACTTCCCAGCCAACTCGCCATGCAGCAAGGGCGGGCCCTCCAGGAGGTCGAATTCGGCAGCGACATGGTCCACATTGTCTGGAGCATGACCTCCAAGGAGCGGGAGCAAAAAACCCTGCCGATTCGTATCCCCATCTACAAAGGGCTGATCGGCTGGCGGCTGCCACTGGTGACACAAAAGACCTCCATTCAGTTCATGGGAGTCAGGGGAATAGACGACATGAAGCCGTTCGAGGCCGGCCAGGGACACGACTGGCCAGACACTGAAATCCTGCGCTTCAACGGCCTGGCGGTGCAGGGTTCGCCCACCTACGAAGGACTGTTCCTGATGCTGGAGGCCAACCGGTTTCATTATTTCCCGCGCTCGGTGATCGAAATATGGGCCGAGGCGGATTTGCACGCCCACAACGGTGTGGTGATCGATTCACACATCGCGCTGCACTACCCTGCCGCCTTTTACTACTTCGTCAACAAAGGCAACACAAAGCTCGCCAAGGCACTCACGCAGGGGCTGGAAAAATCCATTGCCGATGGTTCATTCGACCAGCTGTTCCACCAGTACTTTGACCCTCTCATCAAACGCTCGGACCTTGGAAACAGGACCGTCATCGAGTTGAAAAATCCGCTGCTCCCGGCGCTGACCCCTTTGGGACGCAAGGAGTTATGGTTCCAACCCCAGGCCGCGCCCCCCCTGCCCGTTTCAAATAGCAAAATCCAATGACAAACATGGGTCTTTGGGCGTAACCGTGGCTGCGTGGTCTATCCGAACCCACCTTTTGCTGCTGGTCGTCGCGGTATCCGCACCGCTGGGCGCGGTGGTGGGGTATGGCATTTACAACGACATGCAGCAAAGTGTCGCCCACTCCAAGGACTCCCTGCGCACGCTGGCCAACACCATGGTGAGCAACACCGGCGGCAAGATTGCCAACACGCGGGCGCTGATGGAGCACTTGGCTGCACGGCCCCAGATGCAGCAGCTCGACCCCCGCCATTGCGACAAGATCCTGCAGGAAATGCAGAGCCTCAAGCTGGGCTACTCCAATGTGGCGACCATGAATTTGCAGGGCCAGCTGGTCTGCTCCGCACTGCCGCAGCCGGACAGCAAGCACCCGGTCGAATTTGCAAATGCCCCCTGGTTTGCCAAGTTCATCCAAGAAAAACGTTTCACGGTCGGCAATCCGGTAACCGGCCCCGTTTCCGGCAAATGGATCTCCATCCTCAGCGTGCCCATCTGGAATGCCAAACGTGAGATGGTGGGCGCTGTCTTGCTGGGTTTTGATCTGAAGGAGTTTGACCCCAATATTTCCACCCAATTCCTGCCCGACGAAAGCCGTTACGGTTTTTTTGCGGAAGACGGAATCATGGTCTGGCGCAACTCGGACCCAGAAGGCGTGATCGGTTCCCGCCCCAATGCGGATGCGGCGCGGCGCATCGTGGAAATGAAGGACGGGGAATTTGAGAGTCTGGCGGTGGACGGTGTGGTGCGGTTTTTTTCGGTGGTTCCCATGCCGCAGACCGGATGGACCGCTTTTGTGGGGGTCCCGGCCGCCACCGTCTATGCCCCGGCCAAGCAAAGGGCCATCACCGCCACCGGAATTGCACTGGTGGCCCTGGTGTTTTTGGTGCTGATTGCCGCCACCATCGCCCGGCGCATCGCCCGCCCGGTGGCGGATTTGGAAAAAACCGCGCGCGCCGTGCACGGGGGGGACCTGGGCGTGCGTGCGCCCCTGACGGGACCGCGCGAAGTGGCTGAGGTGGCTGCGGAATTCAACACCATGATCGAAGCCTTGCAGCGCAGCGACGCACAGCTTCGCGTTGTGGCTGCGGCCTTTGAGTCGCACGACGGCATGGTGGTGACCGACGCCCAGGGCGTGGTCCTGCGGTGCAACCGGGCCTTCTCCGAAATCACCGGCTATGCGGCCCATGAAGTCGTGGGCCGGGACATGAAATTTCTGCGCTCCGGCCGCCACGACGCCGACTTTTACGCCGACATGTGGCTCAAGATCAAGATTGAAGGCGCTTGGCACGGCCAAATTTGGAACCGCATCAAAAACGGCGAAGTGCACCCCTACTGGCTGACCATTTCAGCGGTCAGAGGCAACAACGCGCAGGTGTCCCACTACGTAGGCGCGTTGACCGACATTACCGAACGCCACCGCAGGGAGGAGCAGGTGCGCCAAATGGCGTTTTACGACACGCTGACCCAACTGCCCAACCGCCGGCTGCTCAATGACCGTCTGGGCCAAGCCATGGCAACCAGTAAACGGTGTGCCTGTTACGGCGCGCTGATGTTTCTGGACCTGGACAACTTCAAACCGCTCAATGACACCCACGGCCACGCGGTCGGTGATTTGTTGTTGATGGAGGTGGCCCGCCGGCTAAGGAGCTGCGTGCGCGAGGTGGACACCGTGGCACGCATCGGGGGTGACGAGTTTGTGGTGGTGCTCGGCGAACTGGATGCCAGCCACGCCAAATCCATAGAGCAAGCCAGTGCCAGCGCCGAAAAAATCCGCTTGGCCTTGTCTACGCCGTATGTACTGACCGTCAAACACGAGGGGGTTGCCGATACGGTGATTGAGCACCAGGGCAGCGCCAGTATCGGCGTGGCCTTGTTCCTGAACCACGATACCAGCCAGGAAGACGTGCTCAAATGGGCCGACCAGGCCATGTACCAGGCCAAGCAGGCTGGGCGCAATGTGGTGTGTTTCCACAATTCTCCAGAAATGCCCCCTTAATCCACCTTTATTTTTGGCATGGCCGATTTGGCGCAAAGCCATACTTGGTTCATCCACATCTGGGGGATTTCCATGCAAATCATCCGCAACAACAACCTGAACCAGGCTTTCCCGGCCACCCTCCCCCAGACCAACGCCGACACCCAACCGGCCGCGACCCCAGCGCCAACCGTTGCGCCTGCGAATCCCCCAGTTCTGACCACCAAGTTCATCCCCCCCGTGGAAACCAGCGGGGTCATCTACATCGGCTCCGGCAACACGGGGACGCTAGATCCAGAGGCGGACTACCCCGACCTGGACAACATGTCTTTGGAAAACCAATTGGAGTTTGGCCGCAACAAAGGGGTTTTCACCAAAATCACCCTCAGCAAAGATGGCGTGTTGGTAGCCAAACCCCATGGCGGCTCCCATGCCCCATCGGCGGGCTTTGCAGCCTCTGCCGCCGCCACGATCAAGGATTTTGAAGAAGGCATCGCCTCCCTGAAAAAACACGCACCAGATGGCAGTGACAAATCCTCCAATGCCATGTTGGGCCGGTTCAAGAGCCTGCAGCAACTGACGGCCAAACTCAACGTTTTTGCCTGAGCGGACTCTCCCGCACTGCGCGACCTGGGCCGTGTTTCCACACGGTTGACGCGCCCCCCCTCCCCCGGTGTTTACCCTAATCACCCTGAATTAGCACGTCTTTCGGGTTGACAGCATTTTTTAAAAAACGTTTAATTCTTTCTGTGAAAACGATTTCATAGTCATTTTTGCAAAAATGATATCGATTTCAAGGCCGATTTGGCCTGATTTTTGGTGAACCACGAATACAAGGAGACAACGATGCATGCTTTGACAAAACACGGCCTGGCCGTACTGGTGGCAGGAATGGGCATGGGCGGCGCGGCGCTGGCCCAAAAAGCCGAGGTGGTCCATTGGTGGACCTCGGGCGGTGAGTCCGCCGCGGTGCAGGAATTGGCCGCCGCTTACAAAGCCGCCGGCGGCGCTTGGGTGGACACCGCCATCTCGGGCGGCGAAAACGCCCGCAACACCACCATCAACCGCATTGCGGGTGGCAATGCGCCTACCGTCGCCCAGTTCAACACCTCCCTGCAGTACCACGAGGTGGTGCTCGAAGGCATGCTCAACAATATGGATGCGGTGGCCAAGGAAGGCAACTGGGACAAGATCCTGCCCGAGCCGATCAAGAAATTTGTCAAGGTGGACGGCCACTATTTCGCCATGCCGGTGAACATCCACAACCCCTCTTGGTTCTGGTACTCCAAAGCGGTGCTGGCCAAGGCCGGAGTCAAGGCCGAGCCGCAAAACATGAGCGAGTTTTTTGCCGCGCTGGACAAGATCAAGGCCAGCGGTGCCATCCCCCTGGCCCTGGGCGGCCAGGCCTGGCAAGAAGGCATCTTGTTCAACGCCATCCTGCACACTTCGGGCGGCGCCGACCTGTACAAGCAGTTTTACAGCAGCACCGACGGCAAGGTAGCCCAGTCACCTGCCTTCAAAAAGGTGCTGAGCGACTTCAAACGCCTCAAAGCCTATGTGGACCCCGGCTCCCCCAACCGCGACTGGAACGTGGCCACCGCCATGCTCATCAGCAACAAAGCGGGCTTCCAGGTCATGGGGGACTGGGCCAAGGGTGAATTTGCCGTGGCCAAACAGACGGCGGGCAAAGACTTCGGCTGCTTCCCCGGCTGGGGTGCCAAGGCGCCCTACATGCTGGAGGGCGATGTGTTCGTGTTCCCCAAGTCCAAGGACCCCGAAGTCATCAAGGCCCAGCAGCTGTTTGCACGCGTAGCCACCTCGCCTGCGGTACAGGTGGCCTTCAACACCAAAAAGGGCTCCATCCCCATCCGCACCGATGTGGACATGGGCGCGCTCGATATTTGCAGCCAACAGGGCGTCACCGCCTTGAAGGACCCCGCGCGCCACTTGCCCGCCCCGACCCAACTGGCATCACCCGAGAAAAAGGGCTTGCTGGATGACGCCGTCACCAAGTTCTGGAACACCGACCAGTCGGTGGACGACGTGGCCAAGGTGCTGGCCGCAGCCTTGAAAGGCTGAGGTGGGTATGGGCCAGATCCAACACAGAAGACCCGTCCACTGGGGTTTGCATCTGGCCCTGCTTCCGATGGCCGTGACGGCCATCGTGGGTTACCTGGCCACCGTGCTGTGGTCGGTTGGGGTGTCGTTTACCAGCTCCCGCATGTTTGCCAACACCAACTTTGTGGGCCTGGAGCAGTACCACAAGCTGTTTGCCAGCGAGCGCTGGCAGCTCTCGGTCTACAACCTGGTCTTGTTTGCCGTGTTGGGCATCAGCATTTGCATGGTGCTGGGCTTTTTGCTGGCGGTGTTCATCGACCAGAAAATCCGCTCCGAGAGCGTTTTTCGCAGCATCTTCCTCTACCCCTACGCCATGTCCTTTGTGGTGACCGGGCTGGTATGGCAGTGGATGCTGAACCCGGAGATGGGTATCCAGTCCGCCGTGCGGCGGCTGGGTTTTGCGGACTTTCAACTCGACTGGATCGTGTCGCAGGACAAGGTGATGTACTGCATCATCCTGGCCGCCGTCTGGCAGGCCTCGGGGCTGGTGATGGCGATTTTGCTGGCGGGCTTGCGCGGGGTGGACGAAGAAATCTGGAAAGCCGCCCGGCTGGACGGCATTCCCCCCTGGCGCGTGTATGTGAGCATCGTGCTGCCCATGATTAGCGGCGCGGTGGGCACGGCTTTTATTCTGCAGGCCATCGCCGCCATCAAGGTCTATGACGCGGTGAACTCCATGACGCGCGGCGGCCCCGGGCTGGCCAGCGAAGTGCCGGCCAAGTTCATTCTGGACCACCTCTTCCAGCGCGGCAGCATCGGGCTGGCCTCGGCCGCCTCGGTGGTCATGCTGCTCACCGTGGTGGCCCTGCTGGTTCCTTATTACTACCTGCGCAAACACCAGGCCGCACAACAAGGCGCAAAGGCATGACCATGGCAACCACTCCCCCCAAGCGCCGGCCCGCAAAAGCCTGGACCCCGGCGCGCATTGGCACCTATGCCTTCTTGCTGTCGGCGGCGGCCTTCTTCCTGATGCCGCTGTATGTGATGCTGGTGACCTCCTTCAAGACCATGGACGAGGCGCGCGAGAGCTCCATCTTTGCCCTGCCCCTGCTGCCCACGGTCGAGCCCTGGGTGGTGGCCTGGTCCAGCGCCTGCACCGGCCTGGAGTGCAAAGGCCTGCAGGTGGGCTTTTGGAACTCGGTGCAAATCGTGCTGCCCAGCGTGTTTTTCTCGATCCTGCTGGGGGCCATCAACGGCTACGCGCTGGCCTTCTGGCGCTCGCGTTTTGCCAACCTGCTGTTTGGCGTGCTGATGATCGGCGTGTTTGTGCCCTACCAGGTGATCATGTACCCGCTGGTGCGCCTGCTCTCATCCGTAGGGCTGTTTGGCTCGTTGCCGGCCATTGTGGTGATCCACAGCATCTTTGGCATGCCGGTGATGACGCTGCTGTTTCGCAACTACTACACCGGCATACCGCAAGAGCTGTTCAAGGCGGCGCGCATCGACGGCGGCGGGTTCTGGCGCATTTTTTGGGAACTGATGCTGCCCATGTCCACGCCGATCCTGATCGTGGCCACCATCATGCAGGTCACCGGCATCTGGAACGACTACCTGCTGGGCCTGATCTTCGGCGGCACGCAGTTTTCCCCCATGACGGTGCAGCTCAACAACATCGTCAACAGCACCTTCGGGGAGCGGGCCTACAACGTCAATATGGCGGCCACGATCCTGACCTCGGCGGTTCCACTCTTCATCTACCTCGTCTCGGGACGCTGGTTTGTACGCGGCATCGCCTCTGGCGCCGTCAAAGGTTGATTCACATGGCCCAAATTTCCATACAAGCACTCGACATCCAACTGGGCGGCAACGCCATCATCAGCCAGCTCAGCCTGGAAGTCCGGGAAGGCGAGTTTCTGGTGCTGCTCGGCCCCTCGGGCTGCGGCAAGTCCACGCTCTTACACAGCATTGCCGGGCTGATCGACGTGAGCGACGGCAGCATTGCCATCGGCGGCAAAGACGTGACCTGGGCCGACCCCAAGGACCGGGGCATTGGCATGGTGTTCCAGAGCTACGCGCTCTACCCCACCATGACGGTGGAGCAAAACATGGCCTTTGGCCCGCGCATCAGCGGCGTGCCCAAGGCCGAGATAGCCAAGCGGGTCGCACGCGCCGCCGGCATGTTGCACCTGACTGAGCTGCTGCAGCGCAAGCCCGCCAACCTGTCGGGCGGGCAGCGCCAGCGGGTGGCCATTGGCCGCGCCCTGGTGCGCGAGGCGGCGGTGTTTTTGTTCGACGAGCCGCTTTCCAACCTGGACGCCAAATTGCGCGCCGAACTGCGGCGCGAGCTCAAAGAGTTGCACACCGACCTGGGCGCCACCATGGTCTACGTCACCCACGACCAGGTGGAGGCCATGACCCTGGCCAGCCGCATTGCGGTCATGCGCGGCGGCGCCATCCAGCAAATTGACACCCCCGCCGCCGTGTACAGCCAGCCCGCCAATATGTACGTGGCCGGATTTTTGGGCTCGCCCAGCATGAATTTTGTCGAGGGGCAGCTGCAGTGCCAGGACGGGCGCATCCGTTTTATGGCCGATGCACTGGCGCTGGATGTGTCGGCCTACGCCTTTGCCCACAGCCCTGCCGAGGGCCAGCGTGTGGTACTGGGGGTGCGCCCGGAAGACATTGCGGTCAGCCTGACCCCGCACAGCGACGCCACCCACAGCGACGGACTGCCGGCACAGGTGCGCCTGGTGGAGCCCATGGGGCCCAACCAAGTGCTGTGGCTCAAGGTGCAGGGGCTGGACATCGGGGTCACCTGCGACGCCAAGCTGCAGGCCAGCAAGGGGGGCACGGTGGTTGCACACATCCACACACCCCACGTATCCCTCTTCGACGCCACCAGCCAAAACCGCCTCTAAAAGCGGAATGAACTGAGTCCCGTATGACGCCCACCCGCTCCGATTTCCCGCGCGATTTTCACTTTGGTGCGGCCACCTCGGCCTACCAGGTCGAAGGCGCCGTGTACGAAGATGGACGCGGCGCCAGCATGTGGGACAGCTTTGCCCACCACAGCGGCTGCATTGCCGACGCCAGCACGGGGGACGTGGCCTGCGACCACTACCACCGCATGGAAGACGACGTGGCCCTGATGCAGCGCCTGGGCCACACGGCCTACCGCTTTTCGGTGGCCTGGCCCCGCGTGCTACCCCAGGGACGCGGCGAAGTGAACCCTCGGGGTTTGGATTTTTACGACCGGTTGGTGGACCTGTTGCTGGAACAAGGCATTGCCCCCTACGCCACGCTGTACCACTGGGATCTGCCCCTGGCATTGCACGACCAGGGCGGCTGGTTGCAACGCGACACCTGCCATGCGTTTGCGGAGTTTGCCGGCGTGGTGGCCCGGCGCCTGGGCGACCGGGTGCACAGCTACGCCACCCTGAACGAGCCGCGCTGCAGCGCCACCGTGGGTTACCTCGAAGGCCGCCACGCCCCCGGGCTGATGGACCGCCGCAAGGCCCTGCTGGCGGCCCACCATTTGCTGCTGGCCCACGGCCTAGCCTTGCCCGTGCTGCGCAGCTTCACCACCACGGCCAAGATCGGGGTGGTGCTGGACGTCAAACCCTACTACCCCGCAGACAAGCTGGCCGCCACGGCCCAGGCGGTGCGCCGGGCCGATGGGGTGTTCAACCGCTGGTTTCTGGACCCCCTGCTGCTAGGCCACTACCCGCAAGACATCTGGGAGGCCGAAGGCGCCTGTGTGCCGCAACTCAGCGCCACCGCGCTGGAGCATGACCTGCGCACCATCGCCCAGCCCATCGACAGCCTGGGGCTCAACTACTACACCCGGGGCGTGGTGGTCCACGAGCCCACACGCCCCTTCCCCCATGTGCGCGAGGTCCCGGTGGAGGGGGCGCAACACACCACCATGGGCTGGGAGATTTACCCCCAAGGCCTGTACGACATGCTGGTACGCATTGCACGGGACTACCCCGCCCTGGACCTGTTCATCGCCGAAAACGGCGCGGCCCTGCGCGACACCGTCGCCAACGGCGCGGTGCACGACCCGGTGCGGGTGCAGTACCTGCAAAGCCACCTGGGCGCAGTGGCCCGCGCCCGGCAGGACGGCGTACCCTTGAGCGCCTACATCGCCTGGTCCCTGCTGGACAACTTTGAATGGGGCAAGGGCTACACCCAGCGCTTTGGCCTGTGCCATGTGGACTACGCCACCCAGGTCCGCACCCCCAAAGCCAGCGCGCTGTGGCTGCGCGACTTCATCACCCAACAACCAGCTGCCGCCTGAGGCCTCTGCCTTTGTTTGTTCTTTTCCAACCTCTTAGCAACCCTATGAACACCCTGACCTTCCCACCCACATTCCAATGGGGCGTTGCCACCAGCGCCTACCAGATCGAAGGCGCCGCCCAGGAAGGCGGGCGCGGCCCGTCCATCTGGGACACCTACTCCCACATTCCCGGCAAAGTCGTCCACGGCGACACCGGGGATGTGGCCTGCGACCACTACCACCGCCTGGAGACCGATCTGGACCTGATCCAGTCCCTGGGCGTGGACGCCTACCGCTTCTCCATTGCCTGGCCCCGCGTGCAGCCCCTGGGCCAGGGCGCCTGGAACGAAGAAGGCCTGGCTTTTTACGACCGCCTGGTGGACGGCCTGCGCGCGCGCGGCATTGCGCCCCACGTCACCCTGTACCACTGGGACCTGCCCCAGGCCCTGCAAGACCAGGGCGGCTGGGAGTCCCGCGACACGGCCGTGCATTTTGCGGAATACGCCCGTGTCATGGGCCTGCGCCTGGGCGAACGGGTGGCCAGCATCTGCACCCACAACGAACCCTGGTGCACCGCCGTGCTGGGCAACGAACAAGGCCGCTTTGCGCCCGGCATCCAGGACACCCGGGTCATGCTGCGCGTGGCCCACCACCTGCTTCTCTCGCACGGCCTGGCCCTGCAGGCCATGCGCGCGGCGGGCGTGAGCACGCCGCTGGGCATTGTGCTCAACCAGTCCCCCGCCACACCGGCCACCAACAGCCCCGCGGACCGCGCCCTGGCCGAACGCGAATACGCCCAGTTTGTGCGCTGGTACATGGACCCGCTGTTTTTGAAACAGTACCCCCAGGGCCCCGATCTGCCGGTGTGCGACGTGGTGCAGGCCGGTGACATGGACACCATCGCCCAGCCCATGGACTTCCTGGGCATCAACTACTACATGCGCCTGTGGTGCTCCGCCGCCACGCCGCCCCTGCCCGCGCCCAACGCCATGGGCGTGTCCGAAATGGGCTGGGAGGTCTACCCCCATGGCCTGTACGAATTGCTGTGCCAAATCCACCGGGACTACACCCTGCCCCCGATTTTCATCACCGAAAACGGCTTTGCCGGGGCCGACACCGTGGTCGACGGCCGGGTGGTGGACACGCCCCGCATTGACTACATGCGCACCCATTTGCAAGCGCTGCAAGCGGCCATGGCGGCGGGCGTGAATGTGCAGGGCTTTTTTTACTGGAGCCTGATGGACAATTTCGAGTGGGACTCCGGCTACGACAAACGCTTTGGCCTGTTCCATGTGGACTACGCCACCCAAACCCGCACCGCAAAGGACAGCGCCCACTGGTACCACGGTCTGATTGCCGCGCACCGCCACGGCTGACCGAGCCGCCGCACGGAGCCAGCACGCCTACAACTGGCGTGTGGTCCCGCGCACCATCAGCTCCAGCGCGGGCACGCGCACCGGCTCGGCCGGGTAACCCATCATGTTCAGCAGGGTGTGGGCCGCGTACAGGCCCACCTCGTACACCGGCTGGCGCACGGTGGTCAGTGGGGGTGTCATGAAAGACGAGGTGGGCAGGTCGTCAAAACCCACCAGCGACACATCCTGGGGAACCTGCAGTCCGTGCTGGTACAGGGCCAGGCGCGCGCCCAGGGCCGATTCGTCGTTGGCGCAAAACACGGCGGTGAAGGGCTTGCCGCTGTGCAGCAATTGCTGCATGGCCGCCAGCCCTTGTGCATCGGTGAAGTCCCCGGCCACCACCAGTTCCGGGTCGGGCGTGACACCGGCCTCCCGGTGCGCATCCAGGTAGCCCTGGTAACGCTCTTGCGCATCCGCACGCCCCTGGACGCCGGTGATATGGGCAATGCGGGTATGGCCCAGGGCCAGCAGGTGCCGGGTGGCCAGGTAACCGCCGCGCCGTTGGTCGAGCTTGATGGAGCGCAGGTTGGGGGCGTTGAGCACCCGCTCGGTGATCACCACTGGCTGCTTGCGGGCTGCGGCCAGCACGTCGCTGTCGCCAATGCAGCCAGTCAGGATGATGAGGCCGTCCACCCGGCGCGAACTCAGAATCCGCAGGCTGGCCACATCGGTTTCGGCATCCCAGTGGCCACTCACGATGATGGGGGAATGCCCGCTGCCCTGCAGCCCGGCCTCGATGCCCTTGAGCGCCCGGGAGTAAAACTGGCTCTCGATCGCCTGGGTCAGCACCCCCACGGTCATGGTGATACCGGTCTTGAGGCTGCGCGCAAACAGGTTGGGCCGAAAGTTCAGGGCCGCGATCGCGTCCTCCACGGCCTTGCGTTTGTCGTCCCCCACCTTGGCGGTACCGTTCAGAATGCGCGACACCGTGGCGGGCGACACCCCGGCCACACGCGCCACGTCCAACAAAGTAACGGTGTCCTGCCCGGAGGCGCTGGCGTGGTCTGTGCCTGTAGTCATGCTGAAAATCCCTGGAATCTGGCCCGGCAAGGGGCCGGCATGGCTCGGATGATAACGTTTTCAACCACCACGGTGCCTTGCCAAATCAAGGCGCCGGTGGCACAGTGGCCCAGGCTTTATGGCTTGGCGATGAAGCGGATGGGTTGCACTTACCTTTGGAGGTCTCTGATGAAGAAAATACTCTGCCTGGGCGTGTTCCTGGCCAGCAATGTCTGGGCTGAACCGCTCATCGTGACAACCGAGGACGCGCCGCCCTACAACTACAGCACCGACGGAGGCAAAACCATCACCGGCAGTGCCACCGACATCGTGCACGAGTTGTTCAAGCGGGCCCATGTGGACTACAGCATCAGCATGTACCCCTGGGAGCGCGCCTTCTTCATGGCCAGGGACGAGAAAAATACCTGCGTCTACTCCACCACCCGGACCGAGGCGCGCGAGCACCAGTTCCAGTGGGTGGGTCCGGTGGCACGCAATGACTGGGTTCTGTTTGCCCTGGAGAACAGCAGCATTTCCCTGAAAACCCTGGACGATGCCCGCAAGTACCGCGTGGGCGGCTACCGGGGTGACGCGGTCGCGGTGTACCTGGAAGAGCAAAAATTTGCCATGGACAATGCGGCCAACGACGAGCAAACGATCAAAAAACTGATGGCCGGGCGTATCGACATCTGGGCGACCGGTATATCGGCGGGGCCCTGGTTTGCCAAGAAGTTCGGCGCCAAGATCAAGCCACTTCTCAACCTGCGCGCCACCGAGCTGCATCTGGCCTGCAACCCCGGCGTGCCCAGCGCCACCATCCACACCCTCAACCAAACCCTCAAGGCCATGGTGAAAGACGGCACCACGGCCCGCATTTTTCAGCAGTACCAGTAGGTACTACAAGTTGAGCAGGCCTTTCGCCAACTCTTTAGCGCCATGCAGGCGTAGCGCAGCCACCATCTCCTCTCTGGAGTACGGTGGCTTCTTCAAATCGCTGATCGATTTGGCAATGGTTTGGCTTGTCCTTTCTGGGGCGGCTGCAAACAAACTGTCCAGGAATTCGCCAGGTTTGACCACTTCAATTCCAAGTTTTCTGGTGTCGGCGACGGCCAAGTGTTTGGTGTTGCTGGAAACGATCAGCACCTTGTGCTGCTTCGGATCGTCTTCTTCATCAAGACCATTCACCATAACCAAGGCCGCAGCGACCAAATGACGGTCATTGGCCTGCACACGCCCAGGAACACGGCGCATGTTGGCTGTATCGCCATGCCCCAAGACCAAGTGAGTGTTGCCGGTGGCTCTCTGAAAGGCCTTCAATCGCTTGGGGCCAGACGCTGTGGCATCTGGATGAACCATGGGCCAGTTCCGCAAAAATTCAACCTCCACATCATGTGTCCAGTGCGCGAAGTACATCCCTTCGAGCATCAAGTCGAACAGCACATCTGACAGTCGGGAGGGCAGCAGCACGCATGCGTCCAGAATGACCAGCGTATTTCCCGCAGGCGTAAGTGGGTGGGGGTGCATCGCGGGGCTATTTGGGAGTTGATGCAAGCGCCTTGACCCGCCGCGCGGCATCCACTTCAGTGCTTTTGTACGCACCTATTTTTTGTCCCTCGGTGCGCAGACCCGTAACCTTGTCCTTCACCAAGTGCTTCGCCTTCCATGCCAAAACGGCTGCACGGGGCACCCGGCGATGACCGCCAGCGGAGACCGTGGCCCCTTTCAGTTGGTTCTGATCAATCAGCATGGCAACGTAGGGGCGGCTGTAGCCCAGTATTTCCGCCGCCTGGGCAGTGCTGATCAGATCGCCTGCGACCGCTTGGTTGTCTGGGATTGAAATTCCTATCTGCTGGCTTTCAATATCCACCAAATGCCGTATCAAGAGCATTCTGGTACTCCTGCTTTGGGGGGTGGGGGACTCCAGAACCTGATGCAGGGCTTGGGATACATGAAAGGACAATGCACTGGGCTGCGCTTGCGTCTTGCCCACATTCTCAGCGAGCATCAACCCGATAGCGGTTACCAGAGGCTCCAAGGGGTCATAAGACTGAATCGTTGTTTTCGCACGGGATGGGGTGTTGGGCATGGTGCACTCCTTGTGTTTGGCTGGTTTCCAGTTTAGCAAAAAACGAAAAAAACGAAACACCCATCTATAACACCAGCGCTCCACACCAGTTCAATACCTCGTTGGGCAAATTCAAGCGCTTGCAGCAGCTGATTCCCAAACGCAAGGTCTTGCCCTACACCACGCCGCCAACGCGCAAGGACGCAATGGTCAGCGCATCCAGCCCCAGCTCTTCCAGCACCTCGTCCGTGTGTTCGCCCAAGCCCGGAGGGGCGCGGCGCAGCACCGGGGGCGTGGCCGTCAGGCGCAGGGGGCTGGCCACGGTTGCTATGGATTCGATAGCTGTCTGCGCAGACTCTGCGGGCGACAAGGCCTGTTTCACCACCAAACCCCGGGCCTGCACCTGGGCGTCGGCAAAGGCCTGCCCCAGGTCGTTGATCGGACCGCAGGGCACGGCCTGGTCTTCCAGCAGGGTGATCCACTGGGCGGTGCTGCGGGTGCGGGTGACGCTTTGCAAGGCCGGGATCAGGGTCTCGCGGTTTTGGACCCGCAAGCTGTTGCTGGCATAACGCGGATCGGCGGCCCACTCGGGGTGGCCCGCCGCCTCGCAAAAACGCGCAAACTGGCCGTCGTTGCCAATGGCCAGCAGCATGGCGCCGTCCGCAGTGGGAAAGTCCTGGTAGGGCGCGAGGCTGGGGTGGCTGTTGCCCTGGCGCTGGGGCACCTTGCCGGTGTTCAGGAAACCCGCCGCCTGGTTGGCCAAAATGGCCATGCCCACGTCCAGGAGCGCCATGTCGATGTGCTGGCCATGGCCGGTGCGGTTGCGCACTTCCAGCGCCGCCAAAATGGCGGTGGACGCATACACGCCGGTAAACAGGTCGGTGAGCGCCACGCCCACGCGCTGCGGGCCGCCGCCGGGCACGTCGTCGGCCTTGCCGGTGATGCTCATCATGCCGCTCATGGCCTGGATCATGAGGTCGTAACCGGCCCGCTCGGCGTAGGGGCCGTCCTGGCCGAAGCCGGTGACCGAGCAGTAGATCAGGCGCGGGTTGAGCGCCTGGAGGCTGGCGTAGTCCAGCCCGTAGGCTTTCAGGCCGCCAACCTTGAAGTTTTCCACCACGATGTCGCTTTGCGCCGCCATGCGACGGATCAGCGCCTGGCCTTCGGGCTTGGCCATGTCGATGGTGATGGAGCGTTTGTTGCGGTTGCAGGAGGTGAAGTAGGTGGCCTGGTCGGTGTCTCGGGCCTGGGCGTCTTGCAGGAATGGGGGGCCCCAGTGGCGGGTGTCGTCACCCACGCCGGGGCGTTCGACCTTGACCACGTCAGCCCCCAGGTCGGCCAGCATTTGGGTGCACCAGGGGCCGGCCAGGACCCGGGAGAGGTCGAGTACCTTGAGGTGGGAGAGAGCGGCGGGTTTTTCTTGGGTCATGGATTGCTTTCGTGTTTCTGGTGTTTCTGTTTCTGGTGTTTTTGTGTTTTGGGTGGTGCTGTGTGCTGCGCAGCTTTTGTAGTCCCCACTCTCCCCCAACCCCTCTCGCCCCGCCGGGCGAGAGGGGAGCTAACAGCCCTATTTGATGTGTTCACTTCGAATACAGGGCTACTTTCGCAAGGTTGCGGTGCGTGCGGGTTCGCTCAGGCTTTTGGTGTGGCGGTCGTAGTCAACGGCGAGGGGTCTGCGCTCCCCCAGCGGGCCGCTACGCGGGCCCGCCCGTGCGAGAACCACGCCCTCACCCTCACCTCACCCCGCCCCCCGAGGTCTCTACGACCGCTGGCAACCACTCCACGCCCACCCATCCGTTGGCAACGCCACCCCAATAATTTCGTAGCCGGCGCAAAACCACCAAATCGGCTGTTGAGCTCCCCTCTCGCCCGGCGGGGCGAGAGGGGTTGGGGGAGAGTGGGGGCTACAAAAGCCGCGCAGCAACCACACTCCCTCAAGACAACCAAAACCTAATCAGTTGAGGACAGAGCTGGTCCGCTTCGCGCAACTGCGGTCTGTCCCGCAAAGTTTCAGAAGGCCGCAATTCCCGTCTGCGCCCGGCCCAAAATCAACGCGTGGATGTCATGCGTCCCTTCGTAGGTATTCACCACCTCCAGATTCACCAAATGCCGCGCCACACCAAACTCATCCGAGATACCGTTACCGCCCATCATGTCCCGCGCCAAACGTGCAATGTCCAGCGATTTGCCACAGGAATTGCGCTTCAGGATGGAAGTAATTTCAACGGAATCCGTGCCTTCATCCTTCATGCGCCCCAAGCGCAGGCAGCCCTGCAGGCCCAGCGCGATTTCGGTTTGCATGTCGGCCAGCTTCTTCTGGATCAGCTGGTTGGCAGCCAGCGGCTTGCCAAACTGCTTACGGTCCATCGTGTACTGGCGCGCGCGCAGCCAGCAGTCTTCGGCGGCGCCCAGGGCGCCCCAGGCGATGCCGTAACGGGCGCTGTTCAGGCAGGTGAACGGGCCCTTGAGGCCGCGCACCTCGGGGAATGCGTTTTCCTCGGGGCAGAACACACCGTCCATCACGATCTCACCGGTGATGCTGGCGCGCAGGCCCACCTTGCCGTGGATGGCGGGGGCGGACAGACCGGCCATGCCTTTTTCCAGCACAAAGCCACGGATTGGGCCGACCTGGCCGCCCTCGGACACCTCTTTGGCCCAGACCACAAACACGTCGGCAATCGGGCTGTTGGAGATCCACATCTTGCTGCCCGACAGCTTGTAGCCGCCGGCCACCTTGTGGGCGCGGGTGGCCATGGAGCCGGGGTCGGAGCCGTGGTCGGGTTCGGTCAGGCCAAAGCAGCCGATCCATTCGCCGGTGGCAAGCCGGGGCAGGTACTTCTGGCGCTGCGCTTCGGTGCCGAATTCAAAAATCGGCACCATCACCAGCGAGCTTTGCACACTCATCATGGAGCGGTAGCCGGAATCGACGCGCTCCACCTCGCGGGCGATCAGGCCGTAAGACACGTAGTTCAGGCCCGGGCCGCCGTACTGCTCGGGGATGGTGGGGCCCAGCAGGCCCAAAGCGCCCATCTCGCGGAAGATGGCCGGGTCGGTCGTGCCGTCGCGAAACGCCTGGGTCACGCGGGGCAGCAGCTGGTCCTGGCAGTAGGCAGCGGCGGCGTCGCGCACCATGCGCTCCTCGTCGCTGAGTTGGGAGTCGAGCAAAAAGGGGTCTTGCCAGTTGAAAGTTGCGTGGGCCATGAGAGTCTCCGAATCAAAGGTTGGATTTGCGAGGCTGCACCTGCAGCGGATGGCGCATGGTAGCGGACAGTCCACCCCAAAAGCAAACGACTTAATCTCACGCAGTTATGAGTTTTTGAGATATATTCTTCACCAAGAAATGTTGTCAATTCTGCACAATAGCCCCCGAATCAATTGCGTAAGCAGCTATGAATACAGGAGCAAATGGGCTTGCACTTCATGGCCTTCATGTGTACATTCAGCACACCATGCGCAGAAAAATACCCTCCCTCCAAGCCCTGGCCTGCTTTGAAGCCGCAGCCCGCCACGAGAGCTACACCCGCGCCGCGCAAGAGCTTGCGCTGACCCAAGGCGCGGTGTCCCGGCAAATCACGGCGCTGGAAGAGTTTTTAGACCTTCCCCTGTTTCGCCGCACCCGCCACGGCGTGGTGCTGACCGAACGCGGGCGGGAATACGCGCTGCAGGTGGCGCCCCGCCTGCAGGGGCTGGAGCAGGACACGCTGGATGTGATGTCCTCCCAGGGCAGCGGCGGCACCTTGCATCTGGCAGCGGTACCCACCTTTGCCGCACGCTGGCTGATTCCGCGTTTGCCCGACTTGAAGGCGCGGCACCCCGACATCACGGTGCACATCGACACCCGCACCCGCGCCTTCATGTTTGCCGACACCCCGTTCGATTGCGCCTTGTACGCCGGCACGCCCGAGCAGGTGCACAACTGGGCGGGCACCCAGGCGCTGCGCCTGATGGCCGAAGAGGTGGTGCCCGTGTGCAGCCCCCTGTTGTTGGGCAACGCGGCCAGCCTGTCTCCGCAAACCATCAGCGCCCTGCCCTTGCTGCAGCAAAGCACCCGCCCCGCCGCCTGGCGGCAATGGTTTGAGGCCGCAGGAGTGGCCGCGCCCCAGGCCCTGTGCGGGCCGCGCTACGAGCAGTTCTCCATGACCGCCGCCGCCGCCGCGCACGGCATGGGTCTGGCGCTGGTGCCGCGCCTGCTGATTGAGGCGGAATTGGCGCGCGGCGAACTGGTCGTCGCCTGCGACCGCCCCCTGCTGGGCGAACGGGCTTACTACCTGGTTACCCCCGAACGCGACGATGCGCGCCCGGCCCTGGCAGTTTTTCAGGCCTGGCTGCGGCAAGCGGCCGCGCCCGTGGTGTGAGCACTGGTCAAAAAACGCATGTGACGCTTGCCATGCGGACCGGGTATGCCTATGCTTCCAACAAACTTCAGGAGATTGCACCATGTACAACAACATCGTGATTGCCTATGACGGTTCAGAGTGTGGACAAAAGGCCTTGTTGGACTGCAAAGACCTTGCGCAGTGGAGCCATGCCAAACTTTCGCTGGTCGCGGTCATGCCCTCGTCTGCGGGCTACGTGGCCATGGAGGGCGCGATCTACGACCCTGAATCCGAAACCCGGGAGGTCGCCAAGTTTCAGGAGGTGCTGGCGGACGGCCTGCGCCGCTTGGCGGAAGCAGGGTACACCGCCAGCGGTGAACTGCTCAAGGGCGACTCGGTGCAGGAGATCACCCGGTACGCCAGCGAGGTCGGCGCCGACCTCATCGTGGTGGGCCACAAGCATTTGGACAGCTGGGCGGCCCGCTGGTGGCGCGGCTCCATCTCAGGCGCACTGATCGAGCATGCGCCGTGCAGCGTGCTGTGCGTTATCACGCGTTAGTGGAGATGCCGTGCCACACACCCAAACCCGCCAAAAAGCGTTGCGACAGTACCGGCTGCGCGCCCATGTCTATGACCACGAACTGGCGGCGTTTGAGCCCATTCGCCAGCGGGCGATTGCCCGGCTGAAACTCCAAGCGCGCGACACCGTGCTGGACGTGGGCTGCGGCACCGGCCTCAGTTTTGAACACCTGCAGCGGGCCATTGGCGCACACGGCCACATTGTGGGCATCGAGCAGTGCCCCGAAATGCTGGACCGGGCTCGCGCCCGCGTCGCCCAGCAGCGCTGGCGCAATGTGACGCTGCTGAACACCCCCGCCGAGGCCGCCGTCATTCCCGTCCAGGCCAATGCGGCGCTGTTTCACTTCACCCACGACATCCTGCGCCACCCCGGCGCCATCCGCAACGTGGTGGGCAGCCTCAAACCCGGCGCCCATGTGGTGGCAGCGGGCTTGCAATGGGCGGCCCCCTGGGCCTGGGCCACCAACTGCTTTGTGCTCATGGCGGCCACCCATTCCGTCAGCTCATTGGAAGGCTTGGGCCAGCCCTGGAGCCGATTGGCCGAACAAGTGGAAGAGATGGAAGTCAGCACCACCCTCATGGGCGGTGTCTATATCGCCAGCGGGGTGGTGGCGCGGTAGTCTTCAACAATAATCGGGGCAACCGGCGAATATTTAACGTCCCAGCGGGTCAGAATGAAGAAAGAACCCGCCGCCAAATCACCACTTTTGTGCAGGCCTAGTCTGGCCGAAGCAGGCTGGTTAGTTGGAACCCGTCGATGAGAAGGTCAGTTGATCGATGGAGGAGCCAGAGCGCCCCGACATACATCCCAATCGCTCACCGGGGGTCACCACGTAGGAGTCCGTATTTCCGCCATTGCCGTACGGACCATAGGTATTTCCCAGATTGGTCCTGAAGGTCAATTTATTGACAGCGTTACCGGCGGCATAGTCCACCTGAACGACATACTCTCCCGTGGGCAGGGACACGTCCACAGGCCAGGCGGCGGAGGTGGAGTAGCCGTGGGAATCGGCCCAACCTCGGCCGCCGTAGCTGAATTGCACGGTGTCCACGTTTTTGCCATACCGCAGCCGGAACCCACTGACGTACTGGCCCGCGCAGGTGGCGTTGTCGTTCCAGTCATTGCCACCGCCGCCACCGGCTTTCTTCGCCGCGGATGGGGAGGCTGGGGGTATTTGAACCGTCTTCAACACCCTGGTGTAACCTGCCACCAAATCGACTTTGATGGAGTCACCGCCGACCAAGGCAATCGACAGGCCGGGCGTCGGGCTGATCTTGCTCAGGTCGCTGTAGTTGGTGACGGCGGGCCATGACATGCCCACCGAGGCACCGCCGTCGACCGCGAGTTCCAGGGCCAAGCCGACCGAACTCCCATTGGAATCATCGACCGAACCGGGGCTCCAGAAAAAGCTGACGCCGACCGAGTCATCCGCCTGCAAACCTGCCGACACCGAGTTGCCCTGCAACAAGGCCAACCTGAATCGCCCATTGGTCGGCAGCACATTCATGGCGATGCCGTAGCTCTGCCCAAAACCAAGCCCCAGCCCCAGGGTGCTGTCCACCTGAATGCCGAAATTCGAATTGCTCAGGGCATTGGGCACGTTGCTGCCGGATTGGCCAAAATTTTGCAATCCCAGCTTGCGGCCCAGCGTCTGCATGTCAGCGTTCACGGCGTCTGTCAGTTGCTGGTTCGTGATGGCATCGACGATGCGGTTCAGCGCGGCCAAGCCTTCGTCATCCAGATTTCTGAAGGTGTTGGCAATACGGGTTGCCTTGTCGCGATTGGCGTTGAGCATGGCGTTGCCCACCTGTTTGTAGGCGGCCAGGAGCCCTTGGTTGTAGACGGAGCGCAGTGCCGAAACCGAGTCGTTATAGCCATTCGTCACATCCTGCGCGGTAGTGGCGTAGGTGGACTTCGCCATCGAAGACACCGAATTCATGTCGCTGGTGGAGGTGGCGGCAATCGTATTGGCCCCCTGGGCCACCGTGTTGGTGGCCGAGTTCACTGCGCTGCTACCGGTGTTCTTGAGGGTGCGCATGATGCCCTTGGCTTCGGCGTTGAATCCCGCGGTCAGCACCAGAGATGCAAACCCCACAGAGGCGAAAAAAGTAAGCGGTTTGAATTGATTTTTCATCATGGTGCCAATTTTTTCGGACCTTTGTGGAGTTCAGTAGGGAGAGGGATGCCAGACGTGGACCCGGGCTTGCCATTCAGGCCGGAGTCCATGCCCCCACTCTCGATCCACCAATTCAGGGTATCGCGGCAGCCGCTTCCCGGGTAACGATTCATCAGCGCCTGGAGGCTGAAGTCGGGGCTGGCTTGCAGGCATTGATTGATGCCGTCACCCAACCAGTGGTTGAGAATATTCGAGTTGCTGCTGTTCAAGCCGTTGTGTTGTTTGTAGAAATTGATGTCGAATTCGTAGCTGCCCCGTCGCCCTTCGTTAAATCCGATGTCTCTCCAATGCGCCACCAAATCGGTGTTGCCCCAGGCGGTGCCCCGGGTGTCGTAGTAGTAATCCCAGTCGAAAACCGAGGGATCAAACCGCTTGTCAGGGCCGTCCTTGTGCTTTTTCTTGCCCATGCCCTTGAACGCGTTCCCCATGCTCTTGAAGGCATTGTTGGCCTCGTTGGTCGAGCTGTTCGCCAGGTTGCGGGCGGCATTTTTTGCCTTGTTGTATTCGGCCGCCGCATCGGCCGCGATCTTGTTCAAGGCCTTGTTCGCTTCACCGGCCGTATAGCCGCCCAGTGCGCTGCCCGTGGTGCTCACCCAATTCAGCGCCTTCTTCAGGTCCTCGCCAATGCAGCCCTGCAGCTTGGACGGGTCGACATTCGCCCCCGCCGACGCGTCTAGCAGCTTGGCCAGGTCTAGCCCGCCGTCGTCCGTTTCCGCCGTGATCTGCGCGTCGAGGGAGATCTCGAACGGTGTGGCGCACGTGGCCGGGCTGCGCACCGCCACGCTGGCGCCGTTCATGCTCACCTCCAGCACACGGCCCAGGACATTGCCTTTCATTTCAACCAGCTGCCGGTCCTGGTTGATCTCCACATTGGTGGCCATCTTGACGCCCAGCTTGCCCAGGGGCCCCATCTTGAAGATCAGGTCGGCACTCACATTGCCGCGCAGTCCACCGGTGCCCACGATGACTTTCATTTTGCCGATCTTCTGGCCCAAAACGACCACATCGTCAAAGACCCGGAGCAGCGGGCCACTGGTCCCGCCTTCGCTGGCCAGCGGGCCCAGCAGCAGGATGTTGAACGCCTTGGCCGCCGGGAAGGGCTTGCTGGGGTCGCCAAACTTGTACTCGGCCGGCATGGCCTCGGGATTTTTCAGCTTGAAGACGGACAGCGGCTTGGTGGCCAGGAAAATCTTGTCCTCGTATTTTTTGATGTCTTTGACAAAACTGCCACCGGGCGCCTGGGAGGTGGCCATGGAGATGGCGACGTTCGCGTAGTCCTCCAGGGTGAGGACCTTGGCGGCCAGGCCGAATTTGACGTTCAGCAAATCGGCGGCGCCCGTGGGCAGCACCGGCATCTCAAAGAAGGTGATGAATTTGCGCTTGGAGCCGGGAATGGTGACATTGCCCTTGTAGCCCACCACGCCCAGGTTGGTGGCGTACAGGGTGGCGTCCGTCAGCTCCACGCCTGGGTTCATGCCCAGCCCGCCCTTGATGGTCTTGCCGGGGGCGAGCTGGAATTCAAAAAAGCCTTCGGGCAGGTCTTTGCCGGCGCTTTTCATTTTGTCCAGGTCCGTGAGCGGCAGGGACGCCGCCAGCGAGGCGCCGCTGGTGATGTCCACCGGAATCGGCAGCACCACGCCGGCGCGCACCGTGAAGTCCTGCACCGGCACACCCATGACGGTGTGGATCACCGGCCCCAGCAGGCCCTTGATGCCGGCATGGCTGGTCATCTGCATGCCGCTGGGGAAAGTCAGCGCGTCCACCGCGTAGTAGCTGCTGGCCACGATGGCCCTGAGGTCGGCGGGCATGTCCTTGCCGGTCAGCGAGAAGTCGCCCACCGAGACGGAGAATATGGGGTCCACGACCTGGGTGCCGTCCAGCAGACCCAGTGTTTTTTTGTTGAACGCATTGGGCAAGGCCATGCGGGTGTTGGCCACCAGCAAAAAGGTCTGGTTGGTGCTGCGTGTGTAGAAATACAGTTGCAGCGGGAGGCCTGCCACCGTTTTCTTGGCCGTGTAGCAGCCCGCGATGCCGTTGCCACAGGCCGTCTTTTTCAGGTCGGTGATCATGTCGCCCAGGGCGTCCTTGATGCCGGGCACCGGCAGCATGCCCAGGGCGTTTTGCAGCCCGGCCGGTATGGCGGGCTCACTCTGTGCGTGCACTGGTGGTTGGAACGCAAGCCCACTGAGCAATGCGAAGCCCACCTTGATCCAAAGCCTGTTCATACGTAGCTCCTGTAAATGGTTGGACCGGATGGTCGTTGCCTAGTAGTAGAGAAATTCAAGGGCCTGGCGCAAACGGTCGCCCGTGCTGTGCATCCGGTCCCAACGCTCCAAGGACACGTCGCCCTGGCGAAACTCGCGGAACAGCTCGGTTGTCTTCAGGTGGTTCAGGATGGACTCCACGTTGGACGGCGTCCGGTCAGAAAAGCCCATCTTTTCCCGCAAGGCTTTCATGCTCTGGGCCGCTGCGGGGGTTTGCCCTCGCTCCGACTTGGAGGTGAAAAGCGGCGAGCGTGGGGTGATCAGTATCAACACCGAGCGTTGAAAATCGCTCTTTCTCTTGGTGGAGAACAGGTACTGAATCACCGGCACATCCTGCAAAACAGGCACACCTGTGCGGGAACTGGAGGATTCTTTTTCGCTCAGTCCGCTGAGCACCAGCGTGTCGCCCATATTCATGACGACGTTGGCATTGGCGGTGGTTTCAGAAATTTCCAGCCGGTAGGCAAATCCAGCGGTATCCACATCGGCGTTCAAGAAGGTGCGCTGTGCATCGACCTTGAGTTTGACCTTTCCATTGGGCAAAAAGGAGGGCGTGACCGCGAGCTTGACGCCAAAGCGCTTGTCCACGGGAATCACCGAGGGGTTGCCCAGAGAATTGGTCAACAGCGCCCCGGCATTCAGGTTGGTGCCTGAGAAAAATTCGGAGGGCATGCCCTCGATCGCCGCCAGTGTGGGGCGTGCCAACACCTCGTTTACCGTGTTGTTCGCATTGGCGATGTTCAGGGAATACGCCAGCGCCGGGACCGTCAGCGCCCGGGTGATGGTGGTGGTGCCGACCCCGGTTCCCTGGTTGTAATTGAGGTTTTCACTGTACGCCGCCACGCCGTTTGCCGCGCCCAATTGGAGGGTCAGCGCGTTGAGCAGATTGATCCCCTTGGAGGTGGTAATCAACTCCTGGGTAGACACCATCACCACATCGACCAAGACCATGCTGGGTGAGCCATCGTCCACCACCTCTGGCGCGCGTGCCCCCTCCGCGTCGGCGGTACTTGGGGACGCTTGGCTCACCAGGATGTCCGCCGAGGCCTTGCCCACGCTCGTCTGGATAAATTCCGAGGCCGAATTCGCGCCCTCCAGCCGGCCGGATGGCTCGCGCGTGCGGTAAAAGGTTTTCCACTGGGCCAAACGGCGGTCCACGCTGCGCACATCCGCCGGCTCGCGGTTGAGCTTGCCCAGCTCCAGCCGCATGCGGTCCGCCTTGTCAAAGTCCCCGCAAGATGCGTACACGGAAATGCTGGACCGGATGAACCCTGCGTGGGGTTCAAGGGAGGACTTGCTGAACTGGTCGGCCATGGCGCAAGCCGTGACGGGGTCGCCCGTCATGTACGAGGCCACCATCAGCCCGTAGATGGAAACGGTGCTGTCGGGCGACATGAGGAGCACATCAGAAAACTGGCCTTTTGCCAGGTCAAACTTTTTGAGGTCCATGTACGCCAGGCCCAAAAACTCCTGTGCGATCCAGTTGCTGGGGTCGATCCGCAGCGCCTGCTGGTAGCCCTCCACGGCCATTTCGTTCTTTTGCGAGTCACCTTGCCTTGCCTGCAGGTGGTACACGAAACCGTTGAAAAAATGCAAATAGGTATTGCGGGCGTCCAGTTGCAAAGCTTCGTTGATGGCTTTGCTGGCCTGCGGCAATTCCATGCGCTTGATGAAAGTCACCGCCACTGCAGCCTTGGCCAACATCTCCGACTCGGGCTCGCCCGCAGGAATCTGAACGAACTTGTTGACCATTTCGGCAAAGGACTTTTCCTGGGCCTGCGCCCACGACTGCGATGCAAAGCAGAGCAGCACAAGCAGGCAGACGCCGACTTTTCCGAAGCAATTCATGCGTTTCATGGGAGGTTCCAGACAGTTTGTGCAATTGCAAGCTGAGAGTAGCAGGATTGTTCGCATGAAGCTTGCAAAAGCTTGCACGGCCAACGCCATGCGACGGGCTACCATGCAGCCATGACTGCACGACTGGCACTCTGGTTTTTCATCCACCTGGCCTTGGGCTGGGTGTGCCTGCCCGTGGCGGCGCAGAACCTGATTGCCGAGCGCGCCATTTTTGAAGACCCACACGGCACGCTGACACTCGAACAGGCCCAGCACGCCGAGTTTTCAGTGGCCAGAAAAATCATCAGCCAAGGGTATACCCCTGCTGTGCTCTGGGTTCGCCTGCGCGTGGATGCGCCACCCGCTGCCCAGCGTCTGCGCTTGCGCGTCTTTCCAGCCCAGCTGGAGAAGGTCACGCTTTTCTCGGCGCTGTTGCCCCACGAGGGGCAGCCACTCACCGAGCGCACCGCCTGGATAGACACCCGGCCCGGCCCCAATACCTACTACCTGCGCATCCAAACCAGCGGGCCGATGCTGCTGCAGCCCCTGGTCCTGAGTGCCGCGCAAGCGCAGCAAGACGACAGCACGCGCGGGTTTATCCTGGGGGTGGTGCTGGCCTGTTATGTCCCCTTGCTGGTCTGGTTGCTGGTCTTGATCACAACACGCCGACAGGTGCTGCATCTGGCTTTTTTGCTCAATTTCAGCGTTGTTGTGGCGTCCTTTCTGGGCTGGATGGGCTACCTGTCGGAATTCTTTGGCCCGGCGCATTGGGCCAGCAGCAGCACCGCGATCTTTTTGCTGGGCATGGTGAATATTTTTACGGGCTTTCTGTGCGTCTGCCTGGTGTTGCACCGTTTTGGTTTGCCGCGCTGGGGCCAACAGCTGTTCACGCTCCTGGGCACTGTGTATGTCACTTTGTTCGTTCTGTTTTTCGTACTGGATCGGCAGCTCGTGATCCAATGCAGCTCGATTTTGGGCTTGGTGGCAAGCGTGTTCGCCTTGCCTTTGACCGTTGCAGTTTTTTACCGCCAAAAACTCAGCACCTGGCTGATCGGGGCCCTCATGTGTTTTGCCATGGTGCTGGGTTTGCGCTGGTTTTTGACCCTGCATGCGCTGGTGCCGGCAGTGGAATCTTTGGTGAGCCTGCTGTTTTTCAGGCTCATTTTTGCCGTGGGTTTTGTCGCTGCCACCCTGTGGCTGATCGATCGGGAGAAACAAAACCAGCTGCAAATGTCGATCACGAACGAAGCCGTGGCGCGCAAGCTGGCCGAGTCCGAAACCCTGCGCCGCCAAACCCAGGAACGCTTCATGACCATGCTGATGCACGAGCTGAAAACACCGCTTGCCATCATCCAGCTGGCGGCCACCTCGCTGGGCCGCCACCTCAGCCCGGACAGTGGTGATGCCACCCGCGTCAAGAATATCAACCGCGCGGTGGACGACCTCAATGCCCTGGTGGAGCGCTGCGCCTCGGCCGACCAAATCGACCAGGGTGCGATGCAAATGCACAAGGAATCGCTGTGCCTGGAGACGCTGGCCGCCGATGTGTTGCAAACCCTCGGCAGCGACCGCATCACCCTGTCGGCGCCAGCACAGCACATGGTGTTTTCGGACGCGCAGTACCTGCGCCTGATTCTGCTCAACCTGCTGAGCAATGCGCTGAAATACTCCCCGCCCGATAGCCCAGTCACACTCCAGTTTGACAAGACGACTGGCCCCCACGTGGCGGGCGTCAGCGTGCGCGTCTCCAATGCCGTGGGGGCGGCCGGCATGCCCGATCCCGCGCAGGTCTTCAGCCGCTATTACCGGGCGGAAGGCGCCCGCCGCCAGGTGGGGGCCGGTCTGGGCCTGTGGCTGGCCCAGGCGCTGGCCCGGCAACTCGGCTCGGAGCTGCAATTCAATGCGGGCCATGGGCGGTTAAGTTTCAGTTTTTTCCTGGAGTTGGCATGAACGTGGACGGTACAAAAATCCCCTCGGTGATCGTGGTGGAAGACAACGAAACACTGTGCGATGAATTGGTGCTCTTTTTGTCGGAAGAAGGGTTTGCCGTGCGCGGCGTCGGCAGCGGCGAGGAGTTGAACCGGGCCATTCTGGCGCAGCCAATCGACATCCTGATTCTGGACCTCAACCTGCCGGAAGAAGACGGCATCAGCATCACCCGGCGCATCCGCCGGTCCTTGCCCACGGTGGGCATTATTTTGCTGACCGCCCGGGTGCGCAGCACGGACCGCCTGGAAGGCTACGCCACCGGCGCGGATGTGTACCTGACCAAGCCCACCCGGCCCGACGAACTGGTGGCCGTGGTCAGGAATCTGTTCGCCCGGTTGGGCGCCGGAGCAGACCCGCTGCAGTGGCAGCTGGACATGGCCGGGCTCATGCTGCATTCCCCCCAGGGCGCTCGCATTGAACTGACGGGCACCGAAGCGCGGCTGCTGCAGGAGTTGGCGGTCAATGGGCAATTTTTGGACCACGCGGCCCTGTTGTCGCACTTCGGGGACGCGGCGCAGTCCGAAAAAATCAACAAGGCCCGGCTGGAGGTGCTGATCAGCCGTTTGCGCACCAAACTCGGGCCGCACATCGGCAGTGGCTTCGATATCCGGGCTTTGCGTGGCCGGGGTTACCAGCTCGGCTTTGTGCTGGTCGTCAAGAACCTGGCCAGGCCTTCAGCCCCTGCCCCCTTCTGACAACGCCACCGCTACCGCCGCTCGTGGCACCGTAGCAGGCTTGGGTGCTTGAACTGAGCGTATTACAAATAAGCACTTATTGATTTTTTAAATAGAAGTATGTTTATTGGAATTACCGCCTTGGTAATTGCGTAAGCAGCTATGTATTTGGAAGCAAATGAATGAAAATTCTCATCTTATACATGCGCAATACAAATATATAACCACAACAAGACCTGTGCATCCAACTGGGGCAATGGTTATAGGGTGGCTGGGGATATTTTTTTTGAGGGTGGGTTTGGGCTGCCATTTCGCGCAAAGAGTCGGTCACCTAAAAATCAGGAGTACCCGGTCTGGGCCTGGTCGAGGCCTGCCTGTCACTGCGCAAGCTGAATGGCCGCTTCCAGCCTAAAACGAAGTTGACTTTGTGCTCAAGCAGTTGACCCTGCGCATGCTCTACACCGTCATCAAGGACAATATGCCTTTGATCGATCCACCAAAGCCACCTTCCCGATGCCCATTCAGCCTTCCCCTGAGTCGTATCCCCTCAACAGTCAACCCCCTCAGAAACGGCGCAAACCGGGCTGGAGAGTTGTCCTTGGCAGGTTGGCCTGGTCCAGGCACACCTATGAGCGCCCGCAAGGTGACGCGCTGAAGCTGCTGGGCAGTGTGCGCAGGGGGATGCAGGTTGGTGCGCTTGCCATGACGGATGAAGACCAGTATGTGCAGGTGGTGGGTGACCACATCACGCCCTTGAACACCAAGAAGATTGCAAAGGCGCTTGCCAACGCACCCAAGGAATCTGCAGCATTCGATCCAGAGTTTTCAAAAGAATCCTCGCCCTGGCGGGGGGCCCGCAAAGACACCCCTGCACCGGTGGTTATCGTAAAGAAGCGCAGGGTCGCTGTGATGCCTTGAATTGTTCGATGGGGCCGCCACACCAACCATGGATTGGTGATCAGTGAGCCGACATCCCATCCAGCCTTCGTCGCGCACGGCGCGTGAGGGCCAGGTGATCCACGAAAACACGACCGTTTCGCCTGGCTCGCGATTCACCAGAACTCTCAAGCAAAACAGGCCGCTAGCCCCCGCAGAATATGCGCAAGGCGCTACTAAATTAATAGCAACTGCTCCTCAAAAAAGGCAAACACCGCAGGGTCGTCGCAAAACGCCACATTGAAGCGGAACCATGCACTGGGCTGCAGGTCCGGGCTGAACAAGGCGCCTGGGCCGAGCAAGATGTCCTTCTCACCGGCCTTGTAGGCCAGCTCGGTGGCGTTGGGCAGGTCGGGGTGGCGGGCCCACAAGAAGATGCCGGCCTTGGGCTCGGCAAAGATCTCAAACCCAATTTTCAGCAAACGCGCCGAGGCCACTTCATGTGCCTTGGCCAGGCGTTCGCGCAGGCTCTTGATGTGTTTGCGCCAGCGTCCGTCCACCAGTGCGCCATAAGCCAAACGCTCGCTGAACTCGGACGAAGTCAGGCCCGAAATCATCTTGAGCTGGGCCAGGTCTTCCAACAAGTCGGGGTTGGCGGCCAGGTAGCCCACCCGGATATTGGGCGAGATGGTTTTGGAAAAGCTGCTGATGTAGATCACCCGGTTGAGCTGGTCCAGGCTGGCCAGCGAGGGCCGGGGCTCGGGGTCCAGGTCGGCGTAGATGTCGTTTTCCACCACCAAGAAATCGTGTTTATCCGCCAACTGCATGACCCGGTGCAAATGCGCCAGTTGCGCCACCGAGCCGGTGGGGCTGTGCAGCCGGGGCTGGGTAAAGAACACCTTGGGCTGGTGCTCAATGATCAGCTTTTCCAGCGCCACCAGGTCATAACCTGCGGCCGTGCGCGGCACGCCCACCAGGCGCGCGCCCAGGAAGCGCAGCGAGAACAGCAAGTTGGGGTAACCCGGCTCGTCCACCAGCACCGCATCACCCGGTCGCACCAGGCGGCGTGCCACCAGGTCCATGGCCTGGCTGGAGCCATGGGTGAGCAGCACCTGCTCGGACGTGACGGCAATCTCCTGCTCAGCCAGCAAATCACGCACCAATTGGCGCAGCGGAAGGTAGCCTTTGGGCTCGCCATACCCGCCCAGGTCCACATTGTCGGACGCCAGGCTGCGCAGGCTGCGGCGCACACCTTCGGAGAACAGCCAGTCGCTGGGCATCCAGCCGCAACCGGGTTTCATGCGCAAAGCCCGGTTCTCAAAAATCCGGCGCAAATACCACATGGAATCGAAGCTGAAATTAGGCCCGTGGCCAGGCACCTCCGCCGCGGACACCTGCCGGTGCTTCACAAAAAAACCGGAGTGCGGGCGCGAGGCAAAGTAGCCCTGCGCCACCAGGCGGTCATAGGCGTCCACCACGGTGAACACACTCACCGCATGGGCGTGGGCAAACTGCCGAATGGACGGCGCTTTGGAGCCCGCGCGCAGCGAGCCTTCGTCAATGAGTTGGCGAAACCCCTCGACGATTTGCACCACCAGCGGCACCGAGTTTTGTAAGTTCAGTGAAAACATCGCATCAGTATTAGGGTTTGTATGTAGTGGCTGCGGTGGCAACACAGTGCGCCACGCAAATAGCACTGTGTGTATATGGTAGCCGCGCCAAGTGGCACCTACATTTACGTCACAAGTGGCTCTTTTGCCATCGCGAGATTTCCAGTAACCCACCAACGCCAATGACTATGAAACGCGAATCCAATCTAAAAAACGCCGCTCTGATGGCCCGCCGCCGTGCCGCCCTGCCTACGGGCCTGGGCCAGGCCTTCGAGATCTTTGTGGACCGTGCCGAGAATTCGGAAGTCTGGGACGTGGAAGGTCGCCGCTACATCGACTTTGCTGGCGGCATCGCCGTGCTCAACACCGGCCACCGCAACCCGGCCCTGGTGAAAGCCATTACCGAACAGCTGGGCCGCTTCACCCACACCTGCTTCCAGGTGCTGGCCTATGAGCCCTATGTGGAACTGGCGGAAAAACTCAACGCGCTGGCCCCCGGCAACTTCCCCAAAAAGAGCTTCTTCATGACCACCGGCGCCGAAGCCGTGGAAAACGCCATCAAGGTGGCACGCGCCTACACCAAGCGCTCCGGCGTGATCGCCTTTGGCGGCGGCTTCCATGGCCGCACGCTGATGGGCATGGCCCTCACCGGCAAAGTGGTGCCCTACAAGGTGGGCTTTGGCCCCTTCCCGGCCGAGGTCTACCACGCCAAGTTCCCCTGTGAACAACACGGTGTCAGCATCGACGATGCCATCGCCTCCATCGAAGCCCTGTTCAAGTACGACGTGGAGCCGTCCCGCGTGGCCGCCATCATTTTGGAGCCCGTGCAAGGCGAAGGTGGTTTCTACATTGCCCCGCCCGAATTCGCCCGCCGCTTGCGCGCCCTGTGCGACCAGCACGGCATCGTGCTGATTGCCGATGAAGTGCAAACCGGTGCCGGCCGCACTGGCACTTTCTTGGCGTGCGAGCACTGGGATGTGGCTCCTGACGTGATCACCATGGCCAAGTCATTGGCAGGCGGCATGCCGCTGTCGGCCATCATCGGCAAGGCAGACATCATGGACGCGGCCGCCGTGGGTGGCCTGGGCGGCACCTACGCTGGCAACCCGCTGGCCTGCGCTTCCGCACTGGCGGTGCTGGAAGTGTTTGAAAAAGACAATCTGCTGCAACGCAGCCGCGATCTGGGTGCCCACCTGGTGGCCAGCCTGAAAGCCATGGCGACAAGGCACTCCGCCATCGGTGATGTGCGCGGCCTGGGCGCCATGGTGGCCATCGAGCTGTGCAAAGGCGGCGACATGCACCAACCCGATGCCGACCTGACCAAGCGCCTGTGCGCAGAAGCCATCAAACGCGGCCTGGTGCTGCTGTCTTGCGGCACCTATGCCAACGTCATCCGCATTCTGGTGCCCCTGACGGCCAGCGATGCGCTCATCGATGAAGGCCTGGCCATCATCGAAGCGTCCCTGGCAGCAGCCCTGGCGGCGTAATCCCACACCGAGTCTGAACAACCATGGCAACCAATGCGCTTGTGAAGTTTGTCGGGGTCCAAAAGACCTACGACGGCAATGTCCTCGTGGTGCGCGACCTCAACCTCGAAATCCAGACCGGTGAGTTCCTGTCCTTGCTGGGGCCTTCGGGCTCTGGCAAGACCACCACACTCATGATGCTGGCCGGATTTGAGTCCCCCACCGCGGGAGAAATTTTCCTGGGTGGCAACCCGATCACCCGCACCCCGCCGCACAAACGCAACTTTGGCATGGTGTTCCAGAACTACGCCCTGTTTCCCCACATGACCGTGGCCGCCAACGTGGCCTACCCCCTGATGGTGCGCAATGTGCCCGCCGTGGACCGCGACGCCAAGGTCAAACGCGCGCTGGAAATGGTGCAAATGGGCGGCATGGGCAGCCGCTTTCCGGCCCAAATGTCGGGCGGGCAACAACAGCGCGTGGCCTTGGCCCGTGCACTGGTGTTTGACCCCCAGCTGGTGCTGATGGACGAACCCCTGGGCGCCCTGGACAAGCAGTTGCGCGAGCACATGCAGATCGAGCTGAAGGAACTGCACCGCCAGTTGGGGCTGACCTTTGTGTATGTGACGCACGACCAGTCCGAGGCGCTCACCATGTCCGACCGGGTGGCGGTTTTTAACGACGGCGCCATCCAGCAGATCGACGTGGTAACCGAGTTGTACGAGGCCCCCGTGAACCGGTTTGTCGCCAACTTTGTGGGGGACAACACCGTCTTCAATGGCACCGTGACCACCACCACCGACCAGCAGTGCGAGGTACGCCTGCCCTGCGGCACCTTGCTCAACGGTTTGAACGTGAATGCGGCGCGCACCGGCACCCCGATACAGGCCTGCGTGCGCCCCGAGCGCATCGTCGTGCACACGGTGGACGCCAAGCCCTGCGAGAACAGCATCCGCGCCGTCCTGGACGACGTGATTTATTTTGGTGACCACCTGCGCCTGCGCTGCACCCTGCAAGAGCAGGAAGAAGCCACCGTAAAGATCCCCCTATCCAGCATTGCAGTCCCCCAGACCGGCCAGGCCGTGTGGCTGCATTTGCCCCCCGAGCATCTGCGTGTCTACAAATGACACGCGTGCAATTCTTGCTTTCTTGATCCACAACCAACTCTTATGAGGATACTGTCAATGAAACTCAAACCCATCGTCGCCGCCGCAGCGGTTGTTGCCTCGTTTGCCAGCTTTGCGCAAACCCAGATCACCGTGGTGAACTTTGGTGGAGCCAACGGCAACGCGCAAAAGAAAGCGTATTTCGAGCCCTACGAAAAAGCCACCAACAACAAGATCGTTGGTGTGGAATACAACGGCGAGCAAGCCAAGATCAAGGCCATGGTCGAGTCCAAAAACGTCACCTGGGACGTGGTGGAAGTGGAGTCCCCCGACGTGACCCGGGGTTGCGACGAAGGTCTGTTTGAAAAAATGGACTACAGCAAGATTGGAGCCAAGTCTGACTTCACGCCTGCCGCCGTGCACGAGTGCGGTATCGGTACCTTTGTGTGGTCCACCGTGATGGCCTACAACGCCGACAAGATCAAGTCCGCTCCCGTGACCTGGGCTGACTTCTGGGATACCAAGAAGATCCCCGGCAAGCGCGGCATGCGCAAGGGCGCCCGCTACAACCTCGAATTCGCTTTGATGGCCGACGGTGTGGCGGTGCAAGACGTGTACAAGGTGTTGGCCACCAAGGACGGTGCGGAGCGCGCCTTCAAGAAGATGTCCGAGCTCAAGTCCAACATCCAGTGGTGGGAAGCAGGCGCACAGCCTCCCCAGTTTCTGGTGGCCGGTGACGTGGCTTTGACGACCGTGTACAACGGCCGTATCGACGCCGCACAACGCGAAGGCAAGAACCTGCAAATCACCTGGACCGGTGGCATCTATGACCTGGACTACTGGGTCATGCCCAAGGGCGGCAAGAACCGCGACGCGGCGCTGAAATACATCGCCATGGCCAGCAGCGCGGCCGAGCAAAGCGAGTACGCCAAGCTGATTTCCTACGGCCCCACCAACACCAAGGCCCTGGCCAAGCTGGACGCCAAGACCCTGGGCTTGCTGCCGACATCGGCTGCCAACTCCAAGACCGCACTGCAGTTCAACGTGAGCTTCTGGGCGGACCAAGGCGAGGCTCTGGAAAAGCGCTTCGCTGCCTGGGCTGCACAGTAATTTGAGTGAATAAAGAGATCGCGATGACCACGTCAACGACCGCCCTGCCCGCCTCTGCCGTATTGCCCGCCAACTTGGCGAGACAACTGAAACGGGCGGAGCGCCGCAAACGTCTCCTATCGATCTCCCTCACCATGCCCTTGCTGGTGTTCCTGGTGGTCATTTTTCTGGTTCCCATTGCCGCATTGCTGATGCGTGCCGTGGAAAACCCGGAGGTGGCCAACACCTTGGGACGCACCGGTGAGGCGCTGGCCCAGTGGGACCGCAAAACGGCCCCACCGGATGCGGCCTACGCCGCGTTGGCGACCGACCTGGCCGCCATCCAAGAACAATCCGATGCCGGCGCGCTGGCGCGCCGGCTCAACAGTGAAGTCAGCGGCGCACGCTCGCTGGTGATGAGCACCTACCGAGCCCTGCCCTTCGACCCGGCACTCAACCCGGCCCAGGTCCACCAGCGCATGCTGGAAGTCGATGCCCGCTGGGACGATATTGCCTACTGGCAAGCCATTGCCAAAAACAGCAAGCGCTGGACACCCGACTACCTGCTGGCTTCCGTCGACCTGCAACGCGATGCGCAGGGCACCATCACCCGGGTGCCGGACGAGGCCGCCGCCTTTGGTCGCATCTTGCTGCGCACCTTCGAGATCAGTGCCGTGGTCACCCTGTTTTGCCTGCTGCTGGGCTACCCGCTGGCGTACTGGCTGTCCACACTGACGGAACGCCAGGCCAATATGTGCATGATTTTGGTGCTGGTGCCCTTCTGGACCTCGATTCTGGTGCGCGTGGCGGCCTGGATCGTGCTCTTGCAGACCAACGGCCTGGTCAACCGCGCCCTGATGGGCATGGGTTTGACGGACGAACCCGTGGCCCTGCTGTTCAACCGCCTGGGGGTGGTGATTGCCATGGTGCACATCCTGCTGCCCTTCATGATTTTGCCGCTGTACAGCGTGATGAAGTCGGTGCCACCCACCTACCTGCGCGCTGCGGTGTCGCTGGGCAGCTCGCCGCTGGCCGCCTTCTTCAAGGTCTATGTGCCCCAAACCTACCCTGGCATGGGCGCCGGTGGTCTGCTGGTGTTTATCTTGAGTATTGGTTACTACGTCACCCCTGCCCTGCTGGGCGGCGCCGACGACCAGATGTTGAGCTACTACATCGCCCAGTACACCAACGTCAATGTCAACTGGGGCATGGCCTGTGCCTTGGGTGCGGTGCTCTTGTTTACCACCTTGGTGCTCTACGGCATTTACCGCCGCGTCGTGAAATCTGAACTTAGTCTGGGGTAATCCGCATGTCCAAACCCTTCCTCCCGGTATTTCCGGCCTATGCCACGCTGGCCGACAAGATAGGCTGGTACGCCTTGCGCGGCGTCTGCATCAGCGTGCTGCTGTTCTTGTTGCTGCCCATTTTGGTCATCATTCCGCTGTCGTTCAGCAACAGCTCCTTCCTGGCTTACCCGATTCCCGGCTGGTCCCTGCAGTGGTACGACAACCTGTTTTCCTCGGACGACTGGGCGCGTGCCACCCGCAACAGTTTCATCGTGGCCCCCCTGGCCACACTCTTGGCAACCGTGCTGGGCACCATGTCCGCCGTAGGCTTGGCGCGGGTGAACTTCATCGGCAAAGGCGCCTTGATGAGCCTGCTGATCTCGCCCATGGTGGTGCCTATCGTGGTGGTGGGGGTGAGTACCTACCTGTTCTTTGCCAAGATCGGCCTGTCCGATACCTACACCGGCCTGGTGCTGGTCCACGCGGCCCTGGGAGCCCCCTTTGTGCTGACCACGGTGCTGGCCACCCTGCAGAGCTTTAACCACAACCTGGTGCGTGCGTCCTTGAGCCTGGGTGCCGGGCCCCTGGAAACCTTCTTTCGCATCACACTGCCCATCATTGCGCCCGGCGTGATCTCAGGTGCGCTGTTTGCGTTTGCCACCTCGTTCGACGAAGTGGTGGTGACCTTGTTCATCGCCGGTCCGACCCAGGTCACCCTGCCGCGCCAGATGTTCACCGGTATCCGTGAAAACATCTCGCCCACCATCGCGGCCGTGGCCACGCTGCTCATCATCTTCACCACCGCGTTGATGCTGGGTCTGGAGTGGCTGCGCGGACGTCGCCGCTAAATCGAGATCGACCATGATGATCCGCATTCTGTTCACCCTTATTGCGGCGCTGGCCTGTGCCGCACAGGCCCAAGCGCTGACCATTGCCAACTTTGGCGGCGCCAACGGCAAAGCCCAGGACGCGGCTTTTATCAAGCCCTTCTCCCGCACACATGGACAAGAGGCCAAGGGCATCGAATACACCGGCGATCTGGCCCCCATCCGTGCCATGGTGCGCGACCGCAAAGTCACTTGGGACGTGGTGGAGGTGGAGTCCACCGACCTGAAGGTGGGCTGTGACGAAGGCCTGTTTGAGCACATTGACCGCACGGCCATTCCCCATGCCAGCTTTCTGTTGCCGGGCACGGTCAAGGACTGCGGCGTAGGTGCATTCGTGTGGTCCACCGTCATGGCCTACGACACCAACCGTTTCAAAGAGGCACCGCGCACCTGGGCGGACTTTTGGAATGTGCAACGCTTCCCCGGCAAACGCGGGCTGCGAAAAAGCGCGCGCTACAACCTGGAAATCGCGCTGATGTCGGACGGCGTCAAACGCCGGGAGGTGTATGCCGTGCTGGCCACCGAGGCGGGGCTGAACCGCGCCATTGCCAGATTGGAGCAATTGAAGCCACACATCGTCTGGTGGGAATCCGGTGCGCAACCACCCCAGCGCCTCGCGTCCGGTGAAGTCAGCATGTCTACGGCCTTCAACGGTCGCATTGCCGCAGCCAACCGTGAGGGCGCCCACCAGCTCACCATTGCCTGGACCGATGCCATCCATGAGCTGGATTACTGGGTCATCGTCAAAGGTTCACCGAAGGCCGCCATGGCACAGGCCTTCATCAATTTCGCGACCTCGGAAGAATCCCAATTGGCGTTCTCACGCGAAATTCCGTATGGCCCGACGCACTTCGGTGCCATCTTTCGCTACGACGTCGGTCGCAGCCGCCCGGCATCCGGCTCGGACAGCCACCTGGTGGACCTGACCATGGCCATCAGTGACTTGCCTTCCGCGCCGGGCAACCTGCGGCGTTCACTTGCCTTTGATGCCAGTTTCTGGACCCAGCGTGGCAGTGCCATTGAGAAGCGCGTTGCTCAGCGTATGCAATGACCCCAATGAACACACACATCCAGCGCGGCGAACGCTTTCGCGCATTGCACACAGGTGCATCCACCTTTGTGATGCCCAATGCCTGGGACCCCGGCAGCGCCTGCATCCTGGCCGCCAGCGGTTTCCAATGCCTGGCCACCACCAGCGCGGGCATTGCCTATTCGCTAGGCCAGCCAGACTACGAGGGGTACGTCAGCCGCTCGCAGATGATGGAGTGCATTCAGCGCATTGCAAGCGCGGTCGATGTGCCCGTGAGCGCCGACCTGGAAGCGGGTTTCGGTGCCGCACCCCAGGACGTGGCCGAGACCATTCGGCTGGCCATCCAAGCCGGCGTGGTGGGTGGCAACATTGAAGACCTGTCAGGCGACCCGCAGACCCCACTTTTCGACATCGGCTTGGCCGCCGAACGTATCCGCGCCGCCCGGGAGTCCGCGGACCACAGTGGTGTTCCCTTCACACTGACTGCACGCACCGACTGCTACTTGACCGGCGTCCCCTCGCCATTTGCCGAAGCAGTCCGCCGCCTCAACCGGTTCCGTGAAATGGGTGCAGACTGCCTGTTCGTGCCCGGCATCAAGGATGCAGAAACAATTGCCGCGCTGGTGCGCGAAGTCGAAGGCCCCATCAGTGTGGTCATGGGGCTCACGGGGAGTGCCTTCACTGTGTCGCAACTGGGTGGCCTGGGCGTCAAACGCATCAGCATCGGTGGCAGCCTGGCCCGTAGCGCACTCGGTCTGGTGCGCCGCGCGGCACAAGAGATGCTCCAGCACGGCAGTTTCAGCTTTGCCGAGCAGCAAATTCCAGACGCTGAACTGTGCAGCTTCTTTGCATCCCTTCACCCCAGCCAGGGCTAATATGAAAAACCAACCCCTCTCCGGCAACGCCATGCCGCGCTTTGGCGGCATTGCCAGCATGATGCGTTTGCCGCTGGCCAGTTCCTCACAAGGGCTGGACGCCGCCTTCATCGGCATCCCGCTGGACATCGGTACCTCGCACCGCCCCGGAGCACGTTTTGGCCCACGCCAGATTCGCGCCGAGTCCTGCCTGCTGCGCCCCTACAACATGGCCACGGGAGCCGCACCTTTTGACACGCTGCAGGTGGCCGATTTGGGCGATGTGCCCATCAATACCTACTCGCTGGCCAAATCCCTCCCCATCATCACCGAGTTTTACGAGGAGATGCTCAGCGCCAGCTGCATACCGCTGACCCTGGGCGGCGACCACACCATTGCGCTGCCCATCCTGCGCGCCATGGCGGCCAAGCACGGACCGGTCGCCCTGGTCCATGTGGATGCCCACGCCGACGTCAACGACGACATGTTTGGCGAAGCCATTGCACACGGCACGCCGTTTCGCCGGGCTGTGGAAGAGGGCTTGCTGCAAACCCACAAGGTCTGGCAAATCGGCCTGCGCGGCAGCGGCTACAGCGCGGAAGACTTTGACTGGCCGCGCCAGCAGGGCTTTACCGTGGTGCAGGCGCACGAGGTCTGGTACCAGTCCCTCGCGCCCCTGATGGCGCGGGTGCGCGAGGCCATTGGCGATGCCCCCTGCTACCTGAGCTTTGATATTGACGGCATCGACCCCGCCTTTGCCGGGGGCACCGGCACCCCGGAAATCGGGGGGCTGACCGTACCGCAAGCGCTCGAAATCATCCGGGGCTGCCGGGGGTTAAACCTGGTAGGGGCCGATCTGGTCGAAGTGTCTCCCCCCTACGACCCCAACGGCAACACCGCCCTGTTGGGCGCCAACCTGTTGTTTGAAATGCTGTGCGTGCTGCCCGGCGTGCACTACCGCTGATTGTTGATCTTTGCACTACCCCATGACCCTATCCCCACGTCCCCAAGCCGTTCCCACCGTGCAGGTGTCCAACGACCAGGTCATCGTGACCGAATGGCGCTTTGCGCCCGGTGCCGAAACCGGCTGGCACACCCACGGCCACCACTATGTGGTCGTGCCGCAAACCAACGGCGCACTGCAATTGGAAACCCCCGAGGGGCCCAAAACCGTGCCGCTGGTGGCGGGCCAGTCCTATGCCCGCAGCATCGGTGTGCAGCACAACGTGATTAACCCCACCGACCACGAAGTGGTTTTCATCGAAATCGAAGTGCGCTAACGCGCCCACACCCATCCCCCTATGAGTTCATCCATGCAAAACCTGACTGGCCCCCTCTCCCTACTCAAAGACCCCACCCTGCTCAAGACCGACGCGCTGATCAACGGCCAATGGATCAGCGGCTCCAGCCGATTCGACGTCTGCGACCCCGCCACCGGTGAAAAATTGGCCGACGTGGCCAACCTCGGCCCCCTGGACGCCGAAGCCGCCATCGCCGCCGCCAACGCCGCCTGGCCCGCCTGGAAGGCCAAAACCGCCAAGGAACGCAGCATCCTGCTGCGCAAATGGTTCGACCTCTTGATGGCCAATCAAGACGACTTGGGGCGCATCATGACCGCCGAACAGGGCAAACCGTTTCCTGAAGCCAAAGGCGAAGTCGCCTACGGCGCCAGCTTTGTCGAGTGGTTTGCCGAAGAGGCCAAGCGGGTCAACGGCGAGACCCTGCCCCAGTTCGACAACAACCGCCGCCTCATGGTCCTCAAGCAGCCCATCGGTGTCTGTGCCGCCATCACCCCCTGGAACTTCCCGCTGGCCATGATCACGCGCAAGGTGGCACCGGCCCTGGCCGCCGGTTGCACCGTGCTGATCAAACCCGCAGAACTCACGCCGCTGACCGCGCTGGCGGCGGCCGAGCTGGCGATGCGCGCTGGCATCCCGGCCGGTGTTCTCAACATGGTCACAGCCGATGCATCCAACAGCATTGCGGTTGGCAAGGCCATCTGCGCCAGCGACGTGGTGCGCCACATCAGCTTCACCGGCTCCACCGAAGTGGGCCGCATCCTCATGGCGCAAAGCGCGCCCACCATCAAGAAGCTCTCGCTCGAACTCGGCGGCAACGCGCCTTTCATCGTGTTTGACGATGCCGACCTGGATTCCGCCGTCGAAGGTGCGTTTGCCAGCAAGTACCGCAACGCCGGACAGACCTGCGTCTGCTCCAACCGCTTTTATGTCCAGGAAGGCGTGTACGACGCCTTTGTCGAGAAGTTTGCCGCCAAGGTCAAAACCGCCAAGATCGGCAATGGCTTTGAAGAAGGCGTCAACCAAGGCCCGCTGATCGAAGAAGCCGCACTGGTCAAGGTCGAGCGCCATGTGGCCGATGCCGTGTCCAAGGGCGGTCGCGTGCTGGTGGGCGGCAAGCGCCTGCCGCACCTGGGCAGCGGCCAGTTCTTCGAACCCACGGTGGTGGCCGACGCCACTGCGGAGATGCTGTGCGCCAAGGAAGAGACCTTTGGGCCGTTTGCGCCGGTGTTCAAGTTCACTACCGAGCAGGAAGCCATCGATGCGGCGAACAATACCGAGTTTGGCCTGGCCAGTTATTTCTACACCCGCGACATGGGGCGCATCTACCGCGTGGGCGAGGCGCTGGAGTACGGCATGGTGGGGGTGAACGTGGGTATTTTGGCCACCGAGCATGTGCCGTTTGGCGGCGTGAAGCAGTCGGGCCTGGGGCGCGAGGGTTCGCACTTTGGCATGGACGACTATGTGGAAGTGAAGTACCTGTGCATCGGGGACATCCTGAAGTAATTCCATTTCCATATCCACGCGATATGCCGTTGCCCCTCTTGGTCGTGCCAAAGCACTGCCTGCGTCGGGGCACCTCATCTCCCATTGATCTGAAAACGGAATAAAACCTTCAGCAGGCTGAATGGTTGCGCAAGGAGTGCGAAATATGAATCTCTTAACGAGAATGAAACTGGGCACCCGGCTTGCATGGGCCTTTGGCCTGCTGCTGGTACTGCTCCTGGGCATTGCCGGCATGGCAGCGCAGCAAATTGGGGTGATTCACGGCGCGCTCAGCTACTACACGGCCAATACCACGCCCTCCCTGCAAGCCGTGCGGTCATGGCAAGAGAAGATGGCCGCCATCCGCATGCTGCAGGCCCAGCACCTGATGACGGTCTCTGCGGACGAAATGGCGACACTGGAGAGCGCCATCCAGCAAGCGAATACCCAGCTGACTACCGCCCTGGCGGACCACGAGACGCTGTTGTCGGGGGACGAGGACAAAGAACTCTGGAAAAACGTCCTGTCCACAACCAGCTTGGCCATGGCCCACTGGGACAAGCTCAAGGACATTTCACGCCAAAGCTTGGCCGATCCAGAAAAAACCGAAGAAGCCCGCCGGCTTTTCACCGGCAAATCGGAACGCTTGTTCAAGGCGGCGGCGCTGGCCATTGACAAGGAGTGGGAATTCAAATCCGGCATCGCCAGCCAACTGGCCCAGGCGGGTGCCGCCACCTACCGGCTTTCCCTCTCCATGCTGGTGATCGCCTGCGGCGTGGCTCTGGCGCTGGGTGTCGGTGCGGCCATCGTGGTGGTGCGCTCCATCGGGCGCCAAATGGGCGGAGAACCCACCGAAGTGGCACGCATCGCCCTGGCCATCGCAGACGGTGATCTGAGCATGGCGGTTCCCACCAGGGCAGACGACACCAGCAGTGTCATGGCCGCCATGGCCACCATGCGCGAACGCCTGGCCCAATTGGTGGGCGAAGTGCGCCAAAGCAGCGAAAGCATCGCCACCGGCTCGGCGCAAATCGCCACCGGCAATTCGGACCTGAGCCATCGCACCGAAGAGCAGGCCAGCAACCTGCAGCAAACGGTGGTGTCCATGGAGCAGCTGACCAGCACCGTCAAACACAACGCCGATACCGCCAACGAAGCCAACCGGCTGGCGTCCAGCGCTTCTGCCACGGCCGCACAAGGCGGCAACGCAGTCGCCCAGGTGGTCGCCACCATGCAAGGCATCGCCGCATCCTCCAAAACCATCAGCGATATCACGGGCGTCATTGATGGCATTGCGTTCCAGACCAACATCCTGGCGCTCAACGCCGCCGTGGAAGCGGCGCGCGCGGGTGAACAGGGTCGCGGATTTGCCGTGGTGGCCAGCGAAGTGCGCTCACTCGCCCACCGTTCGGCCGATGCCGCCAAGGAAATCAAGAAATTGATTGGCGACAACGTGCAAAAGGTTGAAGCGGGTGCGCGCCAGGTCAACGATGCCGGGGTGTCCATGCGCGAAATCGTCACCCAGGTGCAGCACGTCAGCGAACTCATTGGTGAAATGCACAGTGCAACGTCAGCACAATACCGCGACATCAGCCAGGTCAGCAGCGCCATTGGCCGCATCGACCAGGTCACGCTCCAAAATGCAGCCCTGGTCGAGGAAAGCAGCGCGGCGGCCGACAGTTTGAGAGCACAGGCGGCCAAGCTGGCCGAGGTCGTGCGCGTCTTCCAACTTAGCGGCGATTTCGGTGCCCCTACCATTCCACGCCCAAACGGTGTGAAGTTATTGAATGCGGGCTGAAAAGGGCGCGGTCCTGCAGTAAACTCGTGCAGTCCTGCGGGCGTCGTTCAATGGTAGGACTCTTGCTTCCCAAGCAAATAACGTGGGTTCGATTCCCATCGCCCGCTCCATCCGTGCCTACAATGTACCGATGGCCCCCACCCCATCCCCAGCCGCTCCACTTGCCCGTCGCAAGCTGCCCATAGGCATCCAGACCTTTCGCAAAATTCGTGAGGCGGATGGCTACTACTACGTGGACAAAACTGGCTTGGCCATCGATTTGATTGAGCAGGGTTCCAGTTATTTTCTCAGCCGCCCCCGGCGCTTTGGCAAAAGCCTGCTGCTGGACACCTTCAAAGACCTCTTTGAAGGCCGCCAGGAATTGTTCACCGGACTGGCGGCCGAAACCCGCTGGGACTGGAGCCAAAAACACCCCGTGATCCGGGTAAGTTTCTCCGATGGCGTATTGCGAAACCGCGCCGAGTTGGACCAACGCATTCGCGAAATTCTGCGCCAACACCGCGTTGCGCTGGCCGCACCACTTCCGGAGGGCTTGCCCGACACCGATCTGGCAGGCAACTTCAGCGACCTGATCGCCCAGGCCCACCAAAAAGCCGGCCAGCGCGCCGTGGTTTTGATTGACGAATACGACAAACCCATTCTGGACAACATCAACGACAGCCCCGCAGCGCTGGAGATGCGCGAGGGTTTGAAGAATCTGTACTCGGTGCTCAAGGGCTCGGATGCGCATTTGAAATTTGTATTCCTGACCGGTGTCAGCAAATTCAGCAAGGTCAGCCTGTTCTCTGGCTTGAACAACCTCACCGACATCACGCTGGAAGCCCGCTACAGCGCCCTGTGCGGCTATACCGATGCCGACGTGGAAACCGTGTTTGCGCCTGAGCTTGAAGGACTCGACCGCAAAGAAATCCGCCAGTGGTACAACGGCTACAACTGGCTGGGCACCAGCGTCTACAACCCGTTTGATCTGCTCTTGTTGTTTCGCAGCCGGGTGTTCAGGCCCTACTGGTTTGAAACCGGCACGCCGACCTTTTTGGTCAAACTCCTGAGTGATCGCCATTTTTTTACACCCGACCTGGCTCGTTTGCACAGCAGCATGGCGCTTCTTTCCGCGTTTGATGTGGACCAGATTGAACCCGAAGCCTTGCTGTTTCAGGCGGGCTACCTGACGGTGTCCCACAGCAGTGAGCCCTTGCCTGGGCAGTGGGTGTACACCTTGGGCTACCCGAACCGCGAGGTGGAGTCGAGTTTGAATGCGGCATTGTTGGGGGGGTTCGGGGCACCGGAGCGCAGCTCGTTTGAGGCCCGCATCCAACTCATTGACTTGTTAAAAACGGTGAATCTGGGGGGGCTGAAGGATTTGTTCCACGCCTTCTACGCCACCATCCCCCACGACTGGTACCGCAAGAACGAACTGGCCCACTTTGAAGGCTACTACGCCAGCATTTTTTACAGCTACTTTGCTGCGCTGGGGCTGAACATTCGGCTGGAAGACACCACCAACAAAGGCCGCATCGACATGGCGGTGCTGTTCAACGGCAACGTGTTCCTGTTTGAATTCAAGGTGGTGGAACTCACGCCCGAGGGCCGCGCCATGCAGCAGCTTCTTGACAAGGGCTACGCCGACAAATACCAGGCCCGGGGCGAGCCCATCCACCTGATCGGGGTGGAGTTCAGCAAGACCAGCCGCAATATTGTCGGGTTTGAAACACAGACATTGCCAAGAACGGTTTGACGAGACTGGCATGCAATCCCTCTTGTTTGTGTGCATGGGCAATATTTGCCGCAGCCCCACCGCCCACGGCGTCATGCTGCACAAGCTCAAGCAAATCCGCTGGGCTGACCGGGTGCAGGTGGATTCGGCAGGCACACACAACTACCACCCCCACAGCCCGCCCGATGTGCGTTCGCAAAAACATGCAGCCCTGCGGGGCTACGACCTCTCGAAACTACGGGCCCGGCAGGTGCGCGAAGCAGACTTTGCGCAGTTCGACCTGATTCTGGCCATGGACTGGGACAACCTGTCCATTCTGCAAAAACGCTGCCCGGCGCAACACCAAGGCAAGCTGCGCAGGCTCACCGAGTTTTGCACCCAGCACCAAAGCGAGGTGGTGCCAGACCCCTACTACGGCGGACCCAATGGCTTTGACCATGTGCTGGACCTGATTGAAGACGCCTGCGACGGACTGATCCAAATCGTTCGCACTTCATAGAATGGGCTTCACGGTTTCGATCGGGCCCGGGTTTTCATCGTCACCATCCCCATCCGTCGCCTTGAAAGCGCGCAGTATGTCCGCCACGATACATTCCGAGCGGCTTGTATCTTCAAATACCAGCGGATAGATTTTTTTCAACTTGCCGGAAACACCACGATGTTTGGTGATGGACCGAATGATCCTGGCGTAGTCCTCGCTGGAGCCCTCGACCCGCCGTTTCAGTGCCTGCTCGGCTTGGTCGTAGCGGCTCAGGTACTGCGCTTCGGCCCGCAGACCGTCGGTGAGGGCGGCGTCAATCACCTGGCTTAAATACTGGGTCTGCAGCGTCAAATCCGGGTAGCGCCAGGAGGGCAAGGCATCCTCCCACAACTCGAACTGAAGGTTGGAGCGCACCCCGTCTTCATACTGAAGCTCTTGCGCAAAGCTGCAGGCTTTTCCAATTTCACGCATCAAGGGTTTAGAGAATACTTCCAGAGCCTGGTCGTACCCATGCCGGTACTGGGCCGACGCGCTGATCACGGCCGAAACCGGCAAGATAACGGGGGCCGGAATCACGCCATCGCGGCGCAAAGTGTCGTTGATCAGGAAGCGGGAAATGCGCCCATTGCCATCGGCCAGCGGGTGGATGTACACCAGCCCAAAGGACAGCGCCGCCGCGCGCAACACGGCGTGTTGACCCACGGTGCGCTGCGCCACGGCCCGCAGCCCCTCCATCATGTCCGGCACGTCCTTGAAACCCGGTGCCAGGTAATCAATGACGGGCTGGTAGTCGGCCGTGTGTCCGACGAACACAGGAGAACGCCGCAGACCCGGGCGAAACCCGGTGGTGATGGCCCCCATGATCCCGCTTTGCAAAGTCTCCAAAGACGCCTCCGACAGGGGATCTTCAATCTGGCCGCAGTGCGTGACCATGGCCCGCGCAAAGCGATGAATTCGGTCTTCTTCTTTGCCTTCGGACTCAATGGCAAAGCTCGCCCGGCTCTCTTTCACGGTAAGCCAGTGGACCGCACGCAGCAGCGTGTCTTCCCCGAAATCATCCATCAGCGCCTGGATCTCGGCGCTTAGACTGGCGGTATCGCGCAGGTTTTTGCTGCGCTCGATCATTGGACAAAAGGCCGGCGTGCCTGGCAAGTTGTCGTTGATCCGCCAGCGCCGGTTTTTGTCGGCTTGGGTGGCTACGAAATAACGCTTGGCATCAATCGCATCCACATAATTTCCACTTGCATCCTGAATGCCGTCCATCTCCTGGCCTGTCAGCCACTCGAAGAGAAAACCTGCACGCCTGGCGTAGGCACTGGTGGGCTCTTGCCTCACCCACTCCCGCACGAAATCGGCCCCGGTGCGTTGAAACACGCGGGCCAGAAAATCCAGTTCCACCCCCTCGTACTTCAACGCAAACGTCAGGTGCCCCGCCAGCGTAGGCTCAGGCGCATAAGCGCGGGTATAGGTTTTGCGCGTGGCACGCCCCTGCTGCAAGGCTGACATGCCCGAACCGATGCCACTGGTGACGCGAAACGGCTGCACCGGCGTCACCTCAAGCGCCTTTGAAATCCAGCTATATCCGAGGTCGATGGATGAAATTTGCATATACAGCCTGAAAAACGATTATTTTAGGCACTTTTTTAGGAAAAATGCTTACGTTTTAGACTGTACACATTCACCCCAAAGGTGTGCACCGCCGGTGTTGGCGATCAGGGCTTGCAGCCGTACTGACCTTTTTTCGCATTTTCAAAGTAGCTCAAATCACCTTTGCAAGTGGGTTTGGCGGCAGGGAACGCGGTGCCGGTTTTGGCTGCACAGGCAAAGGTGCCGGTCTTGGTGTTGGGCTTGCCGGAGAGTTTCCAACCCGGGGCACATACGGCAGAAGGCGTCATCACGGCGGGGGCTGCGGCTTTCGCGGTGCCTGTCACCACGATATCCACCGCGCGCTCGGAACCACCGCAGTTCGGGTGGTTTTGCACGTTTCTGCCGCCCAGGGTGACGTGGTAGGTGCCGGGCTTGTCATAGGTACGGGTCAGCACCAAGGGAACCGCGTTACTCACATCGCTGACAGCGTCTTTACCGGTGCCATCACCGAAGCCGACGACAAAACCGCAGTAATTGGCATTGAGCACGTCAATGTTCGCAGTAATGGTCACCGGTTCGCCGACTTTGACCTTGGTAGAGGACGCTGCAATGGTGCCGAGCACCTGCGCCTGCGCAGCGCCTGCAAAAGCCAGACCGGCGGCCACCGCGACGGCCCATGTTGTCCGAATGTTCATCGTGTTTCATCTCCAAAAAGCATGCCGCTGTACCCGAGGTGGCAGCAGACCACGCCAATCGGATTTTCCGCTGCGAAAGAGCGCATGTGCCATGCGGCATCCGTTGATGCAGCAAAAACTTGGGCGAAGTGTGAAGAATTACCGCCCGCGCTGCAAACAACACGCCCTCAGGCCATTCGCCCACAAAAAAGCGCAGGCGCTATCTAATTGATAGCTGCCTGCGCTTATTCTGCAAGGGCCAGAGGCCTAAAACGCTTAGGAATTAGCTGAACGCAAAGTGCTCGTTGTCCATTTGCATGACCGAGCGCGTCGATGACAGTGCGCCGGAGCGGTGGCTGTTGGCGCGGGGCATCATGCGTTCGAAGTAGAACTCGGCGGTTTGCAGCTTGGCGCGGTAGAACTCTTCAGACTCGGCGCCCTCGCCGCTGGCCAGCAGTTCTTCGGCCTTGGCCGCTTGCAGCGCCCAGTAGTAGCCCATCATCACGTAGCCGGAGTACATCAGGTAGTCCACGCTGGCCGCGCCCACCAGTTCGCGGTCCTTGGGGGCGCGCAGCATGATGGCGGTGGTCAGCACGTTCCACTCGGCGGCCCGCAGGCCCAGGTTACGCGCCATGGCGCCCAGGGGGGTGCGCGCCAGCATGTGCGGGCGGGCGAACTTGAGCATGGTGAGGGTGAAGTCCCGCACGCATTTGCCCTTGGAACCCAGCAAGACCTTGCGGCCCAGCAAGTCCAGCGCCTGGATGCCGGTGGTGCCTTCGTACAGGGTGGAGATACGTGCGTCGCGCACGATTTGTTCCATGCCGTGTTCTTTGACGTAACCGTGGCCACCAAACACCTGCACACCCAGGTTGGCCGCTTCCAGCCCCATTTCGGTCAGGAAACCCTTGAGAATGGGGGTGAAGAAGCCCAGTTTGTTGTCATATTCCTTGTACTTGGCCTGGTCGCCTGCGGCCCCCGCGTTGAACATGTGGTCGCCCAACTGCAAAACACCGTAAATCATGGCCCGACCGCCTTCGGCAATGGCTTTTTGCGTGAGCAGCATGCGGCGCACATCGGGGTGCCAGATCAGTGCGTCGGCCTTGTTTTCGGGCTCTTTCTTGCCGGACAGGGCACGCATGGAGCGGCGGTCTTTGGCGTAAGGCAAAGCACCCTGAAACGAGGCCTCGGCATGGCACACGCCCTGCACGGCCGTGCCCAGACGGGCGGTGTTCATGAAGGTGAACATGGCTTCCAGCCCCTTGTTGGGCTCGCCCACCATGGTGCCGATGGCATCGTCGAAGTTCAGCACGGCGGTGGCCGAGGCGCAAATGCCCATCTTGTGTTCGATGGAGCCACAGCTCACGGTGTTGCGCTCACCCAGGGAGCCGTCTTTCTTGACATTGACCTTGGGCACCACAAACAGCGAAATACCCCGGGTGCCTTCGGGGGCATCGGGCAGGCGGGCCAGCACGATGTGGACGATGTTTTCGGTCAGGTCGTGTTCACCGGCGGAGATGAAGATCTTGGTACCGGTGATCTTGAAGGTGCCATCCTTCTGGGGCACGGCTTTGGTTTTGACCTGGGCCAGGTCGGTGCCGCACTGCGGCTCGGTCAGGCACATGGTGCCGGACCAGGTGCCCGCCACCAGTGCGGGGATGTACTGCTGCTTTTGCGCCTTGTTGCCGTACTGCAGCAAGGTGTTGATGCAGCCCACGCTCAAGCCTGGGTACATGGTGAACGACCAATTGGCCGTGCCCATCATCTCGGATTTGAAAATATTGAAGGACATGGGCAAGCCCTGGCCGCCAAACTCGGTGGGGAAGGACAGCCCTTGCCAGCCCCCTTCCACAAACTGTTGGTAGGCTTCCTTGAAGCCCTTGGGTGTGGTGACCACGCCGTCTTTAAAGTGGCAGCCTTCCTGGTCGCCCGAGTGGTTCAGAGGGGCCAGCACCTCTTCACACAAAGTGGCGGCGCCTTCCAAAATGGCGTCCACCATGTCGGGGGTGGCGTCGGCGCCATTGGGCAGGCTGGCGTAGTGCGCGGGGTAGTCCAGCACTTCGTTCATCAAAAAGCGCATGTCGCGCAGGGGGGCTTTGTACTGTGCCATGGGAGTGTGCTTCTATTAACGTTCGATGATGGCAACCACGCCCTGGCCACCGGCTGCGCAGATGGAGATCAGGCCACGGCCCGATCCCTTTTGCGCCAACATCTTGGACAAGGTCGCAATCAGGCGTCCACCGGTCGCGGCAAAGGGGTGGCCTGCGGCCAGCGAGCTGCCGTTGACGTTGAGCTTTTTCATATCGATCTTGCCCAGGGGCTTGTCCAGGCCCAGCTTCTCTTTGCAGAACTTCTTGTCTTCCCAGGCCTTCAGGGTGCACAGCACTTGCGCGGCGAAGGCTTCGTGGATTTCGTAGTAGTCAAAGTCTTGCAGCTTGAGGCCTGCGCGTGCCAGCATGCGGGGCACGGCGTAGGCTGGGGCCATCAGCAGGCCTTCTTTTTCGTCGTAGAAGTCCACCGCAGCCACTTCGCTGAAAGTGATGTAGGCCAGCACCGGCAGATTGCGCTCAGCCGCCCACGCTTCGCTGGCCAGCAGCACCACCGACGCGCCGTCGGTCAGCGGGGTGGAGTTGCCGGGGGTCAACGTGCCCTGCTCAGGACGCACCTTCTTGTCAAAGCAAGGCTTCAGGCTGCGCAGTTTTTCCATGCTCAGGTCGGCGCGCAAGTTGTTGTCCTTGCTCACGCCCTTGAACGGAGTCATTAGGTCATTGAAGAACTCGGCCTCGTAGGCCTTGGCCAGGTTCTGGTGGCTTTTGAATGCCAATGCGTCCTGGTCTTCACGGCTGATGTCCCACTCTTGGGCCATCTGTTCGGCGTGCTCACCCATGGACAAGCCGGTGCGTGGTTCGCCATTGCGGGGCAAGGCGGGTTGCAGCAGCATGGCGGGGCGCACTTTGGCCAGTGCCGTCAGGCGCTGGGGCATGGTCTTGGCGCGTGAGGCTTCCAGCAAGATCTTGCGCAGCTTTTCGTTCAGGGCGATGGGCGCGTCGGACGTGGTGTCCACACCGCCGGCAATGCCGCACTCGATGTGGCCCAGGGCAATCTTGTTGGCCACCACCATGGCGGCTTCCAGGCCGGTGCCGCAGGCTTGCTGCAAATCGAAAGCGGGGGTTTCACGCGACAGCGTGGTGGACAGCACGCATTCGCGCACCAGGTTGAAATCGCGTGCGTGCTTCATCACCGCGCCACCGACCACATCACCCATGCGCTCGCCGTGCAGGTTGAAACGGTCCACCAGGCCTTGCAGCGTGGCGGTCAGCATCTCCTGGTTAGATGCTTGGGCATACACCGTATTGGAACGGGCGAAGGGGATGCGGTTGCCTCCAACGATGGCAACACGGCGAGTGGTAGTGGTCATGGTGAGTTCTTATAAAAATGAGGAAACAAAAAAACCAGGGCAAATTCAGCGGGTTTGGTAGCTCAGGTGGCCACGCAGGTGCGGTTTGTCGCCCTTGGCGTTGCGCACTTCAAACAAGGCGTTCTGGGCCAGCGGGCCTTTGACGCCGCGGGTGGACCACAGCGAAGCACGGGCCGGCAAAAACAGCGGTGTTTTGAATTCCACGTTCACTTCGGCCTGCTCCAGAGGCTGGCGCGGCAGCAGCGCCGACAGCGCCCGCGCCTTCGTCCACAGACCGTGCGCAATGGCTTGGCGAAAGCCAAACAGCTTGGCCGACACGGCGGACAGGTGAATGGGGTTGAGGTCGCCCGACACCAGGCCATAACGCCGCCCGATATCGGCAGGCGCCGAGAAATCGGCCTGGTGGGACAGGGGCGTATCCGCCGTCAGCGCACTGGCAAACGCGGTGCCCACGGGGGCTTTGACGCCGATGCGCAGCAGGGTCTGGGTGGCTTCCCACACCAGCTCACCGTCCCGCGAAATGGCCATTTCCAGATTAAAAATCTGGCCTTTTTCGTGGGCAACCAGCTTGCCAGTGCGCATCTCGACGCGCAAGGCATCTCCGGCATTCAGACGCTGGTGCTGCTGGATGCGGTTGGCCAGGTGCACCGTGCCCATGGCAGGCCAGGGGCAGTTTTCCGAGGCGAAAAACTCCATGGCCAGCGGAAAGGTCAGCATTTGCGGGTAAGTCAGCGGCACGCCATTGGCTTCCTTGAAACCGCATACGGCGGAATAGGCGGCGACTTCGGCCGCATCCAGCACCACGTTCGGGCGCACATAGCTGACCTTGGGCAAGGCCTTGACGGCGCCGGGGCGCTTGGTGCTGGAGCGCAGCGCGCCCATGTACATCTGGGCCGGGTGGGAGGGCTTGTCGATTTCAATGGTTTTCATGGAGGGCTCCGTAGGGCGCGCAGACATCAGGCGCCGATCAGGCTTTGGCCGCAGACGCGCACCACATTGCCGGTCAGGCCGCTGGAGGCGGGGCTGGCAAACCAGCCGATCGCCTCGGCCACGTCCTGTGGCAACCCGCCCTGGCTCATGGAGTTCATGCGGCGGCCCGCTTCGCGGATGGCGAAGGGCACGGCGGCGGTCATCTGGGTTTCGATAAAACCCGGTGCCACGGCGTTGATGGTGATGCCGCTCTTGGCAAAAATGGGGGCGGTGCTTTGCACCATGCCCGCCACACCGGCTTTGGACAGGGCGTAGTTGGTCTGGCCCAGGTTGCCGGCAATGCCGGAGATGGACGACACACACACGATGCGCCCACCGGCCTTCAATGCGCCCGACTCCACCAGCGCGTCGTTGATACGCTCCTGGGTGGACAGGTTGACGTTGACCACCATCTGCCAGAAATGCTCTTTCATGTTGGCAATGGTCTTGTCGCGGGTGATGCCGGCGTTGTGCACCACCACGTCCCAGCCACCATCGGCCTTGGCCGCGTCCACCAGCTTTTGCGGTGCGTCCAGCGCACCGATGTCCAGGGCAATGGCGGTGCCGCCAATCTTGGCAGCCACTTCATCCAACCCAGCCTGCGCTTGCGGCACGTCCAGGCAAATCACCTGGGCGCCTTCGCGGGCCATGACTTCGGCAATGGAGGCACCAATGCCGCGCGAGGCACCGGTGACCAGCACTTTTTTACCGGCCAGCGGCTGGGCCCAGTCGTTTGGTGCGACTTGCGTGCCCACGGCCTGCCCAATGCGAATGACCTGGGCCGACACATAGGCGCTGCGCGGCGACAGCAAAAAGCGCAGGGTCGATTCGATCTGGTCTTCCGCACCTTCGGCCACGTACACCAGTTGCACCGCAATGGCTTTCTTGAGTTCCTTGGCCAGGGACCGGCTCAGGCCTTCCAGCGCGCGCTGGATGGTGGCTTGGCGCGGGCTCTGGCACAGCTCGGGCGGGCGGCCCAAAATCACCACGCGGCCGCAGGGCAATACCGAGCGGGCGGCATCGTGAAAGAAGGTGTACAGCGCGTCCGACTGGGTGCTGTCGGTGAGGCCGGTGGCGTCAAACACCAGGGCCTTGACCTTTTCACCGGGCTTGCCGTCCACGCCCCAGCGGCCTGTCATCAGACCGGCCTTGTTGGCAATCGGCATCCACTGCGGCAACTGGGCATGGGCCACAGTCTGTGCGCCCAGGGCTTTGAACACTGTTGCGAGCGACTCCAGCAACTGGGGCTCACCGCCACCGCCCAGCAAAACCGATCCCTTGACCACCGGCTGCCCGGCTTTGTAGCGCTCCAGAGGCAGGGGCTTGGGCAAACCCAGTGAGTCCGCGAGCTTGGCACCCAGGGGGGAGTTGGCAAAATTGAGGTAGGAGTCAGTCATGGTGTGTCTCTGAATGATGAATTTCGGTACGTGTCGGTACCAGCGGCCCGGATGATGCGTTTCTTGTTCGGTACCGTCAAGTACCAAATGGGTTATTCTTGGATATTAGGCGTTAGACCCTAACTCCCAATGCACACTACGGCCATGGACGCAAGCAACCCCAACATTGAAGCTACCGAGCACCGCCAACGGCTGTTTGACGGCATGGCGCGTGCCGTCGCCGCCAAGGGCTACGGCACCATCACCATCGCCGACATCGTGCGGGAAGCCTGCGTGTCCCGGCGCACCTTCTACGAACACTTTGACACCAAGGCCGATTGCCTGATCGCCCTGTACGAGTCGGCCAGCCGCTATGCGCTCAACGCGCTGCGCTCTTCGATCGACCCGGCGCGCACCTGGCAAGACCAGGTGGACGAGGCCATGGGCGCCTATCTGGGCTGCCTGGCGGGCAACCCCATCTTGATGCGCACCCTGTTCATCGAAATCCTGGGGCTGGGATCGGATGGCTTGGCGGCACGCAGGCGCGTGAACCTGGAAATCGCGGATTTCATGCTCAAAATCATCAATGCCGCAGAGGGCGCTGCAGTATTGACCTCGGACATGGCCATGGCGGTGGTGGGGGGCATCAATGAACTGGTGCTCCAACTCATTGAACAAGGCCAGGCGCAGGACCTCAAAATGATTGCAAGCGCCGCCGGCGCCTTGCTGCGCGCCGTGGTGGGTGCCGCGTCAACCGACAGGCGCGCATGAGGCGGGTTCCCAACAATATTTTCTTTGGTCCGGTTTGATCCTTTTGAGCGTCAGAAGCACCAGGAGACCGCAGCGCAGCGGCCATGGTGCATGCCTAAACACGAGCGACAAAACGCACACGCCATTCCCCGCCCCAGGCTGCGGATGCGCAGGCGGATTTAAGGGCTAAAGGCGCCTTGAGGGGGCGCTGGCTTACTTTGTCGCCATCACGCGATGGGTTGTTAACAAATCGGCTTGACTTGAAACAAGGCGTGTGCTGAGATGGACGCTGCTCTAGGCTGCCGCGCCAGAGAAACCAACCCTAGGGAGCTTCAGTTGAACCACCAACGCCGGAAGTTTGAACCGGCCATCTTCGCACCCGCCATCGCCCTGTTGAACCGCATGGGCTACAGCAAAAAATTCACACTGCTGTGGCTGGTGTCCTTGGTGGCGATTGCGGTGGTGATTTATGGCCTGTTCGTCAACCTGAACCGCGTGATCCAGCCCTCGCTGCGCCAGCTCCAGGGGCTGGCCTTGATTGAGCCACTGTCGCGCACCGTGCAGCAGGCGCAACTGCACCGCGGGCTCTCGGCCGCACTGCTCGGGGGCAATGCAGCGCTGCGCGAACGGCGCACCGCCCAGGAAGCCCAGCTGGCGCAGGCATTGCGCGTGCTGGCCCAGTCTTTGCCCGCCCCCCTGGCATCGAGCCAAGCCTTGCACCACATCCAAGAAGACTGGGAGCGGCTGCGCACCCAAGGCCTTGCTTGGACGGCGCAGGAGAACTTCGCCGCGCATACCCGCCTGATCGAACAGATCCAGCTGTTTGAGCTGTCCATCGCCGACGGCTATGCGCTGATCCTGGACCCGGAAATTGCCACCTACTACCTGATTGACACGGCCATCCGACGCATGCCGCACGCCCTGGAATACCTGGGCCAGCTGCGCGCCTACGGTACCGTGGTTCTGACCCAAAAGTCGATGACCCCAAGCCAGACCGCCAAATTGAACGCGCTGCGGGCCCAACTGGACAGCGCACTCCAGGAGCTTAAGGTCAACATCGACAACACCGGCAATCACCACCCGGCAGTGCGGGCGTCGCTACTGGCTTCTTATGAGGGCCTCGCCGACTCGGCACGGCAGGTTTCCGCGCAGGTGGACTCGGACTTGCTGAGCGGCCATTTTGCGATGCCGTCCACCGCCTTTCTGGATATGGCCACTGCGGAGATCGACAAGGGCTATGCACAGCTGCACGCCACCATGCTGCCAACCACCAAGACGCTGATCGAGCTGCGCATTGCCGAGGCCAAAAGCGCCTTGCTCTGGACGGTCGGCGGCGCCATGCTGCTGTTTCTGCTGGTGGTCTACCTCGCGGTCGGCAGCTACTACGCCATTGTCGGCAGCATCCGCACACTGGTCCATTCCGCGCATGCGCTGGCCCAGGGCGACCTGAGTCGGCGGGTCACACTGCGTACCCGCGACGAGCTGCGCCTGGTGGGCGACAGCGTCAACCGCATGGCCGACGGCTTCAGCGCCATGCTGGCCGAACGCACCCAGGCGCAGGAGGTGTTAGCGGAGAGTCAAAGCCGGCTGCGCGCCATTATCGAAACCGCGCTGGACGCCGTGGTGCAAATTGACGCCGCAGGCACCATCACCGGCTGGAACGCCCAGGCCGAAACGATTTTCGGCTGGAGCTGCGCCGAAGCGCTCGGCCGAGCGCTGCACGAAACCGTGATCCCGCCGCAATACCACGAGGCCCACGTCACGGGTATGCAGCGTTTTTTGCGCGGCGGCACAGGGCCGATCCTGAACGCGCGCACCGAGATCTCCGGGCTGCACCGCAGCGGGCGCGAGTTCCCCATCGAACTGACGGTCACCCCGATCACCACCGCCCAGGGCTATGAATTCAGCGCCTTCATCCGCGACATCACCCAGAAGAAGCAGTCCGAGGGCTTGATCTGGAAACAGGCCAACTTCGACGCCCTGACCAACCTGCCCAACCGCCACATGCTGTTTGACCGGCTGGGGCAGGAAATCAAACGCGCAGAACGCGCCCACCTGCCCATCGCCTTGCTGTACTTGGATCTGGACCGCTTCAAGGAGGTCAACGACACACTGGGGCACAGCATGGGCGACCGGCTGCTACTGGAGGCCAGCCAACGCATTAGCGCCTGCGTGCGCGACACCGATACCGTGGCCCGCATGGGGGGTGACGAGTTCATCCTCATCCTGACCGAACTCAGCGAAGTCAAAAAGATTGACTCGCTGGCCCAGACCATCCTGGACGCGCTGGCCAAGCCGTTCGCGCTGGAGCGGGAGAGCGCCTTTGTCACGGCCAGCATCGGCATCACGCTGTATCCGCACGATGCCACGGAAATGGAGGCCTTGATCCAGAGCGCCGACCAGGCCATGTATGCCGCCAAGAACACCGGGCGCAACCGGTATTGCTATTTCACCCAGGCCATGCAACAAGCGGCCCAAACCCGCCTGCGCATGACCAATGACTTGCGCGGCGCGCTGGCGGGCGGACAGTTCCGGGTCTACTACCAGCCCATCGTGGACTTGGCCACGGACCGCATCACCAAGGCCGAGGCCCTGGTGCGCTGGCAGCACCCGACGCGTGGACTGGTCAGCCCCGCTGAATTTGTGCCGCTGGCCGAAGAAACCGGCCTGATCCTAGAGATCGGCGACTGGGTGTTCAGGCAAGCCGTGCACCAGGCCAGGCGCTGGCGGAACCTGTACGACCCCCAGTTTCAAATCAGCGTGAACATGTCACCGGTGCAGTTCCACAGCGGCGAAAGCCCGTGCCAGGACTGGCTGGCCCTGATGCGCGAACAAGGGGTTCCTGGGCAAGCCATGGTGATCGAAATCACCGAAGGCCTGTTGCTCAAAGAGGACGCCGGGGTGAAGGACACGCTCCAGCAGTTCCACGCGGCAGGGATCAAGATCGCGCTGGATGATTTCGGCACCGGCTATTCGTCACTGTCCTATCTGCAAAAGTTTGACATCGACTACCTGAAGATTGACCAGTCCTTCACCAGCAAACTCGAACCCGGCTCCAGCGCCCTGGCCCTGTGCGACACCATCATCATCATGGCGCACCGGCTGGGCATGCAAGTGATCGCCGAAGGAATGGAGACCCAGGCGCAGCGCGCCCTGCTGGCCGCGAGTGGCTGCAATTACGGCCAAGGGTACCTGGTGTCCAGGCCGGTGCCCGCCGAGGCGTTTGAGGCCTTGTTGCAAACCGGCCCGACAGCGCAAGACGCGGTCGCGGCGGGGGCGCGTGGGTGAAATAAGCGAATACTTTCGGTATAACGAAACAAAGATCACCCAACTGGACTGGTGCACCATAGTTTCGGAAAGGCGAAACAATGGTTCGCAAACTTCCCCCCATCGATACCACTGCCCTCTAGAAAAGGAGTCAGCATCCATGCGCCTTCCCAGCCCTTTATGCCTTGCAAGCCGCATGGAATGTGCGGTCGGCATTTGAAGCTGCCAAGACAGTAACACCTCCGCAACCATAGGCCGTACTCCTGGCTGGGTATTGCATTGGCTTCACATCCCGCACGGGCCGATCGGATACGCTACATCAAAGACGCTGCCAGCAGGCAGCAAACCCCAGAAGAAAAACACCTGACTCGCCATGTACGACTCCCCCCTTGACATTGACGGCATTGACATCCTCGTAGAGGGCTGTGGAGACCACACCGTGGTGTTGATTCACGGCTGGCCGGACTCGCACCGCCTGTGGGACAGCACCGTGGAGGCGCTCAAAGGCCAGTACCGCTGCGTGCGTTTTACGCTGCCGGGCTTTGACATGGGGAAGCCAGCTAGAGCCCCATCACTGGCCCAAATGACCCACCTGATTCACACCATCGTGGACACCACCAGCCCGGATCAGCCTGTCACCCTGCTGCTGCACGACTGGGGTTGCACCTTTGGATACGAGTACGCGGCCCAGCACCCCCAGCGTGTCGCACGCTTGGTGGCCGTGGACATTGGCGACCACAATTCACCCGCCTTTTCGGCCAGCCTCACAGCCTCGGCCAAGCTCCAGATTCTGGTCTACCAACTGTGGTTGGCCATCGCCTGGAAACTGGGGGGTGCCCTGGGCGACCGGATGACACGCGCCATGGCCCGTGCCCTGCGCTGCCGCGTCGAGCCTTCGCGCATGGGCTGGCAGATGAACTACCCCTATGCCATGCAGTGGTTCGGCCTGAACGGCGGCCTGCGCCATGCCATGCAGGTCGCGCCACACTGCCCCACGCTTTACCTCTACGCCGAGCGCAAACCCTTTATGTTCCATTCGCCCCAGTGGATTGCGCAGTTGGCCCAGCGCCCCGGAAGTGCCGTGCAGGCCTTCGGCACCGGCCACTGGGTGATGGTCGAGCAGCCCGCCGAATTCAATGCGTGCGTCACGGCCTGGCTGAATAGTCAAGCCCCCACCAGCACCTTCACCCCCGCCGCCCTGTAAGCCTCCACGGTCTCCACCGCCGTCTGTGGGGGCACAACCAGCGCGGCCAGTGCATGCAAGGGCGCGATCACAAAAGGCGAAGCGGCGCCCAGTTTTTCCTGCGATGCCAGCACCACCGTCTCTGCCGCGCAGGCATGCAAGGCCCGCTTAACTGCCGCTTCTTCGTGGTCCCCCGTGCTCAGGCCCACCCCAGGGTGCACCCCGGTGACGCCCATGAAGTAGAGGTCGGCGCGCATGCGCGTGGCGGCCTCGATCACGGCGGCGCCCACATTCACCATGGAATGCCGGAACAGCGTGCCGCCCAGCATGATGATCTCCAGGTGCGGCTTTTGGGCCAATTCCACCGCCACTGTGGGGCTGTGCGTCACCACGGTGGCCCGCAAACCCGGGTCGAGGTGGGCGGCCACCTGCAAGGCCGTAGTGCCGCCGTCCAGAAAGATCAGTTGTCCGTGCTTGACCATGGCAGCCCCGGCGCGGCCCAGCGCCTGTTTGTCCGTGGGCGCAATCGTTTGCCGCACGTCCAGTGCCGCCATGGCGGCGGACACAGGCAATGCGCCGCCATGCACACGCTGGAGCTTGCCCTCCTGGGCCAATTCGCGCAGATCCCGGCGAATGGTGTCCTCCGAGATCGCCAGCTCCTGGCTCAGGGCTTTGGCAACCACTTCGCCCTTCTGGTATAGGCGGTCCAAGATGAGTTTTTTTCTTTGTGTGGTCAACATGGGTGTCAATTTTCTTGATTGAAGAGGTCTTGCATGAATGCATGAAATTGCACTAAACTGCATGATGTTGCACGAAATATACACCCAATGACCCTAACCGAGCAAACAGCCAACACCACCGCCCCACGGATCAAGATCGTGGACACCCAGATCCTGTCGGACAACTGGTATGTGCTGAAGAAAACCACGTTTGACTTTCTGCGCCGTGACGGCAGTTGGCAGCGCCAGAGCCGCGAGACCTACGACCGGGGCAACGGCGCGGCTCTGCTGCTGTTCAATGCACGCCGCAGCACCGTGGTGCTCACGCGGCAGTTCAGGTTTCCCACCTGGGTCAACGGCAATGCCGATGGCATGCTGATCGAAGCCTGCGCCGGGCTGCTGGACGGCGACGACCCGCAAACCTGCGTTCGCCGCGAAGCCGAGGAAGAAACGGGCTATCGCGTGCGCGCACCCCGCAAGCTCTTTGAGGCCTATATGAGCCCGGGTTCGGTCACCGAAAAACTGCATTTCTTTGCCGCCGAATACGAAGCATCGGATCAGATCGGCGCCGGCGGCGGCCATGCCCACGAAGGCGAGGACATCGAAGTGCTTGAACTGCCCCTGGCGACCGCCCTGGACATGCTCCACGCCGGTGAAATTCAGGACGCCAAAACCATCATGCTGCTGCAGCACGCGGCCCTGCTGGGCCTGGAAAAACTGGCGCGCAACCCTGGGAGCGAATCGGGTACAGGTGAACGGCGATATTATGGGAAACATGACCCCAAACCTGCTTGACAACGACCTCCAACAACAGCTTCTGCAAGCCGCCCGCGCCGCACGCCTCCAAGCCTATGCCCCCTATTCCAAATACCGGGTGGGGGCGGCGGTGCTGGACGACCAGGGCCGCATCCATGCGGGCTGCAACGTGGAAAACGCCGCCTACCCCGAAGGCGTGTGTGCCGAAGCCAGCGCCTTGAGCGCCATGGTGCTGGCCGGCAGCACCCACGCACGGGCTGTGCTGGTGGTGGGCACCGGGGGTGCCTGGGTCACGCCCTGCGGCGGATGCCGCCAGAAGCTGCGCGAGTTTTGCGCCCCCGATGCGCCCATACTCACCGCCAACGACACCGCCATGGGGCCGCGCTACACACTGGCGCAGTTGTTGCCCGAGAGTTTTGGACCCGACCACCTGAACACACCATGACCCACCCTTCTGTACTCCCTGCACTGCACACCATTGACCGCCTGGCGCCCAAGGCACACCCGCGTATTGCCGTGGTGCTGGGTTCCGGCTGGGGCGGATTGACCGCACATGTGCAAGACGCCACGCGCATTCCCTACGCCAACCTGGAGGGCTTCCCCCAAGCCACCGTGGCCGGGCACAGTGGCGAACTGTGGCTGGGCCGCATTGGGGCGCACCCGGTGGCGGTGATGAGCGGGCGCAAACACGGCTATGAAACCGGCGCCGTGGACGGCATGCAAATACCGCTGCGCGTGCTACAGGCCCTGGGCTGCGAAGTCTTGGTGCAAACCAATGCTGCAGGCAGCTTGCGCACCGACATGCCGCCGCAAAGCCTGATGGTGCTAAACGACCACCTCAACCTGCCCCAGCGCTCACCCCTGGTGGGCGAAAGCGGCTCCGAGCGTTTTGTCAGCATGGTGGACGCCTACGACCCCGCCTTGCGCGCACAGGCCATGGCCCTGGCGGCACAGCATGGCGTCTCCTTGCATGAGGGGGTGTACGCCTGGGCCTTTGGCCCGCAGTTTGAAACCCCTGCCGAGATCCGCATGATGGCGCGCCTGGGCGCCGACGCCGTGGGCATGAGCACCGTGCCCGAGACCATTTTGGCGCGCCACGCGGGCCTGCGGGTGCTGGCCCTGTCGCTGATCACCAATATGGGCGCGGGCCTGTCCACCGAACACCTGAGCCATGCCCACACCCTGTCCCAAGCCCAGGCCGCAAGCGACCTTGCCAGCGGCGTGCTGGCGGCCATCATTGGCGGCCTGGAACTCAACCCAACCCCATCCTCACCATGACCTCCCCATCCACCACCGACGACACCCACGACCTGCGCGCCAGCGCCCAACTGGCCCTGTCCTGCCTGGACCTGACCAGCCTGAACGACCACGACACCGAAGCCGACATCGCCCGCCTGTGTGAGCGCGCCCAAGGCCCGTTTGGCCCCACGGCGGCCGTGTGTGTGTGGCCCCGTTTGGCGGCCTTTGCCCGCGCCCAGTTGCCCGCCCATATCGCGGTGGCCGCCGTGGCCAACTTCCCCGATGGCAGTGCCGACCTGGAGCGTGCCGTGCGCGACACCGGCGCCATTGTGCAAAGCGGCGCCCAAGAGGTGGACGTGGTGCTGCCCTACAAGACCCTTATGGCCGGTGACGAACGCACCGTAGCGCAGGTGCTGCAGGCGGTGCGCAAGGCTTGCCCCGGTTTGCTGCTGAAGGTGATTTTGGAAACCGGCGAACTCAAAGATGTGGCGCTGGTGGCCCGTGCGTCGCGCCTGAGCCTGGACGCGGGGGCGGATTTCCTCAAAACCAGCACCGGCAAAGTGCCCGTAAGCGCCACGCCTGATGCCGCGCGCACCATGCTCAGTGCCATTGCGTCCGATGCGAACGCGGCACCACGGGTGGGCTTCAAACCCTCGGGCGGTATCCGCACCGTGGCCGATGCCGCCGTCTACATGGCTTTGCACAGCGAGCTGCTGGGGCCACAGGCCCTGACCCCGAAGCGTTTTCGTATTGGCGCCAGCAGTGTGTTGAGCGACATCGAAGCCATTTTGGGTGGCCGCAGTGCCCCACCGCCCGCGTCTGCGGGCACCTATTGAGGTATCTCCCCATGCTGGCCCAAGAAATCATTCGCCGCAAGCGTGACGGTCACACCCTGCAAAGCCAGGAGATTGACGCATTTGTCCAGGGGCTGACCACCGGCGCCTGGAGCGAAGGCCAGGCCGCCGCCATGGCCATGGCCATGTTCCTCCAAGGCATGGGCAGCGCAGAAACCATTGACCTGACCCGCGCCATGACACGCTCCGGCGCGGTGATGGACTGGAGCAGCGCCAACCTGAATGGCCCCCTCCTGGACAAACACTCCACCGGCGGTGTGGGCGACAAGGTCAGCCTGATGCTGGCGCCCATCGTGGCGGCCTGCGGCGGTTTTGTGCCCATGATCTCGGGCCGGGGCCTGGGCCACACCGGCGGCACGCTGGACAAATTCGACAGCATCCCCGGCTACCAGACCGCGCCCGATACGGCTACGTTGCGCCAGGCCCTGCAATCTGCGGGCTGCGCCATCATCGGCCAAACCGCCGAGCTGGCCCCTGCGGACAAGCGCCTGTACGCCATCCGCGATGTCACCGCCACGGTAGAGTCGGTGGCGCTGATCACCGCCAGCATCCTTTCCAAAAAACTGGCCGCCGGACTGCAAGGGCTGGTTATGGATGTGAAGGTGGGCAACGGTGCGTTCGCCAGTTCTCCGTCCATGGCCCAGGAGCTGGCGCAGTCGCTGGTGACGGTGGCCAACGGCGCAGGCTTGCCCACGCGGGCCTGGATTACCGACATGAACCAGGTGCTGGGCGACACCTGCGGCAACGCCGTGGAAATGCAGGAAGCGGTGGCCTTTTTGAAAGGCCTTCGCCAGGAGCCACGCCTGCTGGAAGTGACCCGCCGCCTGAGCGCCGAACTGCTGGTGCTGGGCCGCCTGGCCCTGGACGAGGCACAGGCCCTGCGCCAGGTGGACAAAGCCCTCAGTAGCGGCAAAGCGCTGGAGCACTTTGCCCGCATGGTGACGGCACTGGGCGGCCCGGCCGACTTTTGCGAACGCTCCGGCGATTACCTTCCCCAGGCCCCCGTGCAATTGGATGTTTGCGCCAGCCGCGCCGGCTGGGTCAGCGGCATGGCCACGCGCGACATTGGCCTGATGGTCATTGAGCTGGGCGGTGGCCGACGCAAGGCCAGCGACAGCGTGGATGCACGCGTGGGCTTTACCCAGTTTGTACAGCCGGGGCAACGGGTGGAGGTGGGCGACCGCTTGGCGGTGGTACAGGCGGCCAACATCGCTTCCGCACAAGCCGCCCGCCAGCGCCTGCCGCAGCTGATAGACATCACCGACCAGCCCCCCGCCCTGACCCCGGTGATGGTCTCGCGGCTGGAGGGTTAAGCATGGCCCGCGCCATCGTCGTCATTCTGGACTCCTTTGGTTTGGGTGCGGCACCGGACGCGGCCCGTTCGCAGGATGTGGGGGCCAACACCTTCGGACACATTGCGCAGTGGCGCCTGCAACAAGGCCGCCCCTTGCAACTGCCCCACCTGATGCAACTGGGCTTGGGGCACGCCGCGCAGGCCTCCAGTGGTGCCTGGCCTGCGGGCATGGCGGCGGCGCCCCGTCCGAGCGGCGCGTTTGGCGCGGCCAGCCCGGTCAGCTTGGGCAAGGACACGCCCAGCGGCCACTGGGAACTGATGGGCTGCCCGGTGCCTTTTGATTGGGGCTACTTTCCCAAAGTAGCCGACGCCACGCAGTCGGTGTTTCCAGACGATCTGATGCAACGCTGGTTGTCCCAATGCGGCCTAACCGGCAGCCTGGGCAACTGCCATGCCAGTGGCACCGAGATCATCGACCGTCTGGGGGATGAACACCTGCGCACGGGATGGCCCATTTGCTACACCAGCAGCGACAGCGTGTTCCAGGTGGCAGCGCACGAAGAGCACTTTGGGCTGGAGCGTCTGCTGGAGATTTGCGATGCCGCCAAACCCATTTTTGATGAGCTCAACATCGCCCGCGTGATCGCCCGGCCCTTTGTGGGTGCGGCCGGTCGTTACCAGCGCACCGCCAACCGGCACGACCTGACCACGCCCCCGCCCGGCCCCACCCTGCTGGACTCCATCGTCGCAGCGGGCCGCGAGGTGCATGCCGTGGGCAAGATCAAGGACATTTTTGCGGCCCGGGGCATCAGCCACCACCGCAAGGGCGAGAACAACGCCGCGCTGTGCGTACAGACCCTGACCGCACTGCAAGACTGCCCGGATGGCGGCCTGGTGTTTGCCAACCTGGTGGACTTTGACATGGTGTTTGGGCACCGCCGGGATGTGGCGGGCTACGCCAACGCGCTGGAAGCGTTTGATGCCTTTTTGCCGCAACTGCTGGGGCAGCTCCAGATGGGCGACCTGCTGGCCCTGAGTGCAGACCATGGCTGCGACCCCACTTGGCACGGGTCAGACCACACCCGGGAAAACGTGCCTTTGTTGTTTGCCGGCCCCGCCAGCCCCGCAGGCCTGAACCTGGGGCTGCGCGGCAGCTTTGCCGACTTGGGCCAAACCCTGGCGCGGCACCTGGGGCTGCCCGCCCTGCACTTCGGCCAGGACTGCTGGGCCTGATTCCAGATCAGACCAGGGTGACGCCCGTCTTGCTCTGCAAAAACTCCCGGGTCACGCCCGGGGCCAGCTCCACCACCTTCAGCCCTTCGGGTGTCACATCCATCACCGCCAGATCGGTGATGATGCGGTCCACCACGCCCACACCCGTCAAGGGTAAGGTGCACTGGGGCAAGATCTTCATGTCTTCGGTGCCGTCTTTCTTTTTGGCGACGTGTTCCATCAGCACAATCACGCGTTTCACACCCGCCACCAGGTCCATGGCGCCGCCCATGCCCTTGACCATCTTGCCGGGGATCATCCAGTTCGCCAGGTCGCCTTTTTCGCTGACCTGCATGGCGCCCAAAATGCTCAGGTTGATCTTGCCGCCGCGGATCATGGCAAAGCTCTCGTGGCTGCCAAAAATACTGGAGCCCTTGATGGTGGTCACCGTTTGCTTGCCGGCATTGATCAGGTCGGCGTCCACCGCATCGGCGGTGGGAAAGGGGCCAATGCCCAGCATGCCGTTTTCGCTTTGCAGCCAGACTTCCTTGTCGGCGGGCACAAAATTGGCCACCAGCGTGGGGATGCCGATGCCCAGGTTCACATAAAAACCGTCTTCCAGTTCTTGGGCGGCGCGGGCGGCCATTTGGTCTTGATTCCAGCTCATATTCAAACTCTCCTAGTCAGTTGGGGACAGGGCTTGCCGCTACGCGGCTGCGGACTGTCCCGCAAAATTATTTGGTTTCAGTAATGGTGCGTTTCTCAATGCGCTTCTCAGGGGAAGCGTTGAGCACAATGCGGTGGACATAAATGCCGGGCAGGTGCACCTGGTCAGGCGGGATGTCACCGGTTTCCACAATCTCCTCGACTTCCACCACCGTGGTCTTGCCGGCCATGGCCACAGCCGGGTTGAAATTGCGCGCGGTAAAACGGAATTGCAGGTTGCCCGATTTGTCGGCGCGGTGGGCTTTGACCAGGGCCACTTCAGGCACCAAGGCGCGCTCCATCACATAGGTTTCGCCATCAAACTCGCGCAGCTCCTTGCCGTCGGCCACGATGGTGCCCACACCGGTTTTGGTAAAGAACGCGGGGATGCCCGCGCCCCCGGCGCGCAGCTTTTCGGCCAGCGTGCCCTGGGGGGTGAACTCCAGTTGCAATTCACCGGCCAGGTACTGGCGCTCAAACTCCTTGTTCTCGCCCACGTAGCTGGAAATCATCTTTTTGATTTGCCGCGTTTCCAGCAACTTGCCCAGGCCAAAGCCGTCCACACCGGCATTGTTGGAGATGACCGTCAGGTCTTTCACACCCGTGTCTTTGAGCGCGTCGATCAGTGCTTCAGGAATGCCGCACAGACCAAAGCCGCCCACCGCCAGCAACTGGCCGTCTTTGACAATGCCTTCAAGCGCCAAGGCGGCGCTGGGATAAATTTTGTTCACAGTGCTTTTCTCCATTAAAGAAACAATGGCGCTACGATACTACTTAATTCCATACGTAGTTCTCCGTAAAGCCCAACCCTAGCCCCCACCGCGAGCACACCCAAATGGACACCGACTACCGCCTGGCTTTTGAGTTGGCCCCCGTGGGTTTGGCGCTGTCTTGCAACCGCAGCATCATGGACTGCAACCAGCACCTGTGCGACATGTTTGGCACCAGCCGCGAGCGGCTCATAGGCCAGTCGTTCCAGGTGCTCTACCCCAGCGCGGACGAGTACGAACGCACCGGCGCGCGCATTGCGCCCATCTTGAACCGCAGCGGCACCTACGCCGATGACCGCATCATGAAACGCGTGGAGGGCCGTTTCAAGGGGGAGACCTTTTGGTGCCATGTGACCGGCCGCGCACTCAACCGCGACGCCCCCCACGAGGCGGGCATATGGTGTTTTGAAGACCTCAGTGCCCGCCGCCCGGTGAAAGCCGAACTGACCGCGCGTGAACGTGAAGTCGCCGCGCATTTGATGCAGGGCCTGACCTCCAAACAAATCGGCAAGGTGCTGACTATCAGCCACCGCACGGTAGAAATTTACCGTGCCCGTTTGATGCGCAAATACAAAGCCTCCACCACCGCGGATTTGGTACATAAGCTGATGGCGGGATAGAAAGCAACGGATCCCGCAAGACCGTGCGCAACATACGGGCCCTAAATGGTGAACACTTTGACGGCGGCCACCAGCCGCTGCGCCCGGTCTCCCATGCTGACCGCAGAAGCACTGCTTTCTTCCACCATGGCGGCGTTTTGCTGTGTCATTTCATCGAGTTGCGCCACCGCTTGCCCAACCTGCGATACCCCCTGGGCCTGCTCCTTGGAGGCGGTGGTGATTTCAGCAATCAGGTGATTCACTTTGCGCACCTGCTCCACCACTTGCGCCATGGTCTGCCCCGCATCGCTCACCAACCTGGAACCACTCTCGACGTTGTCTACCGATTCCTCAATCAGGCTCTTGATTTCCTTGGCCGCCGCCGCTGAACGCCCGGCCAGGCTGCGGACTTCACTGGCCACCACGGCAAAGCCCCGTCCCTGCTCACCGGCACGGGCGGCCTCTACGGCAGCATTCAGCGCAAGAATATTGGTCTGAAAAGCAATCCCGTCAATCACACTGATGATGTCGGCTATTTTCCGGCTGGAAGCCGAAATCAGTGCCATGGTGGACACCACATTGGCCACGGCCTCACCGCCCTGGGTGGCCACTTGCACCGCCGTATGGGCCACTTTGCTGGCTTGTTCTGAGGTGTCTGAATTCTGGCGAACCGAGGCCGTCTGCTGCTCCATGGCTGAGGCAGTCTGCTCCAAATTGGACGCTGCCTGCTCAGTTCGGCTCGACAAGTCATGCGATGCTTTGGAGATTTCCGTGCTGGCCACCTCAACACCGGAAGCCTGCTCGTACACATCGGCGACCAGGGAGTGCAGGTTCAGGCCAGCCTGATTGATGGCTCGGGCTATCAGACCGATCTCGTCGCAGCGATTGAGGTTTAAATCGGCCGCAGCCTCGCCACTGGCAATTTGCTGCGCCACTTCAAGGATTTTTCCCAGGGGATTGGAAATTTGCGCCTCGATGAACCAGTCGGCCAGCAGCAGCGCTCCAGCCAAGGTAACCCCCAGCACGGCCAAGGACCCGCCATCCAGGTTCAGCATGGACAAAATCATTGCCATGACAAGGCCCACCGTCAACAAAGGCAAGCGCACACGCCAGGCAGCCGGCAACAGCTGCAAAGCGCTGGTCCAGCGCATCAGACCGGTGCGCACAATCAGACCACGCTGGAAGCCAATACCTGATGCGCTACCGTCCTTAAAACGCGCATACAGCTTTTCTGCGGCATCTACTTCGGCACGTGCCGGCTTGGTGCGCACCGACAAGTAGCCCGTTACCTGCCCGTTGCGGCGCATGGGTGCCGCATTGGCACATACCCAGTAGTGGTCACCGTCCTTTCGCCGGTTTTTTACCAAGGCCCGCCAGGACTGGCCGTCTTTCAAGCTGCGCCACATGTCGGCAAAGGCCTCGACCGGCATGTCCGGGTGGCGCACCACATTGTGCGGCTGCCCCATCAACTCTTCCGGGGAGTAACCACTGGCGCGAATGAAGGCCGAATTGGCGTAGGAAATATGGCTGGAGGGGTCGGTGGTGGACAGCAGGGTCTCACCACTTGGGAACTGATATTCGCGCTGGGTTACCGGGAGGTTCGTTCGCATGGGGCGTCTCTTTTGATTGGCACTGTCGGTGGCATCCTTCGGGCGCCAGAGCGCCAACCGACTGTGGTGTTAACCGGCCGCCAATTTGAACAGCGCCACCGTATTCACCAAGTCATGGGCCTGTGACTTCAGGCTATTGGCGGCCACAGCCATCTCCTCGACCAGTGCCGCATTTTGCTGGGTCACCTGGTCCATCTGGGCCACGGACTCCCCCACTTGCGATACCCCTTGGCTTTGCTCCGTGCTGGCAACACTGATCTCGCCCATCAGGTCGGTCACGCGTTTGATTCCGCTCACCACCTCGTCCATGGTCACACCGGCCCGGTCCACCAGAATGCTGCCTTTTGCCACCCGATCCACACTGGCGCTGATAAGACTCTTAATTTCCTTGGCGGCATCGGCCGAACGCCCGGCCAGGCTACGCACTTCGCTGGCAACCACCGCAAAGCCGCGGCCCTGTTCGCCTGCGCGTGCAGCTTCCACAGCAGCATTCAAGGCCAGAATATTGGTCTGAAAAGCAATACCCTCAATCACGCTGATGATGTCCGCAATTTTTTGCGAGCTGTCGTTGATGCCTTTCATGGTATGCACCACCTCGGCCACCACCTCGCCGCCCTGGATCGCCGTCGCACTGGCGTTGAGCGCCAATTGGTTGGCCTGACGGGCGTTGTCCGCATTGTGTTTGACGGTGGCGCTGAGCTGCTCCATGGAAGCAGCCGTCTGCTGCAGTGACCCCGCCTGCTGCTCCGTGCGGGCCGAAAGGTCGTAGTTGCCCGAGGCGATCTGCGCACTGGCAGTCGCCACACTTTCAGAGCCCGAGCGTACGTTGGAGACCACCTGGATCAGGCTCCCCTGCATGGCCGCCAGCGCGTTCAGCACCTGTGCAGCTTCGTCCTTGCCCGCCACATGGATGGATTGGCTGAGATCGCCCCGCGCGACGGCATTGGAAATATCCACGGCCTGGCCGAGTGAACGGGAAATGCCGCGAATCAAAGCCACGCCAAAGATCACGGCACACAGCACGCCCGCCACCATGGAGAGCACCGACATAACCCGAATGGTGGTGTAACGGCCCAATGCTTCGGCGTAGGAATGCTTGGCCTTGTCAATCTCGAAAGCCATCAGCGCCGTGATGTTTTCATTCACCGGCACAAAGAGGGGTCGAATGGCCTCCAGAACGACGCGGTTGGCCCCGACCAGATCGTTGGCACGCAGTGCCGCCACTGCGGGTTTAAGGCCCTGCTGCACAAATCTGCCCCGATTTTCAGTGAACGTATTGGCAATTTTGGCTTCGTCCGGGTCCAGCGTGGTCGCCATGAAAGTGGCCCATACCTTGCCAATGGCATCGATGTTCGCCTCCACTTCCGCCGTGCTGGCTGCAATCGTCTCAGGGGTGGGTGTCACCAGTGCGGTTGCAATGGCCAGCCGGTTGCGCAGCAGCAGTTTTTGAATTTCGGAGATTTGTGCCACAGGCACCAGCCGCTCTTCATAGGTGGAGCGCAGGGATTCATTGGTTTGGACAATGCCCAACAGACCGCCAGCACCAATGGCCACGAGCAGCGCCGACAACAGCGCGATCAGGAGGAATAGACGGGTGGATATTTTTAAATGGTTCAAGTTGTGTTTTCCCTAAAATGAATGTCTAGACCGTGCTGGCCTCCAGCGCCAGCCTTTCAAATTCCGGCAGTGGCATGGGCCGCCCAAAGAGATAGCCCTGGTAGGCAAAGCAGCCGAATCGTTCCAGGCAGGCGCGCTGCTCTGGGGTCTCTACGCCCTCTGCAATCACTGCGACGCCCAGGTTGTTGGCCATGCCAATAATGGTCTGCACAATGATGGCGTCGTTGCGGTTACTGGCAATGTTGTGCACAAAGCTGCGGTCAATTTTGAGTTGATGAATGGGCAAATGGGTCAGGTGGGACAAGGACGAATAACCGGTGCCGAAGTCGTCCATCGAAAAGTGAACGCCCAACTGGTTCAGTGCTTTCATTTTGACGATGGTGTCCGTCACGTTGTGCAGCACCAAACTCTCGGTCAGCTCCAACTTCAGCCTTGCCGGATTGGCACCGGTTTGCATCAAAACCTGGTCCACCATGTCCACGAAGTCGGGTTCTCGAAACTGGCGCGGGCTCACGTTGACCGCCAGCAAAAACTCCCCCACCACCGGCTTGTGGGCCCACACGGTGAGTTGTTCACATGCGCTGCGCAATACCCATTCCCCTATCGGAACAATCAGCCCAGACTCTTCCGCAATGGGGATGAACTGGTCTGGCATCACCATGCCGTATTTGGGGTGCTCCCAACGCAACAACAGCTCCGCGCCCAGCACGCCGTGCCGATGGTCCTGCTGCATTTGGTAATACAGCTTGAACTGGTGCTTGGGCAAGGCCTCATGCAGTTCAGACTCCAGCGCCATGCGCGCTTCCAGCGAGGCCTGTATTTGCGGGTCGAAAAACTGCAAAGCGTTGCGCCCGCTGTTTTTGGCCTGGTACATGGAGATGTCAGCACGCTTGAGCAAATCCTCCATGGATGCGCTCTGCCCCACAAACAGGCACAGCCCCATGCTGCCCGCCGGATGGTGCAGCTTGTTGGACAGCATGCAGGGCTGGCTGATGGCCGCCAGAATCTTCTCCCCGATTCTCTCGGCCTGCAGCGCGGCCTGTGCCTCATCCATGCTCAAGTCCACCAGCATGACGATGAATTCATCGCCCCCCAAACGGGCGACCGTGTCGGCCTGGCGGACACACAGCTGAATCCGCTGCGCAATTTCAACCAGCAATCGGTCACCCACTTCATGGCCACGGGTATCATTGATGCTCTTGAAATTGTCCAGATCCACCATCAACACCGCCCCATAGAGCCGGCTGCGCGAACTTAGCGAAAGCGCTCTTTGCAACCGGTCGCGCAACAGGCGCCGGTTGGGCAGTTTGGTGAGCGGGTCATAAAACGCCAGCTGGTGGATGGCTTCCTCGTCGAGCCCCAGCTTGGTTTGCATGTCCCCCAGCGCCAACATCACCTCGCTGATTTCGTCATGGCCGTCCACGAGGATGGTGGAGTCGTACTTTCCGTTGGAGATTCTCTGAAAAATGACAATCACCTGCTTGAGTGGATTGACGATGGAGCCGCTCAGCATCCACCCCAACCAACTCATGAACAGTACCGCCACACCCAGCGTGCCTAGCGCCATCAGGCGCGTGTTTTCATACCGCCGCACCCCCTTGTCGTAGGCCTGCCGCGCAATGTCGAACTGCAATCGATTCAGTGCTTGAAGGTCGGGGCCGGCTTTTTCGAACAGTGTTGCCGCTTTGGCGGCCAGCACTTGGGTGCTGGCGTACTGGTTGGACTGCAATGACAGGACAGCCGGCAACAGCGCTTCCTTGATATAGGCACTGCGGCGCTCGGCAAACCGATCCGCCAGTGCCCTTTCCGCGGGCGGGAGCGAAGACGAATCGTAGTTACGCCACAGCGTGTTGATGGTTTCAATGTTTTTCTCAATGGCATGGGCCGCCATGGAGGAAAACTCGCGGTCCATGACCCACGCAGCGCGCCGACCCGTGGCCGGATCCGGTTGAACCTTGCTGAGCGCGGTTTGCAACAGCAGCCGATTGGTCAGCATGAGTTGCGAGATTTCGGCCAGTTGCTGCACCGGCAACATGCGGTCTTCGTAGACAGAACGCAGGCTTTCCTTCGACGCGGCCAAACCCCCGATGCCTGCGGCCGCCAGCACCAGGGACACGGACACCGCCAGCCCCATCAGCGAAAGCAAACGCACCCCAATGCTGACGTTGGTCAACCACCGGGTCGTACGTACATGAAAATTAACAAGCAGTTGGAACACCCGCGCATCAGTCCGTTTGGGGACTGCGTCGTTACTTCTTGGTGGGTGCAGCAGGCACACACAAACAGGCTAACGAGGCGGGTTCAGGGCCTAAAGGGAACTGGAGCCGGGGACAGGGGCCGCCACTTCCTTGTGAACCTGCGTTTATAGCAGTGTTTTGCGCTCCTGCCCCATCCATTTGGAATCAAAGGCTCAGTGTTTCCCCTGCCTGAATGATCTGCGCCGCCAAGTCGGCCAGCTTGCGCCGCTGTTTGCGTGCCGCCATGCGTATCAATTCAAAAGCTTCGCTGCGTTTCAGGTGGTTTTGCATCATGGTGATGCCCACGGCGATGTTGATATCGCGTTCGCCATTGAGGGCCGCCTGCAGCTGCAGGCGCTTGGTACGCAAATCCTGCAACTCATCGGCGCGCGCCAACGCAGCCTGGATGGCAGGCACCAGCTGGGCCAGGTCCTGCGGCTTCACCGCGTAGCCCAATGCCCCGGCTGCCGTCGCCCGCGCCACCGTTTGGGGGTCGCTGTAGGCGCTCAACATCATGAACGGAATGTGGTCCAGGTCGCGCAGACGCTGGGCCAGGTACAGGCCATCTTGGCCCGACAGGCGTACGTCCAGCACGGCCAAATCGGGCCGCCCACCGCCTGACAGCCAGGCTTCGGCATCTTCCACGGACTCTGCCGTAACCACCACAAAGCCGGCATCGGTAAGGCCCTCCACCAGCATGGCCAGCACCAGCCGGTCATCCTCCACCACCAGAAGTTGCTTGCCCGCAACGGACACCGGCTCAGTTGTCATTTTGCTTCTTTCATTTCGAGGGAAATCACAGGAGGCTCCAGCTCCAGCACCGTCGTGACCCATTCGCCACGCTGCTCCCTGGCAATGCGGGCCCCATGGCGGGGCATCAGCGCTGCGACGAGCTGCAAGCCCATATGGTGCGTGATGGCAGGGGGCTGGTCGGGGACAAGTGTCCCCGTATTGACTATGGTGATTTGCACCACATCCGGCTGCGCGCCCTTGCGCAGGGTGATGTTCACTTGGCCCTGCGCCTTGCCACCGTGCTTGACGGCGTTCAGTATCAACTCATTCAGCACCAGGGCAATGGGAACCGCTTCCTTTTCGGCCATCAGGCAAGGCACCCAGGCTGCGGGAATATCCAGCGCCACCGGTGTGCGCCACAGGCTTTGTATTTCCTCCGCAATGGCGCCCGTCAGTTCGCACAAACGCACGGAAGACGAGGCCGCACGGCCTTGCAAGCCGTGGATCACGGAGATGCCGCGCACCTGGCCCATGGCCTGGTTGATGGGGTCCGCAATTTCAGGGTGCCTTTTCGCAAACTGGCCCAGTATTCCGGTGATGCCCTGCAAATTGTTTTTGATGCGGTGGTGCACCTCACGCACCAGCGTATCGCGCAGGGCCGCCTCGTCGCACAGGCGCTGTTGCTCCGCCATCTGGCTGTGGGTGGCATCCGTGAAGTTGCCAACGTAGTGCGTCACCCTTCCGGTGTCGTCCCGCACGGCGGTCATGGTGACCCGGGCCGGGTAATGCGTGCCATCTTTGCGCCGCTGCCACATCTCGCCCTGCCACACCCCTGCGTGCCGGGTTTCACGCCAAAAGCCTTCAAAAAAAGCGGCGCTGTGGCGGTCGGAACCCAGGATGGCCGTCGATACCCCTTGCACCTCGCTCTGGGAATAGCCGGTAATCCGTGTAAAGGTCTGGTTGACCCGCAGAATCTGCGCATCGGCATTGGTCACCACAATGCCTTCCTGGCATTCGAATGCAATGGCGGCAATACGACGGTCCTCCTCCACCTGCCGGCGGTCCGTGATGTCTTGCACAAACACCACAAACCGCCCCTGCTCATCGGGACGGTGCTGCACGCTGACTTCGACGTCAAACAGGCTCCCGTCCTTGCGGCAATGCCGGGAATTGAAGCGCCCCTCGCCCTGCTCCCGGACTTGCTGGATGTGCCCTGCAGTCCGGCTGGCGGTTTCTCGGGATTCCAGATCGGACACGTTCTTGCCCAAAAGCTCTTGCGCGCTGTACCCGCTCATCCGGCAATAGGTTTCGTTGACCTCCAGCAGGCGCCCCCGCGGGTCCACCAGCCAGAAGCCGTTCATGGCGGTTTGCAAAATGGCCGAGTGCAGGGCCTTGTTCTGCAGCAGCGTGACCTCCCGCTGCGCCAAAACCCCTAGCAAGTGGTTGAAAACGCCGATCAGCTGGCCAATTTCGTCGTACCGTGCCACGCACAAAGGCTGTGGCGGCAGGTTCGCATCCGACATGGTGGCCAGTGTGTGCGCCGCTGACAGCATGGGGGCCAGTTGCCTCCGCAAAATCCACCAGGTCAAAAACCCCGCCAACAGGGTCAACACCATGGTGGCCTGCAAGGTACGCCGCTGCATGGCATGGATCGGTGCAAAGGCCTCTGCCGTGGGCAGGGTGACGCCCACAAACCACCCCGCCACGGGAATCCCTTTGGCAGACCCCAGCACTTCCACACCACGGGAATTGAGGTAAAGCGCGGGCCCCTCAAAACCCCGCATAAAACGGTCCACGGACGGATTGGAGCCAGGCGCCGGAAACACGTCCATGCTGCGGCTCGGGTCGGAGGCGGTCACGATCAACCGGTGCTGGGGCGCCACCAGAAAATAATCGCCCGTCCTCCCATAGCGGCCCTGTGTAATCTGGTCCAGAAAGCTGGTTTTTCCTGCGTCGGTCAGGCCACCCAAAGCGCCAATGGCCTGGCCCTTCGCATCACGGATCGGAACCAGCATGCCAAATACCGCAGCGTGCGAATTCGGGTCCAAAACGGGGCGGCCCATTGCGATGCCATCCTGCAACAGCGCAGGCAACAAAGGGGTGAGGTCGCCCACACGGTCTGCGGCGGGGCCGCCCGCCAGCGCAAGCGCTGCCATGGCCGAGCCATCCCAGCGGTAAGCAAGCAAGCCACCGTTGAACAAACCGCGAAGCAGCGGGCGCTCGTTCAGCAGGGCCAGCAAGGCCGCCTGGTCGCCCAGCATGGCCGAACTCACGCTGCGGGCCACTGTTTTCAAGGCGTCGCGACGTTCCTCCAGCCCATGATTGAGCTCGGCAGCCAGATAAAAAACCTCCGAGCGCTGCTGCTCACCGAGCAAACGCTCCATGTCTTTGCGCAGCATCTGGCTGGCGTAGTACGACAGCGACCACAGGCTCAGCAAAAAAATAAGCAGCGTTGTCAGGGTGACTCGGGTTTGTATCGAGTTCAGCGGGGAGACCGTCGGGATCGTTGGCATGGGCCGTCGAGATGCAGAGATCTGCCGACTTTACCCCGCAGCCATCGCCCCTTCCCTGAGGCCTGCCCCTGTGGCGTCAAAAACCAGGGGAAATTTTGATACAGGTCAATTTCACTTGCAGATCATGTCTGTCACGCCCGTGGGGGGGGGGGGGGGGGGGGGGGGGGGGGGGGGGGGGGGGGGGGGGGGGGGGGGGGGGGGGGGGGGGGGGGGGGGGGGGGGGGGGGGG